>NZ_JAQMYN010000001.1:0-1191316 GCF_028369225.1 Priestia sp. AB
CGGAGAAGTACTCAAGTGGCTGAAGAGGCGCCCCTGCTAAGGGTGTAGGTCGTGTAAGCGGCGCGAGGGTTCAAATCCCTCCTTCTCCGCCAGTCGTTTTAAATTTAAATATGGCCCGTTGGTCAAGCGGTTAAGACACCGCCCTTTCACGGCGGTAACACGGGTTCGAATCCCGTACGGGTCATCTCAAAAAGGTTTGCATATATGCAAACCTTTTTTATTTGCGCTTTTTTAAAGATTAAGTAAACAGAAATAATAGTTAGGAATAATTACCATGAATTTTCAGAATAAAAAGTAAGTTTTAAGCAGGATTTTTCCTATGCCATATGGAATTATTCATAAAGTAATAAAGTATGAAGAGTATGGGATAAAGAGTAATTTAAAAGAACTTTTATTCTATTATATTTGTAGAAAAGGTTTATGTTTTTACTGTAAAAGGGAATGAGTGGTAAGAAGCGTATATTATGTGCGTATATTATGTTTGAAGTTAAAGGGGTGGCAAAAGTGAATCTAGCGGTTCAGCCTACTGAATTTGATGTTCATTTGTATCACGAAGGAAACTTATTTCGCAGTTACTCTATTTTCGGTGCGCATCAGGTAACGGTAGAAGGGATTGAAGGCGTACGATTTTGCGTGTGGGCACCTCATGCAAAGGGTGTAAGCGTTGTAGGTGATTTTAATAAATGGAACGGTTTTCAACATTCCATGGTCAAAGTTAATGAAGAAGGTATTTGGATGACATTTATCCCTGAATTAGAACAAGGGACTATTTATAAATATGAAATCATCACACAAAGCAATCAAAAAAAATTAAAAGCAGATCCATACGCTTTCTTCAGCGAAGTGCGCCCAAACACTGCGTCTATTGTTTACTCATTGGATGGGTACAAATGGAACGACCAATATTGGCGTAGAAAGAAAAAACAGCAAAATATATATGAAAGACCGCTGTGTATTTACGAGCTGCATGCAGGGTCTTGGAGGACTCATGAAGATGGCAGCCTTTATACATACAGTGAATTAGCACAGGAGCTTATTCCTTATATTGCTGAACAAGGTTTTACACATATTGAGTTATTACCAGTCATTGAGCATCCGCTCGACCGATCCTGGGGATATCAAGGAACTGGATACTATTCCGCCACCAGTCGATACGGTACACCTAAAGAGTTGATGAACTTTATAGATGAGTGTCATCAAAACAATATAGGAGTTCTTTTAGATTGGGTACCCGGGCACTTTTGTAAGGATGAACACGGTCTGTATATGTTCGATGGAGAACCTACTTATGAATACAAACAAGAACCCGATCGTGAAAACTACGTTTGGGGAACAGCTAATTTCGATTTAGGAAAGCCTGAAGTACAAAGTTTTCTGATTTCGAATGCTTTGTTTTGGTTGGAGTACTTCCATATAGATGGATTTCGAGTAGATGCTGTAGCTAATATGCTTTATTGGCAAAATTCTTCTGGAAAAGCAGTGAATGATGGAGCTGTCAGCTTCTTGAAAAAGTTGAATGAAGCTGTTTTTGAATCTGATGAAACGGTATTAATGATGGCAGAAGATTCAACGGACTGGCCGCTTGTTACAGCACCTACGTATGAGGGCGGTTTAGGCTTTAATTATAAATGGAATATGGGATGGATGAATGACGTTTTAACATACATGGAAGCTGGCGTGGAAAGACGTCCCTATCTTCACGATAAAATGACCTTTTCACTAATGTATGCGTTTAACGAAAATTTTATTTTGCCGCTTTCCCATGATGAAGTCGTACATGGGAAAAAATCATTACTTAATAAGATGCCAGGTGATTACTGGCGCAAGTTTGCACAGCTTCGACTGCTATATGGATACTTCTTTGCACACCCGGGAAAAAAGCTTTTATTTATGGGCGGAGAGTTTGGCCAATTCGATGAGTGGAAAGATTTAGAGGAGTTGGATTGGATGCTTTATGACTTTGATATGCATCGCAATCTTAACGGATATATGAAGGATCTCATCAAGATTTATAAGAGAAGCAAGCCTTTATATGAATTAGATCATAATCCAGATGGATTCGAATGGATTGATGTTAACAACCATCATCAACAAATCTTCTCTTTTATTCGTAAGTCGAAAGAAAATCAGGAGATTTTTATAGTTGTTAGCAATTTTTCTGAGCATCCATATCATTCTTACAAAGTTGGAGTTCCAGTTGAGACAGAGTACATTGAAGTTATTAACAGTGATGACGAAGTGTACGGCGGTTCAGGCATTGTAAATAAAAAGGCATTAAAATCAGTGGATGAATCGTTTCACGGTCAACCTTTTTGCATTGAAATGAATATTCCGCCGTTTGGCATTAGTATACTACGAGCAAAGAGAAAACGAGGGGAGAGAAAACAACATGTTAAAAAAGAAATGCGTAGCGATGTTATTGGCAGGAGGAAAAGGTAGTCGGCTCAGTTCGCTTACAAAAAATCTAGCAAAGCCAGCTGTACCATTTGGTGGTAAGTATCGAATTATTGATTTTGCTTTAAGTAATTGTACAAATTCAGGTATTGAGACAGTAGGTGTATTAACCCAATATCAACCGCTAGTTCTCAATTCATACATTGGAATTGGAAGCGCTTGGGATTTGGACCGACGGAATGGTGGCGTCACGGTATTACCTCCATACGCGGAGTCAGATGGAGTAAAGTGGTATAAAGGCACGGCTAGTGCTATTTATGAAAATTTAAACTATTTGACACAATATGATCCTGAGTACGTACTGATTCTATCAGGTGATCACATTTATAAAATGAACTATGAAAATATGCTTGATTATCATATAAACAAAGAAGCAGACGTAACGATTTCTGTTATTGAAGTACCTTGGGAAGAAGCGAGCCGTTTTGGTATTTTAAATACCAATAGTGACCTAGACGTAATGGAGTTCGATGAAAAACCACAGCGTCCTAAAAATAATCTAGCTTCCATGGGAATTTATATTTTTAAATGGAGTATTTTAAAAGAATATTTAGAAATGGATGCACGCAATCCATATTCAAGCCATGATTTTGGTAAAGATGTTATTCCGCTTTTACTAGATGAAAAGAAAAAGCTAATTGCATACCCATTTCAAGGTTATTGGAAAGATGTAGGAACTGTAAAAAGTTTGTGGGAAGCGAATATGGATTTGTTATGTGATAAAGACGAGCTTAATTTATTTGACTCTTCATGGAAAGTATACTCTGTTAACCCTAATCAGCCTCCTCAATATATCGCGCCAAACGCCTGCGTGGTGGAGTCATTAGTAAATGAAGGGTGCGTTGTCGAAGGAAACGTAGAGCAGTCCGTGTTATTTCCAGGTGTACAAATCGGCTCAGGTTCTGAGGTTAAGAAAACGGTTGTCATGCCTACTGCAAAGATAGGCTCTAACGTATATATTGAAAACGCAATTGTTCCATCGGACATTGAAGTTCCAGACGGTACTATTATTCGACCGACCAAAGGAAGCGAAGAAGTAATTCTTGTTACTCAAGAATTGATTGAATCAGTTGCTAAATGCATTTAACGAACAGAGAGGATGAACGACATTGAATAATCAAATGCTTGGTATTATTGATGCTTGTACAAACACAACAGCGCTGCAGCCTTTAACTTTTTATAGATCGATTGCTGCCATTCCTTTTGCAGGACGCTATCGATTAATCGATTTTACGCTTTCTAATATGGTGAACTCTGGAATTTCGAGCGTTGCCATTTTTCCTCGTGATCGCTATCGCGCATTGATGGATCATATAGGTTCAGGAAAAGAGTGGGATTTGGATCGGAAGCGAGATGGATTGTTTATCTTCCCTCCTATGACAAGTGATTTACACTTAGAAAGTCCATCACTATTCACGCAGTTCCGTTATCATATTGATTATTTCTTAAGAAGTAAGCAGGAATACGTATTAATTGCGAATAGTTATACGATATGTACAGTTGACTTTGAGCACGTGTTGCAACGTCATATTGCTTCAAATGCAGATATTACTGAAATGAAGCAGGGTGATAAATCGCTTAATATGTATATTATTAATAAATCTATTCTAGTTAATATTTTGCAAAATGAATCCCATGATTTTTATACGATTAAAGAAATGGTTCGATATATGGCACAATCTCACCGTGTAGAAAAGTATGAGCACCATGGATATACGGCTGAGATTTCTAGCTTAGATGCCTACTATAAAACAAGTATGGAAATTTTATCTCCAGATGTCTGGAAGCAGTTATTTATCAACGAACGTCCTGTTTTCACTAAAGTAAAAGATGAACCGCCTACTCGTTACGCAAAAAAAGCGGTTGTGAAAAACTCAATGATTGCAAACGGGTGCGTGATTGAAGGGCATGTGGAAAATAGTATTATCTTCCGAGGCGTTAAAATTGGAAAAGGTACGGTCGTTAAGAATAGCATTGTGATGCAAAAAGGCGTTATTTTAGAAAATAGTGTATTAGAAAATGTTGTTTTAGACAAAGATGTGAAAATAGGAAGTAATGAAACGTTGCTAGGTGAGTCAGGATTACCTAGAGTCATTGCTAAAGGAACAACTCAAGGAGCGTTGATGAAGTCGTGAATGTATTATTTGCTGTATCAGAATGTGTACCTTTTATTAAAACAGGAGGATTAGCAGACGTAGCTGGTGCCCTGCCTAAAGAATTAAAAAAGTTAGGAACGAACGTATGTGTAGTCATGCCAAAGTACGGAACGATTCCTCAACATTATCAAGATGAAATGGTGCTTGAAAAAGTTATTCATGTACAGGTTGGGTGGAGAAGACAGTACTGCGGAATTGAATCGTTAACGATGGATGGCGTTAAATATATTTTCATTGATAATGAATATTATTTTAAAAGAGATAGCTTATATGGGCACTACGATGACGCTGAACGATTTGCTTTTTTCAGCAGAGCCGTGCTTGAAGCTATCCCGTTTTTAGAGAATGAGCCTGATATTATTCATTGTCACGACTGGCATACGGCTATGATTCCATTTTTACTTCGTGCTAATTATGATATGTATGATCATATTCAGACGGTCTTTACGATTCATAACTTGCAATTCCAAGGAATCTTCCCTAAGAGCAATTTATATGAGTTATTAAATTTAAATGAATATTATTTTACTACAAGCCAGCTCGAGTTTTATGGGAATATTAATTTTATGAAAGCTGCGCTTGTATCAGCTGATAAAATTACCACGGTAAGTCCTACATATCGAGATGAAATTCAAATGCCATATTACGGAGAAAGTTTAGATGGATTATTGCGTCAGCGAAATCAAGATTTAATTGGGATTGTAAATGGAATCGATGAAGAAGCTTATAGCCCAGACGCAGATCAGCTTATATCTTATCCTTATTCGGTAGAAAAGATTGAAGGGAAATATAAAAATAAAAAAGAGCTCCAGCGCTATCTTGAATTAGAAGAAAATAAGGATGTTCCAATTATTTCGATGGTTACAAGGTTAACTCAGCAGAAGGGATTGGATTTAGTTAAGCACGTTTTCCATGAGACGGTTAACTTAGGAGCCCAAATTGTTATTTTAGGAACTGGAGAACACGAGTTTGAGCAGTTTTTCCGTGAGATGGAAGATACGTACCCGCAACAAGTAAAAGCTATTATTGGTTTTAATGAAGAACTTGCTCATAAAGTTTATGCTGGTACGGATTTATTTTTAATGCCTTCCCGTTTTGAGCCTTGCGGACTCGGACAATTAATAGCCTTAAAATATGGAACCATTCCAGTCGTGCGTGAAACGGGCGGCCTGAATGACACGGTCAAAGCTTATAATGAATATAGCGGAGAGGGAAATGGCTTCTCTTTTAAGAATTATAATGCTCATGACATGCTTCATACGTTAGAAAGAGCTGTTTCATTTTATCACCAGAAAGATGTATGGAAAAAATTAATGATGGATGCTATGAGTCAGGATTATAGCTGGGGGCAATCGGCATTTAAATATAATCAATTGTATTCAAATTTGACATCTACTCCATCGTGAAAGGGTGAGCAGATTGTTCTCTGATAAAAAAAGCTTTCAAGAGGCTTTTTTAAAAAAGCTGGAAATGACATATGGAAAGAGCTTTAAAGAATCTACTGTTCAAGATCACTATCATACATTAGGAAATATGGTGCGAGAGTATATTAGCAGCGATTGGATTTCAACCAATGAAATTCATAGGTCTTCACATACAAAGCAAGTGTATTATCTTTCTATCGAATTTTTACTAGGCAGACTATTGGGTCAAAATCTGTTGAACTTAGGAATTCGGGAAGTTGTAAAAGAAGGATTAAGTGATCTGAATATTTCACTTGAAAATATTGAAGAGATAGAAGTAGACGCAGGATTAGGGAACGGCGGATTAGGCAGGCTTGCTGCTTGTTTTTTAGATTCTCTTGCTTCACTTAATCTTCCTGGCCACGGTTATGGGATTCGCTATAAACACGGTTTGTTTGATCAAAAGATTGTAAACGGCTTTCAAATTGAGCTCCCAGAACAGTGGTTAAGGCATGGGAATTCATGGGAAGTACGCAAATTAGATCAAGCCATAGAAGTGAACTTTTGGGGCGAAGTTGAAATGGTACAGGAAGACGAAAAATTCTCTTTTCGTCATGTGAAAGGAGAACCCGTCTCTGCTGTTCCTTATGACATCCCGGTTATCGGGTATAAAACAGATACAGTTAATACACTTCGCCTTTGGAATGCGGAGCCTTCATCATTTCCAGTACATAAAGATGTGATGGAGTATAAGCGTCAAACAGAGGCTGTATCAGAATTTTTATATCCAGATGATACACATGAAGATGGTAAAATATTAAGATTGAAACAGCAATATTTTCTTGTGTCAGCTAGCTTACAAAGTATTATCAGAGCACATCGAAATACCTATCAAACACTTACAAACTTTCACGAAAAAGTAGCCATTCATATTAACGATACGCATCCTGTACTTGCGATTCCTGAGCTAATGAGAATTTTACTGGATGAAGAAAAAATGGAATGGGAAGATGCATGGCATATTACGTCCAATACCATATCATACACAAATCATACAACTCTTTCTGAAGCCCTTGAGAAATGGCCAATTGATTTATTTCAACCCTTGCTTCCACGCGTGTATATGATTATTGAAGAAATTAATGAGCGCTTTTGTAAAGAATTATGGGAATCATATCCAGGGGACTGGCAGCGGATTGAAAATATGGCTATTTTAGCGCACGGGTTAGTAAAGATGGCTCATTTAGCAATTGTGGGAAGTTATAAAGTAAACGGTGTGGCAAAGATTCATACTGATATTTTAAAAGAACGAGAAATGAAAGATTTTTATCAGTTTTATCCTGCTAAATTTAACAATAAAACGAACGGAATTACCCACCGGCGCTGGTTGTTAAAAGCTAACCCGCAGCTTTCCTCCCTTATTACCGAGGTGATAGGAGATAAATGGATTAAACAGCCGCATTCTCTTATAAAGCTCCAAGAGTACGTGGAAGATCCAAGTTTTTTACAAGGACTCAAAACAGTAAAACAACAGCGTAAAAAGCTGCTTGCGGATATTATTCAAGAGCAAACGGGAATTAAAATAGATTCTAATTCTATTTTTGATGTACAGGTTAAAAGGCTTCATGCTTACAAAAGGCAGCTTTTAAATGTGCTGCACATTATGTATTTGTACAATCGATTAAAAGAAGACCCTAATTTTCAAATCGTTCCTCGTACATTTATTTTTGGTGCGAAAGCTTCTCCCGGCTATTATTATGCAAAAAAAGTCATCAAGCTAATTAACTCTGTAGCTGATGTTGTCAATAATGATCCACAAACATCACCGTTTTTAAAAGTCGTTTTTTTAGAAAACTATCGTGTGTCACTTGCTGAGTATATCTTTCCTGCAGCGGATGTCAGTGAACAGATTTCAACCGCCAGCAAAGAAGCTTCGGGAACAGGAAATATGAAATTCATGATGAACGGAGCGTTAACTCTTGGCACGATGGACGGAGCGAACGTCGAAATTAGCGAGGCAGTAGGAAAAGATAATGTCTTTATTTTTGGATTAAAAGCCGAAGAAGTGTTGAGCTATCAGCAAAATGGAGGATACCGTGCCTATGATTATTACCATCATGATAAGCGGATTCGACAAGTGCTCGAGCAGCTTACAAACGGCTTCCTGCCTGACACATATGACTTATTCGAGCCTATATATGATTCATTATTAATGCAAAATGATGAATACTATGTACTCCGTGACTTTGACTCATACGTTACGGCACAGCAAAAAGTAAACGAAGCTTATAGAAATGAAAATAAATGGCTTCAAATGAGTGCGACGAACATTGCACACTCCGGCTTTTTTTCTAGTGATCGAACGATTGAGGAATATGCATCTGATATTTGGGGAATTCATTCCACTAAAAATTTATTAAATCAATAAATAGAAAAGGTGTAGTCAAAGACTACACCTTTTTTATTTTATCTGTTGTCACCGTTTAAGAAATCACCTAAAGAACCAAGGATACTGCCTTCACCTTTACCTCCCGTTGGCGAAACTGCACTTGATAAAACGCGATCGGCTAGTCGGCTAAAAGGAAGAGATTGAATCCAAACTGTTCCCGGTCCTGACAGAGTAGCAAAAAACATGCCTTCCCCTCCAAACAGAGCTGTTTTAATTTTCCCTACATATTCGATGTTGTAGTTTACATCACGGGTCATGGCCACTAAACATCCAGTATCCACACGAAGGCGTTCACCCGGCTGCAGCTGTCTTTTATGAATGGTTCCGCCTGCATGCAAAAATGCCAAGCCATTACCTTCTAATTTTTGCATAATAAAACCTTCACCGCCAAAGAAGCCCGTTCCTAGTTTTTTTTGAAAATCAATGCCAACGGATACGCCTTTGGCAGCGCATAAAAAGGAGCTCTTTTGACAAATGATTTTATGATCGAGCTGCTCTAAATCGACAGGAATAATCTTGCCTGGAAAAGGTGAAGCGAAGGATACTTTTCGTTTGTGATATCCGTTATTTGTATATACCGTCATAAATAAACTTTCACCAGTTAATACGCGTTTCCCAGCTCCTTTTAGTTTATTAAACAGCCCGCTGCTGGTGGAAGAAGAACCGTCACCAAAAATAGTTTCCATCTCAATATCATCTTCCATCATCATCATTCCTCCAGCTTCTGCTATAACACTTTCTGAAGGATCTAATTCAATTTCAACAAACTGCATGTCATCTCCATACAATTTATAATCAATTTCATGTGCATTCATCATTTTCACCTCATTATTAATTCTAATCTCCTATTTATTCGATATCATCTCCTATAGCTCCTACAAAAAATAGAAAAAAGAGTAGTATGAAGAACTACTCCTTTTCAGTGTATGGATCTTTCTCATAGGCCGGCAAATCTCCAAATATGGTCATCGTACCTTCTTCATCCAGTGCATTTTCATATCGCTCATGCTCTTTTGAAGGGTAAATAGGAAAAGGCTGTCCATATAAATCGGTAGCGGCAAAGTTTTCATAATCTTCAACGTATCCAATAGCTTCATCTGCCTCAATATAGGTTTCACTATAGCTAGACGTATCTTCTATAAAATCAGAAGGAGATTCAGACGTCCCGTAACGCGCAACGTCTTGCCAAGAATCTTCTGCGTCATATCCTGTTGTTTCGGTATCGTCATAGTCGTATTGACCAAATGGGTGATGGAGAACATTTTCTTCTACAGGTCTGTGCTTTGGAATATCCTGCGATGGGCTATGTTCTCTACAGTATAAAGTAGTTGGTACAGCCTGAAGTCTTTCAAACGAGATATCTGCTCCACATACTTTGCACGTTCCATACGTGCTGTGAGCGATTGCCTGAAGTGCTTCTTCTATTTCATGTAGCTCTTGTTTTGCATGTTCATTTAATGCAAGGTCTTTTTCACGCTCGTATGTTTCCGTGGCTGTGTCACCAGGGTGGTTATCGTAGCTTGAAAGTTCTCCTACAGCATCGTGAGCGTCGCTTCGAGTTAGACCAAAATGATCATTTTGATCAAAGTGCGATTGAATATCAGCCTGCTGCTGCTGTAAATTTTGTTTTAACTGACTGATTTCTTGTTTTGAAAGTGTCATGAAGCTCCCCCTTAAAAATTTATTGTGCTTTTGTAGTATGTGTTAAAAATTCAAAAAAACACGATTCATATTAGGAGTATTTGGGGTATTCATGAAGCTAAGAGAGAAAAGGAGTGGAAAATTAAAGAAAGTTAAAGGTTATAGAAAAGGGTATGATAAAAATAATGCTCTCGAGGTCTAAAGAGTACTGAATAGATCATAAAGATTTTTGATTTATTTAATGAAAAGGCATAATTTAGACAAGCGAAATTAATTTTTTCTCGTGAATCGCGATGCTAGATTTTTTTGAACTGAAAGTTTATAATAAGTTAGTTACAGACTTAAGAAAAAAAGATGAACGGGGGGACGTAGTGTGATTGCAACGACCGAACAGTTAGTACAAGAATACATTAAAGATGCGATTGAGTGTGCAAAAAATGAAAATCAGCCAAAATTGGTCAGTTTAGTGAAAAAAGTAAGACCTATTGACCCCCTTATTTTTTATGCGAACGGACATGACCAGTTTTATAAAGAACGCTTTTTTTGGAAAGATCCCAACAGTTATTATACATTTGTTGGATTAGGATATGCGCATACTATTTGCACCAATGCGGCAAAAGAACGTTATTTCCACATTGAAAATGAATGGAAGCGCTTTATAAAAGAAGACTTTTATAAAAATAACCAAATTTTCCCTGATGGGACAGGTCCTCTTTTATTTGGAGGATTTTCATTTGACCCAAATCAGTATCGAGAAAACTATTGGAGTGATTTCCCGACTTCAAAATTTATGATTCCAACTGTGTTATATACCCAGGTAAACAAAGAAGGATACCTTACCGTTAATATGATGGTTAAAGGACAAGATTCTGTTAAAAAGCACATCAATTATTTCGAAGAGGTCCAAAAACTTGTTCTTTGTGAAGAGTACGACGGGGAATCCCATATTTCACCTTTGCTGTTGGAAAAAGAGGAAATTGGGGTAGAGAAATTTAAAGGAAATATTGAAAGAGCTACTACTTTAATTAAGCAACAGGCTATAGAGAAAGTAGTTCTTGCTCGTCAATTAAAAGTGAAATTTAATGAAGATATTTCTACTGAATACGTGCTTCAGCGTCTGTTAAAGGAACAGCCAACTAGCTACACATATATTTTAGAGGGAGAGCATCAGCATTTTATCGGCGCTTCCCCAGAAAGGCTAGTGCAAAAACAAGGAGATTATGTGTTTTCCACATGTTTAGCGGGTTCGATTCCAAGAGGAAAGACAAGGCAGGAAGATCACGAACTAGGTGAGGAATTGCTTCAAGATCCCAAGAACTTAATTGAACACGATGTTGTTGTTCATATGATTAAAGAAGCGATGAATTCTTATTGTTATGAAGTAGAAATTCCAAGTACGCCAAGTTTATATAAAACAAAGCATATTCAACATTTGTATACACCTGTTAAAGGGCGTATAAAGGAAGATGTAACGCTATTTTCATTTATTCAAAAGCTCCATCCAACACCAGCGCTAGGAGGATATCCTCAACAGGAGGCCTTGCCTATTATTCGACAGCTAGAATCCTTTGACCGAGGTTGGTATGCAGCTCCTTTAGGATGGATGGATATCAACGGAAACGGTGAATTTATAGTAGGAATCCGCTCCGCTGTTATTCAGCAAAAAGAAGCCGTTTTATTTGCGGGCTGTGGAATTGTAGCAGATTCTACGCCTGAAAGTGAATATGAAGAAACAAGAATTAAATTCAACCCGATGCTTTCAGCTTTAGGAGGGATTATGCGTGGAACACATTAAATCATTAACAACGTATATTGCGTCATTCGTGGATGAATTAGTAGAAGCAAATGTTGAAGAAGTAGTGGTCAGTCCAGGGTCACGTTCAACGCCTATTGCGATGCTTATGGCTGAGCACCCTGATATTCATGTACACTTAAATATTGATGAACGTTCCGCCGGCTTTTTTGCTCTAGGAATAGCAAAAGCAAAGAAAAAACCAGTGGCGCTTGTATGTACATCTGGAACAGCTGCAGCGAATTATTATCCTGCAGTAATTGAAGCTCACTACTCACGCATTCCTTTAGTAGTTATCACAGCGGATCGTCCCCATGAGTTAAGGGATATAGGTGCCCCGCAGGCCATTAATCAGAATCATCTTTTCGGTCAATATGCGAAGTGGTTTGTAGATACAGCTTTACCAGAAGAAAGTGCAGATATGAATCGTTATATTCGAACAGTAGCTTCAAGGGCTGTTCATACAGCTCAAGCTATACCGAGCGGTCCTGTACACATTAACGTACCTTTACGTGAACCGATTGTACCAGATTTATCTATTGAAGATTTATGGAGTCAAGGGAAACGCGGTAAATCATATGTGTCTGCTATTCATGGAGAAGCATCTCTATCTGAAAAAGGTTTCGAAGAAATTGCGAAGCGCTTAGAGGGAACAACAAAAGGACTTATTATATGCGGAGATCAAATGTCTTTAAAAGCAGTAGACAGCGTATGCCGTTTAGCTGAATCTTTAAGCTTTCCAGTGCTCGCAGATCCGTTATCGCAATTAAGAAGCGGCAAGCATTTAAAAGAAAATGTAATAGAGACATATGATACATTTTTAAAAAGTGATAAGGTTGATGAGCGTTTTTACCCGGAAGTTGTCATTCGTTTTGGCGCGATGCCGGTATCGAAACCGCTATTGCAATTTTTGAAAGCACACGAGCCGACAGAAATGTTTGTAGTTGACCAAGGTAAAGGCTGGAGAGACCCTACTTTACGTTCGACAGTGATGATTGAAGCCGATGAGACATTATTTTGTGAAGAACTGATCAAGCGTCTTTCAGCGAATCAAGAGGAATCTACTTCATGGCTGAGTCTGTGGAAAAAGATTAATGCTCAAACTGCACAGGCTCTGAGAACACTAACTTCTGGCCAGGAATGGTTCGAAGGACAAGTAGTTCAAGAAATTGTTGATGTAGTACCTGAAGGCACGGCTTTGTTTGCTGGAAATTCAATGCCTGTTCGAGATATTGATTCTTTCTTTTTAAATACGGAAAAAGATATTCCACTCTTTGTAAATCGGGGCGCAAATGGAATTGATGGTGTAGTTTCTTCTGCTCTAGGCGTAAGCACGGCTTACGATCACACCGTTTTATTTATTGGTGACTTATCGTTTTATCACGATTTAAATGGTCTGCTGGCAGCTAAAATGCATAATTTAAATTTAACCGTTGTGCTAGTTAACAATGACGGCGGAGGAATTTTTTCATTTTTACCGCAGTCAAAACAAGAAAAGCACTTTGAATTTTTATTCGGTACGCCAACTGGATTAAACTTTGAGCATGCCACTCGTCTGTATGATGGCAAATTTTCTTCAGCAAGCAGCTGGGAAGAATTTCGACATGCAATGAACCATGCTTTCACAAAGGGCGGGTTGCATGTTGTAGAGATTCGTACAACTCGTACAGAAAATGTAGAGACTCATCGCAGTTTGTGGAAACTTGTTTCCGAGGAAATAAATTTGTCAAACGGTGAGGAATAGGCAATGATGTATCAATTAAAAGGTGTATCTTACCATGTGCACACCGAGGGAAAAGGAGAGCCGCTGCTTCTGCTTCACGGCTTTACCGGCTCTTCTCAAACTTGGCGTACCTTTATGAAGGAATTCGTTAAAGACTATCAGGTAATTGCTGTTGATATTATTGGTCATGGCCAATCAGCAGCTCCCAAAGAAATCAAACCATATTTAATGGAAGCAGTTGTGGAAGCACTGCATGAGCTTCTTCAACAGCTATCTTTATCACAGGTGAATGTAATTGGATATTCGATGGGAGGAAGGCTTGCTCTTTCATTTGCCCAGCGATATCCACACCATGTGAAAAAGTTGGTATTAGAAAGCGCATCGCCTGGTTTAAAAACGCGAGAAGAACAAAAGCTAAGAAAAGAAAAAGATGAACAGCTGGCGAGCCGCATTATGAAAAATGGAATTGAAGAATTTGTGAACTTTTGGGAGGAGATTCCTCTTTTTCGTTCTCAAAAGCAATTGCCTAGCCATGTTCAAGAAGCGGTGCGTAAAGAAAGACTTTCGCATACAGAAATCGGCCTTTCCAACAGTTTGAAAGGAATGGGAACAGGAGTCCAGCCGTCCCTTTGGGAGAAGCTGGACGATCTGTTGATGCCGGTTTTGCTTATTACAGGAGAAGTAGATCAAAAGTTTTGTTTAATTTCCAAAGAAATGCAAACATTAATACCAAATGCTACTTCTAGAATTATTTTAGGGACAGGCCATGCAATTCACGTGGAACAACCCGAGATTTTTGGTAGAATAGTAAGTGAGTTCTTAGCTACTACATAATTAGGAGGAAATAAAGATGACAGTTGAATGGACATCAGTACGTCAGTATGAAGACATTTTATACGAAACATATAACGGAATCGCTAAAATTACGATTAACCGTCCAGAAGTGCACAATGCATTCCGTCCAAAAACAGTAATGGAATTGATCGATGCATTTGCTTATGCTCGTGACGATGCAAGCGTTGGAGTAATTGTATTAGCAGGTGCTGGAGATAAAGCATTTTGCTCAGGCGGAGACCAAAGAGTTCGCGGCCACGGCGGCTATGTAGGAGAAGATGAAATTCCACGTCTAAACGTTCTAGATTTACAGCGTTTAATTCGCGTAATTCCAAAGCCGGTTGTTGCAATGGTATCAGGCTATGCAATTGGTGGTGGCCACGTTCTTCACGTTGTATGTGACTTAACAATTGCAGCGGATAACGCAGTATTTGGACAAACAGGTCCTAAAGTTGGAAGCTTCGATGCAGGATATGGCTCTGGTTACTTAGCTCGCATCGTAGGTCATAAGAAAGCGCGTGAGATCTGGTTCTTATGCCGTCAGTACAACGCTCAAGAAGCACTAGACATGGGATTAGTAAACACGGTCGTTCCATTAGAACAGCTTGAAGCTGAAACAATTCAATGGTGTGAAGAGATGTTAGAAAAAAGTCCAACCGCTCTTCGTTTCTTAAAAGCAGCATTTAATGCTGATACGGATGGCTTAGCTGGTATCCAGCAATTTGCGGGTGACGCAACGCTTCTTTATTACACAACCGATGAGGCAAAAGAAGGTCGCGATGCATTTAAGGAAAAACGCAATCCAGACTTCCAACAGTTCCCACGTTTCCCTTAAACAGCTGAAACAGCTTGGTGATTATCATCAGGCTGTTTTTTCAATTTAATTTAGTTAATCAGTATAAAAAGGAGAGAAATTCATGAGTAGCCAAACGATTCCCAATGGGCTTATGCAAAGAGCATATTTGACGCCAAATCGAGTGGCGGTAGAAACATCCCAAACGTATCTTACGTTTCAAGAGCTTCATAAACGTGTTCAAAAAGTAGCACAGCAGCTTTCGTTTAACGGTGTAAAGCAAGATGATACCATTGCTTTATACATGAAAAATAGAGTGGAGCTTATTGAGATTTTACATGCGGTTTCTTATATTGGTGCAAGGTTGCTGCTCGTCAACACGCGTTTGACAAACGAAGAAATTAATTATCAGCTAACAGATGCAAACGTGTCGTTGCTTATTGCGGATGAAACATTTTTAATGAGAGAATTCCAAAGTTCCATTACTCAGCTTACTTTACCTGCTTTAAAAAGTTCTCCAGAAGCAGAAACGGATTTTCAAAAAACGTGGAATCTCGAGGAGACATTTACCATTATGTATACGTCCGGAACAACAGGTCATCCAAAAGGAGTGCTGCAGACGTATGGAAATCACTGGTGGAGTTCCGTTGGCTCAGCGCTTAATTTAGGATTAAACGAAAAAGACTGCTGGCTTATAGCGGTTCCTTTGTTTCATATTAGCGGCTTATCTATTTTAATGCGGAGCGTCTTTTACGGAATGAAAATCATTTTAGAAGAACGGTTTGAAGCAAGAGCAGTAAATGAAGCAATTGAAAACAAAGAGGTAACGATTATGTCGGTTGTCACTTCCATGCTGTCCAACATGCTCGATGAGTTAGGAGAACGGAAATATCCGCATACGTTTCGATGCATGCTTTTAGGAGGAGGACCTGCACCGCTTACTATTTTAGAGGCTTGTGTGAATAAAGAAATTCCTGTTTATCAAACGTATGGAATGACAGAAACATCTTCACAGTTCGTTACGCTTTCACCTGAAGATAGTTTGCGAAAACTGGGATCAGCAGGTAAACCATTATTTCCATGTGCAATGAAAATTGTAGATGAAAAAGGAAATGAGACCAGCGAAGCAGGAGAAATCATTGTTAAAGGTCCAAATGTTACAAAAGGATATTTAAATAAACCTGAAGCTACTGAAAAAGCCCTTCAACAAGGCTGGTTCTATACAGGAGATATCGGGAAAGTGGATGAAGAAGGCTTTCTATATGTGTTAGACAGACGTTCAGACCTTATTATTTCAGGTGGAGAAAATGTATACCCAGCTGAAATTGAAAATGTTTTGTTGAAGCATCCCGCTGTTAAAGAGGCCGGTGTAACGGGAGTAGCTGATGAAAAATGGGGACAAGTGCCAGCTGCATGTATTGTTGTAAACGAAGACGTTTCAGATGAAGAATTATCTTTACACATTCAACAATTTTTAGCAAAGTACAAACTTCCAAAGTATTTCGTTCGAGTAGAGGAGCTGCCGCGAACAGCTTCTAATAAAATCATACGCCGGAAGCTATCATCGTTCATACAGAAAAGGAGCTAATCGATGATTATAAAAAAAGTACATCTTTATAAAATTGACATGAAGCTTCTTTCTCCTTTTTCAACAAGCTATGGTACAGTGCAGGATCGAGAATTGATTTTGCTTGAAGTAGAAGATGAACAAGGATTTACAGGGTGGGGAGAAGTCGTTGCTTTTTCATCTCCTTGGTATACGGAAGAAACGATTCAGACATGTTTTCATATGTTAGACGATTTTTTAATTCCCTCGCTTCTTCATCATCAGCTTCAAAAACCAGAGGATGTTCAAAAGTTATTCAAACCTCTAAAGCGAAATAACATGGCTAAAGCAGCTTTAGACTGTGCTGTATGGGATTTGTATGCAAAGCGGCAAAATAAGCCGTTATCTGAAGTAATTGGCGGAGTAAGGTCTGCTGTAGAAGCTGGAGTGGTAGTTGGCTTAAATGATATTTCCATAATGAAAGAACAAATAAAGACTTACATGAAAGATGGCTATAAGCGCTTTAAAGTGAAAATTAAGCCGGGTGCTGACTATGAGCTACTGAAACAAATTCGAGATGAATTTCCAAGCATTCCTCTTATGGCTGATGCCAATTCAGCCTATACTTTAAGCGATAGTGATTCATTGAAGAAACTAGATGAATTGAATTTAATGATGATCGAACAGCCGTTAAGTTCTGATGATATCCTTGATCATCGATTGTTACAAAAGCAAATGAAGACGCCAATTTGCTTAGATGAAAGTATTGTGAGCTATGAAGATGCACGTCATGCAGTTGAACAAAGAAGCTGTAAGATTATCAATGTGAAAATCGGTCGAGTTGGCGGAATATCCGTAGCAAAGCAAATTCATGATTTATGCGCCCAGCATGGTGTAAGACTTTGGGTTGGAGGAATGTTAGAAGCAGGGATTTCACGAGCTCATAACATCGCCCTTGCCACACTGCCTTCTTTCACGATACCAGGTGATATTTCTGCGTCGTCTCGCTATTGGGAAAAAGATATTATTAAGCCCGAAGTAGAGGTAGAAGCTGGAGTAATAAAGGTGAAGGGAAAACCGGGGATAGGATACGATATTGATAAAAAGTTTATCAAAACAATCACAGCATTTGAAAAAAAATATAAATAATTAAAAACCGTTTTTTGATGAAAAACGGTTTTTTTATTGAGGTTGTCAATGTTTAGTAGAAAAATAGGACAAATTTTTTTAAAAGAGCACATTGTTCCATCAAGCGTGTCAAAACATGTTATGATGGAATAGTTTGATGAAAAAAGTCGAAGAGTTTTATCGTAAAAAACAAAATTATTTTTGAAAATAGGTTGATAGTTTTCTAAGTTGTCCTATATAATGTGTTTATAACATAACACAATATGTTGTTTTGAAATCTATAATAAAATACTATATTTTGTGTTTTCCAGTGAAAAAGGTGTCTGATAAAAAGACTTAAAAGGGAATTTGGTGAAAATCCAAAGCTGTTCCCGCAACTGTGAATGCTGATGAAATAAGGAGATCCACTGTGAGTAAACATCATGGGAAGGCCTTAAAGTAAAAAGAAGCATAAGTCAGGAGACCTGCCTTTTTTATGTCGTTTTATCTTCTTCGGGAGGTGAGAGGGTAGAGCGAGGATTGAGAAAAGACTTAGTGTCTTCTTCTATCTTCGTTCTATTCGCTCACCGAGGTACGGTGAGCGATTTTTTATTTTGAAGTGAAGAGAGGAGCCATATTTATGGTGAATACATTAAAGCCTACAATTCTACATGAATTAACTGCATATATTGAACGTTTAAAAAAAGAATTTACGCAGCTTGATTTTTCTTTGTATGAGGAAAAGGTTATTCAAACTGTTACAGTAAAGGAAAATATGACGGACGAAAAGGTTGCAAACGTCCTAATTTTGGCAGCCTTAGAGCGTATTTCAATGGAAGAACCCGATTGGACGTACGTAGCGGCAGACGTCTACTTAAACGAACTATATCGAAAAGCAGCGGACAACCGAGGTTACGATAAAAAAGAGAAGTACGGTTCGTTTTATCAGCTTATTCAAGAATTAACAAAAATCGGCATTTATAATAAGCAGCTATTAAAAACATATACAGAAGAAGAAATTAATGAAATTGCTTCAGTCATTATTCCTGAACGTGATCGTTTATTTACATACATTGGATTGTTGACATTAGCAGATCGCTATTTAGCGACATCACATGATAAGCGCGTATACGAATTACCGCAAGAACGTTTTCTTATCATTGCTATGACGCTGATGTCTCAAGAAAAGAAAGAAAATCGAACAGCATTAGTAAAAGAAGCGTATTGGGCGCTTTCTAGTCTATATATGACGGTTGCCACACCAACACTTTCAAACGCAGGAAAGAGCTACGGACAGCTATCTAGCTGCTTTATTGATACGATTGATGACAGCTTACGCGGTATTTATGATAGCAATACAGATTTGGCCACGCTTAGTAAAAATGGAGGCGGAATTGGTGTCTACCTCGGTCATATTAGAAGCCGAGGAAGTGATATAAAAGGTTTTAAAGGCGTATCATCAGGAACAATTCCATGGATGAAACAGCTAAATAATACGGCTGTAAGTGTCGATCAGCTAGGTCAACGACAAGGAGCTATTGCCGTATATTTAGACGTATGGCACAAAGACATCTTTTCATTCTTAGACGCGCGTTTGAACAATGGTGACGAACGTCAGCGCACGCATGATTTATTCACTGGTGTATGTTTGCCAGATTTGTTTATGGAAAAAGTAGAGGCTCGTGAAGACTGGCACTTATTCGATCCTCACGAAGTTCGTACGCTGATGGGCTACTCGTTAGAAGATTTTTATGATGAAGAAGAAGGCAGCGGTTCGTTCCGCACTCGTTACGCTGAGTGTGTAAATAATGAACAGCTTTCAAGAGAAACAGTACCTGCTATTGAAATCTTCAAGCGCATTATGCTTTCCCAGCTTGAAACCGGAACGCCTTATATGTTTTATCGTGATACGGTTAACCGAGCTAATCAAAACCGCCACGAGGGCATGATCTACTGCAGCAACTTATGTACAGAAATTACGCAAAACCAAAGTACAACGGTCGTAACAGAGGAAATTACGGAAGACGGAAAAATTATTATTACAAAGAATCCGGGCGATTTTGTTGTATGTAATCTTTCTTCTATCAACTTAGCGAGAGCCGTAACTGAGGATGTGCTTGAACGTTTAATTCCAATTCAAGTACGCATGCTTGATAACGTTATTGAGTTAAATGATTTGCCAGTACTTCAAGCAAAACTAACAAACCAAAAGTACCGCGCAGTAGGACTTGGCACATTTGGTTGGAACCATTTGCTTGCCTTAAAGAAAATAGCATGGGAAACAGATGAAGCGGTAGCATATTGCGATGAATTGTACGAGCAAATTGCTTACTTAACCGTACAGGCAAGCATGAACTTAGCTAAAGAAAAAGGTGCATATCCATTATTTAAAGGCTCAGATTTTGAGTCAGGCGCTTATTTTGAAACACGTAAATACACAAGCGAAGCGTGGAGTGAACTGCGTAACGAAGTTCAAAGCAATGGGATAAGAAATGGCTACTTAATGGCTGTAGCACCTAATTCATCAACATCTATTATCGCGGGTTCTACTGCAAGTATTGATCCGATTTTCCGTAAGTTTTATTCAGAGGAAAAGAAAAACTATAAAATCCCAGTGACGGCACCAGATTTATCGCCAGCAACAAACTGGTATTATAAGTCCGTTTATTTAATTGATCAGCACTGGAGTATTAAGCAAAACGCCAAGCGCCAGCGCCATATTGATCAATCCATTTCATTCAACTTATATGTACAAAATGATATCCGAGCAAAAGAGCTGCTGGATCTTCATATGACGGCATGGAAAGAAAAGTTAAAAACGACCTACTACGTACGTTCAACATCAAGTGAAGTGATTGAAGAATGTGAAAGCTGTCATAGTTAAAAGGAGTGAATAATTAATGACAAGCATGTTAAAACGAGAATTAATGAACGAAACAGCTCCGAACCGTTCGACAGGAATCATCAACGGCAAGAGCTCAAATATTCTAAACTGGGATGACGTCCGATTTTCATGGGCGTTCCCTAAATACAAGCGTATGCTAGCTAACTTCTGGACGCCGTTTGAAATTAATATGGGTCAAGATATTAAGCAGTTCCCTCAGTTAACGGCTGACGAACAAGAGAGCTTTTTAAAAATTATTGGCCTGCTGGCGCTACTGGACAGTATTCAATCAGATTATGCTAGCAAAGTAGCTGATTATGTAACCGACTCTTCGATTAATGCTCTAATGATTATTTTAGCGCAGCAAGAAGTGGTTCATAATCATTCGTATTCATATGTTTTATCAAGTCTTGTACCAAAAGGAAAACAAGATGAAGTATTTGAATACTGGCGCACAGACGAAAAGCTTCGCGCTCGAAATGACTTTATTACAAACGGATATAAAGCATTTAGCGAAGAAGCAACGGTTGAAAACTTTTTGAAGTCTATGGTATATGATGTTATTTTAGAAGGCCTTTTCTTCTATAGCGGATTTGCTTTCTTCTATAATCTTGCGAGAAATCAAAAGATGGTGGCGACATCTACGATGATTAACTATATCAATCGTGATGAACAGCTTCACGTTGGGTTATTTGAAAAGATTTTCAAGGAAGTACTAAATGAAAATCCAGCTTATCGTACGGAGGAGCTAGAAACGTTTGTAGTTGAAACGTTCCAAGAGGCAGCTCGTCTTGAAATTGAATGGGCGGAATCTGTTATCGGAGAAAAATTCGACGGGATCACGATGAAAGAACTGCAGCAGTATATTGAATACATGGCTAATAAACGCTGTAATCAATTAGGCTTTGGCCGAGCTGCTTTCCCAGAAGCACCGATTGAAAATCCTCTTCGTTGGATTATTGCTTATCAAGAGGTAGATTTAGGGAAAACGGATTTCTTTGAACAGAAATCAAGACAATATACAAAAGCATCAGATGCGAATGGATTTGATGATCTATAAATACAAGAGCTGACTAATTTCCTTATTGATTAGTCAGCTTTTTTTAAGTGAATAAGGCCAAGTTCTAACGCACGTGTGGTAATTAAGTCATCAATTTCTTCTGGAATGTTTTCAAGTGTTCCCCATTTATATGTCCATAAATGAGTAAAAGATTGTACATAGATTGGAAAGGTTTGTTCATTTGCTTTTATTGCTTCTTCTTTAAAAAAATGAATCAGTTGTTCAGTTTTCATATTAGTCTCCTTTTTTATGATCTTGAAGAGAGAAAAAAGACAACCCAGAGGCTGTCCTTTTGCGGGTTACGCTTCAGTTGGCTTGAACGTTTTACAGTCTGTTTCATAACTGCTTGCTGCATGTTTTCCGCTATGACTTACCACGTAAATTTCTTCTGCGCTGCAGTGATTTCCATTTTTCCAAAAGTGACAGTTATTTACTTCACAAAGAATGTTTTGTTCCAACGTTAACCCTCCTTTGTATGTGATAGCTATAGTATGGTCAAAATTCAACTAACTTATAAGAAAGGTGGTAGACTTTCATTTTAATTGAGAATTTTTATCAATTAAACATTGACAAAGAGAATCATTCTCAATTAAACTGTGTATATAGTAAAGAATACAAGTTGTTGGCAAATCATTAAATGAATAATTAATTGGGAGGGAACAAACATGTCATCAGTTATGGTTGTAGGAGGAGACAGGTTAAAGCATATTACAGATCGTTTAGCGGGAGAAGGATTTAATGAAGTAATTCATTTAGATGGCCGTAAAAGCAATATGGTGAAGCGAGAAATACCCGAACATATTGGGTTTGTATTAGTTATTACGGATTTTATTAATCACAATATGGCAAAAGTCATTAAAGAGAAAGCAAAAAAACAAAAAAAACCGATTTATTTCGTCAAACATTCATGGAGTGCTATTCGTAAAGTGATTGAGCAAATTTCATGATTTAATTTTTATTTATTATTGAGAATGAATTTCAATTAGGGTGGTGAGACATAGGTGGAACCGATAAAAGTGCATATAAAAACACTCTCTAACGACCACATCGAACAATTTATTCGATGTCCGTACAAATTTTATCAGCAGCAGCTTCTTTTGAAAAAAACATCTATAGATTGGAAACAGCTCGTTCAAGTAACTGTCCATCAAATCATTAAAACATACTATAGCAAGCCAGTTGAGTATCGCTCAAACCTCTATGTTTTACAGCTTATTGAAAAATATTGGCGCCTAAAGCCAAATATGTTTTCATCACCCGTTCACTATTACGATGTGTTAGCTAAAGTAAGCGATTATTTACTAAGGTTTTTAGGAAAGAAAGTACATGTGGAATTACCGCTTTTTGTGTTTGAGAAATACAGCGTTTATGTAGAAGAAATTCAAAGCAACCTTTCTCTAACCATTGATTTTGCTGCATGGACAGAGAAGTCTTATACGGTAACAAAATTCATTCTAGATGACCATGAAAAAGTGAAAAACGCCATGAAAGACTTTATTATCGTTTTTTCGAAACAAGCTTTTAAAAAGGTTCCTGAACAAATTCGTTTTTATTCATTATTAACTGGAGAAACAACAACTTATCATATTGCACCAGACGATTATCAAAAATCCATACTTCAACTACATATTGTCAAAAGTGTGTTAATGGAACCAAAACATTTTCAAAAGAATTATGCATCCAGTGAGTGTGAAAACTGTCCTCTTCAACGAGAATGTGCTGAAGAAGTGGATATGCGGCCGACACTGCTGGTGTAAAGGAGCGTCATTTACATGAAGGAAATCTTACTAGCTTATGCGAGTATGTCAGGTAACACAGAAGCAATAGCCGATTTGATTGAAGAAGAATTAGTCAAGCATGGATTGCATGTGAAACGAGCAGAAGTATATGACATTGATGCTTCTGACCTTGTATCCGCAGAATCTATTATCTTTGGAGCTTATACGTGGGGAGATGGAGAGCTGCCAGATGATTTTTTAGATCTTTATGATGAAATGGATGATATAGATCTCAGTCAAAAGCAGATGGCTGTATTTGGCTCAGGTGATTCATCATATGATGTTTTTTGCGGAGCAGTTGATTTAATTGAAGAAAAAATAAAGAGACGTAATGGAAATATAGCCGTTCCCGGTTTGAAAATCGAGCTCTCTCCCTTTGGAGAAGATATAGAAAAATGTAAGGTATTTGCTAAAGGTTTTGCTGAAGTAGTAGCAAAATCTGCTGCTTCATAAGAAAACCCGGTCAAGTGCTGACCGGGTTTTTTAATATGGCTTCTTTTTGCTGTATTCTTTATTATCTTTCATAAATAGACGCCAGAAATAAAAGAATCCAGGAAATAAAATAGCAAAACCAACAATATACACAATAAATAAAGAATGAAACGCATCGGGATGTGTAAATCCATTCTCAATCGTTACGTTTGGATAGACAACATAAGGTAAATGACTTCGTCCGTATACGTAACTTGCTAAGAAATATTGAAGGATAATGGCTACCACGGCTAAACGAGGCATGCCTTTTCCTTTTTGAGAAGGTAGCAGCAGAGCAATACCAGCTATTACAAATAGACCTACAGATCCGTAAAGAAGGGGCTTAAACTGCATCATTTTATCATATAACCAGCTTGCTTCTGATTGCATTGTAATCATAATAAAGATAGCCATTAGCAGGGAAAGAGGTCCTGTAATGAGCGCATCACGCCGATAGACCGCATAAGCTTCCATTTCGTCAGATGACTTCGAGTAATCTGCTAATAACAGAGACGATAGAAACAGCGAAGAGCTTATGGCAAATCCGATAAATGAATAGACGTGCGGACTTGAAAATACTTTTGCTAAATTTAATCGCTGCGTGCCATCAATTATATCAATAAATCCACCTTGACTTACTGGCAGTACAGCGATTAAAAAAGCAGGAATTAACACGCCGGATATACCGGATATATAAACCAACGCTCTCCGATATTTGAAGCTGCTAGCATAGTGTGAAAACACTAAAAATCCGCTTCGAATAGATAAGAGAAGTAAAATGATACTTCCGGGTATTAGTAACACTGTGCCAAGCGTAAATGTAGCTCGAGGAAAAAAACTAAACAGCGCAACAACAATCGCAACGATAAATACATTGGTTACTTCCCAAGTAGGCGATAGATATCTGTTTGCTACATCTGTAGCATTTGTTTTCGTACGATTAATATATACCATCGACCAAAAGCCAGCTCCAAAGTCCATCGTTCCCATTACGGCATAGATAAAAATGAAGCCCCATATTACAGTAATTGCTAGTAATGAATCACCCATATTCTCACATCCTTTTTAATCTGCTTGCGCAGCAAGCTCTTTAGAAAGCGGATTTCTTCTAAAATAAAACACCAGTACAAGGGCGACTGCGGCCACGAGTACGATATAAACAAGCAAAAATAAAAAAAATAAAATATGCAAATTAGCAGAAGTGGTAACTGCTTCTGATGTACGCATGATGCGGTAAATGACCCAGGGCTGTCTTCCGGTACATGCGAAAATCCATCCGAATTCAATGCCCATGATCGCGAGAGGGCCCGTTGCGACAAATGCCCATATGAAAATTTTAGGGAAGCTTTTCTTCTTTAAAAACTTGTACCAAACAACGCCCACTAGCGCCACTAAAATTAAAATCGATCCGATAATGACCATACCGTTAAACAAGGTATGCACAAAAAGCGGCGGCCAATAATCCCTAGGGAAGTCATTGAGTCCAGTAATCACTGTATTAAAGCTATTACCTGACAAGAAGCTGAGCATCCATGGGAACTCAATTCCATACTTGACTCGCTGTTCTTTTTCATCTGTGAATCCGCCTAAAGCTAATGGCGCATGATCTTGCGTTTCAAATAGACCTTCAGCTGCTGCAAGTTTTTCGGGTTGATATTCGTATACTTTTTGCATAGATTCATGTCCATTCAAAGCCGTTACAAAAGAGAAAATCCCGCCGATTACTAATCCCATCATCAACGCTTTATGATGAAACTTATATTCTCTTGGATTATGTTTTCGCGCACGAAGCATTTTAAAGGCAGCGACTGAAGCAATGACGAAGCCTCCGGTTGTATAAGCAGAAACCGCTACGTGACCGGACGTTACAAAGAAGCTCGGATTAAAGAAAGCTGCCCAAGGATCTACGCTTACAATGTCTCCATTTAAAATTCGAAAGCCAGCAGGTGTCCCTTCAAATGCATGCACGTTGGTAATTAAAACGGCAGAGGCAAGTGCTCCTATTGCTACTAAAATTAGACTGATAATCCTCATTTTTCGAGAAATACGGTCCGCTGCGTATACGTAAATAGAGAGAAACAGAGCCTCAATAAAGAAAGCATAAATTTCAATTTGAAAGGGAAGAGCCATTACTTTTCCTACAATTTCCATAAAACCCGGCCAAAGCAACGCTAGTTGTACACCAGCAATCGTTCCCGTAGGAATGGCGACTCCAAGCAGGACAGCAGCTCCTTTTGTCCAACGCTGTGCCATAAGTTCATAATCTTTATCTTTTGTTTTGTAGTAAAGAATTTCAGCCAATAAAATCATGAGAGGAATGCCGACGCCAAGAGTGGCAAAAATGATATGTACTCCCATGTTCAGACCAAACATTGAACGTGCAGTAACTAAATGATCCATTCATTTTTCAACCTTTCCAGTAAAGTATTGATAAACCTTATTGTCCACTTTTTACCACGCTTTATGCATCAGAATTGGTAAAACATATAACTTGAAAATAGTAATCATTACGATTATAATAAGTATATATTGTTTTAAAGGAGAGATATTTAATGAAAACAAATATTCATCCAGACTATCGTAAAGTTGTATTTATGGATACAAATAGCGGAACATCATTTTTATCAGGATCTACAAAACAATCAAATGAGACCGTTCAATGGGAAGATGGCAACACATATCCGCTTTTAAAAGTTGAAATCAGTTCGGATACACATCCATTTTATACAGGAAAACAAAAATTTGCTGATAAAGGCGGCCGTGTAGAACGCTTTAAGCAAAAATATAAATTACAATAAAAAAACTAGCCGGGAGGCTAGTTTTTTTATTAATATAATGCTTTTTTCAACGTATCAATGTTGTGTTGCATAATGGAGAAATAGTCTTCTTTATTTTTAACATCGTTTTTTGTTAATGACTCTAAGTTATGAAGTGTTAAAGCTTGAGCTCCTACTTCATTTTTTACAAGCGTAGACACTTTAGGCTTTAAATTTTGGTCAAAGATAAAGTATTTGATATGGTCTTTTTTTGCTTGTTTTACGATGTTTTCTAATTGTTTCTGAGACGGCTCATTTGTAGGAGATAAACCCGCTACGCTAATTTGCTTTAAGCCGTATCGTTTTTCCCAGTAGCCATAGGCTGCATGTGATACTAAAATTTCTTTATGAGGTGCGTCGCCAATCGTTGTTTTTAACTCTTGGTCCACATCTTCAAGCTGAGTCTTTAACGATTGGAAGTTCTTTTCAAACTCTGCTTTTTTATCTGGTTTTAATTCAATAAGTTCGTCTTTAATATTTTCTGCTAATTGAATAGCTAAAACAGGATCAAGCCAAACGTGAGGGTCTGTATCTCCGTGGTTATGCTCTTCTTCATGGGCATGTTCGTCTTCGTGGGCATGCTCATCTTCAGAACTCTTTGCTAATTTAATTCCTTTTGCAGCTTCTACTAAAGCTACATCTTCATTTTTAAGTGTAGACTGTGCTTTATCTGCAAAACCTTCAAGTCCAATTCCTGAGTAAACAAATGCGTCCGCGTTGGCGATTTTGACCATTGTTTTTGTTGTAGGCTCAAATGAGTGCGCGTCTACACCGGTTGGTAAAATGCTTTTAGCTTCTACATATTTTCCGCCGATTTTTTCAGTAAAGTCCTGTAAAGGGTAGATTGTTGTATAAATTTCTAATTTTTTGTTTTTATTATCAGATGAGTTATTTGCACTGCTTGAACTGCACCCTGCAAGAGCTGTTCCAATTCCTAATGCAAGCACCATTAAAAGTGGTTTGAATTTCATTATGTTGCTCCTTCCGTTTGTATCGTAACCATTTATGACCTATGTTATTATATCGTAATTATTACGATTTGAAAACTAAAAATTTACGCACTTACTGTAAATTTAGGAAGGGGATCTTTGAGAGTAGCCCAATCTTGATTCATTTCCTCATTTGTCAGCAAACAGCGGTCTAAAGTTTCAATTATTTCAGCTTTGTTCATATCAATACCAATGAACACAAGCTCGTTAATACGATCTCCAAATTGTTCATCCCATTTTGCTCGTAATTCAGGCTCTTCTTTTAAGGTTTGTTCTCTTTCTTCCGGTTCGTAAGTTGCTATCCATTCACCCGCTGCTTGAATCATAATGGACGTACCGGCTTGAGAAAGAAGTCCTGCCATATTATTACGCGAAGCAAGCCAGAAAAATCCCTTTGCACGTATAATATCAACCGGCCAGTTCTCTAACCATTTCATAAAGCGTTCAGGATGAAGGGGACGATTCCTTCTGTATACAAAAGAAGAAATACCGAACTCTTCCGTTTCAGGCGTATGGTGCTCCTCATTTAATTCTTTAATCCATCCGGCTCCTTGACTAGCTTTTTCAAAGTCGAATAAGTCGGTATGAAGTATGGCTTCAAGGCTTACTTCACTATTAATTGTTTGGATAACAGTGGCTTCTGAGTTTAATTTGTGAAGAACAGCCTGCAGCTCATCTGCATCATCTTTTGTTAACAAATCAACTTTGTTTAACAAAATGACGTTTGCAAATTCAATTTGATCGATTAATAAATCAATCACTTCTCTTGTATCGTTTTCATCTGTTCCTTCTTTGCGGTCTAATAAGCTTTCGCCGGATGAAAAGTCTTCCCAAAAGCGATTGGCATCTACTACAGTGACCATCGTATCTAACGAACATTTCTGAGTTAAATCAATGCCAAGCTCTTCATCAATATAAGTAAATGTTTGAGCAACAGGGATAGGTTCGCTGATTCCGGAAGATTCAATGACAATATAATCAATATCACCATTGTCTGCTAGGCGTTCTACCTCTTTCATTAGGTCGTCTCGAAGCGTACAGCAAATACAGCCATTTTGCATTTTAACAAGTTTTTCTTCCGTTCGAGAGAATCCGCCTTGTTTAACTAAGTCTGCATCAATATTTACTTCGCTCATGTCATTGACAATGACCGCGACCTTTAAACCTTGTTTATTTTTTAAAATATGGTTCAAAAGAGTTGTTTTACCTGAACCAAGGTATCCGCTTAACACGGTAACGGGAATTTTTTTCACTGTTATAACCTACTTTCTTGTTTGTAAATAATAATTATTACGATTTAACGCTTTTCATCTTATAGGAAAAAGTATTATAATACAAGAAAGAATTTTTTTTATGAAGGAGAAGACAGCAGATGAGCTTATTACAAGATGTTTTAGAATTCAACCAAAAATTTGTAGAAGAAAAGAAGTATGAACTTTACGAAACAAGCAAATTCCCTGATAAAAAAATGGTTATTTTATCGTGTATGGACACAAGATTGGTAGAATTACTTCCACACGCTTTGAATTTGCGCAACGGAGACGTGAAAATTGTTAAAAACGCAGGAGCGCTTGTTTCACATCCATTTGGAAGTATTATGCGAAGCATTTTAGTAGCTGTGTACGAGCTTCAAGCAGATGAGGTATGTGTAATTGGTCACCACGACTGTGGAGCAGGTAAACTTCAAGCGGAACCTTTTTTAGAGAAAGTAAGAGCAAAAGGCATCTCAGATGAAGTGATTAATACCATTGAATATTCTATGGACTTGAAACAATGGTTAACGGGTTTTGATTCAGTAGAAGAGACTGTTCAGCATAGTGTAGAGACAATCCGTAATCATCCTCTATTTTCAAAAGATACTCCTGTACATGGACTAGTTATTGATCCAAATACAGGAAAGCTAGATGTTGTTGTAAATGGGTATGAAGCAATCGAAAACAACTAAAGCTTAGTGTGATTTTTTCTCAGGTACTTCATCGATGCCACCCGGATGGAACGGGTGGCATTTTAAAATGCGTTTTACAGTCAAATAAGATCCCTTTACGGCACCAAAGCGTTTAATGGATTCAACTCCGTACTGGGAGCAAGTAGGGTAAAACCGGCACCTTGCCGGAAGAAAAGGTGAAATTCCTTTTTGATATCCTTTTATAAGTAAAAGCAAAAGCTTTGCAATCATTTATTATCACGTTCTTTCTTTCGTGTTTGCTCATACTATAAGGGATAGAAAGAATAAAAAGCAACTAAAAGAAATAAAGGTTATTAAATGGATGAAATATATCGGAATTGCATGTTATGATAGGTGAAAGAAGAAAAAAGGAGTGGTATTATGCCATCAGTAGAAAGTTTTGAGCTAGATCATAATGCGGTTAAAGCACCTTACGTAAGACACTGCGGTGTTCACAAAGTGGGAAGCGACGGCGTTGTAAATAAATTTGATATTCGTTTTTGCCAGCCAAACAAACAAGCAATGAAGCCGGACGTTATTCATACGCTAGAGCATTTATTAGCTTTTAATATTCGTACTCATGTAGAAAAATACGATCACTTTGATATTATTGATATTTCGCCTATGGGATGTCAAACAGGGTACTACTTAGTAGTGAGCGGTGAGCCGACTGTACGTGAAATTATTGATTTGTTAGACGATACGTTAAAAGATGCAATTAACATTACTGAAATTCCAGCAGCAAACGAAAAGCAGTGCGGTCAAGCGAAACTTCACGATTTAGAAGGAGCAAAACGCTTGATGAAGTTCTGGCTAGAACAGGACAAAGAAGATTTAGAAAAAGTATTTGGCTAAAAATAAGCAGTCCGCTGGGCTGCTTATTTTATTTGAAAAAAGATGAAGAAGTTTCTCTAAGTCTAAAGAAAGGGAAATGTCTCTTTTTATGAAAAAAATGTTTTAATCAACTAAAAAAGGGTACAACTATATTATACAAAGAGTTCACAAAGGAGCGAAAAGAATGGCAGTAAATGTAAATGAAATCGTTAATAAACAAGTAGCGAATTTTAGTGTAATGTACATAAAACTTCATAACTTTCACTGGTACGTAAAAGGTGAACAATTCTTCACTCTTCATGAAAAGTTTGAAGAGCTGTATACGGAAACAGCTACAATTATTGATGACCTTGCAGAACGCCTTTTAGCATTAGAAGGAAAACCTGTGGCAACAATGAAAGAATCGTTAGAACTTTCTTCTATTAAAGAAGCGGATGGAAGCGAAACGGCTAAAGATATGGTCGCTTCTTTAGTAAGCGATTTTGATACGCTAACTGCTGAATTAAAAGAAGGAATGGACGCAGCGGGTGAAGCGGGCGACGAAACAACAGGAGACATGCTGTTAGCCATTCATCAAAGCTTAGAAAAGCATACGTGGATGTTAAAATCATTCCTAGGCAAGTAATTAACCTGCGAGTAATCGCAGGTTTTTTTATGGTAAGATGGACGAACACTTTTTTTTCACCGGCATATACTGTAGGGATATGACTGCTGAAAGGGTGAAAAAAGTGGATATGCAGAAGCTTTCTGTCTTGATAATCTCAAGTTTAGGTTCACTGGCTTTTTTTTTATTTGGAGAGTGGGACTATTTACTAATGGCTTTAGTAGCATTAGTGACAATGGATTATTTGACAGGCACGATTGCAGCTTTTATAAATAAACGTTTATCTAGCAAAGTAGGTTTTAAAGGAATTGCCAAAAAGATTTTTATTTTTGCCATGATTGCTGTAGCAAACTTTATCGATTCCGTATTCTGGGAAAACGGTCATATTATTCGAGATGGAGCTACTTTGTTCTATATTTTAAACGAAATGATTTCAATTACAGAAAATGCAGGAATTGTAGGAATTCCAATTCCAGAGCCGCTAAAAAAAGCAATAGCGATTTTAAAAGACCGCTTTAAATCGTAGAGTGTATAAAAAAAGAATAAGATACAAATAAGAAAGATAAGTTGGCACTAGAAAGAAGGAGCTGAATATCTTTCATGACAAAAAAATATTATATATCTCTGAGTTCAGGAGAAATCAATCAGTCAAATGCTGCTTCAGATTGGAATTATGCGATTGAAGCAACAGATGAAGAAGTGGAGAAGCTGAGAACGTATTTAGATCAGCGTGCTTCAAGCGATTGGTCAAGCTTTTGGCGATCACATATTCCGTATCTAGAATATCATCATGATTCTCAAAATGATATGTACGATAAAACGACAGTTGAAATATATGCCATGCTTTATCAGCTAGGAGACGATGAAACAAAATCACATATCAAACAGATGAATATTTTATCTTCAGATAGAATGGAATAAGGAGTAAAAAGCAAAGAAAAAAAGTACGAGCATACTTTTCTTATCAGGTATGGCCGTAATGTATGATAAAATAAGGGAAAAATCAAATGGAGTTTGAGTCGACCATGTACACATTTAAGGATGCATATCATAATCAAGTATTTTTATCATTTGAAAAAAATCCATTCTCGAAAACTCCACGTCATGTTTGGGTCGTATGCAGGTATGAAAATCAATGGTTGCTAACGAATCACTCAAAACGAGGTTTAGAATTTCCCGGAGGAAAACTAGAAGGCAATGAAGTACCAGAAGAAGCAGCGGTTCGAGAAGTATTTGAAGAAACAGGCGGAGAAGTCTCTTCTTTAACTTATATTGGGCAATATAAAGTAGTAAGTAAAGGAAAGACCATTATTAAAAACATTTATTTTGCTACTATTGGAAATGTAATTAAAAAAGAAGACTACATGGAAACGGATGGTCCCGTAATGATTGATGAACTACCTTCGGGCATTCAACAAGATGATGCATACAGCTTCATCATGAAAGATAATGTTTTACAATATGTAATGAAATATGTAAAGCGAACACTTTTGTAAAAGTATCCTATCAATGAAAATCCCCCCGTTTGTACGGGGGGATTTTTTATGAGCGTCGGATCAATTTCTTTTCTAAATAAGCAACGCCTTGATACATAATCGTAGCGAAAATGGCAATTAATAATAAGCTGAGAAGAACAAGAGTAAAGTTGAAGACTTGGAAACCATAAATAATCATATATCCAAGCCCTTTCGAAGAAACTAAAAATTCTCCTACGATGACTCCTACCCAAGATAAGCCGACATTTACTTTAAATGTGGAAATAATGGCGGGCATGGAAGCTGGCAAAATGGCTTCTTTAAAACAGCGGGTTTTCGTTGCCCCAAAGCTTTTTAGTAATTTAATATAGTTTGGATCAACTTCTTTAAATGCTGTGTAAACGACGATGGATGTAATAATAACGGATATAATCGCCCCCATCGTTAAGATTGAGAAAAATCCTGGACCGATCGCTACAATTAAAATAGGGCCCAGCGCTACTTTTGGCATGGCGTTTAAAATAACGAGGTAAGGGTCTAATATGTTTGCAAGCCTCGTTGAATACCAAAGGGCCGTTGCAAGTAAAATACCTAGTAATGTGCCTAAAATGAAGCCAAGAACCGTTTCAAATAATGTAAAACCAATATGTGCTGCCAGCGAGCCGTCGGCAAGTTTAATTAAAAATAAATGCCATACTTTAGTAGGGGAACTGAAAATTAAAGGGTCAATCCACTTTAAACGAGAAGCCAGTTCCCAGAAGCTAAAAAAGGCTAAGAACATGACCAGCTGCACGCTCAGTACTAATCGTTTTTCGCCCCGAACCTTGCGAAGGTAGCTTTCGTGAAGAGTATCTAGGGAGCTAGTGGGTTTCAAGTTGATCAAGCTCCTTCCATATGTCCATAAATAAATCGTTATAGACAGGATGCTGTCGTGCTTCAAACGGAGAGAGAGTTCGTAAAATAGAAGGAACCGTAAATGTTTTTGCGATTTTTCCCGGTTTTGCTGAGAATAAAAAGATTCGGCTGCTCATGGCAATAGCTTCGCCGATATCATGCGTGACCAAAACGGCCGTTTTTTGATAAGTCATCAGCGTTTTGGAGACAAGTTCTTCAAGCTTAAGTTTTGTTTGAAAATCAAGTGCTGAAAAAGGTTCATCTAAGAGTAAAATAGCGGGGTCAATGGCAAGTGTTCGGACTAAAGCGACACGCTGTCTCATGCCTCCGGATAACTGATGCGGATATAGGTCACCTACGCCCTGTAAACCAATTTCTTTTAGGAGTAACAGTGCTTTACTCTCTGTTTTATCTGTTAGCTGTCCGCGAATTTCAAGCCCAAGTAAAATATTTTCTTTAATGGTTTTCCACGGAAACAAATAATCTTGTTGAAGCATATAACCGATGTTTGGGACTGATGTTCCGATATTTTCACCGTCTATTGTGACAAAGCCGGACGTTGGTTCAATCAAGCCTGCAATAATCGATAGAAGCGTCGTTTTTCCACATCCGCTTGGGCCGAGAAAGGAAACAAATTCTCCTTCTTCAATAGACAAATTAATATGTTCAAGTGCAGTGGTAGCAGACTTTGTCGTAAGATACATATGCTGAACATCTTGAATGTGAAGTTTTGTCATCTTACTCACTCATTGCATCTTTTGCGAATTTTGTGTTGACTAGCTTGTTGTGATCGATGTGTCTTGGAAGTTCTCCAGATTCGTCCATGATTTTTTGTAAATGATCCCACTCTTTTTGATCTAATAAAGGGTTAGTTGCAAAGGATTTTTGAGATTTATAGCGGTCAATAACAGTTTTCAGCGTTTCTTTAGGAGTATCTTCGAAATACGGTGCAACCACTTCGGCAATTTCATCTGTGCTATGTGTATTCACCCATTTTTGTGCTTTGTAAATAGCTCGAGTAAATTTAGCCGCTGCTTCAGGGTTATCTTTTAAATAGCTTTCTTTGGCCATAAATGTTGTATAAGGAACTGTTCCTGATTCTTTTCCGAAGGAAGCAACGATATGTCCTTTTCCTTGTTGCTCTAAAATACTAGCCGTTGGCTCAAATAATTGAACATAATCTCCAGTACCAGAAGCAAAAGCATTCGCAACGTTAGCAAAATCAATGTTTTGAACGAGTTTTACATCTTTTTTAGGATCAATATTATGCTGTTTCAACACATATTCCCCTACCATTTGCGGCATGCCGCCTTTACGTTGACCAAGAAACGTTTTGCCTTTAAGCTGATCCCATGAGAATTGATCGACCTTTTTACGCGATACTAGAAATGTTCCGTCGGTTTGGGTTAGTTGTGCAAAGTTGATGACGGGATCACTAGACCCCTGTGCATATACGTAGATTGAAGTTTCCGAGCCGACTAAGGCGACGTCGATGCCGTCAGATAAAAGTGACGTCATTGTCTTATCTCCGCCCCACGTTGTTTTTAAATCTACCTTTAGTCCTTCTTCTTCAAAAAAGCCTTTTGAAATAGCAACGTACTGGGGAGCATAAAAGATAGAGCGAGTTACTTCGCCGACACGAACCGTCTGTACAGATGTTGTTTTGCCGCAGCTAATTATTGGGATGAGTAAAATCATAATAGCAAGCAAAGAAAAGAGCCATTTGATTGGTTTCATAAAGCAAACCTCCTTAAAAGAATAAAATATTTTATGATAATGTATGTAAGAAAGTAGAAGAAGGTGAGTGCCTACATAACTATGTGGAAAATCAAAGAAGTATTAGCCAACGATTGAAAGTCCACCGTGGCGGGAAAAAATATACCAGTCATATAAAGAATGGAGGAAAAAAATGAAAGATGGAACAATTCTTCATAAACAGCGTTTCCCATCATCAAACCCTCGCGTGGCGCTGTGGGTGATTACATATGCATGTCAAGGGCTTAAGATTAAAGGAATGCTCGCAGAGCCAAAAGAAAAAGGAATGTATGACGGCTTTTTATACTTAAGAGGAGGTATTAAGAACGTAGGAACGGTTCGTCCTGCTCGGCTCATTCAATTTGCTTCTCAAGGTTTTATTGTGATGGCTCCGTTCTATAGGGGAAATCAAGGAGGCGAAGGAAACGAAGATTTTGCAGGAGATGATCGTTACGATGCTTTTGCTGCTTACGATTTATTGAAACAGCTCCCTAACGTCCACCGTGACCGCATTCATATTTTTGGGTTTTCAAGAGGGGGAGTGATGGCTTTACTCACAGCCATTGAAAAAAACGACAGCCGCTCTCTTGTGTTATGGGGAGGTGTCACGGATATGGTGCTGACATATGAAGAAAGAGAAGATTTAAGAAGAATGATGAAGCGAGTGATTGGAGGAACTCCTTCTAAATATCCTGAAAGATATGAATGGAGGACACCTTTGCATCGTGCTCATCTCGTCGAGCCGCCGGTCTTGCTTATTCATGGTTTAGAAGATAAAAACGTATCGATTGATCATTCCTATCAGCTCGAATCTAAATTAAAGAAGTCCAATAAAAAAGTTACCAGCTGGTACTTCGAAAACTTTCCACATGCTTTTCCACCAAAAGAAAACCGAGAAACGGTGAAGAAGTTAACGAAGTGGATGAAAGCGCAATAAAAGATATGCTACGATAGAGAAAACAAGTAGAATAACAGTGAGGAGTGAGAAAAAATGGGGATGCCGCTAGAATTAAATACAATGATTGTGACAAAAGGCAACGAAAAACGTGTAACGGATAACATTTTTCAAATTGAGAAAAAAGGATATCGCTTGTATCCGTTAGATATTCCATTAAACATTCACAAAACGAAAACTGGAGAATGTATTGGAACTGCTGTTGTGCGTAAGGTAGAAATGGAACAGGAAAAAACCATTGTCACATATGAACTGACAAAATTACATTCGACTAACTAAAAAACCGATCGTCTCTAAGACGATCGGTTTTTTATTAGACCCTAGGTCCGCCTAATGTTGAAATATCAGATGCCACATCATTAAAACGCTTGAAATTAGCTTTGAATTTAGCAGCAAGCTCAGTTGCTTTTTGATTATAAGCTGTTGCATCGTTCCATGCTTTAGAAGGCTGAAGCACTTCATCAGGAACTCCCGGAACATGAGTTGGAATCGATAAACCAAAAATAGCGTCTGTTACTGTTTCGGTATTAGCTAGTTCTCCTTCAAGGGCTGCTTGAACCATAGCTCGAGTGTAACTTAACTTCATTCGTTCGCCGACGCCGTATTCACCACCGGTCCATCCAGTATTTACAAGGTAGACATTTACATTATGTTCATCGATTTTCTTTCCTAGCATTTCTGCATAAGTTGTTGGAGCAAGAGGTAAGAAAGGCTCACCAAAGCATGTAGAGAAAGTAGCCTGTGGCGATGTTACGCCACGCTCTGTTCCAGCTAACTTACTAGTGTATCCGCTCAGAAAATGGTACATCGCTTGTTCTTTTGTAAGCTTGCTGATTGGAGGCAAGACGCCGAAAGCATCAGCAGTTAAAAAGACAATAGCTGTAGGGTGCCCAGCAACGCTTGGCAATACCGTATTATCAATAGAGTCAATTGAATAAGCAGCACGAGTATTCTCTGTTAAACTATTATCATTGTAATCTGCTACTTTCGTATTTTGATTTAACACTACATTTTCCAGTACGGCGCCGAAGCGAATTGCATTGAAAATTTGCGGTTCTTTTTCTTCGGAAAGCTGAATGCACTTCGCGTAGCATCCTCCTTCAATATTAAATACACCAGAGCTTGACCAACCGTGCTCGTCATCTCCGATTAAACGACGGTTTGCATCAGCAGAAAGCGTTGTTTTACCCGTTCCAGATAAACCAAAGAATAATGCAACGTCACCTTCTTCTCCTACGTTGGCAGAACAGTGCATGGATAGAATATTGTTTTGAGGAAGCAAGAAGTTCATCACTGAGAAAATAGATTTTTTCATTTCACCAGCGTATTCAGTTCCTCCAATTAGCACAATGCGTCGCTCTAACGAAAGAATAATGAAGGTTTCAGAATTCGTCCCGTCTGTTTCAGGATCAGCTTTGAACGTTGGAGCTGCTACAATTGTAAACGGCTTCACATCATCATTTGTTTTTTGTTCGGCTGAAGGGCGAATGAATAACTGCTGAGCGAATAGGTTGTGCCATGCAAATTCATTAACTACTTGAATTGGTAACTGATACTTTTTATCAGCTCCAGCATATCCATTAAAAACAAAAAGTTCATCCTGCTTCTTTAAGTGGTTTAAAACTTTTTTGTATAGCGCATCGAATCGCTGAGCAGAAATTGGCTGATTGACAGGTCCCCATTCAACCGTTTTTGAAGACACAGCATCGCTTACAATAAATTTATCTAAAGGAGAGCGACCTGTATATTTTCCGGTTTCGACTGACACAGCACCTGTAGAAGTCAACGTTCCTTCGCGTCGAGCTAGAATTTTTTCAACAAGTTGTGGAACAGATAATTGGTGTTTTGTTGTTTTTAATTGAAGCAAACCATTTAATTCGATAGACATATCAACAGTACTCATGTGCACTACCTTCCTTTTTTAGCTATTATTTATTCATTAATGTTTGAAATTTATAATTAGTATAACACATTTATTTAATTATTCTATACTATTTAACTAAAAATGTTTGTGTATTATAAAAAAATGTACGTTATACCTATTTTGGACACCTGTATATGTGCTAGGAGCGAAAAAAGTGAAGCTATTTTAAGTGAAAGCCTCATTTTGATCTGTCTTATTAACTAAACTTAGTGATGATTCTTAATAAGGTGTACTATTTCGGAATTTGAGTATGTTACATTAAAACAGATTCAAACATAAAGAGATGATTTCCATTTGAATGTTGTTGACAGTGAAGCGCTTTTTCATGTATTATATGTCCTTGAACGGATACTCTCTTATCCCGAGCTGGTGGAGGGACAGGCCCTATGAAACCCAGCAACCATCGTCATTTTTTTGTGTAGACGATAAGGTGCTAACCTGATGCAAGGGCACAACCTTGATCGATAAGAGTGAAAGGCTTATGTAGAATTTGATACCTTTCCTCGATACAAGGAAAGGTTTTTTTATATTTTTTAACGTGTAATGAAAATAAGGGAATGAGTACCGTATCACAATGTATCGTATTTATAAGGAGGAAAACTGATGTCAACACAACGTCGTCTGTTCACGTCAGAATCTGTTACAGAGGGACATCCCGATAAAATTTGTGACCAAATTTCTGACTCAATTCTTGATGCTATCCTAGCAAAGGATCCAAATGCTCGTGTTGCTTGTGAAACAAGCGTAACAACTGGTTTAGTTTTAGTAAGTGGTGAAATTACAACTTCTACTTACGTGGATATTCCTAAAACAGTTCGTGAAACAATTAAAGGAATTGGCTATACTCGTGCAAAATACGGATTTGATGCTGAAACTTGTGCAGTATTAACATCTATCGACGAGCAGTCAGCTGATATCGCTGCTGGTGTAGACCAAGCGTTAGAAGCACGTGAAGGTCAAATGTCAGATGAAGAAATCGAAGCAATCGGAGCTGGGGACCAAGGCTTAATGTTTGGTTATGCATGTAACGAAACAAAAGAATTAATGCCTCTTCCAATTTCATTAGCTCATAAACTTGCTCGCCGTCTAACAGAAGTACGTAAAGAAGAAATTCTTCCTTACCTTCGCCCGGATGGTAAAACACAAGTAACAGTTGAATATGATGAAAACAACAAACCTGTTCGCATCGATACAATTGTTATTTCAACTCAGCATCATCCAGAAGTAACGTTAGAGCAAATTCAACGTAACTTAAAAGAATATGTTATTAATCCAGTTGTTCCAAACGAGTTAATTGATGAAAATACAAAGTATTTCATTAACCCAACAGGACGTTTCGTAATCGGAGGTCCTCAAGGAGATGCTGGTTTAACTGGTCGTAAAATTATCGTTGATACTTACGGCGGATATGCTCGTCATGGCGGCGGTGCATTCTCTGGTAAGGACGCAACAAAAGTAGACCGTTCAGCAGCTTATGCAGCTCGTTATGTTGCGAAAAACATTGTAGCAGCTGATCTTGCTGATAAATGTGAAGTACAACTAGCATATGCGATTGGTGTTGCACAACCAGTATCTATTTCAATTGATACATTCGGTACAGGAAAAGTTTCTGAAGAAGTACTAGTAGACGTAGTACGCAAAAACTTTGACCTACGTCCAGCAGGCATCATTAAAATGCTTGATTTACGTCGCCCAATTTATAAGCAAACAGCAGCTTACGGCCACTTTGGTCGTACGGATGTGGAGCTTCCTTGGGAGTTCACAGACAAAGCGGAAGCATTAAAAACTCAAGCTTTAGCTAAATAATAAAAAAATCTCCGTGAAAACGGAGATTTTTTTTATGCCCATTGAATACCTGCAGCAGATTTTTCTACGACGCCTTCATATTCTGAAAGCAAATGCTGAAAAATGGCGTCCCATGATTGAGTAAGAGCATAGTGTCTCGCTGCATGGCCAAAGTGAAGCCGCTGGTGCAAATCATCGAGTAAACCTGTAATAGCCGAACTGAATTCTTCTAAGGAGTGAGGTTTGCAAAGGTAGCCGTTTCGCCCGTGCTGAACCATCTGTTTAACTCCTCCTGCATTTGCTGCCACTACAGGAGTTCCAGAAGCAAGAGACTCCAGTACAACATTTCCGAAGGTTTCTGTTTCTGAAGGAAAAACAAACAAATCAGATGATGAATAGATATGAGCAAGTTGCTTACCTTCAAGGAAGCCTGTAAATGTCATATGCTCAGATGCTTGCTGTTGCATTTGTTCTTTTAAAGGGCCGTCTCCCACAATAACCCAGTGAATTTGATGGCGGATATGATCAGGTAGAGATCGTGCAATTTTTATTAAAAAATCAGCGTTCTTTTCTTTAGCTAATCTTCCTACATATGTTAAAATGTAGGGCTTTTTAATATTATATTTAATACGAATATCAAAGCGGTCATAGTGGGGATGAAATAATTTATGATTTACTCCTCGCGACCAAATAGATACGTTGTGAAACCCTTGTTCTTCTATCTGCTGTTTGGTCACTTCAGAGGGAGCGAATATTTTTTGTACAGGTTTATAAAACCATTTCATATATTTTTGCAGTGGTACACGCATTTTTTCAAGTTCATAGTGAGATAAATAATCATCAAAATTGATATGATAAGAGCCGACAAGAGGAACACCTAATCTTTTCCCATAATAGGAGCCGCAAAGCCCCATTGTAAAAGGAGTGGCCAAATGAATAATAGAAGGATTGAATTCCTGCAGCTGTTTTTTAATTTTTAGAACGTTTGGCAATGAAAAGCGGCTGTTTGGATAAAGGAAAAACGGCATGCTGGGCGAACGGTGAACATACGTTGAAAATGACTGATCATGAGCAAATTCAGGAGCAAATACCTGGATGGGAATTTGCTTTGATTTGACATACTGGGTAAACTGATAAAGTGTTTTAGCAGCTCCGTTAACTTCTGGAGCAAATGTATCCGTAAATAAAGCAATTCTCATTAGTACTCCTCCTATCAATTAAGTTAAAAATATGTTCAGTGACACAGCACCTGAAAAGATGCCCAGTATCAGGCCTACCATGACATCCGTCGGATAGTGCAGACCGAGATAAATTCTTGAAATTCCTACCGTTACTGCAAGAGGCAAAAGAACGGTAGTGAAGGCTGGATAAACAATCATAAGAGGGGTAACCAACGAAAAAATAGCTGTTGTATGCCCAGATGGAAATGAATGATCTTTTAATGGATTTTCTAATACTTTTGTATATTTTAATTGAATATAAGGTCGTTTTCTCGGATATAGTTTTTTAGCAATGGCGACAGGAATATGACTAACGGCTAGAGAAAACGCACAAGCGTAAGCGACGGATGAAGGATGCAGAAATAGCAGCAAGCACGCTATCACAATGGTAAACGTGGCTCCGCCAGCGTGAGTTAGTAAACGTAAAAATCTATTTAAGTGCTTTCGATCAAAATGTTGGTTTACGCTTTTGAATAATCGGCATTCGGCATCATATACATACTGAATTAACTTGGCTTTCATAGAGTCGCTCCCTTTTCAATAAATACGTCTTTATTATTCAGTTTAATCTTTAATTGTGTAGGCAGTACTAAAACGATGTAAATTAATATGGAAATTTCTTTACAATTGTGGAGAGAATAGAGCATGATTGGAGAGTTTGTGGAGATAATAAAAAAATTCCCTCAGTATGACTTTCTGAGGGAACGTTTCCTTTATAATGAAGAATCAGATTTCTTAATAGATTTATAATACTGCCCTTTTTCTACATATTCTGTACGAATGCGCTGCATATCTTTTAAATCCTCTTCTGTCAGAGTGCGGATCACTTTAGCAGGTCGGCCGAGTGCGAGAGTATTAGGGGGTATTTTTTTACCGGGAGGCACTAAGCTTCCAGCACCGATAAAAGCACCTTCACCAATTTCCGCACCGTCTAAAATAATAGAACCCATGCCAATGAGCGCGCGTTTGCGGATGATGGAGCTATGTAAAATAACTTGATGTCCTACTGTTACATCATCCTCAATAAGCAAAGGAGCATTTGGGCTTTGATGGAGTGTTGATTGATCTTGTATATTTACTCGTTTACCAATAATCGTAGGTGAAACATCTCCTCTAATAACAGTGTTAAACCAAATGCTGCTTTCTTCACCAATGGTGACATCTCCAGTAATCGTGACATAGTCTGCGATGAAGCAGCTGGGTGCAATGGTAGGCATTTTTTCTTTATACGGATAAATCATCAAATCATCTCCCTTTATTAGTTGAAAAAAAGTAGTAAATCTTCTAATGTAAGTGTACAAAGGTTTTTTAAGCAGGTAAACAAAAAAAGGAAGAAGGAGTAACTCAAATGCATAAATGGGAAGCAGTAAATCCAAAAGGCGTTATTGTCATGGTCCATGGAGCAGCGGAGCATCACGGACGCTATCGCTGGCTGATTGAGATGTGGCGTTCGGTTGGAATGCACGTAATTATGGGAGACCTTCCTGGCCAAGGCTTAACAACAAGAAGAAGAGGACATATCCTATCCTTTGATGAATATGTGTATGAAGTGGAAGAATGGGTACGTGAAGCGCAAAAATATGATTTGCCTATTTTCCTGTTAGGCCACAGTATGGGAGGACTGGCGGTTATTCGTACGCTCCAGACAAAAAACCTTCCTATATGGGGTGCGATTCTTTCCTCTCCTTGTCTAGGATTAAAAGAGCAAGTACCGGCTTATTTAGATATGCTATCTAAAGGGTTAAATAAAGTCATGCCGAACAAACTTTTCGATTTAGGTCTCACTGTTGAAAAAGCAACAAGAAACCAAGAAGTTCGAGATGAAGATGAAAATGACTCACTGTATGTTACAAAAGTTTCTGTAAGATGGTACCGGGAATTGATCCAAGCTGTCAACTTAGCTTTTAAAGATATCGATCGTTTGCCTGATGTCCCGCTTCTTGTGATGCAGGCAGGAGAAGATAAAATTATTGAAAAGCTGATTGTTAGGCAGTGGTTTGATGAAATAGAGCTAAGTGAAAAAATCTACAAAGAATGGTCTCAGCTGTATCACGAAATCTTTAATGAGCCTGAAAGAGAATACGTTTTTACATATGCGAAAAGTTTTGTCGATCTTCACATTTAATAAGTGCGGTAAGAAATTGAGGTGAAAATAAATGAAGATTCCGTCTCATCCTATTTCATTAATGAGAAAAATTTATCGAGAAGTGTTTCCTGTCGTTCATCATGAGCTTAATCATTGGCGCGAACGAGCAAAAGAGATTCCTAATAAAGAATTGCGTACTCAAGCATTGGCAAGTATCGATACAAAAACTTTTCATTGTGAAGGAGGCGGTATCCTATCGATTTTAGCGAAAGAAAACATGATTGAATGCGTGAAATTTATTGTTGCCTACCAAACAATCAGCGATTACTTAGATAACTTATGTGACCGCAGCAATTCGCTAGACCCTAAAGATTTTGCCGCCTTACATGAATCGATGCCAGATGCGTTGACTCCTCATGCACCTCTTGGGGATTACTATCGTTTTCGAGAGGATAAAGACGACGGAGGATACTTAGCCGGACTTGTCCAGACTTGTCAGCAGTCCTTGCGAAAAGCTTGTAATTACCATATAGTCTCTTCACATTTATTAGAACTAGCTAATTATTATTGTGATTTGCAAATACATAAGCATGTTGAAATCAAGGAAAGAGTTCCACGATTAGAGAAGTGGTTCGATGCTCACCGGCACAGTGTTCCTGAAATGGAGTGGTATGAATTTTCAGCGTGCTCTGGTTCAACGTTAGGAATTTTTTGTTTAGTTGCTTATAGCTTTCAAGAAGAGATGACGGAAGAAATGACGCAGAAAATAAAAGCAGGATATTTTCCTTATATTCAAGGCTTACATATTTTACTCGATTATTTAATTGACCAAGAAGAAGATAAAGCAGGAGGAGATTTGAACTTTTGTTTTTATTATCCTCATTATCAGCAAATGATGGATCGCTTTTTGCATTTTGTCGTAAAAGCAGACGAATATGCTAAAAAACTGCCGGATTATCACTTTCACTGCTTTATCTATAAAGGACTCTTGGGCGTTTATTTGTCGGATCAAAAAGTGCGGGCACAAAAACATGTTCATGTGAATGCACGTAGGTTAATAAAAGCGGGGGGAGCCCTCAGCTACTTTTTCTATATCAACGGACGCTTGTACCGAATGTTAAAAAGATAAGCCATATGCGGCTTATCTTTTTTCAATAGCAATGATGAAGGGAGGGTTGTTTTGCTGATTCATGAAACGATATTGTAAAACGTGAACGTCTTTTTGATCAAGATTTTGGACATACATTAGTAAATCGTCTCTTTCTTGTTTCCCTTGTTCGTGTCCATGATAAATAACGAGCACAATCACTCCTTCAGGTGCTAGCAAATCAAGTAACTGCTCAATTGCAGAGATTGTTGTTTCAGAAGTGGTGACAATGTCTTTATCTCCACCTGGTAAATAACCTAAATTAAAGACAGCGCCTGTGACTCGTCCTTTAATAGAACGAGGAAGCATGTTTATATTGCTGTGGCTTTCTTGGATAAGTGTTACTCTGTTTTCTACATGGTGTTCTGTCAATCGCTGTTGAGTTGCTTGAATGGCTTGAGGTTGAATATCAAATCCATATACATGACCTGTATCTCCGACTAAGTTAGCTAAGAACAATGTATCATGTCCATTTCCTGCTGTGGCATCAATCGCGACATCTCCTTGGGCCACAGCATTAGTGAGCAATGTGCGGGCAAAAGGCAGGATACGTTCTATTTTCATCTTTCCATCAACTCTTTTTCGTAATATTTTCCTTGATAGCTTTGACGACGTTGGAGCTCTTGATCAATGGCATTTAATACGCTCCACTTATTTACGCTCCACATCGGTCCAACCATGAGGTCTATCGGTCCATCGCCTGTAATACGATGAACAATCATCTCAGGAGGGATTACTTCGAGCTGATCGCATACAAGCTTTACGTATTCTTCAAATGAAAGAAATTCAACAAGGCCCTTTTCATACTGTTTGACCATAGGAGTTCCTTTTAGTAAATGAAGCAGATGAATCTTAATTCCTTGAACGTCTAATTTTGCTACTTCACGTACGGTTTCCATCATCATATCAGGTGTTTCTAAAGGCAAGCCATTAATGATGTGAGAACATACGCGAATACCGTGTTTTCGAAGCTTTGCTACCCCATCTACATAGCATTGATGATCGTGTGCCCGGTTAATAAGCAGTGAAGTTCGTTCATGAACAGTTTGCAGTCCAAGTTCTACCCATAGATAAGTTCGTTCATTTAATTCAGCCAAGTATTCCACCACATCGTCGGGGAGACAGTCAGGGCGCGTGGCGATAGAAAGCCCAACAACTCCGGGAAGCTTTAAGACGGCTTCATATTTTTCACGAAGCTCCTCGACAGGAGCATGAGTATTAGTAAATGCTTGAAAATAAGCAACGTATTTTCCGTCTTTCCATTTATGATGCATTTTTTCACTGATTTCATTAAATTGTGTCACGAGGTCATCCGCTCTGTTTCCGGCAAAATCCCCTGAGCCGGCAGCACTGCAAAACGTACAGCCGCCGTGAGCTACCGTGCCGTCTCTGTTTGGACAATCAAATCCTCCATCTAAGGCTACTTTAAATACCTTATGGCCAAAGTGGTTACGTAAGTGGTAATTCCAGGTGTGATAACGTTTGTTTTCAGATTTATACGGAAATGGGTTTGTCTGACTCAAATCAGCAACCTCCTTTTTACATGCAATATACATCAACAAATTGTATCAAAAACGTGAAAAAGTGCCAAACAAATTTAAGGATGCTTATATTTAACAGGTTCTTCTTGTCGTAAAGGGAAGTAAAGTTGCGCAAAATAAGACAGAAATGAACGAATAGGAGGAATAGAGAATGACAACTCGTCAAGCAGTGGATCAACTTATGCAACAGTGTGAAGATGCTATTCGCTTTGGACAAGGTCAGTTGCAGGAAGGCATGAAGCAAGAACATTATAACGACACTGAATATACAAAAGCACAGGAAAAATTAGAAAATGCTTATAAAGAAATTGAAGAGTTTTCTCACAGTGCAAATGCACAGCAAAGAGAGCAGCTATATCGCATGCGCCTGCAAGTTCAGCAGCTGCAAAATAAATTGATCACAACTCAGCATTAAGGAGAGGATTTTATGGCAACGCGTTCAAATCAAAATAATCCGGAACAAAAAACAAAAAACGGGATCAACAGCAATGACATTGAGCTAGGAAAAGATTTTGATCCGGTAAAAGAATTAAAAGCACGAAACAGCAAGCGTGCACAGCCGGTTCGTTCGAAGCAAAAATAAGCGATAAAAAGGTGATTTTGCATGATATTGTCATGTGGAATCACCTTTTTAAATAGTCAGCGAATTTCAAATAAATTGTCTATATGTAAAAGCATTGCGAACCCTTTAAGAAAAGACTAGAATGTACGTTGGCATTCGAATAGATAGGGGGGAGATCAATGCCCAAATCACTTTGGTTTTTGATTATTGGTATGCTTGTAAACGTAACGGGAGCTTCGTTTTTATGGCCTCTCAATACAATTTATATAAATGAACATTTAGGAAAGTCGTTATCTGTCGCAGGAGTGGTTCTTATGCTGAATTCTGCGGCAAGCGTAGTAGGAAATTTGCTTGGAGGAACGCTTTTTGACAAAATCGGAGGATATAAATCCATTTTATCAGGAATTATTATTACTCTTATTGCATTAGTGGGACTCGTGTTTTTCCATGGTTGGCCTACATACGTTGTTCTCTTGGTTGTTGTAGGGTTTGGATCTGGTATTGTGTTTCCATCTATGTATGCAATGGCAGGGTCCGTTTGGCCACAAGGCGGAAGAAAAGCATTTAATGCGATGTACGTTGCTCAAAATGCAGGAGTAGCTATTGGCGCCGCGGTAGGGGGCATTGTAGCGTCTTATTCATTTACGTATATTTTCTTAGCTAATACAATTTTATACGTTATTTTTCTGCTTATTGCTATTTTTTCATATCGTCATATTTCGGTTACCGTTGGACAAACGAATGTCCTTAATGAAGCAGGGAGCATTGGGCATAAAACGAAGCTGACTGCTCTTCTTATTTTATGTACGGGGTATGTCTTATGCTGGGTGGCGTATGTTCAGTGGCAAACAACGATTGCTACGCATACGCGTGAGCTGAATATACCTCTTTCTAGCTACAGTTTGCTTTGGACAATTAACGGGATTTTAATTGTAGTCGGTCAGCCTTTGATTGTACCCATCATTCAAAAAGTAGCAAAAACATTAAAAGTACAGGTCCTAATTGGAACGGTTATTTTTGTGGCTTCTTTTGTTATCGTGGTGAATGCTACAACATTTCCGCAGTTCTTAACAGCAATGGTTGTGTTAACAATTGGAGAAATGTTCGTTTGGCCAGCCATTCCGGCTGTTGCAAGTCAGTTGGCTCCATCTGGAAAAGAAGGATTTTATCAAGGTGTAGTTAACAGCATGGCTACTGCAGGTAAAATGATTGGTCCTCTCTTTGGAGGCGTTATTTTCGATGCGTTTAATATGTCTACACTGTGCTATTTATTAATTGGACTATTGCTATTCAGCATGTGTACAACATGGATATACGATTATAAATTAAAAGAAAAACGTCAGCGTTCATTAACCATCTCTAAATAAATAGAGATGGTTTTATTTTTGACTGTTTAATAAACGTAGGAATGTCTTCAGTATTCCTTTAATAATATAGTAAGGGTTGTGACAAGCAAAGAAAGGAGTATATACCTGTAAATATGTAAGCGTTTTCTAATTATATGACTTCATGGGGGGCTAAACATGCTTAGTATGATTGGATTAATTGGAGGATTATTGCTGCTCATTGTATTAACGATGAGAGGCATGAATTTATTTATAGCAGGTCCGCTCAGTGCTTTAGTTGTTGCGTTAACAAGCGGAATGCCTTTATTTCCACAGCTGGTGAAAGAAGGAGAAGCGAATTTTGTTGGAAATTACATGTCTGGTTTCACAGGATTTATTGCTTCTTGGTATTTAATGTTTCTATTGGGCGCCGTCTTTGGAAAAGTGATGGAAGACAGCGGGGCTGCTGATAGTGTTTCTCGCTGGATTGTCAGTAAACTAGGAATGAAAAGAGCAGTGTTGGCGATTGTACTTGCCTGTGCGGTCTTAACATACGGAGGAGTCAGTCTGTTTGTAGTAGCATTCTCTGTCTATCCAATGGCTTTAAGCTTATTCAAACAGGCCGATTTGCCGAGGCGGTTTATCCCTGCTGCTTTAGCATTCGGTTCCGTTACGTTTACGATGACCTCGGCTGGATCGCCTGAAATCCAAAACTGGATTCCAATTGAATATTTAAAGACTAGTCCGTATGCAGGATGGGAAGTTAGTTTAGTTGTAGCAGTAGTGATGGCCGTATTCGGCTACTGGTGGTTAAAGCGCTTGATTTCAAAAGCAGTTAAAAATGGAGAGCGTTTTATATCACGCAAGAAAGATCCAGTAGTAACGGAAAATCAGTCTCTTCCTAATCCTTTATTAAGTTTGCTTCCGCTTGTGGTCGTGCTCATTATTTCTTTTGCACTTCATAAGCCACTTCAGCAATCTGCGCTGATTGTCGCACTTTTAAGCGGGATCATTGTCACTTATATTGTGAACCGAAAGCATTTTAAAGGATTTTGGAATGCAGCTTCAGAAGGAACGCTGGGTGCGTTAATTGCTATTGGGAATACAGCCGCTGTCGTAGGTTTTGGAGGAGTTGCTAAGGCTGTTCCCGCGTTTGGAGTGGCTGTAGATGCCATGACGCATATTCCAGGAAGTCCGTTGATTGGAGGAGCTATTGCCGTGAGTGTTATCGCGGGGATGACAGGTTCGGCTTCAGGAGGTCAGGCGATTGCTTTGCCAATTTTAGCACCTCACTATCTAGATGCTGGTGTAAATCCAGAAGCTCTCCATCGCGTAGTAGCTATTTCCTCTGGAGTATTAGATTCCTTGCCTCATAATGGTTATGTCGTAACAACAATTAATTCTATTTGCGGAGAAACTCATAAAGATGCGTATGGATCAGTTGCAGCAATGACGGTGATTGTGCCGCTTGTTGGTCTTGTACTTGCGATCATCCTGTTTTCTTTTGGATTTGGCATTTAATAATAGCAGCTAAAGAAAATAGGGACTGGGATAAAAGTATTTTAGTTGAAGGAAGATCCGAACGATGAATCGTTCGGATCTTTTCATGTTTATGGTGAACGTAGGTTTCATTTATTTAGGTGCTTCTAGCTGCGGAGTGGAGGGCAAGGTAAAGACTCCTGAAGTAGGTGAGACTTCGCATGAGTGTAAGAAACGAGGAGGCTCATCGGCCGCCAGCGGAAAGAGAAGTCTTGCACGGAAATCAACAGCGGTGTAACCAAGAAATTCATACTAGCGCATTTATCCCATTTGTTCGTCTTTAAATTGGATTGATTTAATTATGTCTCAATCCTTTTTTGTTTGGCCGTGGATGTATGTTTTTGGGAGAAGTTGTTTATATATAAGAATGAAAGAGAGGATTTAGCAACAAAGCAGTGCTGCATTGCAGAAACTTTTACAAAATCCCTTGAACAACTTGCAGTTTACGAACATATTATTTACAATACAAGGTAGTATGATGTAAAAACTATGATAAGGAATAGTAGTGAACGAAGCGAGCTAAGAGAGCTGACGGGTGGTGCGAGTCAGCAAACGAGCGTTCATGAACTCACCTTGGAGTTGTAAATGTGAAGTAAAGTAACATTTGCCGTCTATCCGCGTTAAGGAAAATGAGTGAGTACATAATTGTGCTAATTTGGGTGGTACCGCGGGAAGTTTATTCAACCTCTCGTCCCTTTGTTTGAGGGATGAGGGGTTTTTTAGTTTAATTAAATACAGCTGGAGCGTACAAGGAGGATTATGTATGGCTTTTAATCATGAAAAGATCGAACAAAAATGGCAAAAAGTTTGGGAAGAAAATAAAACATTTAGAACAACAGAAGATGAAGGAAAGCGTAAATTTTACGCATTAGATATGTTCCCTTATCCATCTGGGGCTGGTTTACACGTCGGGCATCCAGAAGGTTATACAGCAACGGATATTTTATCTCGTATGAAGCGTATGCAAGGATACAATGTACTTCATCCGATGGGATGGGATGCATTCGGACTACCTGCTGAACAGTATGCATTAGATACAGGAAACGACCCGGCTGAATTCACTGAACTTAACATTAATAATTTCCGTCGTCAAATCAAATCGTTAGGTTTCTCTTACGATTGGGAGCGAGAAATTAATACAACTGATCCAAACTACTACAAATGGACACAGTGGATTTTCTTACAGCTATATAAAAACGGCTTAGCTTATGTGGATGAAGTAGCTGTTAACTGGTGTCCTGCTCTAGGAACAGTACTTGCGAACGAAGAAGTTATTGACGGCAAAAGTGAGCGTGGGGGACATCCGGTTGAGCGTCGTCCAATGAAGCAGTGGATGCTTAAAATCACAGCTTATGCAGATCGTTTACTAGAAGATTTAGATGAGCTTGATTGGCCAGAAAGTATTAAAGAAATGCAGCGCAACTGGATTGGCCGCTCTGAAGGAGCTCACGTGCACTTCACAATCGATGGATACGAGGACACATTTACTGTGTTCACAACGCGTCCTGACACGCTATTTGGGGCAACGTATGCCGTTTTAGCACCTGAACATCCGTTTGTAGAAAAAATTACAACAGCCGAACAAAAAGAAGCGGTAGAAGCTTATTTAGATCAAATTAAAAGCAAAAGCGATTTAGAACGTACAGACTTAGCTAAAGACAAAACTGGCGTATTCACTGGTGCTTATGCAATTAACCCTGTAAACGGCGAGAGAATGCCAATTTGGATTGCTGACTATGTTCTAATGAGCTATGGCACAGGTGCAATTATGGCTGTTCCGGCTCATGATGAGCGTGATTATGAATTTGCTGTTAAATTTGAACTGCCGATTAAAGAAGTAGTAGCGGGCGGAGACGTTTCAAAAGAAGCTTATACAGGCGACGGCGAGCACGTTAATTCAGACTTCTTAAATGGTTTAGATAAAGAAGAAGCCATTTCAAATATGATTCAGTGGCTTCAAGCAAATGAAAAAGGTGAAAAACAAGTAACATACCGTCTGCGTGACTGGTTATTCAGTCGTCAGCGCTACTGGGGTGAACCAATTCCTGTTATTCACTGGGAAGATGGCACAACGACTGCAGTTCCTGAAGATCAGCTTCCGCTTGTGTTACCAAAAACGACTGAAATCAAACCGTCAGGCACAGGTGAATCTCCGTTAGCAAACATTGATGACTGGGTGAACGTTGTAGATCCGGAAACAGGCAAAAAAGGGCGCCGCGAAACAAATACAATGCCTCAATGGGCAGGCAGCTGCTGGTATTACTTACGCTACATTGATCCAACAAACAGTGAAGCGTTAGCAGATGCAGATAAATTAAAAGAATGGTTGCCGGTTGATATTTATATCGGTGGAGCTGAACACGCTGTTCTTCACTTATTATATGCTCGTTTCTGGCATAAGTTTTTATATGATATCGGCGTAGTTCCAACAAAAGAGCCGTTCCAAAAACTGTTTAACCAAGGTATGATTCTTGGAGAAAACAACGAAAAAATGAGTAAGTCAAAAGGTAACGTTGTAAACCCAGACGAGATCGTAGAAAGCCACGGAGCAGATACGCTTCGCCTTTATGAAATGTTCATGGGGCCTTTAGATGCGTCAATCGCCTGGTCAACAAAAGGGCTTGATGGTGCACGCCGTTTCTTAGATCGTGTATGGCGCTTACTTGTTGACGATAACGGTGAATTAAGCAGCAAGGTTCAAGAAAGCAATGACACTACGCTTGAACGCGTGTATCACCAAACGGTGAAAAAAGTAACGGAAGATTATGAAGGCCTCCGTTTTAATACAGGTATCTCTCAGCTTATGGTATTCATCAATGATGCATACAAAGTTGACGTGCTGCCAAAGCAATACGTAGAAGGATTTGTGAAGCTATTAGCACCAATTTGTCCTCATACGACTGAGGAATTATGGAGCAAACTAGGTCACGAAGATACAATTTCGTATGAGGCTTGGCCTGCGTTTGACGAAGCAAAACTTGTAGATGATGAAGTGGAAATTGTCGTTCAAATTAACGGTAAAGTACGTGCGAAAGTAAACGTACCTGCTGAGGCGTCTCGTGAAGAGCTTCAAGATATTGCAATGGCTAATGAAGATGTTCAAGAGTTCATTGAAGGTAAGACAGTGCGCAAAGTGATTGCTGTGCCTGGTAAATTAGTAAACATCGTAGCTAATTAAGTATTGATGTAGAACAGAACCCCTGACAGCTCTTTAGTCAGGGGTTCTGTTCTAGACCTAAGTGCCTGATGTCCGCCTTTCGGGTTGACATCAGGCGCTTAGTCAAACCTTTAACTACGATTGGAAAAGCTTAGGCAGGCTGCTGCTTAAGCTTTTCTTATTTAGTGGCATAAAGGTATTTGAATTTGCTACAATAGCGATAGCAAGCTGAATGAAAGAATAGAGAGGAATGACGAAGATGGAAGAAGTAAAAGTAATTACGCCTGAAGAACTTCAAAAACGCGTTGAAAATGGAGAAGAACTTCATTTAGTTGATGTGCGCGAAGATGAAGAAGTAGCAGAAGGAATGATTCCAACTGCTAAACACATTCGTATGAATGATATTCCAGGTAATGTGGATTATTTCGATAAAGACAAAGAATATATTTTCATTTGCCGTTCGGGCCGCCGCAGTGAAAACGTATGTTACTACCTTCAAGAACAAGGATATAAAGTAACAAATATGGTTGGCGGTATGTTAGAGTGGGAAGGGAAAACGGTTAATAAATAAAAAAGAGGCTGGGACAAAAGTATCTTAGCTGAATTGAAAAATGAACCATTGATCAACATGTTTGATTAGTGGTTCATTTTTTTTGTTAGGGAGAACATAGGTTTTATTTGTTTCGTTTCTTCTAGCAGCTGATTGGAAGGCAAGGCGAAGACTCCTGCGAGAAAAGCGGAACAGGTGAGACCCCCCAGGAGCGCAAGCGAGGAGGAGGCTCACCGGCCGCCCGCGGAAAGCGAAGTCTTGCAAGGAAATCGACTGCCGTGTTACAAGCGGTTCAGCTCATGTATCCCATTTGTTCGTCTTTAGATTGAGTTCATTTCGTTATGTCTCAACCTCTTTTTTGAATGACACTTCTGCCATCCGACTAAAATGATAGCAGGAAAACAAATGATGACTAAATCTATAAAAGCCCTCATAAAAATAGAGGTAGTAAGAGATTGAAAATCAGTACAAAAACCATCATCAAGAGAAACAGTCCATTCTGATTGAAACAAATTTGATAGGACAAGGTGGTAGAAGCTGTGATACAAGTAAAAATGTTTGATAAAGAGCATGAAAAAGATTTAGAATTTGCGGTGAACCGATTTTTACGGAAACTAGAGGATGAAGACGTCGTTGATATTAAATACCAAGTGACAGTGGATGTTGATCGTGATGAGCAGGTGTACTGTTTTTCAGCCATGGTTATGTATAAAGCCTAGCATATTATGCTAGGCTTGTTGCAAATTCTCCTGCATTACTTCCAGCCAAACGGCCTGTTACAAGAGCAGAAGTGATATTGTATCCTCCAGTGTATCCATGGATATCAAGAATTTCCCCGCAGAAGTAAAGGCCTTGCATAAATTTCGAAGACATTTCTTTTGGGTGAATTTCTTTAACAGATACGCCGCCTCCTGTGACGAATGCTTTTTCTAAAGAAAGCGTGCCGTTTACAGCAAATTCAAATCGTTTGCACAGTCTTGCAAATTCTCTCAGTTTCTCATGCTGAAGCTGTCCTGTTAGCGCTTGGCTATCAATGCTTGCTTGCTCGAGTAAAAACAATAGATAGCGTTCAGATACAAAACCTTTTAAGACATTTTTAATTGCTTTTTTCGGCTCTTCTTTTGTTGTTTTAACTAATTTTTGGAAAATATCTTCGTCGTTTTGGCTAGGAAATAAATCAAGAGACATTTGAACAGTATTGCTTTTTTGTTTCTTTAACTCTTTAACAACATATTGGCTGCAGCGAAGAGCGGCAGGGCCAGAGATGCCAAAGTGAGTGAAAATCATATCCATTTGATGAGTAATGACAGGCTTCCCTTTTTTATTAAGCACGCTTAGTCCTACATTGCGAAGCGATAGACCTTGAAGCGTTTTGGTTTTAATAAAGTGTTCGCTAGATGTAATAGGAACTTCTGTTGGGTAAAGTTCAGTAATTTTATGCCCCGCATCTTTTGCCCATTGATAACCGTCTCCTGTGGAACCTGTATGAGGTACTGATTTTCCACCTACTGCAATCACAACGCTTTTCGTTTGGATTGCTTCCCCGTTTTGAAGCACAACTTCTTTCACGGTGTTGTTCTCATAGTGTACGCGTTTAACGGCTGTGTTTGTGCGAATTGTCACACGAAGACGGTGAAGTTCGCTAATTAATGCGTCAACAACAGATTGCGCTTTATTGCTGACCGGAAACATACGGCCGTGATCTTCTTCTTTTAATTTAATTCCAAGGCCTTCAAAATAAGAGATGATATCTTCGTTATTAAAAACAGAAAACGCACTGTATAAAAAGCGTCCGTTTCCTGGAATGTGTTTAATAAGTTCATCAATGGGAAGACGGTTTGTCACATTACAGCGTCCGCCTCCAGAAATGGCAAGCTTTCGTCCAAGTTTATTGCCTTTATCAATTAATAATACGTTTGCACCTGACTCACCAGCTGCAATCGATGCCATCAAACCAGAAGGTCCTCCTCCGATTACGACTACATCATATATCATACTTTCACCAACCTGTCTATTCTTAAAAAATTTTAGTTTGTTCACTGACAAATCTCTCAACATTGGATAAAATGGGCTATAGTCTTTGTTTTTTTAGTTTGTTGACGAGTGCGAGTGAGTATAAGACCTTTCTTAGTGTATACTGTCACTTGCTTCTTTTCAATTCTATCATTATTATCAGTATGTAACATTAAGTATCGGAGGCAAACGTATGTCTGATTCAAAATTGTTAAGAGGGACCTTTGTGCTAACGCTTGGCACTTATGTATCCCGAATCTTGGGAATGATTTATTTATTTCCATTTGCGATCCTTGTTGGAACCGTAGGGGGAGCACTGTTTGGTTACGGATATAACCAATATGCTATTTATTTAAGTATTGCTACAGCCGGTATGCCAATGGCCGTATCGAAATTTGTATCAAAATATAATGCACTCGGTGATTACTATACGAGTAGAAGAATGTACCGGGCCGGCATGAAATTAATGCTTGTCACAGGAATACTTGCATTTTTACTTTTATATTCGTTAGCTCCTGTTATGTCTAGAATTACACTGGGAGGTTCTGATTTAAATAACTCCTTAGAAGATGTAGTAATGGTTATGCGAATGGTTAGTGTTGCGTTAATTGTAGTACCGATGATGAGTTTAATGCGAGGATTTTTCCAAGGTCACCAGTCTATGGGACCAACAGCTGTTTCACAAGTAGTTGAACAGCTTGTGCGGGTTGTCTTTTTATTGGCATCTACCTATATCGTCATCAAAGTTGTCCATGGAAGTCTTGCATTAGCCGTTGGATTTGCTACGATGGGGGCTTTTGTAGGAGCTCTTGCTGGACTGGCTGTATTAATTTGGTACTGGAAAAAACGAAAGCCTTATCTCGATAAAATGGTGAACGAGCAGACGGTAACGCCTACGCGTATTTCTACCGTATCCATTTTTAAAGAGCTGCTTACGTATTCATTGCCATATGTCTTTGTCAGCTTGGCTATTCCGCTTTATCAGTATGTGGACCAATTCACATTTAACCGTGCAATGGTAGCGGCTGGACAAAAAGAAATAGCAGAGTCAATGAACGGAATTGTTCAGTCTTATGTTCCAAAGCTTGTGATGATTCCCGTTTCATTAGCTACTGCGTTCGGTTTGACTCTTGTACCAACGATTACACGTTCCTTTGTGAATAAAGATTATAACGTACTGCAAAAGCAAATTGACCAAACATATCAAACGATTATGTTTCTTGTGCTGCCAGCATCTGTAGGATTAATGGCTTTAGCTGGCCCAGCCTATACGTTTTTCTTTGGAACAGATGCATCGGATGCGGGTGGAAATGTCTTGCTTTACTATGCACCGGTAGCTTTATTGTTCTCATTTTTTACGGTGAATGGAGCTATTTTACAAGGCATCAACAAACAAAAATATGCTGTTTTAAGTCTATTATTTGGATTGATTGTGAAAATTGTCGTGAACGTTCCATTTATTCTTATGTTCCACGAGATTGGTTCAGTTTTAGCGACTGCACTAGGCTATATCGTATCTCTTGTTTATATGTTTGCGCTTATTCAAAAACACGCAAAATATAACTACAGTGAGTTTATAAAACGCTCTGTGCTTATTCTCATCTTTGTTGCGATTATGGGAATCAGCGTAAAATTTGTCGCAGCAGTGATTGGTCTGTTTACAACGCCAGGACGATTCTCTGCCACTGTTATTACAATTATAGGAGCAGCAGTAGGCGGCCTTATTTACTTTATTATTACTTATCGTTCAAGCCTGCTTGAAAAAGTAATGGGAGCGAGGGTAACTGGTGCAATTGAAAGAAAGATACTGCGCCGAAATAAACAGCGCAGTGCCTAAGTAAGAAGATGACTCGTTAGAGTCATCTTCTTTTCAAAAAAGAGGAGGATATTACATGCGTTTGGATAAATTGCTTTCTACCATTGGGTACGGAAGCCGAAAAGAAGTTAAAGGTCTTTTAAAGACTGGAGCTGTTAAGGTAGACGGTTCAGCAGTTAAAGATGCTAAGGTCCACGTTAATCCAGATGAACAAGAAATCACTGTGCATGGCGAAGCCGTTTCTTACCGAGAATTTGTTTACTTTATGCTTCATAAGCCTCAAGGCGTCATATCAGCAACAGAAGATTCTCTTCATGAAACAGTTTTGGACTTACTTGAACTTGACGATGCTGTGTATGACCCATTTCCGGTAGGGCGTTTAGATAAAGATACAGAAGGGCTCTTGCTGCTGACGAATGACGGTCAGCTTGCACATCAGCTGCTATCTCCTAAAAAACACGTTCCTAAAACATATTTTGCAAAAATTAATGCACCGGTGACTGAAGAAGATGCTGAAGCATTTAGACAAGGTGTCACTCTTGATGATGGATATGTAACAAAATCAGCAGAGTTAAAGATACTAACAAGCGGTGTGGAATCAGAAATTGAATTAACGATCGTTGAAGGGAAATTTCATCAAGTGAAGCGTATGTTTGAAGCAAGAGGAAAAAAAGTAACGTATTTAAAACGTTTATCTATGGGAGCTTTGCTGTTAGACGAGTCGTTAGATTTAGGAGAGTATAGGGAGTTAACGGAAGAAGAACTAGCTTTATTGCAAAAATCAAATGCCTAAGAAGAGGCGAAAGAAAAAGGAACCTAAGTCTAAAATGGTTCCTTTTTTTGTCCACTTTGTTAGACAAGTGAAACATTTCACGTTAAAGCACTTAAACGAGTACCAACTCTGCTTGACGTGCAAATGGAGCGGGGGACTATGCACTCGTCCAAGTCTTGACTTTCTACTGCGTAGAATTTTATCTCTATATATAAATCACTTACTACCCTTGAAATAAACTTACTAGGATGACATCTTGACCTTCTTTTGCGTAGTCGTCCATGTACCGCGACTTGGGCTGCGAACTAAATCATTATATGCTAACACATTCAAGTCACGCTGAATGGTTCTTGGTGTAATACCAAATTCGTCTACGAGCTCTTGCGTTGTAACTGTTCCATTTTTACAAATGAACATATAGACCGATTTGATACGAGTTAGCATTCGATTAGTTGAAGGTTTCAAAAAACCACTTCCTTATTCGTTTTTCGTAAGGCACAACTTCTTTATAACTCTGAGATGTCAAGCACTATTTCAGTCCTTATTCTTATTGTACACAAAATCGACAGAAAAATAAAAGAGAAAACGCAAATTAACACAATATTTACAAAAAATGATATAAATATGTAATCCTTTCGTAACATCTCCTTCCTCTATTTGCACATTTTTTATAGTATATGTAAACAATAAACAAATAGAATCCGTTTTTATCGATTGTGCCTACAATTTATTTCCCGGAATTTTGACTCTGTAAACCTTTGATATGAAAGGAAAGAGACAATTATTTCTTTCTATATAAAGGTATGATAAAGTTAAATTTACCAATAGTAATGATAGATACAATCTGTAAAAGCAGGAAAAGGAGACAAACAGATGACGGCAATTAATTGGAAAGAGGAAGTTCAAAAAAGAGAAGCTGAAATTCTAGCTGAGACGCAGCGTTTTTTACAAATTAAAAGTGTTTTGACAAGCACAGAAAAACAAGAAGAGCCATTTGGACCTGGAATTGCTCAAGCGCTTGACTTTCTTTTAAATAAAGGAAAAAATGACGGGTTTTCCGTCAAGAACGTAGACGGATATGCAGGTCATATTGAAGCAGGAGAAGGGAAAGACCTTCTTGGCATTCTTTGTCACGTAGACGTTGTTCCTGAAGGAGACGGGTGGTCGGTTGATCCATACGGCGGTGAAATAAAAGACGGGAAAATTTTTGCTAGAGGAGCAATCGATGACAAAGGCCCGACGATGGCTGCTTATTATGCAATGAAAATTGTGAAAGATTTAGGGCTTCCTCTATCTAAACGGGTTCGAATGATCATTGGAACGGATGAAGAAAGTGACTGGAGATGTGTGGACCACTACTTCAATCATGAAGAGATGCCAACTATGGGGTTTGCGCCCGATGCCGATTTTCCTATCATTTTTGCTGAAAAAGGCATTACAGACGTAGAAATTCGCCAGCAGCCACTTGAAGGAACAAAAGGAAGCATTCAGCTTACATCATTTGTCTCTGGGCGACGCTACAATATGGTTCCTGATCTTGCAACAGCTGTTCTTGAATTCCATAGTGAAACGGATATTAAAAATAAATATGATCAATTTTTAAAGGATCAGTCTTTAAAAGGTTCAATAACAGAAAAGAGCGGTGTATACACACTTACTTTAGAAGGCGTTTCAGCACATGGCAGTGTGCCTGATAAAGGGAAAAATGCTGGACTTATGCTTCTTCGCTTTTTACACACATTAGAACTTGATGAACAAGCTAATCAGTTTGTAGGTTATGCAAATGCGTATTTAGTCCAAGATGCACTAGGAGAAAAAATGGGCTTAAATCGCAAAGATGAGGTCACGGGTGATTTAACGATAAATGTTGGAATCATGTCTTACAATCAAGAAGAAGCGGGGCACTTTGGTTTAAACATTCGCTATCCTGTATCAGCTCATATTGACAATATTATTGATACGATTAAAGAAAAAAGTAAATCTTATCAAATGACCATCAAACATTTTACAGATTCTAAACCACATCATGTCGATCAAAAACATGAGCTTATTCAAACGCTTCAAAAGGTTTACCAAGAACAAACAAATGAAGAACCTACACTTATTTCAATTGGAGGAGGAACGTATGCCAGAGCATTGGAAGCGGGTGTGGCATTTGGACCTCTTTTCCCAGGCCGTGAAGAAGTAGCACACGAAAAAGACGAGTACATGGTAATTGAAGATTTACTTCGTGCAACAGCTATTTATGCACAGGCTATTTACGAATTAGCTAAATAAAAAAAGCGAACGCCTTTGCGTTCGCTTTTTTATTATTCAAATGAGAACAGGTCACTTGATAAATAACGTTCACCTGTATCGCACGCAATACATACGACCACTTGATCAGGAGATAATTTTTTGGCTACCTCGATAGCAGCATAGCACGCAGCGCCAGATGAAGGACCGACTAAAATTCCTTCTTCAGAAGCCAAGCGTCGCGTAATATCGTAGGCTTGTTCATCTTTAATTTTTGAAATTTCGTCGTAAACATCTACATTAAGCGTATCAGGAATAAATCCAGGGCTTGTTCCTACAAGCTTGTGCTTCCCAGGTCTTCCTCCAGATAATACAGGAGACCCGGCTGGTTCCACAACATGAACGGTCATATTTGGGTAGTTTTCTCTTAGTACTTCACCAGTTCCTGTAATCGTTCCGCCTGTTCCAGCAGTAGCAACAAAAGCAGATAGGTCTTTGCCTAACTCGTTCATTGCCTCGATAATTTCTTTAGCAGTCGTTTTTCGATGAGCGTCAGGGTTTGCATTATTTTCAAACTGCATGGGCATAAATGCATTTGGAATTTCTTTTGTAAGCTCTTCTGCCTTGCGAATTGCTCCTGGCATTTTCTCATCGCCCGGTGTTAGAACAACTTCAGCACCATATGCTTTTAACAAGTTAATTCGTTCTTGAGTCATGGTATCTGGCATAACTAAAATAGAACGATAACCTCTTGCCGCTGCATTCATTGCTAAGCCAATACCTGTATTTCCGCTCGTTGGTTCAATAATAGTAGAATTTTCATTGAGCAAGCCTGCTTTTTCAGCTTCCACGATCATATTAAAAGCAGCACGGTCTTTCACACTACCGCTTGGATTAAAAAACTCTAGTTTTAAGTAAACGGATGCTCCATCTGCAGGTTGAAGACGATTCAACTTAACAAGAGGTGTCTCTCCAATCAAATCAGCCATATTGTTAACAACTTTCATTTTTCTCATCCTTTTCTTATAAAAATTCTCTGTATTGTTTCTATGATAACACAAATTCTTATTTTTTAAGCACATGACAAATTTTCAGAAAAACCTCTCTATTTCATCCGAAAAAACCTTTAAAATAGATCTAGCTCTTTTTGAACATAACCAATTGGGGAAAGATAATAAAAAGAAAAGGAGAGATTTGATGAAAGGCGATAAACATTATTTTATTGGAATCAACGTGCCTGTATCCATTGCACATCAGGCAGAAAATTGGGCAAAGGAATTAATACCTTTTCCTTTCAAACAATGGACATACTCTGACGATTATCATATAACGCTACAATTTTTAGGGTTTTTAGATGACAAAAAGGAAAAGCTGATTACGCGCTTAAAAGAAGTAGCCTCCCGTCATTCAAGTTTTTCGCTGCAGACAGGTCAGTACGATGTGTTCGGTGCGTATAACAAGCCTAGAGTGCTTTATGTAAGCCTTAGGCCAAATGATAAGCTTATGAATCTGCAAAGGGATATACAGGCCGTATGGGAAGATCTAAGCGGCCTGTACGAAAAACGTCCTTATCGTCCTCATATTACGATTGCAAAGAAGTGGGGAGGGGAAGCCGGACTTTTGGAAGAACAGTTAAAGCAAACGTCGATTGTAGAACAGTTTCAAGTAAGTTCGTTTGCCCTTTTTGAAGTTCATCCTGCTAGCAAACCTAAATATAAAAAAATACTATCTTTTTCCTTGCAGTCACAGTAGCATATGAACATACAAGCATGGAGAGCGGTTATTTAAAAATCGCTCTTATCAAAGGAAAGAAAACGCCGATGATAATAGAGAAATCATCGGCGAACAAAGTTTTAGAGGAATTTTAATTAGGGGATTGATGTAAACGTGGCGCAGCTACTTAAGGTGCAGGATTATATTTCCCGTTATGAAAAAGACGTTTATCACTACACGTCTCAGTTTAATCACTTAAAAAAGCATAATTGGAAGAAAGCAAAGCAATTATTTGAAGAAGGGCTATTACATGAGCCGCCTGTACAAGAAGAAACGAAAGATCAACGTTCATTTTTGCAAAAGGCAAAAGAGCGGTTTACAAGAAAAAAAGAAACGTGTGAAGTGGAAGAAGCGTTCTCTAGCGATAGCGTGGAAAATCAAGAGCTATTGAGGTTCACAACTCTTCCACAAACAGCGGAAGACTTGAAAATATTGTTTTTAGAAAATGTATTTGATCTTCAAATGAAATGGGCTACATCCACTTTATTTGAGTTCTCACAAGCAGATCGTAAATATTACCATGATGAAGCTCTCCGTTATTTTATTCAGCGCTTTCCTGATACGTGTCTCGTGATGTACAAGCCTGTTTTCATGATTAATAAAGCTCCGGTAGAAGGAGATATCGTTATTGTTACTCCAACGGAAACCCTCTGTATTTGTTTAATAGAAACATATAAAAGCGCTGTTTTTCAGTATTCAAAAGAAAATTTTTGGACAGAGTTAAGAGGAAGAGATCAAAAAAAGATATTAAATCCTTTAATTGGGTTAAATCGAACGGAGCAAATTGTCCGAAGCATCTATCGTACTCACGATATTGAACATAACGTAAAGAAAATATTACTGAGCAGAAATGGATATATTGATTACGCTGCGGAGCCTTATCAGGTTGAATTTGTAGATGCTAGAAAGTACGAAGAGTGGTTTTATGAACTTAGGAAATCTAAAGCACCTTTAAAGTTTAAGCAGATGAAAGCAGCTCAAGTATTGCTCGAACACAGCCAGAGTATTTATTTTGGCCGGGAATTCGAAGCAGGTGAATAATACGAACATTCAAGCTATGAAAGTGCTTTCGTTTTTGCGTTTACTACATATAATGCTACTAAAGAGGTAATTGGCATAAGGAGGAGAAAAGGATGACTGGTGATAATAAGTTTCAAGCTTATTTAGATCAAATAGATCGTATTACTCTTTTAGTTCCAACTTCTTATCATGAAGGTCAAATTGATTTTTTTGTGATTAAAAGTACACAAATGCATGAGACCATCTCTATTGAAAACGTACATGAATTAGAAGGTTTTATCAAATATGAAGGCAAGGTTGAAGGTAGCATAGAAATTGGACAGTCGTACGTTATCTGTGATAATTACGGAGAGAAAGTTCCGCTGCAGGTAGGGGCTGTTATACGAACCAAAGAGTTTGATGAGAGATTTTATTATAATCAAAATGATTTGGGTGCAGCCTTTTATTCAGATCATATTATGATAAAAATTTGGGCCCCGACTGCATCAGCAGTGATTTTAAAATTAATACATGCAAACAGCGGCAAAGAAGAACTGTACGTCATGGCTCGTCAAAGAAAAGGCGTATGGGAAAAGAAACTTCCCTTAGATAAAGAAGGGTATTATTATCGATTTTTAATAGATGTAAACGGCCGGACAAATGAAGCGGTGGATCCTTATGCCGTTGCAGCTACAGCAAATAGTGAATATGGAGTTCTGATAAATCTTCATACAGTTTATGTTCATCCCCATGAAAAGCCACCTTTCCTTCAGCCAACGGATGCCGTTATTTACGAAATGCACGTTCGCGACTTTTCTATTCACCCTTCAAGCGGGATGGAAAAAAAAGGCACGTACCTAGCTGTTACTCAATCAAGCGGGCAGCCAGGCAAAACAACAGGTCTTCATTATTTAAAAGAGCTAGGAGTGACCCACCTTGAATTTCTTCCTATTAACGACTTTGGCGGAGTAGATGAATTAAACCCTCATGCTTCTTATAATTGGGGGTATAATCCATTGTTGTTTAATGTACCAGAAGGAGGCTACTCCGCTGACCCTTCAAATCCTGCCACTCGTATTGCTGAAGTGAAACAATTAATATCAACACTTCATCAACAGGGATTCCGTGTTATTATAGATGTAGTTTATAATCACGTATTTGTACGAGAGGAATCACCTTTTGAAAAAATTGTTCCGGGCTATTATTTTCGACATGATGAGTTTGGGATGCCTTCGAACGGGACGGGAGTAGGAAATGATTTTGCTTCTGAACGGAAAATGGCGCAAAAGTTTATTATCGATTCAGTATTGTTTTGGATAAAAGAGTACGACGTTGATGGGCTTCGCTTTGACCTCATGGGGATTTTAGATATAGAAACGATGAACATCATTCGGGAAAAAATAAATGAAATTGATTCTACTATTTTGGTGTTTGGCGAAGGCTGGGATTTAAATACTCCTCTTCCCTATAATCAAAAAGCAATTATGGCGAATGCCCGCCAAACGCCTCAAATCGGCTATTTTAATGATCGCTTTCGAGATTCTGTAAAAGGAAGCACGTTTGATGTATATGAAAAAGGTTTTATCAGCGGAAATATTCATCAAAAAGAGACCGTGCAATCTGTGATAGCGGGGAGCATTCTGGATAAAGAAGACAGCCGGGCTTTATTTATAAATCCAGCACAATCAGTTAATTACGTTGAATCACATGATAATCATACGCTGTGGGATAAGTTAACGAATTCAAATGGAGAAGAAGACGAAGACACTCGTAGAAGTCGTCACCGACTTGCTACTGCTATTGTACTTCTTTCGCAAGGCATACCGTTTCTTCATAGTGGTCAAGAGTTTTACCGCACTAAACAAGGCGTAGAGAACAGCTATAATTCACCCGATGATATTAATGCACTTGATTGGAATCGACGGATCAAATTTTCTCCTGACGTGAATTGGGTTCAAGAGCTGATTCGTATTCGCAAACAGCACGGTGCATTTCGCTTGGGAGATGCTTCAGCGATTAGGCAGCATGTCTCTTTCCTAAATACGCCGCAATCCGTTATTGGCTATTGCTTATCAAACGTATTGGCTTACGGTCCGTGGAAGAATATTATTGTGTTTTTTAATCAAGGCCTAATGGAACAAAAAGTAGTTTTGCCAGAAGGACCATGGAAAATAGCACTTGATCATTGTAAAGTATATAAAAATGGGTATCCTACTATAGAGGATAATGCTATAAACGTTTCAAAGCTTAGCGTTCTTATTTTATTTCAAACGTAATTATTGTCTTCAACCACTTGACGAAAAAAGTATGATGGAGATAATATTTATAAAGGATGGCTATTGATACATATCCTCAATAGCCGTCTTTTTTATTTACTAAGAAAATAACGTCATGATGTCTTAATAGATTGCTTTATTGAGTGAAATTTTTAAACGAAATGTGTGTGTTGAAATTGAAGGTGAATTGGTTGGAAGATATATTAGGAAGCGAATGGGAAATTACTCCTGCTGGCGGAGCGACAGGAGAAGCTTATTTTGCAAAATTTCAAGACCGAAAGCTTTTTTTAAAGCGTAATTCATCACCTTTTTTAGCAGTATTGTCAGCTGAAGGAATTGTACCGAAGCTCGTGTGGACAAGACGAATGGAAAATGGAGATGTGATCACAGCTCAGCACTGGCTAGATGGTCGAGAATTAAAACCAAAAGATATGAATTCGAGTCGAGTGACAGAATTGCTTAGTAAAATTCATCATTCAAACGAGTTATTAGATATGTTGAAAAGGTTGGGGAAAACACCGCTTCTTCCCGAAGACGTGCTAGCCGATATTGTAGAGAATGTGGACGAGCGACTTCAAAAAGAAAGTATTGTAGAGCAGGGAATCAGTTATTTACAAGCAGAGCTTCCGTCCGTTCAGACAGATAAATATGTTGTGTGTCACTGTGATGTGAACCACAATAACTGGATGCTTGGAGAGAATACGCAGCTATATTTAATCGACTGGGACGGAGCGATGATTGCAGATCCTGCTATTGATTTAGGTTTATTGCTTTATTGGTACATCAATCCATCTCAGTGGGAAGAATGGCTTGAGCATTATGGGGTTGAACTAACCGAGAACTTGAAAAAGAGAATGAAGTGGTATGTGATAAGTCAAACCATTTTATTCATTGAATGGCATCGTTCGAAAAATGAACATTCTGAAATGAATTACTGGCTTGAATATCTTCGGATTTTGCTCGTCGACGACATTCAAGCACAGTAGCAAAGATTATGACAAGGTAGATAGTTCTTGGACCCATTGTGATAAATTTTGTTGATTGGTTTGAATATGTTCGTCTAAATGAGCAGCACTTTTTGCATCTTGCGTGTATTTATACACGTTTTGTAGTGTTGCTTGTACGTCTGTGCTAGCGTATCCTTTTGCTAACATTGATTGAATTAAACGTTCAACCTGTTCACATTCCGCAACCGTTCCGCAGCAATCACTTTGATGATTAGATAAAATATCTTTTAATATATTCATTTGGTGTTCGGCATTTAAAGGCATTAAGCATCATCCTTTCTCGTATGATGCTCTTATTTTTTTCTATCTAAACACAATTATGCATGAGAATGTCGGTTGTTTCGAATAACCGACATTTTCAATGCGTCAAAATACATTAAAGAGGTGCAACATGAGATTACGAAACAAACCTTGGGCAAAAGATAAAATTGCTGAAAATCCCCAATACGTGGTTCCAAACCCAGCAGAGTATAAAGGGAACTGGAAAGAGGTTTTTGGAAACGAAAATCCTCTTCATATTGAAGTAGGAACAGGAAAAGGCCAATTTTTAGTAGGGATGGCTAAACAAAATCCGCATATCAACTATATTGGAATTGAAATGTATGAAAGTGTCATCTTAAGTGCTCTAGAACGATTGATTGAAGAAGAGCTTCCAAATTTAAAGCTGTTGAATGTAGATGCTAACCACCTTAGTGAGTTTTTTGCAAAAAATGACGTGGATCGCGTTTACCTCAATTTCTCTGATCCATGGCCAAAAAAGAGACATGCCAAACGCCGTTTAACATACAAAACGTTCTTAAGCATGTATGAAAACCTGCTGGTTGATGGTGGAGAAATTCACTTTAAAACAGATAATCAAGGGCTATTTGAATATTCATTGACAAGCTTTTCAGAATATGGGCTTCTTCTCAAATACATTAGCTTAGATTTGCATAAAAGCGATTTTGAAGGCAATGTTATGACGGAATATGAAGAGAAATTTTCACAAAAAGGCAGCCGTATTTATCGCTGTGAAGTAAAATACCTGAACGAAAAAGACTGAGTTCCTCAGTCTTTTTTTGTTCAAAAAGAGAAGGAGATAGTGATAAAATAAAAAGGAATATAATGGAGGTGTAAAATGGAAACGTTAACAATAGGCGAATTAAAAGTGACATGGCTTCGTGGAGGGAATAATCATTTAGACGGAGGAGCAATGTTTGGTGTTGTTCCAAAAGAGCTTTGGACAAAAAAATATCCTATCTCAGAAGGAAATCGAATTCCAATGAGGACTGATCCTTTGCTCGTTCAAACTGAAAAACACCTCATGTTAATTGATGCAGGTATAGGGAATGGTATGTTGGATGAGAAAAAAAAGCGTCATTTTGGTGTAACAGAAGAATCATTTATTGCTGAAGATTTACAAAAGTTAGGGTTTACGTGCGAAGATATTACTCATGTCATTATGACGCATCTTCACTTTGATCATGTGTCAGGCTTAACAAAAGGCAGCAACGGACATTTTTCCTCTGCTTTTCCGAATGCAGAAATCTTTGTTAGTGAGATCGAATGGAATGAGATGAGAAATCCTAATATACGTTCTAAAAATACGTATTGGAAACAAAATTGGGAATTTATTCAGCATCAAGTAATAACATTTAGCGATAAAGATGAAATTGTGCCTGGAGTAACGGTTCATCATACCGGAGGTCACAGCGATGGTCATGCTGTAGTTGTATTAAAAGGAAACAATGACATCTTAGTGCACATGGGCGATCTTTTGCCAACACATGCACATCAAAATGTCTTATGGGTAATGGCATATGATGATTATCCAATGACTTCGATTGAACAAAAGCAGCAGTGGTTAGCTTATGCCTATGAGAGTCAAGCTTGGCTAAGTTTTTATCATGATGCTTTTTATCGAGCTGTAAAATGGGATAACAAAGGAGAAATAGTTGACGAAATTAAACGGGTGCATTCAGCGTCAATTCAATAATAGAACCGCTTTTTTTATCAATGAAAAACTCGTAATGTTCCTGTTTTGCATCACGTGTTCTGATAATTCCACCTGTATAACCATAAAAAGAGAGACCATGTTTTTGAATGACTTTAGTCGTTGTTTCAATCCATGAGCCATCGATTGCCCCATTTTGTTTAAAAGCGCTTTTAACAATCGTAAGGGCTTCCGATGAGGAAATTGACGACTTTCTTTTTTGAAGAATATAAGCGCTTGCAAATCCGACTGCAGCTCCTGCTATTAGTTGAGTCCATTTCACGTTATTCACCTGCTTTTTAAGGATATGTTTTCATCATTATATCAAATTGTCGAATGCTTTGTTAAGTTGAGTTGTAGAAGAGAAGGACCGAACTAGCAACTATTTCCGGTTTTCGATACAATAAAGAAAATGATACATAAAGGAGAGTATATATGAACAATGAAACGCTATCTCTATTTAAAACATTAACGGAGTTACCAGGTGCCGCTGGAAACGAACATCAAGTACGTTCATTTATGCGCTCGCAAATTGAACCCCTTGTAGATGAAGTCATTCAAGATGGGTTAGGAAGTTTATTCGGCGTTCGCTATAATGAGGAAAAAGGTCCTAAAGTAATGGTAGCGGGACATATGGACGAAGTAGGATTTATGGTTACGTCTGTAACAGATAAAGGAATGCTTCGTTTTCAAACTCTAGGAGGATGGTGGAGTCAAGTACTGCTAGCTCAACGCGTACATGTTGTTACAAAAAAAGGTCCTATCACCGGCGTAATTGCTTCTATCCCTCCTCATTTATTAGACGAATCACAGCGCAACAAGCCAATGGCCATTAAAAATATGATGATTGATGTGGGCGCAGATAGTAAGCAGGAAGCAGCAGAAATGGGCATTCGTCCTGGCGATCAAATTGTACCGATTTGTCCGTTTACGCCAATGGCAAATGAAAAGAAAATACTGGCGAAAGCATGGGATAACCGCTATGGGTGCGGACTTGCGATTGAATTATTAAAAGAAGTAAAAAATGAAAAATTGCCAAATATCTTATATTCTGGAGCTACTGTGCAAGAAGAAGTAGGGCTTCGCGGTGCTCAATCAGCTGCGAATATGATTAAACCGGATTTGTTTTATGCACTAGATGCTAGTCCAGCTAACGATACATCAGGCGACAAAAATGCGTTTGGACAATTAGGAAAAGGCGTATTACTTCGTATCTTTGACCGTACGATGGTCACACATAGAGGAATGAGAGAATTTATTTTAGATACAGCTGAGACAAACAGCATCCCTTATCAATACTTTGTTTCTCCAGGAGGTACGGATGCAGGGCGCGTTCATACTTCTAATAATGGAGTTCCTTCTGCGGTCATCGGCGTATGTTCACGTTATATTCATACTCATGCTTCTATGATTCATGTAGATGACTATGCAGCTGCAAAAGAATTACTAGTCAAACTTGTACGTTCTACAGACCAAACAACGCTCGATACGATTAAGCAAAACGGATAAAAAAGAACAAAGCAGCTGCTTTTGCGGTTGCTTTGTTTCATAATGACAGGAGAAAAAAATGAAAATTGCAATCGGAACGAAAAATCCAGCAAAAGTAAATGCAGTAAAAAAAGTATTTGGAGATACTTTTACATATGTAGAGGCAGCCGTGCAGTCCGGGGTGTCGCCACAGCCTTTTTCTGACGAAGAAACCATCCAAGGAGCGGTTAATCGCGCGCGTGCTGCTGTGAAAGAGACAGGTGCTGATATTGGTATTGGGCTTGAAGGAGGGGTGCAGGAAACGCCTCATGGCTTATTCCTTTGCAATTGGGGAAGTCTTGTTACCTCTAAGGATCTTGAACCGATTTTAGGTGGAGGGGCTCGTATTCGGCTTCCTGAAGCGGTAGCTGGTATGCTTCGTCATGATAAAAAAGAATTAGCCGAAGCTATGGAAGTGTATACAAACCAAAAGAATATTCGAAAAAAAGAAGGAGCAATCGGTATTTTCACCAATGGGAATTTAGATCGGACCGCTATGTTTTATCAGGTTGTTTTAATGCTAAAAGGACAGCTTGATTTTAGGACAAATCAAGCTGTTCAATAGGAAATTTCTTTGTAACCCTTTATAATAGAAAAGCATCAGTGTATGATAGTTGCAACAACTCATATACTATGTTTTGATGTAGAAGGATTAAATAATGTATAGGGCTTTAGCCGTTTAAATACGAAAGTAAAAGAAAAAGTGGAGGAAAGAAAAATGGAAAAAATGCAAACAATTGAACAATACAAAGAAATCATTAAAGAAGGAAAACATATCATGATGTTTTCAGCAGACTGGTGCCCAGATTGCCGAGTAATCGAGCCCGTGCTTCCAGAAATTGAGGCGAATCATAGCGAGTATACATTTCACTATGTCGACCGCGACGACTTTATCGATCTTTGTGCAGAATTAAGCATCTTTGGAATTCCAAGCTTTGTTGGTTACAGCAACGGAGAAGAAACAGGGCGTTTTGTCAGCAAAGACCGTAAAACAAAAGAAGAAATTGAAGAGTTTATTAACGGCTTAAATGCATAAATAAAGTGAAGACTGATAGCGATCTACAGCTATCAGTCTTCATACATAAAAATGAGAAAAGGAGGCGTAAATATGGCGAAAATGAATAGTCAAAAGATGAGAAAACTACTAGAAGAGCGATTAACGGGTGCGGATTGGTCATTTTTATTTGATCGTGAAAAAGATACGCTGCGCGTTGAACATCAGGAAACGAAAAAAGGTGTAACCATTTCTTTACCTGGGCTAATTGCAAAATGGGAAGAAAAAAAGGAAGCGGCTCTAGATGAAATGGTATATTATATAAAAGAAGCTCTTCGTGTTATGAACGATGAACAGCAAGTAACGGGAAAAGAAAAGCGCATTTATCCAGTTATTCGCTCAACGTCTTTTCCAGATAAATCGAATGAAGACGTGCCGTTGATTTATGATGAACATACAGCTGAAACACGCATTTATTATGCGCTTGATTTAGGCAATACATATCGTCTATTAGATGAGAAACTAATTCGTAAGGAAAATTTAGATCTATCCGCAGTGCGGGAAATGGCTAAATTTAATCTTCGCTCTTTGCCGATTTCACATAAAAAAGATACGGTAGCAGGCAATGACTTTTATTTTGTAAATCAGAACGATGGATACGATGCAAGCCGAATTCTTAACGAGGCATTTTTGCAAGATTTTGCTTCTAGTGTTTCGGGCACAATGGCTGTAGCAGTACCTCATCAAGATGTGCTGATTCTAGCTGATATCCAAAACGAAACGGGTTATGATATTCTTGCGCAAATGACCATGAGCTTTTTTGCAAGTGGACGTGTACCCATCACAGCTCTTTCATTTTTATACGAAAACGGTGAGCTAGAACCTATTTTTATTCTAGGAAAAAATCGCAGTAAAGGACGGGACTAATTATGAATCTTTTTTATAATAAAGAAGGTATCGGCGATACATTAATCGTCAAGCTAGAAGATATCGCAATTGAAAATCGCACGTTTGAAACAAAAGGCGACGTTGTGCGTATCTTTGATCAAAAATTAAATACAACAGCTGGCTATAACATCTTTCATGCTTCTTCTAAGTTAAAAGTAGAGGGAAATGGTTCTCTTAAATTAACAGAAGAAATGGTCGAAGAAGTAAATCGTGTACTTAGCGAAAGCGGTTTTGAAGGTAAACTTGAAGTGGATTTATCTCCTAAATTTGTAGTGGGATACGTTCAAGAAAAAGAAAAGCATCCAAATGCAGATAAGCTGAACATCTGTAAAGTAGATGTTGGCACAGAAACACTTCAAATTGTGTGTGGAGCACCAAATGTAGACGCAGGTCAAAAAGTCGTGGTAGCAAAAGTAGGAGCGGTTATGCCAAGTGGTATGATCATTAAAGATGCAGAGCTGCGCGGTGTGCCTTCTTCAGGTATGATTTGCTCTGCTAAAGAGCTGGCGCTTCCGAACGCTCCTCAAGAAAAAGGAATTCTAGTACTTGAAGACAAATATGAAGTAGGTCAACCTTTTCAAGCATAAAAGCAGAGTGCGATACTGATTTATAGGGCAAAAGCATGATGTTTTTTTACACGTATATTTCAAAGCGTTACAGTTGCTGAAAAGCAATTGTCAATTCTTAAAAAGGTTTGATAAAATTAAAAGCCACTAGTATATACTAGTGGCTTTTTTCGCGTTTAATTATGAGTGCTAACTAGACGCAAAAAAATATTTTTGCAAAGAGGAATTTTACTGTATAAATAAGGGAAGCAAAATAGTAGATTTTATAGTAAGAGTTCAAGCATACGTGATAGAATGATAAATGAAAAGATAGTATATATATCCATCTCAGAGAATACTTTGAGGCCAAAGGTAAATAAAGGATGCATGGATAGCTTTTTGTAGATATCGCAGCACTGCGGTATAAGAGGCTAAACGAAGTAAGATAGTCTGATAGAAAGAGTGATAAAAATGGGTTTTGTACGAAAAGTAATGGATTATTTACTAGGATACGAAGTGAAAGAAATTGTTGTAGACGAACATGGAAATACAACGGAAGAATACCCTTTAAATAGAGAAAAAACAATTCCTAAAAAGAAGGCTCCTATGCCTAAACAAATGCAGTCAGTTCATCAAAAGCCAGTGATGAAAGCAGCGCCAAAACCTTCTGTTCCACACTCAGCCAGAACGCAAAAGCGGAGTTACAGTGAAGAACAGCAAGATGTTCATACAAAAGTAGCTTATCAATATCCAAAAGGAACGTTTCGTTTTCCTTTAATTGATGATACGGGAGAAGCAAAAAAGGCAGCACCGCCTAAAAATGAACCAAGGCCTGTAACAAAAAAGGCACCGGCTCCGTTTTATCAAGAGCCTGTTCGCAAGTCGGCGCTAACACAGCCTAAGTCAGTATCTCAGCCGTTAAAAACGGTATCTGAAAAGAAAGAAGCGGTTCCGCAAGTAAGAAAACGTCCGTTTCGTCCGACTGAAATTCCTTCACCTGTCTATGGGTTTAATAAGCGGCCTTCTAATGTTGGACAAAACGGAAGTGAGGAAGTAGTAGAATATGAGCTTCCGAGTACACAGTTATCAAAAGCAGCGTTTGAAGATGAAATTTACCGGCGAGCGATGAATACAGCTGTTGTAGAGCCGTTAAGAAAACCAGTTTCTAAGCCTATAGCCGAAGAAGCACCGATTCAAGAAACAGAAGAAATGATGCAACTGTCTTCTCAGCGTTTTGCTCAGTGGAAGCAATATGAGGAAAATCAAAAAGAGAAGCTATCATTTCCTGAAGAAAAGCCAAGTTCTTCAGTAGCCGTAAAAGAACAAGAAGAGGTGCCAACTTTTGAAGAATCACACGCGGTCGAACCGTTAGTGGGACAAGAGAGCACTCTTGACTGGGATTTAGCGAAAGGTATGACAGCGCCCGAAGAAGTTCCAATTTCAGAGGAAACGCGTCCGTCTGAACCATCAGTTTCTCTCCAACAAGAGATAGGAAATGAGACTGAAGAAGTAGAAACGTTGATGGACGGAAGCGCAGGGTTTTTACAAGCAGCAGAAGAAGTAGAAGCACTAAAGCCTAGAAAGAAAGAAGAAGCTCCAGCTGCTGAGAAGGAAAGTGACGTCATTCTAGAAGAGCCAGCAAACAGTGTTCATATGGAAGCAGAACATGAGCTGAATTCTGAAAGTTTAAATTCATCGCAATCCGCAGCTGATGAATGGCAACCAGAAGCGGCATCGGCTGTTGTTCACCAAGAACTTGAAAATTCGGTGATAAAAGAGGAAGAGAGCAGTATGCAGGAAAGTCAAGAGTTACAAGAACAAGTACAGCAAGAGTCAACTGTAGAACCTCTTGTACCTGCAGAACAGCCAGGAAATGCTGAACGAGGTCGCGGTAAGCGATTAGTGCCTTTTAACGTGATGATGCTGAAAAAAGACCGCACAAAGATGAATAACAGCGCTCGAGAAAAAAGTCAGCCGTCTCAAGGTTCATACCAAAGGCAGGAGACAGAAGCTCTGCAAAAAAAAACGGAAGTAAGTAGGCAAGAAGAAGTTCACGGTGAAAAAAACAAAGAAGCAGTTCCGCAGGCTTCGTTAAAAGCTGAAGAACCTGTAAATGTAAAGGCTTCTTCTCCTTATGCATTTCCTGGAATGAACTTGCTTAACATTCCTCCAGCTGCTATTGAAGAAGATAATCAATGGGCGGATGAGCAGCGTGAGCTTTTGGATATGACATTAAAAAACTTTAACGTTCGAGCTAAGGTCGTAAACGTCACGCAAGGTCCTACCGTGACCAGATTTGAAGTACATCCTGAACCCGGTGTGAAAGTGAACAAAATTACGAATTTAACAGATGATATTAAACTGAGCTTAGCCGCGCGTGATATCCGAATTGAAGCGCCAATTCCAGGGAAAAATACGATTGGAATTGAAGTGCCAAATCGTCAAAGTAAGCCGGTGTTAATTCGTGAAATTTTGAGGCATCCTTCTTTTAGAAAAGATAACTCTCCTTTAACCGTGGCGTTAGGGTTAGATATTTCAGGAACGCCGGTTGTGACTGACTTGAATAAAATGCCTCATGGTTTGATTGCCGGAGCGACAGGATCTGGTAAAAGCGTGTGTATTAATACTATTATCGTCAGCTTGCTTTATAAAGCTGCCCCGCACGAAGTCAAGCTTATGTTAATTGACCCTAAAATGGTTGAGCTAGCTCCTTACAACGGTATTCCGCATTTAGTCAGCCCGGTTATCACGGATGCTAAAGCAGCTACTACAGCTTTAAAATGGGCAGTAGAGGAAATGGAGCGCCGTTATGAATTGTTTGCACATGCGGGCGTACGTGATATTACAAAATACAACGAACGTGTAAAAGAACATAATGAAAAAAGCGGGGAGCTCCCATATCTAGTTATTATTATTGATGAACTTGCCGACTTAATGATGGTATCTCCTGGGGAAGTAGAGGAAGCTATTTGCCGTATTGCACAAAAGGCAAGAGCATGTGGCATTCACTTATTGCTTGCAACGCAGCGTCCTTCCGTAGATGTGATTACAGGCTTAATTAAAGCGAATGTGCCAACGCGTATTGCATTTTCTGTTTCTTCGCAAGTTGATTCACGTACAATTATCGACACAGGGGGAGCAGAGAAGCTACTAGGTAAAGGTGATATGCTGCTTCTTGAAAACGGCTCTTCTAAAAGCGTTCGAATTCAAGGGAACTTTGTTTCAGATGAAGAAATTGACCGCGTTGTAGATCATGTCAAAAAACAAATGAAGCCAACATACCTATTTGATCAAGAAGATTTGTTGAAAAAGCAGCAAAGCTTTGCTTCAAATGAAGAAGATGAGCTTTTCTATGAAGCATGCGAGTTTGTGCTAGACCAAGGCGGTGCATCTACTTCCAGTCTGCAAAGACGCTTCAGAATGGGGTACAATCGCGCTGCGCGCCTAATTGATATGATGGAGCAGCAAGGAATTATTTCAGAAGCAAGAGGAAGCAAGCCGAGAGATGTGCTCATTACCGAAAACGAGCTTCAGGAAATGGAAAGTCAAACAGCCACTTCTACATTTTAAGCTGTTTTTCTACATGTAGGTTAAAAAAGAGGCTATGCAAGATCAGCAGGATACAGCATTGTGTGAGTTAACGCTCTGTCACTGTATCCGTCGCCTCTTTTTTTCTGCTTTAAGTTCGTTTATACAGAATTTGAGTAGAGATTTTGGAAGAAATCCATGAAGAAAAAAAGGAAAAGGTTTGTCAGAACTAGTAAAATGATTTACTATATGTAAGGATAATGTGTGTGTTGCTTTTTTAGCATGTGATAGTTTGCTATCATTTCTCACCAGCAGAAACATATGAGCTGAAGGCGTATAAAGAGGACAAACTAAAATAATTAGAGTACGAGTGAAGAGTAATGACAGAAGAAAATCATGAACTGATTAACTTTAATGAAATTCGTGAACAAAAGCAGCTTCAGTCTGATAATGCTATTTGCGACTTTTACAATCAATATTTCTTTTTTGTGAACCGCTATACGAATATACGAGAAAAAGTGCGGGCTTCACATTTATTTAAAGAGTTAGTAAACTTGCCTCATGAGGCGCCTCTGTCTGATTCCCATGAACAATTATTTTTTCAGTGGTTTGCATTTGAATATGTAACCATTCAGGGGAAAACCCTGCTGCAGCTTTTTTTAGCTGATCAGGCGAAGCAGAAAACAGAGTCGTTTTTGATTCAAGGAGCCTTTTTTTTGACGAGTGTACTAGAGCCAATTATTGTGTCTAAAGTACCTAATTCCTTTTTCTTAAAAGGATATACCCCATTGACAAATGAGCAGGTTATCATCAAAGATGTAAGAGGAAGATTTGCAAATTTAGAGGAACAACAAGTAATTTGGATTCGAAAAATAAAATCAATCGGATATGACGTGTTAATTGACTCTTTCTTTTTAGGACATAAACAACGCATTGAACAGTTAGTAACGCAATATAATGACAAAAAAAATGCAATGACATGGCGCTCGTTTTTAAAACAGCAGGCTATATACTATGTGATGAAGCCAAAATAAAAGGCCGTTTCGCAAGGGAAGAGAGTAGAAATGGAGTCATGGAGTTATGTTATAAGAAGTGATATAATGTACGGATGTTATCGTGAAATCAGCAATCAAACGACATTTATATACGTTTGTAAGAGCAATTCTAGATAACCGTCATATACTGTCTTACAGATAGACGAATGTTGGAGGTTCTTTATATGACAGTTTACCATTTTGTAGGTATTAAAGGAACAGGAATGAGTGCGCTTGCGCAAATCCTAAACGATATGGGCTTTCAAGTTCAAGGATCGGATATTGAAAAAGAAATTTTTACGCAAAAAGCACTAGAACAGCAGGGAATTCCTGTTTTACCATTTGATAAAAATAATATTAAAGACGGCATGACTGTAATTGCAGGAAATGCTTTTCCTGATACGCATGAAGAAATTGCAGAAGCAGCTTCAAAAGAAGGAGTCAAGCTTGTACGCTATCACCGTTTCTTAGGTGACTTTATGAAACAGTATACGAGTGTAGCCGTAACAGGAGCACACGGGAAAACATCCACAACGGGTATGTTAGCGCATGTGATTCAAGGAGCTGAACCTACCTCATATTTAATTGGAGACGGCACGGGTAAAGGTGTAAAAGACAGCAAGTATTTTGCGTTTGAGGCATGTGAGTATCGCCGCCACTTCTTATCTTATACGCCAGACTATGCAATTATGACGAATATTGATTTTGATCACCCTGATTATTTTGCCAATATCGACGATGTATTCAGCGCGTTCCAAGAGATGGCACTTCAAGTCAAAAAAGGAATTATTGCCTGTGGTGATGATGAACATCTGCAGCAAATTCAAGCGAAGGTACCTGTTCTTTATTACGGATTAGGCGAAGAAAATGATTTCCAAGCACGTAATATCGTAAAAAGCACAACAGGCACAACATTTGATGTGTTCGTTCGTAATACATTCCACGCATCATTTGAAATTCCAGGGTATGGCGACCATAACATCTTAAATGCACTTTCTGTTATTGCACTTTGTCATTATGAAGAAATTGACGTTGCTGTGCTGCAAGAGCGTTTTAAAACATATCAAGGTGTAAAACGTCGTTTCAGTGAAAAGAATGTTGGCAAACAAGTGCTAATTGATGATTATGCACACCATCCAACGGAAATTAATGCAACGATTTCAGCTGCTCGTCAAAAGTATCCAAACCGTGAAGTTGTGGCTGTTTTCCAACCGCATACTTTTACGCGTACACAAACGTTCTTAGAGGACTTTGCAGCAAGCTTACAGCACGCTGATAAAGTATATCTATGTGATATTTTTGGATCAGCTCGTGAGCATCAAGGTAAGTTATCAATTGAAGATTTACGAAGCAAAATCAGCGGAGCTGAATTAATTAATGAAGAAACAATTGAATCGTTAAAAGACCATAATGAAGCTGTATTAGTATTTATGGGTGCTGGAGACATTCAAAAGTTTGAAAAACTATATCAGCAAACCGTATCATAAAAAAAAGGCACTCAGGAGAGTGCCTTTTTTATTTCAAAACTCATTTTAAATTTTCAGGATTTAACGCTTTTAATTCCTCAATGACAAATAACCCGTCTTTACGAATTAACACGTCATCGAAATAAATCTCACCGCCGCCGTATTCTGGGCGCTGAATCATCACCATATCCCAGTGAATATTTGACTTGTTTCCATTATACGCATCTTCGTAGCACTCGCCAGGAGTGAAGTGGAAACTTCCGTCAATTTTTTCATCAAATAAGATGTCTTGCATTGGATGTTGAATATATGGATTTACGCCAATCGCAAATTCGCCAACAAAACGTGCGCCTTCATCCGTATCAAAAATACCGTTGATGCGTTCTGTATCATTAGCGGTTGCTTCAACAATCTTACCGTTTTTAAATGTTAAGGATACATTCTCAAACGTAAAGCCTTGATAGTTAGAAGGAGTGTTGTAAGAAATTGTTCCGTTTACAGAATCACGTACAGGAGCCGTGTATACTTCACCGTCCGGAATATTCATTTCCCCGGCACACTTCACTGCAGGAATATCTTTAATAGAGAACGTTAAGTCTGTATTCTCACCTGTTAAACGCACTTTGTCCGTACGGTTCATGAGCTCAACCAAAGCATCCATCGCTTTGCTCATTTTGCCATAGTCTAAGTTACATACATCAAAATAAAAATCTTCAAATGCTTCTGTACTCATTTTAGCAAGCTGCGCCATTGAATCGTTTGGATAGCGAAGAACAACCCATTTTGTTTTTGGAACGCGAATTTCTCTATGTACTTTTTTACCGATCGTATTGCCTTGGATTTTCATTTTCTCTGCCGGAACATCTGATTGTTCAAAAATGTTTGAACCAGAACGCAAGCCAATATAAGCATTCATTTCTTTCATCACATTTGCTTCGAAGTCTGCCATCATATTGAACTGCTCTTCTTGTGCACCGTTTAAAAGAGCGCGGTCTACAGAATGATCTTTTAGCAGTACAAATGGATAACCACCCGCCTTGTACGCTTCATCTACAAGTGCTGTCACAAGTTCGCGCTGAAGTCCAAAGTTTTCGATTAATACTTTTTCTCCTTTTTGAAGGCGAACAGAATAATTAATTAAATTTTTAGCTAATGTCGCAATCCTAGGGTCTTTCATAAATAGTGCCTCCTTAAAATAGCAATGATTGGTGATTCACTTTCTATTGTACCCCACTGAGCTTATTTTGTTTGTTTTTATGCTTTAAAATCCTTTTTTTCTTTAGGAAGGGAAATAACTCATATATCGCGAAATAATGTACAATCTTCCCTTTTTCTGAATAAAAGCAGAGAGAATATGGTAAAGTTAAAGAGTCTATAGGGAATAGAAGGTTTAATTGTTTATAAAATTGGGAAAGTAGTTATAACAAGAGAGAAGAAAATAGGAGGTGCCTTGCACAGATGGTTATTATTCTTTATTTAAGCGCTGCTATTGTTGCCATTGCGATTTTTTATCTGGTGGTTTCCGTGTCCAAAACATTGAAATCCGTTCAGCACACATTAAATTCAGTGGCAGGTACTTTAGACGGTGTAGAAAAGCAAATGACAGGAATCACAGCTGAAACAACTGCACTTTTACATAAGACTAATCTGTTAGCTGAAGATATTCAGCGTAAATCCGAAGCGCTGAACACAGTGGTGGATTCTGTTAAAGGCGTAGGTGACTCAATCCAAGACCTAAATAAGTCTATTAAAAGCGTATCATCAAGCGTTTCAGAGAAAGTAGAAGAAAATAAAGAAACTGTTGCTCAAGTTGTTCAATGGAGCAATGTTGCATTAGACGTATGGGAACGTATAAAATTAAGAAAACAGAAAAAAGTTGAAGCAGAGCCTGTACCTGTTGAAGTAAAAGAAAAAGCGGTTCAACGCTCACGCTCATTTTCATAAGGATGAACTTTAAAGGAGGAGACGCATATGTCAAACAAACCAAATAAACCAAACAACACTTCAAATAAAGGCTTTTTAGTAGGAACAGTGATTGGAGGAGTTGTAGGAGCTGCAACGGCATTACTACTTGCTCCAAAATCAGGTAAAGAGTTCCGTTCTGATTTAAATGAGCAGGCAGCTTACGTTCGTTTAAAAACAGAGCAAGCGAAAAACAGCGCTGTTGAAAAAGGACAAGGGTTTGCTCAAACGGCTAAAGAAAAAACAGCTGGTTTATCACAAACACTGTCTGAGCAATCTTCACAAGTAGTGGGCAAGGTGAAAAACTTCCGTAAAGTAGATCCTGAACACGAAGCATTACCGCCAACAAGCTTAGAAGTGCTTGCTGATGAAGTTGAGTCTCAAAGCAACGAAGACGTTCAGCAAAAGCTAACAGAAGCTCAAAAAGCACTAGATGAAGTGGAAAGCACAGTGCCACGACCATAATAAAGAATCAAAAGCGTTTACCGTATAGGGTGAACGCTTTTTTTGTATATAATTTAGGTTGGATAACAACAAGTAAATAATCGTTTCATTGCAGAAAAAAACCCCACCTTATAAATGAATTTATGAGCATCATACATAAAGCTGAGCACTCTTTTTGTATGGAAACGCTCAAACCATGTAAACTTAAGAGTAAGTATAGAAAGGGTGAAAAAAATGAAAAAAATTTCAACAGTTGAAGAGTTCGAACAAGTTGTAAAGGAAAACAATCGCTTTTTATTTTTAAAACACAGTACAACGTGTCCAATTAGTGCAGCTGGTCATGAGGCATTTTCAGCATTTGCTTCTAGTCATGAAGACATTCCTTCTTATTATCTTCATGTTCAAGATTCACGTGATGTATCTAACTATATCGCTGAGACGTATGAAGTGAAGCATGAATCACCTCAAGCGCTTCTGTTTGAAGATGGAAAAGTGAAGTGGCATGCTTCTCACTGGAACATTAACGAAGACGAATTAGCGAAAAACGTAGCTCACTAACCGAAAAAGTATTTTAGTAAAAGAAAAATCCGAACATTAATCGTTCGGATTTTTTCATTGAAAGGGTGAACGTAGGTTTACTGTATGACAAGCAATCCATAATAGATTGTTTATCCCATTTTTTCGCCTTTAGATTGGAGCGGCTTAGCTATGCCTCAACTTCTTTTTTTTATAAGCTGATTGCGGTTTCATCCGCTTTTTCGTACAATAGATGTAGTTTAGCACATAAAAGCAGAGAAGCCCCTTACATATATCCTTCATCATCTATCATCTTATGTAGTAACCCTGCTAAACGGATTTTTTAAAATCAGTGAAAGGGTGGACGTACATGACGAATTCAAATCTTCAGCATTTGCGATCTCAAATTGACGAAGTAAATATGAAACTGTTAAAGCTTATTAATGAGCGAGGCGAGCTTGTTCAAGAAATAGGAAAGTTAAAAGGCATGCAGTCAACCAAACGGTTTGATCCCGTTCGTGAACGAGCAATGCTTGATGCGATTTTAAGCAAGAATGAAGGACCGTTTCAAACGTCTACGCTTCAACATATTTTCAAAGAGATTTTCAAAGCTCATTTAGAGCTTCAAGAAGATGATCATCGTAAAGCACTTCTTGTATCCCGTAAAAAGAAGCCGGAAAATACAATTGTTACGGTAAAAGGAGAAACAATTGGTGACGGACTTCAGCGTTTTGTAGCAGGACCTTGTTCCGTTGAAAGCTATGAGCAAGTATCAGCCGTAGCAAAAGTCGTGAAGCAGCAGGGTGTGCCGATGCTTAGAGGCGGAGCCTACAAGCCAAGAACATCTCCTTATGATTTTCAAGGCCTTGGCTTAGAAGGATTGCAAATTTTAAAAAGAGTAGCTGACGAATACGATTTAGCCGTTATTAGTGAGATTGTCGACCCCGCTGATATTGAAACAGCTGTAGAATACGTAGATGTGATTCAGATTGGTGCTCGTAATATGCAAAATTTTGAGCTGTTAAAAGAAGCGGGTGCGGTGAAGAAGCCTGTCTTATTAAAGAGAGGCTTAGCCGCTACGATTGATGAGTTTATTAATGCTGCTGAATACATTGTGTCAAAAGGAAATGATCAGCTGATTTTGTGTGAACGAGGAATTCGTACGTATGAGCGAGCAACGCGAAATACGCTGGATATTTCAGCTGTTCCCATTTTAAAACAAGAAACTCATTTACCTGTTTTAGTCGACGTCACCCATTCAACGGGAAGACGAGATTTACTTGTTCCAACGGCTAAAGCAGCTCTTGCCATCGGTGCAGATGGAATTATGGCAGAAGTTCATCCAGATCCTGCGGTAGCACTTTCTGATTCAGCTCAGCAAATGGATATCCCGCAATTTACAGAATTTATGAAGCAGCTAAAACCTATATGTAACTTGAATTTATAAAAAAACGTAAAAATGAAAAATTCGTATACTTTTATGACAAGTTTGAGGCACTTAATGGTTTCAAGCTTGTTTGCCTTTCGTTATAATAAAGATAAGCGAAATTATCACGTATTTTGAAAACAGTCGATAACTTTTGTCAAAATAGGAAAGAATAAGTGCAAATCCAAAAAACAAGAATTTATGAAATTCTCGTGAAACTTGTCGGAAAAAGGCGGTAAATACGTTGCGATGAAGCACATAGTATCGTATAGTAGTTACAGATATTCGCTATCATTCTGTGATTGCATATGATATAAATTCGCGATTCACTTTTTTTATTTACTTAATATACACCGTCTTTTACATTGTTACATATAAACTGGTAAAATTGTCTTTGCCACGTAATAATAAGGGCATAACAGGAATGATTTAGATGCATACAGGGTATCTAAGCTGTATGTAAGAGTGAAGGAGCTAGAAATAGCCATTCTATAAAGGAAGATGGATTTATATACGTAAATACAAGAAATGAAATAAGGATAAAATAAACGAAATGTTTTTCGATAAGGAGTGTTTGTTGTGAACGTAACAATTTATGATGTAGCAAGGGAAGCAAGCGTGTCGATGGCAACGGTTTCTCGTGTGGTAAACGGAAATCCAAATGTAAAACCATCAACTAGAAAAAAAGTATTAGAAACAATTGAAAGACTAGGCTATCGTCCGAACGCAGTAGCGCGTGGATTAGCAAGTAAAAAAACAACGACAGTAGGAGTTATCATTCCTGATATTTCAAATATTTTCTATGCAGAGTTAGCGCGTGGAATCGAAGATATTGCAACAATGTACAAATATAATATCATCTTAAGTAACTCCGATCAAAATCAAGATAAAGAACTTCACCTTTTAAATAACATGCTTGGTAAACAAGTAGACGGAATCATCTTCATGAGTGGGAATGTAACGGAAGAACACGTAGAAGAGCTAAAAAAATCACCGGTTCCAGTTGTCCTTGCAGCATCAATCGAATCAACTAACCAAATCCCATCTGTCACTATTGATTATGAACAAGCAGCTTTTGATGCAGTGCAATCACTAATTGACAGCGGTCATAAAAATATTGCATTCGTTTCAGGTACGTTAGAAGAACCGATCAATCATGCGAAAAAAGTAAAAGGGTACAAGCGTGCTCTTACTGAAAGCGGATTGCCTGTACGTGATTCTTATATTGTAGAAGGAGACTACACGTACGATTCAGGTATTGAAGCGGTTGAAAAACTATTAGAAGAAGATGAAAAACCAACTGCTATTTTCGTTGGAACGGATGAAATGGCATTAGGCGTTATTCACGGGGCACAAGACCGCGGGTTGAATGTACCAAACGATCTAGAAGTTATCGGTTTTGATAACACAAGACTTTCAACAATGGTTCGTCCTCAGTTAACATCTGTTGTACAGCCAATGTATGATATTGGTGCAGTAGCGATGCGTCTCTTAACGAAATACATGAACAAAGAAACGGTAGACAGCAGCATCGTACAGCTTCCTCACCGCATCGAGTTCAGACAATCAACAAAATAATACCTGTGAATGAATAAGAACGAATCCAAAGTTCAGACACGGGGAGATAGAATATGAAAAAAATTGATATGCTCACACCTATAGGGATACTAATTGGTATCTCTATGGTTGTGTTTGGGGTTATTTCAAGTGGAGGAATGAGCGGTTTTTTAGCTTTTATTGATGTGCCATCGATTTTAATTGTACTGGGAGGCATTTTTGGTACGCTGTGCGTGAGCTTTCCGTTAAAACAATTAAAAAATATGGGAAGAGTAGGGAAACAAGCGTTTCAATCGAAAGAAATAAACGTAGAAGAAATTGTAGGAACATTTGTACATTTATCGGAAAAAGCACGTCGAGAAGGACTTCTATCGTTAGAAGCAGAGCTTGAACAAATCGATGATTCATTTGTGAAAAAAGGTATTTTGCTAGCTATTGATGGAGTAGAACCGGAAATGATTCGAGAGCTGCTTGAAGCAGAAATAGCTGCAGTGGAAGAAAGGCATGCGAGAGGTCGAAGTATGTTTGAAAAAGCAGGCGATTATGCCCCTGCTTGGGGAATGATTGGGACACTCGTTGGACTAGTATTAATGCTAAAAAGCCTTAATACTCCTTCGTCGCTTGGCCCTAACATGGCAATTGCTCTTTTAACGACTTTCTACGGGGCGCTGCTTTCAAACTTGTTTTTTCAGCCAATCGCAGCTAAATTAGCTGGTAAAACGGAGCATGAGCTTTTTGTTAAAGAAGTGATTATTGAAGGTGTCATCGGCTTGCAAGCGGGTCAAAATTCTCGCTTTGTGCAAGCAAAGCTAAAAGTATTTGCCCCTGTTGAAAAACGAAAGCTGGAAGAAAAGAGAGAACACGTTCGTGAAGCGTAGAAGAAAAAGGTATTCGGCACAGTCGCCAAAATGGATGGTAACATTTGCTGATTTGGTGACATTAATATTAGTTTTTTTTATTTTACTATTTTCAATGTCTAGCGTTGATAATCAAAAGTTTCAGACCGTTGTCAATTCGCTTACAAGCGGTGGCTCATTAGCTTCTGTGGAAAAGAGCCAGCAGTCTCAAAAGCTGGATAACATTTTAGCGAAAGTGCAGGGCTACCTGAAGGAAAATAAGCTTCAGCACGTCATTACTGCTAAGCGAGATGAACGCGGAGTGGTGCTCATTTTACAAGAACAGGTGCTGTTTGAAACAGGACAAGCAGACATTTTGAAAAAAGGTACTCCTTTTCTAGATGAATTAGGAAGGTTATTCAGTACTATTCCAAATGATATTAAAGTAGAAGGTCATACCGACAATCGACCCATTCACACCTATCGTTATCCATCTAATTGGGAACTATCAGCAGCGCGTGCTAGCGGCGTCATACGTTATTTAACGAACCATTTTTCTCTTTCTGCTAACCGCTTTGAAGCACTTGGATATGGAGATACAAAGCCGCTTGTTCCGAACACGTCTAATGACAATCTACAAAAAAATAGACGCGTCGAAATTATTATTTCAGATCCCGAAGCACAGTGAAAAAGGCCATACGCTTGTATAGCCTTTTTTTAAGAATGAGATGTATGAGAACGAATAGGATAAAGAGCGCGCTCAAGAGTTTGAGCGTTTTTTTCTGTTATTTCTGGTTTTCTTGGAATTGGCTGATAGATATTAGGTTCATCATCCCACAGCGTGCAAACGGGATGAGGCGATACTTTTGTCCATTTTTCAAGCCATGACAGAGGAAGCATGCCTTCTGCCTTTCGTTCAATCATTTCAAGCCAAATGAATGACCAAGCCCGAGGAACCACCCGCCAAATATCATAACCTCCTCCGCCAACCGCAATCCATCTTCCCTGACAGTATTCATGGGCAATTTCATGAGCAATTTTAGGAATTTCACGGTATATTTTCGTGGTGCCGCATAAATGGGTTAGCGGATCGTAATAATGAGAATCGGCTCCATTTTGTGTCAAGATAACATCTGGTTTAAAAAAAGCAGCTACTTCTTTTAAAGAGGTCTTATAAACGTCGAGCCAAGACTCATCTTCGGTATAAGCATCAACAGGCACATTAAATGAATAACCATAGCCTTCACTGTGCCCGCGTTCGTTAACGTTTCCCGTACCTGGAAACAAGTAGCGTCCCGTTTCATGAATGGAAAGAGTACAAACGGAAGGGTCGTCATAAAATGTCCATTGAACGCCGTCACCGTGGTGAGCATCTGTATCGACATAGAGAACGCGCGCGTTGTACTTTTGCTGCATATATTTGATGGCTACCGCGCTATCGTTATAAATACAGAAGCCGGAAGCTTTTCCTCGAAAGCCGTGGTGCAATCCTCCTCCTAAATTTAGAGCATGCTTAGCTTTTCCAGTCATCACATAATCTACAGCAGTAAGTGTACCTCCAACTAAAAATGCACTGGCTTCATGCATGTTGGGAAACATAGGTGTATCTTCTGTTCCAAGACCAAAATCTGCTGCTTTTTCAACAGAAAGCTCGCCGCTTCCTGCTAATTTTACCGCTTGAATATAGCTAGTATCATGGACAAGCTGAAGTTCTTCATCAGATGCCATCCGCGGTAATACAATATCTTGATTGCCTAAAGCGCCAAATTCCCGTAACAGTTCATATGTTAGTTGAACACGAAGCTGGTTAAACGGATGATTATTGCTGAATTTGTACGAAAGAATATCATCTGAATAAATAAATACAGCATTACTAGTCATTACGTCATCTCCGGTAATTTAGGCCATAGCACCTCATAGCCGTTTTCTTTTAATGTATTTATACTAATTAATGGATTAATAGCTTGAATGCGAAGCACAAGGATTTTATATCGTTCATCTACATCAGGGTAGACAAGTACGCTTAAGATGTTTGTTCTCGTTGAACCAAAAAGGGATGTAACTTCAGCGAGCACGCCAGCCTTGTTTTCTACTTTTATTTCAATTTGTGAACCTGGTTTATTGGTACCGGTAAGCTGAATAAACGTATGTAATAGATCTCTTTCGGTAACAACTCCTACTAACCGCTTGTTTTTTGTGACGGGAATACAACCGATTTGATGTTCATAAAAAATACTTGCAATTTCTTCAACAAAATCAAGAGGGTGAGCTGTAATGACTTCTGTTTGCATAATCATCTGCACGGGCTCGGATAGAAGAGCAGACGTATAAGTATTATCTAAAATAGATGGACTTGCATCTCTTACGTCTCGATCAGAAATGATGCCAACTACGTGATGAAGGTCATTAACGATAGGAATATGTCTAATCTTATGTGTATCTAAAAGTTTCATAGCTTCAGCAATCGTATGGTCGGGGGTTAAGGTAACGAGATCGGTTTTCATCATTTCTTCAACAATCATCAGACATGGCTCCTTTTCTTAAAGGTCAGCTTAATACATAAAGCGATTTCGAAAACGCAGGCTATCAAATTCTTGCATGCTTTCTTGAGGGACTCTGCTCCCGATTCTTACCATCAAACAATTAGCAGGGTGGGAGCTAATTTCCGGATCATCTGTGGCAAACCACGTAAGTCCGCCTTTATTCATCATTTTCTCCATAATTTTGCGGTAATCCCACACATTTAGCCCTGTTCCTTTTAAATCCCAATGCCAGTAGTATTCTGTCGTAATGACAATATAATCTTCCATTGCATCATCCATCATAGATACGATAAGCAAATTTTTACCAACAGCGTAGCTGCGAAATGGAGCAGCTACCTCTATAGCTCCTAATTCGATTAAATTCTCCATATTTCCTTCCGACCATCGTTCTAGAGGATCGGGATATAAAAAGGTTACGTAACCGATGATTGTATGATGATGGCGAGCAATAATGATTCTACCTTCAGGCAAGTTGGCAATCTCGATCAATGCTTCTTTTTGCTGTTCAGGTGGACGAAAGGCCGTTAGTTGCTCATGAAAATCAAGTTGTTGCAAGGTCTGTGAGGAGACAGGTCCTTCAATAACAATTGCTCCAACAGCTGTTTTTAGTTCTTTCACATTGTATGTTTGGGAATGTTTCACATGAATCACCACCTTCAAGCAGTCTTATCTGTATTATAATACAAAAAAAACTCTGTATTAAAGCGTTTTCAAAAAATTAAATAAAAGAAAAGGAGTTTTTTAAAAAACATAGAATAGGAAATTAAAAGAGATTCTTGTTAATTCGACACTTCTATAACAAAGGTTGTCATATAACAAGGGAGACTATTATCCCAATTCCGACAAATAATTTTTATAAAATTGTGAAAAGTCTATTTTTGTTATATAATAGGTTTGTAAATTTTATACATAAGGGGGAGTTTGTGATGAAGGTGGAAGCGCTTCCTGTAATTGAAGGGGTATACAACTTACAGGACTATGATAAAACGTATCAAACCTTTGACTGGTCACAAGTGGAGAAGGAATTTTCATGGCATGAAACAGGTAAATTAAATGCAGCTTATGAAGCAATTGATAAGCACGCAAACTCTACGCGTAAAAATAAAGTTGCGCTTTATTATCGAGATGCGCAGCGCAATGAAAAATATACATTCAAAGAAATGAAAGAATGGTCAAATAAAGCCGCAAACGTGCTAAAACAAGCAGACGTAGAGAAGGGAGATCGCGTGTTTATCTTTATGCCTCGCTCTCCGGAACTTTATTTTGCATTGTTAGGAGCGGTGAAGCTTGGCGCTATTGTTGGGCCTTTATTTGAAGCGTTCATGGAAGGTGCAGTAAAAGATCGTTTGCAAGACAGTGATGCAAAAGTGTTAATTACAACGCCTGAACTGCTGAGCCGCGTTCCGGTGAAAGATTTGCCAGCTTTAAAACACATTCTCCTTGTAGGGGAAAATGTAGAAGAAGAAGGCATTCAACTAGATTTTCTAAAGCGATTAGAAGCGGCGAATAAAGAGGTGGAAATTGAGTGGGTAGATAGAACAGATGGCATGCTGCTTCATTATACATCAGGTTCAACTGGCAAACCAAAAGGCGTACTTCATGTTCACAACGCAATGCTTCAGCACTATCAAACTGCAAAGTGGGTACTCGACTTAAAAGATGACGATGTGTATTGGTGTACAGCAGATCCCGGTTGGGTAACGGGGACTTCCTATGGGATTTTTGGTCCTTGGCTTGCTGGAGCAACCAATGTGATTGTAGGAGGACGCTTTAGTCCAGATGCATGGTATCAAGCACTTGAAGATTTTGGCGTAACGGTTTGGTACAGTGCACCTACAGCTTTTCGTATGCTAATGGGTGCTGGTGATGACTTAGTTAAACGCTATGATTTAAGCAATCTCAGACATGTATTAAGTGTGGGAGAACCGTTAAATCCTGAAGTGGTACGCTGGGGAATGAAGGTGTTCCAAAAACGTATTCATGATACGTGGTGGATGACTGAAACTGGTGGTCAGACGATTTGTAATTATCCGTCTATGAAAATTAAGCCAGGATCTATGGGGAAACCAATTCCAGGCGTACAAGCAGCAATCGTTGACGATCAAGGGCAAGAGCTTCCACCTTATCGAATGGGGAACTTAGCAATTAAAAAAGGCTGGCCATCTATGATGCATACGATTTGGAACAACAAAGAAAAGTATGAGTCATATTTTATGCCAGGTGATTGGTACGTATCAGGTGATTCGGCGTATATGGATGAAGAAGGTTATTTTTGGTTCCAAGGCCGAATCGATGATGTTATTATGACGGCAGGAGAACGCGTGGGTCCATTTGAAGTAGAAAGTAAGCTTGTTGAACATCCTGCTGTAGCAGAAGCGGGTGTTATTGGTAAGCCTGACCCTGTGCGCGGGGAAATTATTAAAGCATTTATCGCACTTAGAGATGGGTATGAATCTTCAGATGAACTGATTGAAGATATTCGTCAATTTGTGAAAAAAGGGTTAGCTGCTCATGCAGCCCCGCGTGAAATCGAGTTTAAAGATAAGCTACCTAAAACACGAAGTGGTAAAATTATGCGTCGCGTTTTAAAAGCGTGGGAATTAGATTTGCCAACGGGCGATTTGTCAACGATGGAAGACTAAGGAGTAAATGTTTCAATCTTTGTAGGGAAAATAAGTGATTTTTATAAAGTTCAAACAGCCAGCTGTTTGAACTTTTTTTTGGACTTGAATTTTAAAATAAAATCATTCATAATTGTGGGGTGTAAACTTTTAAATAAAATAAACTGCAGTGATAGGAAGAAGTAATACTTGTCTCCCTGTTTAAGAGAGCTGATGGTTGCTGAAAATCAGTACATAGACAAATATGAAATACGTCCTTGAGCATCTTTTGTGAACTTACAGTAGCAAAAGACGGGTAGACCGTTACATCATTTAAGTGGGAAATAATTTATTTCCAAATAGGGTGGTACCGCGATATTTTCGTCCCTTCTTTTTTAAGAAGGGGCGTTTTTTATGTTGTTCAACAAATTGCAACGAGCAATTAGATAAAGGAGAGAATATATAACATGGATATTTTACAAGATCTTGAGTTTCGAGGGCTCATTAACCAACAAACGGATGAAAAAGGTTTAAGTGAACTTTTGAGTAAAGAGTCTGTTCGTTTGTACTGTGGATTCGATCCGACAGCCGACAGCCTTCACATCGGCCACATGCTTCCTGTTTTAATTTTACGTCGCTTTCAACAAGCTGGACACCAACCAATTGCATTAGTTGGTGGAGGTACGGGTCTTATTGGAGATCCAAGCGGTAAAAAAGCAGAGCGTACATTAAATGAAAAAGAAACGGTTGCCATGTTTAGTGAGCGTATTAAAGGTCAGCTTTCACGCTTCTTAGATTTCGAAGAAGGTGAAAATGCAGCAGTTATTGCAAATAACTATGACTGGATTGGCTCATTAGATGTTATTACATTCCTACGAGATATCGGTAAAAACTTTGGTATTAACTATATGATGGCAAAGGATTCTGTTCAATCTCGTATCGAATCAGGCATTTCATTTACGGAATTTAGCTACATGATTTTACAATCATATGATTTCTTGAATTTATACCAAACATATAACTGTAAGCTTCAAATTGGCGGTAGCGACCAATGGGGAAATATTACAGCTGGCTTAGAATTAATTCGTAAATCAGAAGAAGATGCAAAAGCATTTGGATTAACAGTTCCGCTTGTAACAAAAGCGGACGGGACGAAGTTCGGTAAAACAGAAGGCGGGGCAATTTGGTTAGACCCTGAAAAAACAAGTCCGTATGAATTCTACCAATTCTGGATTAATACAGATGATCGTGATGTTATAAAATATTTAAAATACTTTACATTCTTATCACACGAGGAAATTAATGAATTAGCAGCTTCTGCAAAAGAAGCTCCTGAAAAACGCGAAGCACAAAAAGCACTAGCGGCAGCGATGACTACGCTTGTACACGGTGAAGAAGCTCTTGAGCAAGCAATTCGTATTTCGCAAGCTTTATTTAGCGGAAGTATTTCAGAGTTAACAGCAGAAGAAATTAAGCAAGGATTCAAGGATGTTCCTTCTTACACGCATACAGGTGAAGATATTGGTTTAATTGATTTACTTGTAGAAAGTAAAATTTCTCCTTCTAAACGTCAAGCACGTGAAGATATTTCAAACGGTGCGATTTACTTAAATGGTGAGCGTGAACAAGATTTACAAAAAACAGTAGGTGCAGAAGACCGTATTGAAGGTCAATTCACAGTGATTCGTCGAGGCAAGAAAAAATATACGCTTATTCAATACGCATAAAAAAAGGCCGAAAGGCCTTTTTTTTATATAGATAGCAAAAAAGCCGCTCCATAAGGAACGGCTTTTTACTATTAACGAGAGTAGAACTCTACGATTAGTGCTTCGTTGATTTCAGCAGATAATTCAGAACGCTCTGGTAGACGAGTGAATGTACCTTCTAATTTCTCAGCGTCTACTGTTAAGTAGTCTGGTACGAAGTTGTTAACTTCAAGCGCTTCTTTCACGATTGAAAGGTTGCGAGATTTTTCGCGAACACCGATCACTTGACCAGGTTGTACACGGTAAGATGGGATGTCAACGCGTTTACCGTCAACTAAAACGTGACCGTGGTTAACTAATTGACGAGCTTGACGACGAGTGCGTGCAAGACCCATACGGTATACTAAGTTATCAAGACGAGCTTCTAAAAGAATCATGAAGTTCTCACCGTGCTTACCAGTTAATTTACCAGCAGCAACGAATAAGTTACGGAATTGACGCTCAGTTACACCATACATGTGGCGTAATTTTTGCTTTTCTTGTAATTGTAAACCGTACTCAGAAATTTTCTTACGTTGACCTGGGCCGTGTGGACCTGGAGCGTAAGGGCGTTTTTCTAATTCTTTACCTGTACCACTTAGAGAAAGACCTAAGCGACGAGAGATTTTCCAACTTGGACCTGTATAACGAGCCATGATGACTCCTCCTTGTTTGTGTTTTTATTTTATGCAAAACAAAAACAGACACATTCTAGCGATATGCTCATTTTGTTTTCATGTACCATCGCTCTAGCAGCAGAGAGTTACACGATACACCATCTTGTTAAAAGAATTGCTACTTCTGTAAAACAACCTTTTAATGAGGAACAAAATGAAAAAACATAAAGAAGATTGTATAAGCTGCAATATTTCACACAACGAGTATTATAGGTGTTTCCTCGTATAAAGTCAAGGAAGATTGAAGATTAAAAGAATGTAAAAGAAAGGATATATTCTTTTGAAGTATGAAAGGAGAAGAAAGAACGTAAGAAAATGGTGGTGATGGGCTAATCAAACGTTTGTTTAATAAGCAAAAACCGCTGATTTGCAGCGGTTTTTTTGCTTATTCATATTCAAAGAAAAGAAGTGAGTTCTTTGACGAATTCTTCAAGATACTGTTGATCGATTTCATCAAAGCGATTTTTGATTGGACTGTCAATATCAAGAACACCTAAAAGTTTACCGTCTTTTACCATTGGTACAACAATTTCAGATTGAGAAGCAGCATCACATGCAATGTGGCCAGGGAATGCATGAACATCTTCAATTCGCTCTGTTCTTTGATTTTGAGCTGCTGTACCGCATACGCCTTTTCCAAGTGGAATGCGAACACAAGCGGGCAGCCCCTGGAAAGGGCCGAGTACTAACTCGCCGTCTTCCATTAAATAAAAGCCTACCCAGTTTACTTCATTTAAAAATTGATTTAGTAAAGCTGAAGCATTTGCTAGATTAGCAATTGTATTACTTTCTCCTTCTAATAAGGCGCGTAATTGCTTAATTACTAATTCATAATTCTTTTGTTTTGAGCCGCTGTAGTTTTCGACATTAAACAATGTATTCTCCTCCATTCAACATAAGATTTAATGAGTTTTTATCAGGAAACGTCAGTTTTAACGCTACTTTGTCGATAAAAGATTACAGGAACTAAAAAGCCTATCACGAATTATGTAGAGAGGCTACTAAAATCCTTTTTAAATACTGTAACGATTTCTACACAATTTTGCAATCATATGTGTTTTGTAAAAATAAATCGAAATGAGGTGTAGATAGATGGCTGTACAGTCAAAAACGAAAGAGAAAATTATTGATGCGGCTGTTTCTCTTTTTAACGTAAAAGGTTTTGATGGTACGTCGGTGCGCGAGATTGCAGGAAAAGCGAAAGTGAACGTAGCGAATATTTCATATTATTTTCATAGCAAAGAAGGATTGCTTGAAAGTTTAGTGATTTCTTATTTTGAAGGTTATATTGCGGTACTGGAGCAAGCATTCCAAGAAATGAAAAAGCTGTCTTCAACAGAAAGTATGATCGTGATGATTCGAGCTATCTTACATTACCAGCACGAAAATAGGCATATTGCCCGGCTCGTATATAGAGAAATCTCGCTTGACACGATTTTAATTCGAGAAGTTATGACTACGTATTTAACCAAGGAGAAGTACTACTTAAAAACAATCCTTGAAAGAGGGATGAAAGAAAAGGAATTTCGAAAGCTGCACGTTTCCTTTACAATCATTGAGCTTAAGGGCATGCTGTCTATGCCTTATCTTCATCCTCAGTACCTAAGTGAAGTTCTTCATATATTGCCTCACGAACCGTATTTTGTTCAGCAATATGCGATTGAGCTTGAGCAATGGGTGCACACCACGGTATGTTTGCCATATGAACGGACAAACAAACTGCGCGTTCAATTATCCTAAATGGAGCTCTCCATAGCCTTGGCCTAAATCCTTCGCACAGTGGGCGTCTGACCCATATACGAGAGGGATTTTTTTCTGTTGGGCTGCTTTTACGACAAAGGGAGCTGGATACGCTTCCTTGCACAAAGGCTTAAACAACCCTGCACCATTATAATCCAAAGCCAGATCTTTCATTTTTATTTCATCGAGTATTGCTAAAATAATAGGTGAAAGTGTGTCTTCATATGGAAAGCGAGTTTGAAATTTATGTACGAGCGTCATATGACCAATGCGCTTAGGCTTATAAACGCCTAAATTGGCCTGTATAGAGCGTAATACGGTGTTGTAATACTTATCATATACTTTGCTTACGCTGCCAAACTTCTGTACAATATGTGCAAATACGTCAGCGCTAAAATCTAGGCAATCATATCCTTCTTCATGTTTTAAGAAGTGGACAGAAAGTATGCTGTCATCGAGATAAGGACCATATTCGTTTAAGAAATCTGTTGTTTCGTGTTCAAATCCTTCAATAAAGTCAACTTCCAATCCGATATTAATACGAATCTCGGGCTCAAATTCTTTTTTAACTTGCTGTACGTTTTGAATGTAGCGATCAAGTTTGTCAGGATCCATTCCGCTGTCGCGATCAGGCGTCGGATCACTGAAGCTTTTTGGTAATGGAGCATGCTCTGTAAACGAAATCTCGCAAAAGTTCAGGGAAATCGCCTGTTCAACATATTGTTGCAATGAATCAGGTGAACCATGTGGGCAAAATGGAGTATGAATATGTTTGTCAACTTTCATAAAAAATGCCTCCTTTTTTCTTCTTTTTCCATTGTAACGACACAAAGTGACTCCATGCCAATATTTTGTATAAAAAAATTTAATTTTTTGCTCAAAAGTTGGACTTTACATGGTATCATAAAAACATTGACGCAAAAAAATTTAAAGGATTAAATTGACCCTTTTTATAAATAAGAAACTTGTCATGTAGAACGCACTGTAAGGGGGCTTAGTATGGAATTCATTATAGCACTAATCATACTTATTATCGGATTAGTTGTGTACGGAATGTTTTCACGTAAAAAGATTTATCAAGAAATTGATCGCCTGGAAACGATCAAAGTCGAATTAGCAAATACGCCAGTTGCAGAGGAAATTTCAAAAGTAAAAGAATTGAACATGACAGGTCAAACTGAAGAGCTATTTGAACGTTGGCGTGAGCAGTGGGATGAAATTATATCAACTAATCTCCCGAAAATTGATAAAGAACTGTTTGAAACGGAAGAAGCAGCGGATAAATACCGATTTAAAAAAGCGAAGCAGTTATCTATACATATTGATCAAGCCTTAGAACAAACCAAGATAGATATTGAAAACATACTCACTGAACTTCAAAATTTAATTGGTAGCGAACAAGATAATCGATATGATATTGAGGAATTAAATCAGCTTCACCGCCATGTGAAGAAAAAATTGCTCGCACATCGGTATTCCTATGGAAATGCTGAAAAAACGTTAGAATACGCAATTAATACATCTAAAGAGCAGTTTAAAAAATACGAGGAAGAGACGATTAACGGAAACTATCTTCAAGCACGTGAGATTGTTCTTCAATTAAAAACTGATTTAACAGCTATTGATTCGTATTTAGAACAAATTCCAAAAGTGTTAGTTGAGTGTCAGACCACTCTTCCTGTCCAGTTCAATGAACTGCTTGACGGGTTCCACGAAATGAGTGAGCAGGGATATGTGTTAGATCATCTGCAAGTAGAAGAAACGGTAGAGCTTTTAAAACAAGAAACTGCTGAAATTATTGCAGATATTGAAGAATTATATGTGGAAGAAGCGATTACAAAACTAGATGATGTGAACGAACGTTTAGAGCAGTTATATGACTCACTTGAGCATGAGGTTTTCTCCTATCATAAAATGAACCGTGAATCTCATACGGTATCTAACTTCCTTCGTATGCTTCAAGAACGAAACCGTGAACTTCGTGAAGAAACGCTATTTGTACAGCAAAGCTATCATTTTAAAGAGCGCGATTTAGACGTATATTATAAAATGGACCGCGAACTAAAACGATTGACTAACTTGTACTATAATATTTCGGACAAGGTGGCGGAGCACAATTTAGCCTACAGTGTGATCCAAGAAGAACTCGAAGACGTTTCCAAACAGCTTAACCAATTAAAAGAATCTCAGGAATCCTATAGCGATATGCTACAAGCTCTTCGCAAAGATGAGCTCTCAGCTAAGGACAAAATAGAAGAACTGAAATCTCAGTTGATTGAAGCACGACGCCTTATTCAAAAAAGCAACCTTCCTGGTGTTCCTGAAGAATATAAAGTACAGCTTGAAAAAACGGTTCATATCTTAAATGAAGTAACCGCTAAGCTGAAAGAAAAACCGCTTAATATTCAAGCTGTTCAATCTTTACTTGAAGATGCAGTTGGTTTTGTTCAGGATACATTTGATGAAACAGAGGCAATGTTAGAAGAAGCGCGACTCGTTGAAAGAGTGATTCAATACGGTAACCGCTATAGAAGTACTCATCACTCAATTGCACAGTCTTTAGAAGAAGCAGAAGAAGCATTTCGTCATTATGAATACAAAGAAGCATTAAAACAGGCATCTGCAGCTATTGAGCAAGTAGATCCTGGTGCGCTGGATCGTATACAGCGTATTGTATCTTCACAGAGTTAAAAAGCTCGTGTCCAAAGGACACGAGCTTTTTTATGATGCTTTTCTTTAGCATACTATCTCGTATCTCTTTCAATGCTAATGGTATAGTCTATAAATACGGCAGCAACTGTTAGGATAAGCAAGGGGAGACCTTTCTTATAAAGTGGCAAATAGCTTTGAAAAGATCGTCTATCCTTGTTATGATTACTAAGGCAAAACCTAATTTAAAAAAGTATTAAGGTATGTTATGATAATACGTTGTTCCGAAAAAATGAAGAAGGGGGCGCGCATCCTTGATTTATTTAGATAATAGCGCTACAACAAAACCCTATAACGAAGTCATACAATCTTTTACCAAAGTAGCTACAACTTATTATGGCAATCCATCCTCCCTCCATCAGTTTGGCGTACAGGCGGAGAATTTGTTGAGCCGTTCGCGTGAGCAAGTAGCAGAATTGCTGCACGTATCGTCAAATGAAATTATCTTTACATCTGGAGGAACGGAAGGGAATAATTTGGCTATTAAAGGCGTAGCGATGCAATATAAAAGCCGAGGTCAGCATATCATTACGACAAATATTGAACATGATTCTGTTCATGAACCATTCAAGCAGTTAGAAGTCCTAGGATTTAACGTTACGTATGTTCCGGTAGATTCCAGTGGTTTTGTATCACCTGCGGCTATTGAATCAGCTATTACGGATGAAACCATTTTAGTATCTGTTATGCATGTAAATAATGAGATTGGCACCATTCAGCCAATTGAAGAAATTGGACAGATGCTGACGAACTATTCCAAGGTGCTTTTTCACGTCGATCATGTGCAGGGGATTGGAAAAGTTCCGCTTTCTTTAGCGGATCATAAAATTGATTTATGCACATTATCAGGACACAAAATTCACGGCTTAAAAGGGACGGGAATTTTATATAAACGAAATGGAGTTCAGCTTCATCCGCTGCTTAGCGGAGGCTCTCAGGAAATGCAGCATCGATCAGGCACGGAAAATGTGCCGGGAATCGTAGCATTTGCTAAAGCACTTCGTTTAACACTTGAACATGCTGCTCAAAATCAGCAAAAAATGCGGGAAATAAAAGCAGAACTGATGGACAAACTTTCTGCTCACGAAAGAATCACGGTTAATACGCCCAATGAGCATTCGGCACCTCATATTATAAATTTTACAGCACAAGGTATTAAAGGTGAGGTTTTTGTTCACGCTCTTGAAGAAAAAGGAGTGTTTGTATCCACTACATCTGCTTGCTCATCAAAGCGAAAAAAGCCAAGCAAAACGCTTTTAGCTATCGGTAAAAATTACGAAGAAGCCGATCAATCCATTCGATTAAGCTTGTCAGGCTTAAATGATTATAATGAAGTAACGCCCATTGTAAATGCTATTTTCACAGTAATTGAAGATCTAAAGAAAGTAATGAGGTAAATGATTATGATATATAACCACATTTTAATTCGGTACGGAGAAATCTCAACCAAAGGACAAAATAGAAAAAAATTTGTTGCCCAGCTAAGAAAAAATATCGTAACGGCTCTTAGCGCATTCCAAAATATTCACGTAAAATACACAAGAGACCGCATGTATATTCACTTAAACGGTGAAAATCACGAGCCTATCATCGAACGTCTTCAGCAAATCTTTGGTATTCAAAGCTTTAGTTTAGCATTAAAAGTTGAAAATGAGCTTGAAGCGATTCAAGAAGCAGCGTTAGAAGCAATGAAAGAATTTGATATAGAAGGAAAAACATTCAAAGTATCTACTCGGAGAGCGTATAAACAATTTCCTCTTGATACAAACGAATTAAATTATGCAGTAGGAAGTCATATTCTACGAAATACAGAGCATCTAAAGGTAAACGTAAAAGAACCAAGCGTAAATGTACGAGTAGAAGTGAGAAGTGAAGCAACGTATATTACATGTTTTGATTATCGCGGAGCTGGAGGTCTTCCAGTTGGTACGAGTGGAAAAGCGATGCTGATGCTTTCTGGAGGAATTGACAGCCCGGTTGCAGGATACTTAGCCATGAAGCGCGGTTTAGAAATAGAAGCGGTTCATTTTTACAGTCCGCCTTTTACAAGTGAACGTTCTAAGCAAAAAGTCATCGATTTAACGCAAAAATTAACGGCTTATCACGAAAAAGTAAAGCTTCACATTGTACCGTTTACAGCTGTACAGCAAGCGATTCAAAAGCAAATTCCAGAGAATTATACCATGACCTCTACACGCCGTATGATGCTTCGAATCACGGACCTTATTCGTGAAAAAAATGAATCGTTAGCTATCGTAACTGGCGACAGCTTAGGGCAAGTAGCTAGTCAAACGGTTGAGAGCATGTATGCGATTAATGAAGTGACTAATACGCCAATTTTGCGTCCGCTTGTAACAATGGATAAAACGGAGATTGTTGAAATTGCCCGCAAAATTGATACACATGAAATTTCGAATCGACCGTATGAAGACTGCTGTACAATTTTTACGCCAAGCTCACCAAAAACGAAGCCAAAGCGTGAAAAAATAAATCGATACGAACAATTTTATGATTTTGAAACATTAATTCAAGAAGCGGTAAATAATGTAGAAACACTTGAGATGACAGCTTCTTCGGCTACAAATACTGCGGACAGCGTAGAAGATTTGTTTTAAAAGTTAAATTTCATAAAATTACCAAAAAAATAATGTATGATGCCATGTGTTTTGACACAATCTATATTCAACAAGGAGGTGAAAACACATGGCAAACACAAACAAATTAGTAGCTCCTGGTTCAGCAGCTGCTATCGACCAAATGAAATACGAAATCGCTTCTGAATTCGGTGTAAATCTTGGACCAGAAGCAACAGCTCGCGCTAACGGATCTGTTGGTGGAGAAATCACTAAACGCTTAGTTCAAATGGCTGAGCAACAACTTGGTGGTAAATAAGTCATATTAACTAAATAATGATGGCTAAAAAGAGTGGGGGAAACCTCACTCTTTTGTCTTGTTTGTTTTGTCACGTATAATAGAGACAAGATCAAGCTTTATAAAGTAAAGGAGATGTTGGCGATGGGGACTTTATTTTACGGGGGCAAAATATATACGATGCTAAAAGAAGATGAGCATGTAGAAAGCGTATATGTTGAAAAAGGATTCATTGAAGATATAGGCGCAGAAGAAGATCTAAGAATCAAATGGGGTGCTGAGATTGACAAAGAAGTACACCTCAAAGGATATCCAATGTATCCGGGCTTTGTAGATAGCCATCTTCACTTAATTGGTCATGGTGAAAAGCTCATTAGGCTTGATTTGTCTCAAGCTACTTCTAGGGAAGACGTGCTGATGCGCGTTCGGCAAAAAGTAGAGAGTACACCAAAAGGAGAATGGGTAATTGGAGAAGGGTGGGATGAAAATCAGTGGGAAGATTCCTCTTTGATTCAGTATCAAGATCTTGATCAACTTTCAACAGAACATCCTATTATGTTGAAGCGAGTCTGTCGTCACGGATTAGTAGTAAACGGGACTGCTCTTAAAATAGCCGGGATTACAGCTGAAACACGCGACCCGGAAGGAGGTATTATCCAGAGGGATGAAGCGGGAAATCCTACTGGTTTTTTGGCTGATCAAGCGCAAGAATTAGTAACGGCTCATATTCCTCAAGTAACGGAAGCATACATTCGACAAGCTCTTTCAGTAGCTATTAAAGATTGTGTTCAGCACGGATTGACGGGTGGACATACGGAAGATTTAAATTATTATGGAGGCTTTTTGCGTACATATCAAGCATTTCAAGACGTTATTCATAAAGAAAAGCAGCTGTTTCGTGCTCATTTACTTGTTCATCATGAAGCTGTAGATGATATGTATACATACGTTGAAGAAAAGAAAGACACATCCGCTTTTATTGAAATAGGGCCAATGAAGATTTTTGCTGATGGTTCGCTCGGCAGTCAATCTGCTCTTTTAAGCTTTCCATACAAAAGCGACCCTTCTACAAGAGGTGTAGCTATTCAATCACTCGATGAATTAAAACAGCTAGTGAGAAAAGCGAGGGAATTGAATATGACCGTTGCAATTCATGCGATTGGTGATTTAGCGTTTCAATATGTCGTAGAAAGCATCGAACAATATCCTCCTCAAACAGGGCAAAGAGATCGTATTATTCATGCGCAAATCCTACGAAAAGATTTAGTTGATCGTGTAAAAAAGCTCCCGGTTGTGCTGGATATCCAGCCTCGGTTTTTAGCCAGTGATTTTCCATGGGTTATTGAAAAAATTGGAGAAGAGCATTTGGACTATTGCTATGCGTGGAAAACGTTATTGGACGAGGGCGTTATGTGTGCAGGCGGATCGGATGCGCCTATTGAACCTATCAATCCCATGTTAACGATTCATGCAGCAGTTTCTAGAAAAACTTCTCCGAACAGCTCGGTCGTTTACATACCTTCTGAGCGACTCACTGTATTTGAAGCTGTTCAGCTGTTTACATTAGGAAGCGCGCAGGCCATTCATCAAGAGCATAAAAAAGGATATATTCAAAAGGACTATGTAGCTGATTTTACCGTATTAGAAAGAGATCTGTTTGAGATACCTGCAGATGATATTCCAGGGGTACAGGTGCAGATGACTGCTATTAATGGAGAAATTATATATCAAAAATAAAAAGCGCCCAAGGGCGCTTTTTATTATAGAAACGTACGCTTAACTCGTTGCCAGAAAGAGTTATCTTTCAGCTTAACCGTTTTAATTTGACGGTCGCTTAAACGAATTTGAACTTGATCAACTTGACGTGCATTTAATGCTTCGTTATCTATTCCAATAATTGGACTGTGATTGTTGTCATTGGATAGTTTTAAAGTGAGCGTATGCTCAGCGCTTAGGATGAATGAAGATCCTAATGTACGATAGTTATTATTATTTAACGATGCCAATTCGCTGACTTGCATACAAGGTATTAACGGATCAACTACGGCTCCACTTACCGATTTATTATAAGCCGTACTGCCTGTTGGTGTTGAAATAATCATCCCATCCCCACGGAATGTTTCAAAGTGATTTTCATTAATAAAAACATCTAGACTGAGTGTTTTTATAACTCCTGATCGAATCGAACATTCATTTAAGCAATAAAAAGAAGTTCCTTGATCAATTTGAGTTTGTAAAACGGGAAATCGACGTACTTCTATATTTTCTGTCGTAATAGCTTCAATCATTTTATCCGTTTCATCGATATGAAAATCGCAGTAAAAGCTTAGTTGATCTGAAGTTGTGACACCAGCATATAAGCAGTCATCTCGAAAGCCAGATTGACGGACAGCCTGTAAGAAAGCTCCGTCACCGCCAATACTTACAATGATGTTAGCGCTGTCGAAATGATCTACTACTTGAAAGTCATATTGTTTTGCAAGTTCAATAAGTGGACTTACGAGCGCCTTTGTTTCCTGGTTTTTTGGATGAAAGAAATAAACGTTGCGACGATTTGGCATAGATAGTTCCCCCTTGTTTGTCTGATATGTAAAATATTAGCGATAAAGTAAACTTTTTAAAAAAAGTTTGTTACAATAATTATAGCATTATTGCTTTAAGAATTAAAAGAATAATCTTTTAATTCTGACACCTAAAAGGAGGATTTTCATGAATAAAAAAAGGTGGATTGCTCTTTTAATTGCGGCCTGCTTATTCATTTTTTCTGCGATTGTTAATATTGGTTTTTCAGTCAAAGAAGAAAAAGATGACGGTCTGGCAGGCATCTTTGGAGGAGACGACAGCGAACTATCAGAAACAGTTATTGAAAAAGGGAATGCAGCTAAGAAAATTGCAGTGCTAGAGGTCAATGGAACGATTCAAGATACAGGAAGCGGTTCCTCTCCGCTTATGTCCCAAAATGGTTATAACCACCAAGCATTTTTAAAGCAGCTAGAGGCTGCAAAAAATGATAAGACAGTTAAAGGAGTCATTATTAAGGTGAATTCACCGGGCGGCGGCGTCGTTGAAAGTGCTGAAATACATAAAAAAATTGAAGAGCTGAAGAAAGAAACGAAAAAGCCAGTGTATATTTCAATGGGATCAATGGCTGCTTCAGGAGGCTATTACATTTCAACAGCGGCTAACAAAATCTATGCAATCCCGGACACTTTAACAGGTTCACTAGGTGTAATTATGCAAAGCGTTAACTACGGCAAGCTGGCTGATAAACTAGGAGTAGAATCTGTCGTGATTAAAAGCGGAGCTCATAAAGATATTATGTCTCCAACAAGAGAAATGACCGGAGAAGAAAAAGAAATTATGCAAACACTTGTAGACAACTCGTACGATGGTTTTGTCAATGTTATCTCTGAGGGACGTCACTTGTCTAAAGAAAAAGTGCGTTCTCTCGCAGATGGACGAGTGTACGATGGACGTCAGGCTAAAGAGCTGAAGCTGGTCGATCAACTAGGCTATTTTGAAGATGCGGTAACAGGAATGGAGAAAGATTATAAGTTAAAAGGTGCACAAGTAATTCAATACAATCAAGGATTCGGACTGCCTTCTTGGCTTTCAATGAGCATGCAAAAAGTAATAGGTGGAGATGAACAAGTTACTGCAATGTTAAAAACATTTGCGCAGCCAAGCTCTCCGCGTCTGATGTATTTATATGCAGAATAGAGGTGGGAACATGGAAAATCAGTCTCATTCAACCGAATCAAACGACAATATAAAACATGAGCCAGCGGTAAGTACGCCAATAGGTAGTGACTTCCATTATGCAGGCTTTTGGATGCGCTTTTGGGCATATCTTTTAGATCTAGCTGTGGTAGCTAGCTTGAACTCTCTGCTGATCAAGCCTATTTTCCATTTAGCAGGTATTTCTCGAGGAGATGGATTTTTTTCTCCCTATACGATTATAACGGTTATTATCTTTTATGGTTATTTTGTTTTAATGACCAAGTATTTTGGACAAACGCTTGGAAAGATGGTGTTTGGGCTTAAAGTAGTATCGCTGAAAGACTCCACTTTAACTTGGCCTGTTGTGCTGTTTCGTGAAGGAGTTGGACGCTATATTTCTAAAACAGTTTTTTTACTTGGCTATTTATTAGTTGCGTTTTTACCTAAGAAGCAAGGAGCACACGATTACTACGCAGATACAACTGTCATACACGAAGGTACAATCAGCAGATAATCAAAAGAGGCTAGAATAAAAGGATTTTAGACGAAGTGAAAAACGAACCACTAATCAAGACTTTTGATTAGTGGTTCATTTTTTTTATGGTAAACGCAGGTTTTATTAGTTTAGATTCTTCTAGCTGCTGATTGGAGGGCAAGGCGAAGACTCCTGCGGGAAAAGCGGAGCAGTGAGGCCCCACAGGAGTGTATGCGACGAGGAGGCTCAGCGCCCGTCCGCGGAAAGCGAAGTCTTGCACGGAAATCAACTGCGGTGTCACAAGCGGTTCAGCTCATGTATCCCATTTGTTCGTCTTGAGATTGGATTCATTTCGTTATATCTCAACCTCTTTTTATTGTTTCCATAAGGTTTAATATTCTGTGTTTTGGAGATAATGTGAAGCTAAGAAGGAGTGAAGGATGTGCTATGGCTTTTATGGATATTGCTAGCACTTTTAATTGTTATTGTACTTATTGTATGGACAAAAATCACGCTATTTGTAGATCTTCACCATGTCCGAGATAACGATTATTACAGAGTGAGACTCAGGGCTTGGTTTGGTCTTATTCGCTATACATATGAAATTCCGGTAGTGAAAGTGAAAAAAGATTCTCCTCGTTTGCTTGTTGAAAAGAAGAAAGGAATGGGTGATCAAGGAAAAGAAGACGAGAATTCATGGAGTGATTATTCTGTAGAAGACGGGCTAAGCATGTTAGAAAATGCGAAGCAATTCCTTGAACAGGTAGTCGGTTTTCATAAAATTTTTCGTCGTTTCTTACAGAAAGTGACGGTAAGTGATATTAGATGGCACAGCCGTTTCGGCTTAGGTGACGCTGCGTTAACAGGCGTCCTTACCGGGGCTGTATGGTCTGCAAAGGGGGGCATAGTTGGTATAATCAGCCGTTATATGAAATTAAAAGATATGCCTGTCATGAGCGTTACTCCTGTATTTCAACATCTTTGGTCAGAAACGGTATTTGAGTGCATAATTTCTTTTCGAGTTGGTCAAGCTATTCTAGTAGGTTTACGGACCTTGAGATACTGGCGGCATACGTCCAAAAAGCGTCGCAAAAGATGGAAGTCGTCAAATAAGAACAAGACACACTCTGTGAAAACATAAGGAGGTTATCTTAATGGCAGAACATCCAATTAAAAGTTTAATGTCGACAGCTATGGAAAATTTAAAGGAAATGATTGATGTTAATACAATCATTGGTGATCCTGTGGAAACACCTGATGGCAGTGTTATTTTAACTGTCTCAAAAGTAGGGTTTGGTTTTGCAGCGGGCGGAAGCGAGTTTGGAGTAGAAGGACATGCACCATCTTCTCCAGGACAGCATCAGCAAGAATCAGGTCATCCGTTTGGCGGAGGAAGCGGTGGCGGTGTATCAATTACGCCCATCGCCTTTTTAATTGTGAGTGGAAGCGGAATTAAAATGCTTCACCTTAACGAAAGTACACATTTATATGAAAAGATTCTAGATACAGCACCTCAAGCAATTGAACGCGTGCAGCAAATGTTCAAGCGCAACAATCATCAGCAGGATCAGCACAATCAACAAAATCAGCATCATGACAGTTCAAATGATTTTAATTTGTAGAAATAATATAAAGCTTTGCCTGCTTCTTTAAATCGTAAAAGAAGCAGGCAAAGTCTTTTTTTTATTGCGCTTATTTTTTAGGATACAGCTCCATGTTTTGTATGTCATTTAATTGCAATATAGAGACAGACAAGCTAATATGAACAGTGTACATACTTATTTAAAGGAGGAATTATTCGTGACTAAATTTAAAGGTAACGATGTAACATTATTAGGAAATCAAGTGAAGGTTGGAGACAAGGCGCCAAACTTTACGGTTTTAGCAAATGATTTATCAGAAGTAACGCTTGACAGCACAAAGGGTTCTGTTCGCCTAATCAGTGTAGTTCCTTCTATTGATACTGGAGTTTGTGATGCGCAAACTCGCCGCTTCAACGAAGAAGCAGCTAAATTAGATAACGTAAAAGTATTAACAGTAAGCGTAGATTTACCTTTTGCTCAAAAGCGCTGGTGCGGTGCTAATGGCATTGATAATGTTCAAACTTTATCTGACCACCGCGACTTATCTTTCGGAGAAGCATATGGTGTAGCTATTCAAGAATTACGCTTATTAGCTCGTTCAATCTTTGTAGTAGACTCAAATGACAACGTAATGTATGTTGAGTACTTACCAGAAGTAACTGAGCATCCGAACTACGAAGCAGCAATCGAAGCAGCTAAAACAGCTAAGTAAGATTGTCAGTGGCGTTCGGCAGAAGGCGGAAAACAATGTTTTTCGCCTTCTTTGTGTTTTAAGAAGTTTTTATGATAAAATATGATGTTCCAAATAGGACGTTTACTCATTTATATAGATATTATTTCATTACACAGGAGGCAGAATATGAGTCAGTTAGCTAGTATGGAAAAGCTATTTGGTGTAATTGATCAAACAGCTATTATTTTAAGAAAAGAACTAAACTGCGTATATTTAGAAGCAGTAGCTGAAACGGGAGAAAATTTGTTTCAAGGAACTATTTTACAAGAAGAGCTAGATGAGGTAACTAAAAAACGTTTAAAAAAAGAATACGATTCAATCACGCTTGATCATTTTGAAAAAGAAACGATTCGAAAAGCGTATCAGCTAGCTATTTTAAAAGGCATGAAAGAAGCAGTTCAGCCTAACCACCAAATGACGCCTGATGCTGTAGGACTATTTGTCAGCTATCTAGTTGGAAAGTTCATGACAGGAAAAGATAAATATACGCTTTTAGATCCCGCAGTAGGAGCAGGGAACTTATTAACAACCATTTTAAACACACACGCTGCGTCAATTGAACACGTATACGGTGTAGACGTGGATGATTTATTACTTCAATTAACATATGTAAATGCAAATTTACAGAAGCACGGCGTTCAATTATTCAATCAAGACAGCTTACAGCCGCTTTTTATTGATCCTGTTGATTTAGTTGTCTGTGACCTTCCGGTTGGTTATTATCCAAACGACGAAGGGGTAAAAGAGTATAAGGTAAGAGCTGAAGAAGGTCACACCTATGCTCATCACTTATTTATTGAACAAAGCTTGCGTCATGTAAAAGATGGAGGATACGTAGTAGCCCTTATTCCAAATAACTTGTTTGAATCTGAACAGTCTCATTTATTACAGCCGTTGCTAAAAGAGGAAGCAATCGTGCAAGGGATTATTCAGCTGCCACTTTCAATGTTCAAACAAGAGCAGGCTGCTAAAAGTATTATGGTTCTTCAAAAGCAGGGAGAAGGAGTAACAGCACCTGAGAACGCGCTGCTTGTAAATTTGCCGAAGTTCAGCAATCGGGAAGCAATGAGTGATATTATGGCTCAAATGGACCAATGGTTCCGAGTGAATAAAAAGTAAGTCTTTTTCGAAAATAATGAATATTTTCCGGTAGCGTTTTCATGATGTATAGCTCTTGAAATCTATTGTCGTGAATGATTAAATGAATAAGGATAGAAATCGTGTCGAAATGCATAGAATATTGTAGAGATTACACTTTTATGTTCTGTTCGTTATGTTTATGATGCACGTATAATAAAGAAGGAGCTGTTTTTTTATGTCAAAAATCATGGCAATCAACGCCGGCAGTTCTTCACTTAAGTTTCAATTATTTGAAATGCCAAGTGAGACGGTATTAACAAAAGGTTTAGTAGAACGAATTGGTTTAGATAACGCTGTTTTCACGATCTCGGTAAATGGTGAAAAACAAACGGATATTACAGAAATCCCTGACCATGCTGTTGCAGTTAAAATTTTAGTTGAAAAGTTACTTTCTCAAAACATCATTCAATCATACGATGAAATCACTGGTGTAGGTCACCGTGTAGTACACGGCGGAGAGAAATTTGCTGATTCTGTTTTAATCACAGATGAAACACTAGCGGAAATTGAAGCTTTATCTGATTTAGCACCGCTTCACAACCCAGCAAACATTGTGGGAATTAAAGCGTTCCAAGATATTCTTCCAAATGTTCCAGCTGTAGCAGTTTTCGATACAGCATTCCATCAAACAATGCCAGAAAAATCATTCTTGTACAGCTTACCGTACGAGTACTATGAAAAGTATGGCGTTCGTAAATACGGTTTCCACGGCACATCTCATAAATATGTTTCTGAGCGTGCAGCTGAGCTTCTTGGCCGTCCGATCGAACAATTGCGCTTAATTTCTTGTCACTTAGGTAACGGTGCAAGTATCGCTGCAATTGAAGGCGGCAAGTCAATTGATACATCAATGGGCTTCACACCATTAGCTGGTGTAGCAATGGGAACTCGTTCAGGTAACATTGACCCTGCATTAATTCCATTTATTATGGAGAAAACAGGAAAAACTGCTGACGAAGTATTAAATGTATTAAATAAAGAAAGTGGTCTTTTAGGTGTATCTGGTATTTCTAGTGACCTACGCGATCTAATCAAAGCAAGCGCTGAAGGCAATGAACGCGCTGAAACAGCACTTGAAGTATTTGCTAGCCGTATTCATAAATATATCGGTTCTTATGCTGCTCGTATGTCTGGTGTAGATGCAATCATCTTCACAGCAGGTATTGGAGAAAACAGTGATGTTGTACGTGCTCGCGTTCTTCGCGGTTTAGAGTTCATGGGCGTTTATTGGGATCCAGCTTTAAATAGTGTACAAGGAGAAGAAGCATTTATTAGCTACCCTCATTCTCCAGTTAAAGTTATGGTTATTCCTACAGACGAAGAAGTTATGATTGCACGTGACGTTACTCGTTTAGCGAATATTTAAGTTCATAAAGTGCCTCTTCAATGCATGAATTCTCATAAATTGTCAGGCAAACTAACGAAAAGCTGATTTCCTTGTTAGGAAATCAGCTTTTTTATATAGCGTAAGTAGCTGACGATTGAAAGAAGGTTTACAACGTATAGAAGAAAGAAATAATATAGGAAGCAAAATGTAACGGATGCATTATTTGTTATAATAAAAATAAAACTACTTATTTCTTGAAAGGGTGACATGATGATACTAACGAATCGCGAAGAACAGCTTTTAGAAGAAATGTATAAATGGGAAGAGAGCTTACAGAGTGTAGAAGCAACTGAGATGGAGTTATTGTACGAAGAGTGGTTAGAAAAAGGGCTTAACTTAATTCCAGCTTCTGTTCGTGAGACCTATTTACATAAAATTGATGAGGGACTCTTTCAGTTAACCGCATTAATTCAAGGTACGGAAATGCAAACTCAAGCGACAAAACGAATTATTGAAACCGCTCGTGTATTCAAAGAGGATATCACAGATCTGTCAGAAATGAATTCCCTTCAAGTAGATCAGCTCTCTTATATATGCGAACAGCAAATGGCCAAGCTTCGGTTGTATGCGCTGAGTCAAGGAGCACTTTCAGGAACGGGACAATCGCTGCTAGTCGGTATTGATATACCTGCTGTTTTATGCATGAATATTCAAGCGGTGCAACAGGCAGCAATGAGCTACGGCTATCATATCCAGACTCCTTCAGAGCTTATGCTAACGCTAAAAGTGTTCCATGCAGCAACGTTACCTAGACACCTTCAGGCTGAGGGGTGGCATCAATTAAAGGGTGAGTTAAGGCAAGAATTTGACCCGTATTTTTATGAAGGTGTTGATCAAATTGTAGATAAAACGTGGCTGCAAAAAATCGTTGTGCAAATTGGGAAAACGCTAGCTATATTTGCTGCGAAGCGAAAAGTTTATAATCGTTTGCCGATTGTGAGTATGATGGTTGGCGGAGGGATGAATTATCGAATGGCCAAACAAGTGACAGATTATGCGAAGCGCTTTTACCAATACCGCTATTTGCTGGATAAGAAAAACGAGTCTCATTAATTTTTCATGAGACTCGTTTTTTTGTCTATCCGTGAACTTTTTTTGATATTTCCTCATTTGTTCGATACCAAATCCACAAATCATTAATAATAGAAGCAAGTTCTCCTATCTCGCTATTTAATTCACAGGAGCGGATAAAATTAGTCTCATCTTCTAACGCCGCTTGTTTTTGATTAATACTCTTTTCTAAAGATTGAATTTTGTCTGGAATCTGCCCCCGAATGGATTCCCATGTTAGGAGGATATCCTGCTGAACTTTTTCAGAATAGAATGTCCATTCTCTTTCGAGAGCAGGAATTTTTATACCGAGTCTGTTGTCATAAGTAAAAAAGCGCTCCATTTTTTCACCTCTTCCCTTCCATTTTATACAATGACAAAAGCCAGAGCTACTGTAAGTGAAAAATAAATCATTTATACTTGATTTATGCATATAAATATACACGGTATGTAAGAAAGGTATATTCATTCATGTCTATTTTTACAGTATTTTAAGAGATTTTATCCTATTAAATTAAAATAAATGTGAATTTATATACTTTTTTTTGAATAACTATTGAAAATAGATTAAAAAGTTGTTAAAGTAATAGTAGATTAAATGAATAAAAATTAAAACGGTTGTATTAATATATATATAATTTGTAGGAGGAATAGATAATGAGTAATCCAAAAGTTGTTTTAGCATATTCCGGAGGTTTAGATACATCAGTTGCAATTAAATGGTTACAGGAAAAAGGGTACGATGTGGTAGCTTGCTGTTTAGATGTAGGCGAAGGAAAAGATTTAAAATTCGTTAAAGAAAAAGCATTAACAGTTGGAGCGGTATCATCATATGTGATTGATGCAAAAGAAGAATATGCCAATACATTTGCGTTAGCAGCACTTCAAGCACACACATTATATGAAGGGAAATATCCATTAGTATCTGCACTATCTAGACCGCTAATCGCTAAAAAGCTTGTAGAAGTAGCAGAGCAAGAAAATGCAGTAGCTGTCGCACATGGATGTACGGGAAAAGGAAATGACCAAGTGCGTTTCGAAGTATCAATTAAAGCATTAAATCCACACTTAGAAGTTTTAGCTCCTGTTCGTGATTGGAAATGGTCTCGTGAAGAAGAAATCGAGTATGCAAAAGAAAAAAATATTCCAATTCCAATTAACTTAGACAGCCCATTTTCAATTGACCAAAACTTGTGGGGAAGAAGTAACGAGTGTGGCGTTCTTGAAGATCCTTGGGCAGCTCCACCTGAAGAAGCATATGACCTAACGGCTTCTCTTGAAAACACTCCGGACACAGCGGATGTAGTAGAAATTGAATTCGTTGAAGGTGTTCCAGTATCATTAAACGGTCAATCTTACACGCTAGCTCAGTTAATTCTAGAATTGAATGAAATTGCAGGTAAGCACGGAGTCGGACGTATTGATCATGTAGAAAACCGTCTTGTGGGAATTAAATCACGTGAAGTGTATGAGTGTCCAGCTGCTATGACATTAATTAAAGCACACAAAGAGCTTGAAGATTTAACATTAGTGAAAGAAGTAGCGCACTTTAAACCAGTGATTGAAAAAAAATTAACAGAAGTTATCTATGAAGGTTTATGGTTCTCTCCATTAACAAATTCACTGCTTGCATTCTTAAAAGATACGCAGCAATATGTGAACGGAACAGTGAGAGTAAAACTATTTAAAGGGCATGCTATCGTAGAGGGACGTAAATCTCCTAATTCTTTATACAATGAAAAACTTGCAACATATACAAAAGAAGATGAATTTGATCACAATGCAGCAGTTGGTTTCATCTCATTATGGGGACTTCCAACACAAGTGAGCAGCATGGTAAATCAAAAGAAGGTGACAACGGTATGACCAAACTTTGGGGAGGGCGTTTTACGAAACGCCCTGAACAATGGATTGACGAGTTCGGTGCGTCGATTTCATTTGATCAGCATCTTGTAGAAGAAGATATTGAAGGCAGTTTAGCACATGTAACAATGCTTGAGAAATGCAGTATTCTTTCTGGAGATGAAGCGTCACAAATTAAAAAAGGCCTTCAAACACTGCTTGAAAAAGCTAAGAAGAAAGAATTAACATTTTCTGCTCAATATGAAGATATTCATTTGAATTTAGAAAAGTTATTAATTGATGAAATTGGTCCGGTTGGAGGGAAGCTTCATACGGGTCGAAGCCGTAATGATCAAGTTGCTACAGATATGCACTTATATTTAAAAAAGCATGTTCAGCAAATTGTAGGTCTGATTGAAAATCTAGAAGATGTATTGCTTACAAAAGCAGATCAGCATGTTGAAACCATTTTTCCAGGCTACACACATTTGCAGCGCGCGCAGCCGGTTTCTTTTGCTCATCATTTAATGGCTTATGTTTCAATGTTCAAGCGCGATGCTGAACGTTATGCAGAATCGCTGAAGCGTATTGATTTATCTCCTTTGGGAGCAGGAGCTTTAGCTGGTACAACATTCCCAATTGATCGTCACTATAGCGCTGAGCTTCTAGGCTTTAATGGAATTTATCAAAACAGTATGGATGCTGTCAGCGATCGTGACTTTATTTTAGAGTTTTTAAGCAACAGTTCTATTTTAATGATGCATTTATCTCGCTTTTGTGAAGAGTTAATTTTATGGTCTAGTCAAGAATTTCAATTTATTGAAATGGATGATACGTACGCAACGGGCAGCAGTATTATGCCTCAAAAGAAAAATCCTGATATGGCGGAGTTAATTCGTGGTAAAACAGGACGAGTATATGGTCATTTATTTAGCCTATTGACTGTGTTAAAAGGCACGCCTTTAACATACAACAAAGACTTGCAAGAAGATAAAGAAGGCATGTTCGATACGGTTACAACGATTGAAGGATGTTTGACCATTTTTGCTGGCATGATCGAAACAATGACAGTAAAAACAAATGTTATGGAAAAAGCTACGAAACAAGATTTTTCAAATGCAACGGAGTTAGCTGACTATCTTGCTTCAAAAGGTATGCCGTTTCGTGAAGCACATGAAGTGGTTGGGAAACTGGTTCTCGTTTGTATTCAGAAAAATATCTACCTAATGGATTTGCCGCTTGAACAATATAAGGAAGCGTCAGATTTATTCGAGGAAGACATCTATCATGTATTAAGTCCAAAAACAGCTGTTAATCGCCGCAATAGCGCGGGAGGAACAGGATTTGAACAAGTAAAAAAAGCAATTCAGCTAGCTAAAGATGAATTGCATGAAAAAACATCGATATAAAAAAGTTATCAAAACGTCCGCAGAAAAATCTGCGGGCGTTTTTTGATGTGAGATAAATGGTATAACTAGAGCATTTAAGAAGAAAATAGAAAAGATCATGTAAGGGATTATGAAGTAAAGTTTACATTCGTAAAGAAAATAAAGTGAAAAAGGAGAAGTGACATATGAAAGACAAAAAACATCCGCAGCATGTATATGAATATGATTTTGAAGGAGAAAAAGAGACATCAAGACAGCTAATGGATTCTTATTCAAGCGGCGTCATTGGCGATGCTATGGCTTCTGTAGTGGAAAATCCAGAAGCACAGAGTGAGAACGAACTATATGAATAACTAGATGCATATACTGTATATAGACTAAGAAAAGCAGGATTATGCTGAGCTCTATCGAAAGGTAACGTCATAGTAAATCCGGTTTTCTAAAGGATTTGGTGTGGCGTTCTTTTTTAGTTAATCACTGATATAAGAAAAGAGGGATAAAGGTGAAAATTGGAGTGCCGAAAGAAGTAAAAAACAATGAAAATCGCGTGGCTATTACTCCAGCTGGTGTTACAGCTTTAGTTAACGGTGGGCATGATGTATATATTGAAACACAGGCAGGAGAAGGCTCTGGATTCCATGATGAAGATTACACAAATGCAGGGGCTTCTATCGTAAATACTGCAAAAGAAGCATGGGATGCTGAAATGGTTATGAAAGTAAAAGAACCGATTTCAGAAGAATACGGATATTTTCGTGAAGGACTTATTTTGTTTACCTATTTACATTTGGCAGCTGAAGAAGCATTAACGAAAGCATTGATTGATAAAAAGGTGATAGGCATCGCTTATGAAACTGTACAGCTTCCAAACAAAAGCTTGCCTCTGTTAACTCCGATGAGCGAAGTTGCAGGAAGAATGTCTTCTCAGATTGGAGCTCAATTTTTGGAGAAAACCAAAGGTGGCAAAGGGATTTTATTAAGTGGAGTTCCAGGCGTGCAAAGAGGAAAAGTAACAATTATTGGAGGAGGAGTAGCAGGAACCAACGCTGCTAAAATTGCGGTCGGATTAGGGGCTGATGTTACAATAATTGATTTAAACGCTGATCGCCTTCGCCAGCTTGATGATTTATTTGGTAAAGAAGTGACGACATTAATGTCAAATCACTACAATATCGCACAATCTGTAAAAGAGTCAGATTTAGTGATAGGAGCGGTTCTCATACCAGGAGCTAAAGCGCCAAAGCTTGTCACCGAGGAGATGGTTCAAACGATGTCAAAAGGGTCCGTTGTAGTTGATATTGCTATTGATCAGGGGGGGGTTTTTGAAACAACTGATCGCATTACCACTCACGATAACCCGACTTATTCGAAGCATGAGGTCTTGCATTATGCTGTTGCTAATATGCCTGGAGCTGTTCCACGTACGTCGACCTTAGCGCTGACCAACGTAACGGTTCCTTATGCTCTGCAAATAGCAAATCAGGGATATAAAAAAGCGTGCTTAAAAAACCCTTCCCTTCTTCAAGGCATCAACACCCTAAATGGGTTTGTCACTTACGCGGCTGTTGCAGATGCACACGGTCTCACTTATGCTGATGCAACAACTTTATTAGAGCAAGCATAATAAGGCATGTTTTTGCGCAGTTTGTGATATGATAGCCGCGTATTCACTTGTTTTGTAACCAAAACAGACGGGTAGAATATAGAAAAGGTTAGTGTAAAAGGAGAGAATATATGATGCACGTTTCTTATCATGGACATTCTGTTGTTAAAATTGAAACAAAAGGAAAAACAATTTTAATTGACCCGTTTATCACTGGAAATGAATTAACAGATTTAAATGCTGAAGATGTAAAAGCAGATGTGATTTTACTGACTCATGGCCATAATGATCATGTAGGCGACACGGTGGAAATTGCTAAGCGCAGCGGTGCACTTGTTGTGGCAGTAGCAGAATTAGCTACATATCTTAGCTGGCAAGGCTTAAACGTACATCCAATGAGCATAGGCGGAGCCTATACATTTGATTTTGGTACGGTAAAATTGACACAAGCTTTCCACGGTTCAAGTTATACAGAAAATAATGAGAAAATTATTTATACAGGAATGCCGGCTGGTTTGCTTTTAACGATTGAAGGAAAGACAATTTATCATGCTGGAGATACGGCTTTATTTTCTGATTTAAAGTTAATTGGTCGCCATGAGCCTGACGTAGCATTTCTTCCAATTGGAGATAACTTTACAATGGGACCTGAAGATGCGGCTATCGCAGCGGAATGGGTGCAGGCAAAGTTTGTTGTGCCAATTCACTACAATACATTTCCTGTAATTAAGCAAGATCCTCATCAATTTGTTGAGTCTTTATCTGGTATTGAAGGAAAAGTATTAAAAGTTGGAGAAGGATTGGATCTTTAATCATAAATAAAGGCTGGGACAAAACGATTTCAGTTAAAGTTAAAAAAGAACGGGTAATCGATAATATCGATTACCCGTTCTTTTTTTATTGTTAAGGTGAACGTAGGTTTCATATATGTAGAGGCTTCTAGCTGTTGATTTGCGTGCAAGACTCCCGCCAAAAGCGAAGTCTTGCACGCAAATCAACTGCGGTGTCACAAGCGGTTCAGCTCATGTCTCACATTTGTTCGTCTTTAGATTGAATCGATGCAGTTATGTCTTAATCTCTTTTTATTTGTAAAGAAACGTTCTGCTTTTTTTACTTCCCTGCATACGATAGTAATAATAAGGAGGGAGAGCTATGGAAAAAAATCGAGTTATTTTATCGCTTTTATTATGCGGAGTGATGCTTTACTATGCAATGCCGCACTTAGAGTTAACAACTTCGAGTTTGCAAGGGGTTTTTAGCATAAGCTGGCTTACCTTTGCTCTTTTTGTAGCCGGAGGCAATTTGTCATCACTGCTTTATGCACCGCGCCGCAAGAAGGCAGGTATTCAAAAAAATAGTGCGAGAAAGCCTTTGCGTCAAAGAGGTTAGATTGAATCCATTTCACTTCCCCCGTATAATAAAAGAAAAGACATATGAAACGTAAAAACGTTTTAGAAGGGTGAAGTACACGTGGCGACAAAACATGAGCAAATTTTACAGTATATCGATTCGCTTCCAATTGGTGAAAAAATTTCAGTGCGCCAAATTGCCAAAGAACTGAATGTCAGTGAAGGCACGGCGTACCGAGCAATAAAAGACGCGGAAAATAAAGGATATGTTTCAACGATTGAACGAGTTGGGACCATTCGAATTGAACGAAAGAAGAAAGAAAACATTGAAAAGCTCACGTTTGCTGAAGTAGTAAACATCGTGGATGGACAAGTGCTGGGCGGACGTGAAGGTTTGCATAAAACGTTAAACAAGTTTGTTATTGGAGCGATGAAGCTTGATGCTATGATGAGATATACCGAGGCCGGAAACCTTCTTATCGTAGGGAATCGAGTAAACGCTCATGAATTAGCTCTTGAAGCAGGAGCAGCCGTGTTAATTACGGGCGGCTTTGATACGGAAGAATGGGTTAAGAAGCTTGCGGATGATCTTAAGCTTCCTATTATTTCAACGAGCTATGATACGTTTACAGTTGCAACGATGATTAATCGTGCTATTTATGATCAGCTGATAAAAAAAGAAATTGTGCTTGTAGAGGATATTTTAACACCTATCTCTGAAGCGGTTAGCTTGCAGTTAACCGATACGATTGAAAAATGGCATGAATGTAACGATAAGACTCACCACAGTCGTTTTCCTGTAGTGGATCAGCATATGAAAGTTCACGGTATGGTCACCTCAAAAGATGTTATTGGATATGACCTTTCTACTTCAATTGAAAAAGTAATGACGAAAAATCCGATGACGGTTCACGGGAAAACATCGGTCGCTTCTTCTGCGCATATGATGGTATGGGAAGGGATTGAAGTGCTGCCTGTAGTGGATGATTACCACCGGCTAGAGGGCATTATCAGCCGTCAAGATGTTTTAAAGGCGCTGCAAATGATTCAGCGTCAACCGCAGGTAGGAGAAACTATTGACGACATTGTAACCAATCAATTTATGGACGTGCAAGAGACAAAAGAAGCACCGGTGTATCGCTGTGAAGTAACGCCGCAAATGACGAATTATATGGGGACTATTTCATACGGAGTTTTCACTACTATTGTAACGGAAGCCGCCAATCGTGTTCTTCGCTTATATAAAAAAGGTGATTTGGTTATTGAAAACATCACCGTTTATTTTATTAAGCCAGTTCAAATTGAAAGCGTAATTGAAATTCGCCCTAAGCTATTAGAACTTGGTCGGAAGTTTGCTAAATTAGATGTAGAAGTCTACAATGCCGGGGTTGTAGTAGGGAAAGCGATGATGATGGCTCAGTTATTGGAAAGAGTATAAAAAAAGAAGCTGCTTTGCAGCTTCTTTTACATTTGACCAGCTTCTTTTATTGCATAAGGCTGATAGTACTTGTAAGCTTTGATACCTGCTAATATGCTGCCTGAACCGAATAATACAAATAGTATGCCGATGATAAGCGAAAGGCTTGTTTCGTAAATAAACCATTGATTGATTCCAAAAAATAATACAAAAGAGCCAAGACAAATACTCGACTTAGCGGAAATCCACTTTCGTTCCATTGGGCGTTTCGAACGTACGTATTTTACTTTTAAATACATGTAGAAAACAAAGGACACAACGATTAAAATCATAAAAAATGGCACAGACGCCCCTCCAGTCCGGTGTATTTCTATCCATAATGTTTCTAGATGTTAGTAATGCGTAGTGTTGAAAGTGTTTACAGTAGTATCTATTATTTTACAGGCAGATGACAGAAAATTCTACTATTGATTGATTCTTCTTTCAAAAAAGAGAAGAGATATGATTTAATAAATAATATGGATACAGCGCTGCGGAAATGTAAGTGCATGTGGTACGTACATAAAACAAGAACAGTATTGACAGGAGAGAGAAAATGAAAGCACAAATATTAGAAGCTATTAAGCAGTTTGACACCATCATTATTCACCGGCACATTCGTCCAGATCCAGATGCATACGGATCTCAGTGCGGATTAGCGGAATTGTTAAAAACATCTTTTCCAGAGAAGAAGGTATACGTAACGGGAGAAGAAGCGGAGTCATTAAAATTTTTATACCGGATGGATGACATCGCTGATGACACCTACGAGGATGCGCTTGTCATCGTTTGTGATACGGCTAATGAAGCACGAGTATCAGATCAGCGCTACGTAAATGGAAAAATGGTCATTAAAATTGATCACCATCCAAACCAAACTCCTTACGGTGATTTGCTTTGGGTTGAGACGTCTGCTTCTTCAACAAGCGAAATGATTTATGAATTTTACTTGGAAGGAAAAGAAAAGGGATTATCTCTGAATGATGAAGGAGCAAAGCTGATCTTCAGCGGTATCGTTGGAGATACGGGTCGATTTTTATTTCCAAATACAAAGCCGAAAACGTTTTGCTATGCAAGTGAATTGATTCAATATGGTTTCAATTTTAAAGATGTATATGATCAGTTATACAAAACAAAAGAAAACGTCGCTCACTTACACGGATATGTGCTGCAAAACTTTACGATGTCTCCAGCAGGAGTGGCTCATATGAAAATTCCGAATGAAATTCTTCGAAAATATGATGTGACACCAGCTGATGCCTCTCAGCTAGTCGGTTCGTTAGGGCAAATTGATGGAGTAAAAACGTGGGTGTTTTTTGTGGAAGAAGAAAATCAAATTCGTGTTCGTCTTCGTTCAAAAGAGCTTGTCATTAATACAATTGCTAGAAAATACAACGGAGGAGGCCATCCTCTTGCGTCCGGCGCTTCCATTTATTCATGGGAAGAAGTAGAGCCTTTACTACTTGATTTAGAAGAGCTCTGCAGTCAGGAGTAATCTGTAAAATAAGCCGTTGATTTTAAATCAGCGGCTTTTTATAGTACTTTTTCCATCTTTTTAATTCGAACTTCAATCGAAAGCGTTGTATAAAAATAAATTTGATGAACTTCAACTTCATAAATCGTTTTATCGAATTCGTATTTTTTATTTTCAATTGCTTTTTTTAAGATATCCCTGCTTCGATATGCACTTTCAATATCTTGGGCAATTAAGTGCTGTGCTTCTTTGTCCACGCTTTTTTGAATGTTGTATTCAACCACAGAGTTTACTTTATAACGATTGCCGTTTACTAATTTTACTTTCACATTCTGAATAATTAAATGCTGCTTCATTTCCTTGTTTAATGCTTTTACATCTTCTTGCCATGCGCTAATTTGCAAATTTGCTTTTTCTAGCTTATCATTAGCAATTCGAATTTCTTCTAGCTCTCTATCTCTTGAAACGCCATAAATCGTTAAAAACACCCCCCAGCTAACAATTGCTCCAATGACTATGCCGGCAAAAAAACGCTGCCAGTCGGAGCGCTTGAACATTCGCTCGCTGGGTACCCTCATACAAAATGCTCCTGAGTTAACCACTTGATGATAAGAGCCCCGGTCTGAGCTCCTCCCATAGCGGATAGAATTAAAAGGATTTGTTTGAATACATCTTTTGTGGCTCCTTCAAAGAGTCCTCGCTCAAAGCTGTAAAACGTATCAAATGTTCCTCCAATTGCTCCGACAATTGCCCAGATTTTCAAACTATTGCTGAGGGTATGCATGACGTATAAAGGAGATTTGCCAATTAAAAACCCCGCAAATGCTCCAATTAATGAACCGCCTAAAATAATACCTAATGAAGTGAAGTAACTCCAAATGAAAAGAGACATAAAAGGCTCTTTTGTCATGACGTGTCCTCCTTTACTATTTTATCAATGAATCACGCTTCCTACATATATATGGACAAACGCTCAGAGTTATGTAATTTGTCTACGCCGGCAACAAAATTTATAATAAGAATAAAGAATTAAAGAAAGGTGGGAAGTCCTGTGCCTTTTGTTCACTTGCAGCTTCAAAGTTCTTATAGCTTATTAAGCAGTTCCGTTCGTATTAATGAACTTGTAGAAACAGCTAAGAAAATGAACTATGAAGCGATTGCTTTGACTGATGAAAACGTGATGTACGGAGTCATTCCTTTTTATAAAGCCTGCGTGAAAGCGGGGATCAAGCCAATTATTGGGCTCACATTATCAATCCTAGAACATGAAGAAAGCGAGCGAGCGTACCCTTTAGTTTTGTTAGCGGAAAATGATAAGGGATATGAAAATCTATTAAAACTAAGCAGTTTAGTTCAAACCAAGGAAAAACACGGTGTAAATAAAAAATGGCTCCATCATTACAGCGGAGGGTTGATTGCTATTACACCCGGTGTAACTGGAGAAGTTGAAACCCTGCTAGCAGAAAACAAACTTCAAGATGCTAAGCGAGTGCTTCAATTCTTTAAAAAAGTATATTCGCAGTCTTTGTATATATCGATACAGCGCCACGGACAGGATGAAGCTTTTATAAATCAGCAGTTAACAGAACTTGCTGCTGAAGAAAATATTCCGCTTGTTGCGACGAATCAAGTGAAATATTTAAAAAAAGAAGATCGGGATGCGTATGAGTGTTTAGCAGCTATTCGAGACGGAGAGAAATTACATAGCGATGAAGAGGTAAAAAGTAAGAGCAGCGAGTACTATTTCAAATCACCTGATGAAATGGAAGATCTCTTTCATGACCAGCATTTTTTAATAGAAGAAAGTATAAAAATCGCAAGACGATGCGAGCTCGAAATTTCTCTAGGCGTAATGTCCATTCCAAAATATCCTGTTCCCCCGTCTGTTACATCATCAACCTACTTGCGCACTCTCTGCGAAAAAGGATTGCAAGAAAGAGTTCAAGTGATCACGGAACAATATGAGGAACGCTTGGATTATGAGCTAAACATTATTGAAAATATGCGCTTTAGTGATTACTTTCTTATCGTATGGGATTTTATGAATTATGCTCATGAACACGGTATTTTAACGGGCCCAGGCCGAGGTTCAGCGGCAGGCTCACTGGTCTCATACGCCTTGCGAATTACAAATGTTGATCCAATTCAGCATCAGCTTTTATTTGAGCGCTTTTTAAACCCTGAACGTATTTCGATGCCTGATATTGATATTGATTTTCCTGATAACAAACGAGATCAAGTCATTCAGTATGTGGCGCAAAAATATGGAGGGCTGCATGTAGCTCAAATCATTACATTTGGAACACTAGCAGCTAAAGCAGCCGTACGTGATGTAGGGAGAGTGATGGGATTTGATCAAGAAGCGCTAAACAAAATGTCCAAAGCCATTCCAACTAAACCAGGTACAACGTTGAAAAGCGCTCTTCGTGATTCAAGAGTTCTTCAAGACTATTTATCTGAAAATGAAGCCAGAAAACAATGGTATAACATTGCCATGAAGATAGAAGGACTGCCAAGGCATACTTCTACGCATGCAGCAGGCGTTGTGATTAGTGAGAAGCCGCTGACGCAATCTGTAGCTGTACAAGAAGGACATGACGATGTATATCTGACTCAATATCCAATGGAAGCTCTGCAAGACGTTGGGCTTTTGAAAATGGACTTTTTAGGTTTGCGCAACTTAACCATTTTAGATCATATTTTAAAGAAAATTGAGCGGGATATGAATCGAAAGCTGTCACTGTCTCATATACCATTTAACGATCAGAAAACTTTTGAACTGCTGAGCAAAGGGGATACGACCGGTATTTTTCAGCTAGAGTCAGATGGAATGAGAAGAGTGCTTCAGCAATTAAAACCTACAGAGCTAGAAGATATTGTAGCAGTTAACGCGCTGTATAGACCTGGTCCGATGGAAAATATTCCAACCTATATTAAGCGCAAGCATGGAGTGGTGAAGGTAATATATGATCATCCTACGCTTAAAGGCATTTTACAATCCACGCACGGCGTTATCGTGTATCAAGAGCAAATTATGCAGATTGCTTCAAAAATGGCCGGTTTTTCTCTTGGAGAAGCAGATTTGTTGAGAAGAGCAGTTAGTAAAAAAGAACGGGCAGTGCTGGATCGTGAACGAGCTCATTTTATCCAAGGAAGCAAGAAGAAAGGGTATGACCTATCCGTTGCTAATCGAGTGTATGACCTTATTGTGCGTTTTGCTGATTATGGCTTCAACCGAAGTCATGCTGTTGCTTACAGTATGGTAGCCTATCAGTTAGCTTATTTGAAAGCACATTACCCGCTGCAGTTCTTTTCAGCTTTACTAACGAGCGTTATTGGAAATGAAGGGAAAATTGCTCAATATATTAATGAACTAAAAAGAAAAAAAATACAAGTTCTCCCACCTTCTATTAACAAGAGCATGTATTCGTTTAACGTAGAAGGTGAAAGTATAAGGTATAGCCTTGCAGCGATTAAACATATTGGTGCAGCAGCTATGCAGGAAATAACAGAAGAGCGAAAGAAAAAAAGATTTGAAGACTTATTTGATTTTTGTGCCCGTGTTTCACAAAAAGCCGTGAATAAAAAGGGGCTTGAAGCTTTGATTCTATCTGGAGGCTTTGATGAGTTCGGAGAAAATCGAGCTACTTTATTAGCAACGATTGATGTAGCGATTGAACATGCAAGCTTGGTACTCCCAGATGATGACTTTGGATTTGGAGATGAATTTTCGTTAAAACCTAAATATATGGAAAAAGAGGAACTGAAAATAGAAGATCGGCTTCAGTATGAAAAAGATATGCTAGGTTTTTATTTATCAAGCCACCCTGCTTCTCAGTATGAAGCACTGAATTCCTTTTATTCTGTTGTTTCTCTTCACGATATGAAAGAATACGCTTCAGGAAAAGCGGTCTCTCTTTTAGTATTTGTGTTGGAAATTCGCGTCATTCGAACGAAAAAAGGAGAGCAAATGGCCTTTTTACGCATCACGGATGAAAGTGGAGAAGGAGAAGTTGTTGCGTTTCCCCGCGTATTTGAGCAGAATCGTCTGCTGTTTGAACAAGGTACGGTTTTACTGATACAGGGAAAGATAGATGAAAGAAATGGGCAGCAGCAAATTGTTTGTCAACGTGCTGAAGCTGCTAGCGAGGCGGTTCAAAAACTACCGTCAGAAGAATTATACTTACGTATAGAAACAAAGCAAGGTACAGAAAAGCTGCTTCATACTATTTACCAGCACTTTCAGTCTCATAGAGGGAAAATTCCCGTGAAAATTTATTATGAGGCAGAAAGTCAATTGGTCAAGCTTCCCGTTCACTATTCTATTGAACGAAGCGACGAGTTAATAAAAACTTTAAAAGCAATGCTAGGAGAGAAGCACGTTGTGTTCAAGAAGATATAGTCTTTACAGATTTCATGTGATGTTATATGGTAAAATAGTTAAAAAAGTGGTCTGACCACCGTTTTTTATGAAATATACGAATTAGATGCGTTTTTCTTGAAATGAAATGCAATTGGATTTATAACATCATATGAGTGTGGGAAAGAACATGGTTCAGGCGCAGTATTTGTTATCATTTTGTTTATTGGGAGTGAAATTCATTGTCTTTACGTGAAGAAGCATTGCATATGCACCGCATTAACAAAGGTAAACTAGAATCAAAGTCCAAAATTCCTGTTCGAAACGCAGAGGATTTAAGCCTTGCTTATTCCCCTGGTGTAGCAGAACCTTGCAAAGAAATATATGATGATGTAAACAATGTATATGAATATACGATGAAAGGAAATATGGTAGCTGTTGTATCTGATGGCACTGCCGTATTGGGCTTGGGCAATATAGGTCCTGAAGCTGCTCTGCCAGTAATGGAAGGGAAAGCTGTCCTTTTTAAAAGTTTTGCCGGCGTAGATGCATTCCCAATTTGTTTAAACACGACAGATGTGGACAAAATTATAGAAACTGTTAAATTGCTAGAACCTACTTTTGGAGGCGTTAATTTAGAAGATATTGCGGCTCCTAACTGTTTTGAAATTGAAGAGCGGTTGAAAAAGGAAACAAATATCCCGGTTTTTCATGATGATCAGCACGGGACGGCTATTGTTACGGTAGCGGGCCTTCTTAATGCCCTGAAGCTGACAGGAAGAAAAATGTCACAAATCAAAGTGGTAGCGAATGGAGCAGGAGCTGCTGGCATTGCTATTATTAAATTATTATACAGCTATGGAGTGCGCGATATCATTATGTGTGATTCCAAAGGAACGATTTATGACAAGCGTCCTCACGGCATGAACCGTATAAAAGATGAAGTTGCAGCCTATACAAATCGAAGCAAAGTAGAAGGTACGTTAGCTGATGCCTTAGAAGAAGCTGACGTATTTATTGGAGTTTCGGTTGAAGGAGCACTCACACCGGAGATGATTGGAAAGATGAATCCAGACCCAATCATTTTTGCAATGGCAAATCCGGTGCCTGAAATTATGCCAGAAGAAGCTAAAAAAGCTGGCGCGAAAGTAATCGGCACCGGACGTTCTGATTTTCCTAATCAAGTGAACAATGTCTTAGCGTTTCCGGGGATATTCCGAGGTGCACTAGATGTACGTGCTACTCATATTAATGAAAAAATGAAAATGGCTGCAGTTGAGGCCATTGCTAATTTAATTACGGAAGAGGACTTGAATACAGACTATGTGATTCCAGGTCCATTTGATGCACGAGTGGCTCCCGCAGTAGCCGCCGCTGTTGCAAAAGCAGCTATGGAAACAGGCGTTGCCCGGATAAAGGTAAAGCCAGAAGCCGTAGCTGAAAACACACGTCGCTTAGCGATTATTGAATAAGGTTACATCAACTGTTCTTTGACAGGCATGATGCTTCAAGCATGCCTGTTAAAGTAATGTAAAGTGAGTGGTAGTAAACTTGAAGAATGAACGTTCAAAAGTATATGTAGAAATTCTAAAACAAATTCGCCAGCTAATGGAAGACGATCGTTTAACTACGGGGGATAAAATCCCGTCAGAACGAGAGCTTTCTGAACGGTTAGGCGCAGGACGTTCTTCCGTTCGAGAAGCGCTCAGAGCGTTAGAGCTAATTGGGTTGATTGAAACTAGAAGAGGTGAAGGTACGTTTATTAAAGAAGTAGGGGATCATCAATTTATTGATTTATTAGCTACTTTTTTAGTACAAGACGGTAAAACAAAATCAGATTTAATTCAGACTAGATATATTCTTGAAAAGAGCTGTTTGTATTTTGTTTTAGCGGAACAGGACGAAATCAATGTTTCGAAAGCAATTCAAAAGCAGAATGACGATTGTTTGAAGAACTTGTTTGACTATTTGTTTTCTTTGCAGCCTAATCGGCTATTACACCGAATCTGGCTGATTATTTGCCGTTTTTCTCAAACTTTTCAACAAAACTCAGCGCCAAGCGACATTCTGATAAGTGAATTAGTAGAGGCGTTAGCTAAAAAAGATGAAGCAGCTGTATTAAATCTTCACCATCAGTGCTACAAATAAGTGTGAAAGAAGGAATTTGTCGAAAGAGACATGCCATCTTTCTACACAAAATCAAACAGTCATCTAGTAAAGTAAATAGCAACTAATAAAGTGAAGCGAACAATTCGTCCAATTTTTGTCTATCCGTCACTTGATTTGTATTTGAGGCGGATTTTCACAACTTGTAAATAGTAGAAGAAGAGGAAGAATAAAGGTTCTTATGATAAAGAAAAGAACCAAAAGGAGGTTACACCTTGTTACGAGATTTATTTACAAAAAACACAAAAACTCCAAAAAAACGAAAATATGCTACGATTCCTTCTGAGCATATGAGACAAGATGTACCTGAAGGAATTATGACCAAGTGTAAAAAGTGTAAAAAAATAATGTATACGAAAGAATTAAATAAAAACTTAAAAGTATGCTTAAACTGTGGATATCATCACCAAATGACAGCACCAGAGCGTATCGAAAGCTTAATCGACAGCGGAACGTTTGTTGAATACGACAAAGATATGACGTCAGAAAATCCTCTTGGGTTCCCTGATTATCTTGAAAAGCTCGAAAAAGATCGTGAGAAAACTAATTTAAGTGAAGCGATTGTTACGGGTGAAGGAGATATTGAAGGCATTAAAGTAGTAGTTGCTGTTATGGATTCACACTTCCGTATGGGAAGCATGGGTTCTGTAGTCGGCGAGAAAATTACTCGCGCCATTGAAAAAGCGAAGGAAATGCATGTTCCATTCCTTATTTTCACAGCTTCAGGCGGTGCACGTATGCAAGAAGGTGTTCTGAGCTTGATGCAAATGGCTAAAACTAGCGCAGCTCTTAAAATGTTCAGTGATGAAGGCGGCTTAATCATTTCGATTATGACACATCCTACTACAGGAGGCGTGTCAGCAAGCTTTGCTTCGTTAGGTGATTATAATTTAGCCGAGCCGGGCGCGTTAATTGGCTTTGCTGGAAGACGTATTATTGAACAAACAATTAGAGAAGAGCTTCCAGAAGATTTTCAGACGTCGGAATTTCTGTTGAAGCATGGTCAGCTAGACGGAGTTATTGATCGTCATGATTTAAAAGAAACGTTAACAACTATTTTAGATATACACGTAGCAGGAGGTGACATCGAGTGGTAAGTGAATTAGAATTTGAACGTCCAATTGTTGAGTTGCGAAACAAGATTGCAGAGCTTAAAGAGTTTGCTAAAAATACAGAAGTGGATTTATCTAGCGAAATTGATAAGTTAGAAAATCGCTTAGAAAAAGTAGAAAACGATATTTACAACCATCTAAGCCCATGGAACCGTGTTCAAATTGCTCGTCATCCTGAGCGTCCTACAACACTCGATTATATTTCTCGCTTGTTTACAAACTTTTTAGAGTGTCATGGAGATCGCTTTTATGGAGATGATGAAGCAATCGTAGGAGGAATTGCCAAGTTTAATGGCGTGCCTGTTACCGTGATTGGACATCAGAGAGGTAAAGATACGAAAGAAAATATTCGCCGTAATTTTGGTATGCCTCATCCTGAAGGCTACCGTAAAGCACTGCGTCTAATGAAGCAAGCGGAGAAATTTAACCGCCCAATTATTTGCTTTATTGATACAAAAGGAGCTTATCCAGGAAAAGCGGCAGAAGAGCGCGGACAAAGCGAAGCTATTGCGAAAAACCTTTTCGAAATGGCTGGCTTAACTGTACCTGTTATTTGCATTGTAATTGGAGAAGGAGGAAGCGGGGGAGCCTTGGCATTAGGCTTAGGAAATCACCTTCATATGCTTGAGAACTCGACGTATTCAGTTATTTCTCCAGAAGGAGCGGCAGCCATTCTTTGGAAAGATTCTTCTCTTGCGAAAAAAGCTGCTGAAACGATGAAGATTACAGCACCAGATTTGAAAGAACTGGGTATTGTAGATGAAATGGTTTCAGAGGTAAAAGGCGGAGCTCACCGAGATATCGATGCACAAGCTGGATACATGGAGGGCATTATCAAGAAATCATTAAAAGAGCTGATGAATTTATCAAAAGAAGAGCTAGTGGAAGAGCGTTATTTAAAATACAAAAAAATCGGACAATTTGCAGCTGAAAACGATGCCATTACTATAAAATAAAGAAACGTGCACTCTTGAAAAATAAGGGTGCGCGTTTTTGTGCGGTTTGTATAGCCCTTCTCTATTGTGTTTACAAGTTCTTCGTGGTATTTTATAGACAGCAAAAACCTTTAAGTAAAAGTAGAAAAAGAGTGTTTTTAAAAAATTTCCTATGGTTATTAGCAGCTGTGCTAGCGTTTGTCTTTTCTCTAAAATGTGAGATATATAAGACAAATCAGGCAGCAAGTATTGCTGTATGAATTGCAGGGAATAGTAAAACAAGAAGCAAACGATGAAGAAATTCATCGTTAAAGTGCTGTGTATTTGTTTGCTATTTGATTCAGCGCTACATAGGTATTTCATAAGTTACACGTAAAGCAAGGTGAACAAGTCAGGGCAACAAAATATTTGTTCACAGCCTGCTAGTAGAAGGTTAGTAAAAGAAATAGCTATTTGCCCTATCTAAAGAGTAAATAGTAAATATATAGGAGGAAATTTGAATGCGTAAAACTAAAATTGTATGTACTATTGGACCAGCGAGTGAAAGTGTAGAAAAATTAGTTGAACTAATTAACTCAGGCTTAAACGTTTGTCGTCTAAACTTCTCTCACGGTGACTTTGAAGAGCACGGTGCACGTATTGTTAACATTCGTGAAGCTGCGAAACAAACAGGTAAAACAGTAGGTATCTTACTTGATACAAAAGGACCTGAAATTCGTACAAACACAATGGAAAATGGTGCAATTGAGTTAGAAGAAGGCTCTGAAATCATTGTTTCTATGACAGAAGTAGTGGGAACAACTGAAAAATTCTCAATTACATATCCAGGTCTAATCGATGACGTACACGTAGGATCAAAAATCCTTTTAGATGACGGTTTAATCGGTCTTGAGGTACTAGACATCAATAAAACTGATGGTGAAATCAAAACAAAAGTACTTAACCCTGGTACATTAAAAAATAAAAAAGGTGTAAACGTGCCAAACGTAAGTGTAAACCTTCCTGGTATCACTGAAAAAGATGCAAGCGATATTGTATTCGGTATCGAACAAGGCATTGATTTTATCGCTGCTTCTTTCGTGCGTCGCGCATCTGATGTATTAGAAATTCGTGAACTACTAGAAAAACACAATGCAGCTCACATTCAAATCATCTCAAAAATCGAAAACCAAGAAGGCGTAGATAACATCAAGGAAATTCTTGAAGTTTCAGACGGTTTAATGGTTGCTCGTGGTGACTTAGGAGTAGAAATTCCTGCTGAAGAAGTACCATTAGTACAAAAAGATCTAATCAAACAATGTAATGCGCTTGGTAAACCAGTTATTACAGCTACACAAATGCTTGATTCAATGCAACGCAACCCGCGCCCGACTCGTGCGGAAGCAAGTGACGTTGCCAATGCTATCTTTGATGGTACAGATGCAATTATGTTATCTGGTGAAACAGCTGCGGGTTCTTACCCAGTTGAAGCTGTACAAACAATGCATTCAATCGCTTCTCGTGCTGAGCAAGCTCTAAACTACTCTGAGATTTTACAACAGCGCAGCAAGCAAGTTGGCCCATCTATTACAGATGCAATTGGACAATCTGTTGTACACACAGCGCTTAACTTAAACGCTAGTGCAATCGTAGCGCCAACAGAAAGTGGTTATACAGCGAAAATCGTTTCTAAATATCGTCCGCAATCTCCAATCGTAGCTGTTGCAGCAAACGATTCTGTTGCACGTCGTCTGTCTCTAGTATGGGGTGTTACACCAGTTGTTGGTGAGCGCGTAAATACAATTGACGATATGTTAGATCACGCCGTAAATGACGCAGTAAAAACGGGCATTGTAGCACACGGCGACTTAGTGGTTATTACAGCTGGTGTTCCAGTTGGAGAATCAGGTGCAACGAACTTAATGAAAGTTCAAGTTGTAGGTGACGTTCTTGCTAAAGGACAAGGAATTGGTCGTAAAGCAGCAGTTGGTAAAGTAGTTATTGCTAAAACTGCTGAAGAAGCAAATGCAAAAATGACTGAAGGTGCTATCCTTGTTACAAACAGCACAGATCGTGATATGATCAGTGCAATCGAAAAAGCAGGAGCTCTTATTACAGAAGAAGGCGGTCTAACAAGCCATGCAGCTGTAGTAGGGTTAAACTTAAGCATTCCTGTCATTGTAGGCGTAGAAAATGCAACAAGCGTATTCTCAGAAGATCAAGATATTACAGTTGATGCTTCACGTGGTGTCGTATACAACGGACACGCAAGCGTACTGTAAGAACACGTAGATGATAGAAAAAAGAGAAGGGAAATCCTTCTCTTTTTGTTTAGGCAATTCAATAAGCGAAGAGGTGATGATGGTGAGGAAGCTCCTTCCGCTCCTTCTTATTGTACCTGCTGTTGAGGTAATGATTTTGATTTATTCAAGTCATCTCATTGGTGTAATGTCAACATTTTTACTGATTATTGCTACCAGTTTTATTGGTGCGTTTCTAGCGAAAAAACAAGGAACATCTCTTTTTCAAAAGGCACAGCGTCAGATGAGCCAGGGACATGTTCCAAGCGGTGAAATCCTTGATGGTATGTGTGTACTATTTGGCGGACTGTTTCTGCTGTTTCCAGGCTTCTTGACAGATGTTGTGGGCTTTATCTTTTTACTGCCGTTTACACGCAGAATCGTTAAGCCTTTTCTTTTAACGTGGCTAAGAAGATTTTTTCAAGGACGTAATCGAATGACGATTATTCGTTAACTAGAAAGTGTGTGAAAGAAGCTTCTTTCACACACTTTTTCATTTTCCTATAATAAATTGCCACGTTTCTTTAAAAACCCCCGTTGTATGAAGTGTTTTTAGAATAACAAGAATCACAGGGCCAACTATTAATCCGAAAAATCCAATCAATTGATATCCTACAAATAAAGAAATTAATGTAGCGAGAGGATCAAGACCAATACTTGATGACAAAATTTTTGGTTCCATAATTTGTCGCTGCACAAGTACTACAGCATATAGTACCGAAAGCCCTACAGCAAATGACACGTTATCTGTGGCAAAGGCATAAATCATCCAAGGAACAAAAACCAGTCCTGTTCCGAGGTAAGGAAGAATATCTACTAGGCCAATCAATAAAGCGACTGTAATAGCATAATCAACCCTAAGAACAAGTAAACCAAAAAGAACGATGATTGTGGTAATCGAAATAAGCGTAAGCTGAGCTTTAATAAATCCAAACAGTGCATTTTTAAGCTCCAGAACAACTGTCTGTCCATTTTCTCTTACTTTTTTAGGAATAAACACGCTGCTTTTAGCCATCAGCTTGTACCAATCTTTACTAATAAAAAAAGTAGCCAGCAATGAAAAAATAATCACAGTAGCTGCATTAGGCAATACGGATAAAAGTACTGGGATGCTTTGCAATACATTTTGCAGAAAATCGCCCACCGTTTGAGCGATATGGTTGCCTACCCCTTTAATGTTCGATAAAATAGTTGCTTGCTGACCGGTATTTAAGTTATTAAACATAGAAGTAATGCGTTCATAAAACGGAAGTATTTGTTCTGTAGCAATATTTTCAATAAATATGACCACTTCTTTGAAATTTGCGGGAACAACTTTCGCTAAATACGTACTTCCTGCAATGATTTCTGTGATAAGTAACGTAATAAGTCCGGCCAAAAGAGAGAAGATAAGAACCATTGACAGTAAAACAGCTAAGTAGCGAGGTAAACGCAGCTTCAATTCAAATAGATTAACCATAGGATTTATAAAAAAAGCGATGCAGCAGGCGATAATAAATGGATATATGAGAGAAGAGACATAATAACTAAGAAATATAGATGCTGCAATAATTACCAACACACAAGCTAAGCGAAATAGTCGATGTAAATGAAGCTTGTACACAATAAATAGAGGCCTCCTTGTAAACGATAGTCAACAAAAGAAAAAGCTACTCATAAAATATTTACGTAATACGCTTTAGATTTATCACAATAAAAAAAGAAAGGATGAGTAAAATGTTCTCACAACCCATGCTTTTTTTAGCTGTTTTACTCGTAATTGGATTAGTGGCTAAAAATCAATCATTAATCATTGCAGTTGCATTTTTACTTATTTTAAAATTAATCGGGTTAGACGGTAAGGTTTTTCCGTTTCTACAATCAAAAGGAATTAATATTGGAGTAACGGTTATTACAATTGCCGTTCTTGTGCCAATTGCAACAGGAGACATAGGGTTCAAACAATTAGGAGAAGCTGTGAAATCTTCGTATGCCTGGATTGCTCTAGGAGCCGGAATTGCTGTAGCAATTATTGCCAAATATGGACTTACACTCTTGGAAGATGATCCGCATATTACGACCGCTTTAGTTTTTGGCACAATTCTTGCTGTGGCGCTGTTTCAAGGGGTAGCAGTAGGTCCGTTAATCGGTGCTGGAATCGCTTATTTATTTATGAAATTAACCGAACTTTTTTCGTAGAAATTTTTGTATAATAATAATTTTTTTAAAATTTCTTCTCTCTTTTGATTCACAAAAGTCAGATAATTGTTTATAATATATTTTGAGGCCGCATCTTTTTACATACAATTGTATGTTTTACCTATAGGGCTGTAACAAAGCAATGACACATGCAGATGTTTTGATTTTGTGTGTTATTGAAACAAATGGAAATGTAAGCATTTTCTTTACGTGGGGTGAAGGAATGTTCTTCCAAGATATATATTCAAAAGAGGCGCTTCGTATATCATTTAATGTCTAGTTGAGCAGAGGCTCAATTTTGTTTTTCACGTTTTACACAGAAAGGTATGGGGAATTTTTTCTGTAAAGGAGTGGAGATTTATGACAGCAACTCGAGGTCTAGAAGGGGTAGTCGCTACAACGTCAGCAGTAAGTTCAATTATTGATGACACTTTAACATATCAAGGCTACAATATTGATGATTTAGCGAATTATGCAACATTTGAAGAAGTGGTGTATTTACTATGGCACGGAAAATTACCTAACAAAGAAGAATTATCTGTGTTTTCTAGATTACTAGCAGAAAACGCTAAATTACCCCAAGAAGTCTTAGAGCATTTCAAAACTTATCCAATTAAAGATGTTCATCCAATGGCAGCTTTAAGAACAGTCGTATCACTATTGGGGTTGTACGATCCTGAAGCTGATTTAATGGATGAAGAAGCAAATTATCGCAAAGCTGTTCGTTTGCAAGCACAATTACCAACGGTGGTAACGGCTTTTTCAAGAGTCCGTAACGGATTAGAGCCAATTGAACCAAACGAAAACTATAGCATTGCCGCTAACTTTTTATATATGTTAACCGGCGAAGAGCCAACTGATATCCAAGTAGAGGCATTTGATAAAGCACTTGTCTTACATGCTGATCATGAGCTAAATGCTTCAACTTTTACAGCTCGTGTCTGTGTGGCAACGTTATCCGATATTTATTCAGGAATTACAGCCGCTATTGGAGCGTTAAAGGGTCCTCTTCACGGGGGAGCGAATGAAGCTGTTATGAAAATGTTGTCTGACATTCAAACAGTTGAAAACGCGGAACCTTATATTCGCGAAAAGCTCGCGAAAAAAGAAAAGATTATGGGATTTGGACATCGTGTGTATCAGCAGGGTGATCCTCGTGCCAAGCACTTGAAAGAAATGTCTGAAAAACTTACCAAACAAGCAGGAGATACAACGCTATACGATATGTCAGTGAAAATTGAAGAGATCGTAACAGGCGAGAAAAAACTTCCGCCAAACGTTGATTTCTATTCAGCTTCTGTATACCACAGCTTAGGGATTGATCACGATCTATTTACTCCGATCTTTGCCGTAAGCCGCGTATCAGGATGGATTGCTCACATTTTAGAGCAGTATTCAAACAATCGTTTGATTCGTCCAAGAGCTGATTATATCGGTCCTGGAAAACAAACGTACATTCCGCTTGAAGAGCGCAGCTAAACAATGTGACGAAGGTGCTCACGTTCGTTGAGCACTTTTCCATAAGTGAAAGTAGACAAATTTTTTAAGGAGGTCATTCTCATGACAAAAGGTGAACAAATTTCTGTAGCAAACGGCGTGTTAAACGTACCAAATAACCCAATTATTCCATTTATCGAAGGTGACGGAATTGGCCCGGATATCTGGGCAGCAGCTTCTCGCGTATTAGAAGCAGCGGTTGCAAAAGCATACAATGGTGAAAAAGAAATCGTTTGGAAAGAAGTATTAGCAGGTGAAAAAGCATTTAATCAAACTGGCGAATGGTTACCGGAAGAAACGTTAGATGCAATTCGCGAATACATAATTGCAATCAAAGGACCATTAACAACACCAGTAGGCGGTGGAATTCGTTCTCTAAACGTGGCATTGCGTCAAGAATTAGACTTATTCACATGCTTACGTCCTGTTCGCTACTTTGACGGCGTACCTTCTCCAATTAAGCGCCCTGAAGATACAGATATGGTTATCTTCCGTGAAAATACCGAAGATATTTATGCTGGTATTGAATATGCGAAGGGTTCTGAAGAAGTACAAAAGCTTGTTTCATTCCTACAAACGGAATTAGGCGTAAATAAAATCCGTTTCCCTGAAACTTCTGGATTAGGTATTAAGCCTATTTCTTCTGAAGGAACAGAGCGTCTTGTGCGTGCAGCAATCAACTATGCAATTGAACAAGGCCGCAAGTCTGTTACGCTTGTACACAAAGGTAACATTATGAAATATACAGAAGGCGCATTTAAAAATTGGGGCTATGAGCTAGCTGAAAAAGAATTCGGCGATAAAGTATTTACTTGGGCTCAATATGACCGCATCGTTGAAAAAGAAGGTGCACAGGCTGCAAACAAAGCTCAAGCAGAAGCGGAAGCAGCAGGAAAAATTATTGTAAAAGATTCAATTGCAGATATCTTCTTACAACAAATTTTAACTCGTCCACGTGAATTCGATGTAGTAGCAACAATGAATTTGAATGGAGATTACATTTCAGATGCATTAGCAGCACAAGTTGGTGGTATCGGAATTGCTCCAGGAGCAAACATCAACTATGAAACTGGACATGCTATCTTTGAAGCAACTCACGGTACAGCACCTAAATATGCTGGTTTAGATAAAGTAAACCCATCTTCTGTATTATTATCAGGTGTGTTAATGCTTGAACACCTTGGCTGGAACGAAGCAGCGGATTTAATCATGAAATCAATGGAAAAAACAATTGCTTCAAAAGTAGTAACATATGATTTCGCACGTTTAATGGATGGTGCAACAGAAGTGAAGTGTTCAGAGTTCGCTGATGAATTAATTAGCAATCTAGGAAAACAAGTAACAGTTTAATAGCTATTCATTTAGGGGAGGAATTATAATGGCAAATATGCGTAAAAAAGTATCTGTTATCGGAGCGGGCTTTACAGGAGCTACAACTGCTTTTTTAATTGGTCAAAAAGAGTTAGCTGATGTTGTATTAGTTGATATTCCGCAATTAGAAAATCCAGCTAAAGGTAAAGCGCTGGATATGTTAGAAGCAAGTCCTGTACAAGGATTTGACGCTAACATTACAGGAACAGCCAACTACGAAGACACAGCTGATTCTGACATTGTCATTATTACAGCTGGTATCGCGCGCAAGCCAGGTATGAGTCGCGATGATTTAGTAACAACGAACCAAAAAATCATGAAGTCTGTTACTCAAGAAGTTGTTAAATACTCGCCAAACTGTCACATCATCGTGTTAACAAACCCGGTAGATGCTATGACGTATACAGTATTTAAAGAATCTGGTTTTCCTAAAAACCGCGTAATCGGTCAATCAGGCGTATTAGATTCTGCACGTTTCCGTACGTTCGTAGCGCAGGAGTTAAACATTTCAGTAAAAGATATCACAGGTTTTGTACTTGGTGGACATGGCGACGATATGGTGCCTCTTGTACGCTACTCATATGCTGGCGGTATTCCTCTTGAAACGCTTATTCCAAAAGCGCGTCTTGAAGCAATTGTTGAAAGAACACGCAAAGGCGGCGGCGAGATCGTTAACTTATTAGGTAACGGAAGTGCATACTACGCGCCTGCTGCTTCCTTAGTGGAAATGACAGAAGCGATCTTAAAAGATCAGCGTCGTATTTTACCAGCGATTGCTTACCTAGAGGGTGAATATGGTTATAACGGGATCTACTTAGGTGTTCCAACCGTATTAGGAGCTGCAGGAATTGAGCAGGTAATTGAATTAGAACTGACTGATTCTGAAAAAGCTTCTTTAGATCAATCAGCAAAATCAGTTAAAACTGTCATGGGTGTATTAGCTTAATACAATAAAATAGGTTTGAGTATAGGTTTTTATCAATATTCAAACAATAGTCACAAGGAAAATTCGAGGGAAACCTCGAATTTTTCTTGTATATAAAGAAAAGCTATTACTTTATACAAAAGGTGGAATGATGATGGTATTAGGTAAAAAACAAAAAATAGGCCGAAGTATTGAAGATATAAAAGTTGGAGAAAAATTAACGCTAACGGAACGAATTGAAGATAAAGATATCTTATTGTACTTAGGGCTGACAAATGATTCTAACCCTTTATACATTCAGCATGATTACGCATCTCAGACCCCTTTTAAAAAACCTATTGTGCCAAGTATTATGATTACCGGTATTATGACAGCAGCCATTTCAAAGTATTTGCCCGGACCTGGAAGCCACGTTGCAGAACATACGGTAACCTTTCCCAAAAAGATTCATCATTATAGCACGATTGAATTTTTATTTGAAGTGACAGAGGTAGATGTTTCTTCTAGAACTGTTACGATTGAGGTGGAAGCGGTCAATGAGCAAAAAGAGAAAGTAGTAACGGCGCGGTTTCTTGTTTATCCGCCGTTTAGACTTCCATCAGTAGAGACACACGACTTTGAAAATTTTTAAACTGCCTTAAATATTTATAAATATAGAAGAAACTGTTTGGTCATATTTTCTGAAAATGTTGAAATGTATTGGAGAACGAGGCTAAAACATTGTATGATAAGAGAAGATAAATAGAAAATAATATCATTTGGATGAAGCTGCGGTTTAATTTAACTAGATGGAGGCTTATATCGTTAATATGAGTAAGAAATTATTAGTCGTAGATGATGAACAATCAATTTCAACATTATTACAATATAATTTACAGCAAGCTGGCTTTACAGTAGAAACAGCTGAAGACGGGGAAGAAGGATACAACAAGGCACTAGAAGGAAAACCGGATTTAATTGTGTTAGACTTGATGCTTCCTAAGATGGATGGAATTGAAGTTTGTAAAAAGCTTCGTCAGCAAAAAGTGATGACGCCTATTTTAATGTTAACTGCAAAAGACGATGAGTTCGACAAAGTATTAGGGCTAGAGCTTGGCGCAGATGACTACATGACGAAACCATTTAGCCCTCGAGAAGTAGTAGCGCGTGTAAAAGCCATTTTACGCAGAACACAAATCATTGCTCAGGAAAATGAACAAGAGGAAGATGGCGAGCGCATCATGATCGGTGATTTAAAAATTCTTCCAGATCATTATGAGGCCTACTTTAATCAAGAGCAGCTTGAGCTTACTCCGAAAGAATTTGAGTTATTATTATATTTGGCAAAATACAAAGGACGGGTATTAACTCGTGATCAGCTGCTAAGTGCAGTGTGGAATTATGATTTTGCCGGAGATACGCGAATTGTAGATGTGCACATCAGCCATTTGCGTGAGAAAATTGAACACAATACGCGAAAACCTGTTTATATAAAAACGATTAGAGGATTAGGATATAAGCTGGAGGAACCAAAGGTAGATGAATAAATTTCGTTCAAGGCTACTTTTGGCTCTATTAGTACTTATTATTATTGTATTAGTAGGTCTTGGCCTGCTGCTGGGACAGTTGTTTAAAAACTTTTATTTTCAGACGTTTCAAGAGCGAATGGAAAAAGAGGCAAAGCTTGTAGAAATGTACATTAGCGAAGAAGGTATCACAAGTCCTGCTTTAAAATCTAAAGTTGATCAAATCAGCCATTCGTTAAGTGTACGAACGACTATCGTTCAAAAAGACGGAAAAATATTAGTTGACTCAAATCCAGGCAGCAAGCAGCAAAGAATCGAAAAAAGTATCGTAATCCAACAAGTATTAAAAAAGCAGTTAAACAGTAAAAAAAGCTTTGACCAAATTAAAGAAGATTATGACTTATATTACTATGGTATCCCGCTGATTATAGAAGGTAAGCAAGAGGGATTTGTTGTGCTGAGCACATCGTTTGATTCATTAAAACAAGTAAATCAGCAAATTTGGGGCCTTCTTATTGGAAGCTTAGGTCTAGCTTTGATTGTGATTTTACTTTTAGGTGTAAAGATTATGGGACGCTATACCCGTCCTATTGAATCGGCAACCAAAGTGGCTATGGAACTTGCAAAAGGGAATTATAAAGCTCGTACATATGAAGATTATGTAGATGAAACAGGGATGCTGAGTCAGTCTATTAACGCACTTGCTCGTAATCTGCAAGAGTCTATCACTAATCAAGAAATGCAGCAGGACAGGCTGCGCACGCTAATTGAAAATATGGGAAGCGGCATGCTTCTTATCGATAGTAGAGGCTATATAAACTTAGTGAATCGAGCTTATAAAGAGCAGTTTCATATACATCCGGATGACTTCCTTTATCATTTGTATTACGAAGTATTTGAGCATAAAGAAATCATTAAGCTTGTGGAAAAAATATTTATGACGGAAGTAAAGGTTCGAAAACAAGTAGTTCTCCCTTTAAATATTGAACGAAGATATTTCGATGTTTACGGAGCGCCGATTATTGGCTTAAACGATGAATGGAAAGGGATTGTGCTTGTTTTCCATGATATTACCGAGCTGAAAAAGCTAGAACAAGTTCGCCGTGACTTTGTAGCAAATGTGTCTCATGAACTAAAAACTCCTATTACGTCTATAAAAGGGTTTAGTGAGACATTGTTAGACGGTGCCATGGAAGATCCACAGCTGCGCCAGCAGTTTCTATCGATCATTTTAACGGAAAGTCAGCGCATGGAGAGCTTGATTCAAGATCTTTTAGATTTGTCTAAAGTTGAACAGCAAGGGTTTAAGCTAAGCATCCATTCAGTAGATTTGAATACCCTTCTCTATGAGGTCATAACAGTGCTATCAAACCGAGCGACTGAAAAAGAAATCACGCTAACGTTAGATACGCTTCCTGAAGAAGCGTGGATTGATGGTGACAGTCAGCGCCTTATGCAAGTGTTTGTTAACTTAATCGGCAATGCGCTTATGTATACAATGCCTGGAGGAACTGTTCACGTTTCGCTTGAAGAGGAAGAAGAAACGATTACGGTTCATGTTCAAGATACGGGTATCGGTATTGATTCTGATGAAATTTCACGTATTTTTGAGCGCTTTTACCGAGTAGATAAGGCAAGAAGCCGTAATTCCGGAGGAACAGGTCTTGGATTAGCAATTGTTAAACATCTTGTTGAAGCTCATAAAGGGGAAATTGAAGTGAAAAGTGAAGTCAATAAAGGGACAACTTTTTCGGTGAAGCTGCACAAGTATTTGCCGCAGGTGTAAAATGTTTACGTTCCTTTTACAATTTATTTAATGTAGCTTAATAATTAATTGATACAATTTTTCATGGAAACCCCTTCATCCAAGGAGCCAATGTGTAAGGCGAAAATAGCTTTAACCGTGCTATTTTCGCCGATTCTTTTTGACAATTTCTATCCATTCACATGTTACACCGCCTAAAATAACTAGGCGGTGTTTTTATTTTATGATGTACAGATCTTATCACCACATGAAAATAAAAAGTTGAACTCAAGATTACTTTTTGTCCTTAAAGCTTATTGTTTGCTAAAATAAAGGTAAGATAAGAAGAGAGCGAAATGGAGGAACATGAATGACACAAAAACTAGTATTAATTGACGGGAATAGTATTGCCTACCGTGCATTTTTTGCTTTGCCGCTTTTAAACAATGATAAAGGAATACATACAAATGCCATATATGGCTTTACTACAATGCTGACACGTATCTTAGAGGAAGAGAAGCCGACACATTTACTTGTGGCATTTGATGCAGGGAAAACAACGTTTCGCCACAAAACATTTACAGAATACAAAGGAGGAAGACAAAAGACGCCTCCTGAACTTTCAGAGCAGTTTCCCTTTATTCGTGAGTTATTAGATGCATATGGGATTAAGCGCTATGAACTGCCTGATTATGAAGCAGATGATATTATCGGTACGCTTTCAAAACAAGCTGAACAAAAAGGAATGGCCGTAAAAGTCATTTCTGGTGATAAAGATTTACTTCAGCTTGTGTCGGAACATGTAACCGTAGATATTACGAGAAAAGGAATTACGGATGTCGATTCCTATACGCCTGCAGCCATTGATGAAAAGTATGGTATTACGGCTGCACAAATTATTGATATGAAAGGCCTTATGGGGGACAGCTCGGATAATATCCCAGGCGTGCCCGGAGTCGGCGAAAAAACAGCCTTAAAGTTATTAAAAGAGTTCGAAACGGTTGAAAATGTATTAGAATCTATCGATCAAGTCAGCGGTAAAAAATTAAAAGAAAAGCTAGAAGATAATCGTGAATCAGCTATCATGAGTAAAAAGCTTGCAACTATTTATTGCGAAGCGCCTCTTGAAGTATCTGTAGAAGATGCAAAGTATGATGGGTTTGAATCTTCAAAGGTCATCTCATTATTTAAAGAGCTTGGGTTTAATTCTTTGCTTGCTAAATTTGGTGAATCAGCAGAAGAGGAAGCAGATTTTGAAGAACTAACGTTTGAAATAGCGCAGGAAGTTCACGATGATATGTTAACAAGCGAAGCAGCTCTGATCGTAGAAGGGTATGAAGAAAACTACCATCACAATCAGCTGCTCGGTTTTGGAATCAGCAACAAAAATGGCCACTATTTTATTGATAAAGATACAGCTCTTTCATCTTCTAAATTTAAAGCATGGTTAGAAGATGGACGTGTAAAAAAGACGGTGTTTAATGGGAAACGTACGATTGTATCGTTAAAATGGGCGGGGCATGAAATTAAAGGAATTGAACATGATGTAATGATTGCTTCTTACATCTTGAATCCTGCTGAGGCAAATGATGACTTAGCGACAATTGCAAAATTAAAAGGATACCATCAAGTGCAATCAGATGAAGCTGTGTATGGAAAAGGGGCTAAGCGAAGCATTGCAGAAGCTGATCAGCTAGCTGAGCATGTTATAAGAAAAGCAGCCGCCGTAGCTTATTTAAAAGAAGTGCTAGAAAAAGAATTGGTGGAAAATGAACAGTTTGAGCTGTTTGAGAAGCTTGAAATGCCTCTTGCCATTGTCCTTGCTGATATGGAATATCAAGGGGTGAAAATTGACCGCGCGCGTTTGGGTGAAATGGGCGAAGATCTTCGAGAGCAGCTTGAAAAAATTGAAGCAAAAATCTACGAATACGCTGGACAAGAATTCAATATTAATTCGCCAAAGCAGCTAGGAGTTGTTCTTTTTGAAAAAATGCAGCTTCCAGTCATAAAGAAAACAAAAACAGGCTATTCCACATCAGCTGATGTATTAGAGCAATTAGCTAGTACCCATGATATTATCCCAGAGATTTTACAATACCGTCAGCTAGGAAAATTACAGTCTACGTATATTGAAGGATTAAAAAAGGTCATTCATGAAAGCGATGGAAAAGTTCATACCCGCTTTAATCAAACATTAACTCAAACGGGAAGGCTAAGCTCAGTAGATCCTAACTTGCAAAACATCCCGATTCGTCTTGAAGAAGGCAAAAAAATAAGAGGTGCGTTTGTGCCTTCACAGCCTGATTGGTTAATATTTGCGGCGGATTATTCACAAATTGAGCTGCGCGTACTGGCTCATATTGCAGATGATGAAAAGCTAATCGATGCGTTTAAGCATGACTTAGATATCCATACGAAAACAGCGATGGATGTGTTCCACGTCGAAAGAGAAGAAGTAACGTCGAATATGCGCCGTCAGGCTAAAGCAGTTAACTTTGGAATCGTCTATGGGATCAGTGATTACGGTTTATCGCAAAGTTTAGGAATTACAAGAAAAGCAGCGGCTACTTTTATTGAACGATATTTAAAAAGCTTCCCTGGTGTACAGGAGTATATGGATACGATTGTACGAGATGCAAAAGAAAAGGGATATGTAACAACGCTCTTGCACCGCCGACGTTACTTGCCTGAAATCACGAGCCGAAACTTTAACCTCCGCAGCTTCGCTGAGCGTACGGCTATGAATACGCCTATCCAAGGGACGGCAGCTGATATTATAAAAAAAGCAATGATTGAAATGGATAAGCGCTTAAAAGATGAAAACCTTCAGGCTAAGCTGCTGCTTCAAGTACACGATGAGCTGATTTTTGAAGCCCCAGAAGAAGAAATTAAAATTTTAGAGAAAATCGTACCAGAAGTAATGGAGAACGCTTTAGAGCTAGAAGTTCCATTGAAAGTAGATTATTCTTACGGAAAGACTTGGTACGAAGCAAAGTAGTGGAAAAAGGATGTGACAAACGTGCCAGAATTACCAGAAGTTGAAACCGTCAGACATACGTTAATTGAATTAGCCAGTGGAAAGACCATTGAGCGTGTAACAGTTAAATGGCCTAATATTATCAAACGCCCTGAACAAGCTGAACAGTTTTGCGATGCGCTTGTTGGACAAACCATTCGAGATGTTGAACGAAGAGGTAAATTTTTGAAAATTGTGCTCGATGATTATACGATGGTTTCTCATTTGCGTATGGAAGGTAAATATGCTCTCCATGAGAATGCAGAAGAACCAGATAAGCATGTACACGTCTTTTTTCACTTCACGGATGGAACGGAATTGCGATACCGGGATGTAAGGAAATTTGGTACTATGCACTTATTTAAAAAGGGAGAGGAAGATCTGTTTCCTCCTCTTATTGGCCTTGGACCTGAACCGTTTGACGAAACATTTAATCCTAGTCAATTAAAAATGAGAATCGGCAAAACCTCTCGAAAAATCAAGCCGGTTTTACTCGATCAAAATGTCGTGGTTGGGCTTGGAAATATTTATGTAGATGAAGCACTGTTTCGCGCAGGGATTCATCCTGAACGAGTGGCCAGCCAATTAACAGACGAAGAGTATGAAAAATTGTACAAAGAAATTGTAGCAACTCTTCAAGAAGCTGTGAAACAAGGAGGCAGCACAATTCGCACGTATGTAAATACACAGGGACAAATAGGCATGTTTCAGCAGCAGCTTTATGTGTACGGAAGAAAAGGAGAATCCTGTAAAATGTGCGGTACCCCAATTGAAAAATTTGTTGTAGGCGGTAGAGGAACACATATCTGCCCAAATTGTCAGCCGGCTAAAAAATAACAATGGATGGGCTCCTTTCATATACTACGTATAGACAGAAAGGAAAGGAGTCCTCTCATCATGATAACATTTTCTTTACTTATTCTTGCTTTTGCCGTAAGTCTTGACAGCTTTAGCGTTGGCCTGACATACGGACTTCGAAAGGTGAAAATCCCGCTGAAATCCATTTTTATTATTTCATGTTGCTCAGCATTTTCTTTAATGTTTTCTATGTTTTTAGGAAAAGTACTTACGCATCTATTTTCGGTGGATGTACTAAATAAAGTAGGCGGAGGTATTCTTGTTCTGCTTGGGATGTGGATTTTATACCAGTTTTTTTGTCCGGCAGATTCACCTCGAGTGAAAGAAGAAAAAACATTAGTAAAAATTGAAATTAAGTCAATTGGCCTAGTCATTAACGTATTAAAAAAGCCAATTGCAGCAGATTTAGATAATTCAGGTTCCATCAATGGTATTGAAGCATTTATACTTGGAATTGCATTATCTCTTGATGCATTTGGAGCGGGGTTTGGAGCGGCTTTATTAGGTTATTCGCCGTATGCTCTAGCAATTGCTGTAGCTCTTATGAGTTCTCTTTTTTTAAGTGCGGGCATACAATTTGGCAAGGTTTTTTCACGTTTATCATGGATGAAAATGTTCTCATTTGTACCAGGAGTTCTGCTCATTATTTTAGGTATTTTTAGATTTTAAATAAAGAGATAAAGGAGAGGCCAATGTCAATTGTAATTGGATTAACAGGCGGAATTGCAAGCGGGAAAAGTACGGTAACCGGAATGCTACGAGATATCAATATTCCAGTAATCGACGCTGATCACATTGCAAAAGAAGTCGTAGAACCAGGAAAAGAAGCATACAAACAAATTGTCGAGACGTTCGGCCGTTCTATTCTTCACGAGAACGCGGAGATCAATCGAGCGGCTTTAGGGGAAATTGTGTTTTATCAAGAGGAAGAACGTAAAAAGTTGAATGCAATTGTACATCCTGCCGTAAGAAAAGAAATGCTTTCTCAAAAGGAAAGCTATATAGAGGAAGGTTACGAAGCCGTTGTATTAGATATTCCGCTGCTGTTTGAAAGCGATTTGACACATTTAGTCGATAAAGTAGTGGTTGTATATGTCGATGAGTCTGTGCAGCTAGAAAGGTTAAAGTCGCGTAATAACCTCTCGGCGGAGGATGCTTATGCGCGTATCCATGCACAGCTGCCTTTGATTCAAAAAGTAGCCTTAGCCGATGCGGTGATCAATAACAACGGTCCTGTGGAAGAAACAAAACAACAGCTTTTAAGTATATTAGCCCTATGGCTAGATTAAAGAGTGAATGATTGCATTCACTCTTTTTTTATTGGGAATATTTAAGGGCTTCTAAAAAAGAATGTGTTAAATATCTGTTCTCGCTATATACATATAGTAAAACTTAATTAAAATAATTTATTAAAAAAAATTAATATTATTCACTTTTTAAATATTTATGTTATACTATTCAATATAAAAAGTTAAATAGTATAACACATATAGAGAGGGGTATAGCCATGAAAGCACGTATTGCCATTAATGGTTTTGGGAGAATAGGAAGAATGGTGTTTCGCACAGCGATTATAGAGGAGAATTTAGATATTATTGCAATAAATGCATCTTATCCAGCCGAAACATTAGCACATTTAATCAAGTATGACTCTATACACGGACCATTTAACGGAGATGTTAAATGTGATGATGATGCGCTAATTGTTAACGGTAAAAGAATCCAGCTATTAAATTCACGTGATCCGCTGAATTTGCCTTGGAAAGAGCTTGGGATTGATCTAGTTGTTGAAGCAACAGGGAAATTTAATTCAAGAGAAAAAGCGCAGTTACATATTGAAGCAGGTGCGAAAAAAGTTGTCTTAACGGCACCGGGTAAACAAGAAGATATTACCATTGTGATGGGCGTAAACGAACGAGAGTTTGATGTGAATCAGCATAATATTATCTCTAATGCCTCTTGTACGACAAATTGTCTAGCTCCAGTTGTCAAGGTGTTAGACGAAGCGTTCACAATTGAAAACGGTTTAATGACGACTGTTCATGCATATACAAATGATCAAAAGAATATCGATAATCCGCATAAAGATTTGCGAAGAGCTCGTGCGTGTGCTCAATCAATTATTCCTACAACAACTGGAGCAGCCAAGGCACTTTCATTAGTTCTTCCTCATTTAAAAGGAAAACTTCATGGGATGGCGCTTCGTGTGCCAACGCCGAACGTATCGCTTGTCGATTTAGTTGTGGATGTAAGGAAACCTGTGACGATGGAAGATGTTAATTTAGCGTTTATTAAAGCTGCTGAAGGAGCATTAAAGAATATTTTAAATTTAACAATGGAACCACTCGTATCAATTGACTTTAATACAAATCCTCATTCAGCTATTGTAGATGGACTATCCACGATCGTAATGGAAGATCATAAAATTAAAGTGTTAGCTTGGTACGATAACGAGTGGGGCTACTCGCAGCGCGTAGTCGATTTGGTAAGATATATTGCTGCAGAAATGCGTAATGGATCAAAAATAAGAGTAAGCTAAGAAAGCTATTGATTGCTTTTAAAAAAACAGGGAGCTGTCGCCCTGTTTTTTTTGTTTTTATCCAAAAGAATAGGGAAAAGCAATAAGATAAGCATGCAAAGGAGTGTTTATTTTCCTCAATTTTAATAAAAAATTAATAGTCGTTTAGCAGCTTTTACACACTGTCTTACGAGAATACAGGGGTAATTTGTATAGGTCTATCTGCAAGAACAATCTTTAATAAAATCAAAACACGTATTGCAAAATAAATGTAAACAAAGTATACTATGTTTCGTGAACTTCTTGTGTACCTTTCGGTGATGTGGCTACTTAAAGGGTTAGGACCTCTTTGGACTAACTTTCCCCCGTGGTAGTTAACATGCTATATGGCGAAAGAACTTCATGTTTAACGATTAAAAATTGTTAAAGGGGGAAATATCATTATGGAAACAATGGGTCGTCATGTCATCTCAGAATTATGGGGATGCGATTTCGATAAGTTAAATGATATTGATTATATTGAAAAAACGTTTGTTGATGCAGCTTTAAAATCTGGTGCGGAAGTTCGCGAAGTAGCGTTCCATAAATTTGCACCTCAAGGTGTAAGTGGCGTTGTTATTATTTCAGAATCACATTTAACGATTCACAGCTTCCCAGAGCATGGTTATGCAAGTATCGATGTTTATACTTGTGGTCATTTAGATCCTACAATCGCAGCAGATTATATTGCAGATGCTCTAAGTGCACAGACACGTGAAACAATTGAATTACCACGTGGAATGGGTCCTGTTCAGGTAAAACAAACTAAAGCGAATGCACTTTAATAGTGTCGATTGATTACGTAAGTTAAGAGGTGTATTACACACCTCTTTTTGGTATATAAATTTTTAATACGCAAAAACAAAGGGGATAAGAACATGGGGGTAGTACAAGCAGTTAAATCTTTATTTTCTAATCATGTAGAAACAAGCGATCACCATTCAGATCCGACTCTAAAAACGCATTATTACAAAACAACGGCCGGGAATGCATTTAAGCAAGTTCATGAAATGTTGAAGCACATGCAAGGGATAGAGATACTTGCTGCATATGAAGAGCGAGGAGAGATTAGCTTAAACGTTGTAAAAGGAAGAAAAGCTTTTGTTGTGATTACCATTATTAACGTACGTCCTCTTGAAACCGCTATCGATTTTTCTGCTACAACAGAATCAAAAGTGGTGCCGGTTGATTTTGGTTTTAGTAAAGAACTTGTACGTACGCTTTATAAGAGCTTTGATCAAAAACTTATTCCTCTTTCTTCTTAAGTTCCTTATCATTTTTGAATTTCAGGAAATAAAATGGGGAAATTCCTTTTCCTTTACTTGTATTCAAGCCTTGTTTTCTATAAGATGGAATAAAGCAAATCCTTTAATACAGCATCGTGTTTGTTAAAGGAAATGATGATAAAAATCATAATAAATGGCGAATAGCCGGCTAACATAGATGGAAATTAACTTATATAAGAGAAAATAAAAAGAAAAACAAGGTTTATTATTGGAGCTGAGAATATGAAGTGCCCATCCTGTCATTACAATGGAACGAGAGTGCTGGACTCGCGCCCTGTAGAAGAAGGCCGCTCTATTCGTAGAAGACGTGAATGCGAAGAGTGTCACTATCGTTTTACAACTTTTGAGAAAGTAGAAGAACTTCCGTTAATTGTTGTAAAAAAAGATGGAGCGAGAGAAGAGTTCAGCAAAGACAAAATCCTTCGAGGGTTAATTAAGGCGTGTGAAAAACGCCAAGTAAGCTTAAAACAATTAGAAGATACCGTACACGATATTGAAACAGAGCTGCGCAGTCAGGGTACATCAGAGGTGCAGTCAGATGTGGTAGGAGAAATGGTGATGGAGCGATTAGCTGCTATCGATGAAGTCTCTTATGTTCGATTTGCTTCTGTATACCGACAATTTAAAGACATCAATGTATTTATTGATGAATTAAAAGATTTAATTAAGAAGGAACGACTGTAAAAGAGCTATTGAAGTATTCTTTAGGCTCTTTTTTTGTCATTTCTATTACTTTAAAAGTAGGTAGGGAACGACATGAAAGAACAACATTGGAAAGAAATGATACCGGTCGATCGTTATGTTGTTCGTTCGAACGGCATACTGCAGGAATACGACCGAAAGATTTTAACCATGCTCTATCAGCCGTTGGTGGGTACAACGTGCTTTGGTCTGTATATGACGTTATGGAGCGAGCTGGAACAAGATCGTTTATGGGGAAAAGAGTCTACGCATCATCATCTAATGTCAATGATGCAAATTAATTTGAAAGCTATTTACCATGAGCGGTTAAAATTAGAAGGCATTGGTTTGTTAAAAACATATATTAAGGAAGAAGATGATGTTCGTGTGTTCATTTATGAGCTCACTCCTCCTCTGACGCCCCATCAGTTTTTTAACGATGGCGTGTTAAATGTATATTTATATAACCGACTCGGAAAATCTATCTTTCAAAAAGTGAAAAATTATTTTTCTGATTCACTCGTGGATGACCAATCGTTCAAAGATGTGACGCATTCATTTAACGATGTATTTAAATCAGTTAAAGCAACGGAGCTGGCTCCAAGTTTTCAGTCTGAAAGCAAGGATGTATTTTCTCCTGATGCTCAAACGGACTTTGTGGACTCCTCCAAACGTGCTTCTATTGAGATGAGCCCGGATTCCTTTGATTTTGATTTATTTTTAGCAGGTCTAACAGATTCAATGATTTCGAAAAAGTCTATTACATCTAAAGTAAAACAAGCGATTGAAAAGCTAGCCTTTTTATACGGTATCGATCCTCTTCAAATGAAAAATGTGGTGCTCGATTCGCTAAATGAGAACGATCAAGTTGATATTGAATTGCTTAGAAAAGCAGCACAGTCCTTTTACCAATTTGAAAATGGAGAAGCACTTCCAAATCTAAGCGAACAAATTCAGCCGCCTATGCTTCGTACCATGCAGGAAAAGCAGCCGCAGACAAAGGAAGAGCAGCTCATTCAACAGCTTGAAGTGACTTCTCCTCGACAGCTTTTGATCGAGTTTTCCGGGGGAGCAGAGCCTTCAAAAGCAGATTTGCAAATGATCGAAGAAGTGATGTTTAACCAAAAGCTTTCACCAGGGGTAGTAAATGTTCTAATTTACTACGTGATGCTGAGATCCGATATGAAATTATCTAAGAGCTATGTAGAGAAAATTGCTGGACACTGGGCGCGCAAAAAGGTACAAACTGTTCAAGATGCCATGAATTTAGCTAAAAATGAACAGAAAGAATATCAGAATTGGACCGAAGCAAAGCAAAATAAAAAAACGGCTGGACGAAAAATTGTGCGTAAAGAAATGGTGCCAGAGTGGCTGAGCGATGAAGAAAAAGAAGAGAAAAAGCAGCCTTCAAAAGAAGTGGACGGATTTGAAGAAGAAAAACGAAAGCTACAAGAAGAGCTCAAGCAGTTAGATCAAGAGCTAAAACAAAAGCATAAAGAATAAAAAGCAGGTATGATAGAGATGAGGTGAAAAAGATGAAGCCTATCAATGATTCACTAAATCAGTTAGTGAACAAAAAGGATTTTAAAGCACGCTTAGAAGCATTAAGAAACAGTATCCTGTCTAATCCCGAAGTCAAAACATTTTTGCAAGAGCATCGCCATGAGTTAGATGAGCAAATGGTTGACCGAGGTCTGATGAAGATGCATGAATTTATCGATCAAAGCAAATGCTGTGACAAGTGTCCTTCTCTGCAAAGCTGTGTCAATATGGTGAAGGGGTATCACCCTCAGCTGGTTGTAAAAGGCCGTAATATTGATTTACAGTATGAACGCTGTCCTAGAAAAGTACAAGAAGATGAGCGAAAAGAACAAGAATCTTTTATTCAGTGTATGTACGTGCCTAAAGAAATTTTACAGGCAACAATGTCTGATATTGAAATTGAGCAGGGAAGATTTGAAGCCATTAAACTAGTAAGAGATTTTGTGCGAGAATATGAGCCGAATAAAAAAATGAAAGCTTTATATTTACATGGTTCGTTTGGTGTGGGGAAAACGTATTTTCTTGGAGCAATTGCCAATGCGTTAGCCGAAAAGAAAGTGAAATCTACCATTCTGTATGTCCCTGAGTTTTTGCGTGAGTTAAAAGGTTCGTTTCAAGATCAAAGTTTCAATGAGAAAATAGAGTATGTCAAAAAAGTACCGGTTCTTATGCTTGATGATCTCGGAGCAGAATCCGTAACGAGCTGGATGCGAGACGATGTGCTCGGAACCATTTTACAATTCCGTATGCTCGAAAATTTGCCGACATTTTTCAGCTCGAATTTAAATTTTAAAGAGCTACAACATCATTTGACTTATACCCAAAGAGGCGAGCAGGAAGAGCTCAAAGCCGCTCGTGTCATGGAACGAATTAAGTCTCTAGCCATTCCTGTTGAAATGAATGGAGAGAATAAACGAAATAGATGAGCAGGTCGTTTTACATTTCTTGTAACGACTTGCTCATTTTTTTGCATGTTGCCCCATATACATTAATAAAGCGTGTCCAAAGGGGGGCTATGAGGAATGAAAATATTCTTTAAATATGTAGAAGACGCAGTCGTTGTATATGAGTCTTTATGCGCGAAGCGAAGCGCTTTATCATATGGTTCACAGTGCTTGAAGCTGGTGAATAATCAGCTTTTAGTCATTGATGAGACATACAATAGAGAGGCCATTTTACAAGACATGGTGATACCGGTATTAACGCACGTAATTTTAAAAAAGAAAGAAAAAAAGATGATGGTAAACATATTAAAAGAACAATTTTTCTATTCAGAAGAGGAAGAGCAAGATATGCTGCTTCAAATTATGGGGGGGATTATGGAAGGAGAGAGAGGCGAAATTCCGCAAAAAACATTTTCTCTTCCAAGAGAATTACTTATCCGTCAGGCTCTTCAAGACTTCTTCATTCATAATGTAACATTCACCTTTGAGTCTTTTCTCCAATTCCGTTTAAAAGAATATCAAGAGCGGCTGCGCTATTATGCCGAGCTGGCGATTGATGAATATAAGCTTGAACAAGACTATCAAATTCTTATTCATCAGCTGCGTCAAGCAGCTAATGAAAGACAGTCATCTACAGGTAACGTGTATGTAATGCACTTGAACAAAAACAAGTTTGTACTGTACGACCACAACAGTAGATATGTTCCTGAACGTGAATGTGCAGCTCTAGCAGAGGCCTTTTTATCTGAACAAGAATCATTGTACATAGACTCAACTATTATCGCGCCTTTGCTAAGTTTATCTCCAGCTGCTATTCATCTGTATAGCGACCAGCATGATCATGATTTTGTTTATACCATTCAAAATATCTTCCAAGAAAAAGTTATGTTATACGAAAAAAATGAATTTCCGTTTGATCAAAAGCAAAATATAACGTGAAAGGTTGATTTCTATTTTGAAAATGAATATAATAAATGCATATTGAAAAACAGCTATATGTTACAAGTTATGATGAGGACATGAGTGTATATTTACGGTTTGTAGAGAGGGAGATCTAGGCTGAAAATCTCCTAACACGGAATATATTCTTACCACCTCTAAACTTCAGTAGTAAACGAGCAGAGCCTCTAGTAATTACTGACGGAATTTCCGTTATAAAACCTCGAGCCGCTTCGGGTTCTTTGGGTTATCCAAGATACGAAGAGGAAACAAGGGTGGTACCGCGTGTATACACAACTCGTCCCTTTTGATAAGGGACGAGTTTTTTGTTTTTACAAAAAGTTTATTCAGTTATGTTAAAGGAGTGGAAAGTTGTGTCAGAAGTAATCAAAATGACATTCCCTGATGGAGCTGTTAAAGAGTATCCAAAAGGATCATCAACAGAAGATATTGCGGCTTCTATTAGCCCGGGATTAAAGAAAAAAGCATTAGCAGGCAAAGTAAACGGCGAGCTGCTGGATTTACGTACGCCAATCGAAGAAGATGGCAGTCTTGAAATCATTACGCAAGATGCTCCTGAAGCGCTTGAAATTATGCGTCACAGTACAGCGCATTTAATGGCTCAAGCAATCAAACGTTTATACAAAGATACAAAAGTACAGCTAGGTGTAGGGCCGGTTATCGAAAACGGTTTTTACTATGACATCGATATGGAAGAATCAATTACTCCTGAAGATTTAGGTAAAATTGAAAAAGAAATGAAAAAAATCGTTAATTCAAATATTGAAATTGAACGAAAAGAAGTTTCTCGTGAAGAAGCCATTCAACTTTTTAAAGAAGTTGGCGATGAACTGAAGCTTGAATTGATCGATGCGATTCCAGCAGGTGAAAAGGTTACGATTTACCAACAAGGCGAATTTTTTGACCTTTGCCGAGGTGTGCACGTGCCGTCAACAGGCAAAATTAAAGAATTTAAACTATTAAGCGTGGCGGGTGCTTATTGGCGCGGAGACAGCGATAATCAAATGCTGCAGCGTATTTACGGTACAGCATTCTTTACAAAAGCAGATTTAGACGAGCATCTTCGTCTTCTTGAAGAAGCAAAAGAACGTGATCACCGTAAACTTGGTAAAGAGCTAAACTTATTTACAAATTCTCAAAAAGTAGGACAAGGTCTGCCTTTATGGCTTCCAAAAGGTGCGACGATCCGCCGTATTATCGAGCGTTATATCGTAGATAAAGAAGTAAGCCTTGGTTATCAGCACGTTTACACTCCAGTGCTCGGAAGTGTAGAACTTTACAAAACGTCTGGTCACTGGGAGCACTACCAAGATGACATGTTCCCTGCAATGGAAATGGATAACGAAGACCTGGTTCTTCGTCCGATGAACTGTCCTCATCACATGATGGTTTACAAACAAGGTATTCACAGCTATCGTGAGCTTCCAATCCGTATTGCTGAGCTTGGAACGATGCACCGCTACGAAATGTCAGGAGCATTATCAGGACTTCAGCGTGTTCGAGGCATGACGCTAAATGATGCGCATATCTTTGTACGTCCCGACCAAATCAAAGAAGAATTTATTCGTGTAGTTCGCTTAGTTGAAGCGGTTTATAAAGATTTTGGATTTGAAAATTATTCATTCCGTCTATCTTACCGTGACCCTGCAGATACAGAAAAATACTTTGATGATGATGCAATGTGGGAAAAAGCACAAAGCATGTTAAAAGACGCAATGGATGAGCTTGACCTTGATTATTATGAAGCTGAAGGCGAAGCGGCATTCTACGGTCCAAAACTAGACGTTCAAGTTAAAACAGCTCTTGGTAAAGAAGAGACGCTATCTACGGTTCAATTGGATTTCTTACTTCCTGAACGATTTGATTTAACGTATGTAGGAGAAGACGGAAAACAACATCGACCGGTTGTTATTCACCGCGGCGTGGTGTCAACAATGGAACGTTTTGTAGCTTTCTTAATCGAAGAATACAAAGGAGCTTTCCCAACGTGGTTAGCACCTGTACAAGTTCAAGTGATTCCGGTATCACCTACCGTTCACCTTGAATATGCAAAAGAAGTGCAAGAACAGCTTCAGCTGGCGGGTATTCGTGTGGAACTTGATTCTCGCGATGAGAAAATCGGCTATAAAATCCGTGAGGCTCAAATGCAAAAAATTCCTTATATGCTTGTTGTAGGGGATAAAGAAGTAGAGGATAAAGCAGTAAATGTACGTAAATATGGTGAGCAGAATTCAGAAACAGTGGATTTCCAAGCCTTTTTACAAAATGTAAAAGCAGAAGCATCTCGTTAATGGAAAAAGCAGAGAATTGAAATTCTCTGCTTTTTTATACAACAATTATAAAAAACTGTTGCATAAATGTTTTTCCTTTGATACAATAACTTTTGTTGTTAAAAAAGAACGAAATCATTGACTTTTGTCTTTGTTGATACTATAATAGCTTAAGTAATTGAATACTTGTTTATACAGAAGAAGAAGCACCCGCTTCTCACCTGAGTGACGCATAGAGCAGTTAGCAGGTACATCGTATCTTAATTAAAACGATAGAAGTGTGGGTGCAGTATGTACTCACACTTTTTTGTGTGAGTTAATAATCGGTCTAAGCAAGCGTATTCGCTCATTAAACCTTGGAGGTGGCTACTTATTAGCAAGGACATGATGGTAAACGAGGGCATTCGAGCTCGCGAAGTTCGTCTAATTGATCAAAATGGTGAACAATTAGGAATTAAATCAAAAAATGAAGCATTAGAAATTGCTTCACGAGTAAATCTTGACTTAGTAATGGTTGCTGCAAATGCGAAACCGCCGGTATGTCGTATTATGGACTACGGTAAATTCCGCTATGAGCAACAACGTAAAGAAAGAGAAGCTCGTAAAAACCAAAAAGTTGTAAACTTAAAAGAAGTTCGTTTAAGTCCAACAATTGATGAACATGATTTTAACACTAAACTTCGTAACGCACGCAAGTTCCTTGAAAAAGGTGACAAAGTGAAAGCGTCTATTCGCTTTAAAGGTCGTGCCATTACTCATAAAGGGATTGGCCAAAAAGTACTTGAACGTTTTTCACAAGCTTGCGAAGATGTAAGTTCAGTTGAATCGGCTCCTAAAATGGAAGGCCGCAGCATGTTCTTAGTCTTGGCACCTAAAAACGAAAAGTAATAGAACGAGGAGGAACACCCCATGCCAAAAATGAAAACACATCGTGGCGCTGCAAAGCGTTTCAAAAAGACTGGAAGCGGTAAATTAAAACGTGCTCGTGCTTACACAAGCCATTTATTCGCTAACAAATCTACAAAACAAAAGCGTAAATTACGTAAAGGTTCTTTAGTAAGCAAAGGTGACTTCAAACGTATCCGTCACTTATTAGATAACATTAAGTAATTTGGGTTGAGATAGAAACAATACAGGAGGTAAACAATTATGCCACGCGTAAAAGGCGGTACAGTAACACGCAAACGTCGTAAAAAAGTTTTAAAATTAGCTAAAGGTTTCTTCGGTTCGAAGCATAGATTATATAAAGTTGCTAATCAGCAAGTTATGAAATCTCACATGTATGCTTATCGTGACCGTCGTCAGAAAAAACGTGACTTCCGTAAATTATGGATCACACGTATTAATGCAGCTGCTCGTATGAACGGTCTTTCTTACAGCCGTTTAATGCACGGTTTAAAATTAGCAGGTATTGAAGTTAACCGTAAAATGCTTGCTGACTTAGCTGTAGCTGATGAAAAAGCATTTGCTGAATTAGCAACTGCTGCTAAAAAAGGCTTAGATAAGTAATGAATATAAAGTCTCGTCATCTTTAGATGATGAGGCTTTTTTGCTATCGGAGGACATATCATGAATGAACTGCTGCTTACCTATTTTATTGTTATTAATATAGTAGGGGTAGGAATGATGTATAGAGATAAACAAAAAGCGAAAAGACATGAGTGGAGAATTGCCGAAAGCACACTGTGGACGGTAGCTGCTATCGGAGGAGCTCTTGGAGGACTAATTGGTATGTATTGCTATCGTCATAAAACGAAGCACACATCGTTTACAGTAGGTTTTCCTATTCTTGCTGCTCTTGATTTACTTTTCTTTTTTGTTATCAGCTGAGCACAAATGATGTTGTGCTCAGTGTAAAAATTCTCGAACGGGGCTTTTCCAGCGAATAGGAGCATTTGGATACATGTCGTGTACGTGGCTTTCCAGCAGCTTGAAATCTTGCTTTTGCAGTTCATTTAATCGAGATGGATCTGTTAACACCATTGTAATTGACAAAGATTCTGGTTCATTGGGATTGCTGTATTTTTCTCCTTCAAATAAAATACCTTTATACGTTAGTAGAAAATTTTTGCGGATATTCGTTTTTTCGTCAACGACAAAAAATTGCTGATGTTCCTGAGCTGCTACAAGCTTCCGCTTTGGACTGCGAAAATGCTGAACCAGCTTTAATAGTGTGTAAACAACAAGCGCGAAAATGAACACGCGAACGATAACAATAACAAACATAACGCTCCCTCCTTTACAAGGCACAGTTTTCTTACTTTACGTTCGAGTTTCTAAAAAGTTTCATGATTTTTGATATAATTTCTTTATTGGTTTAAAAAGAAGAAGATATACATAATTACAGGAGTGATTACATTGAATTTACAACAGCTATTTACCATGCAGCGCCAGCTGGATCAGCATATAGAGGATAAGCATGAGCTTCATAAGGAAGATTTGATTCCGAGAAAGCTTTTAGCACTGCTTGTCGAAATGGGAGAGCTGGCAAACGAAACGCGCTGCTTCAAATTTTGGAGCGTCAAACCTCCGGCTGAAGACGCTGTTATTTTAGAAGAATTTGTGGACGGTGTACATTTTATCCTTTCTTTAGGGATTGAAAAAGGATACGATGATTTAACTGAGTTACCAGATGCAAAAGCAAGTGATTCAAAAACAGCACAATTTTTACAGGTATTTGCACAAGTTGCTGCTTTCGAGCAGGATCAGTCGAAAGAAAACTATGTGGACATGTTTGTATCTTACATGACGCTTGGCGATATGTTTGGTTTTTCCGCTGAACATATTGAAAAGGCGTACATCTCAAAAAATGAAGTGAATTTTAAACGCCAAGAACAAGGATACTAAAAGTAAAGGGATGGGAAATTTTACTTCAACCTCTTTTTAGCTATAATAGAGGTATACATATGAAAGGGGTAATCCATATGACAAAGTTAGATGAAACATTGACGATGCTTAAAGCACTAACAGATGCAAAAGGAATTCCTGGCAATGAGCGTGAACCGCGTGAGGTTATGAAGAAATATATTGCACCTTATGCAGATGAAGTAACGACGGATGGGCTAGGCAGTTTGATTGCAAAAAAAGTGGGCAACGAACAAGGGCCTAAAATTATGGTAGCCGGTCACTTAGATGAAGTAGGCTTTATGGTGACTCAAATTGATGAACGCGGCTTTATTCGTTTTCAAACGGTAGGCGGATGGTGGTCTCAAGTGATGCTTGCTCAACGCGTAACCATCGTTACATCTAAAGGAGAGGTAACGGGGATTATTGGCTCAAAGCCTCCTCATATCCTGCCTCCAGAAGTTCGTAAAAAGCCAGTTGACATTAAAGATATGTTCATCGATATTGGTGCCTCTAGCAGAGAAGAAGTAGCGGAGTGGGGAGTGAAACCTGGTGATCAGGTTGTGCCTTATTTCGAATTTACGGTTATGAACAACGAAAAGATGCTGCTAGCGAAAGCCTGGGATAACCGTATCGGCTGTGCAATCGCTATCGATGTATTAAAAGCTTTAAAAAATGAAACACATGAAAATGTTGTGTATGGTGTAGGAACGGTGCAAGAAGAAGTTGGACTTCGAGGTGCAAAAACATCCGCTAACTTTATTGAACCGGATATTGCATTTGCTGTTGATGTCGGCATCGCTGGAGATACACCTGGTGTTTCTGATAAAGAAGCATCTTCTAAGATGGGAGAGGGTCCGCAAATCATTTTATATGATGCTTCCATGGTTTCTCATAAAGGACTTCGAGATACAGTGGTAGATGTGGCAGATGAATTAAATATTCCATATCAATTTGATGCAATCGCTGGAGGCGGTACGGACTCAGGTTCTATCCATATTTCAGCTAACGGGGTGCCAGCACTTTCAATTACGATCGCAACTCGTTATATCCATTCTCATGCAGCGATGCTTCATCGTGATGATTATGAAAATGCAGTTAAATTAATTGCGGAAGTAATTAAACGCTTAGACCGAAATACGGTAAACGCAATTACGTATAATTAAAAAAAGCTCATTCTCCTAGGAGAATGAGCTTTTTGCTGTACATAGGACAAGGCTATTTATTTTAAACCGTTTTCAAGCGTTGTCAGAATTTCTTCTTTTTCTGATTCTGGAGACTTTTCCCAAAGCACCTCAAATAAAACACCAAGTCCAGGGAGCATTTTTTCCTCGCCGCTTTGAATAGCGTCAGAAATTGTAGCTTCAAGCTCTTCTTTTGAGTTTCCTGAAACGTTTGCAATAACAGCATTTCGTAAATTAAGATCCATCATTTTCACCTCAGCTATCGTAAAGTTACCAATAGTTTTTGTTTTCTTTGCGATTTCTATGTACAATAAAGTGAAACTTATCTAATGATTATTGAGCAAAATGTAATCGAACTATTTATTTTTATATAGATAAAGGAGTTATGTTTGTGAAACAAATTGATTCAGTTAAAAATCCGCAGGTAAAAGCGTGGAAAAAGCTGCATAATAAAAAAGACCGTGATAAGCAGGGCCTTTTTATGGTAGAAGGCTTTCATTTAGTCGAAGAAGCTATCAAAAATAAGGATTGCGTAAAGGAACTAATTATACGCGAATCGATCGAAGTGCCAGCACAGTGGAACATAGACGGTATTGAAATAACCGTTGTCAACGAAGCAATAATCAAATTATTATCTGACACCGAAACACCTCAAGGAATTATCGCTGTGTGTTTTCAAACGAAGCATGCAGAAATCATTCATACAGCACAGAAAGTATTGCTTTTAGATGCGGTGCAAGATCCAGGTAACCTAGGTACGATTATTCGAACCGCTGATGCTGCCGGAGTGGACGCTATTATCGTTGGAGAGGGCAGCGTGGATGTGTACAACCCAAAAGTCGTTCGTTCAACGCAAGGAGCTATTTTTCATCTTCCAATTGTAAAAGGCGATTTACTCGAAATGATTTCACTGTTAAAAGAAAGAGGAATAGCAGTTTACGGCACGTCTCTACAAAATGGAAAGGTCTACTCATGCGTAAAACCTTCAAACGAATTTGCGCTGATTGTGGGAAATGAAGGAAACGGCGTGAGCGAGAAAGTACTGGAACAAACGGATCAGAATCTGTACATTCCCATCTATGGAAAGAGCGAGTCGCTAAATGTTGCCATCGCTTCTGGAATCTTACTTTATTATTTACGCGGAATGTAGTTGCATCGAGAACGTGTTTTCACTATAATAATACAATAGTTACATATGTAAAAAACGATGAAAGAGAGCAGTAGCTTATGTCCGTTTATGCAGGGAGAAAATGCCGCGACTGAAAGCATTTTTATAAATGTAATAAGTGAATTCACCTCTTGAGTTGACACTTAGACCATCTTACATAGATGTAAAGGTGTTCCGGAGATTCCGTTAACTTGAATGAAGTGAACTGTATACGTATGTGTATATAGTTAACAAGGGTGGTAACGCGACTAATCCTCGTCCCTTTTTTGGGAGGAGGTTTTTTTATTTGTCATTTTTTACGTTAAAAGGAGGAATAAGTGATGAAAGAACGTTTACAAGAACTTCAACAAGAAGCAATTGCAAAAGTCGAAGCAGCAAGTGCTTTAAAAGAATTAAACGACGTACGCGTAGCTTATTTAGGAAAGAAAGGCCCTATCACAGAAGTACTTCGCGGTATGGGAAAACTTTCAGCTGAAGAGCGTCCTGTAATGGGAGCACTTGCAAATGAAGTGCGTGAAGCTATTGCATCTAAAATTGAAGAAAAACAAACGGCGTTAGAAGCAGCTGAGGTAGAGCGTAAACTTGCTTCAGAAACAATCGACGTAACGCTGCCAGGACGCCCTGTTAAAGCAGGTACGCATCACCCGCTAACAAGCGTGGTTGAAGAAGTAGAAGATTTATTCTTAGGAATGGGCTATGAAGTAGCAGAAGGACCGGAAGTAGAGCAGGACTACTATAATTTCGAAGCGCTGAACTTGCCAAAAGGTCACCCAGCACGTGATATGCAAGATACGTTCTATATTACGGAAGAAACGCTTCTTCGTACGCATACATCAACTGTTCAAGCTCGTGTTATGAACAAGAATGAAGGCAAAGGACCTGTTAAAATTATCTGCCCGGGTAAAGTGTACCGCCGCGATGACGATGATGCTACGCATTCTCATCAATTCATGCAAATTGAAGGTCTTGTAGTAGACGAAAACATTCGTATGAGCGATTTAAAAGGCACGCTTGAAGTATTTGTGAAAAAGATGTTCGGTGCAGACCGTGAAATTCGTCTTCGTCCAAGTTTCTTCCCATTCACTGAGCCGTCTGTAGAAGTAGACGTATCGTGTGCAAAATGTGGAGGTAAAGGCTGTAATGTATGTAAACAAACAGGCTGGATTGAAATTTTAGGAGCCGGTATGGTTCATCCAAATGTTCTTGAAATGGCTGGATACGATTCAACTAAATATCGTGGTTTTGCTTTTGGAATCGGTGTAGAGCGTATTGCTATGTTAAAACACGGCGTGGATGATATTCGTCATTTCTATACAAATGATGTTCGTTTCTTAGATCAATTTAAACAAGTATAAAGGAGGGACTACGATGTTTGTATCTTATCGTTGGTTACAAGAGTATGTTGACTTATCAGGCGTAAGGGCAGAAGAGTTAGCAGATAAAATCACAAAAAGTGGAATTGAAGTTGAAGGTGTAGAAAACTTAAATAAAGGCATCAGCGGAGTGATAATTGGTCACGTTGTAGAACGTGAACAGCATCCGAATGCTGATAAATTAAGCCGCTGTCAAGTAGATCTTGGCGGAGGAGAAATCGTTCAAATCGTGTGCGGAGCACCGAACGTGGCACAAGGTCAAAAAGTAGCGGTTGCAAAAGTGGGAGCTGTACTTCCAGGTAACTTTAAAATCAAGCGTGCTAAGCTTCGCGGTGAAGAATCGAACGGTATGATTTGTTCTCTTCAAGAGCTTGGCATTGAAAGCAAGCTTGTGGCAAAAGATTATCAAGAAGGTATCTTCGTGTTCCCAAGCGATGCTGAAGTAGGAGCAGATGCACTAGATGCATTAAACTTAAACGATGAAGTATTAGAACTAGGGCTAACACCAAACCGTTCAGACTGCTTAAGTATGTTAGGTGTAGCACATGAAGTGGCTGCTATTTTACGTCGTGAAGTGAAGTATCCGTCAGTAAACGTGCAAACGTCTGATGAGCAAGCAGCTGATTATATTTCCGTTAAAGTAGAGGCAAAAGAAGACAATCCGCTTTACGTAGCGCGCGTTGTGAAAAACGTAAAAATTGCTCCGTCACCATTATGGATGCAAACGCGTTTAATGGCAGCTGGTATTCGACCTCATAACAACGTTGTTGATATTACCAACTATATTTTGCTTGAATACGGCCAGCCGTTGCATGCTTTTGACTATGATCGTCTTGGTTCAAAAGAAATTGTTGTACGTCACGCGTCAGAAGGCGAAAAGTTTGTAACACTTGATGATCAAGAGCGCGTATTAAAAGACAATCAGCTTGTCATTACAAACGGCAGTGAGCCGGTAGCTCTTGCAGGTGTAATGGGCGGAGCGAACTCCGAAGTAAAAGACGATACGGTAAATGTTCTCATTGAATCAGCTTACTTCAAAGGCTTAACGGTTCGCCAAGCTTCAAAAGACCACGGTCTTCGCAGTGAGGCAAGCGCTCGTTTTGAAAAAGGAATTGATCCTAACCGTACGCGTGTAGCTGCTGACCGCGCAGCAGAATTAATGGCTGAATACGCTTCAGGTGAAGTGGTAAGCGGTACTGTAGAAGTAGATACACTAACTGTGGAACCTGCTGTTGTAGCTGTGTCACTTGGACGTATTAACGATGTGCTTGGTACAGAGCTATCAATGGAAGAAGTACAAGACATTATGGACCGTCTTCAATTTGAAAACAAAGTGGAAGACGAAAACCTTGTTGTAACAGTGCCAACTCGTAGAGGCGATATTACAATTGAAGAAGATATCGTCGAGGAAGTAGCGCGTATGTATGGCTATGACAACCTTCCTACAACGCTTCCTGTGACAGTGGCAACTCCAGGAAAACTAACAGAGTATCAGCTTGGACGCCGTAAAGTTCGCCGTTTCTTAGAAGGTGCGGGATTAGCACAAACAACAACATATTCGCTAACGAGCGCTGAAAAAGCTACTCAGTTTGCACTAAATGCAACAAGTACGATTGGTTTAGCAATGCCGATGAGTGAAGATCGCAGTATCCTTCGTCAAAGCTTAGTGCCTCATTTGCTAGAAGCAGTGAAGCATAATAATGCTCGTCAGTCGGATTCTATTGCGCTATACGAAACAGGCTCAGTGTTCTTATCTAAAGGTGAAGGAGAATTACCGGATGAGCAGGAGCGCGTAGCTGGTGCAATCACGGGTCTATGGCATGCTCACGGCTGGCAAGGTGAAAAGAAAGTCGTTGATTTCTATGTGATTAAAGGTGTACTAGAAGGGTTATTTGCACAGCTTGGTTTGGAGAAACGAATCTCATATGCTCCCGTTAAAAAAGACGGTATGCACCCTGGACGTACAGCGGCTGTATGGTTAGATGAAAAAGAAATTGGATACGTAGGTCAAGTTCATCCTGTTGCTCAGAAACAGTATGGTCTTCGTGAAACATACGTATTTGAATTACACCTTCAAGAGCTATTAGCTGCAGATGTCGAAGAAGTTCGTTATTCAGCTATTCCAAGATTCCCATCTATTACACGTGATATTGCACTTGTGGTAGATAAAAACGTTCTTGCAGGAGAAGTTCAGCGCGTCATCTATACGACGGGCGGAGAACTTTTAAAAGACGTGACGGTATTTGATCTATATGAAGGCGAGCGTATGGAAGAAGGCAAGAAATCTGTAGCTTTCTCTTTACGTTACTTAGATCCTGAACGTACATTAACAGATGAAGAAGTAGCAAAAGCACATGGTGCAGTGTTAGAAGCTGTAGAAAAAGAATTTGGTGCAACGCTTCGTTCATAAGAATAAGAAAAGAGATGTGGATTTCCACATCTCTTATTTTTTAGCTAATTTTAAAGCTTTTTCTGTATTAGCAAAATGAATTTTAGCTAAAGAGTTCAGCGCATTGACGCCATGTTTCTTAATAATTTTAGCAGCAGCGATATCAACTTGTGCGCCAGCTCCGCGAGGAATAACCATCCCGGTCTTTTCCGTCAGCAAATCCATTTGTTTTAAAAATGCGTATCTGGCAATAATGGAAGCAGCAGCTACAGATAAATGAACGCTTTCTCCTTTTGTACTGAAAAAGACATTTTCTTTGATAATCTCTTTTTCCTTTACCACGTGTTTATAATAGGTGTTTTTTTCGACAAACTGGTCAATTAAAATGGCATCGGGTTTTTCAGGATCCATTTTTTTTAACACGTTGGATAAAGCTTTGTTGTGCAACAGAGCTTTCATTTTACCTTGTGACATGCCTTTTTCTTGAAATGCATTATACTTTTCGTTATGTAAAACAAGCAAACTATAGGGAATAAACGAAACAAGCTGCTTGGCAATTTCAATAATTTTAGCATCCGTTAACTCTTTTGAATCTCGTACTCCTAATTCTTTTAACAAAGGAAGCTGCTCTTTTTGAACATAGGCAGCAACTACGGTCATAGGACCAAAATAATCTCCCGTCCCTACCTCGTCAGAACCGATGACCGATAGTGAGCTGAAGTTTGATGGGAGGTGTGAGACAGGAGCCTTTTTCGCAGCATCTAAAGAGCTTCCCCACTTAGCCGCTTCTGTTTCAGCTTCTTTTCCTTGAAAAAGTATTTTTCCAGAGCGGTACGCAGTGATAGAACAGCCGGGAGTTTTAGCCGAAAAAATACTTCCCTGCGGTAGTTTAGGCTGCAGATAGGGTGTGTAATGAAGCTTCATTTTAGCTATTTGATCAGCTGATACCTTAATAACAGCATGTGAAATAATGCTTCACTCCTTTCGGGGTATTTTAGTTTACTTTATAAGCACTATCCCTTATGATAGCTTAAATATAGATATGTTTCCATTGAAGTCTTCTTCGTGGTATGATAGGGATTAGGATTTTTCGTGGAACGGAGGATTTTCTCGTGTCAAGACAAGATAAAACACGTGCGACAGTTGACATCTTTGGTCAGCAGTACAGCATCGTCGGTAGCGAAAGTACAAGCCATATTCGACTTGTCGCCTCTATAGTGGATGAAAAAATGCGTGAAATCAGTACTAAAAACCCTTCTTTAGATATCAATAAATTAGCAGTATTAACAGCTGTGAATGCTGTACACGAATATATAAAACTGAAAGAAGACTATGAGAGACTTGAACAAAAACTTTATGGAAAAGAGGAATGACTGAGTCAATGCTTAATATCATTTTAATTATATTGCTTCTTTTAGGCTTTGTAACAGGTCTTAAAAGAGGATTTATTTTGCAGCTCATTCATATTGTCAGTTTTGCGGTTTCGTTTATCGTCGCTTATATGTTTAGTGGAGATTTGGCAAGCCGACTTCGCTTGTTGATTCCGTTTCCGGACAATATTCAGCAGCAAAGTGTCGCATCGTTTGTATTTGATTCTGGAACGATAGAAGACGCTTTTTATCGAATGATTGCATTTGCGATTTTATTTTTTGCTACTCACATTGTACTTCGCCTTGCAGGCTCTGTTTTAACGGCTTTAACCGAACTGCCAATTCTGCGCCAGTTAAATAAATGGGGCGGAGGTGCACTTGGATTCGTTGAAGTGTACATCATCGTTTTTATTTTGTTATACATTGGAGCCGTGATTCCTGTAAGTGAAATTCAAACGCCAATTCAACAGTCTTCAATTGCAATCAATATCGTACAAAATACTCCATACTTATCGTCTGCGATTCAAGATTTGTGGACTCAGTATGGTGTAATGTAATGAAATTACAATAGCTTGTTGAGAGGGTGTGTCGAAAGTGTCATAATACTTTTGAGATACCCTCTTTTTTTATCGCAGTCTAATCTGCGGTTTTCACGAGGATAAAAGTATGTCTAGATGAAAATTTGAGAGAGTAAATATGTCACTCATCATGTTTTTGAAAGTTTCGTTATTATGATAATAGGCTGGTGAAAAGAGATGAATAAAAAGGATATTATTAAATTGTTAGAAACAATTGCTACATATATGGAATTAAAGGGAGATAACCCTTTTAAAATTTCCGCTTTTCGAAAAGCAGCTGCAGCGCTAGAAACGGACGAAAGAACGCTGACGGAGATTGAGGATTTTACCAAGCTCCAAGGGATTGGAAAAGGAACGGCTGCAGTCATTACAGAGTATATGGAAACAAATGAGTCAAGCGTATTAGAAGAACTAAAGCAAGAAGTTCCTGAAGGACTTATTCCTTTGCTTAAGCTGCCGGGGCTTGGAGGTAAAAAAATCGCTAAATTATATAAAGAGCTAGATATTCGAGATATGGAATCACTGCATCAGGCCTGTATGGAAAATCGAGTGCAGGGACTAAGCGGTTTTGGTAAAAAGACAGAAGAAAAAATTATCGCTGCTATTGAAGAGTTTGGGAAGCGTCCTGATCGTTTGCCTCTTGCTTTTATGCTTCCAATAGCGAAAGAAATTTTAGAAGCCCTTAAACAGATGCATAGCATTGAGCGTTTTTCTCAAGCAGGGAGCATTCGCCGCATGAGGGAAACCGTAAAAGATCTTGATTTTATTATTTCAACAGCTGAGCCTCATGCTGTCCGTGAACAGCTAGTATCGCTGCCAAATGTGAAGGATATCATTGCAAATGGAGATACAAAAGTATCGGTAACGTTAGCCTATGAGTACGATGTGTCTGTGGATTTTCGTCTTGTAGAAGATAAAGCGTTTGCCACAACGCTTCACCATTTTACAGGATCAAAAGATCATAATGTGCGTATGCGTCAATTAGCAAAAGAACGCGGTGAAAAAATTAGCGAGTATGGCGTTGAAAATGCGGAGACAGGCGAAGTTATGACTTTTGAGTCTGAACAAGCATTCTATGAACATTTTGGGCTGTCTTTTATTCCGCCGGAACTTCGTGAAGATGGAACGGAAGTAGATGCATTTATAAAGCCTCAAACGCTTGTGACCTACGGTGCCGTAAAAGGTGATTTGCATATGCACTCCACGTGGAGCGACGGGGCGTATTCGATTGAAGAAATGGCGGAAGCATGTCGCGCGCGAGGCTATGAATACATGGCGATTACAGACCATTCTCAGTATTTAAAAGTAGCTAACGGTCTAACGCCTGAACGCATTCGTAAACAGCGTGAAGAAATTAATCGTTTAAACGCACAGTTCGATGATTTTACAATACTAGCAGGAATTGAAATGGATATTTTGCCTGATGCAACACTTGATTATGATGATGAAATGCTAGCTGAACTAGATTTTGTTATTGCGTCCATTCACTCTAGTTTTTCGCAATCACGCGAAGAAATTATGAATCGCTTAAAGCAAGCGTTAAACAATGTTCATGTAGATTTAATCGCTCATCCGACGGGTCGTTTGATTGGTCGCCGCAACGGATATGATGTAGATATTGATATGCTGATTGAATTAGCTAAAGAAACAAAAACGGCTCTTGAACTAAACGCGAATCCAAACCGTTTAGATCTAGCTGCTGAGCACATAAAAAAGGCCCAAGAGGCAGGAGTTAAAATTGCTATTAATACAGATGCTCACAATCTAGACATGCTAGAGCATATGGAAATTGGAATATCTACTGGAATTAAAGGCTGGCTTAAACCAGAAACGGTATTAAATACGTATAGTCTCAAAGAATTAACCGCCTTTTTAAATCGACATAAATAAGCAACAGGAGGAATCAGTTTTGCAATCACGTATTTTTCATGTACTAGAGTTTAATAAAGTTAAGGAACAGCTTCAAAAAAAAGTAGCTTCTTCTTTAGGCCGAGAAAAAGTAGCGAATTTGATTCCCTCGACTCAGTATGAAGAAGTAGTCAAATGGCAGGAAGCAACAGATGAAGCTACAACCGTGCTGCGATTGCGCGGCAACGTACCGCTAGGGGGCATTTTTGACGTTCGACCTAGCGTGAAGCGCGCTGAAATTGGGGGAACGCTAAGCTCTAATGAACTTCTTGATGTAGCAAGCACTATTTATGCTGCAAGACAAGTCAAGCAATTTATCGAGCAAGTAGTGGAAGACGAAGATTTACAGCTTCCAATTATAACTGAACATATCGAAAAACTAATGCCTCTTCCTGAGGTAGAACAAACAATTAAAATGAGTATTGATGAGAATGGCACAGTGCTAGACGGTGCAAGCGACCAGCTAAGAGGCATTCGTCAAAAACTTCGCTCAACGGAGTCTCGTATTCGAGAAAAGCTAGAGAGCCTTATTCGCTCCTCGTCTGCTCAAAAAATGTTGTCAGATGCAATTGTTACCATTCGAAACGAACGTTTTGTTATTCCTGTTAAGCAAGAATATCGCAGTGCGTATGGAGGCATTGTGCACGATCAATCTTCATCCGGAGCAACTTTATTTATTGAGCCTCAGGCGATTGTGACGTTAAACAATGAGCTTCAAGAAGCAAAAGTAAAAGAAAAACAAGAAATTGAGCGTATTCTCATTGCTTTAACCGTTCAGGTAGCGGAAGTGGCAAATGAACTCCGTCAAAACGTTTATCTGTTAGGTGAGCTGGACTTCATGTTTGCTAAAGGGCGCTATAGCCATGAGCTAAAAGCTTCAAAACCTAAAATGAACGATCGAGGCTATATTAAGTTAGTGAAGGCAAAACATCCTCTTATTGCACAGGAAGATGTCGTTGCGAATGATATTGAGCTAGGTGATCAATATACGTCCATCGTTATTACAGGGCCAAATACCGGCGGTAAAACCGTAACGTTAAAAACACTTGGATTATTTACGTTAATGGCTCAAGCAGGTTTGCAGATTCCTGCGCTGGATGGATCGGAAATGGCTGTGTTTAAACACGTATTTGCTGATATTGGAGATGAGCAGTCGATTGAACAAAGTTTGAGTACCTTTTCATCTCATATGGTCAACATTGTAGATATTTTACAAAAAGTAGATCACGAAAGTCTGGTCTTGTTCGATGAATTGGGAGCAGGAACGGATCCTCAAGAAGGTGCAGCGCTTGCGATTTCGATTTTAGATCAAGTATATGAAAGCGGCGCTCGCGTAGTTGCGACTACTCACTATCCTGAATTAAAAGCGTACGGCTATAATCGTGAAGGAGTGGTCAATGCTAGCGTAGAGTTCGATATTGAAACATTGAGCCCTACTTACAAGCTGCTGATTGGTGTACCGGGCCGAAGCAATGCTTTTGAGATTTCAAAACGTTTAGGTTTAAGTGCTGAAGTAATTGAACGTGCCAAAGGCTATATTGGCTCAGAAACAAATAAAGTAGAAAATATGATTGCCTCTCTTGAAGATAGCCGCCGTCAATCTGAACACGAGCTAGAAGAAGCTGAAGAACTAAGAAAAGAGGCTCAGAAGCTTCATAAAGAATTACAGAGTCAGATTATTGAGTTTAATGAAAAACGAGATAAGCTGTACGAAAAAGCTGAAGAAAAAGCTCAAGCCACAGTTAAAGCAGCATCTGAAGAAGCAGAGAAAATCATTAGCGATTTGCGTAAAATGAGTCAAAAAAATCATGCGCTTGTAAAAGAGCATGAATTGATTGAGGCGCGTAAGCGTCTAGAAGATGCAGTTCCAACTCTTGAAAAAAGTAAAAAGAAACCGGCTGTGCCGAAAAAACAAGAGCGCACTCTTCAAGCTGGAGATGAAGTGAAAGTCTTAAGCTGGGGACAAAAAGGAACGCTTGTGGAACGAGTAAGCAATAATGAATGGCAAGTACAAATGGGAATTATGAAAATGAAGGTGAAAGAAAAAGACCTCGAATATATCAGTTCTCCAAAACCTGTAGAAACGAAGCCGCTTGCTACGGTAAAAGGAAAAGATTATCATGTAAATCTAGAACTGGATTTAAGAGGAGAGCGCTATGAAAATGCGCTGATTCGAGTTGAAAAATATATTGATGATGCTTTATTAGCCAATTATCCGCGCGTTTCGATTATCCACGGTAAAGGAACTGGAGCTCTTCGTAAAGGTGTACAGGAATATTTGAAAAATCATCGTTCTGTCAAAAATATTCGTTTCGGAGAAGCTTCTGAAGGAGGTTCTGGCGTTACGGTTGTGGAATTTAAATAAAAGAACGCTGAAATAAAGGTGTCAGTCGATGCGCTGAACAAGCATATATGAAGATAGAAAATCCGACATGGCTCATGGACTATGCTGGGTTTTCTATCTCTTTTAAGAACGATACAAGTAAAGGAAAGAGACCTGTCAGTTCATTGCGTGGAGCGTAATATAAATTAGGAGTGATGCAAAAATGAGGGATTTTTGGAAAGACCCGTATATTGAATCCGCCGCTTATTACAGCGTGGTTGTCTTGAGCATTGTCGTCTTTCTTGTTGTGTTTGAGCTCGTTACTAAGTATAAGAATTGGGAAGAGATTCAAAAAGGAAATATGGCTGTTGCGATGGCAACAGGTGGGAAAATATTTGGATTAGCTAATATTTTTCGCTATTCGATTGAGCATAACGACAACTTGTTAAGAATGCTAGGATGGGGAATATATGGATTCGTTCTTTTACTAGTCAGCTATTTTATTTTCGAATTTTTGACGCCAAAATTTCGAATCGATGACGAAATTGAACAAGATAACAGAGCCGTTGGGTTTATTTCACTTGTTATTTCAATCGGTATGTCCTATGTAATAGGAGCCGGGATAGGATAGGAGAGAGTCATGGAGAAGTTAGCTAATATTTTACTCGTTTTATGCGGAGTGTTTATGCTTATTGGTCTTATCTATTTATCTATATAGCTTTTCCTAACATCATGATGACAGCAAAAAAGCTGACCTTAAAGCAGGTCAGCTTTTTTAATGATTACTTCCATACGTCTTCAGAAATTGAAATCACGTGCTTTACTTTATCCCACTGCTGTTCTTCAGTTAGTAAATTTCCTTCTTCTGTAGAAGCAAATCCGCACTGGGGACTTAAACAGATTTGATCAAGAGAAACAAATTCTGCTGCTTCAGCAATTCGTTTTTTCACTGCTTCAGGATCTTCTAAATCTCCAAATTTTGATGTGATAAGACCAAGGACAATATGAAGATCATCTCGCTTTACATGTCGAAGAGGTTCGAATCCTCCTGAGCGTTCATCATCAAATTCTAAAAATAGTCCATCTACGTTTAACTGACTGAAAATAGCTTTGGACGCATTTTCATATCCCCCGCTTGCTGTATAAGTGGACTGGAAATTCCCTCTGCAAATATGCATTGTAATGACCATATCATCTGGCTTATGCGCAATGGATTCATTGATCGCATCTGTAAAACGTTTCAGTAATTCTTGGGGCGTGAAACCTTTTGACGCGATTTGTTCTTGTCCTTTTTCTGAGAAAAAGACTGCCCACGCAGTATCATCTAACTGTAAATAGCGGCATCCGGCATCATAAAATGCTTGAATGGCTTTTTGATATGTTTTAACTAAATCAGCAAAAAATACATCCGTATCCGAGTAAGCAGACTCTTCAATATGACCTCTGAAAAACAGCATATTAGGACTTGGAATGGTGAACTTAGCTACGTGTTCTTTTCCAGCAGCTTGATGAAGAAATTTATAATCTTCAATCATAGGATGATGATTAAAATCTAGTTTTCCAGTCACTTTTATACCGTGAGCTTTTGTTTGGACTCCGTGAAACTGAATTCCCGTCTCTGCTTCGTAAAGTTCTACGCCAACAAGCTCTGACAGAAAATCAAAGTGCCACCACGCGCGGCGAAACTCACCGTCTGTGACGGCTTTTAATCCAATTTGTTTTTGCTTTTCTACGAGTTTACGAATTTCTTCATCTTCAATTGCTCGAAGCTGTTTCTTTGTCATTTCCCCGTTTTCCACTTGTAATCGTGCTTGTTTGATACGCTCGGGACGCAAAAAGCTTCCAACGTGATCTGCTTTGAACGGTCCTTTAGTCAATGTTGTTGTCAATTCATACAGCTCCTTAAAAAAATCTAATTTTTATTATATACAAAAAATTCGGATAATGTACAGGGGTAAATCCAATTTTTATTTATTACGCTGCAGGATGAAAGAGTGATTAAGTAGGAAAGAGAACATTCAATAACGATTGCATCTAAAAAAAGAATGAACTATAATTTTAATTAGAAAATTCTAATTTTTTATTTTTTTGAGGGAGAGGATGCGTGTGGAATCCACCGAAAAGATATGGCTTTCTCAATATCCGGATGAAATACCTGATAGGCTTCATTATGAACAAAAAAATTTAGCACAGCTTTTTGAAGAAGCAGTTCAAAAGGATCCTAAAAAAAGCGCAATCTATTTTCTAGGGAAAAAAATGACGTTTTCCCAGCTGCATCAAGATTCTCTGAAGCTGTCATCTTACCTTATTGAACTGGGATTAAAAAGAGGGGATAGAGTAGCCATTATGCTTCCAAATTGCCCTCAAGCTGTCATTTCCTTTTATGCTGTTCTTCTTGCCGGAGGAGTAGTCGTTCAAACAAACCCTTTGTATACGGAAAGAGAGTTAGAGTATCAGCTTAATGATTCAGAAGCGACCATGATTATTGCACTCGATTTGCTATATCCGCGTGTAGTTAAAATGAAAGCGTTAACAAAGATAAAGCACGTAGTTATCACCTCCATTCAAGATTATCTCCCATTTCCCAAAAACATAATCTATCCATTTATTCAGCGCAAGCAGCAGAAGATAAGTGTGGATGTGAGTCATACGGAGACTACTCATTTATTTAAACGTATTATAAATGAATCCTCTCCCGCAGTATGTAACGCTGAGGGAATTTCAGACGAAGATATCGCCATTTTACAATACACCGGGGGAACAACAGGTTTTCCAAAAGGAGTCATGCTTACTCATAAAAACTTGGTAGCCAATGCAACAATGTGTTCACATTGGTTATACCGCTGCAGGCATGGAGAAGAAAAAGTACTTGGAATTATTCCATTTTTTCATGTGTATGGTTTAACAACGGTTCTTGTTTTATCAGTTTTGCAAAACTATGAGATGGTTCTTCTGCCTAAATTTGATGCAAAAACGACGCTCAAAACCATCCATAAGCAGCAGCCTACTTTATTTCCAGGTGCTCCGACGATTTACATTGCATTATTAAACCATCCTGATTTAGCAAAATACAACTTATCTTCTATTGATTCATGTATGAGCGGTTCGGCTCCACTTCCTGTGGAAGTGCAGGAGCAGTTTGAAAAGCTCACCGGAGGTAAATTAGTGGAAGGATATGGATTAACGGAAACCTCTCCTGTTACTCATGCTAATTTTCTTTGGAAAGAGAGAATACCAGGAAGCATTGGGGTGCCTTGGCCAGACACAGATGCCAAAATTCTCTCGTTTGAAACAGGTAAAGAAGCTGCTGTAAGCGAAGTAGGAGAAATTGCGGTTAAAGGTCCTCAGGTAATGAAAGGATATTGGAAGCAGCCTGAAGAAACGGAGGCTGTTATGCGAGACGGATGGTTGCTAACAGGTGATGTTGGCTATATGGATGATAAAGGTTATTTTTATGTAGTAGATCGGAAGAAAGATATTATTATTGCCGGGGGATATAATATCTATCCTCGAGAAGTTGAAGAAGTATTATATGAGCATGAAAAAATTCAAGAAGCTGTAGTGGTGGGTGTTCCTGACCCATATAGAGGAGAAACGGTGAAGGCTTACATTGTATTAAAAAATGGTGTAAGATGTACTGAAGAAGAGTTAAATGAGTTTTCTAGAAAGTATTTAGCTGCTTATAAAGTTCCGCGCCTTTATGAATTTCGAAATGAGCTTCCCAAAACAGCGGTCGGTAAGATTCTGCGACGAGCGCTGATTGATGAAGAAAATGAAAAGCATAAAAAGGCGACGTAATCGATCGTCGCCTTTGATTTTTTTACTGAAACATAATTGACAGATACTTGCGGTTTCTTTATTATAAAGATATGAATGAATAATCATTCATATTTTAAAGGAGCGTATAAGATTGAGAAGAAATAAGCCAAAGTATAAACAGATTATCGATGCAGCTGTAGTAGTAATAGCAGAAAACGGATACCACAATGCTCAGGTTTCTAAAATTGCTAAGCAGGCTGGAGTTGCAGACGGTACGATATATTTATATTTTAAAAACAAAGAAGATGTCTTGATTTCCTTATTTCAAGAGAAGATGGGACAATTTGTAGAAAAAATTTATGAAGAACTGGCGGGAATTGAAACCGCGGCAGAAAAACTTCATGTGTTAATTGACAAACATTTTTCGTTTCTAGCGGAGGATCATCATTTAGCTACAGTGACACAGCTCGAACTGCGTCAATCGAACAAAGATTTAAGATTGAAAATTAACGATGTATTAAAAGATTATCTGACTCTCATTGATTCTATTTTGCAGACAGGAATCGAAACGGGTGAATTTTCTGAAAATATAGATATTCGTCTTGCGCGACAGATGATTTTTGGAACGATTGATGAAACTGTCACAACATGGGTAATGAACGATCATCGATATGGTCTAATAGAATCGGTAGATAAAGTCCATTCCCTGCTGTTAAGCGGCTGCAGCGGCTCATAATCGTAAGTGAGCCTGCTGCTCCCCTGCGAGGGGAAAAGCGCAAGGTAATGAAAATAGAAAGAAAGGGTGGCGTAAACAAATGGAGATTATCCAGGTTGAAACTGTTGATGCAATAAGCTTCATTACGTTGAATAGACAACCTGCTAACGCTTTGTCTCAAGATTTATTAAAAGATCTTTCAAGTGTTTTAAAACATTTAGAAGATAGCAAAGAGACAAGGGTTATCGTCATTAAAGGTGAAGGGAAATTCTTTTCTGCCGGGGCTGATATAAAAGAATTCACATCACTTCAGCAGGAAAAAGAATACGAGAAGCTTGCTGTTAACGGTCAAGAGCTCTTTGAGTATATTGAAAGTTACCCAAAACCAGTGATTGCTGCTATTCATGGAGCTGCTTTAGGCGGAGGGTTGGAGCTTGCTATGAGCTGCCATATCCGTTTGGTAACAGAAAATGCTAAGCTGGGCTTGCCTGAGCTTCAGTTAGGGATTATACCAGGATTTGGAGGAACTCAGCGATTACCTCGTTATGTAGGAGTTCATAAGGCTTGTGAGATGATGCTGACAAGTGATCCAATATCCGGAAGCGAGGCAGTGGAGTTAGGATTGGCAAATGCAGCTTTTGAAGAAAGTCAGCTTATCAATGAAACATTTTTACTTGCTAGAAAAATTGCCAAAAAAAGCCCAATCTCTGTTAAAGCTACCTTGCAGCTGCTTCAGCATGTAAAAACAGATGCTTATTACAGCGGTATCAAAAAAGAAGCGCAGTTTTTTGGAAGCGTATTCAAAAGCCGGGATGCTCAAGAAGGCGTAGCCGCTTTTATTGAAAAGCGCCAGCCTAAATTTTTAGGAAAATAAGCTTAGGAGGGGAATTGAATGAATATTTACGTGTTAGTAAAAAGAACATTCGATACAGAGGAGAAACTTTCATTAAAAAATGGTCAAATTGTTGAAGATGGGGCTGAATTTATTATTAATCCTTACGATGAGTATGCAGTTGAAGAAGCTATTCAGCTAAAGGAAAAGCATGGCGGGGAGATTACGGTCGTGAGTGTAGGAGGGGAAGAATCAGAAAAAGAACTCCGAACAGCTTTGGCTATGGGAGCAGATAAAGCGGTTTTAATCAATACGGAAGATGACATAGAAGATGGCGATCAGTACACGACTTCTAGGCTGCTGGCACAGTACTTAAAAGAACAATCTCCTGACTTAATTTTGGCAGGAAACGTAGCGATTGACGGAGGTTCGGGCCAAGTGGGGCCGCGCGTAGCAGAACAGTTAGAAATCCCTTATATTACGACGATTACAAAATTGGATATCGAAGGTGAAAAAGTGACTGTTGTACGCGATGTGGAAGGTGACTCCGAGGTTATTGAAACGTCGCTTCCTCTTTTAGTAACAGCTCAGCAGGGACTTAACGAACCTCGCTATCCATCTCTTCCAGGGATTATGAAAGCGAAGAAGAAACCGTTGGTTGAAGTGGAATTAGATGATTTAGATTTAGATGAAGATGATGTAGAAGCAAAAACAAAGACAATTGAAATTTATTTGCCTCCGAAAAAAGACGCAGGACGCGTACTACAAGGAGATATAAAAGATCAAGTGACAGAACTGGTCAATTTACTGCATAAAGAAGCAAAAGTCATTTAATAAGTCAAAAGTCAAAACAATGGGGGTATTGCAATGGGACGCAAAGTGTTAGTTCTAGGAGAAGCACGTGATGGGGGATTACGAAACGTATCGTTTGAAGCGATTTCCGCAGCGTCTACTGTAGCTGACGGTGGGGAAATTGTTGCAGCGTTAGTAGGGAAGGACGTAAAAGCTTTAAGTGAAGAGCTTATTGCGTACGGAGCGAATAAAGTTGTTGTGACGGAGCATGAAGATTTAGCTGCTTACACATCGGATGGTTATGCTCAGGCGTTATTAGCCATCATTGAAAGTGAACAGCCTGAAGCTATCGTATTTGGCCATACGGCTCTTGGCAAAGACCTAGCGCCAAAACTGGCAGCTCGCTTAGACAAAGGACTTATCTCAGATGTGACGGATGTAGAAGTTGGAGGGGATCAAGTAGTCTTCACTCGCCCAATTTATTCTGGTAAAGCATTTGAAAAGAAAATCATGACCGATGCTTTTACGTTTGTCACGATTCGTCCAAATAATATTTCACCGCTTGCAAAAGATGAGGGACGTACAGGCGATGTAGAGGATTTAAATGTTGAAATCAAAAACCTGCGTACAGTTGTAAAAGAAGTTGTACGGAAAGCAACGCAAGGGGTTGATTTATCCGAAGCAAAAGTCGTGATTGCAGGTGGTCGAGGTGTAAAAAGCACGGAAGGTTTTGGACCTCTCCAAGAACTAGCGGACGTGTTAAATGGAGCTGTTGGGGCGTCTCGCGGAGCGTGCGATGCAGATTACTGCGACTATTCTCTTCAGATCGGTCAGACGGGCAAAGTAGTCACACCAGATTTATACATTGCCTGCGGAATCTCGGGAGCCATTCAGCATTTGGCCGGCATGTCAAATTCAAAAATTATTGTTGCCATTAACAAAGATCCTGAGGCAAATATTTTTAAAGTAGCTGATTACGGAATCGTTGGAGATTTATTTGAAGTGGTGCCTCTGCTAACGGAAGAATTTAAAAAGCTGAAAGTACATTCTGTGTAAATAGTAAAAGAGGCTAGGACAAACGTATTTTTGTTGAAGGAAGATCCGAACGATTAATCGTTCGGATTTTTTCATGGACGTAGTTGCTTTTAGCTGGTGATTGGAGGGCAAGGCGAAGACTCCCGCGGAAAGCGAAGTCTTGCACGGAAATCAACAGCGGTGGAACAAGTGATTTGTACGAGCTTATTTATCCAATCTGTTCGCTTTTAGATTCGGTTGATTTAGTTAGGTCTCAATCTCTTTTATTACGTGGAGAGCGAAATTTTCTACGCATATTTTTAGGCAAATTGTACAAACTAGATCGAAGAATAAACAGTATAAATGTAAGCAAAAAGTTAGCAAACCTTATTTGAAGGTGATATACTGTGAGTAGAATTTGGATATTGCATATATTTAGGAGGAATTAAAATGGCTATTGCACATGCTACAGATAAAAACTTTACAGATGAAATTAAATCAGGCCTAGTGCTTGTTGACTTTTGGGCACCATGGTGCGGACCTTGTAAAATGATTGCTCCAGTTCTTGAAGAAATCGATGGCGAACTTAACGATAAGGTTAAAATCGTGAAAGTAGACGTTGATGAAAACCAAGAAACGGCTGGAAAATTTGGTGTTATGAGTATCCCAACTTTAGTATTATTTAAAGATGGAGAGAAAGTTGACCAAGTAGTTGGTTTCCAACCAAAAGAAGCATTAACAGAATTAATTAATAAACACGCGTAAGTCAAAACCTAGCTCAGGCTAGGTTTTTTCTTTTTCTCCACTTTTTCTCTTTTGGGAATACTTTTATTTAGCGAATATGCGTTCGTTTGTTTTATACTAGATGTAAGGAACACCGCCATAAATCCGGCTTATGTGCATGTATTGTAAGGCAGGAAAGAATGTAGGTTACGCTTCATAAGCGAATGTATAGATGGACAGAGTAAGAGAAGAGGAAGGAGAAAAATATGAACGATTATTTAAAAGAAAAGCTGGCTATTTTACCGGATCAGCCCGGCTGTTACTTGATGAAAGATAAATATGGAACGGTCATTTACGTAGGAAAAGCAAAAGTATTAAAAAATCGAGTGCGCTCCTACTTTACCGGATCTCATGACGGAAAGACGCTTCGACTTGTAAACGACATTGTCGATTTTGAATATATCGTCACATCTTCTAATTTAGAAGCGCTTATTTTAGAAATGAATTTAATTAAAAAGCATGATCCAAAATACAATATCATGCTTAAAGATGATAAGGGTTATCCCTTTATTAAGATTACAGCTGAAAAACAGCCCCGACTTGTTATTACAAGAAAAATAAAAAAAGATAAAGGGAAATACTTCGGTCCTTATCCTAACGTTCAAGCTGCAAATGAAACAAAGCGGCTTCTTGATCGCATTTATCCATTAAGAAAGTGCTCTACCATGCCAGACAGACCTTGTTTGTATTACCATATCGGGCAATGTCTAGCTCCTTGCGTAAAAGAAGTAAAAGAAGAGCAAAACAAACATATTATTGAAAATATCACGCGGTTTTTAAATGGTGGATATGAGCATGTCAAAACAGAGTTAACTGAAAAAATGTTAAAAGCTTCAGAAGAACTTGACTTTGAACGGGCTAAAGAATATCGAGATCAAATTGCTCATATCGAAGCGACAATGGAAAAGCAAAAAGTAACGTTTAATGATTTTGTTAATCGAGATGTGTTTGGCTATTCTTATGATAAAGGCTGGATGTGTGTTCAAGTTTTCTTTATTCGCCAAGGGAAGTTAATTGAGCGAGAAGTTTCTATGTTTCCTTTTTATAAAGAGCCAGAAGAAGATTTCTTAACTTTTATCGGTCAGTTTTATGCCAAAAATATTAAGCCAAAAGAAGTGATGGTTCCAGCAACGATTGATGCAGAGTTGGCTGAGAAATTAGTAGAAGTAGAAGTTCAGCATCCAAAGCGAGGCAAAAAGAAAGAATTAGTAGAACTTGCGTGTAAAAATGCAAAAATTGCGCTCGGTGAAAAATTCTATTTAATTGAACGAGATGAAGAGCGCACGGTTGGCGCAGTTGAACGGTTAGGAGAAGAGCTTGGAATTGCAGCTCCTTACCGGATTGAAGCATTTGATAACTCAAATATTCAAGGGACAGATCCCGTTTCTGCAATGATTGTTTTTGTTGATGGGAAACCGGAAAAGAAAGAATATCGCAAATATAAAATTAAGACCGTACATGGACCAGATGATTACAGTTCCATGAGAGAAGTCGTTCGCAGACGGTATTCCAGAGCGTTAAAAGAAGGTCTTCCGCTCCCGGATTTAATTGTTGTAGATGGAGGCAAAGGGCATTTAGCTGCAGTACAGGACGTTCTCGAAAATGAATTGGGACTTTTAGTGCCTACAGCAGGTCTTGTCAAAGATGATAAGCACAGAACCTCCAACCTGATGATTGGTGAGCCTCCTCAAATCATACCGCTCGAACGCAATAGTCAAGAATTTTATTTGCTTCAGCGAATTCAAGATGAAGTTCACCGCTTTGCGATTACCTTCCACCGTCAAGTGCGCTCTAAGTCCGCTTTTCAGTCTGTTCTGGACGATATTCCGGGAGTGGGCGAAAAGCGTAAAAAAGCTTTGTTAAAGTATTTTGGTTCGGTGAAAAAATTGAAAGAAGCAACGGTTGATGATATTCGAAATTCAGGTGTTCCTCAAAACATCGCTGAAAAAATTTATGAAACATTGCAAAAATAGTCTTGAAATAATAGAAAATATCTGATAAGCTATTAACTAATTTCATACGACACTTCATCAAATGAAGTGAAGATAGAGGTGCAAATTTAATCAGTACGTATCAGGAAGGGTATGAGCTCTTATGAATGATGCGGAAAGGGAAATTTGCCGAAGTGAACATTACCTCATAGTAATGATTGCTGGTTCTGCGTTGAATAAACGTAGGATTGTCAAGATGTAGATTCTTGGAGAGCTATCTCACGGCAGTGGACGGTTATGTTTTATAATTTTCGTTCGTTAAGCAATGAGAGCTCATCTCATTGCTTTTTTTATTGTCTGAGTAAAAAAATTTAGCTTCTCATCATCCTGCATATGCAAATTTATTGAAAAGGAATGAACAAAATTATGGCATTAATCGTTCAAAAATTTGGTGGAACATCTGTTGGTTCTGTTGAACGTATCCAACATGTAGCAAACCGTGTTATTCAAGAAGCAGAGCGCGGTAACCAAGTAGTTGTTGTTGTATCGGCAATGGGCAAAACTACAGATGCACTGGTGAAATTAGCAAGTGATATTACAGACAGTCCAAGCAAACGCGAAATGGATATGCTTCTTACAACTGGAGAACAAGTAACGATTTCCCTGTTAACAATGGCCCTTCAATATAAAGGGTATGAAGCAACTTCGCTAACAGGTTGGCAAGCTGGTATCCATACGGAAGCAGTTCACAGCAATGCACGAATCCAGCACATTGACACGACTTGTATTCAAAGGCAATTAGATAGAGGCCGAATCGTAGTAGTAGCTGGATTCCAAGGCTGTTCAGAAGATGGAAGCATTACAACATTAGGTCGAGGCGGCTCTGACACGACGGCAGTAGCTCTTGCCGCAGCATTAAAAGCTGCAAAATGTGATATTTATACAGACGTAACAGGAGTGTTTACGACAGATCCGCGCTATGTAGAAGATGCTCGTAAGCTTCACTCTATTTCATATGACGAAATGTTAGAATTAGCTAATTTGGGAGCAGGGGTGCTGCATCCGCGCGCTGTTGAGTTTGCAAAAAATTATCAGGTACCGCTAGAAGTGCGTTCAAGCTTAGAAAACGAGAATGGAACGATTGTTGAGGAGGAAGTTTCAATGGAACAAAACTTAGTCGTAAGAGGAATTGCGTTTGAAGATAATATTTCACGAGTGACAATTGAAGGGTTAAACAACGAGTTGCAAACTCTTTCTACTATTTTTACAGCATTAGCAAAAGAACAGTTAAATGTGGACATTATTATTCAAAACGTAACCGCTAATAATCGTCTCTCTATCTCATTTTCTATTAAAACCGTAGACGTAGACGCCGCTCTTGCCGTCTTAAAAGAGTATAAATCTACTTTAGGATATACGCGTATTGAACATGAAAGCGGTCTGGCTAAAGTATCAATTGTTGGCTCTGGCATGATTTCTAATCCAGGCGTTGCAGCGGAAATGTTTGAAGTGCTGGCAGGAGAGAAAATTGAAGTGAAGATGGTCAGCACGTCTGAAATTAAAGTATCTACAGTTGTACCGCATGCTGATATGGTAAAAGCTGTTGAGACGCTTCACGTAGCATTTGAATTAGAAGAGCAGCAAGCAGTGCAAGTATAAAGAAGAGAAAAAAGACGTGGTATCTCCACGTCTTTTATATACGTATTTCCTACTTTTTATAACGCTCCGCGCGTGTTTCGGTAGGTAAGATATCTTTTCGGTCCCACTGCACGGAAATCAGCACTTTTCCGTTCTTTTCTTTATGTGTTAAGTAGGCTTCTGTTAGGCAGTTGTTTTGACGCTGAATCTGTTCAGCCACAAATCCTGACTCAAGATGAAACGAACAAGTTTCCTGCTGAAATCTTTTGCTGACCACATCACCTGATAACTCAAGTTCTAGTGAATATTTATCTTTTTTTGCAAGCGTCAGTGTTCCCCAGGAAGCTGCTTTAAAAAAGGCGACGATTTCATCCATTGTATTTAACGGGTATTTCCGCGCAAGGTGTTTTCCTGCCCAGTATGAAATGGCATTCGTTTCGTCTCCAAGAAGCTCTGGAATTAACACGTCACGTAAAAGGCTGTATCCGAAATATGAAACGTGATCAAGAGTTCCCTCTGTTTCAGCTGTGACATTAGGTTCTGATGTTTCCATCGTCTCTTCAAGTTCTTGCTGTGATTCTGTTTGTAAATTGCTCATGCTTTCCCCTCTTTCTTTACTACTATTATATACAAATCTAAAAAACCTCTCACGCATTTTTTTAATAAAATGTAAGAGGATCTTTATTATGGTAAAAAGAGTTAGATGTAAAGATAAAAGATCCATAATATACCTTTTAAAAGGGTACTTTTACCTGTGTAAATGTTTTGTGAACTTGTTTACAATAAAAGTGTAAAGTAAACGCTTACTTATTTGTGGCAAGCAATATTATAATAGAAAGAAAAAACCTGTAACATCAATACAGTAAGCGTTAACAAATATAAAATTTTATAAATTTATATTTTATAGAAGATTTAAACATCTTGCCTTGACGCTCTTAATCGATGGGAGTAAAATTAACCTGTCACATACTTTATTAGGAAATGCAAAGGTTTTCATTTCCTGTATTCACGATTAATCTATTTGTCTAGTGGGAGTAAGAAAGTTCTTCACAAACTATGTTCATTTAACTAAGGGGGGTCTACGCAGATGGCGGCAAACAGAGAGTTTCAATATCGGAGAATCCATTCATTACTTGGGGTAATACCAATCGGGATTTTCTTAACACAGCATTTAGTTGTGAATCATTTCGCGACAAAGGGAGAAGAATCATTTAATCAAGCAGCTCACTTCATGGAGAGCTTACCTTTCCGCTATGCTCTAGAAATTTTCATTATTTTCTTACCAATCGTTTTTCACGCAATATACGGTCTTTACATCGCATTCACTGCTAAAACAAACGTTAACAACTACGGTTTTTTCCGTAACTGGATGTTTATCCTTCAGCGTGTTTCAGGTGTAATCACACTTATCTTCATCACATGGCACGTATGGGAAACCAGAATACAAGCTGCGCTTGGAAAAGAAGTAGATTTTCAAATGATGGAACGAATTTTAAGCAACCCGGCAATGCTTGCATTCTACATAGTTGGTGTTGTATCTACGATCTTCCACTTTGCAAACGGTCTATGGTCATTTGGAGTTAGCTGGGGGTTAACTGTAACACCACGTTCTCAAAGAATTTCAACTTATGTGACATTAGCAATCTTCTTAGCACTTACATTTGTAGGTGTTCGTACATTATTCGCATTTGCATAAAATTAAGGTTTTGAAGGAGTGGGGTTCCGATGAGTAACGGAAAAATCATCGTAGTCGGTGGCGGTTTAGCTGGCTTGATGGCAACAATAAAAATTGCTGAGTCTGGCAAGCAAGTAGATTTATTTTCACTAGTTCCGGTAAAAAGATCTCACTCAGTTTGCGCGCAAGGTGGAATCAACGGAGCCGTAAACACGAAAGGTGAAGGGGATTCACCATGGGAACACTTTGATGACACAGTGTACGGCGGAGACTTTTTAGCCAACCAGCCACCTGTAAAAGCAATGTGTGAAGCAGCTCCTGGTATTATTCACCTACTTGACCGCATGGGGGTTATGTTTAACCGTACTCCTGAGGGTTTGTTAGACTTCAGACGATTTGGCGGGACGCAGCATCACCGTACGGCTTTTGCTGGAGCAACAACGGGTCAACAATTATTGTACGCATTAGATGAGCAGGTTCGTCGCTATGAAGTTGCCGGACTTGTGACAAAGTACGAAGGATGGGAATTCTTAGGTGCTGTTCTTGACGATGAGCGCAGCTGTCGCGGAATTTCTGCACAGAATTTAAAATCAATGGAAATTAAAACGTTCCCAGCTGACGCGGTTATTATGGCTACAGGTGGACCTGGAATTGTTTTTGGAAAATCGACGAACTCAGTTATTAATACAGGTTCAGCGGCATCTATCGTGTATCAGCAAGGTGCATACTATTCAAACGGAGAGTTTATTCAAATTCATCCAACTGCTATCCCAGGAGATGATAAGCTTCGTCTTATGAGTGAATCTGCTCGTGGAGAAGGCGGACGCGTTTGGACATATAAAGACGGTAAACCTTGGTATTTCTTAGAGGAAAAATATCCTGCATACGGTAACTTAGTACCTCGTGATATTGCAACTCGTGAAATTTTTGACGTCTGCGTAGCGCAGAAGTTAGGAATCAACGGAGAGAACATGGTTTATCTGGACCTTTCACATAAAGATCCAAAAGAGCTAGACATTAAACTTGGAGGTATCATCGAAATCTATGAAAAATTCATGGGCGATGATCCACGCAAGGTACCAATGAAAATTTTCCCAGCCGTACACTATTCAATGGGCGGTTTATGGGTGGATTACGATCAAATGACAAATATTCCTGGCTTATTCGCAGCTGGTGAGTGTGATTATTCACAGCACGGAGCGAACCGTTTAGGAGCAAACTCATTATTATCAGCTATTTATGGTGGTATGGTTGCCGGTCCTAAAGCGGTTGAATACATCAATGGTTTAGAAAAGAGCGCAGATGCTATTTCTTCAAGCGTATATGATCGTCATGTGAAAGAAGAAGAAGAGAAATGGAACAATATCATGAATCTTCAAGGTACAGAAAATGCATACGTTCTTCATAAAGAGCTAGGGGAATGGATGACTGACAACGTGACAGTCGTACGATACAATGACAAACTGTTAAAAACAGATGAAAAGATTCAAGAATTAATTGAACGCTATGATCGTATTAACATTAATGATACAGCTAAATGGAGTAATCAAGCGGCAACATTTACTCGTCAGCTGCAAAACATGCTTCAGCTTTCACGTGTTGTAACGCTAGGAGCTTACAACCGTAACGAAAGTCGCGGTGCTCATTATAAGCCAGATTTCCCAGATCGTAACGATGAAGAATTCTTAAAAACAACAATGGCAGCTTTTGTGGATAAGAAAACGGCTCCTTCTTTCCATTATGAAGAGGTAGACGTATCGTTAATTAAACCGCGTAAGCGCGACTACACAAAGAAAAAAGATGAAAAACCAAAAAAACAACAAGAGGGGGTTCGTTAATCAATGAGTGAACAACAAACAGTCCAAAAGACAGTGCGCTTCATTATTACACGTCAAGATTCAGCTGAATCTGCTCCTTACAATCAGGAGTTTGAAATTCCGTATCGTCCGAATATGAACGTTATTTCAGCACTGATGGAAATCAGACGTAACCCTGTTGATGCTTCAGGTAAAGAGGTTGCTCCGATAAACTGGGAAATGAACTGTTTAGAGGAAGTATGCGGAGCCTGTTCAATGGTCATCAACGGTAAACCTCGTCAGTCATGTACAGCTCTTGTTGATAAACTAGAACAGCCAATTCGCTTACAGCCAATGAAAACATTTCCTGTGGTTCGTGATTTGCAAGTAGACCGCAGCCGTATGTTTGATTCACTAAAAAAAGTAAAAGCCTGGGTTCCAATCGATGGCACATACGATTTAGGTCCAGGACCGCGTATGCCTGAAAAGAAACGTCAGTGGGCGTATGAGTTATCCAAATGTATGACATGTGGCGTTTGCTTAGAAGCTTGTCCAAATGTAAACGACAAGTCAAACTTCATCGGTCCGGCACCGCTTTCTCAAGTTCGCCTGTTTAATGCCCATCCAACCGGTGCGTTAAATAAAGGAGAACGTTTAGAGACGATTATGGGTGATGGAGGACTAGCGAACTGCGGGAATTCTCAAAACTGCGTTCAATCATGCCCAAAAGGAATTCCATTGACTACTTCAATTGCAGCTTTGAACCGCGATACAACAATTCAAGCATTCAGAAGTTTCTTTGGTAGCGATCAAGTATAATCACTCAAAACCTCTCCACGCGGAGAGGTTTTATTTTGTCTATGACGAACGGAGGAAATACAGATGAATAATATTTCGTATATTGAAGATATGGATCATTGGAAAGAGTCATTTTCGTTTAAGCAGGAGATCAAGGTAAGATTTTCGGAAACAGATATGTTTGGGCATTTAAATAATACGGTCCCTTTTGTGTATTTTGAACAAATACGTACGGAATTCTTTCACCATATTGGCTTTATGCAAAAGTGGACGAGTGAGCATGAGGGAACGATACCGGTGGTGGCTGATTTGCAGTGCGATTATGTCAAACAAGTGTATTTTGGCAACGTGCTATCTGTTTTTGTAAAAGCTCATAGAATTGGACGTTCGTCGGTTGATTTACACTATATGATTCAAAATGAGCAAAAAGAGGTTGTACTCACCGGAAGAGGAACAATGGTGCAAATTTCTAAAGAAACAGGAAAAAGCGTCCCTTGGAATGAAGAGATGAAAAGGTGTTTATCAAATATATGAAAATGGCTTGAAGGCTCTTTCTTCAGGCTTTTTTTCTTTTTTAAAAGTGAAAAAGAGTTTTTTGCATATTTTTTCTAAAACTAGTAACCGCGTAGGCATACCGCACATAAGATATGTTGACTAAATTTACACCCATCCGATAGTTCAACTCAGGATCAGGCAAGGAGGGTTACATTGAAAGAAAAAGAGTTTCAACCTAAACCGCTACTTACAAAGCGTGAACGAGAAGTATTCGAGCTTTTAGTACAGGACAAAACAACAAAAGAAATCGCGAGTGAACTATTCATTAGCGAAAAAACAGTTCGAAATCATATTTCTAATGCGATGCAAAAGCTTGGAGTCAAGGGGCGTTCTCAAGCAGTCGTAGAACTCCTTCGAATGGGAGAACTTGAACTATAACATGAGCTGGCTTTCTTCTTAGAAAGCCAGCTTTTTGTATATTTTTTTCAGTGTCGCATACATATCTAAAAAGAATAACGTTAAGAAAAAATTATAAAAAAGGTAAATCTTTATAAAAAAAACTTATTGCTTGAAATTGAATTTCAGAGTACGTATACTTTTAAGTGAGGAGATACTAGTTCAGAAGAAAGAGAGGTGAGATGATGAAAAATATATGGATGAGCTTATTGTTATGCATGATATTCTGTTTGCCTTTTGCGAGTTTGCCAGATAAATTTATTGATAACGACTTTGAAAAAGTGAAGGTCACAAAAAGTTCGGTTCAGCATTACACGGATATCGTGCACATGTCTCCAGGAGCTAAGCACAGCGTTAAACAAATAGGATCTCTCATACAAAGTGTGATAGTAACTTTTGCTTTAGTATGGGTGAGTGCCAAACTTATCATTCCGACGCATCAAATTGCGTATTTTATCCTCAAGAAAACACTTTTTTATCCAAAAATCTTTCAATCAAGTTACCTCAATTAAATAAAAAAGGTTGAAATTTCAACAGCCTTTTCTTCAAACCTAAAATTACCAACTATTCTTAGGCTTATTTGCTATGCGGATTTTCTAGGCAAATAACGCGGCAAAATTAAAAAATTCTTTTTAAAAACTTTATAGGAGTGATCATTCAATGATGATTAAAGAAACGGAGTTACCAGGAATCGGCCGTAAATTTGAAATTGAGACAAGCGGAGGAAACCGCGTAGTCGTTATCATTCATGATGATGGAAGACGTGAAATCTATCACTTCGATCAAAAAGATTTAGAAGAAAGCATTTTTGACATTACGTTAACAGATACGGAATCAAGACAGCTAGCTGCAATTTTAGGCGGCATGATTTACAAGCCAAAAGCAATGGAAACCATTGAAGTGGCATTCAATGACTTAGTTATTGAATGGTACAAAGTTGAAAAACAAGCGAAAGCTCACAGTAAAACAATTGGTGAAATTGACGTTCGCAGCAATTATGATGTCACTATCATCGCCGTCATTAAAAATACGCAAAAAAAATTATCAACTCCAGGACCAGATACGTTAATTGAAGAAGGAGATACGCTTGTTATCTCTGGAGAACGAGGAAATTTAAAAACGCTCATTAAAGAATTGCTTTCACAAGGAGGTAGTTCATAATTGGATCATTTAGTATTTGAAGTTGGGACAGCTTTGTTACTAGTGGCTTTAGCGGCTATACTAGCACATAAATTTAAATTTACGATTATTCCATTCCTCATTCTGCTGGGCATGGCGGTCGGTCCCCATGCTCCTGAGTTTGGCTCATTCAGTTTAAAGTTTATTGAAAGCCAAGAGATTATTGAATTCATGGGGAGAATTGGAGTTCTCTTTTTACTCTTTTATTTAGGATTAGAATTTTCAGTTGGAAAGCTAATTAAATCAGGTAGGTCCATCGCGGTGGGAGGATCTATTTATATTTTAATTAACTTCACTTTAGGATTATTGTATGGATACCTGACAGGAAATCCTCTTCTTGAAGTGCTGATTATCGCCGGAATTATTACGATTTCGTCCAGCGCAATTGTCGCAAAAGTATTGGTTGATTTAAAACGAACAGCGAATCCAGAAACGGAACTGATATTAGGGATCATCATGTTTGAAGATATTTTCTTAGCCGTTTATCTTTCTGTCGTTTCAGGGTTGGTGCTTGGAGACCACGGATCGCTTGCTGGATCTTTAACATCTATTTTAATTGCGTTTGGCTATATGATGCTGTTCTTTATCATTGCTCGAAAAGCCACGCCGCTACTAAATAAACTTTTAAATATTTCATCAAACGAAATCTTTATAATCGTCGTTTTTGCGGTATTGTTTTTTGTGGCAGGCTTCTCTGAAACAATTCACGTGGCAGAAGCAATTGGTGCGTTATTGCTTGGACTTGTATTTTCTGAAACGGAACATCGCGATCGGATTGAACATCTTGTCGTACCGTTTCGTGATTTCTTTGGAGCTATCTTTTTCTTCAGCTTCGGGTTAAGTATTGATCCTCTTACGCTGTGGGATGCAGGATGGCTTGCGCTTGGCGCAGTTGCGCTTACGATCATTGGTAACTTTACAGCCGGTATGATTTCAGGAAGAAAAAGCGGGCTGTCACACAAGGCCTCTACCAACATTGGGTTAACGATTATGTCACGAGGCGAGTTTTCGATCATTATGGCTAACATTGGAATTGAAGGAGGATTATCCGCAATTCTTCAGCCATTCGCCGCGCTTTATGTATTGATTTTAGCTATTATTGGCCCTTTGTTAACGAAGGAGTCTAAGCATATATACGGATTTTTAAACTCAGTATTTAAATGGAAAAAGCCAAATCCTCAAGAATCAAAGTGATAAAATATATAAAACACAGTTGACAAATCGGATTAATATGATAAAATTCAAAATAATCAAATAACAAATCAGTTAAATATAGCAACGGGCTGATCGGTCAACCGAAAGCTCCTACCTTTTTCAGGTAGGAGCTTTTGTGTTTTTAGATGAACGAGCTTTTGATTTAAAAATTCAAGGAGGAGGAACTGCTGTGAGTGTTGTCATTCAATCTGTTAACCGCTCATTTCAAAAAGGAGAACAAGTAACTCAAGCATTGCGAAATGTAAATCTTACGATTAATAAAGGTGAATTTATCACCGTTATTGGTCCGAGCGGGTGCGGAAAAAGTACACTGCTTAAAATGATTGCAGGACTTGATATGGATTATGAAGGGCGTATTGAAATCAACGGGAAGTACATAGCCGGACCTAGCATTAAACAAGGAATGATCTTTCAAGAACACCGCTTGTTTCCTTGGCTTAATGTAGAGCAAAATATAGCGGCTGACTTATCGCTGAAAGATTCGAACGTTCGGCGCCGCGTAGATGAGTTAATTGATATTGTCAGGCTGAAAGGATTTGACAAAGCTTATCCTCGAGAACTATCTGGGGGGATGTCTCAACGAGTTGCTATTGCGCGTGCTCTTTTAAGAAATCCAGAGGTTTTATTGTTAGATGAACCGTTTGGTGCGTTAGATGCTTTTACGCGCACTCATTTGCAAGATGTGCTGTTAGACATATGGAAAAAAGAAAAAACAACCATGATTTTTGTTACCCATGATTTAGATGAATCCATTTACTTGGGGACTAAAATTGTGATTATGAGTGCCAGACCAGGAGAAATTAGCCGGGTCGTTCCAGTAGAAATTAGTCATCCGCGAAAAAAGACAGAGTTACCGTTTCAGCAGCTAAGGCAGCAAGTACTGAAAGAATTTGAAGAAGCAGGAGAACATTAAAGATTCAATAAGACAGAGAAGGGGACAGAACAGATGAAAAAGCTACTTTTAACTGCAGCTACTGTACTTGTTCTCGCATTGGCTGGGTGCGGGACGGAAGAAAAACGGAGCGGAGAAGATTCAAAAAACGTTACGATTAATATTGGTATCCAGCAAAGCTTAGGTCCTTTAATGCTGGCACAAAACCAAAAATGGTTTGAAAAAGAATTTAAAAAAATAGGTGTAAATGTTAAATGGACAGAGTTTCAAAGCGGCCCTCCGCAATTTGAAGGTTTAGCATCTGGACATTTGGATTTCGGCCAAGTTGGAAATTCACCGGTTATTTCTGGTCAAGGTGCAGATATTCCGTTTTTAGAAATTGCTAATTCCAGCGACGGGTTGAAAGGAAATGCCATTTTAGTAGGGAAAAACAGCAAGATTAAAAGCGTAAAAGATTTAAAAGGTAAAAAGATCGCGGTTGCGAAAGGAAGCAGCGGTTTTAATTTATTGTACAGAGCTCTTGACCAAAATGGGTTGAAGCCAAGTGATGTAAAGATTATTCAGCTTCAGCCAGACGAAGCTCAGCCAGCATTTGAAAATGGATCAGTGGATGCATGGTCAATCTGGGAACCGTTTATCTCACTGCAAAACTTAAAAAATGAAGCTCGCATTTTAGCAGACGGCGATTCATTAAAGGTTGCTTCACCAGGTTTTACTATTGTAAGAGAAGGCTTTGCAAAAGATCATCCAGAGTTAGTCGTTAAGTTTTTACAAGTTTATCAAAAAGCGCTTGAATGGCAAAACGAACATTTTGAAGAATCTGTGGATATTTTAGCAAAACAAAAAAATCTAGATAAAGACGTAGTAAGACAAGTGTTAAAAAATAATCCTGCCTATAATCGCCCAACCTCTAAAGAAATTATTGCAGAACAACAGCGGACAGCTGATTTTCAACAATCTTTAGGCGTTATTAAAAAGAAAATTGATACTGGAGATGTCGTTGATAATTCATTTATTGAAAAAGCATTAAAAGAAAAATGAGGTGATGAAAATGAGTAAAACATCTGTGGTTTCAGGACATGTCCAGTCTTCAGCAGCTCACTTGCAAAAAATGAAAAAAAGAAAGGAAGAAGCGAAAAATAAGCAGGGAATTTTTCTTCGTTCTCTTGTCGTGCCACTTCTGCTTATTGTCGTGTGGCAAATCATTGGTTCTGCGGGCTATGTATCCAAAACTGTTCTTCCTACACCTGTTGATATCATACTTTCTTTCAAACAGCTCATCGTATCTGGAGAACTCGGAGCTAACCTTCAAATCAGTATTTTGCGTGCTGCCATAGGTTTTGCCGTTGGAGCTGGACTAGGGTTACTATTTGGTGTAATTGTCGGTTTTTCAAAGAAAACGGAGCACTATATGGATCCATCTATTCAAATGCTTAGAACTGTTCCTCACCTTGCGTTGGCGCCTTTATTTATCTTATGGTTTGGCTTTGGTGAAATTTCAAAGATATTGCTAATTGCAAACGGTGCATTTTTCCCAATCTATGTTAATACGTATCTAGGTATTCGCGGCGTTGATTCGAAATTATTTGATGTTGCTCGTGTTCTTCAATTTAGTAAATGGAAACAAATCACAAAACTCATTTTACCAGCTGCTCTTCCTAATATTTTACTTGGTGTCCGTTTGTCTTTAGGTATTGCATGGCTCGGACTGGTAGTTGCTGAATTAATGGGAGCAAGTGAAGGTGTAGGATACATGATTATGGATGCTAGACAGTTTTCTCAAACGGACGTAGTTTTTGTCGGAATTATTATTTTTGCTGTTGTAGGCAAATTAACCGATTCATTTGTCCGAGTATTAGAAAAGCGTCTTCTTAAATGGAGAGACAGTTACGCAGGTGAAAAATAAAAGAAGGATTTATATACGTATTAATCCTTGTAAATCTATCAATTTTATGAGCTAAAAGGAGAGATGATAATGAGCCAGGTTACAATTATTACAGGAAGTCCTTCAAAGCAATCAAGGTCAGCTGCTTTAAGCGAGTATATTGCATTATATCTACAAGATGAAAAATATGAAGTGAAAACCGTGCATGTCCGTGACTTGCCCGCTGAAGACTTAGTATATGCTAACTTTTCTAGCTCTGCGATTCAAGAAGCTCAAAAGAAAGTCGCAGGTGCTGATGCCGTTATTATTGTGAGCCCAATCTATAAAGCTAGCTACACAGGAATTTTAAAAACATTTTTAGATTTAATACCTGAAAAAGGTTTGCACAATAAAACCGTGCTGCCGATAGCTACAGGGGGAACCATTGCTCACCTACTGGCTCTTGATTATGTATTTAAGCCGACTTTATCCGTTTTAGGAGCTACTGCTCTTATTCATGGAGTTTATATTGTTGATTCTGAGGTGGCCTATACGAAAGAAAATGAAATTGAGTTTATTGCGGAAGAAGCAGAAGCGAGAATTAAACGTTCATTAAAAGAGCTGGGATATCATCTAGAACAAACGAAAAGGAGTGTTGAATCATGAAAATGCTATGGTTTATTCCTTCCCATGGAGATGGAAGATATTTAGGGACAAATCGAGGAGGTCGTTCAGCAGACTATTCATATTTTCGGCAAGTTGCTCAAGCAGCTGACCGGTTAGGGTTTGAAGGAGTTTTGATTCCAACGGGGAAATCATGCGAAGACCCGTGGCTATTGGCTGCTTCACTTATACCTGAAACAGAGCGTTTGAAATTTTTAGTAGCGGTACGTCCCGGCATTATGGCTCCTTCCGTGGCAGCGCGCATGACCTCGACTCTTGATCGAATTTCAAACGGTCGTTTACTAGTTAACGTAGTAGCAGGAGGAGATCCAGCAGAATTAGCCGGAGACGGCCTTTTTTTATCACATGATGAACGTTATGAAGCTGCGGATGAATTTTTAGATGTGTGGAAAGGGTTATTGGCTGGAGATACGGTTAATTATGAAGGAAAACATATTCATGTAGAGAACAGCGAGCTGCTGTATCCACCTGTTCAAAAACCTTCTCCACCTATTTATTTTGGCGGATCTTCACCCGCAGGACAAAAAGTTGCAGCAAAACATTCTGACGTGTATTTAACGTGGGGCGAACCTCCTGAACAAGTAAGAGAAAAAATAACGGCTGTGAGAAAGCAAGCAGAAGCAGAAGGCAGAACTGTTAAGTTTGGGATTCGTTTGCATATTATTGTACGCGAAACGGAAGAAGAAGCTTGGCAAGCAGCCGATCGATTAATTCAGCATTTGGACGACGACACGATTCAAGCTGCACAGCGTACTTTTGCTAGGTATGACTCAGTCGGGCAGCAGCGAATGGCGAGCCTTCACAGAGGAACCCGAGAGGAACTTACGATTAGCCCTAACTTATGGGCAGGTGTAGGGCTCGTCCGGGGAGGCGCAGGAACTGCACTAGTAGGCAGTGCTGAAAATGTAGCGAAACGAATAAAAGAATATGAAGCTTTAGGAATTGAATCTTTTATTTTATCAGGCTATCCGCATTTAGAAGAGGCTTATCACGTAGGAGAGTTATTGTTCCCGCTTTTAAATATTGATGACGGTGAAGGAAAGAGTGAAAGCATCGGTGAGATTATTGCAAACGATAGGTTTCCAAAAGCTTCAATGTCGTAAAAGAAGAACCGGTGAAAAATTCACCGGTTCTTCTTTTACATTCATCTCAGCCGAGAGACGAGTTCGTTAAATTGTTGGTTTAGGTTTTTCAGGTGCAGCTTGTTTATCTTTTCGACTTTCTTGAATATATACTTTAAAGAGAAAAATATTTAAACAGCCCAGTGTGAGGAATAACGGTGCAAAATAATATTCTTGAGACATAAGTAGGACGAAAACGCTTCCAAAACAGAACAGAGAACTAAACATAAAGTAAAACTGTAAGAATCTTCTCATTTTAGTCGCCTCCTATTCTTTTTCTTCTTACAATTATTATATCAAATACTTTCCAAAAAAGACACAAAATATTCACAAAATGTTCAATTTTTTTCTTATTTACCTATTGATTTTTTTGTCGATATGTAAATTTAGTGGGTTGTAATACCAATTAATTCCTGATCTTAACTTTCCGATGGAAAGTTTATGTAAAATTTTATATGATAGAGAAATGGTATTGAAAAAAGGGGGAAAATCATCATGAGACGAATTGAGTGGCTATTTTTTACTATGGCAATTCTCTTATTAATAACTGCCGGTTGCTCAAATGATCAACAGAAAGCACAGGATCGATTTGATAAATATGTAGCCATGTGGAATAAAGAAGATTTTAAAGGCATGTATGGATACTTGTCTAAAGATGCTAAAAAGACGATTTCAGAAAAAGATTTTGTAAATCGATATAAAAATATCTATGATGCAATTGAAGCGGACAAGCTTAAAGTGAAGGCAAGTAAAATAGAAGACTTAGAAATAAAAGATCATAAAGCTGTTTTACCTTTTGAAGTAAACATGAACTCTGTAGCCGGTGAAATCTCATTTAAAGAAAATGCTGCTGTGGTTCAAGAAAAACAAGGGAATACAGAGAATTGGTATATTAATTGGAAGCCTAATATGATTTTTAAAGGACTTAAGCAAGGAGAGCAAGTAAGAGTAGCTACTCAGTCAGCTGTGCGTGGAGAAATTATGGATCGTTCAGGAAAATATTTAGCTCAAAACGGAGAAGCGATTCAAGTTGGAGTTGTTCCACAGCAGTTTTCTAAAGGCGGCGAGCAAGCTATACAACAATTAAGCAAGACTCTTGCTCTTTCAGAAAAAAGTATTAATCAAGCACTGAGCGCTTCTTGGGTGAAAAAGAATCAATTTGTTCCTATTAAAACAGTTAGTCAAAAAGACGCCTCTAATTTAGAGAATTCTTTGAAAAAAGTAGAAGGCATTCAACAAAAAAAGGTAAATGCGCGCGTATATCCTTGTGAAGAAGCGTGTGCCCATTTAGTTGGATACGTTGCGCCTGTCACAGCGGAATATTTAAAAGAGCATAAAGATGAAGGCTATAATGCTCAGTCTAAAGCTGGAATGATTGGCTTAGAGTCTTTATATGAAGATAAGCTTCGTGCTCGAGACGGCGTCATGATTTATACTGTAGATAAAGATGGTAATAAAAAGAATGAAATTGCAAAAGTGAATCCAAAAGACGGGGAAAGCATTCAAGTTACGGTAGACACGAATGTTCAAAAATCCCTTTATGAACAGTTAAAAGATGAAAAAGGAGTAGCTACTGCTCTTCAACCTAAAACGGGAGAAATATTAGGTCTTGTAAGCACGCCAGCTTTTGATCCGAATTCTTTTTCTTTTGGAATCGATGCTAATACGTACCAATCCCTTTCAACGAATCCCGATAAGCCGTTAATGAATCGCTTTACCAAAACGTATTCTCCGGGATCTACATTTAAGTTAGTCACGGGAGCTTTAGCAGTTGATGAAGGTGTGGTAAATCCAAACGAAAGTATATCAATCAGCGGGAAGAAATGGCAAAAAGATAAAAGCTGGGGGAATTTCTACGTAACACGAGTGGGAAGCAAGCCGAATGTTAATTTGCGTGATGCTTATGTTACATCTGATAATATTTATTTTGCGCAGACTGCTTTGAAGCTAGGTTTAGACAAATTTAACAGTGGTTTAAAACAGTTTGGGTTCAATCAAAAAATGCCTGTTAATTATCCTTTTGAAACGTCTAAAATTGCAGGTGATCAAGATATTAAAGATGAGGGAGTATTAGCAAACTCCGGCTATGGCCAGGGGAAACTGCAAGTGAATCCTCTTCACTTGGCATTGATGTATACATCGATTGTAAACGATGGAAATATAGTAAAGCCTATTCTTATGAACGGTAATGAGAGTGGAATATGGAAAAAACAAGTAATATCTAAAGAAACGGCGCAATTAATTCAAAATGATTTAGTTGATGTCATTGAAGATAAAAACGGTACGGGTCATGCTGCAAAGATAGATGGGTTAACCCTAGCTGGAAAAACTGGAACGGCAGAATTAAAGAAAACTCAAGGTGAAAAAGGGCAGGAAAACGGCTGGTTTGTAGCTGTGGATACAAAACAGAAAAACCTACTCGTTTCAATGATGGTTGAAGGAGTAGAAGATAAAGGCGGAAGTCATTACGTCGTGCCGAAAGTAAAAAATGTATTTCAGCAATATAATAAGTAAATAATAAAAGCCAGTTCTAAAGGAGCTGGCTTTTATTATTTACACAAGGGGAGTAATGTTAAGTTTTTGTAAATCCCAGTTTTATACAAACTCTGAAAACCCTTATTTTAAAAGGAATGAACGTATTATTGTTAATGTATTGTAAAGAGACCTAAAAAAATGTGTTTGAAAAGTTATTGACAATTAACAATAATAGGAGTAATTTTTGACTTGGCGTAAAAAAATGAATCGCATAACCTATAAGTAAAAGAACCACCTTTTGGGACTTTTGCTCTGGTAAACGTTTGTTTTTTTAGAATTTTTTGATACACAAGAGAGGTGGTTTCTCTCGTTATAGTAATGAACAGCTAAGTTTTATCCATTACTTTAAATGAAAAAAGAAACTAGAACACATAATAAAAGATAGAGAGAAAAAACGAGTGGTAAAGTTTCGATAAATTGGATGGAGGATTGCAACGTGATCAAAAGAAAAAAAGACAAGTTTTCTGAAATGTTAATGGACATTGCCCAAAATATTAAGGACTCAGCAGATTTTTTAGGCAGCTTTGAACTTCAAAATGTATCTGACCTAAAGGAATTTGCCAATGTTTTAAAAGCGTATGAATCAAAAGGTGATAAATACGTGCATACAGTGATTACTGAGTTGAACAAAGCATTTATTACTCCAATTGAGCGTGAAGATATTTTACAGCTAGCAATGAGCATGGATGATGTACTTGATGGCATCGACAGCTTTGCTGCTTTAATGGAAATTCATTCAATTACGACATTTGATGAATATGTAGCTGAATTTGTTAAAAATATTCAAGGCTGTGCTGAAGAGATTTTAATTACTATTAATTTGTTGTCTGAGAAAAAGCTTCTTCAAATTAGTGAACATGCAATTAAAATTAAAGAGTATGAGTCACATTGTGATACATTATATCGTCGTGCACTAAAACAATTATTTGCAACATGTAAAGATCCAATTAAAGTTATTCAATATAAAGAAATTTATGAAACGCTAGAAGAAATCGCGGATTATTGTCAAACGGTTGCGAACAACTTAGAATCAGTTATTATGAAGAATGCGTAACGGGGCTATATTATAATGGATTCGATGCTAATATTAACCATTCTAATTGTAGTTGGTGCACTTGGTTTTGACTTTATCAACGGATTTCACGATACAGCTAATGCCATTGCGACTTCTGTTTCAACCAAAGCTTTAAAACCGCGACATGCAATTCTTTTAGCCGCAACCATGAACTTTGTCGGTGCTATGACGTTTACGGGCGTAGCCAAAACGATTACAAAGGATATCGTTGATCCTTATACGCTTCAAAATGGTTCTGTCGTTATTTTAGCAGCATTAATTTCTGCTATCGCGTGGAACCTAATCACATGGTATTTCGGTATCCCGAGTAGTTCTTCTCATGCAATTATTGGATCGATTGCAGGAGCAGCTATTGCAGCTGCTGGATTTGGTGCTTTAAATTACAAAGGTTTCATCAAAATCATTGAAGCCCTTCTAATTTCACCAGTTCTAGCCTTTGTAGTAGGTTATATCGTCTATACGATTATCAAACTAACGTTTAAAAACCATAACTTGACGAAAACGAATAAGCGTTTTCGACGCGTTCAAATCCTGACTGCAGCCCTACAATCTTACACACACGGTACGAATGATGCGCAAAAAGCAATGGGTATCATTACGCTAGCGCTTATTGCTAACAATATGCAAAGCGGTACTGAGATTCAGTGGTGGGTACAGCTGGCTTGTGCGGTGGCAATGGGACTTGGAACGTCAATTGGTGGATGGAAAATCATTAAAACCGTTGGCGGTAAAATTATGAAAATTCGTCCTGTTAATGGAGTAGCTGCGGACTTAACAGGTGCTGCCATTATCTTTGGAGCAACGTTTGTTCATCTACCTGTCAGTACTACTCATGTTATTTCATCTTCTATCTTAGGTGTAGGTTCTGCTCACCGAGTGAAAGGTGTAAAATGGGGAACTGCACAGCGCATGGTGATTACATGGGTTATCACATTGCCAATTTCAGCTTCATTAGCTGCACTTATCTATATGATTTTAAATTTGTTATTTTAATAAATGTGGAGCTTCTTTTTAAGAAGCTCCTTTTTTTTATTTACATCCCCTCATTTGCACAGTACACTTAAAACATGAAAATAACACAATTGTTTTTAAAAGGGGGATGGGGAAATGTTTGGAAAAGTGGCTGCTGATGTATTAGGGCTAAGTGATATTGGTTCTGTTATTAAGCCAGTTGATTATGACAAGGTAGATGCAGATGATTACGTTATGCATGAAGAACAAGAAAAAATTTATTTTCTAATCAAATCAAAGTCAGATGAATATTGCTTTACCAATAAAGCGCTCATTCATCTTGATGGAACAAGTGCTACAAGCAAAAAGCGAATGCTTCGCCGCTATAACTACAGCACAAATCACATTTCAAACGTGATGCTAGAAACGGCTGGAACTGTCGATTTAGATGTGGAAATTAAATTTAAAATTGGCTCGGAGACGTTTTCTATCGATGTACACAAAAAGCATATAGAAGAGGTAAAAGATTTATATAAAGCGCTGTTTAAAATATCTGAAATAACGCGTGAAAATGAAATTGCGCTTGATTTTGCTACACAAAGCATTCAGCTAGCTTCTTCTACGCTAAGCAGTACAAGAAATACAAGTGGAAGTGTTGCTGGTGAATTTAAAGAAATTAACGAAGCTGCGTTTTCTTGGTTATTAGATAAAAAAATTGCCTACACAACAAAAGATTTCAGCTCAGTTTTCGAGCTGTATATCAATAATTAATAGAAACAGCTGCTCCTTTTATGGAGCAGCTGTTTTTTAATGCTGAATGAGAGTATGTAGACTTATGATGAACGTTGTAGAATCCTCATGTTAACCTTGAAAAATCACTGAAAAAAGAGCACAATATAAAATAGAAAAGAGAAACAATAGAGACGGGTTTAACTGAAAGAAATAATAGAAAATAAGACTTATAGGTGGAAAGGATTACGGTATGACAGCAAAAAATAATGAGGATACAGTGGCAGAATTAGAGAAGTCACTTCGACATATTGCAGCGATTGTGAAACAAAAAGGAAGAGAAATTTTAGAAGACTATACGATTACGCCACCTCAGTTTATTGCTTTGCAGTGGCTGTTTGAACGTGGAGATATGACGATTGGTGATTTATCAAATCGTATTTTTCTTGCTTGTAGTACAACGACAGATTTAGTAGATCGTATGGAAAAAAATAAGTTGGTGGTTCGGGTGAAAGATCCAAAAGACCGCCGCGTAGTGCGTATTCATTTGCTTCCTGAAGGAGCACGTGTTATCGAAGAAGTAATTGAAAAGCGACAAACGTATTTAAATGGCGTACTGGCAAACTTCTCTTCGAGTGAAACGGAAGTTTTACGAGTAACGTTACGAAAATTGCATGATGAAATGAAAGGAAAATGAGGCGATTGTTTTGAGTAGACCAATTGGTGTTATAGATTCAGGTGTGGGCGGATTAACGGTAGCAAAGGAAATTATGAGACAGCTTCCGAAAGAACAAATTATGTACATTGGAGATACAGCCCGCTGCCCATACGGTCCTCGCCCTAGTGAAGAAGTACGAGCTTTCACGTGGGAGATGACTAATTATTTAGTAGATAAAGATATTAAAATGCTTGTTATTGCGTGTAATACGGCTACGGCAGTTGTGCTGGATGAAATTCAAGAACAGCTCGATATTCCGGTTATAGGCGTCATTGAACCAGGATCACGCGCTGCGCTTAAAGTAACTAAAAACCATAAAATAGGCGTAATCGGCACAAACGGAACCGTGAAAAGTCAAGCCTATACACATGCACTCCGCGCTCTTCATACGAGAGTGGAAGTGGAAAATTTAGCATGCCCTTTGTTTGTACCTCTTGTAGAGAGCGGTAATTATGAAGGACCGGAAGCACAGCGAATTGTAAAAGAAACATTAAAACCTTTTTATCATACAGATATGGATACCCTTATTTTAGGATGTACGCATTATCCGTTATTAAAGCCAGTTATTCAAGAAGCAATTGGGCCTAGAGTTCAGTTAATCAGTTCTGGCGAAGAAACGGCAATAGAGGTAAGTGCCATTCTTTCTTATAGCAATTTACTAGCTCCTAGAAACATGGAGCCTGAACACTACTTCTTTACAACAGGATCAACAGAACTGTTTCAATCTATTGCATCTAAATGGTTTGAGCACCCTGTATATAATGTTGAACATATCAAGCTTTAAAACCGTGCATATCATGCTCGGTTTTTTTTGTGGACAAAAACTTTTTTGAGCTGGTCTAAAATGCAAAAAAGCTCGTATACATAGTAGTACAAACAGTCTGAGGAGGGAAAGGAATGTCCAAAAAGACCCAACTTGTTCTCATATCCGCCGTGGTGACCACATCTGTATTGTTATCCGGCTGTGGACTTTTCGGAGGGGATAACGCAGCAAAGGAAATTGATCCGCCAAAGGATGTCACCTATGTGAAAGATGAAAAATCATTAGCGACTGAAGCGAAAGTAACGGAAGCTAATAAAAAACAAAGTAAAGCCGCAGAAACATCTGGGCCTACCAAAAGAGAACTCTACTTAATTGATAAAAACGGGTACGTTGTTCCCCAGACGCTTGAAATTCCTAAATCAAAAGGTGTCGCTAAACAGTCTCTTGAATATTTAGTAGAGGGTGGACCGGTCACAAACTTATTGCCAAATAATTTCCGAGCGGTTCTTCCTGCTGATACAAGAGTTTTAGGGACAAAGCTGGAAAGTGACGGCACGATGGTAGCAGATTTTTCACCTGAATTTGCTGAGTATAAAAAAGAAGATGAACTCCGTATTCTGCAGGCCGTCACTTGGACGCTGACGCAGTTTGAAGGCGTAAATAAAGTTAAAATTCGCATTAACGGCTATGATAAAGATGAGATGCCTGTAAATCATACGCCAATCAGTAAAGGGTTGAGCAGAGCAGATGGCATTAACTTTGATAATACTGGAGTAGTTGACGTAACTCAAACGAAGCCAGTTACGATTTATTACTTAGCTCAAGAGGGCAAACAAACTTACTATGTTCCTGTCACAAAACGAATTGCTTCTGATGACAAAGATATGTACACTGCAATTGTGAACGAGCTTGTAGAAGGACCTGCGCCTGCATCAGGTTTAGTGACAGACTTTAATCCCGATGCAAAACTCGTAGCAGCTCCAAAGTATGCGGACGGTGAGTTAACGCTGAACTTTAATAAAAACATCTTTGGGAATTTGAAAGGAACGGAAATTTCTCAGCGTGTTCTCGACTCCTTAGTGTTATCTCTGACGGAACAAAAAGCCGTAGACAGCGTTGCCATTAAAGTGAATGGCAAAAAAACGCTAAAAGATGAAAAAGGGAAAAAATTAACGGAACCAGTTTCAAGACCGAAAAATGTGAACACAGGTAGTTTTTAAAAACAAATTTTTGTTATACTAGTAAAGGACTAAGTAGAAAGAGGTCTGCTGAAATAGCGACCTCTTTCCGCTGTTTTGTAGTTAAAATGGAAGAGACTATTACATATAAATGAATGAATAGGAGGACATGCTTAATGCGTTTGGACGGTAGGGAATTTAATGAATTGAGATCTGTATCTCTTCATACTTCATACTTAAAGCATCCAGAAGGATCTGTATTAATCTCGGTGGGAGACACAAAGGTTATTTGTACCGCAAGCATAGACGACAGAGTGCCTCCTTTTATGCGTGGGCAAGGAAAAGGATGGATTACAGCTGAATATTCTATGCTGCCTCGAGCTACGGCACAAAGAAATATACGTGAATCATCAAAAGGTAAAGTCACAGGACGAACAATGGAAATTCAGCGTCTAATCGGACGAGCTCTTCGTTCCGTAGTCGATCTGGAAAAGGTCGGAGAAAAGACAATTTGGATTGATTGTGATGTTATTCAAGCAGATGGCGGCACAAGAACAGCATCGATTACAGGTGCTTTTGTGGCTATGGTTTTAGCGTTTGGAAAGCTGGTTGAAGAGAACAAGCTCACAGAAATTCCTATTCGTGACTACTTAGCTGCGACTTCAGTAGGTATTCATGGAGAAAATTCGATTTTAGATTTAAATTATGAAGAAGATTCGACAGCGGAAGTTGACATGAATATTGTGATGACAGGAAGCGGACAGTTTGTAGAATTACAGGGAACGGGAGAGGAATCGACGTTTTCGAGAGAACAGTTAAACCATCTTCTAGATTTAGGGGAAAAGGGTGTTTATCAATTGATTGAACAGCAAAAGGAAGTTCTTGATCACCTGGCTGCCTACATTCCGGTTAAAGAAAGGTAAGGGATTAACGTGCGTGAAATCATTATTGCAACTAAAAACGCAGGCAAAGTAAAAGATTTTGAAACACTTTTCTCACCGAAGGGATTTAAAGTAACATCGCTTCTTGATTTTCCTGAGATTGAAGACGTGGAAGAAACGGGCGTTACATTTGCAGAGAATGCCACGCTAAAAGCAGAGGCCATTTCATCCGCATTAAATAAGCCAGTCATTGCCGATGATTCGGGGCTTGCTATTGATGCCTTAAACGGGGAGCCAGGCGTTTATTCCGCGCGTTATGCTGGTGAAAATAAAGATGATAATGCTAATATAGAGAAGGTACTTCAAAAATTAAATGACGTGCCGTTTGAAAAGCGCACCGCACGCTTTCATTGCGCTCTTGCTATTGCAGTGCCCGGAAAGAGAACCGAAATTGTAGAAGGCACGTGTGAAGGGCACATCTTGGAGGAAAAAAGAGGGGAAAACGGTTTTGGGTACGATCCCATTTTCTTTGTAGAAAAATGGAGATGTTCCATGGCAGAATTGACCAAAGAGCAAAAAAATCAGATTAGTCACCGAGCAAATGCGTTAAAAAGACTAGCACCGCTAATTGATGCGCAATTTTAGAAGGAGTGATGACGTGTGAAACTATTAATTGTAAGCGATAGCCACGGGTTACAAGAAGAGCTGCTCACTATCAGAGAGAGACATGCTGATGTAGATAAGATGATCCATTGTGGGGACTCTGAGTTGCCGCAAGACAGCAAAGAAATGTCTGCATTTTTAGGCGTTCGAGGAAATTGTGACTACGATGCATCTTACGTTAATGATCGAGTAGAGTCGCTTGGAGAAGCTACGTGTCTGGTTACACACGGTCACTTATATAATGTTAAAATGTCTATGATGAATCTGCATTACAAAGCGAGAGAAGTCGGGGCAAACGTTGTTTGTTTTGGGCATTCTCACATAGCAGGAGCTGAGCTCATGGACGGAGTTTTATTTATCAATCCAGGAAGTATGTTACTTCCTCGTATGAGAAAAGAACGTACGTATGCTATACTAGTAATGGATGGTACAGAGGCTACCGTGCAGTTTTACGATATAAGCGGTAAACATATTCCTAGCATGCAGTTAACCTGTACACTTTCAGCATAATATAGCCAAATATAGGGAGGAGAGAAGGTTTTTTACCTCTCTTCTCATAAAATTTCAAAAAAACGTTGACTTTTAAATTATATTTGAATATAATAAGTATTGTCTTTGATACACTTTAACATTATGTCCCAGTAGCTCAGCAGGATAGAGCAACGGCCTTCTAAGCCGTCGGTCGGGAGTTCGAATCTCTCCTGGGACGTCCAAAAAAAACCGGTTTTTACTTTTTAGTAAAAACCGGTTTTTTTATTTATCCTAAAAGTGAATGTTTGTTCATTCAGTGTGTACAAATGAACGTTTCAGAAAAACTTTTTGAACTGCTGTAAACCCTTATTACATCAATAATGAAAACGCATTCAAATATTCTGTTTAGTCTAAATTGTCTAAAAAAATCTCGAAAAGTGGTTGACTATGCATAGAAATGGGCGTAAGATAGTCCTCAAATATAAGTTTTCTAAAAATTTTAATTAATTGTAATTAATTTAAAATATGATGTGTAAAGCATTGTTCAAAAAGCATATAGCGTTTTAAAACGTTGAAGAGGATAAGTAGTTTTGATGTTTAGGTATCAACAGAGAGTCGGGTTGCTGGAAGCCGACGTTACCAACTCAAAATGAACTCACCTCAGAGTGTCACCCTGAAATTCAGTAAGGGCGACCGAGTGTACTTCCAAAGCACTCGTTATCAAAAAGAATGTACAGTATACATTCATAAGGTAATCATTACGATTACAAACGAGGGTGGTACCGCGTAAAGTACAAAAGACTTTTCGCCCCTTGACCTATATCATTTGATAGGGTCTATTTAGGGGTGAGAAGTCTTTTTTCTTTTATCTAGAAAACGAAAGGATGAGAAAAGTGGGAGCCAATATGCAAACGAAAGAACCTGTAAGCACTGGGGCACAAATGAATGGAGCTGACATGTTGATTGAATCTCTAAGAAGAGAAAATGTTGACGTCATCTTCGGTTACCCAGGGGGAGCCGTTTTACCGATTTACGATAAGCTATATGGTTCAGGAATGTTTCACGTACTTGCTCGTCACGAACAAGGTGGAATTCACGCAGCAGAAGGGTATGCAAGAATTTCAGGCAAACCCGGTGTAGTTATCGCAACAAGTGGTCCTGGTGCAACAAATATCGTAACAGGTTTGGCAGATGCGATGATTGACTCACTTCCTTTAGTTGTTTTTACTGGTCAAGTAGCTTCAAGTGTAATTGGTTCTGACGCGTTCCAAGAAGCAGATGTATTAGGAATCACAATGCCAATTACGAAACATAGCTATCAAGTACGCAATATCAGCGACATGCCGAGAATCATCAAAGAGGCATTTCATATTGCGACAACAGGAAGACCTGGTCCAGTCTTAATCGACATTCCAAAAGATATGGCACAGGGTGATGGAACATTTAATTACGAAGGAGAAATTGATTTACCTGGCTATCAGCCAACTTATTTTCCAAATCAGCTGCAGGTTAAAAAATTAACAGACGCAGTAGCAGCTGCAAAACAACCTGTTATCCTAGCAGGTGCGGGAGTGTTATTGAGTAAAGGTTCAGAAGAATTAAAAAATTACGCTGAGCGTCAAAATATTCCGGTTATTAATACGCTTTTAGGATTAGGCTGTTTCCCTGCAGATCATTCGCTTCATTTAGGAATGGCTGGCATGCACGGAACTTACACAGCAAACATGGCAATTTATGAGAGTGATCTTCTCATTAGTATCGGTGCACGCTTTGATGACCGAGTAACAGGTAACTTAAAGCATTTTGCACCAAATGCAAAAATTGCTCACATTGACATCGACCCAGCGGAAATTGGAAAGAATGTTCCAACCAAGATTCCAATTGTTGGAGATGCAAAAGAAGTATTGAAGCAATTGCTTCTGCAAGAAGGAGAAGTTGGAGATTATACGAAATGGCATGAGAAATTAGCGGCGTGGAAGCAAGAATATCCATTATGGTATCAGAACTCAGCGGACGTGTTAAAACCACAAAAAGTAGTTGAGTTGCTTCACAAGTATACAAATGGAGATGCCGTGGTTACAACGGACGTTGGGCAACATCAAATGTGGGTAGCTCAATACTACACATTTAATAATCCAGATCGATGGGTAACTTCAGGTGGTCTTGGCACCATGGGCTTTGGATTACCTTCTGCAATCGGCGCTCAGCTGGCAAACAAAGATAAAACAGTTGTAGCAGTCGTTGGTGACGGTGGATTTCAAATGACGCTTCAAGAATTAGGAGTTATTAGAGAATTAAATTTACCTGTAAAAGTGGTTGTACTTAACAATCAGTCGCTTGGTATGGTTCGTCAGTGGCAGGAAATCTTCTATGAAGAACGCTACTCACACTCTTTAATTCCGAATCAGCCTAATTTAATGAAGCTTGCAGAAGCTTATGATATCAAAGGTTTACAAGCTTCTACTGAAGAAGAAGCGCATGCGGCGTTGAAAGAAGCAATGGAAACAGATGGACCTGTTCTACTAAATTTCTTTGTCGCACCTAAAGAAAACGTATATCCAATGGTTGCACCTGGAAAAGGATTACATGAAATGGTGGGGGTGAAACCATGAAGCGAATTATTACAGCAACTGTATTAAACCGTGCGGGCGTATTAAATCGCGTGACGGGGTTATTTACAAAAAGAAATTTCAATATTGAGAGTATTTCGGTAGGTCACACTGAATCTGAAGATGTATCACGCATGACATTTGTTGTGAACGTAGAGCATGATAACGCTGCTGAACAAGTGATTAAGCAGTTAAATAAGCAGATTGACGTGTTGAAGGTTCAAGATATTACGGATCAAGCTGTGGTATCAAGAGAGCTTGCTTTAATGAAAGTAGCCTCTACGCCAGCGAGCCGTAACGAACTTTATGCAGTAATTGAACCTTTCCGTGCAACCATCATTGATGTAAGCCGCGACAGCTTGATTATTCAAGTAACAGGTGAATCCAGCAAGATTGAAGCGATGATTGATCTGCTTCAGCCTTATGGATTAAAAGAAGTAACGCGCACTGGAACAGTAGCTGTTCCGCGCGGTACGCAAAAAGCGGCAGCCAAACTTTCATCAATCATTTAATTCTAGCTAGTTACTAACCAAGTAAACTATATAAAACTATATAAACTAAGAGGAGAGATTTATTATGACAAAGGTATATTATAACGGAGATGCAAAGGATCAATTATTACAAGGTAAAACAGTAGCAATCGTAGGCTATGGTTCACAAGGTCATGCCCATGCACAAAACTTACGCGACAGCGGAGTAAACGTGGTAGTAGGATTACGTAAAGGTAAATCATGGGACCAAGCAGAGCAAGACGGTTTCACTGTATTATCTGTAAAAGATGCAGTTCAACAAGCAGAAGTAGTAATGGTATTACTTCCAGATGAGTATCAGCCAAAAGTTTATAACGAAGAAATTCTTCCAGGACTAAAACCAGGAAAATCTTTAGTATTTGCTCACGGTTTCAACATTCACTTTAACCAAATCGTAGCACCTGAATTCGTTGACGTATTCTTAGTAGCTCCAAAAGGTCCTGGTCACCTTGTAAGAAGAACGTATGAAGAAGGAGCTGGCGTACCGGCGTTATTCGCAGTATTCCAAGATGTAACTGGAGAAGCAAAAGACGTAGCGTTAGCTTATGCTAAAGCAATCGGTTCAGCTCGTGCGGGTGTGTTAGAAACAACATTTAAAGAAGAAACAGAAACAGATCTTTTCGGTGAGCAAGCAGTACTTTGCGGTGGTTTAACTTCATTAGTTAAAGCTGGTTTTGAAACGCTTGTAGAAGCTGGCTACCAACCGGAAGTTGCATATTTTGAGTGTTTACACGAATTAAAATTAATTGTTGACCTTATGTATGAAGGCGGAATGGAAGGCATGCGTTATTCAATCTCTGATACAGCTCAATGGGGTGACTTCGTTTCAGGACCACGCGTTGTAGATGAGCGTTCAAAAGAACAAATGAAAAAAGTGCTTGAAGATATCCAAACAGGTAAATTTGCAAAAGGCTGGATCCTAGAAAACCAAGCAAATCGTCCGGAATTTACAGCTATCAATAACCGTGAAAACGAACATTTAATTGAAAAAGTTGGCGCTCAATTACGTGAAATGATGCCATTTGTTAAAAAACAAAAGAAAGAAGCGGTGATCGCTAGTGCAAAAAATTAAACTATTTGACACGACGCTACGCGATGGTGAACAGTCACCTGGAGTCAATTTGAACCTACAAGAAAAGCTTGAAATTGCTAAGCAGTTAGAGCGATTAGGTATCGACATCATTGAAGCCGGATTTCCCGCTTCTTCAAAAGGTGATTTTCAATCCGTAAAAGAAATTGCGTCTATTGTCAAAAATTCTTCTGTAACAGGCCTTGCAAGGTCTGTTACAAAAGATATTGACATTGCATGGGAAGCGTTAAAAGAAAGTGCAGAACCAAGACTGCATGTTTTTATCGCTACTTCCGAAATTCATATGCAGCATAAATTGAAAAAAACACCTGATGAAGTACTTGAAACAGCAGTGGAAATGGTGAAGTACGCAAGTAAAAAATTCCCGGTTGTTCAATGGTCTGCTGAAGATGCATGTCGAACAGATTTACCGTTTTTAGCTAGAATTGTAGAAGCCGTTATTGATGCTGGTGCAAAAGTCGTTAATATTCCAGATACAGTAGGATTTATCACTCCTGGTGACTATCAATCAGTATTTAATTACTTAAAAGAACATGTGTCAAATATTCATAAAGTTGATTTGTCAGCTCACTGTCACGATGACTTAGGGCTAGCTGTGGCCAATTCAATGGCTGCGATTGAAGCAGGAGCTACTCAAATTGAAGGAACGATTAACGGAATCGGAGAGCGTGCGGGTAACGCAGCTCTTGAAGAAGTAGCACTTGCGCTTCATGTCCGTCAAGATTTCTATCAAGCGAGCACAGGTCTTATCTTACCTGAAATCAAGCGTACGAGTGACATTATCAGTAAGCTTACAGGGATGAATATTGCACCAAATAAAGCAATTGTCGGAAAAAATGCTTTTGCTCATGAATCAGGTATTCACCAAGATGGCGTCTTAAAAAATCCGTTAACATATGAGATTATTTCCCCAGAACTTGTGGGTGTTAAACAAAATCCAATTGTGCTTGGTAAACATTCAGGCCGTCATGCGTTCCGTACACGCTTAGTAGAGCTTGGATTCACATTGGAAGATACAGAAGCAAACGTACTTTTTGAGAAGTTTAAAGACTTAGCAGATAAGAAAAAAGACATTACCGACGATGATTTATTGGCATTAGTCATTCAAAAGCAAGTTAGCAAAGACAGTGAATATAAGCTTGAAAGTCTGCAAGTTCAGTATGGTACGAACAATATTCCTACGGCTACGATTACGCTTCGCAAAGAAAACGGCGAAGAGATTCAAGAAGCAGCTACGGGATCTGGAAGCGTGGAAGCTATCTATAATACGCTGCAGCGCTGTGTTGAACAAGATGTAAAACTATTAGACTATCGTATTCAGTCTATTAACGGTGGACCGGATGCACTGGCTGAAGTATTTGTGAAGGTTGAAAGCGAAGGAACTGAAGCAAGCGGACGCGGAGTAGCATTTGACGTATTAGAATCGTCAGCGAAAGCATATCTGAACGCCATCAATCGTTTAATCGCTATTCAGCAGCATCGTACAAAGCAAGAAGTAATGTGAACTGAAGGGAGAGACCACCATGACAAAAAAAGTCGCTGTATTACCGGGTGACGGCGTAGGAACAGAAGTAACCAAAGGCGCTGTTGCCGTTTTAAAAGCAATTGGAGAGCGCTTTGATCATCAATTTGAGTTTACGTATGGACTAATTGGCGGAGCTGCAATTGATGAGGCGGGCACACCTCTTCCAGAAAGTACAATTGAGACTTGTAAGCAGGCAGATGCTGTATTACTTGGATCAGTTGGAGGGCCAAAATGGGATCGTAACCCTTCACATTTGCGACCGGAAAAAGGTTTGCTAGCTATTCGCAAAGAACTGGATTTATATGCTAATCTTCGTCCAGTGACGTTTTATGATAGCTTAGCGGATGCCTCTCCTCTGAAAAAAGAATACATTGAAGGTGTTGACTTCATTATCGTCCGTGAGCTAACAGGAGGCTTATATTTTGGTAAGCCTAGCGAGCGCCGAACAGAAGGAAATGAAGAAACAGTTGTCGACACATTATTTTATAAGCGTACAGAAATAGAAAGAATTATTCGCCAAGCATTTGACACGGCTGTAAATCGACGTAAAAAAGTGACGTCTGTTGATAAAGCGAATGTCCTTGAGTCTAGTCGAGTGTGGCGTGAAGTAGCTGAAGAAGTAGCAAAAGACTACCCCGATGTAGAGCTTGAGCACATGCTTGTAGATTCAGCTGCTATGCAGTTAATTCGTAATCCTAAGTATTTTGATGTAGTGGTAACTGAAAATATGTTTGGTGATATTTTGAGTGATGAGGCTTCTATGCTGACAGGATCGTTAGGAATGTTGCCATCTGCGAGCTTAACGGCTGATGGTCCGTCTCTATACGAACCGGTTCACGGTTCTGCACCAGATATTGCTGGTCAAAACAAAGCTAATCCGATTGCTGCTATTTTATCTGCAGCAATGTTGCTTAGACATTCGTTTGGATTAGAAAAAGAAGCAGCAGTGATTGAACAAGCGGTTGAAAGTGTATTACATGCAGGTCATCGAACAGCTGACTTAGCAGACGGTAATCATTATTTAGGTACCGATAAAATGGTGGAGGCGATAACTGCGGTAATTGCTAATGATTCTGCCATTTCAAGCATTATGACAGCTTACAGTTAATCATGCGTTTCTCACGTTTTGTGAGAAACGTTTTTCATAATCAGAAAGGAGGAGCAGTATGAAACCAAAAACAATTATTGATAAGCTTTGGGAACAACATGTTGTACGTCGAGAAGAGGGGAAGCCGGACTTATTATATATCGATCTTCATCTTATTCATGAAGTAACGTCTCCTCAAGCATTTGAAGGTCTTCGCGTGGCAAATCGCCAAGTGAAGCGTCCAGACTTAACGTTTGCTACAATGGATCACAACATTCCAACAGTTGACCGTTTTAATATTAAAGATCCGATTGCAAAGAAACAAGTAGACAAACTATCTGAAAACTGTCATGAGTTTGGTGTGAAGCTTTTAGATTTAACAAGTGAAGAGCAAGGAATTGTGCATATCATTGGACCGGAATTAGGATTAACTCAGCCTGGAAAAACTATTGTGTGCGGAGATAGTCATACATCTACTCACGGTGCATTTGGAGCGCTTGCTTTTGGGATAGGAACTAGTGAGGTAGAGCATGTTTTAGCAACACAAACGCTATGGCAAGCGAAACCAAAAACGCTACAAGTGAAAGTGAATGGCAAAAAGCAGCCTGGCGTTTATGCTAAGGACATTGTGTTAGCAATAATTCAAAAATTCGGCGTGAATTTTGGAACGGGTTCAATCGTGGAATTTACGGGCGAATGTATTCGCGATCTTTCAATGGAAGAGCGCATGACCATTTGTAATATGTCTATTGAAGCCGGTGCAAAAGCTGGTTTAATCAGTCCAGACGATGTCACGTTCTCTTATATTAAAGGACGTCAGTATGCTCCTAAAGGAGAACAGTTTGAAAAAGCAGTGGAAGCTTGGGCAGCTTTAGCAACAGATGAAGGTGCAACGTACGATGAAACGCTGGAAATTGATGCAGATACAATTGAACCTGTTGTAACATGGGGAACAAACCCGGCGATGAGTTCTTATGTTAGCAAGCAAGTTCCTACATTAGAAGAGTGTAAAACAGAAGCTGAGAGAAAGTCTTTGTCACGAGCACTTGAGTATATGGGCTTACAGCCTGGCATGGCAATAGAAGAGATTCCAGTTCAGCATGTATTTATCGGTTCATGTACGAATGCTCGTTTGTCTGATCTTCGTGACGTGGCAGCCTTTATTAAAGGAAAGAAAGTGTCACCAGATGTGCGAGCAATCATTGTACCCGGTTCTCAAAAAGTAAAGCGAGTGGCTGAAGAAGAAGGGTTATCTGCTATTTTTATTGAAGCAGGTTTTGATTGGAGAGACTCAGGCTGCAGCATGTGTCTAGGCATGAACTCTGACTTAGTTCCACAAGGCGAACACTGTGCGTCCACTTCTAACCGGAATTTTGAAGGACGTCAAGGAAAAGGCGCCAGAACGCATTTAGTAAGCCCGGTAATGGCAGCAGCGGCAGCGGTATATGGACATTTTGTTGATGTGCGCAAACTACAAGAACAAGCGGTGCGATAAGGAGGAGAACACAGATGAATGCTTTTACAATCCATACAGGGAAAGTAGCAGGTCTCGACCGAGCAAACGTAGATACTGATCAAATTATCCCAAAGCAATTTTTGAAAAGAATTGAGCGTACTGGCTTTGGCCAATTTCTATTTTTTGATTGGCGATATAATGAAGATGAGACGTTAAATGAAACGTTTGAATTAAATCAGCCTCAAAATCAAGGAGCAACAATTCTTGTAGCTGACGAGAACTTCGGATGTGGTTCGTCACGTGAACACGCGCCATGGGCGCTTTTAGACTACGGGTTTCGTGCTATTATCGCACCTTCATTTGCGGATATTTTTAAACAAAACTGTCTAAAAAATGGTATTTTACCTATTGTTTTACCAAAAGAAGATGTTTCCTATTTAATGAAAGAGTCTCAAAGTGCTTCTTACGCCTGTACAATCGATCTTCATCAGCAAAAAATTACCGATAAAGCAGGTTTTGAACGTACGTTTGATATCAATGGTCATTGGAAATATATGCTTGTTAACGGATATGATGAAATTGGCTATACGCTTTCTTTTGAAGACGACATTTCTGCTTATGAAGCAAAAACGGTAAGATATTAACCAAAAATCGAGCAAAATTATGATTTTGCTCGATTTTTTTGCGTTCCGTTAACCGAATTGCTAAACTGTAAAGCAAATGGACCGCGAAGTGGGGAGAAAACATGTCGAATGAACAACAAAACAAAATTGTAGCTTTTCCTCTATTAAAAGAACGGTTGGTTGAAAAAGCTACAGATCATATGCAGCACAAGCAATTTCAAGAAGCACTTCCTTTATTTGAGCAGGCCTACGAACTTGATAATAAGCATCATGAAATCTTGCTTGGCCTTGTTATTTGTCACGTGGAGCTCGGTGATGCAGGCATAGCTAAAGAATTATGTGAGCAAATGCTGAAAGAAGATATTGGCGATTATTATCATAATTTGCAAATGTACCTCATGGTGTTAATTCAGCTTGGTCACTATCATGAAGGATATGTCACTCTACAAGCAGTTATTCAAGAACACAAACTCCCTTCTGAACATGCTGAACAGCTTTATCAGCTATTGGAGTTCTGCAAGAATAGAATGAATCAAGAACAAGTCATAGAAGAACAAACAGAAGAAGAACAGCTAGAGCAGTTTAAATCATTCACAGCTCTAGACAATATTCAAGATCAGCTTGAATGGGTTCATTCATTAAAAACAAAGAGAATTGAAAAGCAGCGCGTCTTTCTGGAACAGCTATTTTCATCTGAAGCTGTTCACCCTATCGTAAAAACAGTCGCTTTAAAAACAGTTATGGAAGAAGAAGTAGACATTGATTTTATGATTACTAAGTTTGGAGAGACGAAAAAAGTAAATGCGTTTCAGCTTCAACGAACAACACCGTATTTGTTTGCCGAGCAAGTAGAAGCACAGCTGACGGAAAAGCTGGAGCATGAAAATCCTACATTGCTGCAGGTTGCCGTTGAAATATGGCAGCGTCATTTATTTATTACATTTCCGTTTTTACCGGGTGATAATGTAAAACTTTGGACAGCAGCGGTGTATGCTGTTAGTCTGATGATGCAAGGAGAAGAGTCAGATGCAGCTGTAGCAGAGGTAGACGGAAGTTTCTCCGCAGCTGAATTAAGAAAGGCAATTAAAGAGCTAAAAGAAATTGAAGAAATTTCTTTTATATAAAATGTGGTGTTTAGTTGAAACGTCATTGTTGTATGTTATAATATAATGGTTGTAAAATGCACTTAAATACGTATAGTAGAATTTCATCTTTACATTACATTCCTACTTACTTTAAAGTAATAGGGAGTTAAATAGATAATGATTGAGGGTTGAACTGATAGGCTATCTGCATTATCTAGTTTAGAAATCACTACTTAAAATGATTTTGGAGGGAAACATTCATGTCTGCAAAATGGGAAAAACAAGAAGGAAATCAAGGCGTTTTAACAGTAGAAGTTGAAGCTGCTGAGTTTGATAAAGCCTTAGATAAAGCATTCACAAAAGTTGTAAAACAAGTAAACGTACCAGGGTTCCGTAAAGGTAAAATGCCTCGTCCACTTTTCGAAAAACGTTTTGGCGTAGAATCTTTATATCAAGATGCACTAGACATCTTATTACCTGAAGCTTACAGCAATGCAATTGTTGAAGCTGGTATCGAGCCGGTTGATCGTCCAGAAATCGATGTTGAAACAATCGAAAAAGGACAACCTCTAGTTTTCACTGCTAAAGTAACTGTTAAGCCTGAAGTTAAATTAGGTGAATACAAAAACTTAGAAGTAGAAAAAGTAGATACAACTGTAACAGATGAAGACGTTGAAGCTGAATTAAAAACACTTCAAGAGCGTCACGCTGAACTAGTTGTTAAAGAAGAAGGAACTGTAGCTGAAGGTGATACAGCTGTAATCGACTTTGAAGGTTTCGTTGATGGCGAAGCATTCGAAGGCGGGAAAGGCGAAAACTATTCTTTAGAAATCGGTTCTAACACATTCATCCCTGGCTTTGAAGAGCAACTGGTTGGTCTTGAAGTAGGCGCTGAAAAAGAAGTGGAAGTAACATTCCCTGAAGAGTATCATGCTGAAGAGCTAGCTGGTAAAGCTGCTAAATTCAAAGTGAAATTACACGAAATCAAATCTAAAGAGCTTCCAGCTTTAGACGATGAGTTTGCAAAAGACGTAGATGAAGAAGTAGAAACTTTAGAAGCGTTAAAAGCAAAAACAAAAGAAAAATTACAAAGCGATAAAGAGAATCAAGCGGAATCAGCTCTTCGCGACACTTTAGTAGAAAAAGCTGCTGAAAACGCTGAAGTAGAAATTCCAGAAGCAATGTTCAACACTGAAATGGATCGTATGATGCAAGAGTTTGAACAACGTTTACAAATGCAAGGTCTTAACCTTGAACTTTACTTCCAATTCTCAGGTCAAGATGAAAAAGCTCTTCGCGACCAAATGCGTCCGGATGCTGAAAAGCGTGTGAAAATCAACTTAACGCTAGAAGCTATTTCAAAAGCTGAAAATCTTGAAGTAAGCGAAGAAGAAGTAGAAAAAGAATTAGAAAACATGGCAGGAATGTACAACATGCCTGTCGAAGAAATTAAGAAAGTGCTTGGCAGTCTTGATAGCATTAAAGAAGACATGAAAGTACGTAAAGCAGTTGAATTTCTTGTAGAAAACAGCAAAGCTGTTGCATAATAGTAAGTAAGAAACAAGGCGCGACTTGATCGTGCCTTGTTTTATAAACTTCAATAGTTTTTTTATATCATAACCAACACCGTAGAAGCAGCTTTAACCCATTGTTTGAAATCCGTGGTTATGAAATAGGCCCAATAAGAGGACACTATATAATAGCAGATCTCCATTCTGTTATGCTCATCAACAACATATACATAAAACGTTTTAGTATCTATTCAAGAAAATGTATGGTAAAATGCAATACAAATCTTTTCATAGCGCTTTTACTATGTAATAAAGAGGGGCATTTACCTACAAATAGATGAGTTGTTCATGTTGTTGGGCTATAGCGCGGATAGAAATCAGCTTCGAGCACTTTAGTAAATACTACAAGGGGTGAAAATTATGTTTAAATTTAACGATGAAAAAGGGCAGTTAAAATGCTCATTTTGTGGTAAAACACAAGAACAAGTACGCAAGTTAGTTGCGGGTCCAGGTGTTTACATATGCGATGAATGTATTGAACTTTGCACGGAAATCGTAGAAGAAGAGTTAGGTACAGAAGAAGAAGTAGAATTTAAAGATGTACCAAAACCAAAAGAAATTCGTGACATTTTAGATGAGTATGTAATTGGTCAAGAGGATGCGAAAAAATCGTTATCCGTTGCGGTATACAACCATTACAAACGAATCAATTCAAACAGCAAAATTGATGACGTTGAGTTATCAAAAAGTAATATTGCATTAATTGGACCTACAGGAAGCGGTAAAACTTTACTAGCTCAAACATTGGCTCGTATTTTAAACGTACCGTTTGCGATTGCAGATGCAACATCTCTAACAGAGGCAGGTTATGTAGGAGAAGATGTTGAAAACATCTTATTAAAATTAATTCAATCAGCTGATTACGATGTGGAGAAAGCTGAAAAAGGTATCATCTACATCGATGAAATTGATAAAGTAGCGCGTAAGTCTGAAAACCCATCTATTACACGTGATGTATCAGGTGAAGGTGTGCAGCAGGCTCTTCTTAAAATCTTAGAAGGTACTGTAGCAAGCGTTCCTCCTCAAGGTGGACGTAAACACCCTCATCAAGAATTTATTCAAATTGATACAACAAATATCTTATTTATTTGCGGTGGTGCATTTGACGGAATCGAACCTATTATTAAGCGCCGTCTAGGTAAAAAAGTAATTGGTTTCGGTTCAGAAACAAAACAACAAGACTTTACAGAAAAAGAGTTACTAGCAAAAGTATTACCGGAAGATTTATTAAAATTTGGTTTAATTCCAGAGTTTATTGGTCGTTTACCGGTTACTGCTAGCTTAGTGCCTCTTGATGAAGAAGCGCTAGTTGAGATTTTAACAAAACCGAAAAATGCACTAGTGAAACAATATCAAAAAATGCTTGAACTTGATGACGTTGAACTGGAGTTCGAAGACGAGGCTTTAGTAGAAATTTCTAAAAAAGCAATCGAGCGTAAAACAGGTGCTCGTGGTCTACGTTCAATCATTGAAGGTATTATGTTAGATGTAATGTTTGATCTTCCTTCACGTGATGATATTACAAAATGTATTATCACAGGTGAAACTGTTCGTGATCAAGCGGCTCCTAAGTTCGTATTAGAAGACGGATCTACTATTCAAGAAGGCAGCAAAACATCAGCATAAAAAAAGCCGGGTACTCAATTTGAGTACCCGGCTTTTTTCTGGTGATGAAGCACAACTAAATTTTACTTTTTACTAGAATCTTGTTTATTCCTACTGCTGCAGGGAGATAATAACTGATAATTATCTTACTAAACTGCGCAGGAGGTTTATCTATGAACTGGACGAATATTGCCTTAATGGTCCAACTCTTTTTTGGTATCATCATTGGCTTATATTTTTGGAATTTATTACGCAATCAGCGTACGCAAAAAGTCTCAATTGATCGGGATTCAAAGAAAGAAATGGAGCAATTGCAGAAAATGAGAGCCATCTCTTTAACTGAGCCGCTTGCCGAACGTGTGAGGCCGTCTAGCTTCTCCGATATTGTCGGACAAGAGGATGGAATTCGGTCACTAAAGGCTGCCCTTTGCGGTCCTAATCCACAGCACGTGATTGTATACGGGCCGCCTGGAGTAGGAAAAACCGCAGCAGCACGTTTAGTGTTAGAAGAAGCAAAAAAAAATAAAAAATCACCTTTCAAACAATCGGCTGTATTTGTAGAGTTAGATGCAACTACGGCGCGTTTTGATGAGCGAGGCATTGCTGATCCTTTGATTGGGTCTGTTCATGATCCTATTTACCAAGGAGCAGGTGCCATGGGCCAAGCTGGAATTCCGCAGCCAAAACAAGGAGCGGTTACAGATGCACACGGGGGAATTTTATTTATTGATGAAATTGGAGAGCTCCATCCTATTCAGATGAATAAGCTGTTAAAGGTTCTAGAAGATCGAAAAGTGTTTATGGAAAGCGCCTATTACAGCGAAGAAAACACACAAATCCCAACACATATTCACGATATTTTTCAAAATGGGTTGCCAGCAGACTTTCGTTTGATTGGTGCGACGACTAGAACGCCTAATGAAATTCCGCCTGCCATTCGTTCCAGATGCGTAGAGGTATTTTTCCGTGAGCTTGATCGCGACGAAATTATTACAGTTGCAAAAAAAGCAGCAAATAAAGTAAGAATGGATATATCAGAAGAAGGTTTATCTCTGTTTTCTACATATGCACGCAATGGACGTGAAACGGTTAATATGATGCAAATTGCGGCTGGATTAGCGATATCAGAGGAACGAACGGACATTAAAAATGAAGATATTGAATGGATTGTTCATTCTAGTCAACTATCTCCAAGGCACGATCCGAAAATTGCAGATGAGGAAAAAGTGGGACTTATTAATGGATTAGCAGTGTACGGGCCCAACTCTGGAGCACTTTTAGAAATTGAGGTCAAAGCGATTCCTGCAAAAGAGAAAGGGAACATTATTATTACAGGTATCGTTGAAGAGGAAAGTATAGGGACTCAAGGGAAGTCTATTCGCCGTAAAAGTATGGCTAAAAGCTCAATTGAAAATGTCATAACGGTTCTTCGTTCCATGGATGTTCCAGCCGATGAGTATGATATTCATGTAAACTTTCCGGGAGGCGTGCCAATTGATGGGCCTTCTGCTGGTATTGCGATGGCAACAGGGATCTACTCAGCGATTTATGAAGTGCCAATTAAACATACGGTAGCAATGACAGGAGAAATTGGTCTGCACGGTAACGTAAAGCCAATTGGCGGTGTGATTCCAAAAATCAAGGCAGCAAAACAAGCAGGTGTTCAGACGGTGATTGTGCCAAAAGAAAATATGAATGCAATGGTAGAAAAGGTAAAAGGTATCGATATTATTCCTGTCCATCATTTAACAGAGGTGTTTGAACAAGCGCTATTGTCTGTACATGAGCATGTTGCACATTTGTCGGTAGATCCAGCTATTTCAACTAGAGAATCTAGCTAATTCTATCATGATAATTAAAAATTAATGGTCAGATGAATATTCATCGCCTTTTTCGCGTATAAAACCTTTATACACAGCCAACGAAAAAGGCGTTTTTTTATGAAAAGAGCTTAAAAAGATATATTTTGCCTTTTAATTCTTTCTCATGGTACAATTAGTAATTACTATTGTTAGACATGTGTATACAAATGAGATAAAATTGTTAAAAGAATTCACACTTTACATACTTTAATTGACGAGCATTGGAGGTGTTCATTGCATGGCAGAAAAAGAAAAATTGACAATGCCGCTATTGCCTTTACGAGGTTTGATCGTCTATCCGACAATGGTGCTTCATTTAGATGTTGGGCGAGATAAATCTGTGCAAGCATTAGAAAAAGCAATGATGGATGATCACTTAGTTTGTTTAGTATCACAAAAAGATATGGGTATCGATGAACCAACAAAAGAGGATTTATATAGAACCGGTACGTTAGCAAAAATTAAACAAATGCTAAAGCTGCCGAATGGAACGATGCGCGTCTTAGTAGAAGGACTAAATCGCGTAACCGTTACAGAATTTGAAGACAGCGAAGAATATTTTGTTGTGCACGTGGAAAAGCAGAACGAAGAACATCAGGTTGATGTAGAAGATAAAGCGCTGATGCGCACGCTTTTAGACTATTTCGAACAATACATAAAACTTTCCAAAAAGGTGTCCGTTGAAACTCTTTCAACCGTAAGCGATATTGAAGAACCAGGAAGATTAGCGGATATTGTAGCCTCTCATTTACCAATAAAAATTCAGCTTAAACAAGAAATTTTAGAAATAACTGATGTGAAAGAAAGATTAAATACGATCATTTCTCATATTCAAGACGAGCAAGAAGTTTTGCAGCTGGAGAAAAAAATTGGACAGCGTGTAAAGAAATCAATGGAACGCACTCAGAAAGAGTATTATCTTCGTGAGCAAATGAAGGCGATTCAAAAAGAGCTTGGAGACAAAGAAGGAAAGACGGGAGAGGTAGCAACACTTCGCGAAAAAATTGAAGCAAGTGGGATGACGGACCACGTCAAACAAGTGGCGTTTAAAGAATTGGATCGCTATGAAAAAATTCCTGCTACCTCCGCTGAAAGCTCAGTCATTCGAAATTATATCGAGTGGTTGATTGCGCTACCTTGGACAAATGAAACGGAAGATAGGCTCAATATTCATAATGCTGAACAAGTGCTGAACGATGAGCACTATGGCCTTGAAAAAGTGAAGGAACGCGTATTAGAATATCTAGCTGTGCAGCAGTTGACAAAATCTCTTAAAGGTCCTATTTTATGTTTAGCAGGACCTCCTGGCGTAGGGAAAACATCCCTAGCCCGTTCAATTGCTACGTCTCTAGATCGTCATTTTGTACGAGTGTCTCTAGGCGGCGTGAGAGACGAGTCAGAAATCCGCGGTCATCGTCGCACGTACGTGGGAGCTATGCCTGGACGCATTATTCAAGGAATGAAAAAAGCGGGAACGATTAATCCGGTATTTCTGCTTGATGAAATCGATAAAATGTCAAATGATTTCCGTGGAGACCCGTCTTCTGCTTTGTTAGAAGTATTGGATCCTGAACAAAACCATAATTTCAGCGATCACTATATAGAAGAAACGTATGATTTATCAAAAGTGATGTTCGTGGCTACAGCTAATAACTTAGCTACGATTCCAGGGCCGCTGCGCGATCGAATGGAAATTATTCAAATTGCTGGTTACACGGAGCTGGAAAAGCTTGAAATCGCGAAGCGTCACCTATTGCTGCGCCAGCTAGAAAATCACGGATTGCAAAAGGGCAATTTGCAGATTCGTGATGACGCGCTAACAGCAATCATCCGTTTATATACGAGAGAAGCTGGTGTTCGTAACCTTGAACGCGAAATTGCTTCCATTTGTCGAAAAGCAGCTCGTATCGTAGTCTCTGGCGAGAAAAAACGCGTGGTGGTGACGGCCAAAACGCTTGAAGAATTCCTTGGTAAGCCTAGGTTCCGTTACGGACAGGCTGAGACGGAAGATCAAGTCGGCGTTGCTACAGGTCTTGCTTACACAACTGTAGGAGGAGACACGCTAGCCATTGAAGTAAGCTTGTCCCCTGGTAAAGGAAGACTAGTGCTAACTGGAAAGCTTGGAGACGTGATGAAAGAATCAGCTCAGGCAGCATTTAGCTACGTGCGTTCAAATGCAGAGAAACTAGGAATTGATGAAAAGTTTTATGAAAAACATGATATTCATATCCATGTTCCAGAAGGAGCTGTACCAAAAGATGGACCTTCTGCAGGAATTACCATTGCCACTGCTCTAGTATCAGCACTAACGGGTAAACCAGTGCGTAGAGAAGTAGGAATGACAGGAGAAATTACACTAAGAGGTCGCGTATTACCAATCGGCGGTTTAAAAGAAAAGTCACTTAGTGCACATCGTGCCGGATTAACTAAAATATTAATCCCTCATGATAATGAACGTGATATTGAAGATATCCCTGACAGTGTACAAGAGGAATTAGACATCGTTCTTGTGTCACATGTGGACCAAGTATTGGAACATGCGCTAGTAGGAGAGGTAAAATGAAAGTAACTCAAGCCGATATTGTCATCAGTGCTGTACGCCCTGAACAATATCCTAAAGAAAACCTGCCAGAGTTTGCGTTAGCAGGCCGTTCAAATGTAGGAAAATCATCTTTTATTAATAAGATGCTTAATCGCAAAAGCTTAGCGCGTACGTCGTCTAAGCCTGGAAAAACTCAAACGCTTAACTTCTTTTTAATTAATGAAATCCTTCACTTTGTAGACGTACCTGGCTACGGATTTGCAAAAGTGTCTAAAAAAGAGCGTGAAGCATGGGGGAAAATGATTGAAACGTATTTAACAAATCGTGAGCAGCTTAAAGCTGTGTTAATGATTGTTGATCTACGCCATGCACCTTCAAAGGATGACGTTATGATGTATGAGTTTTTGAAGCACCATGACCTTCCCGTTATGGTTATTGCGACGAAAGCTGATAAAATTCCTAAAGGAAAATGGCAAAAGCACTTAAAAGTAGTGAGAGAAACGCTGGACTTGGATCCAAATGATGAATTAATTCATTTCTCATCTGAAACAGGTGAAGGAAAAGATAAAGCGTGGAAATCTTTGCAGTATCGTATGACTCACTAAACAAAGGAATAGAAGCTAAAAAAATGGAACGTTTATCATCACTCTAACAGGAAGTGAGTCAAACGTTCCATTTTTTAACTTGTTTACATAGATTACTTTCGTTTGAAAAATAATAAATATAGCCCAACTAGTAACAATAAAATAGGCCAGAAGGTTGTTAAATAATTTACGCCGTCTTCAACTTTTGGCAAAAATAGTTTAAGACGGTCTGAAAACATCATTAAAATGGCAATAATTAAAAGGGTGCCGCCTTGGAAAAAGCCTGATTTGGCTTTTCTAGCACTAAGTAAAAAGCTAATGGCCACCATAAAAACGACCATGCTAATATTCGTAGGCCAAAAGGGAATTTGTTCACTTACATAGAAATGAATACCTAAAGTGATTAATATGTAGCTTGCAAGCAAGTTTGAATGATCTTGAGATAAAGCAGACTCAGTTAACAGGGCTGCTCCTATTAAAATTAACAGTACAGGCCACGTGTATACCTTTGCTGCAATGCTCATATGTAGTTCATTCAGTAAGAAAAAGATTCCAAATCCAACTAGTAAGACACCAAAAAACATTGATTGCTTTTTCATAGTAACCTCCAGGTGTTTCAAAACAGAAAACGTGATAAAACGCTGCTTTTTTGATACAATTTATTACGGAATAACAGTTAATATCTTAACACATGTTTTCAAAGACTGTTCACATTTTTTTTTCGAATGACTTATAGAACATGTTATAATAGTTAGAGATAAGGCGAAGCTTACACCTGGGTAATGTACGCCGCTTTTTACGAATAGTAGAATGAAGAACGCCGGATTTTACGGGCAGTTATCTCACTGTAGCTCTTTGGGAATTTAGGGGTTACTGCCCGTCAAATTCGGATAAATAAGCACATTTCAATTATAGGGGGTATGTACAAATGCATATTATAGCAGTCGGCTTAAACTTTCGAACAGCCCCTGTTGAAATAAGAGAAAAGCTTAGTTTTAATGAGCAAGAACTAGCATCTGCCATGAAAACGTTAAGCGGCCAAAAAAGTATTTTGGAAAACATCATTGTTTCAACATGCAATCGTACGGAAATTTATGCTGTTGTTGATCAATTACACACGGGCCGTTATTATGTAAAAGCATTTTTAGCTGAATGGTTCGGAATAGATAAAGAAGAGTTTTCGCCTTATTTAACCATCTATGAAAATGATGGGGCCATCGAACATTTATACCGAGTAGCATGTGGATTAGATTCAATGGTGATTGGTGAAACACAAATTCTTGGACAAGTGCGTTCAAGCTTTTTGCTTGCTCAAGAAGAAGAAACAATTGGAACGGTTTTTAATCAGCTGTTTAAACAAGCTGTGACATTAGCCAAAAAAGCTCATCATGAAACAGAAATTGGTGCAAATGCAGTTTCTGTCAGCTATGCAGCCGTAGAGCTTGCTAAAAAGATTTTTGGAGACTTATCGTCCAAACATGTGTTGATTCTTGGTGCGGGAAAAATGGGTCAGCTTGCCGTACAGAATTTATATGGCAGCGGAGCTAAAAAAGTAACGGTAGTGAATCGAACATTTGAAAAGGCACAAGAGCTAGCAAACCGTTTTTCTGGAGAAGCCAAACCATTTGCTGATCTTCAGCATGCTTTAAGCGAAGCAGATATCTTAATTAGTTCAACAGGGGCTAATGACTATGTAGTAACGAAACAAATGATGAGTGAAGCCGAGCGTACGCGTAAAGGTCGTCCATTGTTTATGGTAGACATCGCCGTTCCACGTGACTTAGATCCAGAACTAGATGAGCTAGAAACGGTCTTTTTATATGATATCGACGATTTAAACGGGATTGTAGAATCCAATTTGCAAGAGCGTCAAAAAGCTGCGGATGAAATTGAAATTATGCTTGAAGCTGAAATTGTTGCTTTCAAGTCTTGGCTTGGTACATTAGGCGTTGTGCCTGTTATTTCTGCACTTCGTCAAAAAGCACTTACCATTCAAGCTGAAACGATGAAAAGCATTGATCGTAAGCTCCCAGATTTATCTGAGCGTGAGCGCAAAGTTTTAAATAAACATACAAAAAGTATAATTAATCAACTTCTTCGCGATCCAATTTTACACGCGAAAGAATTGGCTGGAGAGAAACATGCTGAAGAGTCTTTAGAGCTGTTCATGAAGATTTTTAATATTGAACAGGAAGTTGCTTTGCAAAAAGAAAAAGAAGAGCAGCTTCATACATCGATTACGTCTCATTCAGTAGCTTATCAGTCTTAAGTGAGGATTGAATAATGGTTGATATGGAATTAACCAGAATCTATGAATTGATTGTGATTTTATACGCGGTGAGCGTTTTATTATATTTTATTGATTTTGTACAAAATAACCGGAAGGCAAACTCGATAGCCTTCTGGTTACTTTCTATTGTGTGGGTTTTGCAAACAGCCTTTTTAATTTTACGAATGTTTGAGACGGGAAGGTTTCCTATTCTTACCGTTTCTGAAGGGCTGTATTTTTACGCGTGGGTCTTAATTACTCTTTCACTTGTGATTAATCGCCTGTTTCGCGTTGATTTTATGGTGTTTTTTACAAATGTGATTGGTTTCTTAATTATGGCTATTCATACGTTTGCTCCACTTGAAACATACACTGCTGTCCAGTCGGAGCGCCTTGTGTCAGAATTATTAATCATTCATATTACCATGGCTATTTTATCTTACGGCGCTTTTTCAGTCTCTTTTGTTTTTTCCGCTCTGTATCTTGTTCAGTATAATTTATTGAAAAAGAAGAAGTGGGGCAAGCGCTTGCTAAGAATTGAAGATTTAACAAAGCTAGATTACATGTCCTATGTATTAATTTTAATTGGTGTACCGCTGTTATTGCTTTCGTTAATCTTAGGAATCATATGGGCTTATATTAAATACGTAGATTTTCATTGGTACGATACAAAAGTGTTAGGTTCATTTTTAATGTTTGTTGCATACAGCGCTTACTTGTATGCTAGACTGCGTAGAGGTATTCAAGGAAAGGCAATCGCAATGTGGAATATTGGATTGTTCTTAGTCTTACTTATTAATTTCTTTTTATTTGGCAGTTTATCGAATTTTCACTTTTGGGGTTCGTAATTAGGAGGACAACATGCGAAAAATTATTGTCGGCTCTCGTCGAAGCAAACTTGCGTTAACACAGACCAAGTGGGTCATTGAACAGTTAAAAAAACAAGGTCTTCCTTTTGAGTTTGAAATTAAAGAAATGGTTACAAAAGGGGACCAAATTTTAAATGTAACGCTGTCCAAAGTAGGCGGTAAAGGTCTTTTTGTAAAAGAAATTGAACAAGCCATGTTAGATGAAGAAATTGATATGGCCGTTCATAGTATGAAAGATATGCCAGCTGTTTTGCCAGAAGGATTAACGATTGGATGTATTCCTTTACGAGAAGATCATCGTGATGCGCTTATTTCAAAAAATAGTGAACGATTTGAGGAGCTACCAAGCGGTGCTGTGATTGGGACAAGCAGCTTGCGTCGAGGGGCACAGCTTCTATCTATGCGTTCAGATATCGAAATTAAATGGATTCGAGGAAATATCGACACACGCCTAGAGAAATTAAAAAATGAAGATTACGATGCGATTATCTTGGCAGCTGCAGGGTTATCTCGTATGGGCTGGTCGAGAGATACGGTCACTCAGTACCTAGAGCCGGAAATAAGCGTTCCCGCTGTAGGACAAGGAGCTTTAGCTATCGAATGCCGAGAAAATGACCATGAATTATTATCGCTTCTTCAAGCTCTAAATCATGATGAAACCGCTCGTGCTGTTAGAGCTGAACGCGTATTTTTAAAAGAGATGGAAGGCGGATGCCAAGTGCCGATTGCGGGTTATGGGCGTATATTGGACGGCGGAAACATTGAGCTAACGTCGCTAGTCGCGTCTCCTGATGGCAAAACGATTTACAAAGAGCAAATTACGGGAAAAGACCCCGTTGCTATCGGTTCAGCAGCAGCTGAGCGCTTAACATCTCAAGGAGCTAAGCTTTTAATTGACCGTGTAAAAGAGGAGCTGGACAAATAATGAGTCATGAGGCTCCTCTTTTTTTAAAAACAGTTTTGATTACAAGAGAAGCGAAGCAGGCTCATTCATTTGCAGCACAGATTAAAAAGCTTGGAGGTATACCTTTAAGCTTACCAGTCCTCACGTTCGCACGTTCTAACAATGAAAAAGAAGTGGAAGATGTCCTGCTGTCGATTGACTGTTTTGATTGGATTGTTTTTACAAGTCAAAACGGCATTTCTTTTTTCTTTGAATGGCTAAAAGAGTTAAATATCAGTTGGAGTGCTTTAAAAAGATTAAAAGTGGCTGCGGTTGGAGAAAAAACCGCAAAATTGCTAGAAAAACATGATGTTAACGTGCAACTTGTTCCAAAAGAATACGTGGCGGAATCACTTCTTGAGTCGTTAAAAGCAAATGTGGCACATCACGAGCGAGTTCTCCTTGTACGAGGACAATTAGCCCGCTCTGTTTTAAAAGATGGGTTAAAAGAGTGTGAGGTAACGGATTTAGTTGTATATCAGACCATTCGAAATCAAGATTCTGAACGCTTGGTTAAGCAACATTTAGAAACAGGAATTGATGCCATTACTTTTACAAGTTCTTCTACAGTGAGGTTTTTTGTCGAGTCAGTTAAAGACATTCCGAATTGGCTTGAGCTTATAAATAGAGCCAAAGTTGTTTGCATCGGTCCTATTACGAGTCAGACAGCGAGCGAATATGGAATTAAGCATCTTGTTCCTAACACATACACAATAAATGGTATGATAGATATGTTGGTTAGTTGTTTTGAATAATAAAGGAGGATTTTAACATGAAAGATTTACAATTTACACGTCATCGTCGTCTTCGTAATTCTGTAAATATGCGTGCGCTTGTACGTGAAACACATTTACATCCTGAAGACTTTATATATCCTATTTTTATTGTAGAAGGTGAACAAAAAAGAAATGCTGTAAAATCAATGCCAGGTGTGGATCAAATTTCTTTAGACTACTTGAATGATGAAATCCAAGAGTTAGTCGATTTAGGAATCAAGTCAGCTATGGTATTTGGTGTTCCTGCTGAAAAAGATGCGGTCGGCTCACAGGCATACCATGACCACGGAATTGTTCAAAAAGGTATTCGTCAAATTAAAGAAAATTTTCCAGACTTTGTTGTTATCGCAGATACATGCTTATGTCAATACACAGATCATGGCCACTGTGGTGTAATTGAAGACGGAAAAATCTTAAACGATCCTAGCCTTGACTTATTAGCGCGTACAGCGGTCAGTCAAGCTAAAGCAGGAGCGGATATTATTGCGCCTTCAAACATGATGGACGGTTTCGTGGCAGCTATTCGCCACGGTCTAGACGAAGCTGGATTTGAAGATGTGCCCGTGATGTCTTATGCTGTTAAATATGCATCTGCTTTTTACGGACCATTCCGCGATGCAGCGCATTCTTCTCCTCAATTTGGAGACCGTAAAACATATCAAATGGACCCAGCCAATCGCTTAGAAGCACTTCGAGAAGCGGAATCTGATGTCGAAGAAGGAGCAGATTTCTTAATTGTAAAACCGGCTCTATCATATTTAGATATTATGCGCGATGTAAAAAATACGTTTAATTTACCGGTAGTAGCTTATAATGTGAGCGGTGAATATTCAATGATTAAAGCGGCAGCTCAAAACGGCTGGGTAAATGAAAAAGAGATTGTTCTTGAAAAATTAATTAGCATGAAGCGTGCAGGAGCGGATTTAATTGTAACGTATCATGCTAAAGACGCAGCACGCTGGTTATCTGACAAGTAATTAAGGAGGCTTACACATGAGAAGTTATGAAAAGTCAAAAGCAGCTTTTTTAGAAGCGCAGCAATTAATGCCGGGTGGAGTAAACAGTCCTGTTCGTGCATTTAAATCAGTAGATATGGATCCTATTTTTATGGAACGAGGAAAAGGCGCTACGATTTACGATATTGACGGCAACAAATATATTGACTACGTCTTATCATGGGGACCTTTAATTCACGGACATTCCAACGATCAAGTAGTTGAAGCAGTCAAAAAAGTAACGGAATCTGGTACAAGCTTTGGTGCACCAACATTAATTGAAAATGAGCTTGCTAAGGTTGTTATTGAGCGTGTTCCTTCAATTGAAATCGTCCGTATGGTGAGTTCAGGTACGGAAGCAACGATGAGCGCACTGCGTTTAGCACGCGGCTATACGGGCCGCAACAAAATTTTAAAATTTGAAGGCTGTTACCACGGACACGGTGACTCTCTTCTAATTAAAGCTGGCTCAGGCGTTGCAACGTTAGGCCTACCAGATAGCCCGGGAGTGCCTGAAGGAATCGCTAAAAACACGATTACAGTGCCGTACAATGATCTAGAAAGCGTACAATATGCTTTTAAAGAATTCGGAGATGACATTGCCGGAGTAATCGTTGAACCGGTAGCAGGAAATATGGGTGTGGTACCGCCTCAGCCAGGTTTCTTACAAGGGCTTCGTGATATCACATCAGAATATGGCTCACTGCTCATTTTTGATGAAGTAATGACAGGGTTCCGCGTAGCGTACAACTGTGCACAGGGATACTACAACATTACGCCTGACTTAACTTGCTTAGGAAAAGTAATCGGTGGCGGTTTACCAGTAGGTGCTTACGGTGGTAAAGCTGAAATTATGGAGCGAGTTGCACCAAGCGGCCCGATTTATCAAGCAGGTACATTATCAGGTAATCCGCTTGCGATGACAGCTGGATACGAGACGTTAACGCAGCTGACACCTCAATCCTACAATGAGTTCATTCGTAAAGCAGATCGCTTAGAAGAAGGATTGATGGCAGCAGCTGAAAAATATGATGTGCCGTTTACGGTAAACCGAGCTGGTTCAATGATCGGTTTCTTCTTTACAAACGAACAGGTAATAAATTACGAAACAGCGAAAACATCGAATTTAGATTATTTTGCAGCTTACTATCGTGAAATGGCTAATGAAGGCGTGTTTTTACCTCCTTCTCAATTCGAAGGAATGTTTTTATCAACTTCTCATACAGATGCAGACATTGAACATACAATTGCAGCAGCTGAAAAAGCCTTTTCGAAGTTACGTGGATAAACAGATAAATAAGATTGACTTTTATATCAAAGCTTACGGAGTATTCCGTAAGCTTTTTTAGTTTTAAAGACATATTTTAATTTATTTGTTCATACATCTTTAATGACCGCGCTATTACCTGGCGGGTGTTGGAAGGGGGAGAACAATTTGTCGCAGGATAATTTATCATGTCTGCGTTTTTCCGTAGAAGAATCAGTATGGTTTCAAAAAGGACAGGAAGTCTCACAACTTTTGTCTATCTCCTTAGAGCCTCAAGTATCTATTCAAGAATATGACCAATACGTGTCTATTCGAGGAGCATTACAATTAACAGGTGAATACGAAACGTGCGAGGGAGAGCACTCGTTACGCGAATATACAAATGAGAATCAAGTGCAATCTATCTCTGTCCGTGAAGACGGAACGGCTGAATTATCACATCAATTTCCTGTTGATATTACCATTCCTAAAAATCGTATTCAAAGTATTGAAGACGTATATGTATCTATTGATTTATTTGATTATGAATTGCCAGACACAAATCAGCTACAGCTAATGGCTGACTTGTCCATCACAGGATTGTACGAAGAACAGCATGAAGAACGAGAAGAGGAAGAGTTTTCGGAGGAACAGCACATCGTCTCTTATGAAGAAGTGGACGATGCTGAAGAGGTATATACTGAAAACGTTGCTCAAGAAGAAGAAGAACAAGAAGAACAAGAGTTTGACGTAAGCTATCGTGAAGCTCCCGCACTTTTAGAAGCAGAGGCTATTGAAGAAGAGCATTCAGAAGAGACCCCTAGTTATTTTTCATCTGTATTTAAAAAAGAATCTCGTGCTGAGCCGGTCGTGGAATATGAAGAGGAAGCATATGAACCATTTGAAGTCGAAGTGAAAAAAGAGGCCCAAATCGAGGAAGAAAGAGAAGACAATGTGATTGAACTGTTTCAGCTTCGTCAAGAGCAAGAAAGCTTCGAAGAATCGCAAGCTAGTGAATTGAATACGTATGCTGACGTTCAACAAGAGGCTGAGCAAGAAGAAGCTGAACAAGAAGAGGAAAAGATTATTGTTGAATTTCGGAAAGAAGAAAATGAAAGCGGCCGAAATGAAAACGCCCTTTATTTAACAAAGCTCTTTTCGCGGGAAGAAGAAGCTTTTTCAACGTGGAAGCTTTGTATTGTTCAAGACGGAGATTCGCTTGATACGATAGCAAACCGCTATAATACGAATGTACAAAACATTTTACGAGTAAATAATTTAGAAGATGAATATGAGCTGGAAGAAGGAAGCATCTTAAATATTCCCGTTCGTTAAAGTCGGAAAGAAAACAGTTTTGACGCATATAATGTCTTAACTGTTTTCTTTATTTTTTACGAGGAAGGAGAATATAGATGCAGCGGACAGTAGCAGACTACAAAGTATTGTTAAAAGAATATGACTTAGATGTTGACTTTATCGAAGACTACGGAAAAGTAAAAAAAGTCTATACGAAAACCGGCGTATTTGCGCTTAAAGAAATGGCGAATCATCAAGAACGAAATCAAAACTTCATTCAAAAGCTGCAGAACGTGCATCAAAAAGGATGGATGGGATTTGTCCCTATTTATCAAACAAAGCGTTCTCAGCCCATTGTTTCAGATGAAAGCGGCTCGTATTACTTAATGCCGTGGCTCCCAAATAATCCGACCGAAGAGCGTGATATTCGATATCATAAATTATTTCAAGAGCTTGCTAAGCTTCACGGCGCTTCAGCGCAGGAAGTAGAAGTGAAAAAAGAAGATATAGAAAATCATTATACATCGATGAAAGAAACGTGGGAAAAACGTCAGGAAGAGCTGAAGCAGTATGTAGCAGAATGCGAGAAAAAAATCTATATGTCCCCGTTTGAATTGCATTACTGTACGTTTTATTATGAAATGACAAGAGCGCTTGAATTTGGTTTTGGAAAGCTCGATCAGTGGAACGATGAAATGGAAGAAAAGGAAAAGATCCGGCTGGTTACGTCTCATGGAAAGCTATCGGCTAAACATTTTATCTATGACGAACGGGGAAATGGTTTTTTTATTAATTTTGAACATGCAAAAGATGCTTCACCGATTTATGATTTGGTCTCATTTTATTTCCGTACTCTTCGCACATACCCAGTAACTACCTATGACAGCTATGAGTGGTTTAGTACGTATGAAAAACATTTTGCTCTCAGAGAAGAGGAACGGCTGCTTTTACACAGTTATTTGGCGTTTCCAGAACCCTTGTATCAGTGTATCGTTCAATATAGGCAGCATAAAGAAAGTAAAACAGAGCTTGAACATATGCAGTCATTTATTCGAGCATACTGGCTGACGAAAAACATTGAACAGCTCAATATTAAAATATTTGAAGTAGATCAGCAAAAAAAAATGGCAGCGGAAGCAGCTGCACAAGCCCAAGCGAACGAATAGCGCTTGGGTTTTTAAATCCAGTCGGAATATAAAGCAACCGCTAGTATGGCAAGCAGTGCCAACAACAGTACATCAAAGGTTGTAGGGAAAAATAGTGTACGTATACCTTGAAAAATTGTTAAAGGAACAATAAACTGTCCACAAGCCGCTCCTGCTGTTTTGAGCCACCGCTGCAGCTGATACGAATTTACATTTATTCGTTTCTTCATTTGTACATGCCCCTTTCAATCCACGTGCCCAGGTTAAAGTAAGTATATGAAAAAAGAAAGAAATGGTGCCATTTTTTTGAGCGGACTCTTCATTTTATTTCCAAAATTAGCGAGTGAATGAAAAAATAAAGAGCAGAACAAAAAAATTATGAATATAATCGTAAAAAAGTGGAGAAGATTATTGACGATTCAACATTTTTTCATATAGTATAATTAAGAGAAATTCATACATAAATACAGTGAATAGGAAGAGTACGGGATGTTCGTCTTTCAGAGAGAGAAATCAGCTGCTGTGAGATTTCTTAAGAATGTGCACTCGGAATGTCGCCTATGAGTAGCTTTTTTGAACAGCTGCATAGCTCAGTAGAAAAAGCCGGTTAATCAACCGTTATGAAATGAAGTGTATAGGCTTATCAAACGGGATAGGTCTATAAAAAAAGGTGGTACCGCGAAATCAACTCCTTTCGTCCTTTTATTAGGAAAGGAGTTTTTTTATGTTTATAAAAGCTTTACACAGTTTCTAAAGACTGAAACTTTATATTATGGAGGTATACATTATGTCTGAAAAAGAAGTGACTCTTCCAACGAAGTATGATCCAAAAGCCGTTGAAGAAAATCGTTATCAGTATTGGTTAGACGGGAAGTTTTTTGAAGCAACAAATGATCCTGAAAAAGAGCCGTATACAATTGTAATTCCACCCCCAAACGTAACGGGCAAGCTGCATTTAGGCCACGCTTGGGATACAACGTTACAAGACATCTTAACGCGTATGAAGCGCATGCAAGGCCATGACGTTTTATGGCTTCCTGGTATGGACCATGCGGGGATTGCAACGCAGGCAAAAGTAGAAGAAAAGCTTCGCAGCGAAGGGAAAAGCCGCTACGATCTAGGCCGCGAAAATTTTGTAGCCGAAACATGGAAATGGAAAGAAGAATATGCAAGCTTTATTCGCCAGCAGTGGTCGAAGCTAGGACTTGGCTTAGACTATTCACGCGAGCGCTTCACGCTTGATGAAGGCCTTTCTAAAGCAGTGCGCGAAGTATTCGTAACGCTTTACAAAAAAGGGTTAATCTATCGCGGAGAATATATTATTAACTGGGATCCAGCTACAAAAACAGCTCTTTCAGACATCGAGGTTATTTACAAAGATGTACAAGGTGCGTTTTATCATATGCGCTATCCGTTGGCAGATGGTTCTGGACATATTGAAATCGCAACAACCCGTCCTGAAACGATGCTAGGAGATACGGCTGTAGCTGTTCACCCTGAAGACGATCGCTATAAGCACTTAATCGGCAAAAAGGTTGTCCTTCCGATTGTAGGGCGTGAAATTCCTATCGTAGGCGATGATTATGTTGATATGGAATTCGGTTCTGGTGCGGTAAAAATTACGCCTGCTCATGACCCGAACGATTTTGAAATTGGAAACCGTCATAATTTAGAGCGTATTTTAGTGATGAATCAAGACGGTACGATGAATGACAAAGCAGGTAAATATGAAGGAATGGATCGTTTTGTTTGCCGTAAGCAAATTGTTAAAGACCTTCAAGAAGACGGCGTATTGTTCAACATTGAAGACCACATGCATTCAGTAGGTCACAGTGAACGAAGCGGTGCCGTTGTTGAACCTTATTTATCAACTCAATGGTTTGTAAAAATGCAGCCGTTAGCAGATAAAGCAGTAGATCTTCAAAAACAAGAAGAAAAAGTAAACTTTGTACCTGACCGTTTTGAAAAGACATACTTACACTGGATGGAAAATATTCGCGACTGGTGTATTTCGCGTCAGCTTTGGTGGGGACACCGCATTCCAGCTTGGTATCACAAAGAAACTGGAGAGGTATACGTAGATCATGAGGCTCCAGCAGATATCGAAAACTGGGAACAGGATTCAGATGTATTAGACACATGGTTCAGCTCAGCGCTATGGCCGTTCTCAACAATGGGCTGGCCGGATGTGGATGCAGCTGATTTCAAACGCTACTACCCAACAAATGTGCTTGTAACAGGCTACGATATTATTTTCTTCTGGGTATCTCGTATGATTTTCCAAGGTCTTGAATTTACGGGTAAACGTCCGTTTGACGATGTGCTCATTCACGGTCTTGTACGAGATGCTGAAGGTCGTAAAATGAGTAAATCACTTGGTAACGGCGTAGATCCAATGGAAGTAATCGAGAAATACGGTGCGGATTCTCTTCGCTACTTCTTATCTACAGGAAGCTCACCGGGACAAGATTTACGCTTCAGCTTTGAAAAAGTCGAAGCGACGTGGAACTTTGCAAATAAAATTTGGAATGCTTCTCGTTTTGCATTAATGAACATGGATGGCATCACATTTGAAGAGCTTGATTTATCAGGCGAAAAATCCGTTGCCGATAAATGGATTTTAACGCGCTTAAATGAGACGATTGAGCACGTAACAAAATTAGCTGACAAATATGAATTCGGTGAAGTTGGACGCATTCTCTATAACTTTATTTGGGATGATTTCTGCGATTGGTACATTGAAATGGCTAAACTTCCTCTTTACGGAGAAGATGAAGCAGCTAAAAAGACAACACGCTCAATTTTAGCTTATGTACTTGATAACACAATGCGACTTTTACATCCATTCATGCCGTTTATTACTGAGGAAATTTGGCAAAGCTTGCCGCATGAAGGCGAATCAATTACAGTAGCTAAATGGCCGGAAGTACGCGCTGAGCTTTCGGATAAAGAAGCTGCTAACGATATGCGTTTACTTGTAGATATTATCCGTGCTGTTCGTAATATTCGTGCTGAAGTGAACACGCCGATGAGCAAACAAGTAAAATTATTTATTAAAGCTAAAGATGAAAATATTCAAAGCCAGCTTGAAAAGAACCGTGCGTATGTAGAACGTTTCTGTAATCCAAGTGAGCTTGTGATTTCAACCGATGTTTCATTAGATGAAAAAGCGATGAGTGCTGTTGTAACAGGAGCAGAATTAATTTTACCTCTTGAAGGTTTAATTAATATCGAAGAAGAAATCGCACGTTTAGAAAAAGAATACGACAAGTTAAACAAAGAAGTAGAACGTGTACAAAAGAAATTAAACAACCAAGGCTTTATTGCAAAAGCGCCTGCTAAAGTAGTAGAAGAAGAGCGTGCAAAAGAGCAAGATTACGTTGAAAAACGTGAAGCTGTTCAGTCTCGTATTGCTGAATTACGCGGATAATCAATGGGTTAATGAATGAACAGAAAAAGCGTGGCTTGTATAGCGACGCTTTTTCTTTACATAATAATAGCGATGGAAAAGAAAGGTGAATAAAAGATGATAACGACATATGAAGAAGCGCTTGATTGGATTCATAACAGACTTCGCTTTGGAATCAAGCCGGGGTTAGAACGAATGGAATGGATGCTAGAGCAGCTTGATTTTCCGCAGCAAAATATAAATGCTATTCATGTTGCTGGGACGAATGGTAAAGGTTCTACTGTTTCTTATTTGCGAAACATGTTAGAAGAAGCAGGGTATAAAGTTGGAACGTTTACTTCCCCTTATATCGAAACATTTAATGAGCGGATTAGCGTGAATGGACAGCCTATTTCAAATGAAGCAATGACCGCTCTTGTTCAGGAAGTAAAGCCTGTAGTGGAGCGACTAGAACATACGGACTTAGGGTCAGCAACGGAATTTGAAGTGATTACAATCATGGCTTTTCTTTATTTCGGCTATCATGATTCAGTTGACTATGCTGTGTTTGAAACAGGTCTTGGGGGACGATATGATTCAACAAACGTTGTGAGTCCTATGGTGAGTGTTATTACAAACATTGGATTTGATCACATGGCGATACTAGGTGATACGGTAGAAGAAATTGCAGCAGAAAAAGCGGGGATTATTAAAAAAGAAGCCCCTATTATTACGGGTGCCGAGCAGGTAAAGGCGCTTGACGTCATTACAGAAGAGGCAAATTCGAAGCAGGCTCCGTTATTTGTGTTAGGAAAAGAATTTAAAATTGAAAACTATGAGCCCTTAGCAAATGGAGAAGGCTTTATGTTAAAAACGCCGTATGGCACATTTGAACACTTGCAATTAAATATGCTTGGCTATCATCAAGTTAAAAATGCAGCTTTGGCTGTGATGGCCGTTTGTTATTTAAAAGAAAAGAAAAAGCTTTCTATCTCCAAAGAGCAAATGATAAAAGGGATTCAGCATACAAAGTGGAACGGCCGCTTTGAGATAGTAAATGAGCATCCCTTAACGATTATTGATGGGGCTCATAATGCAGAAGGCATTGATAGCCTGTTATCTACTTTACGCCTTCATTATGAAGATCGAAACATTCATTTAGTTTTCAGCTGCTTAAATGATAAAAGCGCTGATCGAATGGTCCAAGAACTTGAAACAATCGCTGCAAGTATTACATTTACGTCGTTTGACTTTCCTCGTGCTCGCACAGCCGCGGAGCTTTATGAGATGAGTACTCATCATAATAAGCATATGGACGAGGATTGGAAAAAAGCAATTGCTTACGTAAAGGAAAAGGCGACAGGTGAACAAGACATGGTCGTGATTACAGGGTCTCTGTATTTTATATCAGAAGTGCGGGCTTTTCTTCTCAAATGAGCAAAAGCAGCAAGTGGAATCTTGCTGCTTTTAACATAATGTAAGGAAGGGATAGGGATAATAAGTAAGTACTAAGTTCAAAGTATTGTCACTTTCACCCCCTAGGTAAGTGATATATAATAAACATGTACATCACTAAATAAGGAGATTGTTAACATGAGTAAGAATAATGAAAAAATTGTACCGAAAAGTAATAAAAACTTTACCGGTATTATTCTTACCTTTTCAGTGATAGCGAATGTTATTATTTTACTGCTATTCTTTTCGAATATTGGCTATCAAGGAAAAGTAAGTTTTGATTTGACTATCTTTCCACGGTTAAATGCTATTTTGAATAGTTTTACGTTTATTTTTTTAGTTGCAGCGTTGATTTCAATTTTCAGGAAAAATATTAATGCTCATAAAGGTTTTATTTTAGCAGCATTCACTTCCACACTGCTCTTTTTAGTTTCATATTTAACGTTCCACTACATTTCCACAGAAACAGCCACGTTCGGTGGAGAAGGAATCGTTCGTCCCATTTACTTCTTTATTTTGATCACACACAGTTTCCTAGCAGCGATTATTGTTCCGCTGGCACTGTTTGCACTTGTGTGGGGCTGGACAATGCAAGTTGAAAAACATAAAAAAATTGTGCGATGGACAATGCCAATCTGGCTTTATGTAAGTCTTACAGGTGTAATTGTCTACTTATTTATGGCTCCTTACTATTAAAAAACGTCTGCTTTTGCAGACGTTTTTTTTATGCTGTTATTGTTTTTTAGTGGTATAATCCTTATTATCTATAAATGGTGTGTTTTAAGGAAGGAGGCATACAGAATATGACTTTTATGGGTATTATGATTCAGTGTATTAATCAAGGAGCTGTTTGATACTAATCAATAAAGGAGAGGTGTGGAAATGGATAAACTGTCCACGAAGAATAAAGGACTTTCTCTAATGCAAGTGATCATACTGGTTATCATAATAGGTCTTCTAGCAGCTTTTCTCATTCCGTTTATTGGCAGCTATTTAAAAGGAAAAGATACATTGCCCCATTCAAAAGAAAATCTACAGTTAGTATTCTGTACCCCTGAAATGGAAGGAGTCATATGAGTTTAATTTACCTTTATCTATTTGTTTCAGGTCTCACTCTAGGTTCATTTTATAATGTAGCAGGCCTTAGAATTCCTCAGAAAAAATCTATTTTATCTCCAAGATCTCATTGTCCACACTGTTTATACGTTCTTTCTCCACAACAGTTAATTCCCGTAGTCTCCTACATTAAAAATGCAGGAAAATGTAGTATGTGTCGCAAAAAAATCTCCTTCATCTACCCGTTCGTAGAATTTTCGACAGGAAGTTTATTTGTATATGCTTTTTTTAGATTGAATATGACGTTAGAACTGATTGTCATATTAACCTTTGTTTCTTTTTTAACAATTATAGTTGTCTCAGATATAGCTTATATGATTGTCCCAAATAAGGTACTGCTTTTCTTTTTGCCTATCTTTCTTCTTGAGCGTCTTTTCATTCCATTAACTTCGTGGAGTGATTCCTTAATGGGAGGAGGAATAGCATTTTTTCTCCTCTTTCTAGTCGCATTTCTCAGCAGAGGAGGCCTTGGAGAAGGAGATATTAAATTGTATGGTTTGATTGGTATTGTGCTTGGAGTAAAGCTTGTTTTGCTATCGCTTTTTTTAGCTATATTAATAGGCGGAACCGTTAGCATAGGAGCGTTATTAATGAAAAAGGCAAAGGTAGGTGTACCAATTCCTTTCGTTCCTTTTATTTTTATAGGGACAATCGCTGCTTATTTTCATGGAAACGAATTGATAGATTGGTATGTTAGCAACTATTTTTATTGAGCTTCAAATCTTCGACAAATTTGAAATTTCTGTAACTAAATAGCGAAAACCTTTTGTAACAAGACGACAAATGTCTTGTTATTTTTTTTTTCTTCTATGATAGCATGGAAAAAAGTGTATGTTTTATGTCGGTTTACCTCAGCTTGCAACCGGTATTAAGACTACGTTAACTAAAGGCGGTGGGGAAGTGGACAAGCAGGAACGAAAAATTTCAATTAAAATCAATGGTCAATCCAAGGATGAGAAGGAAGAACAAGCGCCAGAAAAAGACGAATTTACGTGGGTTCTTCCGGAGCCGGCATCTAAAGATTCTCATGTGGAAGAAAATAAAGTGGTATTTATTGAAGATGTAAGAAATGAAAAAAAGAAAAAGCCGCGATTACATCCTAAAAATGTTTCGATTAAAACGGTAAACGGCAGTGTGATCAAACGAACAGCTGTGATTGTACTGCTAGCAGTTGGAATAGGCAGCGGCATCGGTATGGTTGGTGTGAAAATGATGACAGGAAGCGAACAGCCTGTAAGCAAAGCACAAACAAGTGAGCAAACGAAAGAAGAAAAAACTTCTCAAACAGCGTCTGCCACTGAAAGTGTTGGTAAAGCTGAAAAGAAAAACGAACAGGAATCGAAGGGGACATCAGCTGCTGCTTCTACTTTAGAACCTTTTTCCTTTTACATTGTTCAAGCAGGTGCTTTTTCATCAAAAACTGCTGCAAATAAAGAAATGGATAAATGGAAAGAAGAGAACGAAGCTGGCGAGATCTTTTCACCTAAAACCTATTCTCTTGTCGTTGGTGCTGCCACTGGAGAAGAAAAAGCGAACGCACTTAGTAAAACGTATAAACAACAAGGTAAAGATGTATATGTAAAGTCTTATGAAATTAAGCCCACTAGCGAATTAGGGAGAAAAGATCAAACGGTTATAACCACAGCGCAGCCGTTTATGGCTAATCTCTTAGATCAATCTGTTAAAGCGATTGAAGGACAGCGGGTAGCCGATATCAAATCTCTGAAAAAAGAGCTGACAAAAGTTCAGAAAGAAGCGTCAAATGAAGACATTAAAACCATGGTGAGCACCCTTCAAAAAGCTGCTGCTTCTCTTTCTTCATATGAAGACAATAAAAGCAGTAAAGATGCTTGGCTTGCTCAACGATACGTGTTAAAAGCTCTTCAGCAGTATGAAAGCCTTGTAACGTCTTAACAAGTGAGGTAGTGTAATGCTGCCTCACTTGTTTATTGTCATTTGGAGATGAAATTGCTAAAATAACGGTGTGTCCTTCTTTTTTAAATCAAAATGCAAAGGTGAGATGTATGAAACAAACATTAATTTTAGCCTCAGGCTCTCCTCGTCGAAAAGAATTACTTCAGCAGCTTCACATTCCCTTTACCGTTCACGTTAGTACAATTGAAGAAATCGTCAATCCATTATACACTCCGTCGGAGGTAGTAATGGATTTAGCTAGGCAAAAAGCAGTGGACGTCGCTTCGCATCATAAAGAGGATATTGTCCTAGGTGCCGATACAGTTGTCGTATATGGCAATCGTATTTTAGGAAAGCCAAAAACGAAACAAGAAGCGATTGAAACACTTACGATGCTGTCAGGTCAAAAACATCAGGTATTAACTGGAGTAGCGTTCGTATCAAATGCAAAAGTTCATACGTTTTATGAACAAACAGATGTAGAGTTTTGGCCGATTGAACAAGATGAAATCGTACAGTACGTAGAGTCAGGAGAGCCTATGGATAAGGCTGGTTCTTATGGAATTCAAGGTCTCGGTGCTGCGCTAGTTAAAAAAATTGAAGGAGACTATTTCTCCGTGGTGGGCTTGCCGCTCTCCCGAACAATACGTGAGCTAAAACAATACGGTTTCGTTTACTAAAAAGGAGTGGCGAAATTGGATCAATCATTGTTAATTAAAGATTTTCCTCAAGATGAAAGACCTCGAGAGCGCCTTGTGTCAATGGGTGCTTCTAGTCTTTCTAACCACGAGCTTATTGCTATTTTGCTGCGCACTGGAACCAAAGATGAATCTGTTCTTCAGCTGTCCAATCGCATATTAACGCATTTTGAAGGTCTTCAACTTTTGCAGCATGCATCGCTTGATGAAATGATGAATATTAAAGGTATCGGACCTGCAAAAGCAATTCAAATTATAGCGGCTATTGAAATAGGTAAGAGGATTGTACAGCGGAAATCTAGTCAGCGATATACCATTCATGGCCCTGAAGACGGAGCTAATTATGTGATGGAAGAAATGCGCGTGCTGTCTCAAGAGCATTTCGTCTGTTTATACCTCAACACGAAAAATCAAGTTCTCCACAAGCAAACCATTTTTATCGGAAGCCTCAATTCATCTATTGTCCATCCAAGAGAAGTATTTAAAGAAGCCTTTCGTCGTTCAGCTGCATCCCTTATTTGTATTCATAATCATCCCTCCGGCGACCCTACTCCCAGCAGAGAAGATATAGAGGTAACGAAGCGCTTAAAAGAGTGCGGATTTATCATAGGAATTGAATTGTTAGATCATTTAATTATCGGAGATCGAAAATATATTAGTTTAAAAGAAAAAGGATACATGTAAGGCTATGCTTTTTAAAATCCTTGGGTTATAATAGTAGTCATGATTTTAAATGACAAGTTCTTTACAATCATTCGTTATTAATAGACAAAGTATGACTTTTTATCATACAATATTTGGCGTTGACATCTATGAAAAAAGTATAGAAAATAAAAAATGTTACTTATGAAATGAAGAAATTGAATTATGGAATTTTTACCTTTGCATTTTGGTAAGAGAAAGGAAGAGACACATGTTTGGAATCGGTACTAGAGACCTTGGAATAGATTTGGGTACTGCAAATACGCTCGTTTATGTAAAAGGAAAAGGAATTGTTGTGCGTGAGCCGTCTGTTGTGGCTTTGCAAACTGATACAAAACAAATCGTTGCGGTAGGTAACGATGCAAAAAATATGATTGGTCGTACACCTGGGAACGTAGTAGCCCTTCGTCCAATGAAAGATGGAGTTATTGCAGATTACGAAACAACTGCGACGATGATGAAATATTACATCAATCAAGCTCAAAAAACAAAAAGTTTGTTTGCGGGTAAGCCGTATGTAATGGTTTGTGTACCTTCTGGCATTACAGCTGTTGAGAAACGTGCCGTTATTGATGCGACTCGTCAGGCTGGCGCGCGTGATGCGTATACAATTGAAGAACCGTTTGCTGCAGCAATCGGCGCCAATCTACCGGTTTGGGAGCCAACGGGAAGTATGGTAGTAGATATTGGCGGAGGAACAACAGAAGTTGCGATTATTTCTTTAGGAGGAATCGTAACATGTCAGTCAATCCGTATCGCTGGGGACGAGATGGATGAAGCGATTATTCAATATATTCGCAAGAATTACAATTTAATGATCGGTGAGCGTACGTCAGAAGCATTAAAAGTAGAAGTCGGTTCTGCCGGAATTCCAGAAGGTATTGAAAACATGGAAATTCGCGGACGTGACTTACTAACAGGTCTACCGAAAACAATCGAAATTTCAGCAGAAGAAATTGCAGAAGCGCTAAAAGACACAGTGGCTTCTATTGTAGATTCAGTAAAAAGTACATTAGAAAAAACACCACCTGAACTTGCGGCAGATATTATGGATCGCGGTATTGTATTAACAGGCGGTGGCGCATTGCTACGTAATTTAGATAAAGTTATTAGTGAAGAAACAAATATGCCGGTTGTCATCGCAGAAGATCCGCTTGACTGTGTTGCAATTGGAACTGGTAAAGCGTTAGAACACATTGATTTATTTAAAAATCGTACAAGCGATTCATATCGCTAAATATTAAGAGGTGTAGATCGTGCCACAATTTTTCTTAAATAAACGTTTAGTTATTTTATTAGTCAGTATTATTGTATTAGTGGCATTGATTGGTTTTTCGTTAAATGGTCGTAAAAATGTAACGTGGCCTGAACAGTTTGTCAAAGATACGGTTGGTCTTGTTCAGGCTACCTTTAATGAACCCGCACAATTTGTAGCGGGTTTCTTTCAGAATGTAGGTGACTTAAAGCGTACATACGAAGAAAACGAGGTATTAAAAGCTCGTTTAGACGAACGCATGCAATTAGAAACGAAAGCCAACGCTTTGCAGCAAGAAAATAAAAAATTAAGAGCACAGCTCGACAAAAAAACGGATTTAAGTCAATACAACCCAATCGAAGCAACAGTTATTGCTCGTAATCCAGACCGTTGGCATGAGGTAATTGCCATTGATAAAGGGACGGTTCATAATGTGCAGGAAAATATGGCTGTTATGACTCCTGAAGGGCTGATTGGTAAAGTGAAGCATGCATCTAAGTTCACATCTACTGTGCAGTTAATTAGTTCATCAGATCGTACAAACCGTGTATCTGCTAAAATTCAGGCTAAAAAAGAAGTATTTGGTTTAATTGAAGGCTATGATGATAAAGAACAGGCGCTTGTTATGCGTCGTATTCCATTTGATGCTGATATTAAAGAAAAGCAAAAAGTAGTAACGTCCGGTCTAGGACAAGAAGACGGCATTTTCCCTAGCAATCTTCCAATTGGCGTTATCACAAAAATTGAGCCTGATGAATATGGATTAACGAAAAAAGCTTATATCAAACCTGCTGCTGACTTGTATGACCTAGATAACGTAGTTGTAGCTAAAAGAAGTGCGCCCGCTGCTGAAGACGATTTAGGGGCGGAGGAGGCTAACTGATGAAGCGGTTTGTCCTTCCTATTCTCGTGCTTGTCGTTTTTATGTTTGAAAGTATCTTTGTTAATTTTATCGCCATGGCATCACCATGGCGAGACTGGATTCTATCGCCTCACTTTGTTGTAGTGGTACTGGCTTTTATGTCAGTGTATTATCACCCAAAGCAAGCGATGCTATATGGGGTAATCCTTGGATTCATGTACGATATTGCCTTTACGGATGTCTTAGGAGTATACGCGCTTGGATTGCCGGCCGTATGCTATATCGTATCAAAACTAATGAAGATTTTTCAGCAAAATACGCTTATCGTAATCTGCATGTCGCTATTAGCTGTAGCCATTATTGAGTTTTATGTATATGGAATTAATAGCATTATTAATATATCTGATATGACCATTGGTCGCTTCTTGCAAGAGCGATTTTACGCAACCATCATTTTAAATGCCATATTTGCACTCATTTTTGCATTTCCGCTTCAAAGATGTTTTCAATATTTCGCTAAATTTATCGATGAACGCTGATCGGAACATATATTACGCTTCTCGTTCATGATAGGATAAAAATGCTGATTGAAGAAACGAAAAAAAGGAATTGAGTAAGTCTCTGTCGAAATTATATATTCGTTGAGGTGAGCGTCTTGAATAAACAAAAGCAACAAAATGTGACAATTAAAGGAACAAAAGATGGATTAACGTTGCATCTCAATGATACATGTTCATTTGCAGAGCTTTTGACGGAACTTAAGACGAAGCTTTTGACAAATAAGCATGGCGATGCCGATCAGATCGTCACAGTGTATGTCAAAATCGGAAATCGTTATTTAACTACAGAGCAGGAAACCGAATTGAAGGCGCTCATAGAAGAAAATCAGTATTTAGTAGTTAAACAAATTGATAGTAACGTTATTTTAAAGCAAGATGCAGTCCGCGTAAGAGAAGAAAGTGAATTAGTATCTGTTACAAAGGTAGTTCGTTCAGGACAGGTTCTCCATGTAGAAGGCGATTTGCTTCTAGTCGGAGACGTAAATCCCGGAGGAACCGTTGTAGCTGGAGGGAATTTATTTGTATTAGGTGCTTTAAAAGGGATTGCTCATGCAGGATATCGCGGCAATAAAAACGCCGTTATTGCTGCATCGTTAATGAAACCTTCACAGCTGCGCATTGCTGATATCATTACCCGATCAGAAGAAGAGCGCAGTGAGAAGGAAGAGAATATAATGGAATGTGCATACTTAGATGATAATGATCAAATGGTGATAGATCGCGTGCAAACTTTACCGCATCTAAGACCGAATTTGACCAGGGTAGAAAGGAGAATTTGACAGTGGGAGAGGCTATTGTTGTTACGTCTGGTAAAGGTGGAGTTGGAAAAACAACGACATCAGCCAATTTAGGTACTGCTCTAGCATTAGCTGGAAAGCGCGTGTGTCTAGTAGACACTGATATCGGCTTACGCAACTTGGATGTTGTAATGGGGCTTGAAAATCGTATTATTTATGATCTTGTAGACGTGGTAGAAGGTCGATGCCAACCGCAAAAAGCCTTGATTAAGGACAAGCGTTTTGAATGTTTGTACTTACTTCCTGCTGCTCAAACGAGTGACAAAACAGCTGTTCAACCAGAACAAATGCGAGAGTTAGTTCTTCAGTTAAAGCAAGACTATGACTATGTGGTTATTGATTGCCCAGCTGGTATTGAACAAGGCTATAAGAACGCCGTAGCTGGCGCTGATAAGGCACTCGTTGTGACAACACCGGAAGTTTCAGCTGTTCGTGATGCTGACCGTATTATTGGATTATTGGAGCAAGAGGATATCGAGTCTCCAAAACTGGTTATTAACCGAATCCGTAGTCATATGATGAAAAATGGAGACATGCTGGACGTGGAAGAAATTTCTCAGCTTCTGGCTGTTGATTTAATTGGAATCGTTGCTGACGATGAAAATGTTATTCGTGCTTCTAACAACGGTGAACCAATTGTCATGGATCCATCAAGCAAAGCATCAATTGCATATCGTAATATTGCAAGACGTATTCTAGGTGAAACGGTTCCTCTTCAATCATTGGATGAAGAAGATAAGGGAATGTTTGCACGTATTAAACGATTCTTTGGTGTTCGTTCTTAAAAAGCTTCCGATAGAGGAAGCTTTTTTTATTTGTTTGATTTTGTAGAGTCAAGCTGTCATAAGCTCCACGGACAAGTCATATAGTTGATTATACGATAAGAACAAGGAGAATGATGAATCATGAATCGACGTGCTGATGAAATCCGTAAACGAATTGCTGAGCGTAAGCGAAAACAATTAAATACAACGAAGCGTCTTCCTCAAGAACCTCTTCATACGTCCTTAATGAGTGAAGAAGAAAAATATGGATCGATGGATTATTCTGCGGTTGAATACACACCATCAGCAAAGGAATACCACCCGTTATTTCGAAAAGAACGCTTTTTATTTAAAATTTTAGCTTCAGCCTGCTTAGTGTTAATTGTAGGAATTATGTTCAAGAACGCTTCTCCTACTTTTGAACAGGCCAGAGTAGTGGTTCAACAAACAATGGATAAAGAATTTCAGTTTGCAGCTGTTTCCTCCTGGTATGAAGATAAATTTGGGAAGCCGTTAACGCTATTGCCGAATAAAGAGTCTAGCAAAATGGAGCAAAGTGTAAGCGGAGAATATGCTACTCCAGCTTCAGGGAAAGTAACGGAAACATTTGCTCAAAGTAAGCAAGGCGTGACGGTTCAAACAGGAGTGGATTCGGTTGTAGAAGCAATGAGTGAAGGTATCGTAAGGTATGTAGGAAAACGTGATGATACTGGGAATACCGTTATTATTCAACATGCCGATGGAACCGAAACTTGGTATGGACAGCTCAAAAAAATCAATGTTAGTATGTATGATTTTGTGAATAAAGGCAAAGAAGTAGGAATTGTGGAAAACAGTAAAAAAGGCGATGCTGGAACATTCTATTTTGCTATTAAAAAAGGCGATAAGTTTGTTGATCCTAGTCAGGTGATTCAATTTGAATAGTGCTTTTTCGTTATTGATGAAAATTCACATTCATCCATTGTTTTGGGGGATTTTCGTAATTGGTATCTTAACGGCTACGGTAAAGCAGCTTTTTTTGCTATTTATTATTGTAATTATTCATGAACTGGGCCACGCCGTAGCGGCTCAGTATTTTTCTTGGCGGATTCGCAGAATTATGCTCTTACCTTTTGGGGGAGTAGCAGAAGTAGATGAACATGGGAATCGTCCATTTCGAGAAGAGTTTATTGTGACAATAAGTGGACCTCTTCAGCATCTCTGGATGTTTGGAGCTGCTTTCTTATTAATGAAAATAAATGTGTTGTCCTTCGAAACGTATGAGCAATTTATGTTTCAATGCACGGTGATTTTACTGTTTAATCTTTTGCCCATTTGGCCATTGGACGGAGGGAAGCTGCTTTTTTTAATTTGCAGTCGGTCTTTACCATTTTTAGAAGCGCATAAGCTTGCGCTCCGGTTATCAACGTTTTTTTTAGCTGTCGGTATTATTTACGCCGTCATTATGCATCCTTTTCAGCTGCACTTATGGATTGTTATTTCATTTTTAATTATATCCGGATATTTGGAATGGAAGAGCAGGCAATTTGTCTACATGCGCTTTTTGTTGGAGAGATATCATGGCAAAGAGCATCCAATTGGAGCTTTAAAAACACTAAGTGTATCAACCAGTGAGACGCTCCATCAAGTTCTGCAAAAATTCCAAAGAGGTTGTAAGCATATGATTATTGCTACATCTCAAACAGGCGAGCATGTACAAATTGATGAAAATGAACTTTTACACGCTTACTTTGTAGAAAAAAGAACAAATAGCCAACTAGACGAACTTGTAACAGTTTACTGATTTCTAGTAACATAGAATAGAATGAAAAAAGTTCGGTTGCACTGACCGAACTTTTTCCTGTGAATTTAGATTAAAGTGAGGCAATGTATGTGAAGGCATGTATTATTAACGCGGCTACTTCTTCAAAACGTATAGCCGTGATAAACGATAAAGCACTAGAAAAAATCTATTTACAAGAACAAAGCGAGAATCAAATTATTGGTGATATATATTGGGGTAAAGTAGTAAAAGTACTGCCGCATATGCAAGCAGCCTTTATCGATATCGGTTTATCAATGAACGGATTTATTCATCGAAATGAACTTGTATCCTATCAGCAGTCAGAGAATCCTCATAAAGATCAGCAGCCGATGTCTGCTTTTATTCGTGAAGGAGAAAAAGTATTAGTTCAAGTTGTAAAAGAAGGCATTGGGACAAAAGGGCCCAAGCTGACGGGTATCATTGAATTTTCTTCTGATGAGCTTGTATATTTACCGCACGGAAACTATGTCGCTGTATCCAAAAAAATAGCTGAGCCAAAACGACAACAGTGGAAACAGCTTGGTGAGCGGTTAAAACAAGGGATGGAAGGCTTTTTATTTCGAACAGCGATTGCAGAAAAATCAGAAGCCGCGGTCCAACATAAAGTAAAAGAGCTACAGAAAAAATATGAGCACCTTGAACGACAGACACAGGGAATGAAAGCTCCTGCCCTAGTCAGCAAAGGACAAGATTTTCTCGAAACAAGAGTGCAAGCCGCACTTCAACAAGGAATTGATGGGATAGTAGTAGATGACTTCGACCTATATCAGCATCTTCAAACTACCTACCCTAACTCGTCAATAGAGTACTATAAAGGAAATGAAAATATTTTCTCTTTTTACGATGTGGAACGGCAAATAGAGAAGCTTTTAAAGCGAATCGTGTGGCTCAAAAGCGGAGGCTATATCGTTATTGACGAAACGGAAGCGATGACGGTCGTGGATGTGAACACGGGGAAGTTTTCAGGAAAAGATAATATTCGAAAGACAATGCTTCAAACAAATATGGAAGCTGCGTATGAACTGTCCAAACAGATGCAATTACGTCACTTAGGCGGCATGATCTTAATTGATTTTATAAATATGCCTCACAAAGAAGATCGGACAGAAGTAGAAAGATACATGAAAAAGCTATGTGAACAAGATGAAGTGCGGACGAATGTAGTTGGCTTTACAGAGCTCGGCATATTGCAATTAACGCGGAAGAAAGTGCGCAATAGTATTGGATCAACATTAACTATGCCTTGTGAAGTGTGTGAAGGAACAGGTAAAGTGATTGATTCTAAAACGGCTGCTTTTCAAATTGAACGTGTAATTTGGGAACATCGAGGCGCGGAAGAAGAGGCTATTTGGATTGAGACGCGAAGTGATGTTATAAATGAAATAAAGGCGCAAGGATTTCTCAACGCTCTAGAGAAAATGGTAAAAAAAACCGTATATCTTACGCCAAGCGATGATTATACAAACGCATTTGTTTTGCGTCAATTGGGGTCGAATGAGCAGATCCAAAAAAGGGTCTCTGCTTCTATATAAAATTTTAGAAGAAAACATGAATTCCAATTGACACTAACCTTTGATTTGTAGTAAGATTTAATATGTTGGTTTGTAGCACCCGTGCTACAACCGCTCAGAACAGGTTTTAAGTTCACTTGAACACCTGTGATGGCGAGTCTTAGTTTTTAGAGGAGGTGCAGAGAATGTACGCAATTATTGAAACTGGTGGTAAGCAAATTAAAGTAGAGGCTGGTCAAGCAATCTACGTTGAAAAACTTGCTGGTGAACAAGGCGAAACAGTTACTTTTGACAAAGTATTATTTGTAGGTGGCGACAGCGTGAAAGTTGGTGTTCCTTTCGTAGAAGGTGCAACAGTTACGGCTAAAGTTGAAAAACAAGGTCGCGCTAAAAAGATCACTGTATTTAAATACAAAGCAAAGAAAAACTATCGTCGTAAGCAAGGTCACCGTCAACCTTACACAAAAGTTGTAATCGACGCTATCAACGCGTAATTATAACAAATGATTAAGGTGACGATTTCTCGTGATGCAAATAAGAAAGTTGACGGGTTCACGATGAGTGGACATGCTGACTTTTCCGAACACGGAAAAGATCTTGTTTGTGCGGGAGCATCTGCAGTTTCATTTGGAACAATTAATGCTATCTTTTCAATAAGTGGGGTTGAACCGCACTTAGAGCAAGGTGGAGATGGTGGGTATCTCCGTTGTGAGATTCCAAAAGATGTGGATTCGTTCACATTGGAACAGATTCAATTGCTATTAGAAGGTATGGTTGTTTCACTGAAAACGATCGAATTAGATTACAGTAATTATATAAAAATTAACGACAACTAAACAGGAGGTGGATGTCATGTTAGTAAGATTAGACCTTCAATTCTTCGCTTCTAAAAAAGGAGTAGGTAGTACTAAAAACGGTCGTGATTCAATCTCGAAACGTCTTGGTGCTAAACGTGCTGATGGCCAATTCGTATCTGGTGGTTCAATTTTATACCGTCAACGCGGTACTAAAATTTACCCAGGTGCAAACGTAGGTCGTGGTGGAGATGATACTTTATTCGCTCAAATCGACGGTATCGTTAAATTTGAACGTTTCGGTCGTGACCGTAAAAAAGTATCTGTATACCCTGTTGCTCAAGAAGCATAAGATACAAAAAGAAAACTCTAACCCAAGTAGGTTAGAGTTTTCTTTTTGTAGAATATTTCACCTATTACCCATTGGAATTTGTTATAATCGAACATATCTAAGAAGATTGATACGAGATGTTTGTCAGCGTTGTGAAATACTTATGCTCGAGTCAAAGTTAGGAGTGCTAAGATGGAAAAAGAATGGGATGTCGTAGAGGTATTAAGATACGCGCGGCATGATTGGTTAAATAAGCTGCAATTAATCAAAGGCAATCTAGCGTTGAATCGGCTTGATCGAGCGAATGAAATCATTGAAGAAATTGTAAATGAATCCAAACATGAATCCAAGTTAACAAACATCAATATGCGACTGTTTGCGGGCTTTGTTATGACCTATCATTGGAATAACCATGCTGTTCGCTTAGATGTGGAAGTGCTCGGAGAATTGAAGGATTTATCACAATACGATGAGTTCGTATACAACTGGTGTTGCTATTTGACAGAAGCACTCGAAAAATATGTTGATTATCATGCAGAAAACTATTTGAGTATTTCAGTATGCATTGAAGAACAGGGAATTCGTTTCTTTTTTGACTTTAGTGGAATACTAACAGATATACAGAAGCTACAAAACAAGCTACAATGTTATGAGTGCGCTCAAGGAGTTGCATTGGTTGAACAGCATATGTCTGAAGATGAATTTAGCCTTATGCTCACAATAAGTTAACAGCGCTTTTGCTATTGCAGGAGCTAAGATATAGAACGGAGTGAAAAAGAAATGTTTGTAGATCAGGTCAAGGTATATGTAAAAGGTGGCGACGGAGGAAATGGAATGGTTGCCTTTCGTCGCGAAAAGTACGTACCAAAAGGAGGTCCTGCAGGTGGTGACGGTGGTCACGGTGCAGATGTCATCTTTGAAGTAGAAGAAGGATTGCGTACGCTGATGGATTTCCGCTATAAGCGTCACTTTAAAGCAAGCCGCGGTGAACATGGAATGTCAAAAGGACAGCACGGACGTAACGCTGAGCCGATGGTTGTAAAAGTTCCACCAGGTACGGTTGTGTTAGATGAAGATACGAACGAAACGATTGCTGATTTAGTTGAGCACGGCCAGCGCGCAGTGATTGCTAAAGGTGGACGCGGAGGGCGTGGGAATACGCGTTTTGCTACACCTGCAAATCCAGCACCGGAGCTTTCAGAAAATGGAGAGCCAGGTAAAGAGAGAAATGTAATTCTTGAATTAAAAGTATTAGCCGATGTAGGATTAGTTGGTTTTCCAAGTGTTGGAAAGTCAACGTTATTATCCGTAACGTCTGCTGCAAAGCCAAAAATTGCTGAATATCATTTTACAACAATTAATCCGAATTTAGGAGTAGTTGAAACAGAAGACAATCGCAGTTTTGTGATGGCAGATTTACCAGGGCTAATCGAAGGTGCACATGAAGGTGTAGGATTAGGTCATCAGTTTTTACGTCACATTGAACGTACCCGCGTTATTGTCCATGTAATCGATATGTCAGGTTTAGAAGGCCGCGATCCATATGAAGATTACTTAACTATTAATGAAGAGCTGCGTCAATATAATATGCGTTTAACTGAACGTCCGCAAGTAGTGGTAGCAAATAAAATGGATATCCCGCAAGCTGAAGAGAATCTGGCTGCATTCAAAGAAAAAGTAGGAGACGAAGTGAAAGTCTTTCCAATTTCTGCAGCAACGCGTAATGGAATCCGCGAACTGTTATTTACAGTAGCTGATCTTGTAGAAACTACGCCGGAATTCCCAATGCAAGAAGAGGAAGATCTATCTATGCACCGCGTATTGTACAAGCATGAAAAGAAAGAAGTGGAATTTGTTATTACGCGTGATAGCGATGGCTCATACGTATTAAGCGGTGAAAAAATCGAAAAATTATTCAAGATGACCGACTTCTCACGTGAAGAATCCGTTCGTCGATTTGCGCGTCAGCTTCGAGGCATGGGCGTCGATGAAGCCCTTCGTGAACGAGGAGCAAAAGATGGCGATATTGTAAAGCTGTTTGAATATGAATTTGAATTTATTGACTAATTGTTGTTCATAGGATAAGGGGAGGGGCTTTACTTGCATAAGAGCGATAAGCAGTTTTATTTAGTTCGCGAAGATGTATTACCAGAAGCGATGAAAAAAACATTGGATGCGAAGCTGTTAATTGAACGGGGAAAAGCTGAATCGGTAGCAGATGCTGTACAAGCCGTAGACTTGAGTCGCAGTGCTTTTTATAAGTACCGCGACACGGTCTTTCCGTTTCAGACGGTTGTCAAACAGCGAATTATTTCACTATTTTTTCATATTGAAGATCGATCAGGAACTTTATCACATTTATTGAGCACCGTTGCATCATCGGGATGCAATGTGTTAACGATTCACCAAACCATCCCTTTACAAGGGCGTGCCAACGTAACTCTTTCATTAGATACAGCAAGCATGAATGTTGAATTAAATGAAATGCTGCGAAGACTGAAAAGCTTAGAGTTTGTAGATAAAGTGGACGTGCTTGGTTCAGGGGCATAATGGCAAACAGATATAGATAAGGAGAGGCATGATTGTGGGGAAAGTAGGATATTTAGGACCAAAGGCAACATTTACACATGTAGCCGTCCAAGGCATATTTAAACAGCACGACCATATTCCATACAAAACAATTCCGGCATGCATTGATGCAGTGGATAACGGAGAAATTGAGTATGGAATTGTACCGTTAGAAAATGCACTTGAAGGATCTGTAAATTTAACACTTGATTATCTTATTCATGAACGTCGTCTGCCGATTGTTGGGGAGATTGTGCTTCCGATTCGTCAGCATTTAATGGTTCATCCATCTCGTGCAGAACAGTGGAAAAACATTGAAACGATTTATTCTCATCCTCATGCGATTGCGCAGTGTCATAAATTTTTACACGGAGAATGTACGTCAACTGCAGTAGAAGAGATGACATCAACGGCGTTTGCTGCGAAGTATGTAAGCGAACACCCTGAGCTTAATATTGGAGCTATTGCGAATGGGTTAGCAGCCCATGAATATGGATTACATATTGCCTGCCCGAACATTCATGATTATGATCATAATACAACAAGATTTGTTATTTTGCATAAAGATGGAGCGCAAGAGGTGCCATTTTTAGCTGGAAAAGGGTTCAAGACAACGTTAATGATTACACTTCCATCTGATCAGGCAGGAGCGCTTCATCAAGTGCTTTCAGCCTTCTCCTGGCGTAAGCTAAATCTGTCTAAAATTGAATCCCGTCCTATGAAAACAGGGCTTGGAAACTATTTCTTTATCGTTGATATTGAACAAAAAATGGATGAAGTATTAATCCCTGGGGCTATGGCTGAACTTGAGGCACTAGGCTGTAGCGTAGAGCTTTTAGGAAGCTATCCCCATACACTACTTGAAACAGAAATCCCGCTTTAAAGCGGGATTTTTGTTTGTTATAACACCTTTTTATTCATTCGAAACTAAATAGCCTTCTGCTTCAAGAGCTAAGCAGGCAGCATTCAGTTTTTCAATTGTATCTGCTTCAATCGTATGAAGGTGAATCCCATCTGTTAGCTGGGATAAATAAGTTGCGTTTGTTTCTTGAATTTTTTCTATAAACGTTTCTACTTCTTTTCGGGTTTGAATCATAACGGAAGCCGTTAATTCACCATACACAGGGTGTTCAACGGTTACATCTTTTACGAGAACGCCGTGGTCAACAAGCAGGAGAAGCTCCTTTTCAGCATCTTCTGGCGTATGCTGACAAGCAATAATTCGCTGATGCACGGTAGTTTGAGATGGATTTTGAATGTAAATATATCCTTGGCTCGTTGCGATAATGGGCTCATTTTTAGCTTTAAGCAGCGAAATATCTTGTACAATGACTTGGCGGCTAACGTTCGTTCGTTTCGAAAGCTCACTGCCTGTCATTGGTTTATTCTCTGTTTGTAACCATTGTAGAATAAGTTCTCTTCTTTCTTCTCCAAGAATTTTCTTTTGAGTTCCTGGCACCTTTAATCCCTCCTTTTACACTGTCATAAATTCTTGCTGCAATAAATGAAAAACGGATATGAGTCGATCAATATGCTTAAACGTTGAATGTTGACTGAATGAAATACGTACAAAGTTCTTAGCATTCTCAGTCGATTTGCCAATCGCAAGTAGAGAAGCTAATGGTTCCTGCTGATTTACATGACAGGCACTTCCCGTAGAGATAGCAATTCCGTGACGATTACATTGTAACATAACATATTGACCCTGTATGTTTGAAAACGTCAGTCCAATAATTCCAGGAAAATGAGAGTTCCCAAGGCCTTCTACTTCTATAAAAGGAGCAAGAGGCTCTAGGTTTTCCAGTAAGTACGATTTTAAGCGCTCATAATGGCTTTGAACGGTCTTCATTTCTGCATATGCGTATTCAGCTGCTGCAGTAAAGGCAGCAATGCCCGCTGTATTTACAGTCCCAGGGCGAAAGCCTTTTTCATGAGTTGCTTTATGGTAAATAGGCTTCCAAGAAGAACTTGAATTCATGTATACCATTCCTACACCTTTTGGTCCGTAAATTTTATGACTAGAGACTGAGATGCTATCAGCTTTGAGCTTTTTAACATCAATAGGAAGCTTACCAAAAGATTGAACACAATCACAGTGAAAGAGAATTTCTTTTTTAGATAAAAAATGGCCAATATCCTCAACTGGCTGAATTGTACCCAGCTCATGATTGATGTGCTGAATGGCTACTAGCACAGTATCAGGTCGAATCGTCTTCTTTAAGTCGTCTACGGACACAACTCCGTTTTGATCTACAGGTACGTAAGATAGGGAAAATCCTTCTTTTTCAAGCTGCTGCAACGTATGAAGGACTGAAGAATGTTCAAGTTTCGTTGTCACTATATGTTTTCTTTCATCATTTTTTCCTTTTAAAAGAGAATGAATAGCTAAGTAATTAGCTTCTGTTCCCCCGCTTGTAAAAAAAAGATCATCCTCTCGACAATTTACTAACAGGCTTAATTTTTTTCTGCATAGAGTCAGTAAATTTTCTGCTTGTGTTCCAAGTGTGTGAAGACTGCTGGAGTTTCCATAATAGCTTGTTGCGGCTTCAGTATATACCTCAATTGCTTCTTGTCTCATTGGCGTTGTTGCTGCATAGTCCAGATAAATCATTTTCTCCCTCCGATAAAAAAACTTCTTGTCTTTCATTTAATAATATGTAAATATAGGTGTCAAGACACATGTAAATAAAGAGGTGTAAAATGTTAGAGACGGATGTTTTAATTATTGGAAGCGGATTAGCAGCGTTTTCTGCAGCTTATGAACTGTGTCGTCATAACAGAGTTGTAATGGTAACGAAAGGGAAAATTGACCGCAATAACTCAGTTCTTGCTCAAGGCGGAGTAGCAGCTGCTATTGGAAGCAGCGATCACTGGAGTGAACATCTCTATGATACGTTGGTTGCGGGCAATAAGCATTGCAATGAACAAGCGGTACGCACTTTAGTGGAAGAAGGTGCGGCTGTAGTAAATGAATTGATTCATAAAGGAATGAAGTTTGATAAAAATCCAGATGGTACGCTGCATTTTGGAAAAGAAGGAGCCCATCGTACGAATCGTATTCTCCATGCAGGCGGGGATGCAACAGGACAAGCGCTGTTCGCTTTTTTGAAAAAAGAAGTACTGCCATATATTACAGTGATTGAAAACGAAATGATTCAGCATTTAATAACTGTAGATGGAACGTGCAGAGGTGCTATTGGACAAGGGGAAAACAATAAAATTACTATATATCATGCTCGTCAAACGGTTATTGCTACCGGAGGAATCGGCGCTTTGTACAAGCATACATCCAACCAGCCGCTTGCGACGGGAGATGGGCTAGCGCTTGCGTACAGGGCTGGAGCAAAATTAGCGGACTTAGAATTTGTTCAGTTTCATCCGACGCTTTTGTATCAAAATGAAGCGAAAGGTCTAGTATCCGAAGCGGTTCGAGGTGAAGGTGGCGTACTGGTAAATGAATGGAATGAACGCATAATGGAAGGCGTTCATCCCTTTAAGGATTTAGCACCGCGAGATGTTGTAGCAAGGACAATTTTTAATGAAATAAAAAAAGGAAGATCCATATTTTTAGACATTGAAAAAGTGGCTCATTTCCAACAAAAATTTCCTACGATTACGGCACTGTGTCGGAAGTATAAAATTCAACTGGACAAAAAACGAATACCTGTTACTCCAGGCGCACATTTTTTAATGGGTGGAATTGAAGTAGATGGTTACGGACAAACAAGCGTTGAAGGATTGTATGCCGTGGGGGAAGCTTCTTCTACAGGCGTTCATGGAGCAAATCGTCTAGCAAGCAATTCATTGTTAGAGTGTCTTGTATTTGGAAAACGGACAGGGCGTCATATTTTACATAAAGCGAGAACGATATCTCGTTATCCCCCCGCCCGTTACATCTATAAAGACGTGCCTAAAACACTGCCTGCCACAAGACAAATTCAGCATAAAATGATGGATTGTGTAGGAATCATTCGTCATGAAAACGAATTGGCTACTATTGTGCATGAATTCACAAATTATCTGGATGGAATACCTCTTGACCAAGAAGTTATATATTCGAGGAAAGCTGCGACCATCTGCAATATGCTAACTGCAGGTCTGCTTATTGCCGAGTCCTCTCTTGCAAGAAAAGAAAGTAGAGGAGGTCATTACCGAAGTGACTTTCCGCATGAAAACCAAGAATGGGAGCATAAGCGAATTATTAAGCAGTCTGCTGCTTCAACAAAACAATCATTGATTTTATAAGCAAGAAAATCTAAAAAGAAAGGTGAAGGTAGCACAATGAACACGTTGAAATTACAAAAACTATTGCAGTCTTTTTTTATAGAAGACATTGGAGATGGAGATATAACCTGTGAAGCTATTTTTTCTCCGTCTGACCAAGGGGAAGCTGTGTTCACGGCAAAGCAATCAGGTATTATCGCAGGAGTGGAATTGATTAAAGAAGGATTTCATTTAATAGACCCTAACGTGAAAGTGAATTTGGAGAAAAAAGATGGAGATGTTCTTAATCCTGGAGATAAAATAGCTACCGTTTCAGGACCCGTGCGATCTATTTTGACCGGTGAACGGGTAATCTTAAACTTACTTCAAAGAATGAGTGGCATTGCCACGATGACGGACAAAGCCGTAGCGCTGCTTGGCAGCTCACATACGCGTATATGTGACACGCGAAAAACAACGCCTGGTATGAGAATGTTAGAGAAGTATGCCGTTCGTGCTGGAGGAGGTTATAATCATCGTTTTGGATTGTACGATGGCGTCATGTTAAAAGATAACCATATTGCACATGCAGGATCTATTCTAGACGCTGTTGTGAAAGTAAGAGAGCAGGTTGGACATATGGTTAAGGTGGAAGTAGAAATTGAAAACAAAAGTCAGTTGCTAGAAGCAATAGAGGCAGGAGCAGATGTCATTATGTTCGATAACTGTTCTCCAGAAGTCATTAAAGATTGGATACCACTGGTTCCGGATCATATTGTCACAGAAGCATCCGGTGGAATTACGCTTGGCACGCTCCATTCTTTTAGAGACAGCGGAGTGGACTATATTTCACTTGGAGCTTTAACGCATTCAGCAGGGGCTATCGATATCAGCTTGGACTTATTAACAGAAAGGGGAACAGGAAATCATGAGTTTATTACAAACGCTTCAGCAGCAAACGCTGCCCGCTAAATATATAGAGCTCACAGAAAATGAAATGAAAAAAAGAGTACTAGAAATCAAGAAAAAGCTCGGAAGCAAATTGTTTCTGCTCGGCCATCATTATCAAAAAGATGAAGTGTACGAATTTGCAGATGCGGTAGGAGACTCCTTACAGCTGGCTCAAATAGCAGCTGAAAATAGAGAAGCTGAGCATATTGTGTTTTGCGGCGTTCACTTCATGGCAGAAACAGCTGATATTTTAACAGCTGAAAATCAAAAAGTCATTTTACCCGATATGCGAGCTGGCTGTTCAATGGCTGATATGGCTACTATTCAGCAAACAGAAAAGGCCTGGCCTGTCTTACAGGATCTTTTCGGAGATACAATTATTCCGCTTACGTATGTGAATTCTACAGCTGCAATTAAATCTTTTGTAGGCGAACATGATGGGGCAACTGTAACATCTTCAAATGCAAAAAATATGGTGGAGTGGGCATTTTCTAAAAAAGAGCGCATTCTCTTTTTGCCAGATCAGCATTTGGGCAGAAACACAGCTTATGATTTAGGTGTTGGACTAGATGAAATGGCCATTTGGAATCCTATTGAAGAAATGCTTGAATATGAAGGGGAAATAAACAATATCAAGGTGATTCTGTGGAAAGGTCACTGTTCTGTGCATGAAAATTTCACGGTTAAAAATATTGATTATTTACGCGAGAAGCAGCCTGAGATGAATATTATTGTTCATCCGGAATGTTCTTATGAAGTGGTGCAAAAATCAGATTATGCAGGTTCTACAAAATATATTATTGATACAATTGAAAAAGCCCCTTCAGGCTCTAAATGGGCCATTGGCACGGAAATGAACTTAGTAAAACGGATTATCAACAGTCATCCGGATAAAGAAATTGTTTCGCTTAATCCCTATATGTGTCCTTGTTTGACGATGAACCGAATTGATTTGCCTCACTTGCTGTGGGCTTTAGAAAGCATCGAAGAAGGAACAGAAGTGAATCAAATCAAGGTGGATAAACATACAGCACAAGGGGCGATCAAAGCGCTAACGAATATGTTAGAACGAGCATAAAGATTTTTAAGACAATTAAAAAGAGAAGGTCTAAAAGAAGACTTATTGACATATTGTTTGTGTTGATAAGTCTTTTTTTCTTTATCATAAAAACTTGAACCAAACTGTGGGCAAAATGAATAAAAAAATGGTTCAAGGCATATCTTGTGATGAACAAACAGAACTTACTTTGATTTTGCACATATAGATGGCAGAGACTCTACTCGGGAGGGGAATGACGTTGAAAATCCATATCGTTCAAAAAGGGGATACCCTTTGGAAAATCGCTGAAAAGTATGGGGTTAATTTTGAAGAGTTAAAAAAAGCGAATTCTCAATTAAGCAATCCAGACATGATCATGCCTGGAATGAAAATTAAAGTGCCGACAAGCGGAGTGCCTGTTCAAAAAGAAGGAGCTCCTTCACCTGGTATAAAAGAAATGCCTAAAGTTCAACACCCTTATAGTGACCAATCCACAAAAGCTTATCCAGTAACGGAAATTGATGAAAGTCCGGATGAGAAAAAGTCAGCTAATCAGCCTGCTCAAACACCGTTTATGCAACCGATAAAAGAAGCACCAATTGCCCAGCCAAAGAAAGAAGCACCGATTGCTCAACCGAAAAAGGAAGCGCCGATTGCGCAGCCAAAGAAAGAAGCGCCGGTCGCGCAGCCTAAAAAAGAAGCACCAATTGCGCAGCCTAAAAAAGAAATGCCAGTTGCGCCAAAGCTTCCTAAATTAAAGCCAATTGCACCTGAGATTGATATTAACAATTATTACACCGTTAATATGGCGATGCAGGCTCCAAAAAAAGAAGCACCAAAAGAAATGCCTAAGCATGAATCGCCAGAAAGTCCTGAGATGGAGAGTATAGAAATGCCTCCTCAAATGCCATGTTACCCAATCATGCCGATATCGCCTGTAATGCCAGGCTGCGGGTTTAATTACATGCCGTGTCCTCCGCCAATGTATGCACCGCAGCCATATCCAATGCCAATGTATCAACAGGCTCCAATGTATCATCACGGTTATGAAAACGAGTCGTTTGAAGAACATGCGATGGGCGCTCACATGGCACCGATGCCAATGTATCCAATGATGCCACACAGCTGCTATGGACCGGTACAATGTTCTCCTTGTCCGCCTCCATGGGGATATCAGCAGCCCGTTTATCCGGCCTATCATCAAGCACCGATGTATCCACAAGTACAAGGAGCTATGACGGGTGGCCATTATGAAAGTTCTTCCGATGGTTATGGAAACGCGCCTTACCATTATGGGCAGCAATATGCGCCACAGCAGCAGGGAGACTGCGGATGCGGTGAACCAAGACCTGAAGACTATGCACCACAGCAGCCTTATCCACAGTACCAACAGCAGGTACCTTATGGCTTTCAGGACCCAAGGGCGCCCTATCCAGCCCCATATGGCATGATTGGTGTACCTCCGTATCCTGCGTTTGATCCAAATGCATTTAGTATTCCAGAATACGATGAGTACGACGAAGATGAAGATTGATTATTATACACGAGACGATTTTAATTTAAATCGTCTCTTTCTCTATTTGAAAAAAAGAGATATTCACATTGAGACCTATCGTATGAAAAAGCCTCATGTCATCATAGCGGATACGAATAAAGGAAAAAAAGTAATAAAAGCATACAGAGACAAAAGTAAAATTGAACATGTTTATCATTTTTTATCTCAGATTCAACAAGGGTATGCTGTTAATTTCGAAGCTTACCCAGAAGGTGAACTTTATATAAAGGACCGTCATTTGTACTGGGCGATGATGCCTTTTGTTAAGCAAGTAAAAGAGGTAACGTATGAAAGTTTTCAGGATCGGGAAGAAGTATTACAAACATTGATCCGCTATCATGGAGAAGTTCATAAAAAGAAACTAGCCGCGTATACAAAGCTTTCTGAGTATGACCTTATTTTAAAATGGAAAAAGCGGCTTTCCTCTTTTCGAGAAACCTCACATATATTTAGGGAATTTAATCAATTTCATGTATATAAAGACATTGTGACTTGGGGAGAAAAAGCTTTAGTCTTAATGGAACGTTTCAAAGATAGTGGGTTGAACTGTTCCATTATTCACGGTGACGTTGCTTCACATAATTTCTTGAAAACAAACCACTTGGGTATTGTTATGATTGATTTTGACTTATCGGCTAAAGCTCCTGCTCTTTATGACTATGTTCAGCTTGTGCAGCGCTTTTTGCCTTACGTCCAGTGGTCGATGAAAGAACTACTTCAACACTCGAAAATAAAAGAATTAAGCAAGCAGCGTTTTTTTCTTGCTTCTTTACTATTTCCATCGATGCTGATGAGAAACTGGAATATAAATGCCTCTGCTTTATCATGGGCAAATCGCCAAAGGTTAATGCAGCAATCAGTCGAAGAATGGTCACAGCGTACACATTTTTATCGAGTGATTTACCAGCACTTACAAAACCTACATGACATGTAAAGAGTTTATAAACACTTCATCGAATAAGAAACGGCTCGTCTTTTAATCCTAATAGTAAGCTCAGAGTAAATAGAGCTTAAATTAGGGGGCGATTATGTTGAATAGGTATGTAGCAACTTCTTTAGCTTTTGCATGTATGATGGGACTTGGCGCTTGCAATAACAAAGACCAAGGTATGGAACAGCGCTATACAGATACGACACAGCCTGTTGGGTATCATACAAATGAAAAAGCGAATGAACATCGCGTAGATAATCCGAAAGGTCCAATGACTGAAGTTTTAGATGGGAATGGAACACCTAATTATCCGTTAAACGTAAGTGATGGGCGTTTTGATAATCCGACAAACCCTTATGGAAACATCAATAATACAAATGATCGTACAAATGGCGTTGCTAATATGTATTATGGTGAAGATTATCCAAGAGACTTTACGGAAAAAGTGGCTGATCGGGCTGCAAGCGTTAAAGGTGTAGAAAATAGTCGCGCCGTTGTCCGTGGAGATCAGCTATTAGTTGCTGTGGATCCGGCCAAAGACATAAATAACGGCCGTTTAAAACAAAACGTGCTCGATAAAGTAAAGCCTATTGCAAAGGACTACAATGTTCAAGTAAAAGTAGATCATGATGTATTTATGAACGCTCGCTCTCTTGATGACGATATTCGAAATGGAAAAGACCGTAATACGATTCAAACTAATTTCAATGGTCTATTTGAATCAGTCGATGAGAATGTCAATCATAAACATCGTTAAATGAAGAAGCAGCTGTCTGTGAAGGACGGCTGTTTTTTTTGATGAGAAGACATATAAAAAAGCTGCCATTGAAGCCAGGCAGCTATTCCTCGAACATGTAACTATTAATTTTTCTTGTTAGAAGCAGATTTGTTTGTTGTTTTGGATTCCTCTTCTTCCTTTTGAGCGTTAGTTTCATTTTGTTTGAGGCGACCTTCTCTTTTTTTCGTATCTGCTGGTGCCGTAGCGACACTCTTTGTATTTTTTACATTTTTTGCAGAAGAGCTTGTCTCATTAGCTTGTGTGTTTGGCTTCTCGTTGTTAGTTGTCTGACTATTTTCGTATTCAGCTTCCACGTCGCTTGCTAGAGCTGCAGAAACTTGAGCGTAAGTATGGTCTGTATAGTTCATCATATTTTCGTATACTTCAGGGCTCGCGAGTCCATCAGGTTCTACGCTTGCTTCTTCTTTCTTAATTGTTTCAGTCCATTCTTTTGTTTCTTGAATAAGTTTTTTTCCTATAATTACTTCTTCAACAATAACTGGTCTTTTGGTTATTTCCACTCGTTCTTCCATGATTGGAACACGAATAATTTCATCTTCTGTAAGTGGCCCAGCGTTATAGTCTCCGTCAACTACAGGGCGACGTTCAATATAAAACTCTTCTCTCGTAACAGGAACGTGTACAGTTCTTTCTTCCTCTATTACTTTTTTGTGAAGTTTTACTTCACCGACTTGGACGCGTTCTTTTAAGACATCTAATTTTTCTTCACGTAGTTGGACGGCTCTATGCTCGTTGTGTTCCGTATAGGTTCCGTACGCTGGAGTTTGTTCAGAGCTTACGGCATCTATCAAGATTAGAATTTTACCAGCAGCTACATCTGTCTCGCACTGCACAGCTGAGAAGTCTGGTATGCCCATGCGGATTAATTTTGATTTCAAGCCGTTTCCTTGTTTGAGCCCCATGCCGCCTGTCATCATGGTGAAAAAGTTATCCATCATGACGCCAGCTAATGAACTTACGGCAGGTGAACCAGCTTCAATAATTACATTTGTATCGTGACCTATTTGAAATGTATTGCTTTTACTGTTAGAAATAACCATAATGTCTGTTTCTCGATAACCTTGACGCTTTAAATTATGGATAACATCTAAAGCTTCTTTCTCTGAAAAAAAAGTTCCGACTACACGTTTATTCATTCTCATTACTTCAGCTCCCTTTTTTATGAAAATAGATAATAGAAGTCCTTACAATTACTTCCACTATGTACATACCCTGCGAAAATTTAATTGAAACGTTCAAGAGAAAATTTTACAAATAGTGTGCAAATGTAACAAATACTCCATGTTTTCTTAACATAATATCGTAAAAGGGATTTGCTTCATAAAATAAGAGGATAAAAGAAAATAAGTAGGTCAAACTATTAGTGTAGATTTTCACAAAACCTTTTTAGATAATACTAAAAAGAGTATGATTAACGTGTGAGGTGAAGGTGAGTGAAGAAAGTCATTCATCAAGCAGCTTTTTTAATGCTAGTAAGTATTGTGCTTTGTATAATGCCATACCGTGCAGATGCGAATGAAAAGGAGCCGATGACATTATTTCTTGAGCGCGTGTATGTGGATGGAGTCATAAGTCAAGAGATGATCAAAAGCCCTTCTATGACGAAAAAACAATTAATGAAAAAATATAAAAATTGGCGACTGCTTAAAGAAACGGATCAAGAGCTAGTTTTTAGAACAAGCATAGACGATATTTCACCTATTTTAAAAGAGAACGGTTATGTAGGGCTTTCTGTTAACGGTATTCTCTCAGCATTTGAAGGCAAACCAGCTTCGTCGCAGCATATTATACAATCGTTTTTTCAAATTGACATCAAAAGGCTTGAGAGCTATCAGCATGAACAATTAAAGAAAGGTATTCGCGTTCAATCAAAAGATGAATATCTTTCCCTCATTAATTTCTATAAAATCTATCAGCTCCAGCAGCGGCCGCTTTCAATCAAGCAGCCGTTTTTTAGTATGGTAAAATAATTATTGAATTCAACATTCTAAATTGCTTCTATTTGCTTTTGGCGATATGTTAAAATGGTATTCAGCAGTCTAGTATTGTATATATTTTAAAAGGTCATTCATCAATAAAAGTGTGCGGTTCTAATTTTTATAGCTATTGTAAAAATAGATTGGCAAAGATGAAAAGAGGCAAACGTTCTCTTGAACGTCTTTTTAAAAAGCAGCTTTAAAGGAAAATAGAGAACGATGCGGGCAGGATTCTTCGTAGGCAAAGTTGAAGGTCACTGCCCGCGCGTACGTGATTAAGGAGAGAGCTTATTGTTTGATTATATCAAAGGTACTGTTACATATATAAATCCTGAGTATGTAGTAATCGAAAACAACGGGATAGGCTATCAAGTCTTTACGCCGAATCCATATGTATTTTCAATTGATGAACAACCCAAGACGGTTTACACCTATCAATATGTAAGAGAAGACGTAATTGCACTTTACGGGTTTGCTTCCCGAGAACAAAAGGATTTATTTATGAAGTTAATTAGTGTGTCAGGAATTGGCCCAAAAGGCGGTTTAGCTATTTTAGCGTCAGGTAATCCAGCGCAGGTTGTCCAAGCTGTGGAAGAGGAAGACGAGAAGTTTTTAGTTAAGTTTCCAGGAGTAGGTAAAAAAACAGCTCGACAGATGATTCTAGATTTAAAAGGAAAGCTGCATGATATTGTACCAGATGCCGTTCCTTCTTTATTCGCAGATTTGGACGCACAAGAAGTCAAATCTCAAAGTTCAGAAGCACTGGATGAAGCGATTGAAGCACTTAAAGTATTAGGTTATGCAGAAAGAGAAATCAAAAAAATTGTTCCGGCTTTAATGAAGGAAACGATGACAACGGATCAGTATATTAAAGAAGCGTTAAAGCGATTATTGAAACAATAAGTAAGGGAGGAGTAAAATGGACGATCGTATTGTAACGGGAGATGTTCTTGGTGAAGAAGAAATCATCGAGCAAAGTTTGCGGCCGCAAACCTTACAGCAGTATATTGGTCAGCATAAAGTAAAATCCCATCTTGACATTTTTATTAAAGCTGCCAAAATGCGAAGCGAAACGTTAGATCACGTGCTTTTATATGGTCCTCCAGGATTGGGGAAAACAACTCTTGCTACTATTATCGCTAATGAAATGGGCGTGCAAATCCGAACGACCTCAGGACCAGCTATTGAGCGTCCAGGCGATTTAGCCGCAGTTTTAACCAGCTTAGAGCCTGGAGATGTGCTTTTTATTGATGAAATTCACCGATTAAATCGTTCGGTTGAAGAAGTACTGTACCCAGCAATGGAAGATTTCTGTTTAGATATTGTTATTGGAAAAGGACCGAGTGCACGTTCCGTCCGTCTGGATTTGCCTCCGTTTACGCTAGTAGGTGCCACGACAAGAGCAGGGCTTTTATCTTCTCCTTTGCGTGATCGATTCGGCGTTTTAAGCCGTTTAGAATATTACCAAGAAGAAGATCTTGCTTCGATAGTAGAAAGGACAGCCGCTATTTTAGATGTAGAGATTGATGAGAAAGCTACGTTTGAGATGGCTAGGCGTGCTAGGGGAACCCCGCGTATTGCGAATCGCTTGCTTCGAAGAGTCAGAGATTTTGCTCAGGTCAAAGGAGACGGAGCCATAACCGAAAGGCTTGCCAACGAAGCATTAGAAATGTTGCAGGTGGACCGTTTAGGTCTTGATCATATTGACCATAAATTATTAAGAGGGATTATCGAAAAATTTAGGGGCGGACCTGTAGGGTTAGACACCATATCGGCTACTATTGGTGAAGAGTCTCACACAATTGAAGACGTATACGAGCCGTATCTATTGCAAATCGGCTTTTTGCAGCGAACGCCGCGAGGACGAATTGTGACGCCTTTGGTTTATGATCATTTTCAGCTGGAGGTGCCTGATCAGTGAATGATATGCCTAAGATGCTTATCACATTAGGGGGCATTTTAGTCGTCATTGGGCTGTTATGGCAGTTCGTTGGCAAACTTCCTGGCGATATTTTTATCAAAAAAGGAAATACAACCTTTTATTTCCCGATTGTGACATGTATTCTAGTAAGCGTTTTGTTATCACTTATTTTTTATGTAATTGGCAAATTTAAATAATTAAGTAGAAACAGGTGAACATTTTGAAAGTAGATTTATTTGATTTTCATTTACCAGAAGAATTGATTGCCCAAACGCCGCTTGAGCAGCGAGATGCGTCAAGACTCATGGTATTAAACAAGGAAACAGGAAGTGTGAAGCATCATATGTTTCATGACCTTCTTGATTATGTGCAAGAAGGAGATTGTTTAGTGTTAAACGACACGCGTGTTCTTCCTGCACGATTATTTGGGACAAAAGAAGATACAGGTGCTAATATTGAAGTATTGCTTTTGAAACAAACACAAGGCGATACGTGGGAGACGCTTGTAAAACCGGCTAAGCGAGTAAAAGAAGGTACGGTTATTTCGTTTGGTGACGGACGTCTGACAGCTGTATGTAAAGAAACGAGCGACCAAGGCGGACGTTTGTTGGAATTCAACTATGAAGGCATCTTTTATGAGGTTCTGGAACAACTGGGAGAAATGCCGCTGCCGCCTTATATTAAAGAACGCTTGGATGATCAAGAGCGCTACCAAACGGTTTTTGCTCGCGAACAAGGTTCTGCAGCAGCGCCAACAGCAGGTCTTCACTTTACAGAAGAGATGCTTGAACAGTTAAAAGAAAAAGGTGTGCATATTGCATTTTTAACGCTTCATGTCGGATTGGGTACATTCCGTCCAGTCAGCGTTGACGACTTAGAAGAGCACGATATGCACTCAGAGTTTTATCAAGTGAGTGAAGGAACCGCTGCTTTACTAAACAGCGTACGCGAAAAAGGCGGTCGCATTATTTCAGTAGGCACAACTTCTACCCGTACCCTTGAAACGATTGCAACTGAGCATAACGGCAAATTTGTTGCTTCTTCAGGCTGGACCAACATTTTTATCTTCCCAGGGTATGAATTTAAAGCAATTGATGGAATGATTACAAATTTCCACCTTCCAAAATCTACGCTCATTATGCTTGTAAGTGCCTTAGCAGGAAGAGAAAACGTCATTTCTGCCTATGAACAAGCTGTAGCAGAGAAGTATCGCTTTTTCAGCTTCGGCGACGCGATGCTAATTTTGTAATTTAACATGAAAGGAATACATCAATGACAGCAATTCGTTACGAACATATAAAAACTTGTAAACAAACAGGAGCGCGTTTAGGGATTGTCCATACGCCTCATGGCTCATTTGAAACGCCTATTTTTATGCCAGTAGGCACATTAGCTACAGTAAAAACAATGTCTCCGGAAGATTTAAAAGCAATGGGAGCAGGCATTATTTTAAGTAATACGTATCATTTATGGCTTCGTCCTGGTCATGAAATTGTTAAAAAAGCGGGAGGCCTTCATAAATTTATGAACTGGGATCGTCCCATCTTAACGGATTCAGGCGGCTTCCAAGTTTTTAGCTTAAGTGATTTGCGCCGTATTGAAGAAGAGGGCGTCCATTTCCGCAACCATTTGAATGGAGACAAGCTTTTCTTATCTCCAGAAAAAGCGATGGACATTCAAAATGCGCTTGGGTCTGATATTATGATGGCATTTGATGAATGCCCACCTTATCCAGCAGAATATGACTACTTAAAACGTTCAGTTGAACGCACAAGTCGCTGGGCAGAGCGATGCCTTGAGGCTCACAGCCGCCCTCAAGACCAAGGTCTTTTTGGAATTGTTCAAGGCGGAGAGTTTGAAGATTTACGCCGTCAAAGTGCAGCTGATTTAGTTTCAATGGACTTCCCAGGTTATGCTGTGGGAGGGCTGTCAGTTGGAGAACCAAAAGATGTGATGAATCGTGTGCTTGAGTTTACGACGCCATACTTACCAACCGATAAACCACGTTATTTAATGGGAGTAGGATCACCTGACTCGTTAATTGATGGAGCGATTCGCGGGATCGATATGTTTGATTGCGTATTACCAACGCGTATTGCACGTAACGGAACGCTTATGACAAGCGAAGGTCGTCTTGTTGTTAAAAATGCAAAATATGCAGAAGACTTCGGTCCGATTGATCCAAACTGTGACTGCTACACGTGTCAAAATTATTCAAGAGCGTATATTCGCCACTTAATTCGTTGTAATGAAACGTTTGGAATTCGTTTAACATCTTACCATAACTTATATTTTCTGCTAAACTTAATGGAGCAAGTCCGTGAAGCCATTCGCGAAGACCGACTTGGCGATTTCCGTGATGAGTTCTTTGAAAAATATGGGTTTAACGGTCCAGACGCAAAGAATTTCTAGGTCACTACAGGAATTTTCATCAAATTTATGAATGAGTACCTGTTGATAATATAAATAAAAGGAGGAGTTTTCATGGGTGTTTTACAAAATATTTGGCCATTACTTTTAATGTTTGTCATTTTCTATTTCTTGTTAATCCGTCCACAGCAAAAACGTCAAAAAAACGTACAGCAAATGCAATCAGCACTTAAAAAAGGTGATAAGGTTGTTACAATTGGCGGTATGCACGGTTTGGTAGACGCAATCGATGAGTCACAAGTTGTGGTTCGCAGCACTGACGGTTCAAAATTAACGTTTGACCGCAATGCTATTCGTGAAGTAAGAAGCGTAGATTAATAAAAAAACGTCACGTACATGTACGTGACGTTTTTTTATGCTTCTCGTGAACCGGCAATGTTTACGCCAACAATTCCCCCTAGAATAGCGACTCCAATAAATCCAGCGTGAAATAAGAGCTGCTGTGCAGAAAACAGGTGACTATAGCCGAGGAATTGTAGTAAAAACATTAAAAAAGAATAAGAAACACCAGTGGCTCCTCCAACGAGAAGTCCCTTTGAACCGTTTCGGCCTCCCGCGATAAATCCTCCGATAAACAGTGTAATAAATGAGAGAATAAGTAAAAATAAACGTACGGATTGTTCTTCAAGAGATGTGAATTTTAAAATAAGCGAAAAGATAATGCTAATCGCTAAAGCCATCACTAAGATTGTTGCTACTCCTGCAAATACAGCGTTGCTCATTCGTTTTGCACCCAACTTGTTTCCCCCTCATGAAATAAAAAGATAGGTGAACCCTTAGTACGAGCATATTCGGGATGACTTCAAAATAGACGCATAAAAGTAAGGCTATTTTAAAATAAATGGTACAAACTACAAGGGAATACATAAAGGAGGTCTTTGCAGTGGAACTATTGATCATGGTTGCGCGAACCGTGCTTTTATACGTAGTAGTTTTAATTATTTTTCGCGTCATGGGTAAAAGGGAAATAGGAGAGCTGAGCATTTTGGATTTAGTTGTCTTTATTATGATTGCTGAAATGGCAGTAATGGCTATTGAAAACCCAAAAGATCCTTTGCTGTATTCAATTCTTCCGATGTTAACGCTTCTTATTATTCAAATCGGCTTAGCTATATGGTCTCTTAAAAGCAATCGAATGCGAAATTTTATTGATGGCAAACCTAGTATTATCATTGAAAATGGAAAAATAAACGAACATGAAATGAAAAGGCAGCGATATAATTTCAATGACTTGCTCGTGCAGCTGCGTGATAAAAATATAAAAAATGTAGCTGATGTTGAATTTGCTATTTTAGAATCTTCAGGAAGGCTATCCGTGTTTGAGAAAGATCAGCAATCAGGCAAAAAAGGCAATTTGAATTTGCCTTTTATCATTGACGGCATTATTCAAGAAGAGCATCTGCTGCATGAACATAAAACGACGAAATGGTTAAAGACAGAGCTGGAAAAGCTAGGGTATTCAAACTTAGATAAGGTTTCATATTGCAGCTATGACAACGGAAAATTTTTCATAGATTTGGTAGATGTGAAACAATAAAACGCGGATTGCTCCGCGTTTTATTTTCGTTTAAAATAGCGTAAAACAGAAAAACGGTTTAATTCTTCTTTTGTTATCAGTCTAAAAAGCAGCAAAAACAGTACGTATACAATACTTGTAAGTGCAATCGATAAAACGGTTCGTAAGCTCAAAGGGATGGAAGTGAAAAGGTTCATATAAGCGAAGTGTCCGGTAAAACCTGATATTCCCATTACAGAAAAACTGCGAAGATACTCAAACACATGAATCTTATACGTGATTTTTTTCATGACGGTAGACAGGTGTAAAAGAGTGACAAGCATCATTCCCACAACAATTGCAAGACCAGCTCCCATAATGCCTAGATTTGGCTGAGTTGCGAGTAAGAAGATAAGAGATGTTTTGACCGCTGCTCCTATAAAACTGTTAATCATGGCGGCTTTTGCAAGGTCTAGCGCCTGCAGAACAGCTTGAAGCGGCCCTTGAAAGTAATAAAAGATAAAAAAAGGCGCCATTACTTTGACAAAAATAGCAGCTTTGTCAGAACCATACATTAATTCCATTACCGGATTAGCAAATACATAAAGAACAACAACGGCTAGCCCGCCTGTTACAAACGACAAGCGGAGAGCTTGATGAAGCCGATATTCGATTTGCTTCATTTGATTCTGTGCAAGAGATTCACTGATTGCGGGAACCAAAGACGTGGATAGAGACACCGTTACAAAAGAAGGCAGCATCAGGAGAGGGAGTGCAAAGCCTGTTAATTCTCCGTACTGCTTCGTTGCTACAGCTGTCGCTACTCCTGCAATTGCTAAACTTTGAGCTACTACAATCGGTTCTAAAAACCAAGAAATTGACCCAATCATGCGGCTTCCTGTCGTGGGAAGAGCAATTCGCATTAAGTCAAAGAACGTATCTTTGCCCGCATGTAAAGAAGCAAAAAATTTTCGTCTTACCGTTATTTTCTTCTTTCGCTTGAACATAAACATCATATAAAACAGTGAAGCTAGTTCTCCAAATACGGAAGATAGCATAGCACCAGCCGCAGCGTACTCAATTCCATAGGGCAAAAATGCTTTTGTACATACGGCAATTAACGTAATGCGCACCACTTGTTCGATAATTTGAGAATAAGCAGCAGGCTTCATTTGCTGCTTTCCTTGAAAATATCCGCGGATGACAGACGAGACGGCGATGATTGGAATAACTGGAATAATCGCAAGCAGCGGATAGATCGTACGTGAATCTGTAAAGAAGGTTTTTGCTACAACGGGAGCGAATAATATTAGTCCGAGCGTAAATAAAACGCTCAGCGTACACGTAATACTTAAAGAGACGACAAGTATTTTTTTTATTTTATGCCTGTCACCTAAAGCTTCTGCTTCTGCCACTAACTTGGATATGGCAACCGGTAGCCCAAGCTGTGTTAAGGTGATTACTAATACCAGCGTGGGGACCGCCATCATATAAAGTCCCACACCTTCGTCTCCAATCATTCGAGCCACCACAATTCGATTGACAAACCCGAGTACACGTGTAATTAAGCCAGCAATTATTAAAATAATAGTTCCCTGTAAAAATTTAGACATATACTCACTGCTTTCTTGAGGTTTATACAGTGAATATATGCGCCCCCGGTGTCCAAGCATGACAAGTATTCCTCATACGAGAAAGAAATTTTACGTGAAATGTCAAACAGGAAGGAGGATCGATATGGCACATCCATTTATTTCAGCTTCGAAAGAACTTATACAGCCTGTCTTATCCAGCAAAATGGAAGAATTTCATATGCTTGGATATGAAGAAGTAACGGAGAACGATTTATTGAGTTATTTAGAAATGAAAAAATGGAAAAAAGAAAAGGAGCTATCTCTCCATCAAGTGGTAAATGATATTTTATCTGTTAAGATCACGCAGGTGATGAGCTATGTAACAATTGAATCTTATAAATCTGATATGTTCTCAAGTGTTAATAATGGAGAAGACTGGAAAGAATTATTAAAGTAGAGTTTGTAAAATACATGTATTAAAATTTGATAAGGTCTTTATTTGACAGACATTAGGTTATGAATGATAATTAGGTTGGTCATTTATCTATTGTTATCATTTCATGTTTTTTACATAAGAAGGAGGATTTTCTGTCGATGGTTAAAAGAGGACGTATCGTTGCCTTTTTCCTCTTAGTACTGCTTGTGTTTAGTACAATCGGAACAACGATGACTGGAATTACAAAAGATATTAAACTTGGCCTCGACCTTCAAGGTGGATTTGAAATTTTATATAAAGTCAGTCCAGCTAAAAAAGGCGATGTCATTGACAAAAAGGCACTTAACAGCACGGTTGAAGCGCTGCGTCAACGTGTCGATGTACTGGGAGTTAGTGAGCCTAGCATTCAAATTGAAGGAAATGACCGTATCCGCGTTCAGCTAGCTGGTGTCACGAATCAAAAGCAAGCCAGGGATCTGTTATCAACTCAAGCAAACTTAACGTTCCGTGACGTGAACGATAAGGTGCTGATGGATGGTACAGACTTAGCGCAAGGCGGAGCAAAGCAATCGTTTGACCAAAGCAATCAGCCTAGCGTCTCACTAAAGTTAAAAAATGCGAAAAAATTTGAAAAGATCACGCGAGAGCTTTCTCAAAAACCAGCACCTAACAATTTAATTGTCATTTGGCTGGACTATGAAGAAGGAAAAGACTCGTACCAAAAAGAAGCGCCAAAACAAAATCCGAAGTACCTGTCTGCAGCCTCTGTTAGCAGCGTGTTAACACAGCCAGATGTTGAGATTTCAGGTGGCAACTTCACAGTGAAAAGTGCAACGCAGCTGGCGGAATTGCTAAATGCCGGGTCGCTGCCGGTTAAATTAGATGAGCTATACTCTACATCCGTTGGAGCGCAGTTTGGGGAAGAAGCTCTTCACACGACTATATTAGCGGGTATTATTGGGATTGGAATCATCTTCCTTTACATGCTGTTTTTCTACCGTTTACCGGGGCTTATTGCCATTATTACACTCAGCTTCTACGTGTATTTAAACCTGCTTGTATTTGACTTGATGCATGTGGTTATGACGCTTCCAGGTATCGCGGCTCTTATTCTCGGTGTAGGTATGGCAGTAGATGCGAATATCATTACGTACGAGCGGATTAAAGATGAACTGAAAACAGGAAGGTCTGTTATATCGGCCTACCGGGCAGGAAATCGTCGCTCACTTGCGACCATTTTTGATGCCAATATTACAACGATGTTAGCGGCTCTTGTATTATTCTTTTATGGTCAAAGTTCAGTAAAAGGATTTGCCACAACATTAATGATCGGGATTGTGCTCAGCTTTGTAACTGCTGTTTATGGTACTCGTTTACTAATGAGTCTTTTAGTAAACAGCCGCTGGTTTGATAAAAAACCAGGCTACTTTGGCGTGAAGAAAGAGCAAATTCACGATTTAAGCAAAGATGACGGCACAACCGTTTTACCTACAGCGTGGGATAAAATTGACTTTGTTAAATACCGTAAAGCGTTCTTCACATTCTCAAGCGTGCTCGTCATTATCGGTATTATCTCGGTTGCTGTGTTTAGGCTGAACCTAGGTATTGACTTTACGAGCGGAACTCGCATAGAGATTCCGGCAAATCATACCGTTACGCAGGCTGAGATACAGCGTGAAATGAAGTCTCTTGATATCAAAACGGATGACGTAGTCATTACAGGAAAAAGTAATGATACGGGTGTTGTACGTGTAGTTGGGGTCTTGAATAAAAAAGAAATTGCCAACTTAAAAGATCACTTTAAAGATAAATACGGTTCTGAACCAAACGTAAGCACCGTTTCGCCGACAGTTGGAAAAGAACTGGCGAAAAATGCAATGATGGCGATTGTAATTGCTTCAATTGGAATTATCATCTATGTAACGATTCGATTCGAGTTCTACATGGCGCTTGCAGCCGTGCTTGCTTTGTTGCATGATGCGTTCTTTATCGTTACGGTCTTTAGCTTAACAAAGTTAGAGGTAGATTTAACGTTTATCGCCGCTGTCTTGACGATTGTTGGTTACTCAATTAACGATACGATTGTTACGTTTGACCGCATTCGTGAAAATATGCAGAAATTCAAATCCAAAACGTTTGACGATTTGGCGTTTATCGTAAATTTAAGCTTGCGTGAAACGTTTACTCGTTCAATGAACACCGTGTTAACAGTTGTGATTGCAGTTGTAGCACTTCTTGTATTCGGAAGTGAATCAATTCAAAACTTCTCAATTGCCCTGTTAGTAGGTTTAATTCTTGGTGCATATTCATCTGTGTTTATTGCTGCTCAGCTATGGCTTGTGTGGAAAGGGAAACAGTTGAAGCGCGAGGAACAAAAAGAAGTAGAAAGCAAGTAATTCAAAAACGTGCGAAGTGTTCGCACGTTTTTTTGTTTGTAAAAATTCAAGACGTACTGTCAGAAAAATATGCTTATTTTCTTTCGTTGCTCCATTTCATCCACTCTAGTATAATAATGTGGGTTAAGGGGTGAAGAGACATGTTACAGTCAAAAAAACGTTGGAATGTTCAAGAATGTGATGAACAACTTGTTAATGAATTTGTAGAAAACCTCAATATTACACCTCTAGTAGCTTCGTTATTACTTAATAGAGGCATGACAACAGTAGAAGCGGCGCGTGAGTTTTTACACGTTGATGCACAAACGTTCCACGATCCGTTTTTATTGCACGATATGGACAAAGCGGTAGCTCGTATTCAGCAAGCAATTGATCATAATGAAAAAATTATGATCTATGGAGATTACGATGCGGACGGCGTCAGCAGTACTTCTGTTATGTTATCTGCTTTACAGCAGCTCGGCGCTGATGTTGATTTTTATATTCCTAATCGCTTTACAGAAGGTTATGGGCCGAATAAGGCGGCATTTGATAAAATAAGCGCAGGCGGCTATCAGCTGGTGATTACGGTAGACACAGGTATTTCGGCAGTCGAAGAAACTGCGTATGCACGTGAATTAAACTTTGATTTAATTATTACTGATCACCACGAGCCGGGGCCGATTTTACCGGATGCGTATGCAATTATTCATCCAAAGCTGCCGGGAAGTACATATCCATTTAAAGAACTGGCAGGTGTAGGAGTCGCTTTTAAACTCGCTCATGCGCTATTAGGGGAGCTTCCGGAACATTTGTTAGAACTAGCAGTAATTGGGACGATTGCTGACTTGGTTCCTTTAGTCGACGAAAACCGCTTAATTGCTCGCAAAGGTCTTGACTATCTCAAGCTCACGAAGCGCACCGGAATTGAAGCGCTGCTGAGCGTATGTGGAGTAAAACGTGAAGAAATTAATGAGGATACAATCGGATTTGCGATGGCTCCTCGCATTAATGCAGTAGGACGTCTCCAAGATGCCGATCCAGCTGTTCATTTGCTTATGACGACAAATGCTGAAGAGGCAAAAGATTTAGCTAAAGAAATTGATGCGTTAAACAAGGAAAGGCAGCAAATCGTAAACGATATTACAGAAGAGGCTGTTGAATTTGTTGAGAGTATGTATCCTCCGGATGAAAACAGCGTTCTTATTGTAGAGGGAGAAGGATGGAATGCAGGCGTTGTTGGAATTGTCGCTTCTAGGCTCGTAGAAAAGTTCTACAGACCAACAATTGTACTAAGTATTGACTCTGAAAACCGTATTGCCAAAGGTTCAGCAAGAAGTATTGAAGGCTTTGACTTATTCGCGAACTTATCTAAATGCCGTGACATTTTGCCGCATTTTGGAGGGCACCCAATGGCAGCCGGCATGACGTTAAACAGCGATGATGTAGAAGAGCTGCGCAGACGTCTTAATGAACAAGCAAGCAACGTGTTAACCGAACAGGATTTTATTCCAATTACATCAGTTGATACAGTATGCACAACAGAGGAAATTACGCTGGAAAACATTGAACAAATGAGTGCGCTTGCTCCATTTGGTATGCATAACCCGAAGCCAAAAGTTCTCATTAAAGATGTTCATACAACATCTATGCGAAAAATTGGTGCTAATAAAAATCATTTAAAACTGGTATTTGAAGACAGCGGTGTATCGGTTGATGCAGTAGGATTTGGGTTAGGCTATATATTAGATGAAGTATCTCCTATAGCTAAAGTATCATTAGTAGGTGAACTATCTATTAATGAGTGGAACAATATGCGCAAACCGCAGCTGATGGTGGAAGATATTTCTGTAGATGAATGGCAGATGTTTGATTATCGCAGTGCAGTTGATGTAAAACGTTTCTTTCAGCAGGTATTTACGGATCAAATGAAAGTTGTTGCTTTTCACGATTCAACAATTGATAAATACAAGTCGATGCTGCCGATGGAGCATGTTGTTCTTATTCAACATGAAGAACAGGCAAAAGCATGTATGTTTGCAGGGGAACAGATTGTTTTATTAGATTTGCCTCCTTCACAGAAGTGGCTTGAAGCTTTGTTTTTCCAAGGTATTCCTTCTAGAATATACGCTATTTTCTTAACGGAAGAAGACCATTATTTTGATACAATCCCAACTCGCGATCACTTTAAATGGTTCTACGGCTTTTTAGCGAAAAAGGGTCCTTTTGATTTAAAACGCTACAAAGAAGATTTAGCGATTCATAAGGGCTGGTCGAAAGAAACGATTGATTTTATGGCAAAGGTGTTTTTTGAGTTAGAATTTGTTACAATAAACAATGGCTTAATTTCGTTAGTGAAAAATTCTGCGAAACGTGATTTAATAGAATCTGCGACTTATCGCCAAAAGCAGCAGCAGATTGAAATAGAAAAAAACTTTATTTATACGTCATATGTACAGCTTAAAAATCAATTTCAAGATATTTTTAAGCGTTCGATTGAATGAGGAGGCAACATTAGAATGAATTTTAAAGATTATATTACAATTGTACCTGACTGGCCAAAACCAGGTATTACATTTAAAGATATCTCAACATTAATGGACAATGGTGATGCATACCGTGCCGCAACGGATGAGATTGTAAAATATGCCAATGATAAACAAGTTGATATTATCGTAGGACCGGAAGCTCGCGGATTTATCGTTGGTTGTCCAGTAGCATATGCGTTAGGTATCGGCTTTGCACCTGTTCGTAAAGAAGGAAAATTACCGCGTGAAGTAATCAAAGTAGATTACGGTTTAGAATACGGTAAAGACGTATTAACGATTCACAAAGATGCAATTAAGCCAGGTCAGCGCGTGTTGATTACAGATGATTTATTAGCAACAGGCGGTACAATTGAAGCGACGATTAAGCTTGTCGAAGAATTAGGCGGAATTGTTGTTGGAGCTGCGTTCTTAATTGAACTTTCTTACCTTGACGGCCGTGACAAACTAGACGGTTACGATGTATTCACATTAATGACGTATTAAGAAGAACGATCACATAAAAAAGAGTACCTGATACAGGTGCTCTTTTTTCGTTAAAAAACGTTAATACGTAAAATGGAAATGATGTAAATTTGATAAATTAAACGCAAAGGCTTTACATCCTTGGATTTTTTCAAGATAATAGTTACAATATGAATTAAAAATGCTAGTTGATAAAAGGTGATTTCATGGCAAATGAGCAAGTCCTAACAGCGGAACAGGTCATTGACAATACGAAGCGATATTTAAATGAAGAAGACGTGGCTTTTGTACAAAAAGCATATGATTTTGCAAAAGAAGCTCACAAAGAACAATATCGCAAGTCGGGTGAACCATATATTATCCACCCGATTCAAGTCGCAGGAATTTTAGTTGATCTAGATATGGATCCAGCAACAATTGCAGCTGGATTTCTACATGATGTGGTTGAAGATACAGAGATAACACTAAAGGATTTAGAAAAAGCTTTTAATGAAGAAGTAGCAATGTTAGTAGACGGCGTAACGAAACTTGGGAAAATTAAATATAAGTCTAAAGAAGAGCAGCAGGCTGAAAATCACCGCAAGATGTTTGTGGCAATGGCTCAAGATATTCGAGTTATATTGATCAAACTTGCGGATCGTCTTCATAACATGCGTACGCTAAAGCATTTACCGCAGGAAAAGCAGCGACGCATTTCAAATGAAACGCTTGAAATTTTTGCTCCTCTTGCTCATCGTCTTGGTATTTCAAAAATTAAGTGGGAGCTTGAAGATACAGCTTTACGTTACTTAAATCCTCAGCAATATTATCGCATTGTCAATTTGATGAAGAAAAAACGTGCGGAACGCGAGCAGTATTTGGCTGAAGTTATTGATGAAGTTCGTGAGCAAGTAGATGAAGTGTCGATTAAAGTTGAAATTTCAGGACGTCCAAAACATATTTATTCCATTTATCGTAAAATGGCACTGCAAAACAAGCAGTTTAATGAAATTTACGATTTACTAGCTGTGCGCATTATTGTAAATAGCATTAAAGACTGCTATGCGGTGTTAGGAATTATTCACACGTGCTGGAAGCCAATGCCGGGACGTTTCAAAGATTATATTGCAATGCCAAAACAAAATATGTACCAGTCTCTTCATACGACGGTTATCGGACCAAAAGGTGATCCGTTAGAAGTTCAAATTCGAACGTTTGACATGCACCAAATTGCTGAGTATGGAATTGCTGCTCATTGGGCTTACAAAGAGGGAAAAACAGCTGAGCATGCTTCATTTGAAGAAAAGTTGACGTGGTTTAGAGAAATTTTAGAATTTCAAAATGACGCAAACGATGCAGAAGAATTTATGGAATCTCTAAAAGTTGACTTGTTTTCCGACATGGTTTACATTTTTACGCCAAAAGGCGACGTCATTGAGCTTCCTTCGGGTTCTGTTCCAATTGATTTTTCCTATCGTATTCATTCTGAAATCGGAAATAAAACTATTGGAGCAAAAGTCAACGGCAAGATGGTTACGCTTGATTACCGTTTGAAAACGGGGGACATTATCGAAATTTTGACGTCTAAGCATTCGTATGGTCCAAGCAAGGACTGGTTAAAGCTTGCTCAAACGTCTCAAGCCAAAAATAAAATTCGCCAATTCTTTAAAAAGCAAAGCCGCGATGAAAATATTGAAAAAGGCAAAGAGCTGGTTGAAAAAGAAATTCGTCAAATGGAGTTTGACTTAAAAGAAGTATTAACAGCTGATAATATCAAACGAGTAGCGGAGAAGTTTAATTTCTCAAACGAAGATGATATGTATGCAGCTATTGGGTATAACGGATTAACTGCGGCTCAAGTAGCTAATCGTTTAACCGAGAAGTGGAGAAAGCAGCGCGATCAAGAACAAGAGATCCAAATTGATGATATTGCACGCGACACTGCGGCCAAGCGTGTTCGCCAGCATAAACGAAAAGATTCCGGGGTTATTGTACCGGGTGTAGAGAACATGCTGATTCGCTTGTCTAAATGCTGTAATCCAGTTCCTGGAGATGAGATTGTTGGTTTTATTACAAAGGGGCGGGGAGTATCTGTTCATAGAGCAGATTGTTTAAACGTTCACACAGATGATGCTGAAAGCCGCCTTATTCCTGTAGAGTGGGAAACACATATTAAAGAAGGCAAAGAGTTTAACGTGGAAATTGAAATTTCCGGATACGACCGCAGGGGCTTACTAAATGAAGTTCTGCAGGTTGTAAACGAGACTAAAACGAATATTTCAGCCGTTTCAGGAAAATCGGACCGAAACAAAATGGCTACGATTCATATGTCAATTTCTATTCATAACATCAGTCACCTTCATAAAGTGGTTGAGCGCATTAAGCAGCTTCGAGACATTTATTCAGTTCGCCGAATTATGCATTAAGAAAGGTCGTTATACATGAGAGTAGTCGTACAAAGAGCAAAGAATGCAAAAGTAACTGTTGCAGGTGAGACGGTCGGTGAGATTAAGCACGGATATATGCTTTTAGTGGGCATTACCCATGACGATACTGAAGCTGATGCAGAGTATGTAGCGGATAAAATTGTGAATTTGCGAGTGTTTGATGATGAGTCTGGCAAAATGAATTTGTCGCTTCTAGATGTAGAAGGAGAAATTTTATCGGTATCTCAATTTACGCTGTACGGAGATTGCCGAAAAGGCAGAAGACCAAACTTTATGGGAGCTGCTAGGCCAGATCATGCTGTAACGCTTTACAACTATTTTAATAAAATATTATCAGAAAAAAATGTTCGAGTAGAAACCGGCGCATTTGGTGAAATGATGGACGTATCATTTACAAATGACGGACCGGTCACGCTTATTGTAGAAAGCAAAGAAAAAACGCAGGCTCACAGATGAGTCTGCGTTTTTTCTTTGCTTTGAAAGTAGTGATTTAATCCTTCAGCGATAGCGGACGTAATCATTTGCTGATAACTGATGGAATTAATATACGTTTCTTCCCGTTCGTTGCTTAAAAAGCCCAGTTCAATTAATGTACTCGGACGTGTATTTTCGCGAAGAACATAATAGTTTCCAAAACGTTCTCCTTTGTCTTTTAATTTTGCATGATTAATAAGGGACTGATGAATAGAATGTGTGAGTGGACTGTCCTGATGCTGATGGTAATAATACGTCATAAGGCCAGTTAGCTGTGAGCTGTTCGTACTGTTGTAGTGAATGCTTATAAAAGCATCTGCTTTAGTCGATTGCAGCGTGCGCTGTGAAAGTAGAAGGTACTCATCATGGGTGCGGGTTAAAATGACGTGTGCGCCTTCTTTTTGAAGTTTGTTTTGTAAAATAAGTGCTGTTCGAAGAGTGAGGTCTTTTTCATATGTGCCCTGTGTGCCGATGGCTCCTTTGTCTTTTCCTCCATGGCCTGCATCAATAATAATTGTTTTGCCCTTTAAGTGCTGCAAGCTTTTACTCAGCGTATAAACAGGCTGGCGCTGCGCTACCTGCATGCTAGGCTGAACGCTGCGAAGCGCTACGGTTTTCGTGAATTTTTTAAACACCCATCCTTGAATATCCGAGCTTTCTACATAATACCAATCTCCTTGACGGTCTGAAACGGATAGTCTTGTATTCTTCGTCAATTTATTTGTAATTGAAAATGAACGTCCTGGACCGCTGCGTACATGAAGAGAGTCAGCTGTTACAATAATGGGTTGATGGACCGGTACATTTGGGCGCTCAAATGAGGAAGAACACAGTAATAAAAGGATACTTGCAGCCAAAACAGATACAGACTTCATGTTTAGATGGCGAATAGATAGACCTCCTTTTTATAACAAAATAGAGTATTCGATGAAAATAAAAAAAATCCTTTCTCTTATGTAAAAACATCTTTTTTGGGCAATGCTAATAAAAGGATAAGTAAGTGTAGGCAGGGAGGAAGAAACGATGAAGTTTAGTGAAAAAGGTGAACAATCATTTCAGCAGGTAAATTCGGTATTTGGCATTCATTTTCATGATTTTATTGACAGAGAAAGTGAAGCTTCATCCCTTGAATTGGCTTCTGAATTTGGTTTAACGCTTCGAGATATTCAGAAACTAAGAAAACAATTAGACCGCTCTTAACATGAAAGGTGCTTGACAACTGCTCATTTCATTCGTAATATAGAAAGCAATTGCTAAATTAAAATGAATGTATAACATTTTTATATTGATAAGCCAAAGATCGAGAAAAGTAGTAAAGATGACACATGGCTAGAGAGGAAATGTCTTAGGCTGAAAGCATTTCTACATGATGACTTTATGAAAGAACACTCAGGAGGCTTCACTCTGAAAAGGGAAACTTAGTAGGAGATGAACGTGTTCGTGCGTTAACGAAATGAGTGGAAACATGTCATATGTTTCAATTAGGGTGGTACCACGTGAGATTAACTCTCGTCCCTACTATGGAAAAATAGTAGAGGCGAGAGTTTTTTTGTATTGTAAATTTTAAAAATAGGAGGCATATCACGTTATGTCAGTTCAAATACCTAGAGGCACACAAGATATTTTACCGGGCAAAGTAGAATATTGGCAGTTTGTTGAACAGCGAGCAAGAGAAATCTGCCGTGCGTTCAACTACCAAGAAATTCGTACACCAATGTTTGAACACACTGAATTATTTTTGCGCGGAGTGGGAGAAACAACAGATATCGTGCAAAAAGAAATGTACACATTTAAAGATCGAGGTGACCGCAGCTTAACGCTTCGTCCAGAAGGAACAGCTGCAGTTGGACGATCATTTGTTTCAAATAAGATGTTTGGAAATCCAACGCAGCCAACAAAGCTGTTTTATATTGGTCCTATGTTTCGCTATGAACGACCTCAAGCGGGACGTTTCCGTCAATTTGTTCAGTTTGGCGTAGAAGCATTAGGGGTAAATGATCCAGCTATTGATGCTGAAGTTCTTGCCCTGTTAATGAGCTTTTACCAATCGCTTGGATTGAAAAAATTAAAGTTGGTTGTTAACAGTTTAGGAGATACAGAAAGTCGTCAAGCTCACCGTCAAGCGCTTATTGACCACTTTGCACCTCGCATTGGAGAGTTTTGCAGCGACTGCCAAAGCAGATTGGAGAAAAATCCTCTTCGTATTTTAGACTGTAAAAAAGATCGTGACCATGAACTGATGGCTACAGCGCCGTCTATTCTTGATTATTTAAACGACTATTCAAAAGAATATTTTGAAAAAGTACAGCAGTACTTAACCGATTTAGACATTGACTATGTTGTAGATCCGACGCTAGTACGCGGGTTAGATTATTATAATCACACAGCATTTGAACTAATGAGTGAAGCAGAAGGATTTGGCGCCATTACAACTCTTTGTGGCGGAGGCCGTTATAATGGGCTGATTCAAGAAATCGGCGGACCTGAAACACCGGGTATCGGATTCGCTTTAAGTATCGAACGCTTATTATCTGCCTTGGAAGCAGAAGGAATTGAGCTTCCGGTAGAAACAGGCGTAGATTGCTATGTAGTAACTATGGGCGATGAAGCAAAAGAAAAATCCGTTTCAATTGTAAATACGCTTCGACGCGCAGGCTTTGTAGCCGATAAAGATTATCAAGATAAAAAAATGAAAGCTCAGTTCAAAGCAGCTGATCGTGTACAAGCAAAATTTGTTGTTGTTCTAGGTGAAGATGAGCTAGCAAAACAAGTTGTAAACGTAAAGAATATGGAATCTGGCGAACAGCAAGAAGTATCAATTGATCAATTGGTCAGCTATTTGCAAAAACAAGTATAAGGGGGAACCATGATGACAAAACGTTCATACTACTGTGGAGATGTAACAGAACAAGCAACTGGCGAAACAGTTCTATTAAAAGGATGGGTTCAAAAACGCCGTGATTTAGGGGGATTAATCTTTATCGATTTACGCGACCGCGGCGGAGTTGTACAGGTTGTATTTAATCCTGAAAAATCTGCTGAAGCGCTAAAAATTGCTGAAGATGTACGTAATGAATTTGTACTGGAAGTGCGAGGAACTGTTGTAGCTCGTGAAGAGGGAACCGTTAACCCGAACTTAAAAACAGGTAAAATTGAAGTTCACGCTGAGCAGATTACGGTATTAAACAAAGCCAAAACACCTCCTTTTGCCATTGCGGATCAAACGGAAGTATCAGAAGATGTTCGATTAAAATATCGTTATTTAGATCTTCGACGTTCTGAGATGTTTAACACGCTTAAAATGCGCAATGACATTACAAAAACAATCCGTGACTTCTTAGATCAAAATGACTTTTTAGATGTTGAAACACCTATTCTAACGAAAAGTACGCCAGAAGGCGCGCGTGATTATCTTGTGCCAAGCCGCGTGCACGAAGGGGAGTTTTATGCTCTTCCTCAATCGCCGCAAATCTTTAAGCAGCTGCTAATGGTAAGCGGAGTTGAGCGTTATTATCAAATTGCTCGCTGCTTCCGCGATGAAGACTTGCGTGCAGATCGTCAGCCTGAATTTACTCAAATCGATATTGAAACATCATTTTTATCTCAAGAGGACATCATGACAATGACGGAAGAAATGATGTCTAAAGTAATGAAGCGCGTAAAAGATTTAGATATAACGACGCCTTTCCCGCGCATGTCATATGATGAAGCGATGAGTCGCTACGGTTCAGATAAGCCGGATACACGTTTTGAAATGGAGCTAGTCAACTTATCAGAGCTTGTGAAAGACTGCGGGTTCAAAGTATTTAGCGCAGCAGTTGAAAACGGCGGAGAAGTAAAAGCCATTAACGTAAAAGGTGCCGCTTCTAGCTATTCACGTAAAGATATCGATGCTCTAACAGAGTTCGTGAAAATTTACGGTGCTAAAGGGTTAGCATGGCTGAAAGTTGAAGCTGACGGCTTAAAAGGACCGATTGCAAAATTCTTCAATGAAGATGAGCAAAAGCAATTTGCTGAAGCTCTTCAAACGGAAGAAGGAGATTTACTTTTATTTGTAGCTGATAAAAAGTCAGTTGTAGCAGATGCACTTGGCGCTCTTCGTCTAAAGCTTGCAAAAGAACAAGGAATTATTGATGAAACGAAATTTAACTTCCTATGGGTAACAGATTGGCCTCTTCTTGAACATGATGAAGAAGACAACCGTTACTACGCGGCTCATCATCCATTCACAATGCCAGTTCGTGAAGATTTACCAATGTTAGAAAGCGATCCTGGACAAGTCCGTGCACAAGCATATGACTTAGTATTGAATGGTTACGAACTTGGCGGAGGATCTTTACGTATTTACGAGCGTGATATTCAAGAAAAAATGTTTAAAACGCTTGGATTTACATTAGAAGAAGCATATGAGCAGTTCGGTTTCTTACTTGAAGCATTTGAATACGGTACTCCTCCTCACGGCGGAATTGCGTTAGGTCTTGACCGTTTGGTCATGCTTCTAGCAGGACGCACAAACTTGCGTGATACAATTGCCTTCCCTAAAACAGCAAGTGCAAGCTGTCTATTAACAAACGCACCTGGTGAAGTAAGTGAAGCGCAATTAGACGAGCTGCATTTGCAGGTAAAAAAGCAAAAAACAGAAGCGTAATCGATTGAACCGTCCGTTAAATCGAGCCTGTCACTGGAACGTGACAGGCTCGATTTTTTTGTTTTACTTATTAATTGCAAAGTGATTTTTTCTGTGATAAGATACTTTCAAGAACTAAATAGTCCTGATGTGTTCGTCCTTAATCCAGTTTTGACCGAACAATTTTTTGCTTGGGAGCTCGGAGTTTTTAACGAGCGTACATGCCTCCTCTCGAGGACTTACAATGGTTAAAGCAGAGCACCCACCTGCCGAGAGCGGGTTCAAAACGAAGGCACTCGAGACGGCACGATCGGGACTAGCATACATATAAAAAATCCTCTATGTAATTATTTGCATAGAGTTTTTTTATGGATAAATAACGAATGCTCATGTTCGTTTTGCTAAAAATATGGTATAGTCAATTTCGTTGTTTATTTGAATTATTCATACACGTTAGTGTATTTAATAGAGGAGTGTTTTAACATGTTGCATCAGTTTTCGCGTAATGAACTGGCGATAGGAAAAGAAGGGCTAGCTACTTTAAAAGGCAGCACAGTTGCTATTTTAGGGATAGGAGGAGTAGGGTCGTTTTCTGCTGAGGCTTTGGCTCGGTCAGGAGTAGGGCGTTTAATTCTTGTAGATAAAGACGATGTTGATATTACAAACGTAAATCGTCAAATTCACGCGCTGCTTTCTACGGTAGGTCAGCCCAAGACAGAATTAATGAAAAAACGTATTTTGGATATTAATCCAGACTGTGACGTCGTTTCTCTTCAAATGTTTTATACGGAAGAAACATATGAAGAGTTCTTTAGTTACAAACCGGACTTCGTAGTGGATGCATCCGATACGATTTCGTATAAAATTCATTTAATGAAAGAATGTTTAAAACGTGATATTCCGATTATTTCAAGTATGGGTGCTGCGAATAAAATGGATCCAACACGTTTTAAAATTGCAGACATTTCAAAGACACATACAGATCCGATTGCAAAAGTGGTTCGTACTCGTCTGCGTAAAGAAGGAATTCGTAAAGGAATTAACGTCGTTTTTTCTGATGAACGTCCCATCGTTATTCGCGAAGAAGTTCGCAAAGAAGTAGGAAACGATCAAGCCCAAATTCGCAAAGCGAAAATGCCCCCATCTTCTAATGCTTTTGTTCCATCTGTAGCAGGATTAATTATGGGCGGTCATGTTATCAATGAATTATTAAGTGATATTAAGATTCGCCGCGTAGGTGATGAATAAAAAGAAGGCTATCGTAGCCTTCTTTTTTTTATGGAAATATCTGTTCTATTTATACTTTGGATGGAATCTTCTGTTTGATATGTATAAAAAGTACTAATAAATTGAAAAATATGGCTTGATGGTGAATTTACACTGTATTAAAAAAAGAGATTTATGTAAATTTATTTAACGCTTTATTTACATAAAATTTACGTTTTGGCTTTCTTTCTTTTATATCTTCTACAGCAATATTCAGAAAGTCTTATATATCAAGGGTTTTGATAGAAATAAAAAAAATAAACCCCAAATAAGTAAGTTTACAGTAACTTAAAATTCACTTCATATAAAGACAACAATCTACTCGTATAATGTGTCTTGTACCTGTTGTTCGAGTACAAAGGACTAGTACTAATTACACATATATTTATTGGAGGGTAATGTAATGAAAACAAAGGGTTTTAAAGTAACATTAGCAGCTTTTTTAATGGTAGGAGCACTAGCAGCATGTGGTAAAGACGGAGCAAGCAACGACAGTGGTTCGGGCAGCAAAGAAGAAGTGTCAGGTACGTTAACAGCGGCGGGATCTACAGCTTTACAACCACTTGCAGAAGAAGCAGCGAATGGAATTACTGAAAAATATCCAAACCTTTCAGTAACGGTACAAGGTGGAGGTAGTGGAACGGGTGTTAACCAAGTAGCATCAGGAGCAGTTGACATTGGAAACTCTGATGTTCCAGCAGCCGATAAAATCGAAGATAAATCAAAAGCAGATAAACTTGTAGATACGAAAGTAGCGGGCATTGGGTTCGCACTTGTTGTAAATAAAGATGTAAAAGTAGAATCTTTAACAAAAGAGCAAATTCAAAAGATTTTCTCTGGTGAAATTAAAAACTGGAAAGAAGTTGGCGGAAACGACGAGAAAATTAACGTAATCAACCGTCCAGCATCATCTGGTACACGTGCTACATTCGAGAAAACATTAATGGGTGACGCAAAAGTAAATGACAGCGTTGGTACAGCTCAAGACTCAAACGGAGCGGTTGAGCAATCAGTAAATTCAACGCCAGGAGCAGTAAGTTACCTTGCTATGTCGTATTTAATTGGCGATAAAAAAGAAAGTTTAAAAATGCTTAATATTGATGGTGTAGAGCCAACAACAGAAAATATTGTTTCTAAAAAATATCCGTTTTGGTCTTATGAGTACATGATTACAAACGGTGAGCCAAAAGATGGTGCAAAAGAGTACATTGACTACGTAGCTGGTAAAGACTTTGCTAAGCAAGTAGAAGATATGGGATATATCCCAATGACTGAGTTCAAAAAATAAGAGTGTTTTTAAAAAGAATAGGGCTGACTAACACAGTCAGTCTTATTCTATTTGAATGTTAATAAAGTATATAGCGAATAAAAAGAAAAGCGAATATATACTGAATATGTAAGGAGACAGAGCGATGAAGGGGAAAAAATCCATTAATTATGTAAAAAGCGAATACATTGGCCGTACGCTTTCTACATTTTGCGGTATTTTAATTGTACTTGTTACGTTAGCTATTATCGTATTTATTTGTGAAAAAGGCATACAGTCATTTTTACAAAGTAATATATCAATCGGTGAAATGTTGACTTCAACAAAATGGAGCCCAAACAATAAAGAATACGGTGCACTTGTGTTTATTATGGGTTCCATGCTTGTATCAATCGGAGCCGTGATTATAAGTGCTCCAATTGGAATTGCTATCGCCATTTTTAACAACTATATTTCGCCTAAATTTGGTTCAACGGTTTTACGACCGGTTTTAGAACTTTTAGTCGGAGTTCCTTCAGTGGTATACGGCCTTTTAGGGGTTACCATTTTAGTACCGCTTCTTCGCGATAACTTCGGCGGAGTGGGCTTTAGTTTGATTGCCGGAATTATTGTCTTAAGCGTCATGATTCTTCCGACAATTGCAAGTATTGCTGACGATGCAATTCGAAGCGTAGCACCTGAATATTTAGAAGCTTCTTATGGACTAGGTTCAACAAGATGGCAGGCAATTAGCCGAGTCATTATTCCATCTGCTAAAACAGGTATTTTAACAGGTATCGTGTTAGGGCTTGCCCGCGCATTCGGAGAAGCGCTAGCTGTTCAAATGGTTATTGGAAACACGGTTAAGCTTCCTGAAAGCTTATATAGTCCAACGGCAACATTAACAGGTATTTTAACAATGGATATGTCTAATACGTTAAACGGAACGGCATGGAATAACGCATTGTGGACGTTAGCCATGATTTTACTGCTTATTTCTTTCGTGTTCATTTTAATTATCCGAGCAATTGGGAAACGAGGTGCTCATCAATGAGAAACAAAAATGCACGCACAGTAAATAATATATGGACAGGTATTTTTTATGGCATTGCCGCTCTAGTTGTGTTGCTATTAGTGTATTTAGTTGTTGAAATTATCGCTAAAGGCTGGGGATTTTGGGATCCGAACTTTTTATTTGGAAAGCCAAGCAATACGATGGCAGGAGGCGGTATCGGACCCCAGCTGTTTAACTCGTTCTACATGCTTGTTTTAACGCTGATCATTTCTATTCCTCTTGGTTTAGGAGCCGGAATTTACTTAGCGGAGTACGCGAAGCAAGGTCGTTTCTTAAATTTCGTCCGCTTATGTATTGAAACAATGGCGTCATTACCGTCCATTGTAGTTGGTTTATTTGGATTATTAATTTTTGTCACATTTTCAGGCTGGGGCTATACGCTTATCGGCGGAGCACTTGTGATTACAATTTTAAATTTACCGGGTTTAACGCGCGTATGTGAAAGTGCGATTGCATCTGTTCCTGCGAGTGTAAAAGAAGCGAGTTTAGGGTTGGGTGCGACTAAATGGCAAACAATTGTCAAAGTCGTCATTCCATCAGCAATTCAACAAATTATCACAGGCGTTATTTTAACTGCGGGACGAATCTTTGGAGAGGCAGCTGCGTTGATTTATACGGCTGGCTTAACGACGCCGATGTTAAATTCAAATGCTGACTTAACGAGTCCTGTAAACCCGTTTAATATTTTTCGACCAGCAGAGACGCTTGCCGTTCACATTTGGAAATTAAACTCTGAAGGAATCGTACCTGATGCAAGATTGATTGCAACAAAGTCAGCTGCTATTCTAATCATTATGGTTCTGTTGTTTAACATAATCGCTCGTTTAGTCGCTAAACTTTTAGACAGCTACTTTAAAGGTTCAACAAAAACGAAAAAACGCAAAGATGTTAAAAGTGCAGCTTAATAGATAAAGACAAAAAAGAAAATGGCTTTGAAACTGAGCAACAGTTTCAGCCATTTTCTTTTTTTAATGTCTCTAAACGATTGAAAACTTTTGAAAAGTATTTTTCTTGTCCATTTTGTTTAGGATGAAAATATTGTTTGTTTTTGATGCGATCCGGTAAATACTGTTGAAGGACCCATCCGTTATCAAAATCATGCGGGTATTGATATTCAACGCCTCGGCCAAGGTTCTCTGCTCCTTTGTAATGAGCATCCTTCAAATGAGGGGGAACGTCGCCGGAAAGCCCTTTTTTAATATCGCTTATCGCTTCATCTAATGCTTTGTAAGCAGCGTTGGACTTCGGTGATAGACAAAGCTCAATAACGGCGTTTGCAAGCGGGATACGTGCTTCTGGGAGTCCTAATCGCTCAGTTGCTTGAATAGCTGCGAGAGTTCTCATGCCGGCATCCGGATCAGCTAGTCCAATGTCTTCATAGGCAATGACTAAAAGGCGACGATTGATGCTGATCAAGTCTCCTGCTTCAATTAGCCGTCCCAAATAATGAAGAGCGGCATTTACGTCGCTGCCGCGAATCGATTTTTGAAAAGCCGATAATACATCATAGTGAGCGTCACCATTTTTATCATGTGAAAAATATTTTTGCTGCAGACATTCTTCTGCCGTTTGTAAGGTAATAACGATTTTACCATCGCTTTCACCTGTTGATAAAACAGCCAGTTCCAGAGCATTCAAAGCCGAGCGCACGTCACCGTTACAGCTGTTGGCAAAGTGGTTCATGGCGTCATCTTCTACGATGATTTTTCTATCCCCAAATCCGTTTGATGAGTCGTTTAGTGCCCTTGTTAGCGCCATTTTGATATCATCTGGCGTAAGAGATTTTAATTCGAAGATTTGGCATCTGCTTCGAATAGCAGGATTAATTGCGTGATAAGGATTGCTTGTTGTCGCTCCGATTAGAATGATCATGCCGTTTTCTAAGTAAGGAAGCAAAAAGTCTTGCTTAGCTTTGTCAAGCCGATGAACTTCATCTAACAGCAGAATTACTTTGCCTGACATTTTGGCTTCTTCGGCGACAATTTCCATATCTTTTTTATTGTTTACAACGGCATTTAACTGACGAAACGCCGTGTTGGTTGTTTTTGCAATAGCTGTGGCAATTGTTGTTTTTCCAACGCCTGGAGGTCCATATAAAATCATCGAGCTTAAGTGATTTGCTTTTACCATTCGATAAATCATTTTATCTTTGCCAACTAAATGCTGCTGTCCGATAACGTCATCTAAATGAGTCGGACGCATTCGAAATGCGAGAGGTTTTGTAGCCATGTTTTTCTCCTTTCTTTTCTTTCACTGTATCACAAGCGGTGAATAGGTGGTGGAAATTTATCTTATAGGCATAGTATGTTATAATATCAACAGTTACATTTGCAAGAAATGCATATAGAGAAGTTCATATAGCTTAGTAAAAAACGGCTCATCACAGCATTCAGTGACAACGTGAGGGTCTTATTTTTTTCATAAATAAAAAAAGTGTATTGAAGGAGTGTATCGTATGAAAATTTCAACAAAAGGACGCTACGGTTTAACGATTATGATTGAGCTTGCGAAGCGCTTTGGCGAAGGTCCTATCTCGCTTAAAACTATTGCTCAAACGCATGACTTATCTGAACATTATTTAGAGCAGCTTATTTCACCGCTGCGTAACGCTGGGCTTGTAAAAAGCGTGCGCGGAGCTTATGGAGGTTACATCTTAGCCCATGAACCTGCTAACATTACTTCTGGTGATATTATTTCTGTTTTAGAAGGTCCTATTAGTCCTGTAGAAGGAATTGAAGATGAAGAGCCTGCAAAACGCGAGCTGTGGATTCGTATTCGAGATGCGGTTAAAGAAGTGCTAGATAGTACAACGCTTGAAGATTTAGCAAATCATTCTGATGATGATCAAGCGTCTTATATGTTTTATATTTAATAATGAGCTAGGAGGCGTTTATTTTGGAACGTATTTATGTTGATCATGCAGCAACGTCTCCAATACATCCAGCAGTCGTTGAGAAAATGACGACTTTTATGCATGAGTACTTTGGAAATCCGTCTAGTATTCATCACTATGGGCGGGAAAGTCGACGCTATTTAGACGAAGCTCGCCAAACGATTGCAGCAAGTATTGGAGCACACGAAAATGAACTGATTTTTACAAGTGGTGGGACAGAAGCAGATAATATGGCACTGATCGGAGTCGCTCTTGCAAACCGCCATAAAGGAAATCATATTATTACCACGCAAATTGAACACCACGCTGTGCTTCATACGTGTGAATATTTAGAAACACAGGGCTTTGAAGTGACTTACTTACCAGTTAATGAGTACGGACAAGTATCTGTGGATGAAATAAAATCAGCCCTAACCGATCAAACAATTCTTGTGTCGGTGATGTTTGGAAATAATGAAGTAGGTGCTATTCAGCCAATTGGAGAAATTGGCGTTCTATTAAAAGAGCATGGAGCATATTTCCACACGGATGCAGTGCAAGCTTATGGATTAATTCCGTTAAATGTGCAACAATTAGGTGTCGATCTTTTATCCGTTTCGGCTCATAAAATTAACGGACCAAAAGGGATGGGCTTTTTATATGCAGCTGCTCACGTTTCACTGTCTCCTTTGCTATTTGGAGGAGAACAAGAGCGCAAACGACGAGCTGGAACTGAGAACATGACAAGTATTGTCGGGTTTGAAGAAGCTGTGAAAATTTCGCAACAAACGCTGCAAACACGTGCAGATGAATATAGAAGATACAAAGAAATAATGGTAGCTGTGTTGAAAGAAGAAGGTATTTCCTTTGAAATTAACGGACATCTTGAAAATTCTCTGCCACATGTGTTAAATTTATCATTTCCAAAAACAAATGTTGAATCGATGCTCGTCAATTTAGACTTAGCGGGAATTGCGGCATCGAGCGGTTCAGCTTGCACAGCGGGAGCAATCGATCCTTCTCATGTGCTTGTTGCTATGTTTGGAAAAGGTTCTGAACGTTTAACAACTTCTATTCGATTTAGCTTTGGCTTAGGAAACTCAGCTGAGCAAATTGAAAAAACCGCACGTCAAACAGCAAACATCGTTAAGCGACTAACGATGTAAATAGCAGCCATCAGTAGGGTCTTCATCCCTCACTGATGGTTTGTGTCGTTTCTTTCGCTTTTTAGCGAACAATTTAATTAAAATGAAGAAAACGGAGGTGGCGAAGTTGACAAAATCACCTAAAGATACACGTGTAGTAGTCGGAATGAGCGGAGGTGTTGATTCATCCGTAGCAGCTCTTTTATTAAAACAACAAGGATACGATGTGATCGGAATCTTTATGAAAAACTGGGACGATACGGATGAAAACGGCGTTTGTACTGCGACTGAAGATTATAACGATGTTATTCGCGTATGTAATCAAATTGGTATTCCCTACTATGCAGTCAACTTTGAAAAACAATATTGGGATAAAGTATTTACCTACTTTTTAGAGGAATATAAAGCAGGTCGTACACCGAATCCTGATGTAATGTGTAATAAAGAAATTAAATTCAAAGCCTTTTTAGAGCATGCAATGACGCTAGGAGCAGATTATCTAGCGACAGGACATTATGCACGCGTTGCGTACCGCGACGGGGAGTATAAAATGCTTCGAGGCGTAGATGGAAATAAAGATCAAACGTATTTCTTAAATCAATTAGGACAAGATCAGCTTTCAAAAGTAATGTTCCCGATTGGTGAAATTGAGAAATCAAAAGTGCGTGAAATTGCGAAAGAAGCAGGCCTTGCTACAGCAACGAAAAAAGACAGCACAGGTATTTGCTTTATTGGTGAACGCAACTTCAAAGGATTTTTAAGTCAGTATCTTCCTGCTCAGCCAGGTGTAATGCAAACGCTTGACGGCGAAGTAAAAGGCAAGCACGACGGTCTTATGTACTACACGATTGGTCAACGCCACGGTTTAGGTATTGGAGGCAGCGGTGAACCTTGGTTTGTAGTCGGAAAAGATTTAGAAAAAAATGTTTTATACGTCGATCAAGGCTTTCACAATGAGCTTCTTTATTCTACATCTCTTACAGCAACCAATGTCAGCTGGGTAAGCGAACGTGACTGGTCGTCACCAATGACGTGCACAGCAAAATTCCGCTATCGTCAAACTGATTCAGCAGTAACCGTTGAAAAAGTCGATGATGATACAATTAAGGTTATTTTTGCTGAACCTGTTCGCGCAATTACGCCAGGTCAAGCAGTTGTGTTTTACAAAGATGATGAATGTCTTGGCGGAGCAACAATTGACAAAGTATTTCAAGAAGAAGAGCAAATCTGGTACGTATAATTCATATAAGCAAGAACGAAAAACCTCGGCCGTATATAGCTGAGGTTTTTCTATGATATACTTTACTTATTGGGTAAACTAATAACTTACATATTCTAGATTTTCATGATGTGAAAATCTCTTAAATCATAACTAAAACAGTGGAGTGAACGAAAAAATGACAGATAAAAATCAGCTAGGAATTCAGTATATGCAGGAAGGGAAATTTGAAGAGGCTGCTAAAACATTTTCAGAAGCAATTGAAGATAATCCAAAAGATCCAATTGTGTATGTGAATTTTGGCAATTTGTTAGCGGCTGTTAGTGAGATGGATCGTGCTTTGAAATTTTATGAACGTGCGATTGAATTAGATGAAGAAACGGCAACAGCGTATTACGGAGCAGGAAATATTTATTTTAATGCAGAGCAGCTTGAGCAGGCAAAGCACTACTTTGATTTAGCAATCAAAAAAGGCTTAGATTCATCCGATGCGTACTTTATGCTTGGTTTAACGCTGTTTCATATGGAAGAAATTCGTTTCGCGATGCCTTATCTTCAGCGGGCGGTAGAACTAAACGAACATGATGTAGAAGCAAAATTTCAGTACGGTCTTTGTTTAGCACAGCTCGAAATGGTAGATGAAGCAATTGCTGAATTTCTTAAGGTAGTCAATCAAGATCCAGAACATGCCGATGCTTTTTATAATTTAGGCGTAGCGTATGCTATGAAAGATGACAAAGACAAGGCGATTGAGATGTTAGATGAAGCTTTAAACGTGCAGCCAGATCACGTAATGGCAGCAAATGCCAAACAAGTTCTGTCTACATTAGAACATTAAGAAAGCGGGTAAAGGAAGGATAACATGAACGAAGAACAAGTGAACCCTTCACAGCCAGAACGTCATTATATAAGCGGCACGTCGATTGTAACCGTCTTTCATAACGAAGAAAACTTATATAACGTTACGCGGATACGGATCAAAAAAACAAATTTAGAGATTGAAGATAAAGAAACGGTCGTTACAGGCTATTTTCCTAAGCTGAATGAAGATGAAGTATACACGTTTTACGGAGACTTCAAAGAGCATCCAAAGTTTGGTCTGCAGTTTCATGTTGAACAGTTTAAAAAAGAACTTCCGCAATCAAGGCAAGGGGTTGTTCAGTACCTGTCTAGCGATTTATTTCACGGAATCGGTAAAAAAACTGCTGAAAACATTGTGGACGCTCTAGGAGAACGCGCTATTTTTCGTATTTTGCAAAATGAGTCTGTGCTAAAAGAGGTTCCGAGGCTTTCAGCCGACAAGGCAGAAGCTTTAGTCACGCAGCTTCGTGAACATCAAGGGTTAGAAGAAGTAATGGTAAAGCTGACAGACCTTGGGTTTGGACCGCAGCTTTCGATGAAGATTTTCCAAGCGTACAAACAAGAAGCGCTTGAAATTGTTCAAAATAATCCTTATCAGCTCGTAGAAGATATTCAAGGTATTGGCTTTAGCAGGGCCGATGAACTTGGAAAGAGGCTTGGTATGGCAACCAATCATCCTGATCGTTTGCGTGCAGGTATTTTATATGTCATTGAGCAAGAATGCAATCAAATGGGACATGTATACGTCACGGCAGATCAGCTGTATGGAAAAACAGCAGAGCTTCTTCGAAAAAGCAGGCATGAGAATCTGTCTGAAATGGATCTTACAAGAGAAGTGGACGCATTAAAAGCAGACAAAAAGCTTATCATTCAAGACGAAAAAATTTATTTTCCTCCCCTTTTCTATGCTGAAAAAGGGCTGGTTAAAGCTATTCAAAAAATTATGGCTCAAACGCAGTACGAAGAGCAGTTTCCGGAATCAGAATTCTTATTGGCACTGGGTGAACTAGAAGAGCGATTAGACGTGCAATATGCACCGTCTCAGCGCAAGGGCATACAAACCGCTTTAATGTCTCCGATGCTTCTCTTAACAGGTGGACCAGGTACAGGGAAAACAACGGTTATTAAAGGAATAGTCGAACTCTATGCAGAACTTCACGGATGTTCGTTAAATCCAGGGGATTATAAAAAAGATGAAGCTTTTCCTGTTTTACTTGTGGCACCTACTGGACGCGCTGCTAAACGAATGAGCGAAGCGACGGGACTTCCGGCAGTTACCATTCACCGATTATTAAAATGGAACGGACAAGAAGGATTTGATCATAATGAGGAAAATCCAATTGACGGAAAATTACTGATTGTGGATGAAGTATCAATGGTAGATTTGTGGCTTGCTCATCAGCTGTTTAAATCTCTTCCTGCTAATTTACAGGTTATTTTAGTTGGAGACGAAGATCAGCTTCCTTCAGTAGGTCCGGGACAGGTGTTAAAAGATTTACTGAGTTCAGAAGTAGTTCCTACCGTCCGTCTTACAGATGTATACCGGCAAGCGGAAGGATCGTCAATTATTGATTTGGCTCATGAAATAAAAAAAGGAAAGCTTCCGGAAGACTTATCAAGGCAGCAAGGAGATCGTTCCTTTATTCGTTGTCAAGGACAGCACATCACGAACGTCGTGCAACAAGTTTGCGGGAATGCGTTAAAGAAAGGCTATACGGCTAAAGATATTCAAGTTTTAGCTCCTATGTATAAAGGTCCTGCAGGTATTGATAAGCTGAATGAAGTTCTTCAGGAATTATTCAACCCGGCTTCTGAGCAAAGAAGAGAGCTTAAACACGGAGATATCACGTACCGAGTGGGAGATAAAGTGCTGCAGCTTGTAAATCAGCCGGATAGCAACGTATTTAACGGAGATATGGGAGAAATCGTCTCGGTTTTCTTTGCCAAAGAAAATACGGAAAAACAGGATATGCTGGTTATTTCATATGAAGGAAATGAAGTAACTTACACAAAGCAAGACTTTAATCAAATAACTCATGCATACTGCTGTTCCATTCATAAATCACAGGGAAGTGAATTTCCCATTGTTGTGCTTCCAATTGTTAAAAGCTATTACCGGATGCTGCGACGCAATTTACTTTATACCGCCGTTACGCGAAGCAAACAGTTTTTAATTTTATGCGGCGAAGACGAAGCGTTTCAGCTTGGCGTCAGCCGAAATGAAGACAGCATCCGACAAACGAATTTACAGCCGCTGCTTCGAGAAAGCTTGGATAACGACATAGAAGATCCCGAAATTCCATTTATGAAAGATGCAAATATTGGGATGGAAAACGTTACGCCGTATGATTTCATGTAACCTTTCGTATGCTAACAAAGAGTTAAATAAACTCCTTTGTTGCCATCCTTCTTTGCTAATTGTCAGAAAATAAAGTATGGACATGGAAAGAAGTGGACATAATGCGTTTATATAAGTAGAACGTATAAAGAGGTGTCGACTTTGTTTAAATGTCCAAACTGTAAAAGTATTGACGTTGGCAAAATTGGTGTAAATCAGTATTACTGCTGGAATTGTTTTATTGAAATGACTATTTCAAAAGGACAAATTAATACTCACCAAGTAGAAGAAGATGGAACATTGAGCTCGCTTGATGATTTGTTCTCAGACGACGAGCGCACAATTAATTTCTAATTCTTTTTTACCGGGAGGAAGAGCAATGGGCAGAATCATTCCGTCAGTAGTCGCTTTCGGTCTTGGAGCTTATGCATTTAAAATGGCAGATGATCGAGAGATGTTTACAAAAAGAAATATGAAAAAAATGCGTAAACGTATGATGAAAGCTATTCACTAATAAAAAAAGCACTATTGCACTGAGCTGCAATAGTGCTTTTTTGCAGGCAGAAGAGACAACAGCATGTATAAACTCCTTTCTTTATCAAAAAATAGAAGAGAGGAGGAGTTTACGTTGAAAGATAGTTCATTCAAATGGTTCTATAGATTCGGACTGCTGTTATTAGCGCTGCTGTGCATATTAGTCTTTTTTAAAGTCCAGTTTTTATGGCTTCCTGTTATTTACATGTTTTTAAAAGCACTGCTGCCTTTTTTTATTGCAGCATTCATTACATATTTACTTCATCCGCTTATTGAAAAAACGCATGATAAAGGCGTGCCTCGTCCTCTAGCTATTTTACTGATCTACATCATCTTTTTTGGAGGAATTGGGTTTGGAGCCTATAAGTCGTACCCTATTTTTGTGGAACAAGTAAAAGATTTAAACGAACAGCTGCCTCATTTTACGAATACATATAGACATTGGGTAGAATCGATTCATGATCGTACAACTTCACTTCCAAACGGTGTACATGAGAAAATTGAAGGCAGCATTGATGATGTAGAGGCTACGCTCAACGTGTGGCTTACAAAAGTGGCCGAGGGATTAAAGTCATTGATTACCTCTTTTTTGATTTTAATCATTATTCCATTTATTGTTTTTTATATGCTGAAGGATTTTTCCTCTATTAAGAAAGCAACAGCTTATGTCACGCCTAAAAAGTGGCACAAACCAGGCGAACGTTTTTTATCGGATGTGAATGAATCGCTCGGCAATTATATTAGAGGGCAATTTTTTGTTTGTCTCATTATTGGTGTGATTGCCACGGCAGCACTGTGGTTCTTTCATGTACCTTATGCACTTCTTTTAGGCTTCATTATTGGTGTAACGAATATCATTCCTTATTTTGGCCCGATTATTGGTGCGGTTCCAGCGGCTATTATTGCAGCCACAATCTCGATAAAGTTGGTTATTACCATTGTCATTATAATCTTTGTGCTGCAGTTTCTAGAGGGAAATGTGCTGTCTCCGCTTATCGTAGGAAAGAGCCTTCATATTCATCCTTTGTTTATCATGCTTGCGCTCCTTTTAGGAGGAGAATTTGGAGGAGTATTGGGTCTCATTTTGGCTGTGCCAATTTTAGCAGTCATTAAAATATCTATTTTGCATATCCGCTCTTATACGCTCAAACATTGACAAAGAGCGGTTAATTTGTCATAATATCGCCATAAGAAAACGCTACATATTTTAAACACAATGATGGATCGAGTACGTTGCACACTGGTTTTTAGAGAAGGGCTTCCTTGGCTGAAAGAAGCGCTAAACAAAGAGCAGCTGAACGCTAGTCCAGAGTGCAGGCTAAAACCTGCCGTGTCAGCAACGTTAACGCTATGAAGGTGATAAGTGCTTTAGGCATTTATAATCAGGGTGGTACCGCGAGTTCAACTCTCGTCCCTGCTACAGGGATGAGAGTTTTTTTGTGTGCAAATAACTAGCAATTGCTTTTGTACACAGAGAAAATAGATGCTTTTATGTCATCATTTTTTTGTCTATAAATAAGAAGAGTATTAAAGGAGGACCAATCATGAAAAAACTGACGTCAGCACAAGTTCGTCAAATGTATTTAGATTTCTTTAAAGAAAAAGGCCATGATGTAGAACCAAGCGCATCTTTAGTCCCGCATGAAGATCCATCTTTATTATGGATTAACAGTGGAGTAGCTACATTAAAAAAATATTTTGATGGTCGTGTTATTCCTCAAAATCCACGTATTTGTAACGCACAAAAATCCATTCGTACAAACGATATCGAAAATGTAGGCAAAACGGCTCGCCATCATACGTTTTTTGAAATGCTTGGCAATTTCTCTATCGGTGATTATTTCAAAGAAGAAGCAATCCAATGGGCATGGGAATTCTTAACGAGCGATAAATGGATTGGATTCGACGCAGATAAGCTATCTGTAACAGTTCACCCTGAAGATGAAGAAGCATTTAAGATTTGGAATGAAAAAATGGGCGTGCCTAAAGAGCGCATCATTCGTTTGGAAGGTAATTTCTGGGATATCGGAGAAGGTCCAAGTGGTCCAAATACAGAGATCTTTTATGATCGCGGAGAAGCATATGGAAATGACCTAACTGATCCGGAATTATATCCAGGTGGAGAAAATGAGCGCTATTTAGAAATTTGGAACCTTGTATTTTCTCAATTTAATCACAATCCTGATGGCACGTACACGCCGCTTCCAAAGAAAAACATCGATACGGGAATGGGCTTAGAGCGTATGGTTTCTGTTATTCAAGACGTGCAAACAAACTTTGATACAGATTTGTTTATGCCGATTATTGAAGCAACAGAAAACATTTCAGGCGCTAAATATCGTACAAATGATGAGCAAGATACGGCATTTAAAGTCATTGCTGACCATATTCGTACAGTAACATTTGCTGTAGGTGATGGCGCGCTTCCTTCAAATGAAGGCCGTGGGTATGTGCTGCGCCGTTTGTTACGCCGAGCAGTTCGCTATGCTAAAAAGTTAAACATTAATCGTCCGTTCATGTACGAGCTAGTGCCGGTAGTCGGTGAAATCATGGTTGATTTCTATCCGGAAGTAAAGGAAAAAACGGATTTTATCCAGCGCGTAGTAAAAAATGAAGAAGAGCGTTTTCACGAAACGTTAAATGACGGACTAGCTATTTTGGCAACCGTTATTAAAAAAGAAAAAGCGCAAAACAGTGATACGGTACAAGGGGAAGATGTTTTCCGTTTATATGACACATATGGCTTCCCTGTTGAATTAACGGAAGAATATGCAGAAGATGAGAACATGAAAATTGATCATGCAGGTTTTGAACGTGAAATGGAGGCACAGCGTGAGCGTGCGCGTGCTGCTCGTCAAGATTCTAGTTCTATGCAAGTTCAAGGCGGCGTACTTGGTGAAGTAACTGTTGCAAGTGAGTTTGTTGGCTATGATAAAAATGAAGTAGAAACAGTTGTTGAAGCAATTATTGTAGACGGTGAGCTTGTTGACCGCGCTGAAGCTGGAACAGAAGCGCAAGTCATCTTAAGCCACACGCCATTCTATGCAGAAAGCGGCGGTCAAATTGCGGACCAAGGTATGATCCAAAGTGCTGCAGGAACAGCGGAAGTAAAAGACGTTCAAAAAGCGCCAAACGGCCAAAATGTCCAAACGGTAGCTGTAACAAACGGTGAGCTTGTAAAAGGTGAAACATATACGGCGACGCTTGATGAAGAAAACCGCAGTGCGATTGTGAAAAACCATACGGCAACGCATTTATTGCATCAAGCATTAAAAGATACGTTAGGAACGCATGTTAATCAAGCGGGTTCTTTAGTAACAGCGGATCGCTTGCGCTTTGACTTCTCTCACTTTGGTCAAGTGACACAAGAAGAGCTCGAGAAAATTGAACAAATCGTTAATGAAAAGATTTGGGACAGTATCTCTGTACAAATTGAAAACAAAGCAATTGACGAAGCAAAAGCGATGGGTGCAATGGCGCTATTCGGTGAGAAATACGGAGATATCGTGCGCGTAGTACAAGTAGGCGACTACAGCTTAGAATTATGTGGTGGATGTCACGTGCCAAACACGTCTGTTATCGGTTTATTTAAAATTGTATCAGAATCGGGAATCGGTGCAGGTACTCGACGCATTGAAGCTGTAACTGGAAAAGCTGCCTATCAGTTAATGAACGATCAAGTAGGCTTACTAAAAGAAGCTGCGGCAAAAGTAAAATCCAACCCGCGTGATTTAGTAGGGCGCGTTGAAGGATTACTAGAAGAAATTCGTAATCTTCAGCGTGAAAATGATTCACTATCTACAAAGCTTGGCAATATTGAAGCTGGCAATCTCGTTGACCGTGTGCAAAACATTAATGGTGTGAATGTACTAGCAGCGAAAGTGAATGCAACGGATATGAATAATCTTCGTGCAATGGTTGACGATTTAAAACAAAAATTAGAATCCGCTGTAATCGTATTAGCTTCTCCACAAGGTGAAAAGGTAAATATTATTGCAGGTGTAACAAAAGATTTAATTGCTAAAGGCCATCATGCTGGCAAACTTGTTAAAGAAGTAGCGACGATTTGCGGCGGAGGCGGAGGCGGACGTCCTGACATGGCGCAAGCTGGAGGAAAAGACGCTAGCCAAATTGAAAAAGCACTTGGCACTGTAGAAGAATGGGTTAAATCCGTTTAATTCTCCTCTTTCTTGGTGTACAATATAAATAAGACTTAGCATAGTGCACAATGTGTTCACAAATTAAGAGAGTGAGGTGGGACCGTGAGTTCATTTGATAAAACCATGCAATTTAATTTTCAAGATGAGCCAGCTGAAACAAACGTACATGAAGTATTGTTTACGGTTTATGACGCACTGCAAGAAAAAGGCTACAACCCGATCAACCAAATCGTTGGGTATTTGTTATCAGGAGACCCTGCTTACATTCCTCGTCATAACGATGCGAGAAACACAATTCGCCAGTTAGAGCGAGACGAGCTCATTGAAGAACTTGTTAAATCTTATTTACAACAGCATCGAAAGGATTCATAAATGCGCGTATTAGGATTAGATGTAGGAACCAAAACAATTGGTGTGGCAGTTAGTGATGAAATGGGATGGACAGCGCAAGGAATTGAAACAATTAAAATTGCAGATGAGCAGATGGAGCAATCATATCCTCGTTTACAGCAGCTAATTGACGAATATTCCGTAGAGAAAATCGTAGTGGGTCTTCCTAAAAATATGAATGGTACGATTGGCCCCCGAGGCGAAGCGTGCATTGAGTTTGCTGACAACGTCAAAGAAAAACTTAACATTGAAACGATGATGTGGGACGAGCGCTTGTCGACGATGGCAGCAGAGCGAGTACTGCTGTCTGCCGATGTAAGCCGCAAGAAACGCAAAAAAGTAATCGATAAAATGGCAGCTGTTATGATTCTTCAAGGATACTTAGACAGCAAGCAGTAAGAAAAGCAGCAGGCTTTGCCTCAGCTGAAAAGTTATGAATTTCCCTTTTGCATATTCTTTTGTACGTAAAAGGGAAGTGAAATAACTGAACGGCTTGCTTTTCACTGAAGAAAAAGTTAAGCTAAGAGCTTACAATATAAAATGAGGTGCAAACATGAGCGTAGAAGAAAATAAAATTACAATCGTCGATGAGAATGGAAATGAGCAGCTATGCGAAATTTTATTCACATTTGATTCTGATCAATATAACAAATCATATGTAATTTACTATCCAATCGGAGCAGACCAAGATGATGAAGAGGAAATTGAAATTCATGCATCTGCTTTCACACCAAGTGAAGATGGTCAAGACGGTGAGCTACAACCGATTGAAACAGAAGAAGAGTGGGACATGGTTGAGGAAATGGTTAATACATTCCTTGACGAAGAAGGCGAATAATTATAGTGAAAAAGCTGATGACAATCGTTATCAGCTTTTTTTTACATAGCGGCTGTGCTTTTTAGATATAAAAAGGTTTTTCCTTGCATTCTTAGGGCAGATTGTATGATAATGACGAAAAATAAGATAAATTGTAGTATAATAATTCCTGCGTGTGAGAGTGCATTTTAATAAAAGAATTCATTGTTTGAACGGATGAAACTAGACTTTGGGCAGACAATAACATAAATCATGGAAAAATTTTAGAAGAGGCGAGAGTTTAAGGAAGCGATACCATCTCACACCTATAGGCGATACGAATGAATCGCAATCTCATGTCTCCTCTCTGTTCATACTTATAAAAAATCAAGAAGAAAAGAGGTGAAACTGGTTGTATCTTCTTTTACAGAAGTAGATTTAACCAGGAAGCTGCTTGTCGCAACAAACATTTTTACCACCTAATCGTTCAAGAAAAAAACGAGTTATTTTTATTACAATTATCGTACTTCTTTTACTAGTTGGCGGTGCATTTTTCTATGCTCAATCCCGCTTAACGCCCGTGGATCGAAACAGCAATAAAAAAGTAAATGTGACCATTCCACAAGGTTCTTCCGTCCAATCGATTGGTACGGTATTGCAAAAAGAAGATTTAATTAAAAGCAAAAGTGCATTTCGCTATTACGTAAAATTAACCCATGTGTCTGGATTTCAAGCTGGAACGTATTTATTTTCTCCTTCCATGAGCTTAGGGGAAATGGTTGAAAAAATGGAAAAAGGCGAGGTTTCAAAACAACCTGATATTCGTGTCACCATTCCAGAAGGACGTCAGCTTGTCGAAATTGCTGGTATCATTGCTAAAAATACAAAGTTTACAAAAGACGAAGTCATGAAAAAGCTAGACGATAAGGCATTCGTCAATAAAATGAAAGAAAAATATCCAGATTTAGTAACGGATGAAGTGATGCAAAAAGATATTAAACATCCGCTAGAAGGTTATTTATATCCCGTTACGTATGATTTTTATGATAAAAACGTGTCGTTAGATGAAATATTGGATAAAATGGTAGGGAAAACAAATAATGTATTAGGTCAGTACAGTGGGCAAATGGAGAAGAAAAAATTCAGTGCACATAAATTGTTAACCATGTCTTCTCTGATTGAAGAGGAAGCAACTGCAAAAGTCGACCGAGAAAAAATTGCCAGCGTCTTTTATAATCGCCTTGAAAAAAATATGCCGCTTCAAACGGATCCAACCGTCTTATATGCCTTAGGAGAGCATAAAGACCGCGTGTTCTATAAGCATTTAGAAGTGGACTCTCCTTACAATACGTATAAAGTAAAAGGGTTGCCTCCAGGACCAATTGCCAGCTCTGGTTTGATGTCAATCAAAGCTGCGTTACATCCAGCCAATACAGATTATTTATACTTCTTGGCCACACCTGAAGGGAAAGTTATTTTTACCAAAACGTTAGAAGAACATAACAAAGAAAAAGCCAAGCATATTACAGGTAAAGAAAAGCAAAATACCGAAAAATAAGTGGGAATTTAAAATTGGGGAATCGCGATACTTCGCATTCCCCATCTTTTATGTTAAAATATATCGGGTTTACGTAAAACCGAAAAAAACTTATAATAGACTAGTTGTCTTACTATTTTGCAGTAATGAAACGTTATGAAAACATAATGTAAAATGTACTTCTGAGAACGGAGGAAGTGTTTTGCTTTTACAAAACGTAGAGCAGTATGTGGAAAAGCTTATTCCTAAGCGCCAGGAGCTTATTGAAGAAATGGAAGCTTATGCAAAAGAACATCACGTTCCGATTATGGAATTGATTGGTGTTGAAACGCTATTGCAAATTCTTCGTCTTCATCAGCCAAAACATATATTAGAAATTGGAACAGCGATTGCATATTCGTCTATTCGAATGACCCATGCGCTTCCAGAGGCACGAGTGGTTACGGTAGAACGAAATGAAGAGCGTTACCAAAAAGCGCAAGAATTTATTGAACGGGCGGGAAAACAAGATAAAATTGTGTCGTTGTTTGGAGATGCACTAGAGCTTAGAGATGAGATTGAACGTCATGGTCCTTATGATGCAGTTTTTATTGATGCAGCTAAAGGTCAGTATCAGCGTTTTTTTGAACATTATGAGCCGATGCTGTCTTCTAAAGGAATGATTATTTCGGATAACGTACTATTTAAAGGTCACGTAGCGACCGATTTGGCCGAAGTAGAAACACGTCGACGCCGCAGCTTAATTAAAAAAATTCAGGCATACAATACGTGGCTGATGAATCATCCCGATTATTATACAACTATTCTCCCTATTGGAGACGGAATCGCGATTAGTATTAAAAGAGGTGACCAAGAATGAAAAAACCAGAACTATTAGTGACACCCACTGCAGTTTCGGAAATTGAATCATTACTACAAGCTGGAGCAACAGCTGTTATGGTTGGTGAACAGCGCTACGGTTTGCGTTTAGCAGGTGAATTCAAACGTGAAGATATCGTAGAAGCTGTAAATATTGCTCATCAGCATAATGCAAAAGTCTACGTAGCGATGAACGGACTATTTCACAATGATAAAATCGCCGAACTAAATGAATATATTTTATTCTTAAAAGAAGCAAGCGTGGATGCGATTGTATTTGGAGATCCTGCTGTATTGATGGCAGTGCGTGAAACAGCTCCAGAAATGAAGATGCACTGGAGTACTGAAACAACGGGCACAAACTGGTATTCATGTAACTACTGGGGGCGTAAAGGAGCTAAGCGCGCAGTTCTTGCTCGTGAGCTAAGCATGGATAGCATCATTGATATCAAAGAAAAAGCCGAAGTAGAAATTGAAGTTCAGGTGCATGGCATGACGTGTATGTTCCAATCAAAACGTTCACTTCTTGGCAACTACTTTGAGTATCAAGGAAAAGTCATGGAAATTGAAAATCGTAAAGTAGAAAAAGATATGTTTTTACTTGATAATGAGCGAAACAATAAGTATCCAATTTTCGAAGATGAAAATGGAACGCACATTATGAGTCCAAAAGATATGTGCATTATCGATGAGCTTTCCGAAATGATTGATGCTGAAGTAGATGTATTCAAAATTGACGGCGTATTAAAGTCACCGCAATATATTTTAGAAGTAACAAAAAAATATCGTCAAGCGATTGATTTATGTGTAGATGACCGTGAAGAATACGAAAACGTTAAAGACGATTTGTTAGAAGAAATTGAAATCTTGCAGCCGATTAACCGTCCGTTAGACACAGGGTTTTTCTTTAAAGAAACGGTATATTAAAAAGCATGCAAAGAAAGATAAACAAAGGAGGTACAAACGATGGCTGTTCAAATCGATACTGTAGTAGAAGGTAAACGAGTTATTACTAAGAAGCCTGAGTTGTTAGCTCCAGCCGGTAACCTTGAAAAATTAAAAGTTGCCGTACACTATGGAGCAGATGCTGTGTTTATCGGAGGAAAAGAGTTTGGCCTTCGTTCAAATGCAGATAACTTTACATTTGAAGAAATGGCAGAAGGTGTTCAGTTTGCAAACAAATACGATGCACGTATTTATGTTACAACAAACATTTTTGCTCATAATGAAAATATGGACGGACTTGAAGATTATTTAATGGGATTAGAGCGCGCTGGTGTTTCTGGAATCATCGTAGCTGATCCGTTAATTATCGAAACCTGTCGACGCGTTGCACCTAAGCTTGAAGTACATTTAAGTACGCAGCAATCACTTTCAAACTGGAAAGCCGTTCAGTTCTGGAAAGAAGAAGGATTAGAACGTGTTGTACTTGCTCGTGAAACGGGTGCTGAAGAAATGCGCGAAATGAAAGAAAAAGTGGATATTGAAATTGAAGCTTTTATTCACGGAGCGATGTGTATTGCTTATTCAGGCCGCTGCGTGCTAAGTAACCATATGACAGCGCGTGATTCAAACCGCGGAGGCTGCTGTCAATCATGCCGTTGGGACTATGATTTATTTAAAGTAGAAGACGGTAAAACGGAAACGGCTTTATTTGATGAGCAAGACGATCCGTTTGCAATGAGTCCAAAAGACTTAAATTTAATTCAATCTATCCCTCAAATGATTGAGCTGGGTATTGATAGCTTAAAAATTGAAGGACGTATGAAGTCGATTCACTATATCGCAACAGTGGTGAGCGTGTATCGCAAGGTGATTGACGCATACTGTGCAGATCCTGAGAATTTTGTGATTCAAAAAGAATGGCTTGATGAGCTAGACAAATGTGCAAACCGCGATACGGCTCCTGCCTTTTTTGAAGGAGTTCCTGGAGTAGATGAGCAAATGTTTGGCGTACACGGCAAGAAAACAAAATTTGATTTTGCTGGTTTAGTATTGAATTATGATGAAGAAACAAGCACCGTGACATTGCAACAGCGTAACTATTTTAAACCGGGAGAAGAAGTGGAATTTTTCGGTCCGGAAATTAAAAACTTTACGCAAAAAATAGATAAAATTTGGGACGAAGATGGCAAAGAACTAGATGCTGCGCGTCATCCGCTGCAAATTGTGAAATTTAAAGTGGACCAACCTCTATTTTCATATAACATGATGCGAAAGGGGATTTAAATATAAAATGGGGAAAAAGCCCGTTGTAATCGGTATCGCTGGTGGATCCGGTTCTGGTAAAACAACTGTAACCAAAGCTATTTATGAATATTTTAAAGGGCATTCTATTATGCTTCTTGAGCAAGACTATTATTATAAAGATCAAAGCGATGTACCGTTTGAACAGCGTTTGCAAACAAACTACGATCATCCTTTAGCATTTGATAATGATTTGCTGATTGAACACTTGCAAAACTTATTAAATTATGAGAGCATTGACAAACCGGTATATGATTACGCAATTCATACGCGCTCTGAAAAGGTAATTAGAGAAGAACCAAAAGATGTTATTATCTTAGAAGGTATTCTTGTACTAGAAGATCAGCGCTTGCGTAATTTAATGGATATCAAGCTATACGTAGATACAGATGCGGATCTTCGTATCATTCGTCGTATGCTTCGTGATATTAAAGAACGAGAGCGTACGCTTGAGTCAGTTGTTGATCAATACGTATCTGTCGTTCGCCCGATGCATAATCAGTTTGTTGAACCAACAAAACGTTATGCAGATATTATCATTCCTGAAGGCGGTCAAAACCACGTAGCGATTGACTTGATGGTCACTAAAATTCAAACAATTCTTGAACAAAATGCCATTTTATAATAACATAGCATAGATGCAGGAATTTTTTTGAAGACAATGCAGACATATTCTGCTAACTAAACACAAACATTATAAAGAATAGAGAAACGAGCAGCTTCTATTTTGAAGCTGTCATTTCTCTATTAACTGATTTTTCCACAGAATGGAAAATTTTTTGTACATACAGAAATGGACTGTATACACTAGAGATTTTGAGTTCAAGAAGGAGTGAAGGGATTATGGCACAAGAAAAAGTATTTCCAATGACAGAAGAAGGAAAGCTAAAGCTAGAGCAAGAGCTAGAATATTTAAAAACAGTAAAACGTAAAGAAGTTGTAGAGCGTATCAAAATCGCCCGCAGTTTTGGAGATTTATCGGAGAACTCTGAGTACGATTCTGCAAAAGACGAGCAGGCTTTCGTAGAAGGCCGTATTACAACGCTTGAAAATATGATTCGCAATGCGAAAATTATTGAAGAAGATGTAGAAAACTCTTCTATTGTATCATTAGGTAAATCTGTAACATTTGTAGAGTTGCCAGATGGTGATGAAGAAACGTATACAATTGTAGGTAGTGCAGAAGCAGATCCGTTTGAAGGGAAAATTTCAAATGATTCGCCAATTGCTAAAAGTCTAATGGGCAAACAAATTGGAGATCAAGTAACTGTTCAAACTCCTGGTGGAGATATGTCAGTGAAAATTGTATCTGTTAAGTAAAACATCTGGTTGGAAGCGTTCTACTGAATGCTCGTAAGTAAAAAAGCTGACACGCGTCAGCTTTTTTTATATGATTTTAAAAAGCGGAGAGAATAGAAAAGATATGTAAGAAAGGAAAGATGAAAATGAAAGATATCGATTTTGCTAAAACAGCGCTTGTTTTAATTGATTTACAAAAAGGGATTGTTCCAATTGGAGGAGACGAAATTGTGGAGAAATCTGTTCAGCTTGTGAATCGTTTCCGCGAACAAAATGGATTTATTAGTTTTGTACGAGTAGATTTTCAAGATGGAAAAGATGCGTTGACGCCAGAAACGGATCAAAAGCCATCTGCTCCTCAAGAAAGACCTGCAGACTGGGCGGAATTCGATCCAAGACTTAATGTTCAAGAGAATGATTATATTGTGACAAAACGTCAGTGGGGAGCCTTTTTTGGGACAGATTTAGACCTTCAGCTTCGCCGAAGAGGAATTGATACAATTGTCCTTTGCGGAATTGCAACAAATATTGGTGTGGAAAGCACAGCTCGTGAAGCATTTCAGTATGGGTATAACCAAATTTTTATCACGGATGCCATGGCGACATTTACAAAAGAAGAGCATGAAGCAACTCTTTCTTACATCTTTCCGAAAATAGGAAAGCTAAGAACAACTCAGCAATTTTTAACAGAAAATTAATAATAAAAACTTGCTGAATCAGCAAGTTTTTTGTGAAATGAAAAAAAGAATGAATATTTCTTAAGATAATGGTTTTAAAAGTAATGGCAACGTCGACACTTGTAAAGAGTGAGGTGTAGTCATGAAAATAATTCACAAGCGAATTTATATTACTCTTATTTTTATTTTATTATTAATTAGTGGACTGGGAGCACGGCTTGTTCAACTTCAGCTTGTCAGCACAGAATCTTTTACTGACAAAAAGATTAACTTAATTGAAGGAAGCGTAAAACAGCGTACGCAGGAAATGGTGGTAGATGACGGGCGAGGGAAATTTGAAGATAAAAATGGACAGTCTTTAACATCTATCACGCATAATCGCTTAGTCCTGTTTCCATTTTTAGAAAAAATGAAGTGGCCTGTTCAGCAAGTAAGTGAAATCGTGGGAATGCAACCAAAGGAACTAACGAACAGACTAGCGAATGCTAAAACACCGGTTGTTATTACAAAAGAATTATCCCATGCACAAGTCGAAAGAATAAATGCATTAAAGGTACCTGGCGTATTTGGAATTCCTCTAAAAGATGAGCGTCCAGTTCCTCTTGCTGAACATTTAATCGGACTAGAGGCACAAAGCAGACAAATAATTGAAGAGAAGTATAGTGACAAATTGAAAAATGGAGCAATTAAATCAACTACGCCTGTAGGTATCTCAGGGATGCAGAGGGCTTTTGACGAGTTTTTGCTGCCGGAACAGGAGTCTAAGCTCCTTTATCATGTTGATCGCCTAGGTGGGCCTATGTTTGGCATCGATGTAAAATACACGGGCACAGCTAACCCTTATTATCCAGTCAGTGTGCGTACGACGCTTGATTTGTATGCTCAGGAGCTAGTGGAGAATACATTAAATCATTATAAGTTAAAAGACGGAGGAGCCGTCTTAATTGATATAAAAAACAATAAAGTAATTGCGATGGCCAGCAGGCCTTCGATTAATAAGAAAGATCCATTTAAAAAGCAAAATGGTTCAGACAGCGTAGAAAATCGTTTGCTGACGCCACAAACTCCTGGATCTATATTTAAAACCGTAACAGCAGCTGCAGCGCTTGAACAAAATAAAATTCAGCCTTCTTTTACCTATAACTGCGATAAAAGTATTTATGGCAATAATGTAGAAGAAGATCATCAAAAAGGGCAGCTGACGTTTGAAGAAAGCTTCGCGCAAAGTTGTAATGCAACGTTTGCACAGCTAGCAAAAGAAATGATAATATCTAATCCGAATACCCTTGAACAATATGCCGATAAGTTAGGGCTTATTCAGCCTGTAGGATGGACGGGTGATGTGTTTCATTTTGAACATTTTAAGCAGTTTTCAGGAGAAAAATCGGGAAGAGTTTGGACAAATGAAAGAGAAAAAAAAGTACCAAATGCTGTAGCTCAAACGGCAATTGGACAGCTTGATGTAAAAGTGACTCCGCTTGCAGTAGCAAATATGATGGCGACAATTGCACGCGGAGGAGAAAAGAAACAGGTAAAAGCTGTAGATGCGCTAGAGTATAAAAACAACACGTCATTGTATACGTTTAAAGAGCATAAGCTAAAAGGAGATACCATTAATAAAGCCACAGCTGCTTCTATGCAGCAGCTTTTAAAAGGTGTCGTACAGAGCGAAAAAGGAACAGGAAGAAGATTTCAAACGCTTCCTTATGAAGTGGCAGGAAAGTCAGGAACTGCTGAAATCAATGTGAAAGACGATATCGTCAATAAATGGTTTGCGGGTTACTTTCCTGCAGATGATCCAAAATATGCAATGGTAGTAGTGGATTTAAATACAAAAAGTGCGATATCTCCCACAAACAGCGTATTTTATGATATTGTTAAAGGGATGTATGACTTAAATACACGTTAAAACAAGAAGAATTTGTAAAAAATATTACAAATATACTTCAAATAAATTTTGATGCTTCATGTATAAGAAAACACATGTTAGAATAAAGCATTATAAAAGTTGGAGGAAATTGTAGCAATGAATAACAATCGTTCTTCAAGACACGAAAACAAAGAAAAAAAAGTAAACCGATTATATAATCTGTTAATTGCTGTCGTAGCAGTTTTAATTGTATTTGTCGGTGGTACGATGATTCTTGGAAACAAGGATAAATCGGATAACCAAGCGGAAACAACTCAAAACAATCCGCAAACAAATGACCAAAAAACGGACAAGACGGCTAAAAAAGACGATGATTCTTCGAAAGATGATCAAGCAACAGATGATCAAGCAACGGACGATCAAAGTTCTGAAGATGACCAAAGCTCTGAAGATGATCAAGCAACAGATGAAGAATCAAATGACTCAGATTCACAGGCTGAAGTAGAGAAAAATCCAGAGCCTGGCGTGGCAGAACGCAAGGTAGATCCTTCATGGGATTCAGTAGGTACGTCACAAGATGCACCTGCAGCAACTTATAAAAAAGGATCAACGGATTGGAACGAAATGCTAAAAGCTGTAGGCGAAGGGTCAGGCATTAGCCCAAGTAATATGACCGTATGGCGTTTAGGGAATAACGGTGGCGTAGGTAAAGCCGTAGCTACGGTTAGTCCTAAAGGCAACTCATCAACAAAATACCGCGTTCAAATTGAATGGGTAGATGGAGAAGGCTGGAAGCCCGCAGTAGTGGATAAGCTTCAATAAGAAAAGCAGCGCGCTAGCGCTGCTTTTTTAATTTGAAATGAACAACCGCAGAGTACAGTTTTTTACCTTGTTCATAGTCCACAGACATTTGATGAGATACGCTATGCACCTCAAGCAAAATCGCTTTATTTTGATCAATTTTTTCCGCAATTTGTTTCTCAAGCATTTTAACATCAGGCGCTTCAAAAAATTCTATTTTATCTTCAATCATTTCAAATTCAAAATTCATCTTACGACCTCCTTACCTCATTACTATAGTATAGCAAATAGAAAGTTAAAAGCTTAAAATATTTGTAAATGAAGAACAAACGATAGCTAAAAACATACTATATCCATAAGAATTATTAGTTATAAGGAGGCGTTTTTTATGGGTCTAGAGTTTTTAGATATCTTTGAAAAGTGGGCGAATGAGTATGATGCATCGGTAAGCGGGAAAGATGAACAGTATAGAGAAGTGTTTCGCAATTATAATGAAATTTTAGAGTATGTAGCAGACCGTTCAATAGGGCATGTGATAGAATTTGGAACAGGGACTGGAAACTTAACAAAAAAACTGTTAGAAAAAGAACTGACTGTAGTAGGAATTGAACCTTCAGTACCAATGAGACAATTGGCACACCAGAAATTAGGGGCAGATGTTTTAGTCACACCAGGAGACTTTTTACAATTTGATACATCATTGTTTCCAGCAGAGAGCTTAGTTAGTACGTATGCTTTTCATCATTTAACAGATAAAGAAAAAGAAGAAGCTGTGATAAACTATGGAAAGTTACTTCAAACCGGTGGTAAAATAGTGTTTGCTGATACAATGTTTGAAACAGCGGATTCATTTGCTGATACCATTGTTCAGGCAAAACAAAAAGGGTATACGCAACTAGCAGAAGATCTAGAGAGGGAATACTATACAACGATTCCCGTCTTAAAGCAAATCTTTGAAAGCAATGGTTTTCACATAACCTTTACACAATTTAATCACTTTGTGTGGGTATTGGAGGCAACGAAACAATAGTAGAAAGAGGTTTTAAAATGAAAGTAGCAATCATTGGAGCAATGGAAGAAGAAGTGACGATTTTACGCGATAAAATTGAAAATCGTCAAGAAACAGTAATCGCAGGATGTGAATACTCGACAGGAACAATCAGCGGTGTGGAGGTTGTATTATTAAAATCAGGTATTGGAAAAGTAAATGCGGCGTTATCTACAGCCATCTTACTAGAAAAGTTCAAACCTGATTACGTTATTAATACAGGATCAGCAGGCGGCTTCCATCCGGAGTTAAACGTAGGAGATGCGGTTATTTCAACAGAAGTTCGTCATCATGATGTAGATGTAACGGTATTCAACTATGAATACGGTCAAGTACCAAACTTGCCTGCAGCTTTTAAAGCAGATGAAAAACTAGTTCGTCTTGCTGAAGAAAGCGCTCTTGAAGTAACGGATATGAAAATTGTAAAAGGACTAATTGCTACAGGGGATTCGTTCATGAACGATCCTGTGCGCGTAGAGTTTGTCCGCTCTAAGTTTCCAGACCTGTATGCAGCTGAAATGGAAGCGGCGGCCGTTGCTCAAGTATGCTATCAATTTGGCGTACCGTTTGTTATTCTTCGTGCTCTTTCTGACATCGCCGGCAAAGAATCAAATGTTTCTTTTGAGCAATTTTTAGAAAAAGCAGCTGTTAATTCAACGAAATTAGTATTGAATTTTATTACAAAATTAAAATAAGCTGTTCGTAAAATATAGAGTTTGTTTTCGTCTACACTCTGCATCGTTTATCATAACATGGGGTGTAGACTATATTTTTACCTTAATTCCGACTTTATTTATAAGTTAAGTTATATTATTCGTTAGCGAGGTGTTCAAGATTATGAAGGTAGCCAAAAACGTTCATGAATTGATTGGAAACACACCTGTGATTGAGATTACACAATTTGATTTACCCAGAGAAATCAGGATATTTGCTAAACTGGAATATGTTAATCCAGGAGGAAGTGTAAAAGATCGTTTAGGAAAAGAACTGCTGAAAGAAGCTCTTAGCTCTGGAAGACTGAAGCGAGGCGGAACGGTGATTGAGCCTACTGCTGGAAATACGGGGATTGGGCTGGCTTTAGCTGCTCTTCAGCACGAAATAAACGTCATATTATGTGTTCCAGAAAAATTCAGTATTGAAAAACAGCAGCTTATGAAGGCTTTGGGGGCAACTGTGGTTCAAACACCTACTGAAGCTGGTATGAAAGGTGCTATAAACAAGGCTCAAGAGCTGCTGCGTGAAATACCTGGTTCTTATTGTCCTCAGCAGTTTGCTAATCCGGCCAATCCTATGACTTATTACAAAACCTTAGGGCCAGAAATATATGAACAGCTTGATGGAAAAATCGACGTGTTTGTAGCTGGAGCAGGTACAGGTGGAACATTTATGGGTACAGCAAAATTTTTGAAAGAAAAAAATCCTTCTCTAAAAGCAGTCATTGTTGAGCCAGAAGGTTCGATTTTAAACGGTGGGAAATCCGGCCCTCACTTAACTGAAGGAATTGGAATGGAGTTCATCCCTGATTATATGGATCGGTCTTATTTTAATGCTATTCATACTGTTGAAGATGTTTATGCTTTTCAAAGAGTGAAAGAGCTGGCTTTAAAAGAAGGGTTACTAGTAGGGAGCTCTTCAGGAGCAGCCTTCGAAGCAGCCCTGCTCGAAGCAAAAAATGCAGAAAAAGGCGCTCATATTGTTACTATTTTTCCCGATAGCAGCGAACGGTACTTAAGTAAAAATATTTACAGTGGAGGAAGATAAGATGAAACGTAAAACACAATTAATTCATGGTGGAATTGTTGGCGATGAACAGACGGGTGCTGTCTCTGTTCCTATTTATCAAGTGAGCACTTATAAACAAGAGGGAGCTGGAAAACATACGGGATACGAATATTCGAGAACCGGTAACCCTACACGACACGCCTTAGAAGAACTTATCAAAGAAATTGAAGGAGGATATGCTGGGTTTGCGTTTGGATCTGGTATGGCAGCTACTACTGCTGTATTCATGCTGTTTAACAGCGGAGATCATGTGCTAATTACAGATGACGTATACGGAGGAACGTACCGAGTGATTACAAAAGTGCTGAGCCGTATTGGCATTGAAGCTACTTTTATTGATACAAGCGACATCGAAAATATTAAGAAAGAAATTCGCCCCAACACAAAAGCTATTTATATCGAGACTCCCACGAATCCTCTCCTAAAAATTACTGACTTGCAGCAGGCTTCTTCAGTAGCTAAACAGCATCATTTACTTACCATCGTTGATAACACATTCAGTACCCCGTATTGGCAAAACCCTATCGAAAAAGGTGCGGATATCGTTCTGCACAGTGCAACTAAGTATCTAGGCGGCCACAGTGACGTTGTAGCAGGGCTAGCCGTTGTGAATTCGCCTAAATTGGCAGAAGACCTCCATTTTATTCAAAATGCGACTGGAGGCATTTTAGGACCCCAAGATTCTTGGCTTTTGATGAGAGGGATTAAAACATTAGGAATACGAATGGAAGAACATGAATTCAACACTGGGAAAATAGTAGAATTTTTACTTGCTCATCCTGCTGTTACAAAAGTATATTATCCAGGATTAAACACCCACCCAAACCACCTCATTGCTAAAAAGCAAGCAAGAGGTTTTGGGGGAATGGTTTCTTTTGATGTGGGAAGCGAAGAGAAAGCGGAACAAGTACTGAGCAAAGTGAAGTATTTTACATTAGCAGAAAGTTTAGGAGCCATTGAAAGCCTTATTTCCATTCCTTCTAAAATGACTCATGCTTCTATACCGAGCGACCGACGTAAAGAGCTAGGAATTACAGATGGATTAATTCGTATTTCTGTAGGCCTTGAAGATGTAGAAGACTTAATTGAAGACTTAGAAGAGGCATTGAAATAAGGTTGGTAAAAATAGGATTTTTATAGACCTATAGATCTATGATAGAGTAGAGTTATAACATTCTACTGAGAAGGTGATTGTATGAAAGCTCAACGCATCAAAGCAAAAATTGAAGATTACAGCCGCTTTATTTACGTCCTTCTAGCCGTAAGTACATTCTTGTACATTGGTGTTATGATTGGCCAAGGTGAAAAAAGTGATATGCAGCTTGGAATAATGGAAGCCATCGTTATTCTTTTTGCCGCCCTTGCCTTTTATTTTAGTTATCAAACTAAAAAACTGAAAAAAGAACTAATGAAAGAAAAAGAATAATAGATATAAAAAGGCGATCATACATCGTCTTTTTTTTATGAGGGTTGAAAAAATAAAAAAATTCCCTATTTTTCAAAAAAACAGTTTACTTTTTATGAGTCCGTGGATATAATTACCATTGTAAGGAAAATACTTTATTAAAAGGAGGTCGAGTCATATGTTAAGACGTTTATCAGTTATGGGTCATCCAGTTTCAACTATGTTCAAAAATCGTCTATATACGTATACTATTCGGCCGTGTTCCTGTATCAAGTAACTTTCTTACTTTGATCATTAAAACACGTTAATTCACCACAGGTGCGAATAGTAGCCCTGTGGTTTTTATCATTTTTCAGCCACAGGATGCTTATGCATTACTGTGGCTTTTTTGTGTATAAGGAGGTGATTGTAATGACACTGAACATTTTCTTTTTAACTATTACCATAAAGTCTCGTCAATACTCTGAGGCAGAAATTAAGCATGAACAGTATGTAAGACAATTAGAAGAAGAAATAAAAGACCGCAAGTATGAGTTTTACCGTCATTTCTAATTTGAACAGTGGAAAGGAGTGGATGAATGATGATTAATCAAAAAGGATATATCGTTGTATGGCTGCTTGTGGAGAAAGATTCCACCTAAATGATTAGTAGGGGGAGTAATGATGTGTTTGCTACGGATTATTATTTGGAAATTATTTTAAAAAAAGAGCGGAAAGAAGGATTAATTCTCCTTCTTTCCGCTCTTTTTTTTCTCTTTTTCGGCTCTGTAAAATTCGTGAAACATTTTCATGAGCGCTCGCTTTTCAATTCGCGAAACATAACTTCTTGAAATATTTAATTCTTTTGCAATTTCTCGCTGGGTTTTTTCATCCTGCAGATCCAAACCGAAGCGACCAACAATTACTTCCTTTTCCCGATCATCGAGAATATCGATGTATTCTTTTATTTTTTCTAATTCCATATTTAGTTGAATCATATCAATTACATCGTCTGATTCTGATTTTAATACATCAATCAAGCTGATTTCATTTCCTTCTTTATCCTGGCCAATTGGATCATGCAGAGACACATCTTTTTTTGTTTTTTTGAGCGCTCGCAAGTGCATCAATATTTCATTTTCAATACATCGTGCGGCATAAGTAGCTAATTTTGTTCCTTTTCCCTGTGAATAACTTTCGATTGCTTTAATTAAACCGATTGTCCCAATTGAAATTAAATCTTCCGCATCCTCTCCCGTGTTTTCAAACTTTTTAACAATATGCGCAACGAGCCGGAGATTGTGTTCGATAAGAAGGTTTCGCGCTTCTTGATCTCCTTGTTCCATTAAAGATAAATATCTCTTTTCTTCAGCAGCAGACAAGGGTTGAGGAAAGGCATTGTTTTTTACGTAGGAAACAAGGAAAACCAATTCTTTAAAGAAATAGCCTAGTGCGGTAAATAATGCAGACATCTCTTCACCTCCATAAGGGGATATCAACTTGTGAGAGACTAACATTACACTATATGTAAAAAGAAGGATGTCTTTGCCTGTACGTTTAAAATTCCCCCCGGGGACAAGAGAGTTTGAAAAAGTCCACAGATTTTTCTTTATAGATAGTTACCAGCCTATACAGGGAAAAGGTATGTACATACGCTAGTAGTAGTTCATAGTGTAAGGAGGGAAAGTATGTACGGTTACGGAGGCTGCTGTTATCCTAATTATCCAGCTTACCTATGTGGAGGAGGCTTCGGCTGGGGACTTGGATTGTTGATTGTTCTGTTTGTCCTGTTATTAATTTTCGGAAGCTTCTATTGGTTTTTTAGCTGCTGGTATTAAAAAAACTCATGCATGCGCATGAGTTTTTTTAGATGACATATCCTACCGAATAGAACCATTCATTTTTAAGAATTCTTAAGGCATTTTCGCTTTGTTTCTTAAAGAAGATGATTTATTCTATAATTAAGAAAAGAAGCAAGACGATAATATTCCTCTGCAAAAGTAAATGGAGCTCTACACTTTTTTTAGCTTGAAAGTACTAATCATCAAGCAAGCGAGTACGATAATTAAAAACATATAAAAGTGTGAAGGCAAATAAGGGACGCCCAAGTAGCTAAGAGTTAATAAACAACCTGCTGCGGTAATAGGGAGCCCTGTAAAATACCCAGTATTTTCTGTGATGTTAAAGCGGGCAAGACGAAGTGCTCCGCAAGCAATGTAACAGATGGTAACAATTGAACCTGCAGCACCAAAGTGAGACAAAATACTTTGATAAAGTAGTAGAGCTGGAGCGATGCCAAATGATATAATATCGCACATGGAGTCCAGTTGTTTTCCAAGTTCAGATTCAATTTGCAGCTTTCTGGCTACCATGCCGTCGAATCGGTCTGCTAACGCTGCTAAAAAAATTAGTAATAAACTTAAGTTCAATTCATTTTTCATGACAAATAAAATAGCAAAGCTTCCTAAACTTAAATTAACAATCGTTAAGGAGTTTGCCGCTTGGGATCTCAGCTTTTTAATTGTATGATCTAGATAGTCTAATAAAAACAATTTCCTCACTCCTTTAAAGGATGGAATGAACTAAAGGTAAAAATAATGGTAATTTCATTGTAGACGCAAACCTTATTCTAGTAAAGAACTATTCAGTATGTGGAGGTAAAATTATTGTTGCAGCACCTGTATCGAACGTTTATTGAGCTTACGAATCATCAAGGATCATCGAAGCTCATTCGAAAATTCACTTTCTCTAAATGGAGTCGGTTTGTTATACCCTCCTATACAAAAGTTTTTAAAGTAAATGAAGAAGAAATGGACAAGCCTCTGCATCACTATCAAACCTTACACGAGCTATTTATTCGCCGTTTGAATCCTTCTGCCCGTCCGGTCGATCAGCAGAAAGACAGCGTTGTCAGTCCTGTAGATGCAAAGATAGAAGCATATGGAGTCATTACGCCTCAAAAAGAAATGATTGTAAAAAACAAACCTTATTCTATACAGGAAATGGTTTCAAATGATCTCATTCTTGAAAAATATATAGAGGGACAGTTTATTATTCTCTATCTTAGTCCGAAAGACTATCATCGCATTCACAGTCCTCTTAAAGCCCAAGTGGGGAATACGTGGACCGTTGGGCAAAAGTCTTATCCAGTAAATTCATTAGGAATCAAGTATGGGAAAGAACCGCTGGTGAAAAATTTCCGGAAGCTCACGGAGTTAACATTTGAAAATGGTCACATGCTGATGGTAAAAGTAGGAGCCATGTTTATCAACAGCATTGAAGCGGTTTCTAAAAAAGAAGTAGTCGAAAAAGGGGAAGAAATGGCTTACTTCACGTTTGGTTCGACTGTCATTTTATTATTTGAGAAGAACTCAATCACTTTTGATTCTAACGTTCACTCAGGTTCTTATGTAAAGTATGGAGAACCAATTGCTCATTTGAAAAAATAGAGCCTATATAATAAAAGAGTAGATAGATAAATGAAGATGCAGCTTTCTTTTATTAAGAAGGCTCTTTTATTCGTTAAGAAGGAATTTGTATGCTAATCTTTAATGATCTTCTTTCAATTTCCTCTTCAATTAATTTTATAAAATCAGGGCTTAATTGCAGTTCGGTTGCTTTGCTGTATGATTCAATAAGCAGCTCATCTGATAATTTTCTCATAAGATTGCCGCCACCTCCTACTAAAATAAATATCCTAAAAAGTTATATTTAAATGCTAATAAATTCCTTATTTATAATCTAACATGAATCAAATAAAGGAACAATCGTTCTGTTATCCACAGCTTTCGGTGGATAAAATGTGGGTATGTTGTTTATAATTACCATTAATTGCTGAACTATAACAGAGGATAATGTGTATAAACTTATCCACATAATTAGGCTTATCATTTTTTGTCGAAAACTTTTAACAGAATTTGTTTACCACTTACCCTATTTGATAAGTAATAAACGTTTTCTACACTATTTTTTATTTTAAGTTTGCAGAGAGTGAATATATCGTAAGCCTACGAACAAATAGAGGTTTGCTACCTTTTGTCAATAACTTTCTGTATAAAGTTAAAGCATTCACAAGGCATATCCTTTATACTAAGAAAAGACCTGTTTTTGAAGAGAATAAAATTTTAGGTTGGAAAATAACAAGAAGTCGTTATAATGATAGACGGCGTTAATTTTAGTATGTAACTATATATTCGAGGTGCATGATACGTGTTGAAACTTTTTTTACCAAATGAACATGTGAAAAACGTGTTTCAAATTAAGCCAGACGATTTGAAAGAGCGCGGAATAAAAGGAATTATTACCGACTTAGATAACACGTTGGTGGAATGGGATCGCCCTGATGCCACTCCGGAATTAATTGAGTGGTTTCAGTTAATGAAAGATAGTGGAATTAAAATTACGATTGTATCGAATAATGTGGAGAAACGAGTCAAGCTGTTTTCAGATCCAGTTGGACTTCCATTTGTATATAAAGCACGCAAACCGATGCGTAAAGCATTTAGAAGAGCTCTTCGTGATATGGAGCTGCAAAAAGATGAGGTTGTAGTTATTGGTGACCAGCTTTTAACGGATGTATTAGGAGGAAATCGTCTCGGCGTATATACGGTTTTGGTTGTACCAGTTGCACAAACAGATGGATTTGTAACGAAATTTAACCGTAAAATGGAACGAAGAATTCTAGGTTGGATGAAACGAAAAGGTATGATTAACTGGGAGGATTAAAACGTGAGTGAAGAAAAATTACAGTGCGTAGGATGCGGAGTGGAGATTCAAACAGAACGACCAAATGAACTTGGTTATGCTCCAAAATCAGCACTAGAAAAAGAAGCTATTATTTGCCAGCGATGCTTTCGCTTGAAGCATTATAATGAAGTACAAGATGTTTCCTTAACAGACGATGATTTTTTAAAAATCTTAAATGGAATTGGTCAAACGGATGGTTTAGTTGTAAAAGTTGTAGATATCTTTGACTTTAACGGCAGCTGGTTACCTGGTTTGCATCGATTTGTTGGAAATAACAAGGTTCTTTTAGTGGGAAATAAGGCAGATTTACTGCCAAAGTCTATAAAGAAAAATAAACTAATTCATTGGATGAAGCGAGAAGCGAAAGAGCTTGGGCTAAAATCAGTGGATGTGTTCCTCATGAGCGCGCAAAAAGGACAAGGAATTCGAGAAATTGCCGAAGCCATTGAACATTATCGCGAAGGTAAAGATGTATATGTTGTGGGATGTACAAACGTTGGTAAATCAACATTTATTAATGCCATTATTAAAGAAGTAACGGGAGAAAAAGATATTATTACTACATCTCAATATCCGGGCACAACGCTGGATATGATTGATATCCCGCTTGATAACGGCGCGTCTTTATATGATACGCCTGGTATTATTAATCACCATCAGATGGCTCACTATGTAGATAAACGAGACTTAAAGCTGATTTCTCCTAAAAAAGAAATAAAGCCGAAGGTTTATCAGCTAAATGAAGGGCAAACGTTATACTTTGGAGGACTGGCGCGCTTAGATTATGTACAGGGGGGCCGCAAGTCATTAACATGTTATGTATCAAACGATTTGCATATCCATCGTACGAAGCTTGAAAAAGCAGATGAGTTGTATGAAAAGCAAGCAGGTGAACTGCTTCAGCCGCCACGCCCAGAGCAAATGGATGAGTTTCCTGAACTGGTTGCACATGAATTTACAATAAAAAATGAAAAAACGGATATTGTTTTTTCAGGGCTGGGCTGGGTGACGGTTAATGAGTCAGGTTCAAAAGTTGTGGCGCATGCACCAAAAGGAGTCGGCGTATTTGTGCGCGATTCTTTAATTTAAACAAAAAGGGGAAAAAATCTTGAGTACATTATATGGGCTAGTTGGTTATCCGCTTGGGCATTCACTATCGCCATTGATGCAAAATGATGCCTTTAAACGTCTGAATATGGATGCTCATTATGAAGCTTTTCCAATTGAACCTGTTCATTTTGAGTCAGCCATTGGAGAGCTAAAAGATAAAAACATTCAAGGATTTAATGTCACGATTCCTTATAAAGTTGATATTATGAAGCATTTGGATGAAGTCGATCCATTAGCAAAGGCAATTGGCGCTGTAAATACAGTTGTTAATCAAGATGGCCGTTATATTGGATACAATACCGACGGAGAGGGGTATGTGACGTCTTTACTCAAAGCAGTAGAAGGAAGCTTATCCCAAAAAAGAATTTTAATTATTGGAGCTGGAGGAGCCGCAAAAGCTATTTTTTATACAATTGCAGCTCAGCATGCTCCCGAGGTAATTGCGATATGCAATCGTACCGTCGAAAAAGCAGCTGTATTAGCTAACGAGCTGCCTTTTTCGACGAAAACGGCGGCGATGTCTATTTCTGATGCAGAAAAACAATTAGATACATTCGATATTATTATTAATACCACTTCAGTGGGAATGTATCCTAACGTGGATGAGCTGCCATTAGCACTTACTTTATTGCAAAAAGAAGCCGTAGTCAGCGATATTATTTACAACCCTTTAAAAACAAAGCTTTTAAAAGAGGCTGAAGCAAAAGGGGCAGGCACTCATAACGGTGTCGGTATGTTTGTACTGCAAGGTGCACTTGCATTTGAAAAGTGGACGAACGTCCGTCCTGACGAAGAGGCAATGGAACACATTGTTCTTTCAACACTAACTAAGAGATAAGATACAACGGAGGTTTTTATGTTAACAGGTAAACAAAAACGTTTTTTACGTTCAAAAGCACATCATTTAAATCCAATTTTCCAAGTAGGAAAAGGTGGAGTCAACGAAAATATGATTGGTCAAATTGCTGATGCATTAGAAGCAAGAGAATTATTAAAAGTAAGCATTCTGCAAAACTGTGACGAAGATCGTGATACGGTTGCTGCTCGATTAACAAAAGGAACAAAAGCAGAGCTTGTACAAGTGATTGGAAATACAATTGTATTATATAAAGAATCACGCGAAAATAAGCAGTTAATGCTTCCAAAAGTGAAATGAAATAGAGCGGGGAAACCCGCTCTATTTAAAAATGAAGTAAATTAAAGGAGTCGGGGATTGTTGAAGAGTATTGGAATTTTAGGTGGAACATTCAACCCGCCTCATTTGGGGCATTTAATGATGGCAAATGAGGTTTTGCATGCCTTGAAATTAGATGAGATATGGTTCATGCCGTCGTATATTCCACCTCATAAAACAATCAAAGAGCCTATTGAGCCATATCATCGTTTACACATGCTAAAGCTAGCTATTGAAGAACATGATCAATTTACCCTGCAGCCGATCGAATTTGAGCGCAAAGAGCCTTCATATACATACGATACGATGAGAATACTAACAGAGAAATATCCAACGTATCAGTTTCATTTCATCGTTGGTGCTGATATGGTAGAATATTTGCCGAAGTGGTATGAAATTGATGAATTAGTCAATTTGGTTACATTTGTAGGTGTAAAACGCCCGGGGTATACCATTACGTCCCCTTACCCGATAAAAGAAGTAGAAGTTCCGCAGTTTGATGTCTCCTCTTCCTTTATTCGTGAACGAGTAGTAAAGAAAGAAACCATTCGTTATTTTATACCTGCTGGTGTTAAACAATATATCGAGGAGAATCAATTATATGAATCGAACTGAGGCATTAGAAATCGTAAAGAAACAGTTAACAGAACGCCGTTATATTCATACTGTCGGGGTAATGGAAACAGCAATTGAATTAGCTAAGCGTTTTGAAGCAGACGAAAAAAAAGCAGAACTGGCTGCTATTTTTCATGACTACGCCAAGTTTCGTCCAAAGGAAGAGATGAAGCAAATTATTATTGATCAAAACATGAGCCCTTCTTTATTGGAATACAATACCGAATTATGGCATGCTCCAGTAGGCGCGTTTTTAGTGAGAAATGAAGTAGGGATTACGGATAAGGAAGTATTGGATGGGATTGCTTACCATACATCCGGAAGACCTGGCATGACGTTACTTGAAAAAATTGTGTACGTTGCTGATTACATTGAACCCGGAAGAAGATTTCCAGGTGTTGATGAAGTGCGGGAGTTAGCTAAAACGGACTTAAATGCAGCACTTATTCAATCACTGAAAAACACCATTTCTTTTTTAATGACTAAACATCAGGCCGTTTATCCCGATACGATGATGACATATAATGATTTAATCTTAGGAGGTCAAACACATGACTGAACGTGAATTGCTATCTCTTGTTGTAGAAGCAGCAGACGATAAAAAAGCAATCGATATCGTAGCGTTAAATATGGAAGGAATCTCACTTGTGGCAGATTATTTTGTTATTTGTCACGGTAACTCAGATAAACAAGTGCAGGCAATCGCTCGTGAAATTAAAGAAAAAGCACACGAACAAGGCATTTCTGTGAAGCGTTTAGAAGGATTTGAGCAGGCTAAGTGGGTTCTTGTTGATCTTGGAGATGTTGTGGTTCACATTTTCCATAAAGATGAGCGCGGATATTATAACTTAGAACGCTTATGGGGAGATGCACCATTTGTAAGTTCAGAAGAGCTACAGCTATGAGCAGGTACGGAGAATTTGCCTACGTATATGATCAGCTAATGGCAGACGTTCCGTATGACGATTGGGCTGAATTTTTTAATCAGCAGGTGGCAAAAACGAAAAAAAAGCCTGACAGTATATTAGACCTTGCCTGCGGCACGGGAGAACTCTCCGTTCGATTTGCACAAGAAGGTTTCTCCGTAGTAGGCGTTGATTTGTCTGATGATATGCTTATGGTAGCCCAGGAAAAGGCGGCAGAAGCAGGGTTAACGCTATCTCTTTTTCAGCAAAACATGGCGGAACTTGAGTTATTGAAAGAGTTCGACTGTGTAGTAATCTTTTGTGATTCTTTGAACTATTTGCAAAGTGATAAAGAAGTTCAAGAAACCATTCAACGTGTATATAAGCACTTAAAACCAGGTGGGCTCTTTATATTTGATGTTCATTCAGTGCACAAGATGAAAGACGTATTTGGAAATCAATCTTTTTCTTACGTAGATGAAGACGTGTCATATATTTGGAACTGCACCTATGACGATACAGACACGCGCGTAGAGCATGATATTACGTTTTTTGCTTATGATGAAGAAATGGATGCATATCATCGCTTTGATGAGGTGCATACTCAGCGCACTTGGTCGATTGACGATTATCAATCATGGCTGAGCGAAGCTGGTTTTATAAATATAGAAGTAAGTGCAGATTTCAAAATGAGTGAGCCTACTTCAAACAGTGAGCGCATCTTTTTCTCTGCGCAAAAAAAAGAAGCCGAGTAGAGGCTTCTTTTTTTGTTTCAAAGCAGGATTTTTACAGAAATTATGGAATAAGACTATCAAACTGATTGTGAACAAGCTCAATGTCTTCGTCAAATTTTTCATGTGTCTTTTGAAATACGTGCACAAACATCTCTCCGAGTTCAGCTTCTAAAACTTTAATACCTTCTCCGGTTACACCGCCTTTTACGCATACTTTATCCTGCAAGGTAGGAAGCGTAAATATTTCTTTTTCCAACAGTTTTCCCATTCCAATAATCATATCACTGGCCATGACGGTAGCTTCTTCTTCAGAAATATTTGTTTCTTGAACTGCTGCATCAATAAAGCGTTGAAGCAAAAAGCTGAAGAATGCAGGACCGCAGCTTACGATATCGGATGATACACGCGTAATCGTTTGATCAATAGCCACAGGCTTTGACATAGATGAAAATAATTCATATAAATAATTTTGGTAAAAAGGCGTACATCTTTCTCCAAACGTGAAAAGAGAAACACCTGCTAATGCCCGATTCGTAATGCTAGGGATAATTCTAGCTGCTTGACTCGGAATGAGGCGTTCGATTTGTTCTACGCTAATTGGACTGGTAATGGATACAATGCAATGATCTTTCGTCAGCAGTGGTTCTAATTTTATTAAAAGGGGGTGAATATCCAATGGCTTAACACAAATAAAAATGACTTTGGATGCGTGAACAACTTCTTCAGCTGTATCAGCAACATTAATTTTTTTATGCTGCTGTTGAATCTCTTTGGCTCTTTTTTTTGTGCGATTCATAATAGTAATTTTAGAAGGACGTACGGCTTTTGATTCAATAAACGCATCAATTAATATTTTCCCCATGTTTCCTGTTCCGATAAACCCTATGTTCACTGATTCATTCCCTCCTTCAAAAGCCTTTTCTTCTAAACACTATGAAGACGTAATGGAATTTATGACGTTACTTCAAAATTCAAAGGAGTGTACAATTTGACTTTTTCAAAAAAACAATGGCTAATTGGCTGTATTTGTTTAGCAGTTGGGTTGGCTTTTTATATCTATCGCACAGGCGGAGAGAAATCGGAAAGTTCTCTTCAAACCTCAGATATGATAAAGGCAGAATCTTCTGCTGCAAAAAAAGAAGGAGAGTCGTCTGATCAAGTAATTTCGAGCCAAGATTCCCCGTTTGTTATGGTGGATATTAAAGGAGCTGTTCAGAAGCCTGGTGTATACCAGCTTCCGAAAGACGCAAGGGTAAAAGATGCTCTAGCACAAGCCGGAGGCGCTACGAAAGAGGCGGACTTAAGACAGCTCAATTTAGCTAGCAAGCTACAAGATGAAATGGCTGTTTACATTCCAGCTGCTGGAGAAGAAATCCCGCCTTCATCTCCAGTTTCTTCAATCTCTTCCTCAGGAACTTCAAATGATCAGCCCCTGGTTAATATCAATACAGCGAATACTGATGAACTGCAAACGCTAAATGGAATTGGACCTTCAAAAGCGAGTGCCATCGTTTCATATCGAGAGGAAAATGGCTTGTTTCAAACAGTAGAGGATTTGGGCCAAGTATCAGGTATTGGCGAGAAGTCGCTAGAAAAAATCAAAGCTCAAATTACGGTACAGTAGAGACTTATTGACGAAAAAGGAAAAGAAACGCTACACTATGAAAGAGACAAGTATAATTATAATTATTGAGTTTTAAATAAAAAGGTAGGGAATGAGATGAACCGGATTTCATGGGATCAATATTTTATGGCACAAAGCCATTTGCTAGCCTTAAGAAGCACTTGTGAACGTCTGGCTGTTGGGGCTACAGTGGTGCGTGATAAACGTATTATAGCTGGAGGATACAACGGCTCGATCAGCGGAGGCGTGCATTGTGCTGACGAAGGCTGTTATGTGATTGGTGGACACTGTGTAAGAACTGTCCATGCAGAAGTGAATGCACTCTTGCAGTGTGCTAAGTTTGGTGTGAAAACAGAAGATGCGGAAGTATACGTCACGCATTTTCCGTGTTTAAACTGCTGTAAAGCCCTTATTCAAGCGGGAATTAAAACAGTATATTACGCTAATGATTACAAAAATCATCCGTATGCTGTTGAGTTATTTCAACAGGCGGGAGTGAAAACAGCAAAAGTTGAACTTGATGACGCAATCATTGACTTAAAAAGTAAAGAGAAGCTTCAATTTGTGACGGATGTTCTCGCTCGTTTAGAAAAAAGCGGAGCGGACGAAGCAGAAGTGATGAATTTACAGCGTGAAGCTCTCGCTTTGTTTGCGGCAAATTAAAGGTAAAAGAGGTTTTTTACTTGGTAACAGTAAGAAGCCTCTTTCTTTTAAGAAGAAAGGAGCTAAAAGTGAAAGGATATTATATTTACTGTGCTTTTAGCATGATGATAGCTTTATATGTATATGATAATCATTCCGCTGTAAGCCTGTTTTTGCTAATCGTGCTTTTCATTTTTCAATGGCTACAATGTCCGAGGAAAGTGGTTATTACTTCTGCGCTGTTGAGTGTTTTGTGCGTCTACCTATTAGCTGAGACAAATAAGCATAACAAAACGGTTCTTTTAACTGAATCTTCTTCTTTTACAGGCGAAATTTCATCTGTGCCGCATAGTGACGGCGACAAGCTTACTTTTAAGTTTACGGTTCAAAATGAAGAGGTCATGGCTTTTTATAAACTAAAAACGTTGGAAGAGAAACAGCAGCTCGAAAAGCTAACGATTCATCAAGTTTGTCAACTAGCGGGGCAATTAACTTCTCCTTCACCTGCTCGCAACCTTCATGCATTTGATTATCAGCAATATTTGTACCATCAGTCTATTCATTGGCAGCTTAACGTCAAGAGACTTGATTTGGTAAAATGCCAGCTCCCCACTCTAACTCCACTTACGTACCTTACCTTTATTCGTCAAAAAGGAATTAATTATATTCAACAAAATATGTCGGATCCAGGCGCTGGGTTTATGCAGGCACTAATTTACGGCGAGCGCACCGGCATCGAAGAAGAGAGTATCAAGCGCTATCAGCAATTTGGTTTAATACACTTGCTTGCCATATCAGGTCTTCATGTTGGACTGCTGACAGCGATGTGTTTTTATTTGCTCATTCGGATTGGAATAACGCGCGAGCGAGCCATTACGCTTTTACTTTTGCTTCTTCCTGTATACATGGTTTTGGCCGGTGGCAGCGCTTCAGTTGTCCGAGCTGTTTTTATGAGTATGCTGATGCTTATATCGATAAAAATACAAAGAAAAATTCTTTTGGTTGATAGCATCAGCCTTGCTTTTATAGCCATGCTGCTTTTTAAGCCGTACTATTTATTTGATGTAGGATTTCAGCTTTCTTTTGCCGTTAGTTTTGCATTGATTTTATCGAGTCAGACGATTTTACCTCGTTTTCATTCTTCTTTCAGCCAGCTCATGGTTGTTTCAGCGATTGCACAAGTCAGTTCACTTCCTTTATTGTTGTATTATTTTTATGGAGTATCTCTCCTCAGTTTGCCATTAAATATGGTTTTTGTACCGCTGTTTTCTCTTGTTATATTACCTCTTTGTTTGCTCATTCTTTTTGTTCGTATCCTCTTGCCGGGAGTGAGTGAACTGCTGGAGCAGATTCTTCATGTTCTTTTACTTTTTTGTGAAAAATTGCTTGGCTCTTTTGAGTGGATTCCCGCTGATTTTGTAACGGGAAAACCCCACATTGTGCTGTTTTTGGGCATGTACTTATGCATTTATGCTTTATTTGTGGCGCTCGAAGAAGGAGAATTTTTCGTTCGCTATATGTTTCTTCTCGTGGCATTGTTAGCCGCACAATGTATGTATCCTTATTTGAATTCAAAAGGAACGGTCACAATGGTCGATGTAGGACAAGGAGACTGCTTTATCATTGAGCTTCCTTATCGAAAAGGTGTGTATATGATCGATACCGGAGGAACCGTTTCATTTCCAAAAGAACCATGGCAAAAACGTCGTTCTTCTTTTGACGTGGGAGAAGATGTACTTGTTCCCTTTTTGCATTCAAAAGGAATAACAAGGGTAGATAAAATGATTATTACACACGGCGATTATGATCACGCAGGGGCGGCACAGCATTTATTTTCACAAGTGGCTGTCGGAGAGCTGGTGCTTGGGAAAAAAGCTGAATTAAATGATGTAGAGACTGGCTTGGTGATCGCTGCTCAAAAACAAAGCGTGCCTGTTCAAATTGTTCAACAAGGAGATAGCTGGCAAGAAGGAGGTGTGTTATTTCAGATTATTTCTCCGACAGGTTTCGAAGAAACGAGCAACAACGGCTCAATTGTAATAGACGCTAAGTTAGGAAATTTAAGATGGCTATTCACGGGAGATTTAGAAAAGGAAGGAGAACAAAGAATATTGAAAGACTTTCCAAACCTTAAAGCAAATGTATTAAAAGTTGGGCATCATGGCAGTAAAACTTCAACTTCAGAAGAGTTTGTTCAACATTTAAATCCTAAAGTAGCGCTTGTTTCAGCGGGGCAAAAAAATCGTTATGGTCATCCTCATCAAGAAATATTAGAGCTTCTGAAAAGCTACGGAGTGTATATTTATCGAACGGATGAAGATGGTGGGGTAATGTATGAATTTACAAAAAAGTCAGGAACGTTTTCGCAGCAACTTCCATAATCTATAGTAAGAAAAACGAACTGAAAAAGACTGCTAAGAAGCAGCCTTGAAGCAATTTTACGAACCCAAGTAGTGAATCACAGTTGCAATAACAAATAAGGCAGTGAAAAAGCCAAATGAAACACCAAATCCTACGGCAGAATCGACAGCGTCGTTGCGTTTACTTTGGACACTTTCTTCAAATTGGTTCATTAACACCCCTCCTGTTTACAGTATAATCTAACTTTTTTTAAAAATCTAGACAATTTAAAAGCGTTTTCACAAACTGACAACAGTTAACAACTATACTTTACGAGCATGAGGAGAAAATAGAGATAAGGGTTTAATCATTAACAAATAAGTAACCTAGGGCTTATATTGTTAATGTTTATCATAAACTGAGGAATTGTCGTTTTAAGGCAATTCCTTTTGTATTGTTGCCAAAAACTCATAACACCTTTACGATAGAAATTGTATTTTGTTTATCAGTAACTATACATAATCAATATAGATGAATAAAAAAGAGGAGCGTATATACGTTGGCAGTTGATAGCTTAAAAAGTATTACCAAAAATAATATAGCCCCCGTTTACTTAATACACGGGGTCAATGCATTTATGAGTAAAAAGATTAGAGATAAAATCGTCGACTATACGTTAAATGAAGAAGATAAAGAATTTAACTTGTCACTATACGATTTAGAAGAAACATCGATTGATCAAGTTCTAGAAGATGCTGAAACGCTTCCTTTTTTAGGAGACAAGCGTGTAGTGGTTGCGAAAAATGCAGCATTTTTAACGGCTGAAAAATCGAAAGATAAAGTTGAGCATGATCTGGCAAAACTGCAGCAATATGTGGAGCAGCCCCCGTCTTTTTCAACGTTAATTCTACTAGCCCCTTATGAAAAGCTGGATGAAAGAAAAAAAATAACAAAATTATTAAAAAAACAAGCAGCTTACATTGAAGCGAACGAATTTGGTGAAAAAGAAATGAAGCAGTGGATTCATAATTTACTTTCAAAAGATGGAGTGAACATGGATGAAGATGCTGTGACGCTGCTTATTCAGCTTGTGGGTCTTAATGTAACGCTTGTGACAAATGAAATTGAAAAAATGGTATTATACGTTGGACAAGACGGAGTCATTACAAAAGAAGTTGTGCTTAAGCTTGTGGCAAAAACGCTTGAACAAAATGTATTTACGCTTATTGACGCTGTTATTCAGCGAAAGGTTTCTACTGCTTTAAATATGTATCAGGATTTACTGCGTAATAACGAAGAGCCTATTAAAATTTTATCTTTGTTAGCGACGCAGTTTCGGTTGATTTATCATACGAAGCAGCTGTCTAGTCAAGGGTACGGTCAGCAGCAAATTGCTCAAACGATTAAGGTTCATCCGTTTCGTGTGAAAATTGCTTTGCAGCAGAGCAGAAGTTTTGAGGAACAGCAGCTTAAAGAAATTTTAAAGGATTTAGCAGAGGCAGATTATGAAATGAAGACGGGAAAAATGGATAAAGCGCTTATTTTACAGCTGTTTTTATTAAAAAGAGCGCAATAAAAAAACGATCCTAATGGGATCGTTTTTGTCTCAATTATGCAGATAAACCGTTAAGTTTTACTGCTAAGCGAGATTTTTGACGAGCTGCAGCATTTTTGTGGATAAGACCAGATTGTGCGGCTTTGTCTAATTTTTTAGAAGCAACAGCAAATGCTGTTTTTGCGTTATCTACATCGTTGTTTTCAACTAAAGCTTCAAAGTTTTTGATTGCAGTACGCATAGCTGATTTAGCTTGAATGTTATGAGCACGGCGAGCTTCAGTAGTTTTTACACGTTTGATAGCTGATTTAATGTTTGGCATCCGTTTCACCTCCCGAAATGATAACAATCGAGATTATATAGAACTCGACATTCTTCACAATAAGAACAAAAGATATTTTATCAAACACAAGGACAGAATGCAATAGCCTTGACAAGGAATTTTATATGACAGACCTCTCTTTAAAAGCTTGTAGCTGATATTGCGCCCTTCCTTCCACTTTTCATTTCTTAAATGCATGAATCCGCCAGTCCTCGGTGACAATAATTTCAACAAAGATTGTCTAGGAGGTTAAGAAATGGAAAAAGAACTTGATTTAAGTCAATATAGCGTGCGCACGGATTTAGCCGTCGAAGCAAAAGACATAGCGTTAGAAAATCAGCCTAAACCGAATAATCAGTCAGAAATCAAAGGCGTAATTGTAAAAGAAAAAGAAGAACAAGGTGTCAAAATTTCAATGGTAGAAATTACGGAAGAAGGCGCAGAAGCAATCGGTAAGAAAAAAGGCCGATATGTAACCCTTGAATCGGTAGGCATTCGCGAGCAGGATACTGAAAAGCAAGAGGCCATGGAAGAAGTATTTGCTAAAGAGCTGAATTTTTTTATTAAAAGCCTCAACATTCCAGATGATGCTAGCTGTCTTGTAGTGGGTCTTGGAAACTTAAGTGTTACACCAGATGCGCTTGGACCAAAGGCAGTAGATAATTTGTTGATTACAAGACATTTGTTTGAGCTACAGCCTGAAAGTGTGCAAGATGGCTTTAGACCCGTTAGCGCCATTGTTCCGGGAGTAATGGGAATGACGGGTATTGAGACAAGTGATATTATCTTTGGCGTTGTAAAGAAAGTGAATCCAGATTTTATCATTGCAATCGACGCGCTGGCCGCTCGTTCGATTGAACGGGTAAATGCTACCATTCAAATTTCAGATTCAGGTATTCATCCGGGGTCTGGGGTTGGAAACAAACGCAAAGAAATCAGTTATGAAACACTTGGCATTCCAGTTATTGCAATAGGTATTCCAACGGTGGTGGATGCTGTTTCCATTACAAGCGATACAATTGACTTTATCTTAAAACATTTTGGCCGAGAAATGAAAGAGCAGGGAAAGCCGTCTAAGTCGCTGCTTCCGTCTGGTATGACGTTTGGAGAAAAAAAGAAGCTCACGGAGGATGATTTACCTAATGAAGAGCAGCGTCAAACGTATCTCGGTATGATTGGCACCCTTCACGATGAAGAAAAAAGACGTCTTATTCATGAAGTGCTTGCACCTTTAGGCCATAATTTGATGGTTACGCCCAAAGAAGTGGATATGTTTATTGAAGATATGGCTAATGTAGTTGCAGGAGGACTTAACGCTGCTTTGCATCATGAAGTGGATCAAGAGAACTTTGGGGCATATACTCATTAATACGCTTTTAGATGAATGAGTTCTTCACAATATAGTCATAATGGTTAGTACTACAGAAGATAAAGAAGTAAGGGGCCTAATAATATGATTAAATTTACTTTAAAATCAGTAGTGCTAACTATTTTTTTACTGTGCATTGTATTTTTAGGGATGCAGACGGCTCAGCAAGGGTTGATTAAAATGAAGGGATATAATGATCCTTCGATTGAACATGTTATTAATGTTTCTAAAACGTCAGATGGTCAGGTGGAAGCTGCTGTTTTAGGTTCAAAAAAAGTCGTGAATATTGATGAAAAACAGCAGTTTCTAGAAAAACGAAAGGCTTTTAACTTTTTCTCCTCGCTAGGTCAAAGTTTAGCGGAAGGCGTAAAAAGTACAATAGGAAAAGCTTTTAAGGCTATCCATCATCTTCTTAATTAAAAGCAGAATCTCTTTCTGCTTTTTTGTATGGAAAAATCCCCAATGGAATGCTTATTGAATGTTGACGAATGTGTTGTTATAATTTAGTTTAGTGTATTTTGCCGATTTTCAGTAGGAGTGAAAAAAATATGGATAGAGAAGCAAGATTGAAACGACAATCGAAAATCAGAAACTTTTCGATTATTGCTCATATAGACCACGGTAAGTCAACATTAGCAGACCGTATTTTAGAAAAAACAAATGCGTTAACACAGCGAGAAATGAAAGCTCAGCTTTTAGATTCGATGGATTTGGAACGTGAACGTGGAATTACCATTAAATTAAATGCTGTGCAGCTTCAATACAAAGCAAAAGATGGAGAAGAGTATACTTTTCATCTAATTGATACACCGGGACACGTCGATTTTACATATGAAGTGTCGCGAAGTTTAGCTGCGTGTGAAGGTGCAATTCTAGTAGTAGATGCAGCTCAAGGTATTGAAGCTCAAACACTAGCAAACGTATATTTAGCGCTTGATAACAACCTTGAAATTTTACCTGTCATTAATAAGATTGACCTGCCGAGTGCAGAGCCAGAGCGAGTGCGTCAAGAAGTTGAAGACGTAATTGGATTAGATGCGTCGGAAGCTGTATTAGCTTCAGCTAAAGCAGGAATTGGAATCGAAGAAATTTTAGAACAAATTGTTGAAAAAGTTCCTGCTCCTGAAGGGGATCCAGATGCACCGCTTCAAGCACTAATCTTTGATTCATTTTATGATGCATACCGAGGTGTAGTTGCATCTATTCGTATCGTACAGGGACGAGTAAAAGTAGGCGACAAAATTAAAATGATGGCAACAGGAAAAGAGTTTGAGGTAACGGAGCTAGGTGTGTTAACGCCAAAAGCCGTTGCTAAAGATGAACTTTCTGTTGGCGACGTAGGGTTTTTAACAGCAGCTATTAAAAACGTTGGAGATACGCGAGTAGGGGACACGATTACACTTGCTAAAAATGGAGCAAGTGAACCTCTTCCTGGTTATCGTCGTCTGAATCCAATGGTATACTGCGGACTGTATCCAATTGATACAGCAAAGTATAACGATCTTCGTGAAGCACTAGAAAAGTTAGAGCTAAATGACTCTGCACTTCAGTTTGAACCAGAGACGTCTCAGGCCTTAGGGTTTGGTTTCCGATGTGGATTCTTAGGGTTGCTTCACATGGAAATTATCCAAGAGCGTATTGAACGCGAATTTAAAATTGATTTAATTACAACAGCTCCAAGCGTTATTTATGACGTGTATTTAACAGACGAGACTCATCTGTCTGTAGATAATCCGTCTAATATGCCGGACCCACAAAAGATTGAACGTGTGGAAGAACCGTATGTAAAGGCAACGATGATGGTACCAAACGATTATGTAGGTGCTGTGATGGAGCTTTGTCAGAAGAAGCGAGGCAACTTTATTGATATGCAGTACATGGATGCTAATCGCGTGAGTATTGTATATGAAATTCCACTAGCTGAAATTGTATATGATTTCTTTGATCAATTAAAATCAAATACAAAAGGCTATGCTTCGTTTGATTACGAGCTTATTGGATATCAGCCTTCGAAGCTTGTGAAGATGGATATTCTCTTAAACGGCGAAACGGTCGATGCACTGTCCTTTATCGTACACAGAGATTCGGCGTACGATCGTGGTAAAGTCATTGTAGAAAAGCTTAAAGAGCTTATTCCACGTCAACAGTTCGAAGTGCCTATTCAAGCGGCAATCGGTCAAAAAATCGTCGCGCGTTCAACAATTAAAGCCATTCGTAAAAACGTTTTAGCAAAATGTTACGGAGGAGATATCTCTCGTAAACGTAAACTTCTTGAAAAACAAAAAGAAGGTAAAAAACGTATGAAGCAGGTCGGTTCTGTTGAAGTACCGCAGGAAGCATTCATGGCTGTGCTTCGCATGGACGAAGATTAATAGCTGAAATTCTATTATTTAACATGTCAAATTAGTTTTGAAAATCAAGCTAATCTGATACGATAGTAAAGAGTTTTGAGCGCTGTAAATAAGTGCGAACGAACATAGATAAAAATACCGCAGAGAGACTCTGCGGTATTTTTATCATTTATAAATGTGATTGAGGTGGAAGTCCATGGTGAAGGCAGCATATCTGCATATCCCGTTTTGTCATCATATTTGTCACTATTGTGACTTTAATAAAGTGTTTTTCAAAAATCAGCCCGTTATGCCGTATTTGGAAAGCATGCGAGAAGAAATGAAACAAACAGTCGAACGTTATCCAACAACCAATTTAAACACGATATTCGTTGGAGGTGGAACGCCCACAGCCTTAGATGAACAGCAGCTGGAGCATTTTTTAGAATCGATTCGTATGTACCTCCCTTATGACGAAAAAGGTGAGTTTACATTTGAAGCCAATCCGAATGAATTGACAAAAGAAAAGCTTCAGCTTCTCCATGATTATGGCGTGAATCGTTTAAGCGTTGGTGTACAAACGTTTAATGAAAGATTATTGGAGAAAATTGGACGTGTGCATTCAAACAGACAGGTATTTGAATGTGTTGAGCAAGCGAGAAAGATTGGAATGTCGAATATAAGCTTAGACTTAATTTATAGCCTGCCAGAACAAACGGTAGCTGATTTCTCTTCGACGCTTCAAACGGCTTTTTCATTAGAGGTAGAGCATATGTCTGCCTATTCGTTGATTATTGAACCTAAAACGGTATTTTATAATCTAATGAACAAGGGGAAGCTGCCGCTGCCTGCTCAAGAAGAAGAAGCAGCTATGTATGAGCTGCTTATGAAAGAAATGGACAAACAAGGTTTTCATCAATACGAAATCAGTAATTTCGCAAAGCCAGGCTACGAGAGTATTCATAATTTAACATATTGGAACAACGATGATTATTACGGAATTGGCGCAGGCGCACATAGCTATATAGACGGAATAAGACGAGCAAATATTGGACCATTAAAAAAGTACATTGATTCGGTCGAGCAAAACGGAAATGCATATCTCAATGAAGTGAGCGTGACCGAGGCTGAAAAAATGGAAGAAGAAATGTTTTTGGGCCTTCGTAAAACGAAAGGAGTCTCAAAAGAGGAGTTTAAGAAAAAATTCAATCGAGAATTAAAAGATGTATTTGGAGAACCTATTCAAGAATACAAAGAGAAAGGACTTTTGGGTGAAGACAATAGCTCAGTCTTTTTAACACACAATGGTCGATTTTTGGGGAATGAAGTTTTTCAAGCCTTTATTGGGATAATCTAATATCAAATCGTTGACATCGCTATAGTGATTTGGTAATTTATTATTAGATTTAGCACTCAGAGTTTTAGAGTGCTAACAGAGGTGATGAAGCGTGCTTACTGATCGACAGTTATTAATTTTACAAGTCATTATTGATGATTTCATTCGATCTGCGCAGCCGGTAGGCTCTCGAACATTATCTAAGAAAGAAGAGTTTAATTTTAGTTCGGCTACGATTCGTAATGAGATGTCAGACCTAGAAGAACTTGGATTTATTGAAAAAACTCATACTTCTTCAGGGCGCGTTCCGTCTGAGAAAGGTTATCGTTATTATGTTGATCATCTAGTGTCCCCGCAGCACTTGAAAGCAAGCGACGTTTCCACAGTGCGTTCGGTATTCGCTGAACGCATTGTAGAACTGGAGCAGCTCGTTCAAAAGTCAGCGCAAATTTTATCTGATTTAACGAGTTTAACGTCTATTGTGCTAGGACCAAAAGCGGTCAGCCATAAGTTAAAACAGCTGCAGATTTTACCTTTAACGGCTCAGTCAGCTGTTGCCATTATTGTGACCGATACAGGACACGTTGAAAGTCGGACGATTACGCTGCCGAGCAGTATTCAACCTTCCGATATTGAAAAAATGGTTAACATTTTAAACGAAAAGCTCATCGGCGTTCGCATTACTGATTTACATGATAAAATGTACAAAGAAGTAGCGACGCTCTTAAAAAGCCACATTCAAGGGTATGAGCAGACGATGGATATACTCAATGATGCATTAAAGCTCAACATGAATGGCAAATTAGTAGTTGGCGGCAAAACGAATATGTTTGCTCAGCCGGAATTTCATGATCTTAATAAAATTCGCGGGCTGTTTAACATTATTGAACATGAACAGCAGTTTTATAAGCTGTTAAGCCCAAATGAGGCTGGCATACATGTGAAAATTGGTCATGAAAATAAATTGAATGAAATGGTAGGGTGCAGCTTAATTACAGCTAGTTATTCCTTTGGTCACGAACAGCTTGGCACAATTGCTATACTGGGACCGACCCGCATGGAATATGCGCGTGTGATTAGTTTGCTTACACTGCTGTCATCAGATATGTCTCAAGTATTAACAAACTTGTATAAAGAATAAAGGAATCGGGTGGAATATATTACTTCCATCCTTTCCCTGTGATAAAATAAAAAACGTTGTTTAAAATGTGAAAATGTGTGTAAACATTTAAGGGAGGTGAATGAATTGTCAAACGAAAAGCAAGTAGAAGAACAAAACGAAGAAGTGGTTGAAGAAGTTCAAACAGACGCTGCTGAAGCAACTGAAGCTGAAGTGTCTGAGGAAGTAAACCCTCTTCAACAAGAAAATGATCAATTAAAGCAACAGCTTGAAGAAGAAGAGAATCGCTACTTACGTCTACAAGCTGATTTCGATAATTTCCGTCGTCGTTCACGTCTCGATGCAGAAGCTGCTCAAAAATACCGTGCTCAATCATTAGTTTCGGATATTTTACCAGCACTAGATAACTTCGAACGTGCATTACAAGTTAACACAGCGGACGAACAAACTAAATCTGTGCTGCAAGGTGTAGAAATGGTATACCGTCAATTAGTAGAGGCACTTCAAAAAGAAGGTGTTGAAGCAATTGAATCAGTCGGGAAAACATTCGATCCATACGAGCATCAAGCAGTGATGCAAGTAGAAGACGATGAATACGAACCGAACACGGTAGTAGAAGAGCTTCAAAAAGGTTACAAATTAAAAGATAAAATCATCCGCCCTGCGATGGTTAAAGTGAATCAATAACACTACATATTATGAAGGAGGTCATTGTCAATGAGTAAGATCATTGGTATCGATTTAGGTACAACTAACTCTTGTGTCGCTGTATTAGAAGGCGGCGAACCAAAAGTAATTCCAAATCCAGAAGGAAACCGTACAACGCCATCAGTTGTGGCATTCAAAAACGGTGAGCGTCAAGTTGGGGAAGTAGCGAAACGTCAAGCTATTACAAACCCTAACACAATTATTTCAGTTAAACGTCATATGGGTACAGACCATAAGGTGGAAGCTGAAGGCAAGCAATACACGCCTCAAGAAATGTCAGCTATCATTCTTCAACATTTAAAAGGTTATGCTGAAGAGTATTTAGGTGAGCCTGTAACAAAAGCTGTTATCACAGTTCCTGCTTACTTTAATGATGCTGAGCGTCAAGCAACAAAAGATGCTGGTAAAATTGCTGGTTTAGAAGTAGAGCGTATTATTAACGAGCCTACTGCAGCAGCACTTGCATACGGATTAGAAAAAACAGATGAAGATCAAACAGTTTTAGTTTATGACCTTGGTGGCGGTACGTTTGACGTATCTATTCTAGAACTTGGCGACGGCGTATTTGAAGTTCGCGCAACTGCGGGTGACAACCGCCTTGGTGGTGACGACTTTGACCAAGTAATCATCGACTATTTAGTAGCTGAATTCAAAAAAGAAAACGGCGTTGATTTAAGCAAAGATAAAATGGCGCTTCAACGTTTAAAAGATGCGGCTGAAAAAGCGAAAAAAGATTTATCAGGCGTAACATCTACACAAATTTCTTTACCATTTATCACTGCTGGAGAAGCTGGCCCTCTTCACTTAGAGGTATCTTTATCACGTGCTAAATTTGACGAGTTATCAGCAGGTCTTGTAGAGCGTACAATGGCTCCTGTGCGTCAAGCTTTAAAAGATGCAGGTCTTTCTGCAAGCGAACTTGATAAAGTAATCTTAGTTGGTGGTTCAACTCGTATCCCAGCGGTACAAGATGCAATCAAAAAAGAAACTGGTCAAGATCCTCATAAAGGTGTAAACCCTGATGAAGTAGTTGCACTTGGTGCAGCAATTCAAGGCGGCGTATTAACTGGTGATGTAAAAGACGTTGTATTACTAGACGTAACGCCTTTATCACTAGGTATCGAAACAATGGGTGGCGTATTTACAAAGCTAATTGAGCGTAATACGACAATTCCAACAAGTAAATCACAAGTATTCTCAACGGCTGCAGATAGCCAAACGGCTGTAGATATTCACGTTCTTCAAGGTGAGCGCCCAATGTCTGCAGATAACAAAACGCTAGGACGTTTCCAATTAACAGACATTCCTCCTGCACCACGCGGAGTACCTCAAATCGAGGTATCATTCGATATTGATAAGAACGGTATCGTAAACGTTCGTGCAAAAGATTTAGGTACAAACAAAGAGCAGGCTATTACAATTAAATCTTCAACTGGTTTATCAGATGACGAAATCGACCGCATGGTAAAAGAAGCGGAAGAAAACGCAGATGCTGATAAGCAACGTAAAGAAGAAGTGGAACTACGCAATGAAGCAGATCAATTAGTGTTTACAACTGAAAAAACATTAAAAGATCTTGAAGGAAAAGTAGAAGAAGCTGAAGTAACAAAAGCTAACGAAGCAAAAGATGCTTTAAAAGCAGCGATTGAAAAGAATGACCTTGAAGAAATCAAAGCGAAAAAAGATGAACTTCAAGAAATCGTTCAAGCGTTAACTGTAAAATTGTATGAGCAAGCTCAACAAGCTCAGCAAGCAGGTGAACAAGGCGCTCAAAATGATGATGTTGTAGATGCAGAGTTTGAAGAAGTAAACGACGACAAAAAATAATGCATCTTGACGACTAACGTGAATGACGCCATGGTGCGATTCACATCTTTTTAAAAAGTCAAAGTCAAGCTTATTTCTTGGCTTTGACTTTTTTAACGTGGAAAAGCGAAAGGGAAAGTTTTTCACTTGGCTCTCTGCGTGCACGGGAGCAATAGAAAGTAACTTTTATGTTGCTATGGAATTATTAATAATGATACAATTACGTTTATGTGAAACGATTCGGGAGTGAGTATTGATGAGTAAGCGAGATTACTATGAAGTACTCGGTATCAGTAAGAGCGCTACAAAAGATGAAATAAAAAAAGCATACCGCAAGCTTTCTAAACAATATCATCCAGATATTAACAAAGCGGAAGATGCTGCTGACAAATTTAAAGAAGTAAAAGAAGCATATGAAGTATTGAGTGATGACCAAAAAAAAGCACAATACGATCAATTTGGTCATACTGATCCAAATCAAGGCTTTGGCGGCTTTGGTGGAGGCGGCTCAGACTTTGGCGGCTTCGGCTTTGAAGATATTTTCAGCTCGATCTTTGGTGGTGGTGGTCGCAGACGTGACCCTAATGCTCCGAGACAAGGTGCCGATTTACAATACACGATGACACTTTCTTTTGAAGAAGCTGTTTTCGGAAAAGAAACAACAATTGAAATTCCACGTGAAGAAACGTGTGAAACATGTCACGGTTCAGGTGCAAAACCTGGAACAAAAGTCGATACATGTTCGCACTGTAATGGTTCAGGTCAGTTAAACGTTGAACAAAACACGCCGTTTGGCCGCGTGGTAAATCGACGTGCGTGTCATCATTGTAATGGTACGGGAAAAATCATTAAAGACAAATGTGCAACGTGCCACGGTGACGGTAAAGTAACAAAACGACGTAAAATTAATGTTAAAATTCCAGCTGGTGTAGATGATGGTCAACAGCTGCGCGTAAGTGCTCAAGGAGAACCAGGGGTAAATGGTGGTCCTCCGGGAGATTTATACGTAGTGTTCCACGTGCGCACTCATGAATTCTTTGAACGTGATGGAGACGATATCTACTGCGAAATGCCTTTAACGTTTGCTCAGGCAGCGCTAGGTGATGAAGTAGAAGTACCAACTCTACACGGCAAGGTGAAGTTGAAGATTCCTGCTGGTACACAAACGGGAACGAAATTCCGTTTAAAAGGAAAAGGTGTGGCAAACGTACGAGGATATGGTCAAGGAGATCAGCATATTCACGTTCGAGTTGTAACTCCAACAAAAATATCAGAAAAACAAAAACAATTATTGCGTGAGTTCGCTGAACTGAGCGGTCAAGAAGCCGTTGATGAGCAGCATGATTCCTTTTTTGCAAAAGTAAAACGAGCAATTAAAGGAGAATAATTGTCTTTCATAGTAAACAGAGACAGGTTGGTAAAGGTACTTTGCCAACCTGTCATCTGTCATGTTCATATTTAAAATCCTATATTACTGAAGGCAGAAAGGATGAAGTTGGTAGCAATGAAATGGTCTGAAATTTGTATTCATACAGCGCAAGAAGCAATTGAACCCATCTCTCATATTTTACATGAATCAGGAGCTAGCGGGGTAGTGATTGAAGATCCTGCTGATTTAGTGAAAGACAGAGATACAACTTTTGGTGAAATCTACGATTTAAACGTAGAAGACTACCCAGAAGAAGGTGTAGTGATTAAAGCATATCTTCCAGTTAACAGCTTTTTAGCAGAAACTGTGGATGGTATCAAAAAAGAAATTAATGGACTGCTTGTTTACGACTTTGATTTAGGAGCTAACAAAGTTACGATCAGTGAAGTGAACGAGGAAGAGTGGGCCACTGCTTGGAAAAAATATTACCATCCCGTGAAAATTTCAGAGCGTTTTACGATTGTACCAACTTGGGAAAACTATGAAAAAGTAAGCACAGATGAATTGATTATCGAGCTTGATCCCGGAATGGCTTTTGGGACAGGTACGCATCCAACAACGGTTATGTCTCTTCAAGCATTGGAAAGAACAGTGAAAGCAGGAGATACTGTTATTGACGTGGGTACAGGTTCAGGAGTGCTAAGCATTGGCGCAGCTCTGTTAGGAGCAAGTAATGTACAAGCTCTAGACCTTGATGAAGTAGCGGTACGTTCTGCTCGCGAAAATATTGAACTAAATCAAGTTGGGAACGTCGTAACAGTAGGTCAAAACAACTTATTGCAAGGTATAGAAGGACCGGTTGACATTGTTGTGGCGAATATTCTAGCTGAAGTAATCGTTCGTTTTGTAGACGATGCTGCAAAGGTGTTGAAGCCAGGAGGCATGTTCATTACATCAGGTATTATTAGTGCGAAAAAAGAAGATGTCAAAAAAGCGTTAACGGGAGCGGGCTTTGTTATTCAAGAAGTAACGCTTATGGAAGACTGGGTAGCAATTATTGCGCAAAAACAAGCTTAACAAGTGAGAAGGTGTCAAGATGCAACGTTATTTTCTGCCAAATGATCAATTTCAAGAGCAAAGTGTCATAGTAACACAAGATGATGCCCATCATATCTCACGCGTCATGAGAATGAATGAAGGATCACAGTTTATTGCCTGTAATGAACAGGGGCAAGCTGCTTTGTGTGAAATTGAAAATATTTCCGCTAACGAAGTGAAAGCATCTATTATAGAATGGATAAGCGAAGAAAAAGAGCTTCCAGTCCATGTTACAATTGTGAACGGTCTGCCTAAAGGGGATAAGCTCGAGCTTATTATCCAAAAAGGGACAGAACTTGGGGCGTATAAGTTTATCCCTTTTATTGCGGCTCGTTCAGTTGTTAAATGGGATGATAAAAAGAGTCAAAAAAAAGTAGATCGCTGGAACAAGATTGCTAAAGAGGCTGCAGAACAATCTCATCGTACGATTGTACCAGCAGTAGAAGCCCCAATTTCTTTTAAAAAACTAGTAGAAATTAGCGGTGACTATACTCATAAAGTTGTAGCCTATGAAGAAAGAGCAAAGCAAGGAGAAACATCTCATCTGCACGCTGTTCTTTCGGCTTTAAAACCCGGCCATTCCATGCTTGTGGTTGTAGGCCCCGAGGGTGGTTTGACCGAGCAGGAAGTAGAAGTATTAGAAGAAAATGAATTTACAATAAGCGGATTTGGTCCGCGAATTTTACGAGCAGAAACAGCTCCTTTATATGCGCTGTCTGCTATATCTTATCAAACTGAGTTAATGAGGTGACGATTATGTCAACAGTTGCTTTTCACACGCTAGGGTGTAAAGTAAATCACTATGAAACAGAAGCAATTTGGCAATTGTTCAAAGGCCAAGGCTATGAGCGTGTTGAATATGAACAAACTGCCGATGTATATGTAATTAATACATGTACGGTAACAAATACAGGAGATAAAAAAAGCCGTCAAGTTATTCGCAGAGCTGTGCGGAAAAATCCAGATGCGGTTATTTGTGTAACTGGGTGTTATGCTCAAACTTCGCCAGCTGAAATTATGGCCATTCCTGGTGTTGATATCGTAGTAGGTACACAAGATCGCGTTAAGATGCTTGATTATATTGAACAATTTAAAAAAGAGCGTCAGCCGATTAACGGCGTAGGAAACATTATGAAAACACGCGTATATGAAGAGCTAGATGTACCGGCTTTTACAGACCGTACGCGTGCTTCGTTAAAGATTCAAGAAGGCTGTAACAACTTCTGTACATTCTGTATTATTCCATGGGCGCGCGGTTTAATGCGATCTCGTGATCCTAAAGAAGTAGTAGCACAAGCACAGCAGCTAGTGGATGCGGGCTATAAAGAAATCGTGTTAACAGGTATTCACACTGGCGGATACGGAGAAGACATGAAAGATTACAATCTTGCCCAGCTTCTTCGTGATTTAGAGTCTCAAGTAAAAGGATTAAAACGCATTCGTATTTCGTCAATTGAAGCAAGTCAAATTACGGACGAAGTGATTGAGGTACTAGATCAATCAGAAATGGTTGTACGTCATTTGCATATTCCTCTTCAATCAGGTTCAAATACAGTATTGAAGCGCATGCGTCGTAAGTATACAATGGAGTTCTTTGGTGAGCGCTTAAACCGTCTGAAAGAAGCTCTTCCTGGATTAGCGATTACATCAGATGTTATTGTTGGCTTCCCAGGTGAAACAGAAGAAGAGTTTATGGAGACGTATAACTTTATTAAAGAGCACGGTTTTTCAGAGCTTCATGTATTCCCGTATTCTAAACGTACAGGTACGCCAGCGGCTCGTATGACCGACCAAATTGATGAAGAAGTAAAAAATCAACGTGTGCATCGTTTAATCGAACTTTCAAATCAATTGGCAAAAGAATATGCTTCAACGTTTGAAGGAGAAGTACTAGAAGTAATTCCGGAAGAAAAATATAAAGAAGATCCTGAAAGTGGTTTATATGTAGGATATACTGATAACTACTTAAAGGTTGTGTTTAAAGCGTCTGAAGAAATGGTTGGAAAGCTTGTAAAAGTAAAAATTTCAAAAGCTGGATATCCTTATAATGAAGGTGAGTTTGTTCGCGTGCTAGATGAGGTTCATCTTCAAGATCAGGTGAAAATGAGCTCATAACACTTATTGGAAAGCTGCGTGTATACGCAGCTTTTTTTATACGTGTAAAAAAGCTGAACGAGTAATGTTTTATCAAGAAAGTTCATAAAATAAAGGGGGAATAACTGCATTACTTTATGTAAAGCGGTTGACCTTAAGGAATCATTATATTATAATTGCAAAAGACATGTCTAACATGTCATTTCATTATGATGTTAGTGGTTTTGTTCGGAGGGAGGGAATTAGAATGTCAAGAACAGTTGTTCGTAAAAACGAATCGCTTGAAGATGCTCTTCGTCGCTTCAAACGTTCAGTTTCAAAAACTGGTACGTTACAAGAAGCAAGAAAGCGCGAATTCTATGAAAAGCCTAGCGTAAAGCGTAAGAAGAAATCTGAAGCTGCTAGAAAACGCAAGTTCTAATAAGAGGGTGGATTTATGAGTCTTCTCGAGCGTTTAAATAGTGATATGAAACAAGCGATGAAAAACAAAGAGAAAGAGAAGCTTGGGGTCATTCGTATGGTCAAAGCATCTCTTCAAAACGAAGCCATTAAGTTAGGAACCGACCTAACTGAAGCAGACGAGTTGACGGTTATTTCTCGCGAATTCAAACAACGTAAAGACTCCCTCCATGAATTTGAGAAAGCAGGTCGTCAAGATCTTGTTGATAAAATTCATTCTGAATTAGCGGTGTTAGAAGTTTACGCTCCTAAACAGCTAACTGAAGAAGAGTTATCTGAAATTATTAAAACGACGATTGAAGAAACGCAGTCTTCCTCTAAAGCTGATATGGGGAAAGTTATGGGAGCGCTTATGCCGAAAGTAAAAGGCAAAGCGGATGGCTCTCTTGTTAATAAGCTTGTCCTTCAACACTTATCATAAAAAACACCTTACCTTGTGTAAGGTGTTTTTTATGTGGATAATACTCGAACGTACGTTTTGTTTTTCTGGTACAAAGAATAAAATAGATAAATTTTAAAAAATTTGAAACTATTGTTAAAGTTATTCGTATATACAGATACATGCTCATACTATCTATGGAAGGAGGGAAGTGTATTCGGTGAAAACCTTATTTTCTTTCGTGTGCTTTCTTATCTTAGCCACTGGGTTATTCCCCACTATTAGCACTGCTGACGTGAAGCGTGTACACGTTATTCCTGTAAATAAAACGGTAGAAAATGGACTGCTTTCTTTTCTAAACAGATCCATTAAAGATGCGGAAAATGACGGTGCAGATTTGATTATATTGGACATAGATACTCCTGGAGGAGCTGTAGATGCAGCTTCTGAAATAGCTAAAAGCTTAACCTCAACACCTATTCCTACCGCTGCTTTTGTCGATAAAAAAGCACTATCAGCTGGAGCGTATATTGCACTTAACGCTGATCAAATTTATATGGCACCCGGTTCTACAATGGGATCGGCAGCTGTGATTGACCAACAGGGAAATGCCGCACGAAAAAAGGCTCAGTCCTACTGGTTATCGGCTATGAAGAGCGCAGCAGAACAAAATAACCGAACCCCTAAATATGCAGAAGCGATGGCAAATACTAAGATGGTAATACCTGAGCTCAACTTAAAAGGAAACGAATTGCTGACGCTCACTCCGAAGCAAGCCGAGCAAGTTGGTTATTCAGAAGGAACTGTAAAAAATTTAGACGATCTCCTGAGGGTACTTGGCTATGAAGATGCTAAACTGACGTATGCAAAAATGAGTGTAAGTGAACAAGTTGCTCGTTTTCTTACCCATCCGCTTGTTGTTCCCATTTTATTATCCATTGGTGCTTTAGGAATTGTAATTGAATTGTTTACGCCTTCATTTGGTATTGCGGGCTCTATTGGAATAGCTTCACTTCTTTTATTTTTCTATGGTCATATGGTAGCAGGATTAGCGGGCATGGAAGCGCTCGTTTTATTTATAGCAGGAATTATATTGCTTCTGTTAGAGATTGTAGTACCAGGAGGAGTTTTAGGGCTGCTAGGACTTGGAGCTATCATTTTAAGTTTTTTTATGTCAACAGATAATAATGTCGAAATGGGAATTTCTCTTGTAATTGCAATAGTGGTGGCACTGGGAGGTGCGTTTGTGATGATGAAATTTTTTAAAAGAAAGCTTACACCTTTCAAAAAAATGGTGCTTAATGATTCACTTAATACTGAATCCGGCTACGTGTCGAATCAAAATCGGTATGAATTAATAGGAAAACAAGGTAAAACAACAACACCGCTGCGTCCTTCAGGTACCGTGCTCATCGATGAAGAGTATGTGGATGTAGTCACTGAAGGCGGATATTTAGACAAAGATGTGTTAGTAAATATTATAAAAGTAGAGGGATCAAGGGTTGTGGTGCGGAAGCTCACAGAGCCTTTGAAAAAGGAGGACCTTAATTAATGGAAGTAGGTAGCGTATTATTTTTTGTAGTTATTGGTCTAGCAATTATTGCTTTAGCTGTTTTTTTCACTTTTGTACCGATTATGCTATGGATCTCAGCATTAGCAGCAGGCGTTCGTATTAGTATTTTCACACTGGTCGGAATGAGACTTCGTCGAGTGATACCATCTCGCGTTGTGAATCCGTTAATTAAAGCAAGTAAAGCCGGTTTAGGTATTACCATTAATCAATTAGAAAGCCACTATTTAGCAGGCGGTAACGTTGACCGCGTGGTAAATGCGTTGATTGCAGCGCATAGAGCAAATATTGAGTTAACATTTGAGCGCGGAGCAGCTATCGACTTAGCGGGCCGTGATGTACTAGAAGCTGTACAAATGAGCGTTAATCCAAAAGTTATTGAAACACCTTTTATTGCAGGGGTGGCTATGGATGGAATCGAAGTCAAAGCAAAAGCCCGAATTACCGTTCGTGCAAACATTGATCGACTAGTAGGGGGAGCTGGAGAAGAAACAATTATTGCCCGTGTTGGCGAGGGGATTGTTTCTACAATCGGTTCGCAAAAAGATCACAAAAAAGTATTGGAAAACCCTGATATGATCTCTCAAACGGTTTTAGGAAAAGGGTTGGATTCCGGAACAGCGTTTGAAATTTTATCCATTGATATTGCTGACATCGATATTGGGAAAAATATTGGGGCAGTTCTTCAAACAGACCAAGCGGAAGCAGATAAAAATATTGCACAAGCAAAAGCCGAAGAACGTCGTGCTATGGCCGTTGCTCAAGAACAAGAAATGCGTGCAAAAGTAGAAGAAATGCGTGCAAAAGTAGTAGAAGCAGAAGCAGAAGTACCGTTAGCGATGGCAGAAGCACTGCGCTCTGGCAATATTGGCGTCATGGATTATATGAATATTCAAAACTTGACTGCTGATACGGATATGCGTGATTCAATTGGAAAAATGTCTAAAGAAGACGATGAGAAATAATGAATCAGCTTAACAAGGAGGTTTTCTCCTAATGAATATCGTTGAAACGCTTATTAAACTAATTATTAATAATGCTTTCATTTTTGTCATCGTTGGAGGGATTATTTTTAACGTTGTGCAGCGTTTTATGGCTCAGTCAAAAGAGGAAGAACAGCAGCGTTCTAAAAGAGCGCCTATGCCTCCTGTAAACAATCCTTCAAGGCGGGAAAGACCTAGATACCGACCTGTCAAAGAAGAGCCAAAAACAGCTCGTATGGAGCCGGAAACGGTTCCTTCAGCAGAAACAAATCCTTTGCAAGAAAAATTGGAAGAGCTAAAAAATCGTTCGTATCATGAACCGTCTATTCAAAAGAAAATCACAGTTGACAAACCAAAAATCACGGGTGAGAAGAACGTTTTCAAGCCCATTTCTCGTAAAGAAGCTGTTCAAGGAGTGGTATGGTCCGAAATTCTAGGGCCTCCAAAATCGAAACAACGTAAATATAAACGATAAATAGATGTGATACATTAACCCCCTTTCTCATAAACATGAGATGAAAGGGGGTTCTTTTTATGAGCAAAAAGTGGAGACACCAAATGAAAAGATGGATGACAAAAACAATGGAACTACCCGCTGATGTATTAATGGATCTTCCCCGTATTACGTTAGTTGGACAAATACACATTTATATTGAAAACCATAAAGGTTTATTAGCCTTTTCTGATACTGAAATACGCGTGTTACTAAAACAGGGACAAATGTTAATTCGAGGTGAAGGACTGGTCATTAAAGTAATACTGCCAGAAGAACTGGTTTTAGAAGGTAAAATCAATCAAGTTCTTTATTTAGAACAATAACACAAGGAGGAAAAAAATGAAGAATGGATGGACAAACTTTGTTATTGGTACCGTACGTATTCGAATTGTTGGAAAAGGAATTGAACGTTTTTTAAATAATTGTGTGAGACAACAGATTATGATTTCGAATGTCCATAAAGTTGACGGTCAGCTAGCAACAGCAACGATATTATTGAAAGATGTAAAGAAAATTCGTATACTAATTCGCAACGCAGATTGTAAAATTTATTTTATAAGAGGCAGAGGTTTTCCTTTTTTAACAAAACGAGTGATCAAAAATAGTGGATTTGCTTTAGGTTTTCTTTCTTTTTTTATTATTCTTGGTTTGCTTTCCAACATGGTGTGGAAAGTGGAAATTAGCGGTGCAGAACCACAAACAGAACATCAAATGACTAAGCAGCTTGCCAAAATAGGTGTAAAAAGAGGAGAGTTTCAATTTCTGTTAGAAAGTCCTGAAAAAATTCAGCGCTATTTAACGGATAATATGAACAATATTACCTGGGTGGGAGTAGAAGTGCGCGGCACTTCTTATCACTTCCAAGTGGTTGAAAAAAATGAGCCCAAGCCTCAGCAAAAAACACCTTACCAACATTTAATTGCTAAAAAGAAAGCCATTATTACGAATTTGTTTGTCGAAAAAGGACAACCTTTAGTCAAGGTTAATGATTTTGTCAATGAAGGCGAGGTCCTAGTTTCCGGTATTATTGGAAACGAAAAAAATAAAAAAGTAGTAGCTGCTAAAGGGAAAGTCTACGGTGAAACATGGTATAAGTCTGAGGTGGAAGTGCCTTTAAAAACTGATTTTCAGGTATTAACGGGTAATGGATATACGAAGCACTATTTAGATTTTCAAGCTTTTAAAATGCCTCTTTGGGCTTTTAACAAAGAAAAATACGCCTCAAAGGTGACAGAAAAAGTGGAGCATCCACTCTATTTTTTTAAATGGAAATTACCTCTGTCGTATGAGAAAGTTGCTGTACGAGAAGAACAGAACTCGCAGCGCGTCTATTCTAAACAAGAGGCGGTGGAAAAAGCTTTGGAAATCGGTCGGAAAAAATTACTATCAACTTTAGGTGAGGATGCTAAAATAAAAGGTGAAAAAGTTTTGCACCAAGAACAGGACAATGGTAAAGTTAGATTATCAATACATTACCAAGTTATAGAAAATATTGCGAACACTCAACCAATTATTCAAGGAGATTGATGAATGTCAGAACAGCTAGTAACAATTAACGTACAACTTGATGATTCAAACGAAGCCATTTCATTATTTGGCGTACAAGATGCGAATTTAAAGCGAATTGAAGAAGAAATGCAGGTCTCTATCATTTCAAGAGGTGAGACTGTTGTAGTCTCCGGAAGTACAGAAAATGTTCAGCTAGTGGAAGAAATGCTTAAAAAGTTACTGAACATTATCCGAAAAAATATTTCCATATCTGAACGAGATGTTGTGTATGCGATTCAATTAGCTAAGAAAAATTCTCTCGAGTTTTTTGAAGATGTATATGAAGAAGAGATTGGTAAAAATGTAAAAGGTAAGACTATTCGTGTTAAGACATTAGGACAAAGTCAATACATTTCGTCTATTAAGAAAAATGATTTGGTATTTGGAATTGGGCCTGCTGGTACCGGTAAAACGTATTTAGCCGTTGTCATGGCCGTTAATTCTCTTAAAAATGGTCACGTACAGCGTATTATTTTAACACGTCCTGCTGTTGAAGCAGGTGAAAGTCTTGGCTTCTTGCCAGGAGATTTGAAAGAAAAAGTAGATCCGTACTTGCGGCCTCTGTATGATGCATTACATGATGTATTAGGAACAGAACATACGCAACGCCTAATCGAACGCGGAGTTATTGAAATAGCACCCCTTGCTTATATGCGAGGTCGTACACTAGATGATGCGTTTGTTATCTTAGACGAAGCGCAAAACACCACGATGGCGCAAATGAAGATGTTTTTAACACGACTAGGATTTGGGTCTAAAATGGTGATTACAGGAGATATTTCACAAATTGATTTACCAAAAGGAGCTCAGTCTGGTCTAGCGGCTGTCTCGAAAATCCTGACCAATGTTAAAGGTATTTCATTTGTTCATCTAGAACAGTCAGATGTTGTGCGCCATCCACTTGTGGGACGCATCATTCAAGCGTACGAACAAGCTGACCAAAAGACCCTTTCTTAATAGGGTCTATTTTTTGTAAAAGGGGGTACGTTTGTGTCAACGTTTCGGATAATCAAGCAAACAATGGCACAGATCGAGCGATTACGGTTAATTCAAATTGGGTTATATGCCTTGTTAGGTGTAATGATGTTTGCGTCTATGTATAGCAATGTAAAGCCGCAGGAATTAGATCTCAGATTGCTATCTATTTCCCCGCAAACCATTTACTCACCCGTTACCATTGAAGATAAAGAAAGCACAGAGAAAAAACGGGCAGAGGCAGAACAAGCCGTTGAAGATGTGTATACACAAAAAACAGAATACGCACAGAACCAAGTCGATCTTGTTGCATCTATTTTTGATGCGATGATGGAAGTTAATACAGAATATGAAAAAGAAGATCATGAAGATGACAGTATCGATGCCGTATTAAAAACCAAACAAAAAATGCTAGAGGACAAGCTTCCTGAAGACATTCAAAAAAACTTGCCAAAAGATACCATTAAGCAGCTGCTTCAGTCTTCTAACAGTGATTTATCTATTGCGAAAGATGCTGTAGTCACGGCCGTTCATCATGTGATGAAAGATCAAGTGAAGATTAGCGATGTAGAAGAGAAAAAAGATCAAGTAGAAAGTCAGCTTGTTTACACCAATGTCAGCAATTCTCTAAAGGATTCAATGAATGCAATTGCTAAATTCGCTATCATTCCAAATGTGATTTATGATCCACAAAAAACAGCTGAAAACCGTCAAGCAGCTGTGGAAAAAGTGGAGCCTGTCCGAATCAAACAAGGCCAGATTATTGTAGAAGAAAATCAGCTTATTAATCCTGATATATATCGTCAGCTCCAGCTCGCGGGATTGTTGAATAATAAAGGCTCTATTCAGCCTTTTGCAGGGTTAGCTTTGCTGATTGTAATGATGATAGCGGGCCTCATTTACTATTTGCGTGAATTTCACACCAAGACATATCAGCCCTTGCTGTTGTATGTATTGGTAGCAACCATTACGATTGGCCTCATGAAAATCTTAAGCTTGTTTCAGCAAATTGATTTATCAGAAATTGGTTTCTTAGCTCCTGTTGCGGTGGGAGGTTTGCTGATTCGAATTTTAATGGATGAACGCATTGCTATTTTATCAAGCGTTGTATTTGCTATTTGTGGAAGCATTATTTTTAATGGTGAATTGACAACCTCGTTTAATATGAACATTGGGATCTACTTTTTAATTAGCAATATTGCTGCTATTTTATTTTTAAGCAGGCAGCACAGACGTTCACGGATTTTGCAGGCAGGTCTATTTGTGGCTATGGTAAACGTAATTATCAGCTTTGCTATTATTTTCATTAAAAATGGCCAAATCGGCACTGTAGAGCTTGGCTATTACAGCATGATGTCAATTGCATCTGGTGTTATTGCTTCCGTTTTAACTATAGGTTTGCTTCCATTTTTTGAAAGTGGATTTGGCATTTTATCTACGATGAAGCTGATTGAATTATCGAGTCCTAATCATCCGCTATTACGCAAAATCTTAACCGAAACACCCGGAACATACCATCACAGCGTAATGGTGGCAAACTTATCTGAAGCGGCGTGCGAAACGATAGGAGCTAACGGTTTATTAGCGAGAGTCGGGGCTTATTACCACGATATTGGTAAAACGAAGCGACCGCAGTATTTTATTGAAAATCAAATGAATATTACTAATCCGCATGATAAACTAAGTCCTAAGACTAGTAAAAATATTATAATCGCACATGCTACAGATGGAGCTACCATTTTGCGAAATCACAAGTTTCCAAAAGAGATTGTAGATATTGCAGAGCAGCATCACGGAACGACTCTGCTCAAGTTTTTTTATCATAAGGCACTTGAACAAACAGAAGAAAAAATTGATGAAAAAGAATATCGCTATCCTGGACCAAAGCCTCAGTCGAAAGAAGCAGCGGTTATTTGCATAGCTGATAGTGTAGAAGCAGCCGTAAGGTCAATGTCCAATCCGACTCCGGAAAAAATTGAGAACTTGGTGCGAAATATTATTAAAGATCGCTTGCAGGATGAGCAGCTTAGCGAGTGTAACGTAACGCTCAAAGAGCTAGAGTTAATTCGCCAAGCACTATGTGAAACTTTAAATGGGATTTTTCATTCCCGAATCGAATATCCAGAGATAAAAAAAGAGAAGGTGAAGGTATGAGTTTAGTTATTGATTTTATTGATGAAACAAACGAAGTAAGTGAAGAACAGCAAAAAGAGCTTGAAAAGCTGCTTGAAGCCGCTGCTATATATGAAAATCTGCAAGAGGATGCAGAAGTATCCGTTACATTTGTGGATAATGATCGAATTCAAGAAATCAATCATCAATACCGCCATAAAAATCAGCCAACGGATGTAATATCGTTTGCGCTAGAAGAAATGGGCGAAGATGAAATGCAAATTATCGGAGATGAGATGCCAAGAGTCCTAGGGGACATTGTCATTTCGATTCCAAAAGCTCATGAGCAAGCAGAAGAATACAATCACTCGTTTATGAGGGAGCTAGGATTCTTGACGGTTCACGGTTTCTTGCACTTGCTTGGATATGACCATGAAACATCAGAAGATGAAAAAGAGATGTTTACACGTCAAAAAGATATTTTAGAACAATATGGACTCTCGCGATAAAAAGGCGATAGCTAAAGTTGTCAGTAGCTTTGGTTATGCAATAGAAGGATTTATATATGTTTGTAAAACACAGAGAAATATGCAAATTCACGTAGCAGCTTCTTTCATCGTCCTTTTCTTAGGCACCGTGCTGTCAATTACAGCTGGTGAATGGACGGTTGTGCTGCTTCTGATTGCAGGCATGTTCAGCTTGGAGTTAATGAATACAGCAGTTGAAAAAGTTGTCGATCTAGTTTCTCCTGAATATCACATACTAGCAAAACACGCAAAAGATGCAGCCGCAGCCGCGGTGTTGGTCTATGCGTGTTTTGCTGTCCTTATAGGAGGAATTATTTTCTTAAAGTATTTGTTTTAAAAAGGATTCTTTTTGGTTCTTTACACCCCCGTGGTATAATAAAAAAGGACAAGTTAAAAGACATGTAGAAGCGCAAAAGGAGAGCGGATAAATGGATAAGACCGGACTGATTGATGAGGCGAAAAAAGCTCGCGAAATGGCTTATGTACCGTATTCGAAATTTAAAGTTGGTGCAGCTTTATTGACGAAAGATGGAAAGGTTTATCGCGGCTGCAATATTGAAAATGCAGCTTATAGCATGTGCAATTGTGCTGAGCGTACGGCTTTATTTAAAGCCTATTCAGAAGGAGATAAAGAGTATGCAGCCCTTGCTGTAGTAGCTGATACTGATCGTCCTGTTTCTCCGTGTGGAGCATGCAGACAAGTAATCTCTGAGCTTTGTCCAAAAGAAATGAAAGTTATATTAACCAATTTAAAAAATGACATACAAGAATTAACTGTGGAAGAATTACTTCCAGGAGCATTTTCATCGGAGGATTTACATGAGTAATAATGAATTTAAGTCAGGTTTTGTTTCAATTATTGGAAGACCAAACGTAGGGAAATCAACTTTTTTGAACCGAGTAATTGGTCAAAAGATTGCGATTATGAGTGACAAACCGCAAACAACTAGAAATAAAATTCAGGGTGTGTACACGGAAGATCAGGCGCAGATTGTGTTTATTGATACACCAGGAATTCATAAACCAAAGCATAAATTAGGCGACTTTATGATGAAGGTAGCGCAAAATACGCTTAAAGAAGTAGATTTAATTTTATTTATGATTAACGCAACAGAAGGCTTAGGTCGAGGCGATGAATTTATTATCGAGCGTTTAAAGGACACAAAAACGCCCGTTTTCCTTGTGATTAATAAAATTGATGAAATTCATCCAGACGAATTGTTTTCAATTATCACGAATTATAAAGACCTATATCCTTTTGCTGAAATTGTGCCAATTTCAGCTTTACAAGGAAATAACGTGGGGCGTTTGCTTGATCAAATTAAGCAGCGATTGCCGGAAGGTCCGCAATATTATCCGGCAGATCAAGTAACTGATCACCCAGAGCGCTTTATTATTACGGAATTAATTCGTGAAAAAGTACTGCATGCAACGAGGGAAGAAATACCTCATTCTATTGCCGTTGTGATGGATTCTATGCAAAGACGAGATAATGGTGCTGTTTACGTGGGCGCTACAATTATCGTCGAAAGAGATTCACAAAAAGGCATCGTAATTGGAAAGCAAGGAAAGATGTTAAAAGAGGTAGGAAGAAAAGCAAGAGCAGACATTGAAGCCCTTTTAGGTTCAAAAGTATTTTTAGAACTATGGGTAAAAGTTCAAAAAGATTGGCGAAACCGAGCGTCGCATCTCCGTGACTTTGGATTTAGAGAAGACGAATATTAATCATTTGAGTTCTTGTTTGCGTCGATTTATATCCCTTCATAAAAGAAGGTAATTTGTAAAAAATTGTGTTACATGATTTTACGTCGGAAGGCTATTCTAAACATAAGGAATTGAAATATGTATCTGATCTTTATGGTTAGAAAGGTGGGAGTTCTATGTTGAATTTTACTTGGAACATTTTTTCACAAACAGGTAGCATTGATACTTATCTCATTTTTAAGGAACTTGAAAATGAAGTGAAAGAAAGACCCGAAACATATGAGGACAACAGCGAAAGTCTCAATTCTCCCTTGTCTTAGCCTTCTGTAAGATGGCGGTGATGATGATTGTTTAAAAAGTGTGAAGGAATTGTCATTCGAACGAATGATTACGGTGAATCAAATAAAATTGTCACCATTTATTCACGTGAACTCGGAAAAGTGGGTCTCATGGCAAGAGGGGCAAAAAAGCCCAGTAGTCGCTTGGCTTCCGTCACACAATTATTTACGTATGGATACTTTTTTATACAAGCAGGTTCAGGAATGGGCACTCTCCATCAAGGAGAAGTTATCTCATCTATGAGAAGCATACGCGAAGATATCTTCACAACAGCGTATGCTTCTTATATTCTTGAATTAACGGATAAAGCTACTGAGAACAATAAACCAAATCCATTTCTATTTGAAGTGCTGCACCAAACCATTCATTATATGAACGAAGAGTATGATGCAGAGATCTTAACATTTATTTATGAAATGAAAATGTTAAACGTTCTAGGTCTTCATCCTACATTAAATGAATGTGCAGTCTGCCATCGAGGTGAAGGAACATTTCATTTTTCCATTCGAGAAGGCGGGTTTATTTGTCATCGATGCTTAGAAAAAGATCCTTATCATTTGAAAATTAGTCCGATGACGGTTAAACTATTAAGGCTATTTTATTACATTGATTTAAAGCGGTTAGGTTCTATTTCTGTTAAGCCCGAAACAAAAAAACAATTAAAGTTCGTAATTGATCAATATTACGAAGAATATTCAGGATTGTTTTTAAAAACAAAGCGGTTTTTGAATCAGATGGAGTCTTTAAAACAATCGCTGTCTGATGAGAAATAGAAAAGATAATCAGTGATATGCAAGGAATTGCTGTCGCTAGGGTGCCTCGTAGTGTGTAGGGGACACCCTTTTTACTGTGGAGCGAAGGGGTAGCTTCGCTTATTGTAAGCGTAATGCCTGCTTTTTTTGAGAAGCCGTGGTAAAATAAACGGCATTCTAAAAAGATAAAATGCTAAAATTAATCAGTTATAGCTTTTACTTTTGCTTAAAAAGTATATAATGTTTTATAAATAGTATGTCACATTTAATGATTAGGTGGTGAGTACAATCGAACTGAACAAACGACAAGAACAAATTTTGCAAATTGTCAAAGACGAAGGCCCTATTACAGGCGAGCATATTGCAGATCAGCTTAGCCTTACGCGGGCAACACTAAGACCGGACTTGGCTATTTTAACAATGGCTGGTTATTTAGAAGCGCGACCGCGCGTAGGTTACTTTTACACAGGTAAAACAGGAGCACAGCTTCTTACAGATAAAATAAAAAAAATACAGGTGCAAGAATATCAGTCTATCCCGGTGGTTGTGAACGAAAATGTGTCGGTATATGATGCTATTTGTACAATGTTTCTAGAAGACGTGGGGACCCTTTTTGTAGTGGATGAGAAATCCCAGCTAGTGGGAGTACTGTCGCGTAAAGATTTATTGCGCGCGAGTATCGGAAAGCAAGAGCTCACATCTATTCCTGTTCATATTATCATGACGAGAATGCCCAACATTACATATTGCTATCGCGAAGATTTGTTAATTGATATTGCTAAGATCTTAATTGAAAAACAGATTGATGCTATGCCCGTTATTAAAGAGGGAGACGGCAATTTTGAAGTGGTGGGACGCATTACCAAAACAAATATTACAAAATTACTAGTAGCATTAGCAAATGATGAAGTATTATAAGTGAAAAAGGATTAAAAAGGGGATGCAAAAAATATGAACAACCCATGTCTTTATGTCATTTCGGATTCTGTAGGTGAGACAGCTGAACTAGTTGTAAAGGCTGCATCAAGTCAATTCAATATGACGGACTTTGTAATTAAAAGAGTACCTTACGTAGAGGACATCGCAACACTTTCAGAAGTGGTTTCAGTAGCGAAGATGAACAACGCTATTATTGGCTTTACGCTAGTAAAGCCCGAAATGAGAGAATTTTTAATTCAAGAGGCGTCCAAGAACGGGGTAGAGGTATTTGATATTATTGGACCTTTAATTGATAAAATTCAATCTTCTTATCAACTTTCTCCTCGCTATGAGCCTGGAATGGCTAGAAAATTAGACGAAGATTATTTTAAGAAAGTAGAAGCGATTGAATTTGCAGTGAAATATGATGATGGGCGTGACCCGAGAGGCATTCTTAGAGCGGATATTGTATTAATCGGTGTATCAAGAACATCTAAAACACCTCTTTCTCAATTTTTAGCACACAAGCGTTTGAAAGTAGCCAATGTTCCGATTGTACCTGAGGTAGATCCACCAGAAGAGCTGTTTCACGTATCACCTGAGAAATGTATAGGACTTACTATTAGTCCTGAAAAGTTAAACGATATTCGTAAAGAGCGTTTAAAGTCTCTTGGGCTAAACGATAAAGCAATTTATGCTAATATTGGCCGTATTAAAGAAGAACTTGAATTTTTCCAAGGGATTGTAGATAAGATTGGCTGTGAAGTGGTGGACGTATCCAACAGAGCCGTAGAAGAAACAGCTGGTATCATTCTTAATACCATCAAAAAGAAATAAACGATAGATCTCCTCTGTGCCTGACATAAAGGAGATTGCTTTCTTATGTTTGTATGCTGTAAGCCTAAGAAAATATCCCAAAGATGAATATGACAGAACTTTTAAAAACAAGTGACTTTGGTATAGAAAATATAGGTTGTTTATATTATAATAAAAAATTGTGATAAAAAAGAATAGTTTTAGGTTTAGACTTTGTTAAGAACGAATAAACTATTTATATAAAAGTCAAGTCAAAATCGAAAAAAGTATTCGACAAATGCCATCTACAGGAAATAACAAATTGTTAGAAGGAATCTCTGGAGGGATGTAGAATACAGAGTTATAGCAAAAGAAAAAGTAAAGTTTTTGTCGATGCTGATGCATGCCCTGTTAAAGCAGAAATCGTTGAACTTACACATACATATGACATCGATCTTGTGTTTGTTGCTTCCTATGCTCACATGCAAACAAATCCTACACCAGGAAAATGGGTCTATGTGGATGCAGAAAAGGAAGCCGCAGATTTATATATTTTAAATCACGCAGTCAAGCAGGATATTGTGGTAACTCAAGATACTGGCTTAGCAAGCATGTTAGTAAGTCGAGGGGTTTACGCACTGTCTCCTCGTGGAAAGTACTATAATGACGACGAAATGAATACGGTGCTTTTCTTTCGTTATGTTTCTGCAAAAGAGCGACGGTCAGGCCGTCATACTAAAGGTCCAAAGGCATTTAGTGAAGAAGATCGCCAGCATTTCATTCAAGCTTTTGAAAAAATGTTGTCGAAACTTGCAGGAATTTAGCACTTAGTGAAGAATATTATATGAAATACGGAGCTGTTACTATGGCAAATCGAATTCCTGATGAAGTAATCGACCGTATTCGGCATTCAGTAGATATTGTCGACGTCATAAGCGATTATGTACAACTAAAAAAACAAGGGCGCAATTATTTTGGACTCTGTCCGTTTCATGGGGAAAGCACACCGTCTTTTTCAGTATCGCCTGATAAACAAATTTATCATTGCTTTGGATGTGGTGCAGGAGGGAATTCATTTTCATTCATAATGGAATTAGAAGGACTGTCCTTCACGGAAGCAGCTCAGCAGCTTGCTGAAAAAGGAGATATTCCTTTCGAACATGAGATACATCCTCATGAAGAAGATAATCAAAAGCCTAGCAATAAAATGATTGAAGCACACGAGCTTTTAAAGAAATTTTACCATCACTTATTGGTAAATACAAAAGAAGGCCAAGATGCTTATGATTATTTAATAAATCGAGGGTTTTCACGAGAAATTATCGATGAATTTGAGATAGGTTTTGCTTTAGATTCGTGGGAATTTGTAAGTAAGTTCTTAACAAAACGTGGGTTTAATCCGCAAGAGATGGAACATGCAGGTTTAATCATTAAACGCAACCAAGATGAAACGTACTTTGATCGTTTTCGTGATCGAATTATGTTTCCTATTGCTGACTTGCAAGGCAAAACAATTGCATTTTCAGGGCGCCTGCTAAAAGAGATAAAAGGGCAGCCTAAATATTTAAATAGTCCCGAAACTTCTATTTTTAACAAAAGTCGCACACTCTACAACTTTCACCGCGCTAAAAAACACATACGCAAAAATCAGCAGGTTATTTTATTTGAAGGATTTGCAGATGTTATTTCGGCTGTTAAAGCGGGGTGCCCGAACGCAATCGCAACAATGGGAACTGCCTTAACAGAAGAACAAGCCAAGATTATTCGCCGAAATGTAGAGTCCGTTATCATTTGCTATGATGCAGATTCTGCGGGAATTGAAGCAGCGCACAAAGCAACTGCTATCTTAACAAATGTAGGTTGTACCGTTAAGATTGCTGTGATGCCGGATGGTTATGACCCGGATGATTATATTAAAGAATACGGGGCAGAGAAGTTTCAAAATGATGTTATTAATAGCAGCTTGACCTTTATGGCATTTCAAATGAGGTATCTCCGCCGAAAACGAAATCTACAAAATGAATCTGAACGTATGCAATACATTGAAGACGTTTTGAAAGAAATAAGCCTCCTTACGAAAGCTGTAGAGCGAGATCATTATTTACGCCAATTGGCACAAGAGTTTTCCATTTCATTAGATGCGCTTAAAGAACAGCAGTATCAAGTGTATCGAACTGAAAAAAAGAAAAAGGATAATGATTCTCCAAATCGAAATAATATAAATAGACAACCAGTCGTAAAGAGAAGCTTATTACCGGCTTATCAAAATGCAGAACGTTTTTTGATCGCTCATATGTTGAAAGATAAGGATGTAGCATTTAGAATTCAAGACCGACTTCAAGGTCAGTTCAATGTTGAGGAACATCGTGCGCTTGTTCTATATTTGTATGCTTATTACGAGGAAGGACACGAGCCTAATCCGAGCGGATTTATCGAACGGTTGCCCGAGTCTTCGTTGTCTAGTCTAGCTTCAGAATTGGCGATGATGTCAATCAATGATGAATTGTCGGAGCAAGCTTTGAATGATTATGTCCAAACGATATTGATTTACCCACAAAGGTTAGCGATAGAAAAAAAAGAAGCAGAAAAGCAAGAAGCAGAGCGTCAAAAAGATTATTTAAAAGCTGCGACAATAGCAATGGAAATTTTACAGTTAAAAAAAACGTTAAAATAAACGATATTGCGTATTAGTCCCACTTTTAGAAGGTTTTCCTTAAAATTTTGGAAGGAGGGGATCTGATGGCTGAAAAATCAGCTCAATCAAAACAACTTGATTCAGATTTAACAATTGAACAAGTAAAAGATCAATTGACCGAAATCGGAAAAAAACGTGGTGTGCTCACATACGAAGAAATTGCAGAGCGTATGGCAAACTTCGAAATTGAATCCGATCAAATGGATGAATATTATGAATACCTTGGAGAACAAGGTGTTGAAGTAATGAGTGAATCTGAAGCAAATGATGACGATGCCGATCCCGATATTCAAGAACTGTCAAAAGAAGAAGAGTTTGATTTAAATGATTTAAGTGTACCTCCTGGTGTAAAAATTAATGATCCAGTTCGTATGTACTTAAAAGAAATCGGACGCGTTGACCTATTGTCGGCAGAGGAAGAAATCAATTTAGCAAAACGTATTGAAGAAGGCGATGAAGAAGCGAAACGTCGTCTTGCTGAAGCAAACTTACGTCTTGTTGTAAGTATCGCTAAACGCTATGTCGGGCGCGGTATGCTGTTTCTTGATTTAATTCAAGAAGGAAACATGGGTCTTATTAAAGCGGTAGAAAAATTTGATTATCGCAAAGGTTATAAATTCAGTACGTATGCGACATGGTGGATTCGTCAAGCTATTACTCGTGCAATTGCTGACCAAGCAAGAACGATTCGTATTCCCGTTCATATGGTTGAAACGATTAACAAGCTAATTCGTGTTCAACGTCAGCTTCTACAAGATTTAGGTCGCGAACCATCTCCTGAAGAAATTGCAGAAGATATGGACTTAACACCAGAAAAAGTTCGTGAAATCTTAAAAATTGCTCAAGAACCGGTTTCCCTTGAAACACCAATTGGTGAGGAAGATGATTCGCATTTAGGTGACTTCATTGAAGACCAGGATGCAACATCACCTTCTGAACATGCTGCATATGAATTATTAAAAGAGCAGTTAGAAGACGTCCTTGATACGTTAACAGATCGCGAAGAAAATGTTCTTAGACTCCGCTTTGGTCTGGACGATGGACGTACGCGTACGCTTGAAGAAGTAGGAAAAGTATTTGGCGTAACGCGTGAGCGTATTCGTCAAATTGAAGCTAAAGCGCTTCGTAAGCTTCGTCACCCTAGCCGAAGCAAACGTTTAAAAGATTTCTTAGAATAGATAAAAGCGTAAATAACGCTTATGAGATAGCTTCTTTCCTAGAGGAAAGGGGCTATCTATTTTTTGTGGAATAAATTTCATAAAAACGCATTTTGAAGAAGTATATTGATTTTTTTACCAACTTTTCTTCTTTCATATATTTTACTGAATTGTCCTTCGTTTTGCAAATGCTCCTTTATATTCTTTTGTTACAGAGCATAAGCTGTTCAAATTCCTTTTAAATATCCGAAAAATGGAATCGCTATCATTTTATTCTTGCTTTGATTGATACTTCTCTATTATAACATGAAAAAATTAAAACGTTTTAAAAGTTGAGAAAATTTACAAAAATGAATTATAATTAAATAATGTAAGCGTATACACTTTTTTAGGGGGAATAAAAATGAATTTTGAATTAACCAATGAACAAAAGATGATTCAACGGACGCTGAGAGAGTTTTCAGAGGCGGAAGTAGCACCGAATGCATTAGAGCGCGATCGAAGTAAGCAATTTCCGCTTGATGTTTTTAAAAAGTTAGGTGAGCTTGGGGTAATGGGTCTTCCTTTTCCTGAAGAGTATGGGGGCGGAGGAGCAGATACGGTTAGTTTTGCTATCGTCGTAGAGGAATTAAGTAAAGCTTGTGGCTCTACAGGAATTACATACTCAGCTCATGTTTCGCTCGGAGGCGCACCTATTTATTTATTCGGAACAAAGGAGCAAAAAGAACAGTACCTACCTGCTTTATGTTCTGGGGAATCTTTTGGAGCGTTTGGTTTAACCGAACCGAACGCAGGAAGTGACGCGGGGGGAACAGAGACAGAAGCAGTGTTGAAGGATGGAACATTTAGGATTAATGGAAGTAAATGCTATATTACGAATGCCAGCTACGCAAAGTTTTTAGCTTTAACAGCTGTTACAAATCGTACAGAAGGTAAAAAAGAAATTTCAGCTATTATCGTGCCTACAGAAGCTCGAGGTTTTACTGTAATAGACAATTACGAGAAAATGGGTCTACATGCTTCAAATACAACTGAACTCGTTTTAGAGGATGTTGGAGTGCCTGAAGAGAATTTACTCGGTGTAAGAGGAGAAGGCTTTAAACAATTTCTAATGACGCTTGACGGGGGAAGAATTGGAATTGGCGCAATGGCCGTGGGAATCGCTCAAGCGGCTTATGAAAAAGCACTGTCATATGCGCAGGAAAGAAAGCAATTTGGAAAAGCTATTTCATCGTTTCAAGCGATTCAGTTTAAATTAGCTGATATGGCGATGAAAATTGAGTTAGCAAGAAATATGGTTTATAAAGCAGCGTGGTTAAAAGACCAAGGAAAGCCATTTACGAAAGAAGCTGCTATGTGTAAACTGTATGCTTCTGAAATTTGTATGGAAGTAGCCAGTCAAGCTGTTCAGATTCATGGAGGATATGGCTACATGAAAGAGTATCACGTGGAGCGGTATTTACGAGATGCCAAGCTTTTAGAAATTGGAGAAGGAACTTCAGAAATTCAGCGCTCGGTTATTGCAAGGCAAATTGGCTGTTAAGATACGCAATAAGAAATTAGTTAATTATGTAAATAAAACCCTTTCACTTATGAGCATTTTCAAGTAAAATAAAAGTGCTTATACTATTTTGTTATTTCTAGGGATGGGAATACATAAAGGGGGTATAGTGAGTGAAGCGAAATCCGCTAATACCATTTTTATTAATTGCGGTAATTGGGATTGCTTTAATGTTAACGCTTTCGTTCAACGGATTGAATAATGCAAAAGAAATCGCGGCTGAAAAAGAAGGCGGTGGCGCGGAACAGCAGGCTTCAGCTAAACCAGAAGAAATTTATCAAAAAACTTGTATCGGTTGTCACGGTGATCAGTATCAAGGTGGAGTAGGTCCTTCCTTAAAAGGAATTGGGAAAAAAGTTTCTCAAGACGAAATTGCAGATATTGTTGTAAACGGTAAAGGAAACATGCCGGCCGGGCTGGTTCCTCCGGAAAAAGCGAAGGAAATGGCTAAATGGGTATCAGAAATTAAATAGAGTTCAGAAACATGATTTTCTGGAAAGCCGCTCATTTATAAAGCAGGCTTTTTTTTTGTGATTTTTTATACGCATTCAGCTAGAAGGAAAACATGAAGAGAAATAGGAATCATGCAGCTATCTATGTTAAAATAATGAACAGTAATCACATAGAGAATAGGTGACAAAATGAATGAATTAAACTTATCAATAAGACTTGAAGAAGTAGTAAAGTCGATTCCTTTGGGAGCAAAGATAGCAGACATTGGCTCAGATCATGCATACTTGCCGTGTTTTGCTTATTTAAATGGATATATTAGCGGTGCCGTAGCAGGAGAAATTACAGAAGGGCCTCTTCAATCTGCTATTCAGCAGGTGAAAAAAACAAGCTTAACGGACGTTATTGACGTTCGAAAAGGAAACGGCCTAGAAGTAATATCACCGAATGAAGTAGACTGTATTACAATCTGCGGAATGGGCGGAACGCTTATTACGATGATTTTAGAAGAAGGAAAAGCAAAGTTAGAAGGAGTAAAAAGGCTTGTACTTCAGCCGAATATTGGTTCACATCATATTCGCAGCTGGCTGATTGAACACAACTGGGAAATCATTGATGAAAAAATCATCGAAGAAGACGGTCGTATGTATGAAATCATCGTCGCTGAACCTGGAAACGCCTTAGCTCCTTATAACGGTGAAGTGGAAGCCGGTGTGTTAATGGGCCCTATTTTAAAAGAAAAGCGCTCTTCTGCTTTTATGACAAAGTGGACGCATGAACTAAATCATCTTAAACAAATTGTCAGCCAAATGGAGCAGGCTCAGTCCGAGGAAAGTAAAGCAAAACTTCAAAAACTTACCCAAGACATCTCATTAATTGAGGAGGCGTTAAAATGAGTAAAATCCCTAACGGATTTCAAGTAATTGAAGCATTTGAATCATTTTCTCCCAAGCATTTAGCGGTTGAAGGAGATAAAATTGGTTTACAGATTGGAACGTTAAACAAGCCTGTAAAAAAAGTAATGGTAACGTTAGATGTTCTTGAAACGGTCGTAGACGAAGCGATTGAAAAACAAGTGGATTTGATTATTGCTCATCATCCTCCTATTTTTAGACCTCTAAAACAAGTGGTTACAGATCGTCCTGAAGGGCTTATTTTAGAGAAATGCATCAAACATGATATTGCTGTATATGCTGCTCATACAAACTTAGATATAGCTAAAGGCGGAGTAAATGACTTGTTGGCCGAAGCATTGGGGCTACAAGAGACAAAAGTGCTGGTTCCAACAACGTCTATTCAGCTGAAAAAGCTTGCTGTATTTGTTCCTTCAAATCATGCTGAAGCAGTGCGCACAGCTATTTGTGATGCGGGAGCTGGACATGTGGGTCTTTACAGCGACTGTACGTTTTCAACTGAAGGGGAAGGCACGTTTAAACCTTCTTCAGAAGCCAATCCATACATTGGCTTGAAAGGAGAGTTAGAACGTGTAAATGAAACAAAAGTTGAAACTATCTTTGAAGCGGGTCAGCAAAATAAAATTATTCGTGCCATGCTCAGTGCTCATCCTTACGAAGAAGTAGCCTATGACATTTATCCAGTGGAACAAACGAGCGAGACGCTTGGACTTGGACGAATTGGTAAGTTAAAAGAAGAGATGACGCTAAAACAGTTTGCCGCTCATGTTAAACAAGCATTGGACGTGGATGGTGTTAGAGTAGTAGGGTCTATGGATGCCACGGTGAAAAAAGTAGCTGTTCTTGGCGGAGATGGAAACAAATATATTACAAACGCAAAATTTAGCGGAGCAGATGCCTATGTAACAGGGGATTTGTATTTCCACGTGGCGCATGATGCAATGGCAATGGGATTAAACGTTGTAGATCCTGGTCATTATGTTGAAAAAGTCATGAGACAAGGTGTAACGCGTGTATTAAACAGTCTTTTTGATGCGAAAAACTTTGAGTGTGAAGTATTTGATTCAAAAGTAGACACAAACCCATTTACGTATATGTAACAAAGAAAGAAGGTGTTGACAAATGTCAACACCTTCTTTTGTGTCTATTAAGACGATTTTTTTGTTCGAACTTTTGGTAAAATCTTTGAAAGAGGCACGCTTTTTTCACGTGTCCACGTTGTTTCATCTTCTGGATCGAACTGATCTAGAAAATTGATGACCTCTTTTGTAATTGGAGTAGGGGTAGATGCGCCTGCCGTAACAGCTACCGTTTTCGCATTCATCAACCATTCAACCTGCAGCTCTGAGATGTCACCGATACGATATGCCTCAGTGCCGGCAATCTCCATTGATACTTGAGCTAAACGGTTTGAATTGTTACTTTTAGGATCTCCTACAACAATTGTAACATCTGCTTCACCTGCTTGCTCGGCTACAGCTTCTTGGCGAACTTGTGTAGCTAAACAAATTTCCTTGTGAACTTCAGCATGCGGATATTTTTCTTTTACCTTTTCCATTACTTCTGCAACGTCCCACTGACTCATTGTTGTCTGATTTGTTACAATGATTTTCTCACGTTGAATATTTAAATGGGCTACGTCTTCTGCTTTTTCAATTAAATGAACGATATCTGGCGCGATGCCAAGTGCACCTTCTGGCTCAGGATGATTTCGTTTTCCGATATAAATAACGTCATAACCTTCTTTTTCTTTTTGGCGAATAAGGTCATGGGTTTTTGTAACATCCGGACATGTAGCATCGATTGTTGTTAAGCCTTTTTCTTTTGCTCGTTCTTTTACTTCTGGAGATACTCCGTGCGCAGTAAAAATAACGGTTCCTTCATTTATTTGGTCTAAGATTTCCAGGCGATTAGCACCGTCCAGTGTGATAATGCCGTCCTCTTCAAACGCATCTGTAACGTGTTTATTATGAACAATCATTCCTAAGATATAGATTGGTCGAGGCAATGATTTATCTAAAGCGGCGTTTCGTGCAATGACCATTGCGTCTACTACACCATAACAATAGCCGCGCGGTGCAATTTTAATAACTTTCATTTCAATTTCCTCCTCATCATAATCCTGACGAGCAATTCAACTCGCTTCTATTATATAAAAGAGGAAGGAAGAATACAAAGATATTCTTTTTTTGCTCACTGTATTTCCTTAAGGAATCAGCAGATTTATCAAATATAAAGTTTTGGTTTAGACACCCGATCTCTGGATGAATGTTCAATTTCTTCTTCAAAGAAATCCAGCTCATCATCGGATGAATCCGTGCTTTCTGCGCCTGCTGATAAAACCTTACTGTCTTTACTTTCATCAGTTTCAGAAACCTCTGTTCCTTCTGCTTCGAGTACTTCATCTGTGTCATCACTTGAGCGCAAGGCCTGATAGATTTTCCACAGAGAAGGAGCATTTTTGACAAGAGGTCCGTATTGTTGAATCATAGGTCCCATCGTTTCCGCTGCTTTTAGTACTCGCTGAACATTTCCCATCATGGAGCTCAAGTTAGCAGGGTTCGTTAATCCTTGCAAACCTCCAAGCAGGGAAGAAGAGTTAGTCGCTCCTGCAGCACCTTGGGCTCCTGAAAGTCCAGAAAACAAAGAACCTCGAGGAGCAGCTGCAGCCGCTTGTTGAAATGGTATGTTTCTATTTCCGCCTCTTCGGAATAGGCGAGTTAAGAAGTTACCTCCTCCACGGTTCAGGCCTTGCTGATTCGGGTAAAATGATTGTTGAGCATTTGTTTGCTGGGCAAAGTTACGAAACTGCTGTAATGGATTAAATTGGCCAAAGTTACCAGGTTGTTGCCCGAAGCCGTTTTGTGGTGGCATTCCTGGCATCATTCTTCTTTGCATACCGGGTGGAAATGGTGGTCTTCGCTGTAGCAAAGGACGCACCTCCTTTAGTAAAGTAGATTTTCTTTTACTATCGTATGCAACTCGCGATAAAATGTTTTTGAAACAGGTAATAAGTTTTAGTAATATGAATGAGAAGTAGTCACAGAAGGAAAAATCGATTATAATCATATATTGTGCCTTAAAAGATGAACGTGAATGTAAAAAAGGAGACTATTATGGAAAAAACAAACTTTGAACGTTTTGAGTTTCAACCATTTTTAATAGAAGCAATTAAACAATTAGGTTTTTATCAACCTACAGAGATTCAGGAGCGCTTAATTCCTTCCGTTTTAAAAGGGGAAAGTGTAATTGGTCAGTCGCAAACAGGGACCGGCAAAACACACGCTTATTTATTACCTTTACTTGAAAAGGTAGACCCTAAAAAAGAAGAAGTACAAGTTGTAATCACCGCTCCAACTCGTGAGCTTGCTTCTCAAATTTATCAAGAAGTATTAAAGCTAACAAAACACAGTGCTGAAGGAGAAGAAATTTCAGCAAAATGTTTTATCGGCGGTACAGATAAGCAGCGTACAATCGATAAATTAAAGAAGCAGCCTCAAGTTGTTGTAGGAACACCGGCTCGTTTGTTTGATTTAGTAAATGAAAAAGCGTTAGTTGTGTATACAACAAAGGCGTTAGTAGTAGACGAAGCTGATTTAATGCTTGATATGGGATTTTTAGAAGATGTGGACCGTTTGGCAAGCAATATGCCTGAAAAATTACAGATGCTTGTTTTTTCAGCAACTATTCCTGAAAAATTAAAGCCATTCTTAAAAAAATACATGGAAAATCCAAAATTTACGCATGTTTCGCCGAAGCAAGCAGCAGCAGCTAAATTAGAGCATGTATTAGTTCCACTGCGTCATCGTAACAAGTTTAAGCTGCTGCATGATATGCTTATTTCTTATAATCCTTATTTAGCTATCGTCTTTACAAATACAAAGAAAATGGCGGACGAAGTAGCAGATGACCTACTGTCTAAAGGATTAAAAGTAGGAAGAATTCACGGAGACTTATCTCCTCGTGACCGTAAGAAAATGATGAAGCAAATTAATAATTTAGAATTTCAATACGTAGTAGCGACAGATTTAGCAGCTCGCGGTATTGATATTGAAGGAATTTCACACGTCATTAACTTTGAGCTTCCTTCAGATCTAGATTTCTACATTCACCGCGTAGGACGTACAGCTCGTGCCGGTCATTCTGGAATTGCTGCTACAATCTTCGATGTGGAAGATGAAGATGCAGTAAATAAGCTAGAGAAAATGGGAATCGAGTTTGTAAACAAAGATCTTCAAAAGCAAGAATGGGTTTCCATCGATGACCGTAACCGCCGTAAAAAGCGTGTGAAGAAAGCGGATGAAGTGGGAGAAGAGGCACATCGCTTTATTCAAAAGCCGAAGAAAGTAAAGCCTGGCTACAAGAAAAAACGTGCTCGTGAAATTACAAAGTATGTGCAAAAGAAAAAGCGTAGTGAAAGACGCAACAATCGTTAATCGCAATAGGTTAGAGGTGTAAAAAGGAATGTTGAAAATTGGTTCTCACGTATCGATGAGCGGCAAAAAGATGCTTTTAGGAGCAAGTGAAGAGGCAGCTTCTTACGGAGCAAATACGTTTATGATCTATACAGGCGCTCCACAAAATACTCGTCGCAAAAAGATTGAAGAGCTTAATATTGAAGCTGGTCTTTTGCATATGAAAGAGCATGGAATGACAGATATTGTTGTACATGCTCCCTATATCATTAATCTAGGAAATACAACAAAGCCCGAAACATTTGAGCTTGGAGTAGATTTCTTAACGTCTGAAATTCACCGCACCCATGCTCTTGGCGCAAAGCAAATTGTTCTTCACCCAGGAGCTCATGTCGGCGCTGGAGCAGATGCCGGTATTCAGCAAATTATCAAAGGTCTAAACGAAGTGTTGACAGCTGATCAAGAAGTTCAAATTGCGCTTGAGACAATGGCTGGAAAAGGAACAGAGTGTGGAAGAAGCTTTGAAGAAATTGCCCAAATTATTGATGGGGTGACGCACAATGAAAAGCTCTCTGTTTGTTTTGACACATGTCACGTTCATGATGCTGGTTATGATATCGTTCAAGACTTTGACGGTGTATTAAATGAATTTGACAAAACCGTAGGAATACAGCGAATTAAAGTGCTTCACATCAATGATAGTAAAAATGTACTCGGTGCTCGAAAAGACCGCCATGAAAACATTGGGTTTGGTGAAATCGGATTTGGTGCACTGAATTATATTGTTCATCACCCAGCGTTTAAAGAAGTTCCTAAAATTCTAGAAACTCCTTATGTAGGAGAAGATAAGAAAAATAAAAAGGCGCCATATCAGTTGGAAATTGATATGATTCGTGCACAAAGCTTTGATTTAGAGCTAAAACAAAAGCTTATGTAATTTCATATGTGATTGAAAGAGGTCATGTCTATAGACATGACCTCTTCTTTTACATCAACTGCTGAAATAATTCGTTCACTCGTCTGGCAGTTTCACGATCTGTTACTTGAGCAATTTGTTTGATTAAATTTCGGCGCTCTTCAAGGTTATAAATATTTACGGGCTGCTGTCTAATGACGGATACAAGTGTGTGTGCCTGCTGATCTGTAATAGGGATGTTGTATTGTTTGCTATACTTTAAAAGCTCTTTCGGGGTAATGTTGTTTACTTTCTTATTGACAATCTGCTGTACAATTTTCATATGATTACCTCCTCGTCATATACAGTTTATGAATAAAAAAGAAAGATGTGACTATATTGTGTAATAAAACAACATTTCGAGCCGGATGAACTTACGGAGGCAAGAAAGCGAAGGAGTGAAACGGCTTAGTTTACAAATAAAAGACAATCCTGTATACTACATTAATGACTAAATCGTAATGATTCTGAGAAAGTAAATGGGTAACGGAGTATACGATAGAAACCGTGCCCTCTTTTGTATGGAGAAATATAAAAAAAGAATGGTGAGGCGCATATGAATACACCTGATATCATTGAAATTGATCATTTATCATTTCAATATGATGGAGTGAATGTATTAGAAGATATAAGTTTTTCAATTCCAAAAGGAGCTTTTTTGGGTCTCGTTGGGCCAAATGGCTCTGGGAAATCAACGCTAATCAAATGTTTGCTCGGGTTGCAAAAGCCATCTCAAGGTGCAATTCGTTTATTTGGAAAAGATCAGAGAAGGTTTAAAGAACGAAGTAAAATTGGATATGTATCGCAAAAAGCGAATAGTTTCAACAGCGGCTTTCCTGCTACCGTTTTTGAAGTGGTTTCCACGGGTCTTACTTCAAAATTAGGTTTGTTTCGCTTTATGAATGCTTCTCATAAACAAAAAGTGAAAGAAGCGGTAGAAGCAGTGGGGATGAGCGAATTTTTAAATCGAAACATAGGAGAATTATCCGGTGGCCAGCAGCAGCGAATTTTTATTGCGCGCGCGCTTGTAAGCGAACCCGAGCTGTTAATTTTAGATGAGCCAACAGTCGGAGTGGATGCACAAAATGTGTACACTTTTTATGAGCTTCTTGAAAAGTTGAATAAAGAAAAAGGAATTACACTTGTGCTTGTTACTCACGATATTGGCACTGTCTCAGAAAAAGTAACCCACGTTGCTTGTTTAAATAAATTTCTACACTTTCATGGGAATGCCAAAGAATTCGAACAGCTTTGTGAACATGACGTATCTATGTTTTATGGTCATAATGTTCATGTGTTAACCCATGATCATCATCATGGAGGGCAGCACGTATGATAAGCAGTTTATTTCAATTTGAGTTTTTACGAAATGCATTTTTAACCGGTATGATTATTGGCGTCTTAGCTCCTTTATTGGGCACGTTCATCGTAGTAAGACGTCTTTCTTTAATTGCAGACGCGTTAAGTCACGTGACGCTAGCGGGGATTTCTGCGAGCTTGCTTCTTAGTCAGAAAATAGGGTTTATGCAAGGAGTGAACCCCGTCTATTTAGGGATGGTATCTTCCGTTACAGGCGCTCTTTTTATTGAAAAACTTCGAAGCGTCTACAAGCATTACCAAGAGCTGGCCATTCCGATTATTTTGTCGGGCGGAATTGGTATTAGTGCAATTTGTATCTCGCTAGCGGACGGTTTTAATAATGATTTAATGAACTATTTGTTTGGAAGCGTAAGTGCGGTGAGTCGTTCGGATCTTTGGACAGTTGTTGTCATAGCCGTATTTGTTATAGCTATTGTCTTTTTCTTATATAAAGAATTGTTTATTTTATCTTTTGACGAGGAGCACGCTTCTGCTTCTGGGATTAAATCGAAGTGGATGCACTTTTTATTTATTGTGATGGTTGCTCTTGTCATTGCTGTATCGATGCGTATCGTCGGTATCTTATTAGTGTCATCTCTTATGACTCTTCCTGTAGCAGCAAGCATTCGCTTAGCTAGAGGCTTTAAACAAACGATTCTGCTTTCGGTGATTTTTGGTGAAATATCTGTTTTAGGCGGATTATTTTCAGCGTACTACTTGGATTTAGCACCAGGCGGTACAATTGTTGTCATTGCTGTTGTTATTTTAATCATATCTATTATGATTAATAAAGGACGGAAGGGGAAACAAAAATGAATTTAACTGAAGCCATTCATTTATTAAAAGATCAAGGATATAAACATACAGGAAAGCGTGAAGAAATGCTTGCCTTGTTTTCAAAATCAAATAAGTACTTAACGGCAAAAGATGTATTAGAGTACATGAAGCCCGATTATCCTGGTCTGAGTTTTGATACAATTTACCGTAATTTATCATTGTTTGTGGAGTTAGGTGTACTTGAAATGACGGAGCTTTCGAGCGAAAAGCACTTTCGATTTAAATGTGCGACCGCCCATCATCATCACCACTTCATTTGTTTAGATTGTGGAAAAACAAAAGAAATTGAAGCTTGTCCGATGGAGTATGTAGACGAGGATTTGCGAGGGTACAATATTACAGGCCATAAATTTGAAATTTACGGTCAATGTATAGAATGTAATCAATAAAAAAGAGAGGGCGTTATGCACCTCTCTTTTTTATTTTTGCTGTTCTTTTAACCAGCTGGCTACCCACTGATCTGCTTCTAGCCAATTGTATACGCGAACCACTCCTTTTGGAACAGGTAAGCGATTATAAGGAGTATCAAATAAGATAACGGGGATATTGCATTCTTCACTGATTTCACAAGCATTATCATGTTTGTCTTCAAAAAAGATATCAACATCATATCGTTTTGCTGTTTCAACTTTAAAATGAGAACCGACTAACTCAATGTGATGAAACGATAGTTCATTTTTTTGAAACCATTCTTCCGTGACGTCCAATAGCTTATCGTGCCTTGCACTAATAAAGAATAATTCGTGCTTTTGATGCCATTTTTGCAAAACAGCTTTTGCATCGTCTGCAAGTGGAGAGGTTTCGTAAATAGAGCGTTCATTTGCTTTAAACCATTTCCCGAGTTCTGCAGGTGATACATTTACAAAAGGGCTGAAATCATATTCTGTAATGTCTTCAAGTGTTAAATTTAAGTTAAAGGCTTTATTTAAATGAGGAACAAAAGTTTCAGGAGAAGTAACAGTTCCATCAATGTCAATTCCAAACTTTTTCGTCAACTACGTGCACTCCTTTAATACGTTTATTCTACCTAGGTGCTTGATTATTCTTGTCTAGTGTAACATAAAGCCCAAAGAGAAACAGTAATACTTTTTATATGCCTTTGACAAAACGTAATGATCACTGCACGGCCTGGTGATTGCGTCTATACCTATTTCTTATAAGAGAATGAGCAGTTGTATAAGATTGACACTTATAATTTTTTCTCGCATTCAGATACTATAAATGCTCCTTATTTACGAAAGCGAGGGATTAAGCATGGAGAATGAAGAACAAAGGCGTAGAAAAGATGTATATGAAGCTGATTTCATGGAAGAAACTGCAGCTGAAGTGGGCGTTCCTTACCGAGTAGGGGAGCCTCATGCAGAGCGTGAAGTTATAGATATTGATCGCAATCGCAATCATGAAGTCGCTGGGCGAGGAGAAGGAACGGGATACGGTCGTTTCGCACTCGTGCTTTCGATTCTTTCACTATTCTTTTTACCAATTATTCTTGGTGCCGCTGGGATTATTCTAGGGTTTATCGCACGCAGAAAAGGAGCACTTACGCTAGGAGCATGGGCAATAGGGATCGGAGTTGTATCGATTATTGTCGGTACGTTTATATTACCGTTCTTTTCATAAAAAAAAGCGAGGCGCATATGCGCCTCGCTTTTTTAGTTATGATTTAGCTGCAGCTTTTTCAGCTTCTTGCTTTGCGTGATATTCAGCAGCAATTTTATCAATTTCTTTTTTTAGTTCCTCAACCATTGTTTCTTCAGGAACTTTGCGTACGATTTCGCCTTTGCGGAATAGTAGACCTTCACCGCGTGCTCCCGCAATCCCGATATCAGCTTCACGAGCTTCACCAGGACCGTTTACAGCGCAGCCAAGTACCGCTACTTTAATCGGTGCTTTTACAGTTGAAATATACTCTTCAACTTCATTAGCAATGCTAATTAAATCAATTTCAATACGTCCGCAAGTTGGGCAAGAAATAAGCGTTGCGGCATTGGAAGCTAAACCGAATGATTTTAGCAATTCGCGCGCAACTTTTACTTCTTCTACAGGATCCGCACTTAAAGAAATACGTAATGTATTTCCGATTCCTTTAGATAAAATAGCGCCAAGACCTGCTGCACTTTTTACAGTTCCTGCAAATAATGTACCTGATTCTGTAATTCCTAAGTGAAGAGGGTAGTCAAATGCTTGAGCAGCTTTTTCATAAGCTTCAATTGCCAAGTTAACATCCGATGCTTTCATTGAAACGATGATGTCATGGAAATCAAGATCTTCTAAAATTTTAATGTGATGAAGTGCACTTTCTACCATGCCATCTGCTGTCGGATAGCCGTATTTATCTAAAATACGTTTTTCAAGTGAACCAGCGTTAACTCCAATACGAATTGGAATATTTTTAGCTTTTGCAGCATTTACAACAGCTTCCACTTTTTCACGGCGACCGATATTACCAGGGTTGATACGGATTTTATCCGCTCCGCCTTCAATTGCTTTTAATGCTAAGCGGTAGTCAAAATGAATATCCACAACTAATGGAATGTTAATGCGTTTTTTAATTTCAGGGATTGCATCTGCTGCGCGCTCGTCTGGACAAGCAACACGAACAACTTGGCATCCTGCTTCTTCTAAACGTTTAATTTCTGCAACCGTTGCTTCAACATCATGTGTCTTAGTGGTTGTCATACTTTGAATAACTAACTCGTTGCTGCCTCCGATTGTTAAATCTCCAACTTTAACCGGGCGTGTTTTTGTACGATGTATAATTTCACTCACGTGATAATCTCTCCTTCAAAATGAAATCAAGAATTTGAATTCATTAATAGAATAACTCTTTATGAACAAAATAACTAGTAGAAAGTGCTACCTTAGCTATTTTAACAATGACTATCCCATCTTGACAAGAAGAATGCTGTCATTACTTGTAAATAGGGAACTTATACGTTTTTCCAATTTGAATATCCTCAGGCGCTGTACCGTTATTTAACTTTTTGAAGTCTGTAATCATTTGGTTCATAGAAACCGGTATCGATTTTTTTGTAAGCTCCTCAATGACGGACAAAACTGTATCGCCTGGCTTAATTTTTATTTTTGTATAGGTGGAAGAAGAGCTGGCGGCTTTTGTTTCTGCAGGCTGCGCTTTGCTGACTTGAACTGCTTCAGTAGCAGTGGGAATGGTCCCGTATTTAATGTCGTAGTGACAAATATATCCGATAAAAGCGAAAGCGGCTAATGCACATAGCTTTTTCATTATGCTCCTCCTTCATTCTTTTGCTTATGTGTAAAGCCTATGCTTGTCTTACTTAAATATGATTGGAGAACGAAAATTGAAGGAAAAATTAATGATTGTTTCATTAGGCTTATTGCCTTTAATCATGGTACTGGGAAATTCCATGCTCATTCCTCTGCTGCCAAGCATTCAAAAGTCACTTCACTTAAGCGGAGTTCAAACCAGTTTGATACTGAGTGCATTTTCGATTCCAGCTGCATTGTGTATCCCTGCCGTAGGGATTTTATCAGACCGGTATGGGCGTAAAAAGTTAATCATATATTCACTCGTTATGATGATAATAGGTAGTGTCATCGCTGCTAGTAGTGCTTCATTCTCTTCTGGGAGCTTTGCTGTGTTGATGGAAGGCAGAGTCATTCAAGGGATTGGAGCTGCAGGTACTACAACGTTGGCAATGGCATTAACTGGAGATGTATTTACAGGGGAAAAAAGAGCAAAAGTCCTCGGGGTTTTAGAAGTGTATAACGGAGTTGGAAAAGTGGTTGCACCGATAATTGGAGCATCGGCAGCACTCGTCGTATGGTATGCCGCGTTTTTTGTCTATCCTTTAGCTGCAGGTGCTGCTTTAGTAGGTATAGTGCTGTATGTGAGAGAAGGGAAAACAGGTTCGGGTTCAGTATCTGTTCAAGAATATTTAAAGAGAGCCATTGGGATTGTCTATGATAAAAGAAAATCGCTTTTTCCTTTATTCTTTGTCGGGGGATTGGGGTTGTTTTTATTATTTGGCATTTTATATTATTTATCTTTTCTAATAGAGGAAACGTATCATATAGACGGTTTTTTTAAAGGAACCGCTTTTTTATTTCCTCTTGGTGCGATGACGCTCGTTTCTTATTGGACCGGTCAACGCATCAAAACAGATGTAGAGCTCATGAAAAAATTAATGATAGTAGGGATAACTCTTTTATTCCTGATGTTTGGAGTATTAACGATTATTTATACGCTTCCTGTTCTGATGTTTTGTTTGACAGTCGCCTTTGGCGGCTTAGGATTTGTTCTTCCGTGTATTAATATGATGATTACTTCAGCGGCTTCAGACGAAGAAAGAGGGTTTATTGTATCTATTTATGGAACGGTGAGATTTTTAGGAGTAGCGTTGGGACCTGTTGTTTTTGAAGTGTGGATGCATGCTGAAAGGCTGATGTTTGTTTATAGCTTTATTCTGCTCACAGCAGGAGGTTTGTGGGTTTTGTATCAGTTGAAAATTCTTCCTTGTGCAATGGGAAGAAAAAAAGTTGTACCGAAATAAAGAGGCTGAGACTTAACTAAATCACCCCAATCACCAGCTAGAAGCAGCCGCATACATGAAACCTGCGTTCACCATATCAATAAAAAAATCCAAAAGAGGTGGATTCTCTATCAAGAATCTAGATTCCTCGTTTGGATTCTCCTTCAACTAAAATACGTTTGTCCCAGCATCTTTATTAGGTTTTACCTTTCTTCTTATAGGAACCCTTGTGACGAGCAACAAGTAAATGAAGAATGTTCCTATCCAGTAAAGAGAGCTATGTAGTGCTAGAGACAAAGAAAAAGCTTCAAAAAGCGTATAAAGCAGCGTGAAGGCTACCGTACTATAAGCGCTCAGTGCCCATAGCTGCTTGAAGGGAAGCTGCTTTTTAGCAATGAGTCCAATCAGCTTTCCAAGATAAGCAAGGCAGGTAATAGAAAGGAAGTTTAGTCCAGATGTTAATACGTACAGTAAAAGCATAGCGATAGGGACAAGTATGTATAAAGAAAATTTTTGTTCGTGCAGCAAGTTTAACAGTTCATTTTTATCTTTATGATGCCAGTTTAGCAACTCATATGAATACGTTTGTGTTTGTGAATTAGTCGTGATGTAAATTCCATCCTTTAAAAAACCAATGGCATGAGCAGGGGAATGAAATCGTTCAATAGACTGTGAGGGGTTTAAGATAAAAGCGGTACCGTTTACTTTTTTTGTGAAAGGTTGACTTGACGTAAGCTGTGAGTTTGAAATAGAAAAAGAAGAAACAGATTTCGGAAGATCTGTAGTAGCGATATGATAGCCGTTTACAATCGTCAAAGTCATAAAGAAAAATGTAGGCAGCAAAGAAATAAATGTTAAAAACAGCACAAAGCCAATTGTTTTATTCGTATGCTCAAAGCGAAGCGACCTTATTTTTTTGAAGGAAATAAAACTCCATGCCATCTTTTTCAGCATGCTCATTGTAAAGCCTCCTCTTATTGAAGATTCTGATTATACCTTATTTTATAGCGAAAATTTAAGGTTTACAATAGATTTTAGAAACCGTTACCAATTACAATGATGCGGTGGAGCGTTTTGTTACAAGCACATTTTATGCGTATATGTACAGGTTTTGCCGTCATTGTTTTTTTGGATATTACGGGCACCTTGAGGACCGTGCTGTTAATATTGCAGAGGTACACTCGAAAATCTTTATTTGAAGAGGTATTCGAAAGTAAAATAAAGGAAGTACTCGTCGTGCAAGGTCTTTCTTTATAGGAGTGGTTATTGTATGATAAATAGTAATAATAAAAAGGATAGGTGCGGGCATGGCTATTTTATGTTGGGCGTTAATTATCGTTAGCTTTGTTGTATCGTTTGTTGGGTTGGTTTATCCCATCATACCGAGCGTGCTATTTGTAGCTCTAGGATTTGTTATATACGGTTTATTTTATAATTTTAGCTCCTATAGCTGGTTATTTTGGGTGGTACAAGGATTGTTAGTTGTCGCACTTTTTTTAGCAGACTATATAGCTAATATTATTGGTGTGAAAAAATTCGGAGGCACTAAAGCAGGTGTTTGGGGAAGTACAGTTGGGCTGCTTGTAGGTCCGTTTGTCATTCCGGGATTTGGAATTATTTTAGGGCCGTTTATCGGAGCGATTGTAGGAGAACTGATTGTTCATCGGACCACAATTAGCAACGCAGTAAAAATTGGAGTAGGTTCGGTTATTGGCTTTTTTAGTGGCGCTATTTCAAAAGGATTTATTCAACTGCTGATGATTGCCTATTTTTTATACGCAGTTTTAAAATAATATATTGACTTTAGGCTAGAAACATGTTAAATTTTTAATGTCGCTAGTAAATGTTATATTGTTCCACAGTAGCTCAGTGGTAGAGCTATCGGCTGTTAACCGATCGGTCGTAGGTTCGAGTCCTACCTGTGGAGCCATGGCGGTGTAGCTCAGCTGGCTAGAGCGTACGGTTCATACCCGTGAGGTCGGGGGTTCGATCCCCTCCGCCGCTATTTTCCAATTTACGTTTGTGACTTACATAATTCATATTGTTCCACAGTAGCTCAGTGGTAGAGCTATCGGCTGTTAACCGATCGGTCGTAGGTTCGAGTCCTACCTGTGGAGCCATGTGGACCCTTAGCTCAGCTGGTTAGAGCAGACGGCTCATAACCGTCCGGTCGCAGGTTCGAGTCCTGCAGGGTCCACCATTTATAAGGTTGGAGGAATACCCAAGTCCGGCTGAAGGGATCGGTCTTGAAAACCGACAGGGGTGTTAAAGCCCGCGGGGGTTCGAATCCCTCTTCCTCCGCCATACTATTGTCTATTCAAAGCTTCTTTTGAGAAAAAGAAGCTTTTTTTATGTTTAAAAGAATAGTGAATGGGAATTAGGTAAATATAAATCATGGATTAGGAACTTTTTATTTGAAACAGTAGGGTAAATTTGCTAATCTAAACGTATATGGTGCTTTCGCGCCAAAATGCTTACATATTTTGAAGGAGGAATTATTCATGGCTTACAAATTACCAGAACTACCTTATGCATACGATGCACTGGAACCACATATCGACAAAGAAACAATGAATATTCACCACACAAAACATCACAACACATATGTTACAAATTTAAACGCTGCTGTTGAAGGCAAAGCGGATTTAGAAAGCAAAAGTATTGAAGAGTTAATTTCAAACTTAGATGCTGTTCCTGAAGATATCCGTACAGCAGTACGCAATAACGGTGGCGGTCATGCGAACCACTCATTATTTTGGACAATCCTTTGCCCTAACGGCGGCGGTGCTCCAACTGGTGAATTAGCAGACGCTATCGCTAGCAAATTCGGCAGCTTTGATCAATTCAAAGAAGAATTTGCAAATGCAGCTAAAACTCGCTTCGGTTCTGGCTGGGCTTGGTTAGTTGTAAACAACGGCGAATTAGAAGTAACAAGCACACCAAACCAAGATAGCCCATTAATGGAAGGTAAAACGCCAATTCTTGGTCTAGACGTTTGGGAGCACGCTTACTACTTAAATTACCAAAACCGCCGTCCAGATTACATTTCAGCATTCTTTAATGTTGTAAAATGGGACGAAGTTGCTAAGCGTTACGACGCTGCAAAATAAGCTAAAGACGTATTTAAGAGCCAGTAAAGTAATTATTACCTTTACTGGCTTTTTTGTTTTCCAATTCTTTTACATATCTCCTTTTCTTTTTCACACACTAGGTGTAGAAGAGAAAAGGAGTTTTTTGATATGCCTTTATTAAAAAAAGTAGTTGGAGATGTAGAAGTTAGTAAAGATTTACTTTTGCTTTTAATTATAGGCGGTCTTTATGCCTTGGCTATTTCAATTTCCAATTCGTTTGTTAACATTTATCTGTGGAAACAATCAGGCGAATTTTCGGATCTCGCTATTTATAATTTAGCGGTAGTGGTGCTTCAGCCGCTTACGTTTATTTTAGCAGGTAAATGGGCCAAACGAATTGACCGGGTTGTGGTTTTAAGGTTAGGTGTATCTTTTTTAGCTGTTTTTTATATCGCTGTATTAGTCAGTGGAGCTAACGCAGCCCAGTATTTAGTATTGCTTGGTGGACTGCTGGGTATAGGATACGGCTTTTATTGGCTAGCTTTTAATGTGCTAACTTTTGAAATTACAGAACCGGATACAAGAGACTTTTTTAACGGATTTTTAGGGATCTTAAACTCTTTTGCAGGGATGATTGGTCCTTTAGGAGCGGGCTTTGTTATTTCCGCTTTGTATGAATCACTTGGGTATAAAATTGTGTTTGGTGTATCGCTGCTATTGTTTATCGGTGCCGTTGTGCTTAGTTTTTTTATTACAAGACGCGCAGCGGAAGGAGTATACAAATTTAAAGAAGTATGGGCTGAACGAAAAGTCAATAAAGACTGGAATCGAATATTGCAGGCTCATTTCTTTCAAGGGTTGCGTGAAGGTACGTTCATTTTTGTTGTATCCGTCATGGTATTTATTACGACGGGAAGTGAATTAGCTTTAGGAACATATGGACTGGTGAATTCAGCGGTTGCATTTGTGGGATACTATGTTGCCTCAAGGTTTATTAAGCAAAAAAATCGCCTTCGGTTTATCTTCACAGGAGGCCTCCTTCTCTATGGAGCAGTCTTTTTGCTTATCTTTAACTTATCGTATCCAAAGTTAATTATATATGCTGTTTGTATTGCCATTGCCTATCCTATTTTATTGGTTCCATTCATTTCTCTAACGTACGATGTGATTGGACGAGCAAAAGACGTTGTTTCAAAAAGAATTGAATACATTGTTGTCAGAGAAGTATTTCTGAATATCGGGCGCGTCGTTTCTATATCTTTATTTTTAATAGCTGTACTATTTTTTGATGAAGCAAAAAGTATTCCCACTTTATTAGCTATTGTTGGAGCAGGGCATACGATCATTTATTTTTGTGTGAGACATATCTCACAGCCTCTGCACAAAAAAGAAACGACTGTTACTCCTCCGGTATTAAATGAAGGAGACGGAGAGTCTCCAGCTTAGAGTGTTGTCAGCTCCTTCATTTGTACTATGGAAAATGCTTCGCTTTTCTTTTAGAATAAATACGTTGTGTAAATAGGCACCTGCCAGGTGTCTATTTATTTGCTAAATGGCTGATTTTATGGTGTTATGGTATATATGTTTTATAAAGTGTAGGTGTTGGTATGAAAAAGAAAAAAAGAAGAAAAAGTCACGTGCCTTTTCGTGTGAACTTACTTTTCTTGACCGTATTTGCCCTATTTTCCGTATTAATTTTGCGGTTGGGACTTGTTCAAATTGTATACGGTGAGAATTACGAACGAGAAGTGGAAAAAACACAGGACGTTACGGTCAGTACGCCTGTTCCTCGAGGGAAAATGTACGATCGTTATAACCGCGTAATTGTAGATAATACCTCTTTAAATACGATTACATATACTCGTTTTCAAGGAAATACAGCTGAAGAAAGGCTGCGCATCGCTAAAAAGTTAGCCACTATGATCGATGTTCCTTACACCACAAATGTGATTGATATTCCGGAAAATAAAAAGAATAAAGATGCTAAAAATGTGGTAAAAATTACAGAACGCGATATGAAGGATTATTGGATTATGCTTCACCCTAAAGAAGCAGAACAGAAAATTACGCAAGCTGATCGCAAAAAAGTTCAAGATGGTGAAATGACTGATGACGAACTGTATCAACGTCAGTTAGACCGCATCTCTAAAAAAGATTTAGAAAGTCTAAAGAGTGATTTAGAAGTTCTCGCTATTAAGCGCCAAATGGAGGCAGGTTACTCTAACACCCCGCAAATTGTTAAGAGCGGTGTGACAAATGAAGAGTATGCCGTTGTAAGTGAGCACTTAGATGAACTTCCAGGTGTTGATACAACAACGTATTGGGATCGCTCATACCCAGAAAACAGTACTCTTCGTACTTTGCTTGGAAATGTATCATCTGCCAACGAAGGACTGCCTAAAGATAAAGTACAGTATTACTTGTCAAGAGGCTATAGCCGAAATGACCAAGTTGGGACGAGCTATTTAGAGAAGCAATACGAAGCTCAGCTCAGCGGTCAAAAAGAAAAAGTCCAATATGTAACAGATAAAAAAGGAAATCTCCTTGATACAATTCGAGTGTCTAAAGGTGAACGCGGCAGTGATTTGGTTTTAACTATTGATATGGAGCTTCAAAAAGCGGTAGAAAAACAAATTACGGACCAGCTTTTAGCTAAAAAGCAAATGAAAGGAACGCAATTTTTAGACCGTGCTTTTGTTATTATGATGGATCCTCACACAGGAGAAATTTTAACAATGGCAGGTAAAAAATACACCATTGATAAGAAGACTGGAGTGCCTAAAATAGAAGATTTTGCATTAGGAAATATTTCAACATCTTATACAATGGGCTCTGTTGTAAAAGGAGCAACGGTTTTAGCCGGCTTAGATTCAGGAGCTATTAAGCCAAACACAGTGTTCGTTGATGAACCGTTAAAAATTAAAGGAACACCGGTTAAAAAATCAGCTGAGGCTGAAGGGCTAGGACCCTTAACGTATTCATCTGCGTTAAAATATTCATCCAACGTATTTATGTTTAAAACGGTAATGGCTATGGCTGGGTTACAGTATCATAAAAACATGACTTTACCCATTAAACCTGATACATTCAGCGAACTGCGTTCTTACTACAGTCAGTTCGGCTTAGGCGTATCAACAGGCATAGACCTTGATAACGAATCAACAGGTGTCCAAGGTGGAAGCGATGTTCCAGGAACGGCGCTTGATTTAGGAATTGGTCAGTATGATACGTACACGCCGCTGCAGCTTGTTCAATATACTTCTGCAATAGCTAATGGAGGGTATCGCATTAAGCCGCAGCTAGTAAAAGAAATCCGAAAACCAACGATTAAAACCGATGAAATTGGCGGTACGCAGCATTCATTTGAACCTGATGTGTTAAATCGTATCACGATGAAAGAAGAATACATTAAAGATGTTCAAAGTGGCTTTAAGCGCGTTACGCAAGAACAAGGCGGTACAGGGTATGCAGCTTTCCATACAGCGAACTATAATCCTGCTGGTAAATCAGGAACGGCACAAGCCTATGAGAAAAACCCAAGCGGAGGGGATCCGATTAAAGTTAATAATTCAAACTTTGTGGCCTTTGCTCCGGCAAATAATCCTGAAATTGCAGTAGCTGTGGTGGTACCATCGGCATTTGTGCCAAGTGCACCAAATACCATTACGAAAGAGCTTGCTCGTTCTGCGCTCGATACGTATTTTGATTTAAAGAAAAAAGGTGAACAAGAAGTAAAAGATCAAGAAGAGAACCAACAGGCTGTCATTGCAAACGACGCCAATTAAAGAGGCTGGGACAAAAGCATATTAGTTGAAGTAAGGTCCGAACAAAGTTGATTAAGAATCAACTTTGTTCGGATTTTTTATTTGTAGGATGAACGTAGATTTCGTGTATGTAGGTGCTTTTAGCGGTTGATTGGAAGGCAAGGTGAAGACTCCTGCAGGAAAAGCGAAGCGACGAGGAGACTCACCGGCCGCCCGTGAAACGAAAATCAACAGCGGTATCGGAAGTAATTCATACTGGCTTATTTATCTAATTTACCCATCTTTAGATTGAATTAATTTAGTTATGTCTCTACCTCTTCTTTTTGTTAGAAATCTTTACATATATGGTTTTTTATTGAATTTAAGGGTCGTAAGAACTAGTTTTTTACCTAAAAAACACGCAGATAGACCTTCGTTTACAAAAGCTTTACATTGAGTTAAAACACAATTAATAGTCGGCTATTATTCTGTAAGTGTAAGGGTTAATAGAAATGATTAAAATAAGGGGAAGCGTTTCGGCTTCTCGTATTTATTTACACTGATAGTAAACAATAGATATTAAATAGACATAGAGAGACTTTTATTGTGCTCAAAACGGTTAAAGACGATGAAGGAGGATTATCCAATGGCAATAACAATGGAATTGACTAACAAAGAAAAAGTAAATACTCCGCAAACAAAAGAAATTGTATATAAAACAAAAGGTTTGAATTTATGGTATGGCAACACACATGCCTTAAAAAATATTGATTTAGACATTCATGCTAACGAAGTTACCGCGATCATCGGTCCATCAGGCTGCGGAAAATCAACATATATTAAAACATTAAATCGTATGGTAGAAATGACTCCAATTGTCCGTACATCAGGTGAGATTGAGTATAGAGGGAAAAATATTTTTGATAAATCGTACCACGTGGAAGAGCTGCGCACGCAAGTAGGAATGGTTTTCCAAAAGCCAAATCCGTTCCCGAAATCTATTTATGATAATATTGCGTACGGTCCAAGAATTCATGGTGTTCGCAACAAGAAAAAACTAGATGAAATTGTTGAAAAAAGTTTACGAGGAGCAGCTATTTGGGACGAAGTTAAAGATCGTTTGAATCAAAATGCAAATGGGTTGTCAGGTGGACAACAGCAGCGTATCTGTATTGCGCGATGCTTGGCAATTGAACCTGACGTTATTTTAATGGATGAGCCTACTTCTGCGCTCGATCCAATTTCAACATTAAAAGTAGAAGAGTTAGTACAAGAATTAAAGAAAGACTTCAGCATTATTATTGTTACCCATAATATGCAGCAAGCGGCACGTATTTCAGATAAAACAGCATTTTTCTTAAATGGAGAAGTGGTAGAGTACGCAGAAACAGATAAAATCTTCTCAATGCCATCTGATAAACGCACAGAAGATTATATTACAGGTCGTTTTGGTTAAGACATACAAGGAGATGGGATGAGTGGTTGTACGCGAAAAGTTTCATGGTGATTTAAAGATATTACGTGAAAAATTATTAGAAATAGGGCGCTTAACACATGAGGCGCTATCAAAATCAATTGAAGCGTTGCAAACAAGCAACGTTGAGCTGGCGCTAGAAATTATCGACGGCGATTCATACGTGGATGACTTAGAAGAAGAAATTAATGACCTAGCTATCTTACTGATCGCAAAGCAGCAGCCGGTGGCTATCGATTTAAGACGTATCATTGTGGCAATTAAAATTGCTTCGGATGTTGAGCGTATGGCAGATTTTGCGGTTAACGTAGCAAAATCAGCTATACGAATTGGAAACGAAGAATTAATTAAGCCGTTAGAACACGTAAAGAAAATGCACGATATTTCGATTGAAATGTTGAGCCTTTCGTTAAAAGCTTATCACGAGGAAGATCTTGTGCTGGCTAAAAAAGTAGCGGAAATGGACGATCAAGTGGATGAGCTCTACGGAATAACAATCAAAGAACTTTTAAGTCTTGCTAAAGAAAAGCAGGAGGCTATGAACCAAATTACGCAGCTTTTATTTGTAGCCCGCTATTTAGAGCGTATGGCTGATCATACCACTAACGTAGCAGAAAGCGTATTTTACCTTGTAAAAGGCAAACGCTACGACTTAAACGAATAGTAGAAAAACCTCTTCTAATAAGCGAAGAGGTTTTTTTGTTAGTAAATTATAATTACTATGTTAACCTGAATTTTTAACACAAATCGACAAATTGCGTTTATTGTGGCAACTTTTTCTGAATGGTAAGATGTTAATAAGTTTATACGGCATTTATATGTAGAAAAAACATTCTAAGAAACGAAGTGATAAAACAGTGGCTGCTAATCTTATTCAAAACTTAAATGTGTGTATAGCTACTCAGCTTGACTCATCTCGTATTTATGTTCACTGGTCGTTTTCTGAGCATATTCGAGAGATGGTAGAAAGTATGTTTTCGACACGGTGGGAAGAATTGAATCTAGCTATGTGTACGTATGATATAACAGGTCTTCATTTTAACGGCCATGAATCAAACCGCTATTATATGAAGGGTCTTACTCCTAAGCAAGACTTCATGTTTATGAACAGCTTGGAAAGTGAGCGCACGTATGTAATAGATATTGGTATTCAAGATAAAGAAGGAAGTTTTTTTTCCCTTCTTCGTTCGAATCCAGTTTATTTGATGAAAGAAAAATATGAACAAGTGAATGTAACTTCGTTAGGCTGGATGTACGAACCTGTAAAAGTTCACCAGGGTGTTCAAAATGAATTTAGCACATATTCCTTATATTCAAATGACTTGGAGCAGGTGAAGAAGCAATATGAATAGTGATGACTGTATTCTTTTAACTTATATGCATTGTCCGTTGCTACATGTACTTCAAACAGAGAGTGAGTATCTGCTGTTTGAACAATTAACGAATGAGTTCATCCCTTTTTTAGATCAAATTGAGTCTAAGAAATTGATAGGTGCAACAGCTGTGATGTCTTGTGTGTTTTTGAACGCATTAAACGACGAGGAGTTTAATGCTCGTTACGCTCAATATTTACACCAGTTTTCAAGCCGGCAGCATCAGAGAGCACTCACCTTTTTAAAAAAGTGGAACGGGAGCTTGTTCTCAGCCTGCAAATATTTTTTTCAGCATGACATGATGGAGTGTATTCCTACTACCGTAACGAACGCGTTCGTTTCCACCCTTAAAACCGAACAAACATTAAATCTCCAAACTACAGAAGCAATACGTGTTTTTCAACAGTTTTTTGAAAAAAAGCCCGTCGGTTTTTTTATACAGCAAGGAGAGTATACTCATCAAGTAGATATGCTCCTAAAATCTCATGAAATGCGCTATACCTTTGTGAAGTCATCAACAGATGAACTAAAAAAGTCGCCTGCTGGCATTATCTTGTTTCCATATCCTAAGCAAGGAAAACAAGTTGAGGAAGGAACAATCAATAAAGCGAGCGTTTTTTTGGATTTGAAGGCTAAGGACACGCTTGGCTTTCAGCGAATGCAAGCAGCAAGCGGTATATTTCAATATCCTTTAGATTACGCGAGGGATATAGAGTTTCATCAAAACGAAACTCTTGCACTCTACGGTGCAACAAAAAGCGCCGAATTTGTCAGTGAGAACAATCAATTGTTTATTTCAACCGTACAGAAGTCAGAGGCGATGCTAGATGTTATCGATTCTAAACATCCTAGCGTGGTGAATGCTATCTACCGACAGTGGCTCCTTTTAAGTAGCAGCGATTGGCTTTATAATTTTGAAAAAGTCAAAGATGAATACGAAAGGCAAGTAAAACTATTTGATTTTCTTTGTCACGAAGAGAATCCAAGGATGGATAGCGAAAACAGTTTTCTTTCAGGAAGTTCTTTTTTATACCCTAAAAAAGAGATAGAGCCGGCGGCTTTATCAGTAACTCAATATAAAGGCGGTCTCTCCATTTTAATGCTTGCATGGGAATTCCCTCCTCTAGTTATCGGAGGACTTGCACGACATGTATTTGATTTATCCAGAGCGTTAGCAAAGGCGGGCCATCACGTTAGTGTATTAACAACGTATGTAGAGGGGCTGCCGGAATATGAGCGTTTATATGGTGTTCACGTTTACCGAGTTAAAAGCCTGCAGCCTCATCATCCGGATTTTTTGACATGGGTAAACAGTTTGAACGTGGCTATGGCTCTTAGAGGACTGCAGTTAGGCTACAAGCTGTCTTTTGACGTTATTCATGCTCATGACTGGCTTGTTGCCTCCGCTGCAAAATGTTTAGCAGATAAAACGGATAGACCGCTAATTACGACCATTCATGCAACAGAACATGGGCGCAATAATGGTATTCATAATGACATGCAGCAAAAAATTCACTTGCAAGAAGAGGAGCTGATTCGACAATCAAGCTCAATCATTGTCTGCAGCGACTATATGAAGAAGGAATTAATCACTTTATTTCACGTAGAGCAAGATAAAATTGCTATATTTCCAAATGGGATTGACAAGCAGCTGGTAGTCGACGCAGTAAATGAGCGGTTAAAAGAAAGTTTACAAAAGAAATATAATTTTAGAAAGGCCCCTATTATTTTTTCAATTGGACGAATTGTATATGAAAAAGGATTTCAGCTATTTATTGAAGCAGCGGAACTATTTAAGAAAAAACAAATAGATGTTCAATTCGTTGTGGCAGGAAAAGGGCCTTTACTTCATGAGTTTCGAACACAGGTAAGTGAAAAGCAACTAGACAAATACGTGTATTTTATTGGATACATTACCGATAACGAGCGAAATCAGCTTCTTCAAGCTTGCAAAATGGTTGTTTTTCCAAGTTTATATGAACCTTTTGGAATTGTGGCTTTAGAGGGGATGGTAGCCAAGAAGCCAACTATCGTTGCCGATACAGGAGGTCTAAGCGATATTGTTTCACATTTCGACACGGGCCTGACGTTCGCCCGAGGAGATACGCTCGAATTAATCAACTGTATTGAATTTTTGTTAAAAAATGAAAAAACGGCTGCAAAAATCAGCGAAAATGGGTATAGAAAAGCAACAACTATGTTTAGCTGGGAAAAAATCGCTATTGATACAAGTAAGCTGTTTCAACATCACATTTGCCAGGATAAAAAAAGAAGGGAGGCAAAAAATTGAAAGCCATTATACTTGCTGGCGGTAAAGGAACAAGACTGCAGCCCTTGACCTATACGATTCCAAAGCCTATGCTGCCGCTTTACGATAAACCTGTGATGGAATATAGCATTGAACTGCTTAAGAAACATGGAATTACAGAGATTGGGATTACGCTGCAGTATAGGCATGAACAAATTATTGAATACTTCGGGGATGGCTCTCAGTGGGGAGTGACGCTTACTTATTTTATCGAAAAAGAGCCTCTTGGAACAGCGGGCGGAATTAAGCGAGCAGAGGCCTTTATTGAGGAAGACTGTATTATTATTAGTGGAGATGCCTTAACAGAAATTAATCTTCAAGACGTTATTCATTTTCATTATGAACAAAAAAGCGAAATGACCATTGTTACAAAAGAAGTAAACGACGTGCGGGGTTATGGAGTGGTGACGATAGATGAAGGGCATCGAGTCACGGAATTTGTAGAGAAACCGACCTACGAACAGGCCAATAGCCGATTGATTAATACGGGAGTGTATGTGATCAAAAAATCCGTTCTTGATTACGTGAATTCTTATGGTCCTACAGATTTTAGCTTTGACATTATCCCGCTTCTTTTGGAATATAATCATACTGTGTGCAGTTTTGTAACGGAAGATTATTGGATTGATATTGGGCAAATCCACCATTATCGTCAAGCACACTATGATTTGTGGAGGAAGTGGTTTGGCAATAGACAGGAAAGTATTGTCTCAGATGACGCGCTTATAGAAGAAGGGGTGACTATTTACGATCCGGTTTACGTAGGAGAAAATGTGGTGATTAGAAAAGGTGCTTCAATTGGTCCTTACACGATTATCGGAACCAATAGTATCATAGAAGCACATGCTGCAATCGATAAAACAATTTTGCTTCAAAACGTAACGGTGGGGGCAGAATCGTTTTTATACAACGCTACGATAGGTCCCTATGTAAATGTTCAAGCAATGACTACGTATGTCCAAGATACAGTAGCTGAAAATCAAGTACTACCTCAACTTTCTGTAAAACCAGATGTTTCTATCTTCAAAAACGGTCGCCTGTATGTCCATTCATCTGTTGATCGAGAAAGACTGTACAATGCGTTATTACTTGTATGCAAACACCAAGGGTCTTTCTGTCTAGCAAGCGATGATGAAGGAGAAGCCATTCAACTTCGCAAAGAATGCTTTTCTTTTTTACGGAGTAATCATTCAGCTGTGTATGATATTAAAAAAGAAGCTCTTCCGGTATTTCGATATTACATGATGACTTCACAAGCGAGCATTGGTATTTATATTGGTGTGGATAGCAAAAACAGCGGCCTCTTTTTAGAAATATATGACAATAAAGGGCAATTAGTTAATCAGCTTATTGAAAAAAAGATTGAGCGGATGTACCTTCAAGCTAAACAAGCAAACATAACAACTTCTGTTTCACTTAAAGAAACAAGCATAGGAAATATCAGGGAAGAATATTGTGATGCTTTAGTAAAATCAATTAATCAGCATGTTTTATTAGAAGACAGTACGCGGATTGGCGTAATTTGTTCGCCGTTTATACAGGAAGTTGTCGAACTATTATGTAAGCGTCTTCGTGTCCATGTTTTATTTTTAAACAAATGGGAGAAAATAGAAGAAATCAAACGAATAATTAAACAAAATAAGCTGTCTTTTTGTATTCAGATTAAAGAAGATGGAGAAACATTTGCTCTATATGATGAAAAAGGCTGCAACGTAAATGACTCAGAAATTATGTCGCTTTATATTTATAGCGTATACATGACAAAAAAAGTAGCATTCGTTCCTATCCCTATACACTATTCATCGACACTAGAAACATTTGCTCAATCTCTCAATCAATCCTTTATGAGGACAAAAGCAAAAAAACGTGATTTGCTTAGTCTTTTGGGGCCCGTTCAATTTCAGTTGGATGCCATGTACGCTTTATGTCAGCTGATCGAATTAATTATGGTGCAACAGCGGAAAATTTCTGAAATGATTCAATATGTCCCGCACGCTTATATGAACTGGCGGTACATTTCATGTCCGCTAGAAATTCAAGAGCAAGTGATGAAGAAACTATTAGAAGAAGCAATCGGTAAACAAGTGTATGTCATTGATGGCTTAAAGATTTACCATGATCCCCATGAATGGACGCTTATTTTGCCCGATGGTCACTTGCCTGTATTAAATATTTATTCAGAGGCGTTGAACACTCAGACTGCCAAGAAGCTGTCGGCATATTTTGTAGAAAAAATACAAGAGTATCAAAGAGTGTAAATAATGGCTTTTATTTAAAAGAAAGGAAGTACGCCTATCATAAAAAGAGTTCCGCTTATTTCAAGAAACTTCATCTGTATATAAGGCATAGCAGAGAAGGAGCTCAGGGATCTAAGAGAAAAGAAAAAGTGAAGAAATGAAATTAAATGACTTTCTTCAAAAAAACAGACTGGCATTTCCTTTCGAAAAATGATATTATATTAAAGTCTGATTTATGTTTATAATGTTTGGAGGGAAAATAGATGCGCGTAAACGTTACATTAGCTTGCACTGAAACTGGTGACCGTAATTACATTACAACTAAAAACAAGCGTAATAACCCAGATCGTCTTGAGTTAAAAAAATACAGCCCAAGACTTAAAAAAGTTACACTTCATCGTGAAACAAAGTAAGCAGTAGGAGTACAATCCTGCTGTTTTTTTTATAGGGGGAATTAAAATGAAATCTCATCTGCGCAAAGAGATGAAGCGGGTTCTTAATTTAATTTCTGAAGAGCAGCACGAGGCACATTCAACAAGCATAGCAAATGCACTGTATGAAACTTGTTTATGGAAAGAAGCTAGAGTCATTGCAGCTACGGTTTCAAGAAATAAAGAAGTTAATACGAAAGCCATCATTGAACGTGCTTGGAAAGATGGAAAGAAAGTAGCTGTTCCAAAATGCAACCCCACAACATCTCAAATGGTTTTCTACGAGATTACGAATTTTTCACAGCTTGAAACAGTGTACTACGGGTTAGCGGAGCCAATTGTTGAAGAAACTGTTCCCGTTTCAAAATCTTCAATTGATTTACTCCTTGTGCCTGGCGTGGTATATAGCAAAAATGGATATCGTATCGGCTATGGAGGCGGCTATTACGATCGTTATCTAACAGATTATAGCGGACGGAAGCTAAGCCTTGCGTTTGATTGTCAAGTCGTTTCAGAGGTCCCATATGAATCTCATGATATTCCTGTTGAATATATTTTGACAGAGAAGGAGCTTATTTGCTGTGAATCCGTTTGATGCTGTCATGATAATTGTAATATTACTTATGGCAGGAGCAGGCTACATAGCAAAAGCACTGACAGTATCGGGAGCCTGCATGTCTTTTATCGTAGGAGCGAGCGTTTATATCGGTTTTTCGCTTCAAGGTTTTTTACTCTTACTCTTATTTTTTAGCACTTCTACGTTGTGTAGTAAGTACAAAAAAGAAAAAAAACGCGCATTAGAAGAAAAGCTAGAGAAGCACGACAGGCGAGATTATATTCAAGTCCTTGCTAATGGAGGTGTAGCTGCTGCTTGCGGTTTGTTATATGCTGCAACAGCTTTTCCTGTTTACATGTGGATGTTTATGATCAGTATCTCAGCTGCTAATGCGGACACGTGGGCATCTGAAATAGGGTCTCTTAGTAAGAAGCCGCCGTTTCACCTTTGGACGTTAAAGAGAGTAGAAGCGGGTACCTCAGGAGCCGTTTCACTTTTAGGTACAGCAGCTGGAGCAGCCGGAGCTTTTCTTATTGCTGCCGCTTGTTATTTTGCTTTTCCATCCGTATCGCTAAGTAGTATATTGCTAGTCGGGTGCTTTGGTTTTATTGGAAACGCTATAGACACTCTTCTTGGAGCAAGTGTGCAAGTTCGCTTTCGCTGTCAAAGCTGCGGTATTGAAACGGAACGGAAAGATCATTGCCGTAAGCCAACGATAAAAGAGAAAGGAATAACTTTCTTTAACAATGATGTTGTAAATCTTGCCGCTATTTTGCTTGCTGCTTTTACAGGCGGAATCCTTATCCTGCTTTTACCTATATAAGAGCATAAAATGTTCGTCATAGGAGCAAAGTAAACGTAAGGAGGCTTGAAAATGAGACATATTGTATTAGTACTTACGCTTTTAGTTGTTGGAACGCTGGGCTATCAAATGAGATACCGTGTTTTAAATTCGCTGTTTGGAAATTCATTTATCCGCAGTCTAGCTGTTCGTTCATTTTTTAATTTGCCGTTTGTTCGGGATCGTTTAATGAAGCAGGTCTTCCGCTAAGAGCGAAAGATACATAAAAAAACACCTTACAGACCTGTAAGGTGTTTTTTTGTAGAAAAAGAAAAAGGGAAAATCGTTGCTTTTTTCCTGGCTTTCTGCCATCTTTACATATAGAGAGTATGAGGAGGTGACTATTTGTCTAGGCAAGATTTTTATTATTTGCAGCTGGCACAGCAATTGCTTGGCCATTCTTCATATGAGTTGATTTCGATGAAAGCTGATGCTTCAGAGCTATGGTTTCAATCTTCGCATCGCAAAGATAAGTCAATTGTCCGCATAGTCCGCCGGAATTTTAAATCAGCCGTTGAGCAGCAAAAAGATGTATTGTATGCATCACAAAGAGCTGAGAATTTGCGAAAGCAAAGAGGTAAATCAACGCTTACTCTTAACACGATTTACTTTGCTGATTTTGATCCTTTTTATACAGAGCAGTCCTTAGAAAGTACGCCAAGTCCCTCTAAGGTGAATAGTTACGTTGAACAATTAACGGCAGAGAAAGCAAGCGCTTATGAACCTCTATTCGAACGGCTAGGTCTTACATTAGAAAGCGCAGACAATTTCTCTTCCGAAGAAGAAGCACAGCGAATAGAGCAGTGGAAACATAAAATTGTGCTTTTTGTACAGAAAAAGCAAAGCGAAGAACAGCAAATAGCTGGATACGGGAAGCCTATTTTTACATATATATTTTTAGCGCTGCAAATCTTAATGTTTCTATTTCTGGAGTGGAAGAGCAGTACACAAAATACGCTCACTCTGATTCAATACGGAGCTAAATACAACCCCTTAATTATGGAAGGCGAATGGTGGCGTTTTTTTACACCTATAATTTTGCATATAGGACTTCTGCATTTGCTTATGAATAGTGTAGCTCTGTATTATTTAGGAACGCTTGTAGAGAGGATATATGGCAGCGGGCGTTTTGTCTTTATTTATATATTTGCCGGGTTTGCAGGATCTCTAGGAAGTTTTATATGGAATACGTCCATTTCCGCAGGAGCCTCAGGGGCCATTTTCGGTTGCTTTGGAGCTTTACTGTTTTTAGCAAGAACAAATCCACGCTTCTTTTTTCGAACAATGGGATCGAGTTTCATTGTCATCATTGTGATTAACTTGATTTTTGGATTTGTTGCGCCGAACGTCGATAATGCAGGGCATATTGGCGGTTTGGTTGGCGGATTTTTAGCTGCGAGCATCGTCAGTTTACCGAAACAAAAAAAGCTGTATATTCAGATTCCGGCTTTCATTTGCACGCTTTTATTAGTAGGAAGTCTGCTTTTTTATGGATATCATGAGCGTTCTGTTTATCAAGATGAGCCCTATGCACTTAGCGTAGCGGCTACGTATCTTCAGCAGAAGCAGTATGAAGAAGCAAAAGATGCCATTAAGCTTTTTGTTGAAAAAGGAACAGGAAATAGTAACGTTTATTTTGTCAGTGCTAACGCAGAATTTTATCTTGAAAATTATAAAGAAGCTAAACAGCAATTGAATCAGGCTGTAAAGTATGATTCAACTTTTCATGAGGCGTATTACAATTTAGCTCTGGTGAATATGAAACTGAATGATATTCCAGCGGCCACACAAAATATCGATAAAGCAATTGCGCTTGAACCGCAAAATGAAAAATACGAAAAGCTGAAGCAAGAGATAGGAAATTAAAACTGTTGAATGACGAATTTAATATTTTATACTTTACTATTGTGAGAACGTTTACTAGAATATTAATATGTAGACCTAGCAGTGGGCGTTAAATACGGCCGCTGTTTATGACTGAATGACTGTTGAGTTATCTCAAAATAAATGAATCATATCACCTAAAAAATAGGATAAAGGTGACAGAATGAATACGTTATATGATGTACAACAATTATTAAAGTCCTTCGGCATTTTTATATACGTGGGCGATCGTATTGCTGATTTAGAGCTGATGGAAGCGGAAGTAAAAGAGTTATATCAGTCTAACTTGATTGATGTACGTGATTACCAAATGGCAATTCTTTTGCTTCGTCGAGAGTTAAAACAACAAAAAGAGAAAAAGGATGAATGAACATGGATGACAAATGGTTAGTTGGAGTTGATTTAGGCGGTACAACAATAAAAATGGCCTTTATTAATCATTATGGAGAAATCATTCACAAGTGGGAAATTAATACGGATGTGAGCGAGCAAGGCCGTAAAATTCCAACGGATATTGCAAAAGCAATTGATAAAAAGTTAAACGATCTTGGAGAAGTAAAATCAAGGTTAGTAGGAATTGGCATTGGTGCACCGGGGCCTGTCAACTTTGCAAACGGTTCGATTGAAGTAGCTGTCAATTTAGGTTGGGAAAAATTCCCTATAAAAGATATCTTGGAAGTAGAAACTTCTCTTCCTGTTGTAGTAGACAATGATGCAAACATTGCAGCGATTGGAGAAATGTGGAAGGGTGCTGGAGACGGAGCAAAAGATTTACTTTGCGTTACGCTTGGCACAGGCGTTGGCGGTGGCGTCATTGCAAACGGTGAAATTGTACAAGGCGTAAATGGAGCCGCTGGTGAGATCGGGCACATTACTTCTATTCCTGAAGGCGGGGCACCGTGTAACTGCGGCAAAACCGGCTGTTTAGAAACCATTGCTTCAGCAACTGGAATTGTACGTTTAACAATGGAAGAATTAACGGAAACGGACAAACCAAGTGAGCTTCGCACAGTGTTAGAACAAAATGGACAAGTTACATCTAAAGATGTATTTGATGCAGCTCGTTCAAAAGACGAGTTAGCTATGCATGTTGTAGATAAAGTTGCTTTTCATTTAGGTCTAGCACTAGCAAACTCTGCTAATGCATTAAACCCTGAGAAGATCGTTCTAGGCGGCGGTGTGTCTCGTGCAGGCGAGGTATTACTTGCACCGGTAAGAGATTATTTCAAACGTTTTGCATTTCCTCGCGTAGCGCAAGGTGCTGAACTAGCAATCGCTACTTTAGGAAACGATGCGGGAATTATTGGAGGAGCTTGGTTAGTTAAATCTTATTTTGAATAATAAGCAAGAATCTAACTGAGATAAAAAAGCGCTTTGACATTTAGTCAAAGCGCTTTTTTATCATGCATCTTTTCAATCTTTACATATACATAGTGTAAAGGAGTGAAGATTATGCAAATTGTAGATATTCAAAAGCCCTACGATTACATGCGAACAATACAAGATATCCAAACACTTTTGACGTACTACCCCTATGGTTCTCTTGAATGGATAGGGTGCAGCGTGCTTGGAAAGCCGATTCCTCATATTTTAATTGGAAACGGAGAAAGAAAGGTTCATATTAATGCGTCTTTTCATGCCAATGAATGGATTACGACAAATGTTCTTCTACAGTTTGTTGAAGATTATTTAGCTGCTCTTCATTACGACAAGGCGTTGAACGGGCAGGAAGCAAGAGCTCTTTTTAATCAAATTACGCTTTCTGCGGTTCCGATTGTTAATCCAGACGGAGTAGATTTGGTCTTAAAAGGTCCTGCTGTAAGTGAACCTTATGCGTCTTTTCTTTCTAAAATAGGAAGAGATTTTCCTGATTTTCAAAGCTGGAAAGCAAATATCCGAGGGGTAGACTTAAACAATCAGTTTCCGGCTTATTGGGAAATTGAAAAAAAGCGCAAAGAACCTAAAGCTCCACATTATCGGGACTTTCCAGGCTATGAATCTCTGTCTGAACCTGAAGCGCAGGCAATGGTAAAACTCGTTGAGCGTCATGATTTTGATTGTGTGATAGCTTTACATACCCAAGGAGAAGAATTTTACTGGGGGTATATGAATGAAGAGCCGAAGGAAGCGGAGGAAATAGCCAATTATTTTGAAAGGGTAAGCGGTTATAAAGCAGTCAAAACGATTGATAGTCACGCTGGATTTAAGGATTGGTTTATTTTAGAAAAGAAAAAGCTAGGGTTCACTTTAGAACTGGGGAAAGGAATTAATCCGCTGCCTCTATCTCAAATATCGCGCGTATATAATCCGACTAAAGCTATTTTAGTTGCGGCAATGGAATATCTATCTATTTGAAAAGCCACGCAAAGCATATGCTTTGCGTGGCTTTTTTAATGATGTACCGCCGGATAACCGTGATGTATAATGGTCATCACGGTAAACCATCCGAACACACCGAATGTTAGTACCGAAAAACCAATGCCTAATATGTTTTTATTTCTAAAAGATGAAATAGCTGCAAATACGCCTAGCAATGTTGTTAGTGCAAAAATAATCATAAGACCCACTCGAAGAAACCTCCTTTAGGCAACTTAAAATTAAAGCGCTATCATTAGCTTATCCCTTTAATTGTAAAACTTTTCTAACCGTTTGTCGAGATGAAAACCAATCTTTCTTTCGCCTTATTAGCTTAGAAAGTTCCTTACTTTCATTTATAAGATGATGTGTGTATGATAATGCATATAACGGAAATAAATTTTACAAGGAGGATGCATTATGAACTATCATCGTATACCGCTAGGACCTATTCAAACGAATTGTTATGTCGTTGCTAACGAAAAAAAAGAGTGTTTAGTTTTTGACCCGGGAGCTCAGGGGAAACAGCTCGTTGAATTTCTAGAAAAACAAACGTATAAACCGTTGGCTATTTTGTTGACACACGCTCATTTTGATCACATTGGAGGAGTAGATGAAGTGATGAATCACTACTCTATCCCGCTTTATGTACATAAAAATGAAAAAGAATGGCTTCATAATAGTGATTTAAACGGTTCGAAATTTTTTGATTTAGGAGAAATTACGGCTCCAGATGCAACTGATATTATTTCAATCGAAAGCAATTTAACAATTGGCTCATTCCAATTTGAGGTGTACGAAACGCCTGGCCATTCTCCGGGCAGCGTTTCATATTATTTTAAACCGGGTAACTTTGTAGTATCTGGTGACGCGCTTTTTGCAGGCGGCATTGGACGCACAGATTTACCTGGAGGCAATCAAGCTCAGCTGTTAGAAAGCATCGAATCGAAATTGCTGTCCCTTCCAGAAGATACGCTTGTACTAAGCGGTCACGGACCTGAAACAACTGTGGGACACGAAATGGATCAAAATCCTTTCCTAAATGGTTTTTAAGAATACAAAAAGCGATGGAAGCCCATCGCTTTTCTCTTTACTGTCCTGGTGTCATCATAAAAGTTGACCAGTACGTGAATCCCACAAAAAAGACGGTCAAATATGCTCCGAAAACGTAAATGTACATTCTTTCAGACAGCTTTAAATAACTAAGAATTACAAAAAAGCCTGTTTGAGCTAAAAAGAGTAAAGAAGTCTTATGCATGTGACCGAGGTAAAACATTACAGTGAAAATCGCTGTCCAGAACCCCATTACACGGTACATTCGTTCCACGTCCATTTCCTCCTTTATCAAACTTAGTTAGTGTCATGATGAATGTCATCGCTGTGTAAGCACTAGAAAGCACTTATGAAACTATATCGATACTTTTCCATTATAATACATCCTTTCTTTCCTGAAAACGCTATCTTTTCCTTGAAATACGACAGAAGAAAAAAAGTTATACAAAACATGTGCAAAATACTATACAAATGTTATACAAAACATGTACAATGTATATAAACAATCTATAACTAAAAAAACGGGAGGGTTTCATATGGAAGAAATTAAATTTTATACGTACCCGAGCTGTACATCTTGTCGTAAAACGAAAAAGTGGCTAGTGAAGGAAGATGTAAATTTTAAAGAGCGTCATTTATTTAGAGAAACACCTACTCATAAAGAAATGCTTGAACTTCTTTCTATGACAACAGAAGGGATGGATGAACTTCTTGCTAAAAGAAGTCAAGAATATAAAAAGTTAAATGTTGATGTGGATAGCATGACGCTATCAGAAGTGGTCAATCTATTAATTGAACATCCTCGTTTGCTTCGCCGACCAATTTTAACAGATGGTAAAAAGCTTGTAGTAGGCTATAACGAATCTGCTCTTAAAAATTTAGTCAAGAAAAAAACAAGTCTTGCTTCTCTAGTTGTGTAAGCGTACATGATGAAGAAGCTCAATTCAGTAAATAATGAATAAAACGACAGCGTAGAGTTTTACATCACGTTGTCTTTTTTTTATGTAGTCGTTTAGAGATGTACAGAAGTTGTACATCGTGTACAAGGACTGAAGCGAAGAAAAGAAGCGTATACTAAAAAATTATAAAAAATGAAAAAAGAAGGAGGAAAATCTCGAAAAAGGTCGAAATTACTGTTTCTAGATGTTTTAACAATCATCTTGATTACAAATAAAGGAGTGATGATCGTTTGACCGAAATTGAACAGTTTGCTACTTACGTTATACGAGATGCATATGAGTGCCGAAGTTCTGATGTGCATATTGTGCCCCGAAAGAAAGATGCTGTGATTCAGCTGCGAATTGACCAAGAGCTTATTTTAAAGAGGGTTATTTCAAAGGAAATGTCTGAACGGCTCATTTCGCATTTTAAATTTTTAGGGGGAATGGATATTGGCGAGCGCAGAAAACCTCAAAATGGTGCATTGACCACTTCCATTGATCACTATCAAGTAAATTTGCGTTTATCGACTCTTCCTACTTCTCATGATGAAAGTCTTGTTATTCGGCTTTTGCCTCATCAACAATCTACATCTCTCAAACATTTATCTCTTTTTCCTGAACATACTAAAAAGCTTATTTCTCTCTTGAAATTCTCTCATGGATTAATTATTTTTACCGGTCCTACAGGATCAGGTAAAACCACTACTCTATATACTCTTTTACACGAAGTAAAGCACCTTTTTAATCGAAATGTTATTACATTAGAAGATCCTATTGAAAAACCGAGCGAAACCGTCCTTCAAGTACAGGTAAATGAACGGGCAGGGATTACGTACACGACTGGTTTAAAAGCTATATTGCGCCATGACCCAGACATTATCATGGTGGGAGAAATAAGAGATAGTGAGACTGCCAAAATTGCTGTGAGAGCAGCGCTTACCGGACACTTGGTTTTGACAACGATGCATACTAAAGATACAAAAGGATCTTTGTACAGGCTGCTTGAATTTGGCGTTAGCTTTCAAGAAATGGAACAGACCCTTGTAGCAGTAGCTGCACAGCGCCTTGTAGAAATTCGCTGTCCGCTGTGTTCCGGAAAATGCCACCCCGCTTGTAAAAAAATGAGAAAACATCGTCAGTCCAGCATATACGAATTGCTTTATGGCAAGGAGCTTAGCGCAGTGATGAGAGAAGTGAAAGGAGAAAATGCGGATTATGATTATAAGACGCTCCGAGATGTTATTCTAAAAGGAATCGCGCTAGGCTATTTATATCCGCATTCGCTAGACGGATGGGGGTAAAGACAAATAGACAAAAAAGGTGGTCTCTTGCTCAACAAGCGAAAATTCTTAAGCAGGTCTCTAAGCTCTTAGAAAAAGGCTACACTCTTTCTCAAGCTCTTTCGTTTTTGACGTTTCAAGTATCTAACAAAGAAAAAACGGATATTGAAAAATGTCTTGAGCAGTTAAAACGAGGAGAATCTTTGCACGATGCTTTTGTTAAACTTCAGTTTCACCGTGATATTTTAAGCTATTTATATTTTGCGGAGCAGCATGGGAACCTTCAATTTGCTTTAAAAGAAAGTAGCTCAATGATTGAAGAAAAAGTAAGGCATCGTAAAAAATTTCAAAAGCTTGTTCAATATCCCGTATTGCTACTGCTGTTTATCCTTTCCATTTTATTTGTTTTAAGTACGGTTTTACTTCCACAGTTTGAAGCTCTGTACTTATCCTTTGGAAACAAGCAGTCTTCGTTTATCCTCTTATTTATGCAGGCGATGTCTTTCTTTCCTTTTGTGTTACCTGCAGTCATCAGTATGCCAATCATTCTGTATTTGTTTTATGTGATTTACATTAAAAAATTGCCTCCAGTAATTCAAATGCAGCTCTTTATGAGAGTTCCCGTTATCCGAACGTTCACACGGCTATTTAACTCGTACTTTTTTTCTGTTCATATGAGCAATTTACTAAACGGTGGTTTATCTATTTATGAATGCTTTGCTCTTTTTCAAAAGCAGGAGCATCATCCGTTTTTTCAAGTGGAAGCTTTTGCTTTTACAGATCAACTTTCCTCAGGAATGCGATTAGATCATATCGTTTCAGCTAAATCTCATTATGAAAAAGACTTGGCTCATGTTATTGTGCATGGCCAGCAGAACGGTGAGCTTTCTCAAGAGCTGTATGATTACAGTCTATTTATGATGGAAAGAATGGAACAATTTATTTTTCGGATTTTAAAATATGTACAGCCGCTTACATTTTTATTCATCGGAATTGTCATTCTGCTTATGTATATGTCCGTTATGCTTCCGATGTTAGAAGTGATGTCGAGCTTGTAGAAAGGTGAAAGAATATGATTATAAAAGGTAATAAAGGATTTACCCTCATTGAAATGCTCATTGTTATGCTTGTTATTACCGTGCTTTTGCTTATCATGATTCCAAATGTATTAAAGCATAATACGGTTATTAACAACAAAGGCTGCTCAGCTCTTGTCAAAACCGTAGAGGCTGAGGTACAAGTATACGAACTTGAAAATGGCGAAAAACCAAGTCTAGAAGAGCTTGAAGCAGGAGGCTACTTAAAAGAAGGCACCGTGTGTCCAAATGGCCAAGCTATTCAAATTGACGGTACCGGAAAGGTTACGGCTAGTGGTTCTTCTTAAGCAAAAAGGATTTACCCTCATTGAGATGCTGATGGTTTTATTTATTGTGCAAGTGATGATGTTTTCCATTATCGTAGCCATTCGGCCGCTTGTGGAATATTACAAAATCACATTATTTTTGCGACAGCTGCAAAGCGACACGTTTTATGTGCAGCAGACAGCCATGAACCGAGAATCTCCAATTAAAATTAACTTCGCACCGAAGGGAACAGAATATATTATTTCTGATTCTCGTGCCGTTCTTTATAAGCGCGCCTATGACTCCAACATTCATATCACGTTTGGAAGCGGCAATTCCACGATACAATACAACAAAAACGGCAATATTTCTCAAGCGAAGACCATTTTTATCAGCAATCAAAAATTTAAATATAAAGTTACTTTTCAAATAGGCAGAGGGCGTTTTTATGTGGACAATATGTAAGGGTCAGCAGGGCTACACCTTGTTAGAAATGCTTGTTTCATTTAGTATGCTTTTACTCGTAACCGGTACAATTATTCCTTTGTATGTTCAGATGAAAGAAGCAGAAAAGAAGCAATATGTTTCGTATCAAGCTGATGCTATCTTGCACGAAGAGCTATTGAAATATAAATATGAAGCAGGATATAAACGGCGAGAAAAAATCGTAAAGGAAAACGTTGCGTTTTATCTGAAGTGGGACGGAGAAAGTGCTCAAAAGCTTTGTGTAGAATGGACAGATTCCGCTGAGAAAATGAAAAAGAAGTGTGATGTGATGTTGAAGTGAAAAGGGAAAAAGGCTTTACGCTTGTAGAGATGTTAGTCAGTTTTACTCTTTTTTTGATCATTGTTTCATTTTTCCCCATTATCATTCCGCTAGCGAAGCAAACATATAATCCGGACTTTAGTATGAATGAAATGGAGTGGGAAATTTTTGTGAATCAACTTGCTATGGAATATCGAGAAGCAAAAGAAGTGAGAATTCAGGCGACTACTCTTACGTTGAAAATGGAAAATAATCAGATCATCACTTATGAACGATACGAAGACAAGATAAGAAGACGAGTGGATGAAAGCGGTCATGAAGTTGTGCTGCAGCATATTAAGAATATTATGTATGAACAGCAAAAAGAAAGGCTGTTGATTCGTTCAACAGACGGTGTTAACAAAGTTAGAGAAGAAACCATTACGACGTTTTTGATGCTTGCTTATGAAACATAATGAGCAAGGGTTTATTCTCCCGGTTGTTTTGGCATTTTGTGCGCTTTTTCTTCTGTTAGTAGCTCAGCAAACCACTTATTTTGTGACGAAAAGTTCATTTTATCAAGAAGTAGAGCAGAAAAATCGTCTGCAGCATCTTTTAGAAAACGCGGTTGTACATGTAAAAAAAGAAATACAAGAACATAATAAATCTCCATCTACACCCTTGGTATTAGAAACGGGTACGGTTTCATACGAAGTAGTAAGTGAAGATGAAAAGATGATTATCCTAAAAATAAAATGTCAAACATTGCAAGGAAGAGCATTGACGGAAACGGCATATATTCAAAAAAAGGATCAGCACATTGTGAAGTGGACGGATTAAGTCTCTTTCTCGCCGGATATAATAGTGCTGAGGAGATGATTATATGAAAACGAATGATTATGTAAAATATATGACTCAGCAATTTGTACAATATATGGATCAGCCAAAAGAAGAGAGGAAAACGAAAAAAATTCAAAAAAAAGAAGAACGAGCACCTTTTGCAAACAGATGGTTTGGAATGATTCCGCTGTCGTTTATGCTGTGGTATCGAAAGAAAAAAGAAAGATGAGCATATCATATGCTCATCTTTTTTTAACCGGCTTGTGTTTTATTAAATTGACGAGACATCGTTTCAGGCGATATGTAAAATAAGCCACCGTTTATAAATTTAAATAAGATAGTCGGCTCGTACAGTTCTTGAAGCGCTGTTTTTTCGGTCATATATATTTCTGGCAGCTCTTCTGCTGTTTCGTAAAAATGATCAAGAAGCGCTAAGTCTTCATACCATCTCTCCTGCGCTTTTTCAGCCCATTCAGTTGGCTGAGTTTTAACATAGTCAGTCACATATGATGTGAGTCGTGCGATGGCACTTTTAGGTTTAATAAAAGGTGAGAGAGTAAAGCAATAGTCTGAGATCTTAGATGATAAATCTTGATTAATGATTAATTCATGAAATGATTCAATAATTTGTCCATTGATTAAATTAATGCCAAGCGACAAGAGTTCATCTTTTTTACGATCGCATTTGTATGAGACTTTAATATTTAATGCAAGCCAAGGGTGTAAAGGCTGATTTGTTGGCTGAGCTGATGCAACTTGTTCATACAAGTGAATAAACCCGCCTAGTTTTTGAGTAGAAGCGAAAATTTGGTGCAGCCTAGGTGAACCGAAATGAATTCGTTCTCCTTGAACGGAATCGTCTTCAAATGCTGGATCTGTAATGAAAGTGAGCGAAGCAGGAGTTGCTTCTCCTCCCGTCTTTTCAATATAGTGCCAATAAAATGGACGATTCATCAATTCTTTATCGAGTTCAATCGTTAATTGAACCGTCAGGTAAGAAGATGTTTCTGTAACAATAGAACAATTATTAGCTAGAAAATAACGCTTTAAAAATTGATGAATATCAGTTTGCTGCATGCTGGTCCTCCTCGCTGTCTTCGTATTGAATAATAGACGTCAAGTTCTCCATTTTGATTTTTATTTCTCCTTCACTCCGTGAATGAAATAAAATATCCTGAATATGCTCTTCGATATTTTTTAAATCAAGCTTTGTTAAAATATCATCTAGCTCTCCAACAACTCGTTCAAAAAGGTTTATTTTTTCGTATAACAATTTTAAAATATGTTCTTCGACCGTATGTTGAATGGCTAAATTGTAAATGTGAACATCATGTTTTTGACCTAAACGATGGACCCTTCCAATTCGCTGTTCTAGACGCATTGGATTCCACGGCAGATCATAGTTAATAATATGATGACAAAACTGAAGATTGATTCCTTCTCCGCCTGCTTCAGTGGCAATAAATACTTGCGCGTGACTTTCAAAAAGCTGCTTCATCCAGTCTTTTTTACCTCGCTTAAATCCTCCTCTAAAAGGTACAGAGGTAATTCCATGCTGTTTTAAATACCACTGTAAGTACAGTTGAGTTGCTCTGTACTCAGTAAAAATAATGACTTTATCATCAATTTTCTGAACGAGTTCTAGCACTTTTTCTGCTTTTGCATTTTGCGGCACTTGCTGAAGTAGTTCCATTAACGGAGTAATCATATGTTCTGTTAATGCGCTGTTTGGATCTTCCTGACGTTCCAGCATGTTTTTTAATGTCATATACACCGCTTCACGGCTGCTGCAGGCCTCTCGCTGCAGGGTTAAAATTGAAAAAGCGCTTGAAGGGTGGAGTCCGTTTCCTTTAAAAGATGTAATCGCATCGTATAGCTCCCGTTCTTTCGGCGAGAATTCAACAGGAATGGTTTGAACAATTCGCTTCGTCCATTCGATACCCGTATCGTGGCGGCGATTTCGAATCATAACTTTGTTAACAAGCTCTTTTAAGTGTTCATCGTTTTGCAAAGAGCGTTTTTTAGCGGAAAATAATTCTTCGAAATAGTCTTTATTGCCGAGGTGACCAGGCTTTAAAAGAGAGACTAAGTTAAAAATTTCTTCAATTCGATTTTGAATCGGTGTTGCGGTTAGCAACAGACAAAATTTCTTTTTTAGACTTTGCACAAATTCATAGTTTTTTGTTTTGTTGTTTTTAAGTTTATGAGCTTCATCAATGATGATGAGGTCGTAGTCTTGTTCTAGCACAATTTCTCGATGAGGAGAACGTTTTGCTGTATCAATTGAAGACACAACGATGTCACACTGATCCCACACATATGATTTTCTTTGAGGGACTGCGGGAATATAAAATTTTTGGTTCAATTCCATAGCCCACTGGGAAACAAGCGAAGCTGGAACTAAAATGAGAACTTTTTTAACAAGTCCGCGAATCATATATTCCTTTAAAATTAACCCTGCTTCAATCGTTTTGCCCAGTCCTACTTCATCTGCTAAAATGGCTTTTCCATTCATTGTTTCAACTACTTGTTTGGCTACTTCGAGCTGATGAGGAAGCGGCGTTAAATCGGCTAGATGTTTTGGGCTTTGTAGTCCTTCAAATTCTGAGATAAGCGTTTGGTCTTCTATTTCATAGGCAAGTTTATACAAATCCCATGCAGACCAGGGGCCGTCTTGCTCCAATTTAGTTGAGAAGGCTGCTTCCCATGTTTCATCGATGTTTAATTTCACTTTCATGATAAAAATGCTCCTTTGTAAAAAAATTTTATTGAACAAATGATAAGAATCAGGTAGGATAAAAATATATTTAGAAAATTTGAAAAAGAAAATAGATTAGCACTTTACAAATGATTGTGTGAATAAAGATAGATACATCTTTCAGTAGTATGCCCAACTTTACCAACTTTATAGAAGCGAATGACGACACGGGGAGAGACTACTTGAATGTAGCGCCGAAGGAGCAAGCAATAAAATTGTGAATCTCTCAGGCAAAAAGACTCTTGTTTGACGCAGCTCTGGAGAGTGTCTATGCGTTTATAGACCACCCACGAGGCAAACCTATTCGTTTATAGGTAAACTTTCAGGTGAAAAGGACAGAGACTTCCTACTAAATACAGTAGGGGGTTTTCTGTCCTTTTTTGTTTGGATACATAGTGATCCCCACACTATTTGAAAACTCCCTGTTATGAAAAGTTTCACGTGAAAAAGAGGAGGACATAAAAATGACAACAGAATTAAACAGAACGCCGCTTTATGATACCTATCAAAAATATGGTGCCAAAACAATTGATTTTGGAGGATGGGCTCTTCCCGTTCAATTTTCTTCTATTAAAGAAGAGCATGAAGCTGTACGTACAAAGGCAGGCCTTTTTGATGTCTCTCATATGGGAGAAATTCTTGTAACAGGAGCTGATAGCTTAGCCTTTCTTCAGCACACGATGACAAATGACGTTTCTGCCCTCGTAGATGGAAAAGCGCAGTATACGGCTATGTGTTATGAAGACGGAGGCACGGTAGATGATTTGCTGATTTATAAAAAAGCAGATCAAGAGTATTTGCTAGTCGTAAACGCTGCTAATATTCAAAAAGACTATGAGTGGCTGGTGTCTCACAAACAAGGAGATGTAACGCTCGTTAATCAATCTGATGAAACTGCGCAGCTAGCTTTACAAGGTCCTGTAGCAGAAAAAGTTTTACAAACGTTAACGAACGAAAATTTATCTTTATTAAAGCCGTTTACATTTGCTGATGATGTAGAAGTAGCGAATGTAAAAGCTCTCGTTTCACGTACTGGGTACACCGGAGAAGATGGCTTTGAAATTTATTGTTCTTCAGCTGACGCCTCTAACTTGTGGACGGCTATTTTAGAAGCTGGCAGTGATGAAGGTGTGTTGCCTTGCGGATTAGGCGCTCGCGATACGCTTCGTTTTGAAGCTACTTTGGCTTTATATGGTCAAGAGCTTTCAAAAGATATTACGCCCATTGAAGCTCGAATTGGATTTGCAGTAAAAACGAACAAAGACAGCTTTATTGGAAAAGAAGTGTTAAAAGAACAGCGTGAAAGCGGAGCACCTCGTAAGCTGGTAGGAATTGAAATGATTGATAAAGGTATACCAAGACACGGTTACGAAGTATTTGCAGATGAAGAACAAATTGGATTTGTGACAACAGGTACACAGTCACCGACATTAAAGAAAAACATCGGTCTAGCACTATTGTCAGCAGAGTATACAGAGCTTGGTCAAGAAGTGGAAGTGCAGGTTCGAAAAAAACGTTTAAAAGCAAAAGTGGTTTCAACACCTTTTTATAAACGTTCAAAGTAAGCTTTGGGGAGGAATTTAACATGTTACATCGCTATTTACCAATGACAGAACAAGATCAGCAGCAAATGTTAGCAGCAATTGGGGTTTCATCTGTTGATGATTTATTTTCAGATATTCCGCAGCGCGTTCGTTTTCAAGGAGAATACAATATTAAAAAAGCGGCTTCAGAGCCTCAGCTGTTAAAAGAATTAAATAGTATGGCTGCTAAAAATGCTCATTTAAAAGACTATGCTTCTTTTTTAGGAGCAGGAGTTTACGATCATTACATGCCGGTTATTGTTGATCATGTTATTTCTCGTTCGGAATTTTATACAGCCTATACTCCGTATCAACCAGAAATTTCTCAGGGAGAACTTCAGGCCATCTTTGAATTTCAAACAATGATTTGTGAGTTAACAGGGATGGACGTGGCTAATTCTTCTATGTATGACGGAGGAACTGCTTTAGCAGAAGCTGCTATGCTAAGTGCGGGTCAAACAAAAAAGAAAAAAGTACTTGTCTCTGCGACTGTTCACCCTGAGTCAAAAGATGTGTTAAAAACGTATGCGAAGGGTCAATACATTGAAGTGGTAGAAATCCCTGCAGCAGACGGCGTAACAGATATGATTGCATTAGAAAAAGAGATGGGGAGTGACGTGGCAGCTGTTATTGTCCAATACCCAAATTTCTACGGACAAATCGAGCCGTTAAAAGAAATTGAAGAAATTACTCATCAAGAAAAATGCATGTTTGTGGTTTCAAGCAATCCTTTATCATTAGGTTTACTTACGCCTCCTGGAGAATTCGAAGCTGATATTGTCATTGGAGATGCACAGCCATTTGGTATTCCAAGTCAATTTGGAGGCCCGCACTGCGGATACTTTGCAACTACGTCTAAGCTTATGCGAAAAATCCCAGGACGATTAGTAGGGCAAACGGTCGATGAAAACGGTAAGCGAGGGTTTGTTTTAACCCTTCAAGCGCGTGAACAGCATATACGCCGCGATAAAGCGACATCTAACATTTGTTCAAATCAAGCGTTAAATGCTTTAGCAGCATCAGTTGCCATGACAGCTTTAGGCAAGCAAGGTGTAAAAGAAATGGCACTGCAAAACTTATCAAAAGCGCATTATGCATATGAAGCATTAAAGGCAAAAGGGGTAAATGTAGCATTTGAAGGACCGTTTTTTAACGAATTAGTCGTGAAGCTTCCGGTTTCGGTAACAGAAGCAAACAATCATTTATTAGCATCAAAAATAATTGGCGGTTATGATCTTAGCCGTGATAACCAAGCGCTTGAAAATCACATGCTGCTTGCTTTTACAGAGCTCCGTACAAAAGAGGAAATTGATCAACTTGTAAATGAATTGGGGGATCTTCATGCTTAATCAAAATCAATCACTTATTTTTGAAAGCAGTAAAGAAGGGCGAATCGGCTATTCATTGCCAGAGTTAGATGTGCCGCAAGTAAATGCTGAAGAACTGCTTGGAAAAGCGTATGTGCGTACCAAAGCTCCTGAGCTTCCTGAAGTATCAGAACTCGATATTATGCGTCATTACACCGCGCTTTCAAAACGAAATCACGGAGTGGACTCAGGGTTTTATCCCCTTGGTTCATGTACGATGAAATATAATCCAAAAGTGAATGAACAAGCAGCACGCATTGCTGGGTTTGCGCATATTCATCCGCTTCAAGATGAGCAAACGGTTCAAGGTGCTCTCGAACTTTTATATGATTTACAAGAGCATTTAACAGAAATTACAGGAATGGATGAAGTAACACTTCAGCCAGCAGCAGGTGCTCACGGCGAGTGGACCGGGCTTATGATGATTCGTGCCTATCACGAAGCAAATGGTGAGACGCAGCGAACAAAAGTCATTGTTCCAGACTCAGCTCACGGAACGAACCCGGCTTCGGCAACAGTTGCGGGATTTGAAACGGTAACGGTAAAATCAAACGAACATGGTTTAGTGGACTTAGAGGATTTACGCCGCGTAGTAGGAGAAGATACAGCCGCTTTAATGTTAACAAACCCAAATACGCTAGGGTTATTTGAAGAAGATATTTTAGAAATGGCTGAAATTGTTCACGCAGCAGGTGGAAAGCTTTATTATGATGGTGCAAATTTAAACGCAGTATTAAGTAAAGCCCGTCCTGGAGATATGGGGTTTGACGTTGTTCATTTAAACCTTCATAAAACGTTTACAGGCCCTCATGGAGGAGGCGGTCCTGGTTCTGGTCCGGTAGGGGTGAAAGCAGATTTAATTCCGTATCTGCCTAAACCAGTGCTTGTGAAAACAGAACAAGGCTACCACTTTGACTATAACCGTCCTCAGTCAATTGGACGCGTAAAGCCGTTTTACGGCAACTTCGGTATCAACGTTCGCGCTTATACGTATATTCGTTCAATGGGTCCAGACGGCTTAAAAGCCGTAACGGAAAATGCTGTGTTAAATGCCAACTATATGATGCGTCGTCTAGCAGAGCACTATGAGCTGCCGTTTGACCGTCACTGTAAGCACGAATTTGTTTTATCAGGAAAACGTCAGAAAAAGCTTGGCGTACGTACATTGGATATCGCGAAACGACTGCTTGATTTTGGCTATCATCCGCCGACTATCTACTTTCCGCTTATCGTAGAAGAGTGCATGATGATCGAACCAACGGAAACGGAGTCGAAAGAAACGCTAGATGCGTTTATCGATGCGATGATTCAAATTGCAAAAGAAGCAGAAGAAACGCCTGAAGTCGTACAGGAAGCTCCGCATACAACGGTTGTGAAGCGCCTTGACGAAACGCTCGCAGCGAGAAAGCCAGTCCTTCGCTATCAGAAAGAACAGGCTGTTCAAAACGTCTAACAAAAAAACCTCGCCCAAAGGCGAGGTTTTTCTATATACATACCATTATTTTTTCTTTTTCACTTTACCGTTCCACATTTTGAAGCCGCCTTTTAAATCATATATTTCTTGAACACCGTGGCGACGAAGCATTTGTGCTGCGCGCCCTGTGCGCATTCCGCTTTGGCAATAGATGTAGACAGGCTGATCTGGACGAAATTCTTTAATGCGCATACGGAACTGTGAAAGAGGAATATTTCGTGCGCCTAAAATATGTCCGTTTTCGAATTCATTCGGTTCACGAATATCAACTAGCTGTGCCTTGCGGTAGCCGCTGCGGAATTCTTCTTCAGTTAACGTTTTCATAATGCGACGTTGGACAAAGAACATAACGACAGAGTATATGATGATTACTCCAAGTAAAATGAGTACTGCTGTAATTGCTGACATGCTGATTCTTCCTTTCTTCGACAAAATCCATAGTCTTATTATATAAGTGAATGAAATTAGAAGTAAAGCGATTTTGCCTTGAACCTAGCGGATTTCTTCCCGAAAATGAAAAAACTACCACATTTGAATTCGCAGTTTTATGTTGCTCTTTGCTTTTCCTTAGCTCAATCTTTTGGTAGACTAAAAAACGGATTTATTTTTTATATTACATATAGCTGAGGATGAGGTAGATGAAAGCAAAGTGGAGATTTATTGATTCCAACAACCGTTCGCCTTATTACAATATGGCGTTAGATGAAGCGTTATTAGAATGGCATAGTAAAGGAGAAATTCCACCTACGATTCGTTTTTACGGATGGAACCCTCCAACGCTGTCAATCGGTTATTTTCAAAAAGCTGAAAAAGAAATTAACTTTGATAAAGTAAAAGAATTAGGACTAGGCTTTGTGAGACGTCCAACGGGCGGCAGGGGCGTGCTTCATGATGAAGAGCTTACGTACAGCGTAATTGTATCTGAAGAGTATCCTAACATGCCTAAGACAGTTACAGAGGCATATCGCGTAATCTCTGAAGGTTTACTGGAAGGATTTCGTTCGTTAGGGCTCGAGGCTTATTTTGCTATTCCTCGTTCAGAAGAAGAAAAAAATAGCTTAAAAAATCCTCGTTCATCCGTGTGTTTTGATGCTCCTTCTTGGTATGAACTAGTTGTAGAGGGCCGCAAAATTGCTGGAAGTGCCCAAACTAGACAAAAAGGAGTTATTCTACAGCACGGCTCTATTCTGTTAGAGATTGATGAAGATAAATTATTCAGCGTGTTTAATTATCCAAATGATCGCGTGAAAGAAAGAATGCAGCGCGCATTTCGTTCTAAAGCGGTAGCCATCAATGCAATTGCGGGCCGCAAAATTTCTATCGAAGAAGCCAAAGAAGCGTTTTATAAAGGATTTGCTTCTGCTCTTGATATCGATTTAGAACCGTATACACTGTCTGAAGAAGAGGAAGCATACGTAGAAGAACTAGCGCGCACAAAGTACGGATCGGATGAATGGAACTTTAAGCGCTAAACGAATGCGGATGAGAAATAGATAAAAGTGCAACTTCTATAAGTTGCACTTTTTATTGGAATTTTTAGAAATAATGCTTGGCTAATAGAATACGTAGAGAAGAAAAGTCAAACACTTTTTTTACGAAAAAAAAAATATTTCACTTGACACCCTTCTATATGTAGATGTTTGGGGAAGTGTCAAATACTATATATTGAATTCGTCTAAGCCGTGTGGTAAGTTATTGATAGTTGATTGAAAAACTCTATTTCCTTTAAAAGGAAATAGAGTTAATAAATTTATAGATGTTCGATAGGTAAGGAGTTGTGAGAATGACTGTTTTGTTAAATCAAAAAGTGAATATGAATGTTGAAAAGCTCAATTCAGATATTGAACGCTTTCCGCAAGTACATCCGATTACACCGGATATGAAGTTGACTCATAAAGGTGTTTCAAGATTGGTAATGTTAGACCGCTATGCGTTTAAAGATACGGAAAAATTAACGTTATCAGAAGGAGATTTTGTTGTTCTAACCGTAAAGGAAGATCCAAAATTTCCAGCACGAGGACTTGGCTATGTGGAAAGCATTAATTTTGAGCAAAAAACCGCTGTTGTCAAGGTAGAAGATGAGTTTAGAGGAGCTTTATCGCCTGAAGAAGCAGAAAACGGATTAATTACTCGTTCTTTAGATGTCATTGAAAAACCTCTAGAAGTCTTCTATGAGCAAATTGCAAAACGTAATGCAACAGGCTTAGCTTCTGTGGAAAAAACAGAAGCTAAGCGCAAAGAATGGTTTGAAAAGTTCTATCAAGAGCTTGTTCAGCTAAACTTTGTACCAGCTGGCCGCGTTCTTTACGGTGCAGGTGCTGACACAGACGTAACGTACTTCAACTGTTATGTAATGCCTTATGTAAAAGATTCACGTGAAGGTATTTCAGAACACCGCAAACAAGTAATGGAAATCATGAGCCGTGGAGGCGGTGTTGGAACGAATGGTTCAACTCTTCGCCCGCGCAACACGCTGGCTCGCGGTGTAAACGGTAAATCATCTGGTTCGGTTTCATGGTTAGATGATATTGCTAAACTGACGCATCTTGTTGAGCAGGGTGGGTCGCGTCGTTAACAAACCGGCGACGTAATCTCGTGAATTGCTGGAACACCCTTAGAGCTTTCTTCACCACAACGTGATCGGCAACGATGAGCGTGATGGTTAGAAAAGAGGAAAGATTGGGCAATCAGCAGCCAAGTGTCTTTGGAAACGAAGATAAAGGTTCAACGACTATTGAAACTTCCTAAAAGTTCTAATGTAATAAAACTTTAGTGAATAAAGTAGGTGTTATGATGGAAGCAAAGGAAGGAGTAAACCATAGCAAACGGAAACGTCGCTATGGGGCACGAGACAAAGAAGAAATCATAAAATCAGTTATCAAGTTACATGATCAAGGTTATAGTCAAGTAGATATATCAAAAATGTTAGGTATAGCACGAAACACAATTAAAAGATGGAATGATGAACTTCACTTTTTTGAAGTTAGAACACCAGGCGAAGCAGGGAAATTAAAAAATAAAATCTATAGATATAATGAAGATTATTTTGAAAGTATCCTCACGCCTAATCAAGCTTATGTAGTAGGTTACATCACTGGAGATGGAACAGTTTTCGACAGAAAGAAATCGAAAAGGTTGGTCCTAGTTCTAGCGGAGCAAGATAAACAATTACTACAGGATATCAGTGAAGAATTGAATATAGAAGATGCTATCAAATTCAGAAAAAGAAATGCTAGCAACGAACAGAATAAATATTCATTAACCATCAATTCAACTAAAATGTGTAATGACTTAATAATGCTAGGAGCCGGCCCTAAAAAAACAGGCTTTGAAAAGTGGATAGATTTTGAAAATGAGGAATTACAATGGGCGTACTTAAGAGGATTCTTTGATGCAGATGGTCATATCAGAGTTTATGAAAGAAATGGCTATCAAAAAGCGAGAATGGGCTTCACAGGAAACTCTAAGATGCTAAAAGAAATCCTAGTATTTCTTAAGTCAAAGGGATTTGCAGTAAATGTTAGCTGTATTACACAAAAACAGGGCTGTTGTGACTTATACCTTAGCAGTATTAAAGAAATTAAACTACTTGGAAAAGAACTATACAAACATGGAACCATTAAACTGAATCGAAAGTATGAGAAATTTTCTTCTTTGATGATATAGTCTGATCTTACATGAAAGTGTAAGAGTACGGCAGAAATGACCGTACCCTTCTTAACGAAGAGTAACAAATTGGGGGCCCAAATGATCATGCTTGCCGACTGGCATCCTGACATTGTAGAATTTATTATTTCTAAAATGCAAAACCCTCGCATTTTACGTTTCTTAATTGAAAACACAAATGACGAAATGATTAAAAAACATGCGCAAGATAAATTGAAGTTCACGCCGCTAACAGAGTCTGAAGAGGCGATGTACCAAGGAATCATTAACTATAAACAAATTCCTGGTCTTGGTGGGTTCAGTGAAAAAATCATCAAAGATGCAGAAGAAAAGCTGCAAACAGGCGGAACGTACAGCGTTCATAACTCAGAGTTTTTAACAGGGGCAAACATTTCTGTATGCTTAACAAAAGATTTTATGGATGCTGTTGAAAACGACGGAGAATACGAACTTCGCTTCCCAGACGTAGAAAGCTATTCAAAAGAAGAAATGGCTAACTACAATGAAAACTGGCACGAAGTAGGCGACGTGCGCGAATGGGCAAAACAAGGAAACAAAGTTCGTACGTATCGTACTATCCGTGCAAAAGAGCTATGGAACTTAATTAATATTTGTGCAACGTACTCAGCTGAACCAGGCATTTTCTTCTTTGACAATGCTAATGATATGACAAATGCTCAAGCATATGGTCAGCACGTTGTTGCAACAAATCCATGTGGTGAACAACCACTTGCACCATTCTCTGTCTGCAACTTAGCTGCTGTTAACCTAGCGCAAATGGCAGATAAAGAAACGAAAACTGTTAACTTTGAAAAATTACGTCAAACGGTTGAAACAGGCGTTAGAATGCAAGATAACGTTATTGATGCAACTCCTTATTTCTTAGAAGAAAACCAAAAGCAAGCGCTTGGCGAACGCCGCGTTGGCCTTGGTGTAATGGGTCTTCACGATCTTCTTATTTATTGTGAAACAGAGTACGGCTCTGACAAAGGCAATGAGTTAGTAGATAAAGTGTTTGAAACAATTGCAACGACGGCTTACCGCGCGTCTGTAGAGCTTGGAAAAGAAAAAGGAAGCTTCCCGTTCTTAGTGGGCGAAACAGATGCTGAAACGGCTTCTTTACGTGAAGCATTCACAAATACAGGCTTCATGAAAAAAATGCCTGAAGATATTCGTGAAAACATTAAAGAGAACGGTATCCGAAACTCTCATTTATTAACAGTAGCGCCAACAGGCAGTACTGGAACAATGGTTGGAGTATCAACGGGTCTTGAACCTTATTTCTCATTCTCATACTTCCGAAGCGGCCGTTTAGGTAAATTTATTGAAGTAAAAGCTGATATCGTTCAAGAGTATTTAGATCAGCATCCAGAAGCAGATCCAAACAACCTTCCTGAATGGTTCATTTCAGCTATGGAACTTGCACCACAAGCTCACGCGGATGTGCAATGTGTGATTCAGCGCTGGATTGACAGTTCAATTAGTAAAACAGTAAACGCTCCTCGCGGTTACACAGTAGAGCAAGTTCAAAAAGTGTACGAGCGTCTGTATAAAGGCGGAGCAAAAGGCGGTACGGTGTACGTAGACGGCAGCCGTGATGCACAAGTCTTAACGCTAAAAGCAGAAGAAAATACGTTTGATGAAGAAATTGAAGCGCCAAAAGAAGAAACGAAACCGCACGTTGTGTTAGTTGATACAATTAATGAAATTCGTTCAACTGATGTAACAATCGGTTCTGAAGTAGGTAATACTTGTCCGGTTTGCCGTCAAGGAACGGTAGAAGAAATGGGCGGATGCAACACATGTACAAACTGTGGTGCACAGCTGAAATGCGGCCTTTAATTTTGAACATGATTGACTAGTAAAAGCTGACTCAAACGAGTCAGCTTTTATTATGTATAAAAATGGGGCATAAATAAGAAGCGAGATCAAACGGTTCTTGTATTTGAATAAGCATTGTAGTATGATTTTAATTGAATGTCTTTTATCCAGTTTTATCTTATGACATCGCTTTATTTACACGTTTTTTTCACATAGATTATCAAACATGAACACGATATCACTCTAAGAAACAGACATTTATGACTTATTATTAGCAATACATAATATTAATTGGGGGAGATTTCATGCCTACACCGAGTATGGAAGATTATATTGAACAAATATATATGCTAATTGAAGATAAAGGATACGCTCGAGTGTCTGATATTGCTGATGCATTGGCGGTTCACCCCTCATCTGTAACGAAGATGGTTCAAAAGCTAGACAAAGATGAGTACTTAATTTATGAAAAATATCGAGGCCTTGTTTTAACAGCTAAGGGGCAGAAGATTGGAAAGCGTCTTGTTTATCGCCACGAGCTTTTAGAGCAGCTGCTGCGCATCATTGGCGTAGATGAGAAAAATATTTATGATGACGTAGAAGGAATTGAACATCATTTAAGCTGGAATTCCATTGATCGAATTGGAGATTTGGTTCAATACTTTGAAGAAAATCATAACCGTATTCAAGATCTTCGCAATGTACAAAAACGAAATGAAGAAGAGCAGAAATTATAAGAAAAAAGCAGCGGCCAATAGCGTCACTGCTTTTTTTCTTTTTATCATAACTTGTTGCTGAGTCGACTACAAATGTAGAGTGGGTAGTTTGGAGGAGAGGCTGTGTACGTCGACGGAGTGTTTTCAGGTGGCGGTATTAAAGGGCTTGCACTGATTGGCGCTTTACAAGCTCTAGAAGAAAAAGGCTTGATCTTTCGGCGGTTAGCTGGAACGAGTGCGGGTTCCATTATTTGTGCATTTGTAGCAGCCGGTTATACAAGTGAAGAAATTGTTGAAATGATGAATGAAATTGAGTTATCGTCTTTTTTAGATCAAAGAATGTCTTTTTTACCATCAAGCTTGACAAAGTGGCTGTTTTTATATTGGAAAATGGGATTGTATAAAGGAGAAATGCTGGAAAAGTGGATTGCTGAGAAATTGCGGAGCAGAGGAATTCGTACATTTGCTGATTTGCCTGATCAGTCGCTGCGTATTATTGCGTCAGATTTGACCAACAGTACGATGCTTGTTCTTCCGGATGATTTGCCTAAATATCAAATCGACCCGAATCGCTTTTCTGTAGCAAGAGCCGTTCGAATGAGCTGCAGCATTCCATATTTTTTTGAGCCGGTTAAATTAAAATCTACCCCAAGCAGTTTAATAGTCGACGGGGGCGTGTTAAGCAACTTTCCAATTTTTCTGTTTGATGATGATAAAAGTCTTAAGAAGCGACCGGTAATTGGTGTGAAGCTGAGCCCGAAGGACGAAGAAAGGGAACGGAATAAAATTAAAAATGCCGTTGGTTTATTCAGCGCGCTTTTTGAGACGATGAAAGATGCGCACGATGCAAGACATATTTCAAAACGTCACGAAAAAAATATTATCTTTTTACCTGTTAATCAAGTTTTTGCGACAGAATTTACCCTCACAGAAGAACGGAAGGAAGAGCTGATTGCGTTTGGAAAAAAGCGTACAAGGGCATTTTTGAAAAAATGGTGCTATTAAAAAAACAAGGAGGCTTTTCTCCTTGTTTTTTTAAAAGAATGCTCTATTTTTCTTTTTTCCTTTTTTACCTTCGATGACGGTCAAGTGTGAGTTGTTTTTCTTTTTCTTTAGCGGTTTCGTTGATTTGGATACCGGGCGCTTATTTGAGCTTCGGTACGTATGCATATCAACTTTGTTGCTTCCTCGCTCTTTTTCTTTTTGACGCAGTTTTGATTGTTTTACTGCGCGCACATAGCCTCTATCTTGACCTTTTGTCTGAGAAGGGCGGAGAATAAACCGATAAACTAAGTAAAACAAAATGATAAACAGAAAAATATAACCTGCTTGACGTAATAAAACAGCTGGATCTGTAATCAACGTAAATGCAAAGCCAATGACTCCTAACCCGATTAGACCATATACAAGTGGTTTCACGAATGGACGTCTCATTTTGTTCACCTCCTAAAATAGTAAAAAAAGAAAGCAAAACGGTGTGGATTAGACAACTTGTTCGTCAGTGGTAGAAGAAAGTTCATTTTCAACGCGTAAAAGTTCTTTAAATGAAGCAATCGCAACTTCAACTTGATCATCTTTTGGTTCTTTGGTTGTTAAAAGCTGAAGCCATAAACCGGGATAACCTAAAAAGCGAAGAAGAGGGACATGACGAACTTTATTGGTTAACTGTAACACTTCAAATGATAAACCAAGGACAACTGGGATTAATGCAAGGCGATCCACAATTCGTAACCAAAGAGGATCCGTTGGAACGAGTAGGTAGACAAACATTCCTACAACTACGGTAAAGAGGATAAAGCTACTTCCGCAGCGATAATGAAGTCGAGATTGTGCTTGCACGGCTTCTACCGTAAGTTCAGCATTGTTTTCATATGCATTAATGACCTTGTGTTCTGCTCCATGATATTGAAACACCCGTTTAATAAGTGGCGTTTGTGAAATCACATAAATATAGCCAAGGAGCAATAATAGTTTAAATACTCCTTCAATAAAAACCTGAGCTACACTTGAAGTGAAAACAGGACGTGTCAATTGTGCTAAAAACACAGGAATCAATGTAAATAGTACTTTCCCGAAAAGAAAGGATATTACACCAATAGTTGCAACGCCAAATATTAAAGATAGTTTTGATTCTTTTTTCTCTTTTTGTTGTTCTTCTGCTACTTGAGCATCATCTTCTGGATTCACGTCATAGCGTTCAGAGGAAAAGTTCAAGTGCTGCGTACCGTTTGCACTGGCTTCAACAATAGCAGCAATTCCTCGTAAAAAAGGAATTTTTTTTAAAGCAGTGAGTACGGAATTTGATTTTCTTTTTGAATGAAAATAATCAATAGATTGATCTTTGCGGCGAATAGCCGTCACCATCATACGTTTGCCACCGAACATGACGCCTTCTATAACGGCTTGACCACCATACGCAGGTTTTTGTAATTTAGACATTTCAGGCACCAACCTAACTTAACTAGACTAGACTTCTTAGTATTTTATATTCTACAGCAAAATCAAATAAACCTCTAGGCGGATGCATGTTATCTAGTTTAGCCAATATTTTTCATCTCCACACCCTTGTTATGAATTTTTTTCCTTTAACTTATAAAATTTGTTTATGAAACTCTGTGCCAAGTAGTTTTAAAATGTCTCTTTGATATCAGGCTCCCTTCTTGCGTATAGGAAGAGTAATAAACGTAAAAACTTAGAAATGAGTCAGTAGGAAATGAGAAAAAAGTTCATACTACATCAAGAGGTGATTAATATGTCAGAACCTAAAGAACAGCATGAAAAAAAACAGGATAACCACCCTACGCATAAACAGGAAATGTCTTTTTTATTTAAAGCCATCTTTATTTCCTTTTTTGGAGGGATTTTCTGGAGCTTTATTGGCTATTTAAATTATCTGTTTAGCTTTAGCGTTATCAATCCAAATATGCTTTTAGATCCTTGGGCATTAGGTGATTGGAAGGACAAAGGAATAGGTGTTATCGTCAGTATTTTTCTTATAGGGGTATTATCTATTGTTGTCGGGTTGTTATACTACGTCCTATTAAAGAAGTTTAAAACAATTTGGATAGGTTTTGCTTACGGCTTATTATGGTGGGCAATTGTATTCGTTGTTTTGAATCCGCTCTTTCCCAACTTAAAAACAATTGGAGAGCTTCCAGCTAACACGATTATTTCATCCCTCTGTATTTATATTTTATATGGTGTATTCATCGGATATTCCATTTCTTTTGAAGCGGCAGAGCTTCAAACAAAAGATGAATCTACAGATTTTCAAACGGCGAATAAGTAGTGTGAATGTTCCAACGTATGCTAATATATTCTATATAATGATTTAAAAAGAAAAATAAAGTGCAAACTCACATGAGTGAGCTGCATAAAGGGTTCGTAGTAGGGGAGAGTGTTGAAGTAAGATGAATAAGATTTTAGTAATAAACGGTCCTAATTTAAATCGTTTAGGCGTACGCGAACCGGCGGTATATGGGACAGATAATCTTCAAAATCTTGAAGAGAAGCTTCAGCGAGCAGGCAGAGACCATGGGGTAGAAGTTGAATGCGTACAGTCTAATCACGAAGGGGTAATTATCGACTGGATTCATGAAGCGGATGAGAAATTTGATGGGATTATGATCAATCCTGGTGCTTTTACTCACTACAGTTATGCCATTCGAGATGCGATTGCTAGTATATCTGTTCCTGTTATTGAAGTGCATATTTCGAACGTACATAAGCGTGAAGAGTTTCGCCACCATTCGGTGACGGCACCTGTTACACATGGTCAAATTGTCGGGTTAGGTTTATATGGATACGAGCTTGCCCTGCAGGCACTTTTACAATTAAGGGGGAAATAAAATGAAAATCGAAAAACTACGCGAACAGTTTTCAAAGTTAAATGTGGACGGTGTTGTAATTACAAGTGAATATAACAGACGCTATATGACCAATTTCACAGGATCTGCTGGTGTCGTTATTATTTCTGAAGACAAAGCGGCATTTGTAACAGATTTTCGTTATGTTGAACAAGCAACTAGTCAAACAGAAGGTTTTGATATTGTTCAGCACAAGGGTCCTATTGTAGAAGAAGTAGCGAATGTAGTGAAACAATTTGGAATTAAAAAGCTTGGTTTTGAACAGAATTATGTTACATATGGACAACATCAATTATTTGATAAGCATATCGGCGCGGAACTTGTTCCAATCTCGCACGCAATCGAAAACTTACGCTTGATAAAGAGTGACTCAGAGATTAAGATATTAAAGGAAGCTGCAAAAATAGCAGATGCAGCATATGAACATATTTTAACCTTTGTTCGTCCTGGTTTAACAGAGCTTCAAGTATCTAATGAACTGGAGTTCTTTATGAGAAAACAAGGCGCAACATCTTCATCTTTTGATACAATTGTTGCTTCAGGGCATCGCGGGGCTTTACCCCATGGTGTTGCTTCTGACAAAGTCATTGAAAAAGGCGAACTTGTAACGCTTGATTTTGGCGCATACTATAATGGTTACTGTTCAGATATCACAAGAACATTTGCGGTTGGTGAAGTAAGTGATAAGCTAAAAGAAATTTATAATGTCGTACTGCAAGCGCAGCTTAACGGAATGAGCGGCATCAAAGCAGGTATGACGGGTAAAGAAGCAGATGCGCTAACGCGTGATTATATTACAGAACACGGATACGGCCAGTATTTTGGACATTCGACCGGTCACGGCGTAGGGTTAGAAGTACATGAAGGCCCATCACTTTCTGTGAAATCTACAGATGTACTGCAGCCAGGTATGATTGTAACCGTTGAACCAGGTATTTACATACCAGACTTAGGGGGCGTTCGTATTGAAGATGATACGATCGTCACAGCAGAAGGTAATGAGGCATTATCGCACTCATCAAAAGAGTTCATTATTTTATAAAATGTAGGAGGATTTCTTCATGATTTCAGTAAATGATTTTCGTACAGGTTTGACAGTAGAAGTAGACGGAGGTATTTGGCGTGTAATGGATTTCCAACACGTAAAGCCTGGTAAAGGCGCTGCATTCGTTCGCTCAAAACTACGTAACCTTCGTACAGGAGCTGTGCAAGAAAAAACGTTCCGTGCAGGTGAAAAGGTAGGAAAAGCTCAAATTGATAATCGTAAAATGCAATATCTATATGCAAGCGGCGATCAGCACGTATTCATGGACAACCAGTCTTATGAGCAATTAGAGCTTCCGGCAAGTGCAATTGAATATGAACTAAAATTCTTAAAAGAAAATATGGAAGTAGCAATTATGATGTACCAAGGTGAGACATTAGGTGTTGAACTTCCAAATACAGTTGAGCTTAAAGTAACAGAAACTGAACCTGGTATTAAAGGTGACACAGCTTCTGGCGGTACAAAACCGGCAACTGTGGAAACTGGCTTAACAGTAAACGTTCCGTTCTTCGTAAACGAAGGCGACGTATTAATTATCAACACAACAGACAGCAGCTACGTATCACGCGCGTAATTCGGTCGTGTAAGCAAGCTGCAAACACACAAAAAAGGCAGAGAATGATTCTCTGCCTTTTTTGTGTGTTTTTTTGTGCTAACTCTTCCTTATTTTGCATAGGTTGTACTAAACAACGCAGAGGTATAGGAGGGGCTTATGAAGCAGTGGTTGGATCATTTAAACGGTACGGTATTAACGATGGCGTGCCTTCGATTTATTTCTTCATTTATTGAGTTTATTGCCGCTATTTTAATTGTCACAAACAATGATGTGAAAAAAGCGTTAATGATTAATGGAATGTTAGCGCTTGTTGGTCCGATTGTAATGGTGAGTTCTTTTACCATAGGTTTAGTGTCCGTAGCCGATCAATTATCTTTTGGGAAATTAATCATGATTGTAGTAGGAGTGCTCTTCATTTTAATCGGTGTTTTTAAATAAAAGGTAGGCATAAAATGGTCAAGCTTATAATACATTGAAGTGAGTTCAAATATGAGGGGATGAATATGTTAAACGAAATACTTGCAATCTTTCCGCCTAATTTAAAAAAGACTGTTGAATTTTATGTCACAAACCATTCTCATGTACTAGAAGAAATTCGAGTGCGCATAGGAAGACCTGTCGAATTTACAATCAACAATCAGCCATATTTCGAATCGTATCTTCCAAGTGCAGAAGATGCTTTATTCATCTTAAATAAATTAAGCCAGTTTTCGATTTATATGATTGAAGAAGAATTGAAAAAAGGATATGTCACCATTGAAGGCGGGCACCGGGTTGGGCTAGCGGGAAAAGTTGTAACGGAAAATGGACAGGTTCGTGTGATTCGAGATGTATCATCCTTTAATATCCGGATTGCTAAACAAAAGATTGGTATTTCGAATCAGCTTATTCCTTTTTTATACAATCGCTATTGGCAAAGTACGGTCATTATAGGACCTCCTCAAACAGGAAAAACAACCATGATTCGCGATTTAGCCAGAGTAATAAGTACTGGCATAGAGCGCTCTAAGATTCCTCCGTTTAAAGTGGGAATTGTAGATGAACGATCAGAAATTGCTGGGGCTGTTAAAGGGGTTCCTCAGCATACATTCGGATCTAGAATGGATTTATTAGATAGCTGTCCGAAAGCTGAAGGCATGATGATGATGATTCGCTCCATGAGCCCCGATGTGCTGATCGTGGATGAAGTGGGAAGTGAAGAAGATTGTAAGGCCGTACTTGAAGCGGTTAATGCTGGCGTTCGTGTCATTATGACTGTTCATGGCTATGACATTGACGATTTAATGAAGCGTCCCACTTTGCAAGCTTTAATGAAACTTCACGTATTCAAAAGGTATGTTGTGCTATCGAACAGCCGAGGTCCTGGAACACTTCAGGCTATCTACGATGAACACTATAATTCCATGAAAACGTCCGCTGAAAAGTCGCTTATTGAAAATAGTAAAGGGTGATGGTGTATGAAACTGTTTGGTGCCATCTTTATCTTATTTGCTTCCACTTACACAGGATTTGAATTTGCAAAGCAGCTTAGTGCAAGACCTAGGCAGCTCAGGCAATTAAAAACGGCTCTGAGGTCGTTAGAAGCAGAAATTATGTACAGCAATCGGCCTCTTCAAGAAGTTGCTCATTTGTTATCTCTACAGCTTCCTAATCCTTTGGCTTCTTTATTTAATGAGTTTTCAATGAAATTAAAAGAAGGTAGTGAAAGTGTCAAGGAAGCTTGGGAAAAGACGTTGGACCAATTTTGGAAACAAACCGCACTTAAAACGGGAGAAATAGAAATCTTAAAACAATTTGGTGAAACGCTTGGTCAGCATGATCGTTATTCGCAGCAAAAGCATATCTTACTGACGCTGAATCATCTTGAACGCGAAGAACAAGATGCAGTTGATAAGCAGAACCGCTATGAAAAAATGGTTAAAAGTTTAGGCTTTCTATCTGGGTTGCTACTGGTCATTCTATTGATGTAGCGATAGAGGAGGATTGAATGTGGGAATTGATATGAACACCATTTTTCAGATTGCTGGGATTGGTATCGTCGTAGCTTTTTTAGTCACCGTACTCGAACAGATGGGAAAAAAAGATTACGCGAACTGGGTTACCCTCATCGGTTTTATTTATATTTTATTTATGGTTGCTTCGATTGTAGAGGACTTATTTCAAAAAATCAAATCGGTTTTTTTATTTCAAGGGTAGAGGGGTGAGTTGCCATTGAAATGCTTCAAATTGTGGGCTTAGGGTTAGTAGCTACGTTTTTGGCTCTTATTTTAAAAGAACATAAATCACCTATTGCTTTTTTACTTGTTGTATTCGTGGGATCCGTGATCTTTCTTTTTTTAATTGATCAAATCTACGAAATTATTAAGATGGTCGAGCGGCTGTCGATTAATGCCCACGTTAACATGATTTATGTGGAAACCATTTTGAAAATTATTGGTATCGCCTATATCGCCGAATTTGGTGCTCAAATTACGAAAGATGCAGGGCAAGGTGCCATTGCTTCTAAAATTGAATTAGGTGGAAAAGTGCTGATTCTCTCCATGGCAATTCCTATTTTAACGGTCATTATTGAAACGATTATTTCAATGCTGCCCAATTAATTTTACTTAATATGAGGTGACGAAATGAAGCGGTGGACGTTTAAAGTGAATATACTCGCTCTTCTTTTGTTCCTCTTTTTTTTCTTTCCAGAAAATGTACAAGCTTCCGAACCCCCGAAGCAGCAAGAACTTGTCAATGAACAAATTGATAAGCTCGGTATCGATGAAGTCAAACAGTTTTGGGACGATATTATTACCCAATACGGCGGCTTTTTACCCGAGAGTCAGAAGGGAAGTTTAGTCGATTTTTTAAAAGGAGAAAAAGAGTTCTCTCTTAAAGAATGGCTAGGAGGTCTTGTAAAGTTTTTATTTCATGAAGTATTAGCGAATGGAAAGCTCCTCGGTACACTCATTATGCTAACGGTTTTTAGCGTGTTTTTACAAACGCTCCAAAGTGCGTTTAATCAGCAAACAGTAAGTAAAGTAGCGTATGCGCTTGTATATATGGTTTTGATCATCATTGCTCTTAATAGTTTTCAAATTGCTATCTCTTATGCAACGGGAGCGATTGAGACCATGACCAAATTCATTTTAGCTCTGGTGCCGCTGCTGCTTGCCTTAATGGCATCATCAGGAGGAGTTGTATCGGCAGCCTTTTTTCATCCGATGATTTTGTTTTTAATGAACACAAGCGGTTTGCTTATTCAATACGTAGTGATGCCGCTGCTTTTTCTTTCAGCACTGCTTAGCATTGTGAGTACGATTTCAGATGAACATAAGGTTACACAGCTTGCACAGCTGTTGAGAAATATAAGCATTGGCGTGCTCGGAATATTCCTAACTGTTTTTTTAGGAGTGCTATCCGTTCAAGGGGCTACCTCAGCTGTTGCCGACGGTATTACAATTCGAACGGCAAAGTTTGTCACAGGGAACTTTATACCTGTTGTAGGGCGTGTGTTCACAGATGCGGCTGATACAGTCATCAGTGCCTCGCTTCTATTAAAGAATTCAGTAGGGATTGCTGGAGTAGCAGTCTTACTGTTAATCGTCGCGTTTCCGGCTATTAAAGTGTTAACGCTTGCTTTTATCTATAAGCTAGCAGCAGCTCTTCTTCAACCCATTGGAGGAGGACCGGTTATTTCCTGCTTGAGCATTATCAGTAAAAGCGTCATCTATATTTTTGCGGCGCTTGCGGTTGTCTCGCTTATGTTTTTCTTATGTTTAACGGTCATCATTACAGCGAGCAACGTCACAATGATGGTGAGGTGAAGAAATTGCAGGCCTTAACGACGTGGATTACTAATATCGTTCTTTTTATCTTATTAGCTACCATTATTAATTTACTATTGCCCAATTCTAGTTTTCAAAAATATACAAAGCTGGTGGTTGGACTTCTTTTAATGCTGATTATTATTACACCCGTTTTTCAAATTTTCAAAGTCGATGTTAATCAAATGCTGAAATCACTTAGCTTATCATCTATTCGATCCGATCAGCAGGTAGAAAATTCAATAGAAAATCAGAAAAAAGAAATACAAGCTTCACAACGTGCATATATTTTAGAACAAATGGCTGTCCAAATGGAGGCAGATGTAAAAGAGGAGTTGATGGATCAGTATGGTGTAGCAATTGATCGAATTCACATTGAAACAAAAAAGCCGAACGACGAACCTACCGCTGATAATATTAAATCTATTTCAGTTGCCGTAAGTAAAAAAGCATCGGATGATTCCGAGGTTGTTTCAGCTGTGAAAGTTATTTCTATTGATACCTCCACACCGATCGAAACAAACAAGCCAACAGAATCCAAGAAATTATCCAACTATTTAGCAGCAAAATGGGATGTAAAACAAGGCCAAGTTGTTGTGAATATGGAGGAGGGAGACACGAAATGAGTCAAAAGCCAGAAAAAGGTGACCCATCATTTTTTCAGCGGTTCTTTTCACTTAAACAGTCATCAACTACGAAGAAACCTTCAAAGTTAATGTATATAGGCATTTTACTAGCTGCAGGCGTTATCTTTATGGTATTTAGCAACTCACTCACAACATCTATGAATTCAGGCGGATTACTAAAGAGTGCAAGCAAAGAAACCAGCGCACCACCGGTATCACAGGATGTTCCCGCTTTTAGCTCTAAAAAGACAACAACAATGACAGGTTATGAAGAGCGGTATGAGGAAGAATTGAAAGATATTTTGGATCAAGTTAGAGGCGTAAGTAAGGTAAAAGTAATTGTGAACCTAGATGCAACAGAATCCAAAATATATGAAAAAAACAGCGTCACAAAATCGCAAACCACCAACGAAACGGACCGTGAAGGAGGGACTCGTAAAGTTGAAGATTCCTCAACAGACGAACAGCTGGTCATTGTAAGAAGTGGAGAACAAGAAAAGCCTGTTGTAGTTAAAACCGAAAAGCCCAAAGTAAGAGGCGTGTTAGTTGTCGCTAAAGGAGCTGATAATATCGAGGTAAAGAAATCTATTATTGAAGCTGTGACAAGAGCACTCGATATACCAAGTCATAGAGTAGCAGTATTAGCGAAAAAAGGATGAGGGGGAAATGAATATGTTATTAAAAAAGCAAACGGTTTGGTTATTAACAATGTTAAGTTTAGTTGTTGTATTATCGGTGTATTACATGACAACGCCAGAAAATCCTCAGAGTAATGTTGCGCTAGTAGATAATGAAAAACAGAGCGAAAAGCAGGCTGATGATAAGGCTCCTGCAGAAAATACAAAACAACAGACAGATGAGAAATCAGGAACAAAAGAAGATTCAAAAACTGAAGGCTCAGCAGGAGATGTAAAGAAGGAAACGGCTAAAAATGCAAAAGAATCAGCGGTTGTATCAAGCACAGATAGCGACGAGTTATTTACGGCTCTTCGTTTGGAATTAAATGATGAAAGAAGTCAATTAAAAGAAGAGTATCAAGAAGTAGCTGCATCAAAAAATGTGACGCCTGCGGAAGTAAGCAAGGCGATGGATAAAATTGATGAATTATCAAAGCTTGGGGAAAAAGAAGCCACGCTGGAAACATTAATTAAAGCAAAAGGATACAGTGACGCGCTAGTAAGAGCAGACGGAAAGCAAGTACAAATTACGGTTAAGACAGAAAAACACTCAAAAACAAAAGCAAATCAAATCATTCAGCTAGTCAAAAAAGAAATGGGTCCAAAAGAAGTAGCGGTAGAGTTTCAACCAACTAAATAAAGGGAATAAAAGAAGTGTGAAACAGCCGCAAATTGGGGTTGTTTACACTTCTTTTTTTATGAAATGACTAAAATCTAAGCGAGACGGTAAAAATTTTAACATGGCTTTCTTTTTTTACTTCGGTTATAATAGGTTTCATAATCTTATATTAGTACTAGGTGACAAACGTTTTCATAAGTGTTGTCATCTGTAAAGCTATGTTTCCATTTATAAAACGATAACGCTAAAAAGTTATTATAGAGTAAGTGGAACTTCTTTTTAATGTTTGCCAAACGAATTGAATGGCTGTAGCCATCTGTCGTATTATTAACATTGTAGAGAATTCTATTTTCATGAGGTAGGAGTGTTCAATATGTTAAAAATTCAAGAGATCCGTGAGATCATTAAACTAGTTGATCAATCATCAATCGAGGAGTTCACCTATGAGCACGAAGGCTCCAAAATCAAGATGAAGAAAAAAGACGCAATTGTTTCCAAACAAGCGCAGCAAGTAGTGGTTTCGGCACCTGAACAAGCGGCAGCACCTGCACCGCAGGCAGCAGCGGCTCCAGCGCCAGCCCCAGCAGCACAGTCTGCTCAACCAAAAGAAGAACAAGCGGCCCCAGCGGTTGATGAAAGCTTACATAAAATTACATCTCCGATGGTAGGGACTTTCTATGCGTCATCATCGCCAGAATCAGATATATACGTGACTCCTGGAGATAAAGTACAAAAAGATTCGGTTGTATGTATCGTAGAAGCAATGAAATTATTTAATGAAATCGAAGCAGAAGTTAAAGGTGAAATCGTTGACGTATTAGTTGAAAATGGACAACTTGTAGAATACGGTCAACCTCTTTTCTTAGTAAAGCCTGAATAAGGAGCGGTAAATATGATTAAAAAGCTATTAATTGCGAATCGAGGAGAAATTGCGGTTCGAATTATTCGAGCGTGTAAAGAGTTAGGTGTAGAATCAGTAGCTGTTCATTCTCAAGCTGATCGCGATTCTTTGCATGTACAATTAGCAGACGAAGCGTATTGTATTGGACCAACGTCATCTAAAGACAGCTATTTAAACTTTACAAACATTATGAGTGTTGCGATGCTAACGGGCTGTGACGCCATTCACCCTGGATACGGCTTTTTAGCTGAAAACGCTGATTTTGCAGAGCTATGCAGAGAGTGTAACGTTACATTTGTAGGACCAAGTCCTGAAGCCATTAACAAAATGGGAACAAAAGACGTAGCGAGAGAAACGATGCGTGAAGCGGGTGTTCCAATTGTTCCTGGTTCAACTGGAATTGTAGAGTCAGTGGAAGACGGTATGTCAATCGCTAATGATATTGGCTATCCTGTTATTATTAAAGCAACGGCAGGAGGCGGAGGAAAAGGAATCCGCGTTGCCAAAAATGAACAAGAGCTTATTAAAGGTATTACAATTACTCAGCAAGAAGCTGCTACAGCTTTCGGTAACCCTGGAGTGTACATTGAAAAGTTCATTGAGGATTTCCGTCACGTTGAGATCCAAGTGTTGGCTGATTCTCATGGGAATACTGTACATTTAGGAGAGCGTGATTGCTCGATTCAACGTCGTCTTCAAAAATTAATTGAAGAAACGCCTTCTCCAGCGTTAGACGAAAAAACGCGTGAATTAATGGGCGACGCTGCTGTTAAAGCTGCTCAAGCCGTTAATTACACAGGAGCCGGAACAGTGGAATTCATTTATGATTACCGTGAAAACAAATTTTACTTCATGGAAATGAATACGCGTATCCAAGTAGAACACCCTGTTACAGAGATGGTGACAGGAGTTGACTTAATTAAAGAACAAATCAAAGTGGCAAATGGTGAAACTTTACCGTTTACGCAAGAAGAAGTGACATTTAACGGATGGGCAATTGAGTGCCGAATCAACGCGGAAAACCCAGAGAAGAACTTTATGCCCTCACCAGGTACGATTCAAATGTACTTGCCGCCAGGTGGCTACGGAGTGCGCGTAGACTCTGCTGCATACCCGGGCTATGCAATCCCGCCTTACTATGATTCAATGGTGGCTAAATTGATTGTTCATGCGCCAACTCGTGAGGAAGCTATTGAACGAATGAAGCGCGCGTTAGATGAATTTGTTATCGACGGCGTTGCAACCACTATTCCTTTTCACCAAAAACTATTAAATCATGAAAAATTTGTTAGCGGTGAATTCAACACGAAGTTTCTTGAGCTATATGACGTAATGAATTCTTAGTATAATATAAACTATAGGAGGTGCTGTACATGAATGAAAATCATGTATTAGAAATGGAAGAACACCCAAATTCTCTTGGCAAAGTAGAAATTGCTCCTGAGGTTATTGAAGTCATTGCGGGTATTGCTGCTTCTGAAGTAGAAGGCGTTTCTGCAATGAGAGGAAATTTTGCAGCTGGCGTTGTGGAGAAACTAGGAAAGAAAAACCACGGTAAAGGTGTAAAAGTGGACTTAACAGAAAACGGGATAAAAGTAGACGTATTTTGTATGATGAAGTTTGGGGTGTCTATTCCAAACGTAGCGCAACAAGTACAAGATAACATTCGTCAAGCCCTTAAAAATATGACAGCTATTGATCTCGATGAAGTAAACATTCATATCGTAGGGATTCAGTTTGATACGCAAAAAACTAATATTGAAGAAATTGAATAAAACAAACGTTTACCTAACGGCTGTTGCTAAAATGGAATAACGTATGATTACTTGTTCCTTTTCAGCACAAGCTATGGTAAAGTGAAAAAGACTGTCTCGTCATAAAGATGGTCTTTTTCGTGTTCTACAAACTTCGTATAAGAACAATGAAGTATCGTTTCATAAACTATGCTATTATCTAGGTATACTAGTTGAAGAAGATAAATAAAGGAGCAAAAATAATGAAAAGACATACAGCACGCCAAAAAGCATTACAAGCACTATTTCAGCATGATTTAGGGCAGACCGAGCCAATGGAGGCAATCGGAAATGTTGTACAAAATGAAAAGTCTGATCAATTTTTAGAAAGTCTCGTGCTAGGTGTGGTTGAACATCAGCAAGAAATTGATGAACTTTTACGCAATCATTTAGAAAAATGGACGTTAGATCGTGTAGCTACTGTAGACCGCGTTATCCTGCGTATCGCCGTATACGAAATGAAGTATGAAGAAGAAATTCCTACGAGCGTTACGTTAAATGAAGCGATTGAATTAGCAAAAACGTTCGGCGATGATCAATCAAGCAAGTTTATCAATGGCGTATTGTCTAAAGTGTTAACAACTTTATCTAAATAAAGGTTCATCTTGCCAAATCAAGTGACCAAAATGCTTCTCTCCTTTATATAAAGGGGAGAGGGTGACTGCAAAGGAGGCAAAACGATGAGTGAAGTGCGTTATCTAACCGTTACGGCTCTTACACGATACATTAAGCGCAAGTTTGATGTAGACCCTCACATGCAAGATGTATGGATTAAAGGAGAAATTTCCAACTTTAAACGTCATAGTCGGGGACATATGTATTTCACCTTGAAAGATCAAAATGCTCGTATCGCAGCCGTTATGTTTGCTGGGCATAACCGGCAGCTTAATTTTCAGCCTGAAGAAGGAATGAATGTACTCATTCGAGCTGAAATTTCGGTTTATGAACCAAGCGGAAATTATCAAATGTACGTAAAAGAAATGCAGCCTGACGGCGTTGGAAACTTATACTTAGCCTACGAACAGCTGAAAAAAAAGCTGGAAAAAGAAGGCTTATTTGATCCTGCTAGGAAACGCAAACTGCCGAAGTATCCAACAACAATAGGTGTTATTACATCTCCAACTGGAGCAGCCGTACGTGATATTATTACGACATTAAAGCGCAGATATAATGCGAACATTATTGTTATGCCCGCTCTTGTTCAAGGAGTGAATGCGGCACCGTCTATCATTAAGGCAATTGAAGAAGCAAACTGTCGTAAAGAAGCAGACGTATTAATTGTTGGCCGCGGTGGTGGGTCAATTGAAGAGCTTTGGGCTTTTAACGAAGAAAGCGTTGCTCGTGCAATTTTCACTTCTACTATTCCTGTTATTTCAGCGGTTGGACATGAAACCGATTTTACAATTGCAGATTTTGTAGCAGATCTTCGCGCTCCTACTCCAACAGGTGCTGCGGAATTAGCTGTGCCTCATATCAGTGAAATTACAGAAAGATTGACTCAGCGAAATATCCGTCTTCTTCGTTCGATGAAAGAAATGCTTCAGTCTAGTAGCCGCAGGCTTGAACGATCCCAGAAATCATATGCTTTTCGTTATCCTCAAAAGTTGGTCGAGCAAAAAGAGCAGCAGTTAGATCAGTTGATGGAGCGTTTTTATCGTGAAGGTAGAAGGTACATTGAACATAAACGGACGAACTACGAGCAGCTAACAGCCGCTTTGTTGCGCAATCACCCCGAGCATCAGTTAACGAAAGCGGCGGAGCGTCAACAGCAGCTGACGAAAATGCTGACAAAAGAGATGCAGCAGCTGCTAAAGCAAAAACAGCTTTTATTTGCAACGGCAACGTCAAAATTACATACGCTTAGTCCATTAAAAACAATGGAAAGAGGCTACAGCTTAGTATACGATAAAGAAAAAGAGTTAATTAAATCAACCAAACAAGTATCCAAAGGCGATGTGGTAAACGTTCGTTTGACCGATGGACAGTTGCAGTGTGAAGTTTCGAAAATAGAGGAGCGATGAAAAATGGCGACAAATAAAGAGTATACGTTTGAAGAGGCGATGGAGCAGTTAGAAACCATCGTAAACAAGCTAGAAGAAGGCGACGTGCCTTTAGAAGAAGCAATTCAACAATTCCAAGAAGGAATGACTCTTTCAAAATTCTGTCACGATCGTCTTCAGCATATTGAAAAGCAAATGGAAACTATTTTACGTGAAGACGGAACGCTTGAGCCATTCTCGGTGCAGGAGGAAGAGTAATGGTGAATGAAATGAATTTAAAAGAGTATATTTCTTTTACAAAAGATCGAGTAGAAACACGCTTGCCTGAAGTGGTAAAAGCATTACATGCTCCGGTTAACTTAAAGGAATCCATGCTTTACTCGCTTACGGCAGGAGGAAAGCGACTTCGCCCAGTGCTGTTGTTTGCAACGCTACATGCGTTTGGAAAAGACGAGAGCATGGGATTAGAAACAGCATGTGCAGTGGAAATGATTCATACATATTCTCTCATTCACGATGATTTACCTAGCATGGATGATGACGACTTAAGAAGAGGTAAACCAACGAATCACAAGGTGTACGGCGAAGCAACGGCTATATTAGCTGGAGATGCTCTTTTAACAAATAGCTTTCAGCTCATTTCTGAAGCGGTACATCCTGAGATTACATCACATATGAAGCTTCAGCTCATTACAGAACTGGTAAAAGCAAGCGGAACAGAAGGTATGATCAGCGGACAGGTTGCGGATATGGAAGGCGAAAAAAAGCAGCTCACGCTAGATGAGCTTGAATATATTCACCTTCACAAAACGGGGAAGCTGCTAGGTTTTTGTGTAAAAGCAGGAGCTATTCTTGCAAAAGCTACGCCTCTACAGCAAGAATTATTAGAAGAATTCAGTAAGCATGTAGGGTTAGCGTTTCAAATTCAAGATGATATCTTGGATGTGGAAGGGTCTGAAGAAAAATTAGGAAAGCCAATTGGCAGTGATACAGAAAATGAAAAAACGACATATCCTTCTTTGTTAGGTATGGAAGCGGCCAAAGAAAAGTTACAGTATCATGTTGAACAAGCACTTCTCTCGTTACGTCAAGCTCAAATTAAGCACGGATTACTAGAAGAAATTTGTTTATATATAGCAAAACGTGATAGTTAATGACGATCTCTGTCAGGTTTTTTGAGTGATACAGTAAAATAAGATTGAGTCCCAATAGGGGCTATGCTATAATGATTTTACTACTGTATAAAAGCGTAGTGCATAGGTTTGAAAGACATATACAATATCTTGGTGGCCGTTATCACATTTGTGTTAGCGGCTATTTTTTCACTGTTTTCCTTTGAATATCACTGGTTTACTGATAGAATATCAAAGGTATTGTAAGTAATAAGGAAATACTAAAAATTGACTATACGTATAAAACAATAGACAATGTATTAAGGTAACTTTATAACAAGTACGAAAGTGAGTGATCCACCTTGGATCTTACAACGATAAAAAATCCTGAGTTTTTAAAGAAAATGTCAGTAACACAATTAGAAGAACTAAGTGAAGAGATTCGTCGTTTTTTAATTACAAAGCTTTCTGCAACTGGTGGTCATATAGGGCCGAATTTGGGGGTTGTTGAGTTAACGCTTGCACTCCATAAAGTGTTCGACAGCCCAAAAGATAAATTTTTATGGGACGTGGGGCATCAGTCGTATGTCCATAAAATTTTAACAGGACGAGCGGGAGAGTTTGATACAATCCGTCAATATAAAGGATTATGCGGTTTTCCAAAGCGTGACGAAAGTGAACATGATGTATGGGAAACGGGACATAGTTCTACATCTCTTTCAGCCGCAATGGGAATGGCTGCTGCAAGAGATTTGCAAAAAACAAAAGCTCATATTGTTCCCATCATTGGTGACGGAGCTTTAACAGGTGGTATGGCTCTTGAAGCGCTTAACCACATCGGGCACGAGCAAACGGATATGACCGTTATTTTAAATGACAATGAAATGTCTATCGCTCCTAACGTGGGGGCTGTACACAGTATTCTAGGACGTTTGCGCACGGCAGGCAAATACAACTGGGTAAAAGATGAGCTTGAAGTCTTGCTGAAAAAAGTGCCTGCAGTAGGCGGTAAGCTTGCGGCAACGGCAGAACGTGTAAAAGATGGTCTAAAGTATATGGTCGTGTCAGGCATGTTCTTTGAAGACCTTGGCTTTACGTATTTAGGCCCAGTTGATGGCCATAGCTATGATGATTTATTGGAAACGTTACAATATGCAAAGAAAACAAAAGGTCCGGTGCTGATTCACGTTATTACGAAAAAAGGGAAAGGCTACTTGCCGGCGGAAAGCGATAAAAGCGGAGCATGGCATGGTACGGGCCCTTACAAAATTGAATCCGGTGACTTTATTAAAGACAAAAATGTTCCGATTGCTTGGAGTAAACTAGTAAGTGATACGGTATTGAAGATGGCTAGGGAAGATGATCGCATTGTAGCTGTAACGCCAGCAATGCCTGTGGGTTCAAAACTCGAAGCATTTCAAAAAGAGTTTCCGCATCGCATGTTTGATGTTGGGATTGCAGAGCAGCATGCAACAACAATGGCAGCGGGTCTTGCAACTCAAAATATGAAGCCTTTTTTAGCTATTTATTCTACGTTTTTACAGCGTGCATACGATCAAGTGGTTCATGATATTTGCCGTCAGAAGCTAAATGTATTTATTGGGATTGATCGCGCTGGGCTAGTAGGTGCTGATGGTGAAACGCATCAAGGCGTGTTTGATATTGCATTCTTACGTCATTTGCCTAACATTGTTATTATGATGCCAAAAGACGAGAATGAAGGCCAGCACATGGTTCACACTGCTTTGACTTATGAAGAAGGTCCGATTGCTATGCGCTATGCTAGAGGAAACGGATTAGGTGTTGAACTAGATTCAGAATTGAAAAACATTCCGATCGGTACATGGGACGTATTAAAAGAAGGTTCAGATACAACCATTTTAACGTTTGGTACAACGATTTCAATGGCGATGGATGCAGCAGCAGAACTTGAGAAGCAAGGAATCAGCGTTAAAGTGGTAAATGCTCGTTTTATTAAACCGTTGGATGAAAAAATGCTTCATGAGATTTTCCAAACTAGTAAGCCTGTGATTACGGTAGAAGAAGCGGTACTTCAAGGCGGTTTTGGAAGCGCGGTGTTAGAGTTTGCATCAGAGCACGGCTATTATGATACGCGCGTTGAACGTATGGGGATTCCAGATCGCTTTATCGAGCACGGCAGCGTAACAAAACTTTTAGAAGAAATTGGCTTAACCAAAGAAGAGATTATAAATCGAGTTAAAAAACTCGTAACACCAACACAAAAGAGGCTTGAAGTTAAGTGACAAAAAAAGAACGAGTAGATGTATTATTAGTAGAACGAGGTTTGATTGAAACAAGAGAAAAAGCAAAGCGTACAGTGATGGCAGGACTTGTTTATGCGAATGAAGTCCGTTTGGATAAGCCGGGAGAGAAAATTGAACGCGATACGCCGCTGACAATTAAAGGTGCAGTGATGCCTTACGTCAGCAGAGGCGGCTTTAAGCTTGAAAAAGCGATTAAAGAATTTAATGTCCATGTAGCGGATAAAATCATGATTGATATTGGTTCTTCTACTGGAGGCTTTACTGATTGTGCGCTTCAAAATGGAGCGAAGATGTCCTATGCGCTAGACGTAGGCTATAATCAGCTAGCTTGGAAGCTTCGTCAAGATGAACGAGTAGAAGTAATGGAACGAACCAATTTCCGTTATGTGACGCCAGCTGATTTATCAAGAGGCTTGCCTGAATTCGCTTCTATTGATGTATCATTTATTTCCTTAAGACTCATTCTTCCTGTGTTAAAAACACTTCTTGTTCCACACAGCGATGTTGTTGCGCTCGTTAAGCCACAGTTTGAGGCTGGAAGAGAGCAAGTTGGGAAAAAAGGAATCGTGCGTGATTCAAAAGTACATGAAGAAGTTCTTCAAGGCATGGTGGATTTCTCGCTTCGTCAAGGATACGATGTATATAACATGTCGTATTCACCGATAACGGGAGGAGATGGAAATATCGAATTTCTTCTCCACCTGCGCTGGAAAGGCGAGCGTGAACTTGGTGAAAATCAAGCTCCGCTTACTGTGAGCGAAGTAGTCGAAGAAGCACATAAGACGTTAAAAGAGAAAAAGTAATAATGGCCAATGTTAAGCAAAGACTTAGCATTGGCGATTTGATTATGACTCTTTATACAAAAGGTGCATAATCAAGTTGAACACATTATGATACTTAATTAGTGAAAGACTTATAAACAACAAAACAAAAAGAAGATTACATATTAATGTGAGGTGCCAACATGAATAAAGGGCAAAGACATATTAAAATTCGTGATATTATCACGAATAATGATATTGAAACACAGGATGAATTGGTAGATATTTTAAAAAACCAAGGTTTTAATGTAACACAGGCAACAATCTCTCGTGATATTAAAGAACTGCACTTAGTCAAAGTGCCTTTGATGGACGGTCGATACAAATACAGCTTGCCTGCAGATCAGCGTTTTAATCCCTTACAAAAGTTAAAGCGCTCTCTTATGGACGCATTTGTAAAAATTGATTCAGCGGGGCATATGTTGGTGATGAAAACATTACCGGGAAATGCAAATGCGATTGGCGCATTAATTGATCATTTGGACTGGGATGAAATATTAGGAACAATTTGTGGAGACGATACATGTTTGATTATTTGCCGTACTCCTGAAGATACGCAAATTATATCAGACCGATTCTTAGAAATGTTATAAAGGTGAGTGAAGCAGGTTGTTAGCTGAATTATCCATTAAAAACTTTGCGATTATTGATGAACTTTCTGTTTCATTTGAAAAAGGCTTAACGGTATTAACAGGCGAAACAGGAGCGGGGAAATCGATTATTATTGATGCCATTTCATTGTTAGTAGGTGGAAGAGGCTCTTCGGAGTTTGTACGCCACGGAACAGACAGAGCCGAAATTGAAGGACTTTTCTTATTTGATGAAGAACAGCATCCGAGTCACGAAAAAGCCAAACAAGTCGGTTTGGAAGTGGAAGATGGAATGATTGTGCTTCGCCGAGATATCACTACAAATGGGAAAAGTATTTGCCGCATCAACGGTAAGCTCGTAACGTTAGCTATCCTACGTGAAGTTGGACAGACGTTAATTGATATACATGGACAGCATGAGCACCAAGATTTAATGAATCAAGATCGTCACTTAACTCTTCTTGATCAATATGGAGGAGAAAAAGTAGAAGAGGCTTTGACGGAGTATCGAGAGGTATTTTCTAGGTATACATCGCTAAAAAAGCAGCTCGATCAATTAACTGAAAATGAACAGCAGATGGCACATCGCCTCGATCTTATTCAATTTCAATTAGATGAAATCAAAGCGGCAAATTTGCAGCTGAACGAAGACGAGGAACTAAATGAAGAGCGTTTGAAGATTTCTAACTTTGAAAAGATCTATACGTCGCTAAACGATGCGTACAATGCGCTGCACGGTGAACACCAAGGTTTAGATTGGGTCGGTGTAGCAATGAATCATACGGAGGATATTTCGTCACTGGAAAAAAACTATGCCGAAATTTCTGAGATCATTTCATCGAGCTTCTATCAGCTAGAAGACGCATCTTATAAAATTCGTCAGCAGCTTGATTTATTAGAATTTGATCCCAAACGCTTAGACTTTATTGAAGCGCGTTTAAATGAAATTAATCACTTAAAGCGTAAATACGGTCAAAGTGTAGATGAAATTTTAGAATATGCAGCACAAATTGAAGATGAAATTGATCGTATTGAAAATCGAGATACGCATGTGAGCAAGATCAAAGAAGAGTTAAACAGTGTAGCACAGGATTTATTAGTAGAAGCTAATAACGTTTCAGCTATTCGAAAAAAACTTGCTCAAGAGTTAACGGACAGCATCCATCATGAGCTTCAAGAACTGTATATGGCTAAGACTGTATTTCAAATTAAATTCTCTGTTGTAAATGCAGGTAAAAATGACGTTGAAGTAAATGGAGAAAGAATAAAATTCACCAAAGACGGCATTGACAACGTAGAATTTTATATTTCTACCAATCCTGGTGAACCTTTAAAGCCTCTGGCAAAAGTAGCATCAGGAGGAGAACTGTCAAGAATTATGCTGGCGTTAAAAAGCATCTTCTCTAAGCATCAAGGCGTGACGTCCATTATCTTTGACGAAGTTGATACAGGCGTAAGTGGAAGAGTAGCTCAATCGATCGGTGAAAAAATACATGCTATTTCTGTTGATTCACAAGTTCTCTGTATATCTCATCTGCCTCAGGTAGCAGCGATGGCAGATACTCATCTCTTTATTGCTAAAGAGATAAAAGGTGATCGTACAACGACGTCTGTTCTTCCATTAACTCTTGATGAAAAAGTAAAAGAAATTGGTCGAATGATTGCAGGAGCTGAAATTACAAGCTTAACAAAGGAACATGCCAAAGAGCTTTTAGATTTAGCGGATAAGATGAAGCACACCATTTAAAAAAACACCTTTTAACACGTAACAGTATGTGTTAAAGGTGTTTTTTTATACAAAATGGAGGAACTGAAAATGTTTCCTTGCACTTCTTTTCATTTTTCTCTGAACTTCTGTTATAAATGCGCTCTAAGAAGGCTAAATTAAATGTGTAGCCATTTAGGCGAGGAAGCGAGGAGAGTGAAAACATGCAAAATCGATACAGACATATAATTGGTGCGATTCTCCTTGTTTCGTTCATTTTTGTAGGATTTATTCCAGTTGTGCAACAATATATACACATTCCAAAACAAATCGTCTTATTTGAACAGCAAAAAGAAAAAATTAATACGACATTACCGCTTAGCGTAGAAGCTTCATCACCTGTTTACGATGTAACAAGTAACAAGGCGAAGCTGACCGTAGCAGGCAAACAAGTAGGCAAAGAAGAGTTGATGCTTCATTTGGCCGGTATTCCTGTAAAGCGTGTAGACGTACAGGTATTATCTGATTTTAAAGTCATTCCAGGTGGCCAATCAATCGGTGTGAAATTAAATTCAAAAGGTGTTCTTGTTGTAGGCTATCATCAAGTAGATACAACAAAAGGTAAAAGATCTCCTGGCGAAATTGCGGGTATTCAAGTTGGAGATATGATTACGAAGATTAATGGTAAAACCATTGAAAAAATGAGTGATATTACACCGTTTATTCAGCAGGCAGGAAAAACGGGTGAACCATTAAATCTGCATATTTTAAGAGAAAAAAAGCAGTTTGACACTAAGCTGTATCCGTTAAAAGATAAGCAAGATTATGCTTACAGAATCGGTTTATACATCCGTGATTCAGCTGCAGGAATTGGCACAATGACTTTTTATGATCCAAAATCTAAAAAATATGGCGCGTTAGGTCATGTTATTTCAGATATGGATACAAAAAAGCCAATCGTAGTAGAAGATGGACAAATTGTCCGTTCGACCGTTACATCAATTGAAAAAGGTTCTAACGGCGTTCCCGGTGAAAAGCTAGCAAGGTTTTCCGAAGATAGACAAATCATTGGAAATATTACACGAAATAGTCCTTTTGGTATTTTTGGAAAATTGTCTTCAACGATGGAAAACGGAATAATGGATAAAGCAATGCCAATAGCCCTATCTCATCAAGTAAAAGAAGGACCGGCTAAAATTCTAACGGTAGTAGATGATGATCAAGTAGAAGAATTTGATATTGAAATTATGAGTACTATACCTCAAAAGTTTCCGGCTACTAAAGGAATGGTTATTAAAATTACAGATCCTAAATTGCTAAAGAAAACAGGTGGAATTGTTCAAGGAATGAGCGGGAGCCCGATTATTCAAAACGGTAAAGTCGTTGGAGCGGTTACCCATGTTTTTGTAAATGATCCTACCTCGGGTTACGGTGTCCATATTGAATGGATGCTTAACGAAGCAGGAATCGATATTTATAAAAATAATCGAAAAAAAGCGAGCTAATGTTGTCATTAGTTCGCTTTTTTTGATAAAAATTATTGTCGTAAATGTAAGAGAAAAACGTCGAAAAACAAAGAAAATAAGAGAAAATCGAATAAATTCCATTTAAAAGACTTTTTTCTAAAAAAATAAAGGAAATAATGTTGCATTGTCGAATTTGTCCTTTAGAATAAAGAATAGAGACACGTAGGAAACGACGTATAACATAAAGGACTGAGGAGGAAGCTGCATTGAAAAAAATTAAAGTATGCTTGGTTGATGATAATCGGGAACTAATTGGTTTGCTTGAAGATTATATTTCAGAGCAAGAAGACATGGAAGTAATCGGAGTAGCTTACAATGGACAAGAGTGTTTATCCATTTTAAAAGATAAAGATCCGGATGTTCTTGTATTAGATATTATTATGCCGCATCTAGATGGATTAGCAGTTTTAGGTCAGTTAAAAGAAATGAAAAAAGAAAATTATCCAAATGTCATTATGCTAACAGCATTTGGGCAAGAAGACGTAACGAAAAAAGCGGTTGATTTAGGAGCTGCTTATTTTATTCTAAAGCCGTTTGATATGGAAAACTTAGTGAATCATATTCGTCAAGTTAGCGGACAAACATCTTCATTTATGCAACGTTCATCTTCTTCCATGCGTTCACATCGCGACAGCAAACCAGCAAATTTAGATGCAAGCATTACGAGCATCATTCACGAAATTGGTGTACCTGCTCATATCAAAGGCTATTTGTATTTAAGAGAAGCCATTTCAATGGTATATAAGGATATTGAGCTGCTTGGGTCGATTACAAAAGTACTGTATCCTGATATTGCAAAAAAATATAATACAACGGCAAGCCGCGTTGAGCGCGCCATTCGTCATGCCATTGAAGTAGCATGGAGCCGAGGAAACATTGATTCCATTTCTTCATTATTCGGATATACTGTCAGCATGTCAAAAGCGAAGCCGACAAATAGTGAATTTATCGCCATGGTTGCGGATAAATTACGCCTTGAACATAAAGCGAGTTGAAAGGGATAGGACTGCTGGAATTACGGGGTTTTGAGTGAGCTGATACCTTTTGTAATACAGAGTACATGCCGATAAATTTTTGGAATTTACACTAGATAGTAAACTGAAAACCAATAAACTTTTTACTGCAGGGCCGATGAATTTTACTCATTCATTGGTCTTTTTATTTTGTTTTAAGAGGTGAAAATATTGAGGTTAATGGAACGTACATCTTGTTTTTCTTCATATCCATAATGGAGTATTTTATTGAAATAATTTATTTAATTGTTATGAGGGTTTTGTGTTTGAAAGAAGATTTAGAAGATGCATTGAAAAATTCATCTCCATATTTTAAATGGGATATAGATAAGTAAATTATAAAAAAGCAGCCTTCAGAAAAGGCTGCTTTTTTTAATCCATTAATTTAGCAATCGGTTTTGAAAGGAACAGAACAATAATTCCAAGTACAATTGTTACAGCTCCGATTAAGCTGAAGATATCGAAATAACCTAAAGACTGGGTATAAGATGCAAGAACACCCGCTAGCTTATTAGCGACAGCAGAGCTTGCCATCCATACGCCCATTAAAAGAGAAGCAAGCTTTAATGGAGCTAGTCTACTTACCATAGACAACCCTACTGGCGAAATCATAAGCTCAGCTAGCGTGTGCAGGAAGTAAGTGAAAATCATGAACAGGATATTTACTTTTAAAGCTGGGTCATTACCAGTATACATAACGGCTGGAATTAAAATTAAGAATCCTAATCCGACTGTTACAAGTCCCATACCCATTTTTGTTGGCGTTTTGAAATCACCGCGTTTTGAATTTCCGAGCTTGTACCAAACTAGTGACATAATTGGTGCTAAAATCATGATAAACAGCGGATTCAATGATTGGAACCACTCTGTTGGAACCGTGAAACTACCTATTTGACGATTAATTTGATCTTGAGCATATAGCGTTAAAGAACTTCCAGCCTGTTCAAAAGCTGTCCAGAAAGCAATAACAACGAAGGCTAGAATAACGATAGCAACCGTTCTTTTCTTTTCTCGTGCTGACAGCGGAGCAGTTGATGTTTGAGATGCCGCTGCGTGAACTTTTCCTGTAGGCTCTTTCCCGATATCACCTAAGTAGCGATTAGCCAGTAGGTTAAATAAAATTTGTCCAACAACCATTCCGATAGCTGCTGTTAAAAATCCGTATTTGTAACTCATTAATCCAACAACTAACGGTGCGAAAAATGCACCAAAGTTAATACCCATATAAAAAATGGTAAAAGCACCGTCACGGCGAGGATCATTTTCTTCATAGAGATCTCCGACCAATGTGGAGATATTTGGTTTGAAAAATCCGTTTCCGATAATTAATAAAGCAAGTCCGATATACAAAGCGGCTACGCTTTGATGAATAAAGATGGAAAAATTCCCGAGTGCCATAATCACACCACCGATAGTGATGGCTAGCCTTCTTCCGAGGAAGCGGTCTGTTAAATATCCGCCAATCATCGGCGTAATGTAAACAGCACTAGTAAATGTTCCATATAAGCTCAGTGCAGTTGCTTTATCTACCCCTAGTCCACCTTGAGCAGCGGTAGCAGTTAAATAAAGAACTAGAATGGCTCTCATTCCATAATAACTAAATCTTTCCCATGCCTCAGTAGCGAATAATAAGTACAGTCCAGGAGGGTGTTTTTTCCTAGACCCATTTGGCTGCTGATTTTCGTGTTGTACAGCTGCTTGCATAATGAAGTCCCCCTAAATTTTTCTCATACTATTTAATTCTTTTATTTGAATTGATCAAAAAATCAGAATATAAGTACTGGAATAAATATAATGTATTTTTATTTTAGTAGAAAAACAATAATTTCGTCAATGAAATTATATGGAAAAATCAAAAAATAATTAAATATACACAAAAAAGTATTAAATTACTTATTTAAAAGCATTTTTAAAAATACATTTATATTATTAAATATTCTAATATATGTTATGGGGAATGGAGTCGGAAGATAATACTATTTTGTAAATGAAAATTCAAAAGAAAAAAGGATCTGTTATTCAGATCCTTTTTTATCTTCGCTCGCATTTAATTCAGCAAGTTTCTGCAGCAAAATATGCTGAGGCATATGCATTAATTGCTCGAGGGGGATATTCAATTGTTCCGCTAATTTTACGGCTGTATCCGGTGAAATTTGCAGTGGTCTCATACACAATGACCTCCTTTTGCATATAAAGTAATGAAAGTGAAAAAGTATAAACAGTAAATTCGTGCTTTCACTATTAAGTAATGCTAAAGTTAATAATAAGTGATAATAGAGGAGTTGAGCAAGTATGTTTGTAATAGGTCATCGCGGCGCAGCTGGAACGTTCCCTGAAAATACGATGATTTCCTTCAAAGAAGCAGCGAGAGTTGGAGCACACGGAATTGAACTTGATGTGCATATGACAAAGGATGGAGAACTTGCTGTAATTCATGATGAAAAAGTAGATCGAACGACGAATGGAAAAGGGTATGTAAAAGATTTTACGTATCAAGATTTACAAAAATTAGATGCCAGCTACAAGTTCAAAAAAAAGTATGGAGTATGTAAAATCCCCACGTTAAATGAAGTAATGGAGTGGGCTTCAAGTGAAGGAATTAGTGTAAATATTGAGTTGAAAAACAATATATTTGACTATCCATACTTGGAAATGAAAGTTTTAGATTTAATTTATTTATACAAGATGAAGGACCGAACGATGATTTCATCTTTTAATCATAACAGCTTAGCCCGAATCGGTTCTCTGGATTCTACGATTGAAACAGCTATTTTATACTCTTATCCGATGTATGAGCCTTGGGTATATGCGCAGCATCTTGGCGCAAAAGCTCTTCACCCTAATCAGCGTACCGTGAATGAAGTAAATGTAGCCGCTTCAAAAGATTGTCAAATTCCAGTGCGACCTTACACAGTAAATGATGTAAAAGTAGCTGAGCAGCTTCGTAAATATGGATGTGAATCCGTTATTACTGATTATCCTGAAAAAATGGTGAAGCAATTTGGGGGGCGCTTTTCGTAAAAAAACATCGCATTAATGCGATGTTTTTTTATCTTTTTGAAATCTGTTTTGAACTTTGTTTCGCTTGCGGTCTCTGTGCAGAATAAAGCCAGCAACAAATCCAAGGCCAATTAAAAATAATAGAAGGCCGACTGAAAATTGCAAAAATAAAGAAGGGAACGGGGATTGCAGGATGCCAAAAATCATATCTCTCATAAGTTTAATGCCATAGCCAGCGAGTATACCAGGAATAAGTAAGATTAGCAGTGCGATAATTCGAACCATAACTGCTCCTTTCGCTTCTCTTTTTTAAAATGAATGCGTTTACATTGTGAAACCGTTATACTTGAATCATAAAAGAACTAAATAAATTGTCAAGAGCGTTTCTTTTTTTATATGATAGGTATATGCAATATTTTGCACGGGATATGTACATATTAAGTAGAAAAGGTGAAAAAATATGCAAAATGTGTTGATCGTTGGAGGAGGAAAAGGCGGATTAGCTATTCTGAAAATCTTGTTGGAAACAGAATTTATGAAAGTGATTGGTGTAGTAGACGTACGAGCTAACGCGCCGGCTGTTTTGCATGCGCAAGAACAAGATATTTCAACCGGAATGAATTGGGAGCCTTATATGACAAAGCAGCTCGATGTCATTGTTGAAACAACAGGTAAACAAGGCGTCTTTCAACAATTGCAAAGAAGCAAACCCGCTGATGCACTGGTAGTGCCGGGATTGGTTGCTGAAATTATGGCAAATCTGATGGAGGAAAAAGAAGAGTTAATTCAGAGGTTAAAGCAAGAATCGTATAAATATGATCTTATTTTTAACGCAGCTCATGATGCGATGGTCGTGATTGATAGGAATGGATATATTACGCTATTTAATCAAAGTGCCGAGCGTTTGACGAACTTTTCACACAGAGATGTAATTGGTAAGCATCTTCATGAAGTTATTCCAAATAGTAAGCTTGTTGATGTTCTTCATACAAAAACGATTGATCAAAATAGTGAATTTGTGTTAGATAGCGGACGGAAGGTAATTACCACTAGAATACCAATACTCGACGAGAATGGAGAGCTGTTTGGGGCCTTTTCGATTTTTAAAGATATTACGGACGTTGTCGGATTGGCAGAAGAAGTTACGAACTTAAAAGAAGTACAAACTATGCTTCAAGCTATTATTCAATCTTCTGAAGAAGCTATTTCGGTTGTCGATGAAGAAGGAAGAGGGATTTTAATTAATCCTGCCTATACGAGAATTACGGGTTTAAAAAAGACGGATATTATTGGTCAGCCCGCGACTGCCGATATTTCTGAAGGAGATAGTATGCACATGAAGGTGCTGCAAACAAGGCGTCCTGTTCGAGGTGTAAGAATGAGGCTCGGTCCGAGTAAAAGAGACGTGGTTGTCAATGTTGCCCCTGTTATTGTTGATGGAAAATTAAAAGGCAGCGTTGGTGTTATTCATGATATGTCTGAAATTCAAGAGCTTACAAATGAACTCAAAAGAGCGCGTCAAATTATCAGAACGCTTGAAGCGAAATATTCATTTGCTGATATCATTGGTCAATCTGAAGAGTTTCAGTTAGCAATTGAGCAGGCTAGACTTGCTGCCAAAACACCAGCTACTGTTTTGCTTAGAGGTGAATCTGGGACGGGTAAAGAGCTGTTCGCACATGCGATTCATAATGCGAGCAGCCGAAAGTTTAATAAATTTGTCCGGATTAACTGTGCTGCGCTTTCTGAGTCCTTGCTTGAAAGCGAACTTTTTGGGTACGAAGAAGGAGCTTTTTCCGGGGCAAAAAGAGGCGGGAAACGCGGCGTTTTTGAAGAAGCCAATAACGGTAGCATCTTTTTAGATGAAATCGGGGAGCTCTCAGCTCATATGCAGGCTAAGCTGCTTCGGGTGCTTCAAGAAAAAGAGCTTATTCGCGTTGGAGGAACGACTCCTATTCCGGTGAATGTTCGCGTTATTGCAGCTACGAATGTGAATTTAGAAAAAGGAATGGCTGATGGAAGCATCAGACAGGACTTGTATTATCGGCTAAACAAAATTCCGATTCACATACCTCCTCTTCGGAAGAGAAAAGAGGATATTGGTGCGCTTGTTACACACTTAATTACAAAAATTAATCAAGATTACGGCCGGCATGTTGAAGGAGTAACAGAGCGGGCTTTACAGTCATTAAGATCATACGATTGGCCAGGAAACGTTAGAGAGCTTGAAAACATATTAGGTAGAGCGATTATTTATATGCACTATACAGAAACAATGATTGATTCTGTTCATCTCCCTTCACTTGAAGGCAAGGGCAAAAAAGAAAAAAATCAGGTGAATGAAGAGGTAATGTTCGATGGGAAGACTTTAGCGCACATGATGGAAAATTACGAAGCGGAACTTATTCAAAAAGTGCTGCTTGCAAACGAGTATAACCGAACGAAAACAGCAAAACAGCTCAATATTTCCCTGCGTTCTTTGTATTATAAGTTGGAAAAATACAATCTTGCAAATAACAGCATGCAATAAAATGCATGGCGTGCAATTTATTGCATATAAATAGAGAGGTATTCTTTTTTTTCTATTTGTCGTTAGAATCAATAAAAAAATTTTTTTTTGTGCGTAAGAACGGATATAAGCAGCTATATTATGTAATATATGCAGTGGATGGCACAAATCTTGCATGTATTTTAGGTGACTGCATAAACGCGCAGTATGCTCTTTAAAACGGAGCAAAAGAAAGAATGAAAAAGGAGAGGTCGAACATTCCATGACTCTTGCTACCATCTTATCTCGGGTTGCTAAGCAGTCTTCTTTGACTGTTGCCATTGCCGCAGCTGAAGACTTAGAAACAATTGAGGCAGTGTATGAAGCTGTGTCAAGGGAAGTTTCTGAATTTATTTTGTTTGGCAACGAAACGACAATTAATGAATTATTCAGGCAGTACCGCCCATCCTTACTCACTCATAAGGCTGTGACGGTCGTACATACGGAGTCCGTTTTAGAAGCGGCTCAATTGGCTGTGCGTTCAGTTCAGCAAGGTCAAGCTCATATCGTAATGAAAGGGAATTTATCCACATCGCTTATTTTAAAAGCTGTGTTAAATAAAGAGCATGGTTTGCGTACGGGAAATGTTTTATCACATGTAGCTGTATTTGACGTTCCTCACTATGATCGTCCAATTCTTGTAACAGATGCAGCTATGAATATTACGCCGTCTCTGGAAGAGAAAGTTCAAATCATTCAAAATGCGGTGAACGTTGCCCACTCGATTGGGATCGAGATGCCAAAGGTAGCTCCTATTGCAGCGGTTGAAGTTGTGAACCCTTTGATGCCTGCAACAGTAGAGGCTGCACTTCTTACACAGATGAACCGCAGAGGACAAATTAAAGGCTGCGTTATTGATGGACCTTTAGCACTCGACAATGCCATTAACATAGAAGCAGCCAAGCAAAAAGGCATTCAAAGTGAAGTTGGCGGTCAAGCAGATATATTACTCGTTCCAGCAATTGAAACAGGGAACGTCTTATATAAATCCCTCATTTATTTTGCTAAAGCAAAAGTTGGAGCTATTCTAGCAGGAGCAGAAGCTCCGGTCGTCTTAACATCCAGAGCAGATTCATCAGAAAGTAAATTATACTCACTGGCGCTTGCTATCAGCGTCGCTCAACAGAATTCTTAGGAGGCACTAACAATGAAAATTTTTGACTATATGGAAACATACGATTACGAGCAGTTATTATTTTGCCAAGATAAAGATTCAGGCTTAAAAGCCATTATTGCCATTCACGATACAACAATTGGACCAGCTCTAGGCGGTACGAGAATGTGGACATATGAATCAGAAGAGGCTGCAATTGAAGACGCGCTTCGTTTATCACGCGGAATGACTTATAAAAATGCAGCAGCAGGCTTGAATTTAGGAGGAGGGAAAACGGTTATTATCGGAGATCCTCGCAAAGACAAAAATGAAGCGATGTTCCGTGCATTTGGTCGCTTTATTCAAGGGTTAAATGGTCGATATATTACAGCAGAAGATGTGGGCACAACGGTAGAGGATATGGATATTGTATATGAGGAAACGGATTATGTAACGGGTGTATCTCCTGCTTTTGGTTCATCAGGCAATCCATCACCAGTCACAGCCTACGGCGTATACCGAGGAATTAAAGCAGCAGCAAAAGAAGCATTTGGAACAGATATGCTTGAAGGAAAAGTAGTAGCTGTCCAAGGCGTAGGAAACGTAGCATATAATTTATGCCGCCACCTCCACGAAGAAGGAGCGAAACTTATTGTAACGGATATTAATAAAGAAGCTGTTCAGCGTGCGGTAGAAGAATTTGATGCGCAAGCAGTAGACCCGAATGATATTTATGGTGTAGAATGTGATATCTATGCTCCTTGTGCACTCGGAGCAACGATTAACGATGAAACGATCCCTCAAATAAAAGCAAAAGTTATTGCAGGGGCAGCTAATAATCAATTGAAAGAAACGCGTCATGGTGATTTAATCCATGAATTAGGCATTGTATATGCACCGGACTATGTTATTAACGCAGGAGGCGTTATTAACGTAGCTGATGAGCTAGTTGGATATAACCGTGAGCGTGCGCTGAAAAAAGTTGAAGGTATTTATGATAATATTGAAAAGGTAGTTGAAATCTCAAAGCGAGATGGCATTCCAACCTATCTAGCAGCAGATCGCTTAGCTGAAGAAAGAATTGAAAAGCTGCGTCGTTCACGCAGTCAATTTTTACAAAATGGACAGCATATTTTAAGTAGACGTCATACGCGCTAATGTTTGAGCTGAAGGCTAGGCAAAAGGAATAAATGAAATCCTTTCGACCTAGCCTTCGTTTATGAGAATGATAAGGTAGGAGGACATTTGTTGGATATGCACGAATATCGAATGCTGATAATAAATCCGGGTTCAACGTCTACAAAAATTGGCGTGTTTCACAACGATAAACCAATTTTTGATCGAACAATCCGCTACGATTCACAGCAAATGAATCAGTTTGAGACGATATATGCACAGTATGAGTTCCGTAAAAACTCGATTTTAGAGGCACTTGATGAAGAAGGGATTAATTTATCTAAATTAAGTGCAGTATGTGGAAGAGGAGGGCTTTTACGCCCGATTGAAGGCGGCACATACGAAGTAAATCAAGCCATGCTCAAAGATTTAAAAGACGGTTATGCCGGCCATCATGCTTCAAATTTAGGCGGGATTTTAGCATTTGAGATTGCGTCTGGATTAAATATTCCAGCATACATTGTTGATCCAGTGGTGGTAGATGAGTTAAGTGACATCGCTCGTATCTCAGGAACTCCTTTTATGGAAAGGAAAAGCATCTTTCACGCGCTGAATCAAAAATCGGTTGCTCGAAAAGTGGCTAAAGAAATGAATAGCACATATGAACAAATGAGCGTTATTGTTACCCATATGGGTGGAGGCATTACAGTCGGAGTTCATCAACGCGGAAAAGTAATTGATGTGAACAATGGCCTGCACGGTGACGGTCCTTTTAGTCCAGAGCGCGCTGGCGGTGTACCGGTTGGTGAATTAGTTCGTCTTTGCTTTTCAGGTCAGTATTACCGCGAGGAGATTATGAAAATGCTTGTAGGAAAAGGTGGGCTTGTCGGTTATTTGGGCACATCTGACGTGCAGAAAGTCGAAGCGCTAGTGAAAAATGGAAACGAAAAAGCTAAGCTTATCTACGAAGCAATGGCTTATCAAATTTCGAAGGAAATTGGAGCTGCCAGTACGGTATTGCATGGAAAAGTAGATGCCATTATTTTAACGGGAGGCATTGCTTATTCAAAAGCGTTTGTTGAGCTGATTATTAATCATGTAAAGTGGATTGCAGATGTTATTGTTTATCCTGGAGAAAATGAGCTTCAAGCGCTAGCTGAAGGGGCTCTCCGAGTGCTTACAGGTGAAGAAGAAGTGAAGGAATATAAAGGCGCTTAATAGCGTTTGCAGAAAGGTGTGAAGCAGTGTGGCAAAAGAATATGATTTGGTCATTCTCGGCGGTGGAACCGGAGGGTACGTAGCAGCTATTCGTGCCTCTCAGTTAGGTCTATCGGTAGCGGTTGTAGAAAAAAATAAGTTAGGCGGCACATGCCTGCACGCAGGGTGTATCCCAAGCAAAGCTTTACTAAGAAGTGCAGAAGTCTACCAAACGGCTAAGAAAAGCAGTGAATTTGGCGTAGAAACGTCCAATGTACTATTGAACTATGCACGTGTACAAGAACGAAAGTCAGAAATTGTTTCACAGTTACATAATGGTGTTAAACAGCTAATGAAAAAAGGTAAAATTGACGTATATGAAGGAATTGGACGTATTTTAGGACCTTCTATTTTTTCTCCTATGCCAGGAACTATCTCCGTCGAATTAAAAAGCGGTGAAGAAAACGAAATGCTTATTCCAAAGAATGTAATTGTCGCAACCGGGTCTCGTCCTAGAACATTACCTGGTCTAACGATTGACGGAGAGAAAGTAATCACTTCAGATGAAGCATTAAAGATGGAAACACTTCCTGCTTCTATTATTATTGTGGGAGGCGGGGTCATTGGAATTGAATGGGCGTCAATGCTCACAGATTTTGATGTTGATGTAACGGTTGTGGAATACAGCGATCGAATTTTACCAACAGAAGATCAAGATATCTCCCGTGAAATGACGAAGCTTTTAAAAGCAAAAGGAGTTAACATTATTACTTCTGCTAAAGTAATGGCTGATACACTGTCTATTGATGGTCAGGTGAAAATTTCCGCTCAAGTAGGAGACGATATGCAAGAATATGAAGCAGAAAAGCTGCTTGTATCTGTAGGGCGTCAAGCGAATGTCGAAGGAATTGGTCTCGAGAATACTGATATTGTAGTAGAAAACGGTGTGATTGCCACAAATGATTTTTATCAAACGAAAGAATCTCATATCTACGCAATTGGAGATGTGATTGGCGGACTGCAGCTTGCACATGTAGCTTCTCACGAAGGAATTGTAGCTGTGGAGCATTTACATGGTGAAAAGCCTTTGAAGATTGATTACACAACAATCTCTAAATGCGTATACAGCAGCCCGGAGGCAGCAAGTGTAGGATTAACAGAACAAGAAGCAAAACAGCAAGGGTTTCAGCTGAAGGTTGGAAAGTTTCCGTTTAAGGCCGTTGGAAAAGCTCTTGTATATGGAGAGGCAGAGGGATTTGTTAAAATTATTGCTGATGCCGACACAAATGATGTCCTTGGTGTGCATATGATTGGACCTCACGTGACGGATATGATCTCTGAAGCAGGTCTTGCAAAGGTATTGGATGCTACACCATGGGAAATTGCTCATACCATTCATCCTCACCCTAGCCTTTCAGAAGCGATGGGAGAAGCTTCATTAGCTGTAGATGGAAAAGCGATTCATTTTTGATGATTAAAGGAGGTTTAAACATGACAAAAAACCGTCATGAATCATTAGGATTAACTGATGAACAATTACTTGAAATGTACCGCACTATGCTGCTTGCACGAAAAATTGATGAGCGTATGTGGCTATTAAATCGTGCAGGGAAGGTGCCTTTTGTTATTTCATGTCAAGGTCAGGAAGCCGCTCAAGTTGGCGCAGCTTTTGCCTTAAATAGAGAGAATGATTACATATTACCTTATTACCGCGATCTGGGTGTTGTGCTAGCATTTGGAATGACTGCGCGCGATTTAATGCTTTCTGGGTTTGCTAAAGCAGAAGATCCAAACTCAGGAGGTCGTCAAATGCCAGGTCACTTTGGCCATAAGGAAAAGCGAATTGTAACAGGATCTTCTCCAGTTACAACACAGGTGCCTCATGCAGTAGGAATCGCTTTAGCAGGACGATTGGAGAAAAAAGACTTAGTAACGTTTGTGACGTTTGGAGAAGGATCTTCTAACCAAGGAGATTTCCACGAAGGCGCGAACTTTGCAGGTGTTCATAAGCTTCCTGTTATCTTTATGTGTGAAAATAACAAGTATGCGATTTCTGTTCCGGTTGAAAAGCAGCTAGGATGCGCAAAAGTATCTGATCGTGCAATTGGATATGGTATGCCAGGCTACACAATTGATGGAAACGATGTCCTTGAAGTATACCGAGTGGTAAAAGAAGCAAGAGAACGTGCATCCAGAGGAGAAGGGCCTACTCTTATTGAAACTGTTTCAGAGCGTTTGACTGCCCATTCAAGTGATGACGATGATCGTGCATATCGCGGAGCAGAAGAATTGTCTGAAGCTAAAAAGAGCGATCCGCTGGCGTATTTTGCGACTTATTTAAAAGAGGTTAACGTGTTAACCGATGAACGAGAAAAACAAATGCTTGATGATATTATGAACATCGTTAATGATGCAACAGATTATGCTGAAAACGCTCCTTATGCAGAAGCGGAATCGGCTTTAAAATACGTGTACGGTGAGTAAGGAGGAGAACATATGCCGGTTATTTCATATATTGATGCAGTAACAATGGCCATTCGTGAAGAAATGGAAAGAGATTCCCGCGTGTTTGTATTAGGAGAAGACGTAGGGAAAAAAGGCGGCGTATTTAAAGCGACCAACGGACTATACGAACAGTTCGGGGAAGAAAGAGTCATTGACACACCTCTTGCAGAGTCTGCTATTGCAGGCGTAGGAATCGGAGCGGCAATGTACGGCATGCGTCCGATTGCTGAAATGCAATTTGCTGATTTTATTATGCCTGCAGTCAATCAAATTGTGTCAGAAGCAGCGAAAATTCGCTATCGTTCTAATAATGATTGGAGTTGTCCAATTACAATTCGAGCTCCTTACGGCGGCGGAGTTCACGGTGCTCTTTATCATTCTCAATCTGTTGAAGCACTATTTGCCAATACGCCAGGGTTAAAGATTGTGATGCCTTCTACGCCTTATGACGTAAAGGGACTATTAAAAGCAGCTATTCGTGATGATGATCCAGTTCTTTTCTTTGAGCATAAGCGTGCGTACCGTTTGATTAAAGGAGAAGTCCCTGAAGATGATTATGTACTTCCGATTGGCAAAGCAGATGTAAAGAGAGAAGGAGACGACATCACGGTTATTACATATGGTCTTTGTGTACACTTTGCTCTTCAAGCTGCTGAAAAACTGGAAGCAGACGGTATTTCAGCACACATCTTAGATTTAAGAACGGTCTATCCGCTTGATAAAGAAGCTATTATTGAAGCAGCATCTAAAACAGGTAAAGTACTGCTTTTAACGGAAGACAACAAAGAAGGCAGCATCATGAGCGAAGTAGCAGCTATTATTGCTGAACACTGCTTATTCGATTTAGATGCGCCAATTCAGCGCCTTGCTGGCCCTGATGTTCCAGCTATGCCGTATGCACCAACAATGGAAAAATATTTTATGGTGAATCCCGATAAAGTAGAAAAAGCAATGAGAGAATTAGCTCAATTTTAAAAGGAGTTGTATCAATTGGCTATTGAAAAAATTACGATGCCGCAGCTCGGTGAAAGTGTAACAGAAGGTACAATTAGCAAATGGCTCGTTTCTGTTGGAGATCACGTAAATAAGTACGACCCGTTAGCTGAAGTCATGACGGATAAAGTAAATGCTGAAGTGCCTTCTTCTTTTAGTGGAACAATTAAAGAGTTAATTGCAGGTGAAGATGATACTTTGCCTGTAGGAGAAGTGATTTGTTTAATTGAAGTAGAAGGAACTGTACCTCAAAAAGAACAGAAAACATCTGATAAGACTGTAGAAGAATCAGCGTCAAAAACAGCGGACAGTCAATCCAATAAAAGTCGATACTCTCCAGCTGTTATGCGTCTGTCACAAGAGCATAATATTAATTTAGATACCGTGACAGGAACAGGGGCGGGCGGCCGCATTACGAGAAAAGATATTTTAGCTGTTATTGAAAAAGGCGGAGCTGCTGAAGTGAAAGAAACACCTGCAGCAACAGTTCAGCCAGAAGCACCTGTAGCAGCAGCTGCTCCAAAAACGCAGCAGCCCGCGCCGGTTGTGTCTGCAGCAGGAGATCAAGAAATCCCTGTTACAGGCGTGCGTAAAGCTATTGCAGCAAATATGCTTCGCAGCAAGCACGAAATTCCGCATGCATGGACAATGGTTGAAGTTGATGTAACGAACTTAGTTTCTTATCGTGATGCATTAAAGACGGAGTTCAAACAAAAAGAAGGTTTTAACTTAACGTATTTTGCGTTCTTCGTAAAAGCCGTGGCTCAAGCTTTAAAAGAATTCCCTCAAATGAATTCAATGTGGGCAGGAGACCGTATTGTTCAGAAAAAGGACATTAATGTATCCATTGCTGTTGCAACAGACGATGCTTTATTTGTGCCGGTTATTAAACAAGCCGATGAAAAGACAATCAAAGGTATTGCGCGTGAAATTACAGAGCTCGCGCAAAAAGTTCGTACGGGTTCATTGAAGTCTGAAGACATGCAGGGCGGAACGTTTACTGTTAACAACACAGGATCATTTGGTTCCGTTCAATCAATGGGAATTATTAATTACCCGCAAGCGGCTATTTTACAAGTAGAATCTATTGTAAAACGTCCGGTTATTATTGATAACATGATTGCTGTTCGAGATATGGTTAACTTATGTTTATCACTTGATCACCGCGTGTTAGACGGCTTGGTGTGCGGAAGATTCCTGGCAAGAGTTAAAGAGATTTTAGAATCTACTTCTAAAGAGAATACGTCCGTCTATTAAAACAGAGACTGGCACAAAAATATTTTAGCTGAAGGAAGATCCGAACGATGAATTGAGATTCTTGAAAGAGAATCCAAATCGTTCGGATTTTTTTATGGTGATAGTAAACGTAGGTTAATTATGTCCCGTCCTCTTTTTATTTTGAAGCAATGATTGAACAATTTGTAAAAGATGTATTAAAATAAAAGAAGAATCATCAAACTTCAAAGTGTAATCATCTCGGTTTAGCAGGCAGCTATTAACTGTAAAGGGGCATGGAAATGAAAACAAATACATTATCATTTCATGAATTTACACGTACACCTAAAGAAGATTGGGCACAGGAAGTTAGCAAAAATACCGCGATCTCTTCAAAAGAAACGTTAGAAAACATCTTTTTGAAACCGCTTTATTTCGAAAGTGATACGGCACATTTAGACTACTTACAGCAGAGTCCGGCGGGAATAGATTGTTTAAGAGGAGCCGGTAAAGAATCATACATACTAGGGGAATGGGAAATCACCCAAAAAATCGACTTACCTTCTATTAAAGAAAGCAATAAACTTCTTTTACACAGTTTGAGAAATGGACAAAATACGGCCGCTTTTACATGCAGTGAAGCAATGAGGCAAGGGAAAGACGTTGATGAAGCAACTGAAGCTGAAGTAGCCTCAGGCGCTACAATTTCTACTTTAGAGGATGTTGCTCATTTGTTTCAGCATGTAGCTCTTGAAGCGGTGCCTTTATTTTTAAATACGGGATGTACATCCGTTCCGCTTCTTTCGTTTCTAAAAGCATACTGTGTTGATCATAACTTTAATATGAGACAGCTAAAAGGAACGGTTGGAATGGATCCGCTCGGCACCCTTGCTGAATATGGAAGAGTTCCACTTTCTACTCGAGATTTATACGATCATTTAGCTTACGCAACGCGTTTGGCTCACAGTAATGTTCCAGAGCTCAAAACGATCATTGTATCAAGCATTCCTTACCATAACAGCGGTGCAAACGCTGTTCAAGAACTAGCTTATATGCTTGCTACAGGGGTGCAGTATATTGATGAATGCATAAAACGCGGTTTGTCCTTACATCAAGTTTTACCTCATATGACCTTTTCTTTTTCAGTTAGCTCACATTTATTTATGGAAATATCAAAACTTCGTGCTTTTCGCATGCTTTGGGCAAATGTGGTTCGTGCTTTTGATGACACGGCCGTTTCAGTGCCGTTTATCCATACAGAAACGTCACATCTTACACAGTCTAAAGAAGACATGTATACAAATGCATTAAGGAGCACGGTTCAAGCATTTGCTTCTATTGTAGGAGGAGCGGATAGTCTGCATATTGAACCATATGATTCCGTCACCTCTTCATCTTCTCAGTTCGCTCATCGCCTTGCCCGTAACACTCACTTAATTTTGCAGCACGAAACACATATATCAAAAGTAATGGATCCTGCTGGAGGCTCTTGGTACGTTGAAGCCTACACACATGAATTAATGACAAAAGCTTGGGAGTTATTTGGCAACATTGAAGACCACGGCGGAATGGAAGAAGCTTTAAAACAAGGGAGAATTCAAGATGAAGTTGAACAAATGAAAGTAAAAAGACAAGAGGATATAGAGTGCCGAATTGAGCGCTTAATCGGAGTCACACACTATGCTCCTAAGCAACAGGATGTATCTCAAGAGATAAAAAGCACGCCGTTTAAAAAAGAAGAAATAAAAATGGGTAAATACAGTGACCAGAACACTTCGGAATTTTCATCAAATCTTTCAGTAGAGGACTATACAAAGCTAGCATCTAAAGGGGTAACAGCAGGGGGAATGCTAAAACAAATGGCGAAGCAGACACAGCCTGACAGTGTTGTGCCGCTCACTAAGTGGAGAGCAGCAGAGAAGTTTGAAAAAATACGGGTTTATACAAAGGGGATGAGCATTGGCATTATGGAGCTCACCGATCCTAGCAGCCGTAAAAAAACTGAGATTGCCCGGTCTTTATTTGAAAGCGCAGGTTTTGCGTGTGAAACAATTAAAAACATAGATTCCTATGTCGAGATAGCAGATTGGATGAATGAACAAAAGCACGAAGCATATGTGATCTGTGGAAGTGATGAACTCGTGGAAAAGCTCTTAACAAAAGCGATGACTTATTTTGAGGAAGATTCCGTTTATGTGTACGTAGTAGGGGAAGAACATGTATCACGCAAAACGCAGTGGCAGCAAAAAGGTGTAATGAGCGTCATACATCCTAAGACGAATGTTATTCAATGCGTTAAGAAGTTATTATGTGCTTTGGAGGTAGAAGTTCATGTATAAAAAGCCTTCTTTTTCTAATATTTCATTATCATTTTCAAAGCAGCAAAGGGAAGATGACGTGACTCAAAGTTCATTCACTGCCTTTCAAACAAATGAACAAATTGAATTAAAATCAGTATATACAAAAAAGGACAGAGATAGCCTCGACTTTATTCACTTTGCACCTGGTGTCCCCCCGTTTGTGAGAGGACCGTATGCAACGATGTATGTGAATCGGCCTTGGACTATTAGACAGTACGCAGGATACTCAACGGCGGAGGAAAGCAATGCCTTTTACCGCCGAAACCTAGCTGCTGGACAGAAAGGGCTGTCTGTTGCTTTTGACCTTGCTACCCACCGCGGCTATGACTCTGATCATCCAAGAGTTGTTGGAGATGTAGGGAAAGCAGGTGTGGCAATTGATTCAATGATAGATATGAAGCAGCTGTTTGAAGGGATTCCGCTTGATCAAATGTCCGTGTCGATGACAATGAACGGGGCGGTGCTTCCTATTTTAGCTTTCTACATCGTAACAGCTGAAGAACAAGGCGTAAAAAAAGAAAAGCTGGCTGGAACGATTCAAAATGATATTTTAAAAGAATATATGGTGCGCAATACGTATATTTATCCTCCTGAGATGTCAATGCGAATCATTGCGGATATTTTTAAATATACAGCGGAGTACATGCCGAAATTTAACAGTATTAGTATATCAGGCTATCATATGCAAGAAGCAGGTGCTCCAGCAGACTTAGAACTTGCTTATACGCTTGCAGACGGACTTGAATATGTACGAACCGGCTTGAAAGCGGGGATTACAATTGACGCATTTGCTCCGAGGCTATCCTTTTTCTGGGCAACTGGAATGAACTATTTTATGGAAGTAGCAAAAATGAGAGCAGGAAGGCTGCTATGGGCAAAACTAATGAAGCAGTTTGAGCCGGATAATCCTAAATCTTTAGCTCTTAGAACGCATTCTCAAACGTCCGGCTGGAGCTTAACGGAGCAGGATCCATTTAATAATGTTATTAGAACATGCGTCGAAGCTTTGGCTGCAGTATCAGGACATACGCAGTCGCTTCATACAAACGCACTGGATGAAGCGATTGCTCTTCCAACTGATTTTTCAGCTAGAATTGCCCGAAATACGCAGCTTTATTTACAAAATGAAACGGAGATTTGTTCCGTTATTGATCCTTGGGGAGGCTCTTATTATGTGGAATCATTAACGAATGAATTAATGATAAAAGCGTGGAAGCACCTTGAGGAAATAGAGAAGCTCGGCGGAATGACAAAAGCAATAGAAGCAGGCGTACCTAAAATGAAGATAGAAGAAGCCGCTGCGCGCAGACAAGCAAGAATAGACTCGCAGGCAGAAATTATTGTAGGTGTGAATCAGTTTCAGCCGGAGCAAGAAGAACCGCTTGATATTCTTGATATTGATAACACAGCAGTTCGAATGAAGCAGCTGGAAAAGTTAAAGAAAATACGCAGTGAACGTGACCAACAAGCGGTAATCGAAGCGCTTAATCGACTTACCAATTGTGCCAAAACAGGTGAAGGGAATCTCCTTGCTTTTGCGGTTGAAGCTGCGAGAGCTAGAGCTACACTAGGTGAAATTTCAGAAGCTATTGAGAAAGTGGCTGGAAGACACCAGGCTACTTCTAAGTCAGTCAGCGGGGTATACAGTGCGGAGTTTGTGCATCGAGATCAAATCGAAGAAGTTCGAAAGCTCACGGCTGAATTTTTAGAGGAAGAAGGAAGGCGCCCAAGAATTTTAGTCGCAAAAATGGGGCAAGACGGTCACGACAGAGGATCGAAAGTTATTTCAACAGCCTTTGCTGACCTTGGATTTGATGTTGATATCGGTCCTTTATTTCAAACGCCTCAAGAAACAGCAAGGCAAGCTGTAGAAAACGACGTACATGTGATTGGCATAAGCTCTTTGGCAGCCGGGCATAAAACGTTACTGCCGCAGCTTGTTGATGAGTTAAAGAAATTAGAGCGCGACGATATCGTTGTTATTGTCGGAGGCGTTATTCCTAAACAAGACTACTCATTTCTTTTAGAACACGGCGCTTCTGCAATCTTTGGACCTGGAACAGTAATCCCAAAAGCGGCCGTTTCCGTTTTACATGAAATAAAGAAACGGTTAGAAGAATAGTTGGTGAAGACAATTGGTGAAATTAAAAACGGTACAAGATTATAAACAAGGGCTGCTTGAAGGAAAAAGAACAGCGTTAGCTCAAGCTATTACTTTAATTGAAAGTAAAGCGCCGAAGCATAAAGTAATAGCACAACAGCTGATTAAAGAAATCTATCCTCATACGGGGCATTCAGTGCGCATTGGTTTTACAGGCGTACCCGGAGCGGGAAAAAGTACGCTGATTGACAAATTTGGGTCGTACCTATGCAAAAATGGCCATTCCGTTGCAGTTTTGGCAGTTGATCCAAGCAGTACCTTGTCTGGAGGAAGTATTTTAGGAGATAAAACGAGAATGGAGCTTCTTACCAAACAAGAGAATGCTTTTGTCCGTCCTTCACCTTCTCAAGGAACGCTTGGAGGTGTTCATCTTAAAACGAGAGAAGCCATTTTTCTTTGTGAAGCGGCTGGGTATAACATCATATTTGTTGAAACGATGGGTGTTGGCCAAGGTGAAATGATTGTAAAAGAGATGGTAGACTTCTTTGTTTTGCTCGCTTTAACCGGAGCAGGAGATGATTTGCAAGGAATTAAAAAAGGGCTGCTTGAATGGGTTAATTTGATTTGTGTAAATAAAGCAGATGGGGATAACCGGCTAAAAGCAGAAGTGACTGCAAAAGAATACGAAAGCATCATCGGCTTCCTTCACGGTCATTCTGGAGGATGGAATCCACAGGTCATCACAACTTCTGCTTATGAAGAAGCATCATTTCAAGACTTGTGGAAGATAATTTGTGACTATAAGGAATGGATGAATAAAAATGATCTGTTTTATACAGTAAGGCAAAAGCAAATGAAGGCATGGTTACAAGCAAGTGTTAATGAATATTTACAAGAATCATTTTATGAACATCCTTTAGTTAAGCAAAAACTAGGGGATGTCGAAAAACAAATGATGACGGGAGATGCCACAATGGCTGAAGCTCTCGAACACTTGATTAAAATCTATCAGCAGGCGATGAAAGAAATGTAAAAAAGGATCCTGCATTTTATGCGGATCCTTCTACACTAGGGAGTTAAGAGTATGGTTTTCTAGCTGTGAAAATAGTATCACCATTTTTTTTCTTGTTTAATCTTGATTACCAACAAAAAATGAGTCAAAGCAATCGCCTTTTTAGTTTTCGTTTGCTATGATAAAGAATAGATAGCAAAAGGGAGGTATGAAAATGAATATCGATTTTAACTTGTTTATGAACGACGTTGTTCGTCAAGCCCGTAAAGAAATTACAGCTGCTGGTTATACAGAATTAACGACGGCTGAAGCGGTAGATGAAACGTTTAAACAGCCTGGTACAACGCTTGTAATGGTGAATTCAGTTTGCGGTTGTGCAGGAGGTATTGCAAGACCTGCTGCAGCGCACGCTGTACATTATGATAAACGTCCAACAAACTTGGTTACAGTATTTGCTGGGCAAGATAAAGAAGCAACTGCACGTGCACGCGAATACTTTGAAGGTTATCCGCCTTCATCTCCATCTTTCGCCTTATTAAAAGACGGAAAAATTATCACAATGGTAGAGCGTCACGAAATTGAAGGCCACGAGCCAATGTCAGTTGTGATGAAGCTGCAAGAAGCATTCGAACAGCACTGTGAAGAAGTGTAAGAGAGAAGCCGTTTTGAACGGCTTCTTTTTTTATGCGTTTTTTTACCTATCTGTATGCAGACTTTCTAACGAGTGGAAAATGTTGAGAAAAGGTATTTTCAAATAGTGAAACTTATATTTAAAAAAGATATTGCATATTTATAATGTTGTGTTAAAATACATTTATATGAATATATATTTAAATTTCGACATTTACTTGCAATAGCAAAAAACTTATTTCATAATATTATTAATTTTTAAAAAATAATGTAAGGAATAAACTAGGGGGAACGAAGATGAAATTGAAGAAGTGGTTATCGGTAACGGCAATTGGTCTTTTAACAGCAGGCGTTTTAGCTGCATGCGGAGCAGGAGAAGGAACGTCTAATGGCGGAGCAAGCAGCGACGACAAAGATAAAAAAGTACTAGTAATGGGAACATCAGCAGATTACCCACCATTTGAATATATTGATACGGCAAAAGGTGATAGTGAAGCAATCGGATTTGACGTAGATTTAGCAAAAACAATCGGTAAAAAGTTAGGCTATGACGTACAGGTGAAGGATATGGAATTTGGCGGATTAATTCCAGCTTTACAATCTAATAAAGTCGATTTAGTTTTAGCTGGTATGACGCCAACTGAAAAGCGCAAAAAGAACGTGGACTTCTCAGACGTATATTATGAAGCAAAAAACATGATTGTATCGAAGAAAGATGCGCCAATTAAAAATGCAGAAGAACTAAAAGGAAAAACAGTCGGTGTACAAACTTCTTCTATTCAAGCAGACGAAGCAAAAGAAATTGCAAAAGAAGTTGACGGAGTAAATGTAACAACGCGTGACCGTATTCCAGAACTAATTCAAGAAATGAAATCAAATCGTATCGATGCAGCGATTATTGAAGATACAGTAGCTAAAGGATATGTGAACAAAGACAAAAGCTTGCAAATGTCTGATACAGGACGTCCAGATTCAAGTAAAGGATCAGCAATCGCATTTCCTAAAGACAGCAAGCTAACGAATGACTTTAACCGTGAATTAAAGAAAATGAAAGAAAACGGTGAATTGGATAAATTAATCGTTAAGTGGTTTGACGACCAAAAATAAGAATGATAGTTAGAGAGGAATGGAACTAGGCATGAATTTGGATTTTTCGCAAATCGTGCCTTCTATGCCTTATATTTTAAAAGGGATAGGGGTAACGATACAGATAGTCCTAGCTTCAGCAATTTTAGGGTTTGTGCTGGGAGTTATTTTATCTTTATGTAAAATCAGCCGCAATAAACCTCTTCAATGGTTTGCGGATGCATATACGTCCGTGTTTCGCGGAACACCGCTTGTACTGCAATTATTATTAATATACTTTGGATTACCTCAGCTGCTCGGGTTTGATATTGCCCCGTTTCCAGCGGCCGTTGCTGCGTTCGGGCTAAACTCTGCAGCATATATATCTGAAATTATTCGCGCTGGTATTTTAGCTGTTGATAAAGGACAGCGTGAAGCGGCATTAGCGTTAGGAATTCCTTATCGCCGCATGATGGGACAAATTATTTTGCCACAGGCACTTAAAAATATTTTACCTGCTTTAATGAATGAGTTCATTACATTAACAAAGGAATCAGCTATCGTTACAGTTATTGGAGCACTCGACATTATGCGCCGTGCTTACATTGTAGGGGGAGAAAAATTCGCCTACCTTGAACCGTTAATTTTTGCAGGGTTGATTTATTATGTAATGGTAATGGGCTTAACGCTCCTTGGTAAAGCAGTCGAGAGGAGAATGAGAAAAGGTGATTAACGTTGAAAATTTACACAAATCATTTGGTAAAAATGAAGTTTTAAAAGGTATTTCAACTACGATTAAAGAAAAAGAAGTCGTAGCTGTTATTGGCCCTTCTGGTTCTGGTAAATCTACTTTTTTACGCTGTATGAACCTGCTTGAAGAACCGACGAGCGGATTAGTTTCAATTAACGGTCAAGTGATTACAGATAAAAAAACAAACATTATGCGTGTGCGTGAAAATGTAGGAATGGTATTTCAGCATTTTCACTTGTTTCCACATATGACCGTGCTTGAAAATTTGACGTATGCTCCGATGACGGTAAAAGGCGTGTCAAGAGAAAAGGCTGTTGCTAAAGGCAAGGAATTACTCCAAAAAGTGGGACTTGCTCAAAAAGCCAACGAGTTTCCAAATCGCTTATCGGGCGGTCAAAAGCAGCGTGTAGCTATTGCCAGAGCACTCGCAATGGAGCCGAAAGTGATGCTGTTTGACGAACCAACATCAGCATTGGATCCAGAGATGGTAAAAGAAGTACTAGATGTAATGAAGTCGCTAACAGAAACAGGAATGACGATGGTCATTGTAACGCATGAAATGGGATTTGCACGAGAAGTAGCGGATCGTGTGCTGTTTTTAGACGGCGGTGTCCTTGTTGAAGATGCGCCTCCGGCTGAATTTTTCTCAGCGCCTAAAAGCAAGCGTGCTAAAGATTTCTTAGAAAAGATTTTATAATAAAAAAGTGCAGGAAGAGTACGATCTTCTCTGCACTTTTTTTATTGAAATTTATACGGTACAGCAAGATTTAAGGTTGTGTTATTTTTCTATTCGTGTTAATAAAGAATAGAGTATTTTATCACACTAAAAAGAAACCAACATGTAGGAGTCTAGAAAATGAAATTTAAAATTGGGTACCGGACAATTAAAACAGCCGTCGGTACATCACTGGCTATTATTATAGCTCAGTTCTTTCACCTCGAGTTTTTTGTATCAGCTGGAATTATCACCATTTTGTGCATTCAAAATTCAAAGAAAAAATCGTTGCGAAGTGCAAGCGATCGTTTTATTGCTTGTTCTTTATCCATTCTGTTTTCGTTTATATTCTTTGAAGGGATTGCTTATCATCCACTTGTTATAGGACTGATGCTGCTTTTGTTTATCCCTGTTACGGTTATATTCAAAGTTAATGCAGGCATTGTTACAAGCTCCGTTATTTTGCTTCATATTTACTCCAAAGGCAATATGACATGGGGAATCGTCTTTAATGAACTTGGCTTAATTGTAATTGGGATAGGTGTTGCCCTGCTTGTAAATTTATACATGCCAAGTTTAGATCAAGAGCTTCGCACGTATCAGCAAGAAATTGAAGAAAATTTCCGGTCGATGTTAAAAGAAATTGCCCTGTATCTCAGAACCAATGACAGCAGTTGGGATGGTAAGGAAATTGCAGATACGGTAAAAATTTTAGAAAAAGCAAAAAGCCTTGCGTTTCGTGATGTAGAAAATCATTTTGTGCGTGGAGAAAATTATTATTACCGCTATTTTAAAATTCGTGAAAAACAGCTCGAAATTATTGAGCGTACCCTCCCTCTCATTACCGCTATTGATTTGGTGGTAGAACAGCGCTACATGATTGCTGATTTCATTGAAGAATTAAGTCTATCCATCCACCCCGGTAATACAGCAAAATTATTTTTAGCCAAACTTCAGCATTTACGAGAAGCGTTTGCAGAGATGCCGCTTCCCAAAACGCGGGAAGAGTTTGAAGCGCGTGCCGATTTACTGCACGTAGTCAAAGAAATTGAACAATATTTGGTTATTAAACAAACCTTAAAAATAAGTTAAACAGTATGCATGTTGTTTATCTTGCTTACGAACACTAAATAAGACAAGAGATATCTCTCTTATCTTTTACTTAGGACTAACGTAAGGTGGTGGATTACGTGCATGTGTTTGCTTTTATCCTTTTACTACTATCTCCGGTTTGGCCATTAGGAGAAAATCCGTTGCCAAATGATCCTTATATTATTATTAATAAACAAAGCAATGAGCTTGCTTATATTCAAAATAAAGAAATTAAACAAATTATTAAAGTAGCAACGGGGAAAACAGTTAATCTGACGCCCGAAGGGGAGTTCACGGTAACAGTAAAAGCTGTTAATCCCTATTATCGGAGAAGTAATATTGAAGGAGGCGCTCCTCAAAATCCTCTAGGTGTAAGGTGGATTGGATTTGATGCAAGAGAGACTGACGGACGTATTTACGGCATTCACGGTACAAATCAGCCGGATTCCATCGGTAAATATGTATCGAATGGCTGTATTCGCGTAGAAAATCGTGAAGTAAGCCATTTATATGATCAAGTCCCGTTAGGTACAAAAGTATGGATTGTATCTACAGATCAATCTTTTGAAGAGTTAGCCGCTCAAAAAGGCATTGTGAATATACAGCAAAAGACTGGTGACTAGTCACCAGTCTTTTTTATATGTTTGCATTGCACAAAGAAGCAGCAGTGCATCTATGTTTTTAGTCATCAGTCTCGATTAGAACCACATGGCAAGTCCCGCTAAAAGCGTAGATATTAACATGACAAGAAGCATTAAAAACACAATGGTTTTTTGGATTTTCTTATTAGACATACAACCAAAGTCCTCCTACACGTTTTTTTCTTATTTTACATGTCTTCCGCTGCTTAGACAAGCAACTTTCTGTAGACACGCCAGCAGGAGATTTCTTTTGTTTTCAAGAATATGTGTAAATGAAAACGCTTTTTTAAAAGAGGTGAGAAAGTGATAAAAGGAATTGATCACATAGGAATAGCTGTAAAATCAATTGAAGGCAGCCTCCCTTTTTATGAAAAGGTATTAGGACTGTCTCTATTAAAAGTAGAAGAAGTAGAAGAACAAGGAGTAAAAGTTGCTTTTATTCAGTGTGGCAACGTAAAAATTGAATTATTAGAGCCGCTCTTTGAAGACAGTGCAGTCGGCGCGTTCATCAAAAAGAGAGGTGAAGGTCTTCATCATGTGGCTTTAGGTGTGCGCACGATTGAAGAACGGATTCACGAGTTAAAGGAAAAGGGTGTACAAATGATTGACGATGTTCCGAGAAAAGGCGCAGGGGAAGCATCCATTGCTTTTTTGCATCCAAAGTCAGCAAACGGTGTTCTTTATGAGCTCTGTGAAAAAACACTAGAGGAGGAGAAGAAACATGGTTGACATTTATGATAAATTAAATGAATTGTACGATAAGCGCCGGAAGATCGAGTTAGGCGGCGGAGACGAAAAAATTGAAAAACAGCACCATAAAGGGAAACTAACGGCACGCGAACGAATTGAAATTCTTTTGGATGAACATACATTTGTTGAATTAAATCCATTTATTGAACATCGGTGTGCGGATTTCAGTATGAATAATCAAGTAGGACCAGGAGACGGGGTAGTAACAGGTTACGGCAAAATAAACGGTCGCTCAGTCTATTTGTTTTCGCAAGATTTTACGGTATTCGGAGGCGCGTTAGGTGAAATGCATGCTAAAAAAATTGCGCACGTAATGGACTTAGCTGCTAAAACAGGCGTGCCGTTTATTGGGTTAAATGATTCAGGCGGGGCTCGTATTCAAGAGGGCGTCATGTCTCTTGATGGATACGGTCATATTTTTTATCGAAATGCCATTTATTCGGGTGTCATGCCTCAAATATCTGTTATTATGGGTCCTTGTGCAGGCGGAGCCGTTTACTCACCGGCGATTACGGACTTTGTTTTTATGGTAGAAGAAACAAGTCAAATGTTCATTACAGGACCAAAAGTAATTGAAACGGTAACGGGAGAAAGCATTTCCTCTGAAAATCTTGGAGGAGCAGCTGTTCATAACGAAATTAGCGGTAATGCCCATTTTAGAGGTGCAACAGAACAAGAGGTGCTAGAACAAGTACGAACGCTCTTAAGCTATCTTCCTCAGTCTAGCCAAGAGCAGCCTCCTTTAGCCTCAAAGGCAGAGTCTGATCATTATCGTCCGGATTTATTAGACGTTGTCCCGTTTGATGCCGTGCGCCCTTACGATGTGCGTCAAGTCATTCACCAAGTAGTGGACGAACACTCATTTTTTGAAGTGCAAAAAGACTTTGCAAGAAATATTGTCATTGGTTTTGCCCGCATAGATGGAAAAGTTGTCGGACTTGTGTGTAACCAGCCTAAAGTAATGGCAGGCAGTTTAGATATTAACTCCTCAGATAAAGCAGCAAGGTTTATTCGATTTTGCGATTCATTTAATATCCCACTTATTACATTTGAAGATGTTACAGGTTTTTTCCCAGGTATCAAGCAGGAACATGGCGGAATTATACGTCATGGTGCTAAAATTTTATATGCATACTCCGAAGCTACCGTTCCGAAGATCACGGTGATTTTGCGAAAGGCGTACGGAGGTGCATACGTAGCTTTAAATAGTAAATCGATTGGAGCGGACCTTGTGTATTCGTGGCCGAATGCAGAAATCGCTGTTATGGGTCCTCAAGGTGCCGCAAATATTATCTTTGCAAACGACATTCGAGGTAGCGAAAACCCAGATGAAACAAGACACGAAAAAATTGAACAGTATCGCGAGAAATTTGCTAATCCTTACGTAGCGGCAAGCGCTGGAATGGTGGATGATGTTATTGATCCTCGGGAAACGCGAATAAAATTAATACAAGCGCTTGAAATGTTGCACAATAAAAAGGAAGAGCGTCCAGCAAAGAAACATGGTAACATACCATTGTAGGTTATTTTTGGAGGGATTACATATTATGATTAATGAACAACGAATCGTTGATTTATTTATTGAATTAGTACAAGTAGACTCAGAAACAAAGCATGAAGAAAAAATTGCTGTTGTACTAAAAGAAAAATTTACCGCATTAGGCGTCGAAGTAGTAGAAGATGATGCCAAAGAAAAAACGGGCCACGGAGCCAACAACTTAATCTGCACACTGCCAGCTACAAAAGAAGGAGTAGACACAATCTACTTTACTTCTCATATGGATACAGTCGTACCTGGAAACGGTATTAAACCATCTATTGAAGATGGCTATATTAAAAGTGACGGCACGACAATTCTTGGAGCTGATGATAAAGCAGGCTTAGCAGCAATGCTAGAAGCCATCACCGTATTAAAAGAAGAAAACATCGCGCACGGCAAAATTGAATTTATTATTACAGTAGGAGAAGAATCTGGCTTAGTGGGCGCTAAAGCTCTTGATTCTAGCCTCGTAACGGCAAAATTCGGCTATGCTTTAGATAGCGATGGCAAAGTGGGAGACATTATTGTTGCTGCGCCGACGCAAGCAAAAGTAAATGCAACAATTTATGGAAAAACAGCTCATGCAGGTGTAGCTCCTGAACGAGGCGTTTCTGCTATTACGATTGCTTCAAGAGCCATTTCTAAAATGCCTCTTGGACGTATTGATGAAGAGACTACAGCGAATATTGGACGCTTTGAAGGCGGAACGCAAACGAATATCGTGTGTGACCGCGTCGATATTTTAGCAGAAGCTCGTTCATTAATTCCAGAAAAAATGGAAGCACAAGTAGCGAAAATGAAAGAAGCGTTTGAAACAGCTGCACAAGAAATGGGCGGACGTGCAGAAGTTGATATTAAAGTGATGTATCCAGGCTTCAAATTTGGTGATGGAGATCATGTTGTCGAAGTTGCTAAAAAAGCCGTGGCTAATATCGATCGTCCTTCACGCTTGCTTCAAAGCGGAGGCGGAAGCGATGCAAATGTAATCGCAGGCTTTGATATCCCAACAGTAAATTTAGCAGTTGGTTATGAAGACATTCATACAACAAATGAAAAAATTCCGGTAGAAGAACTGGTGAAGACATCTGAACTAGTAGTGTCGATTATTAAAGAAGTAGCAAAATAATAGTTGCAGCCTTGCTTTTATATAAAAGCAAGGCTTTTTACATAGTGAATAGTAAATAGTCTGAATTTTTTAACATAATGTATAATGAAGAAAAGACGGTCGTTTTGTACAATAAAGTTAGTAATACATTTTACCAAAGTAGAAGTTGAAAATAACGTATATAAAAAATATGTAAGCGCTTTCAATTTGAGTTTTATCAACAGATATCCTTGGGAGGTTGATGCAATGCGATCACAGGAAAGTTTGCAGTCTATCATTCAAAACTTTAATGAAGTAGAAAAAGGGTTGTCAAATAGAGAAGCGGTCGAAGAATCTAATCGATGTTTGTACTGTTATGATGCACCCTGTATTCAGGCATGCCCTACAGGAATTGACATCCCGACGTTTATTAAAAAAATTGCATCAGGCAATTTAAAGGGGTCTGCCGAAACGATTATGTCTTCTAATCCCGTAGGAGCAAGCTGTTCGAGAGTTTGTCCAACCGATGAACTATGTGAAGGAGCGTGTGTGCTTAACCACTCAACCAAACCAATTATGATTGGAGATTTGCAGCGCTACGCAACGGATTGGGCTATTCAAAATGAACAGGTGCTGTTTGAGAAAGGAAAAGCAAACGGCAAAAAGGTAGCAATTGTTGGGGGAGGTCCGGCTGGTCTCTCTGCAGCAAGAGAACTGGCCCGATTTGGGTATGACGTAACCATTTTTGAAGCGGAAAAACAAGCAGGAGGGTTAAATACATATGGAATCGTGTCGTTTCGTCTTCCTCAAGCGATTTCATTCTGGGAAGTTGAACAAGTGAAAAATTTAGATGTAAAAATTAAAACAAACGTAAGAATTGGAGAAGATATTCTTCCAAGCGAATTGCTGCAGTCGTATGACACGGTTGTATTAGCTATTGGTATGAGCAAGGTGCCTTCTCTACATGTCGAAGGTGAAGAGCTAGACGGTGTGTATGATGCGATTGATTTTGTGAAAAAAACGAAGTCAGAAGCGTTATCAACAGAATTTGTGGGTAAGCGTGTTGCCGTCATTGGTGCGGGAAATACTGCGATTGATGGTGCTACGTGTTCCGTGCGCTTGGGGGCTGAAAATGTTCAAATTTTATACCGTCGTACACGAGAAGAAATGACGGCTTATGATTTTGAATTTGAATTTGCGAAACAAGATGGTGTTGAATTCCGCTGGTTAACGGCTCCTATACGAATTATTGGAGATGAAAATGGTAAGGTGAGCGGGATTGAATGTGTAAAAATGACTCTAACAGATCCAGCTGCAGACGGCCGAAGAAAGCCTGTTCCTGTTGAAGGTTCAACGTTTACCATTCCAGTCGATGCTGTTGTTAAAGCAATTGGTCAAGAACGGTACCTGTCTTTGATTCAACAATTTCAGCTGCATCATGAAGACGGAGTTGTCTTAATTAATCAAGAGACGTTTCAAACATCAAATCCAAAAGTATTTGCTTGCGGAGACGTTATTTTTGGTAAAGGGCAAGGAGAAGCAATGGTTGTGACCGCTGCTCAGCAAGGAAAACAAACGGCGTTAAATATTCATATGCAGTTAACAAAAGAAACAATGGAAACAGCTTAAAATCAGGAGGAGGAGAAATCTATGGCAGATTTAACAACAAATTTAGCAGGTATTCAATCACCAAATCCGTTTTGGCTGGCATCCGCACCGCCAACCAATTCAGGTTATCAAGTGCAGCGTGCATTTGAAGCAGGATGGGGAGGCGCAGTTTGGAAAACGCTTGGTGATCCGATTTTAAATGTTTCCTCACGATTTGCTGCCGTTGGCTTCAACGGTCAGCGCGTAGCCGGCTTTAATAATATTGAGTTAATCACCGATCGTCCTCTTGAAGTTAATTTGAAGGAAATCTATGAAACGAAAAAGAAGTTTCCTAACCACGCAATTATTGCCTCTCTTATGGTAGAGCCTCAGCAAGAAAAATGGCATGAAATTGTCAAAAAAGTAGAAGACGTAGGAGTGGATGGATTAGAGCTGAACTTTGGGTGTCCGCATGGAATGGCAGAACGAGGGATGGGTGCTGCCTCTGGGCAAGTCCCTGATTTGGTTGAAAAACAAACGTATTGGGCTAAAGAAGTTGCCCAAACGCCGGTCATTGTTAAATTAACCCCAAATATCACAGATATCACCGTTACAGCAGAAGCAGCGGTTCGAGGCGGTGCTGACGCTGTGAGCATGATTAACACTATTAATAGTTTAGCAGGAGTAGACATTCATTCATGGAATACGATTCCACACGTAGCAGGAAAAGGCGCTCACGGAGGTTATTGCGGCCCGGCTGTTAAGCCGATTGCATTAAACATGGTTGCTGAATGTGCGAGAAGTCCGTTTATTAACGTTCCAATATCAGGTATGGGAGGCGTTTCGAACTGGCAAGAAGCCGTCGAATTTATGCTCATGGGTGCTACAGGTGTGCAAGTATGTACAGCTGCTATGCATCACGGGTTCCGCATTGTAGAGGATATGATTCAAGGTCTCAATTATTATTTGGATGAAAGAGGAATCAAAAAAGTAAGTGATATTGTAGGGAAAGCCGTTTCAAAATATTCCGATTGGGGCAACTTAGATCTCAATTATAAAGTAGTGGCTCGCATCGATCCGGATACGTGTATTAACTGCAATAAATGTCATATTTCTTGTGAAGATACTTCTCACCAATGTATTGATATGCTGAAAGACCCTTCAGGGAAATCTTATTTAAAAGTAAGAGAAGAAGATTGTGTAGGCTGTAATTTATGTTCGATTGTATGTCCGGTGGACGGGGCTATATCCATGGTTGAATTACCGAATGAACAGCCTCCAATGACGTGGAATGAACGCCAAGCTGCTTTACAAGCGACGGCTGCACAGCGATTAGACGTATAAATACAAAGGGGATGAAGAAATGAAGAAAATCGTTAAAAATGGTGTGGTAGTCACAGCAACAGATACGTATAAAGCCGATATTTTAATTGAAAATGGAGTTATTTCGGCAATTGGCTCGGCATTTGAAGAGCAGGGCTGTGAAGTGATTGATGCAAAAGGCAACTATATATTTCCAGGAGGCATCGATCCTCATACTCATTTAGATATGCCGTTTGGAGGCACCGTTACAAAAGATGACTTTGAAACAGGTACAAGAGCAGCAGCTTTTGGAGGTACGACAACTGTTATTGATTTTTGCTTAACCAATAAAGGCGAACCGCTGCAAAAAGCGATTGGCACATGGCATGAGAAATCAAAAGGAAAAGCGGCTATCGATTATAGCTTTCATCTAATGATTGGAGAAATCACGGAAGATGTATTAAATGAGCTTCCTACGATTATTGAAAAAGAAGGAATTACTTCTTTTAAAGTATTCATGGCCTATAAAAATGTTTTTCAAGCAGACGATGCTACCCTTTATCAAACGCTAGTGCAAGCTAAAAAATTAGGGGCGCTTGTGATGGTACATGCTGAAAATGGAGATGTTATTGAGTATTTAACGGCAAAAGCATTAGAACAAGGACAAACCGATCCTATCTATCATGCACTGACTCGTCCTCCAGAAATAGAAGGAGAAGCTACGGGAAGAGCCGCGGTGCTAACGGAGCTGGCTGACTCACAGCTCTATGTTGTTCATGTGTCGTGCGCTGAAGCAGTTAAAAAGATTGCTGAAGCAAGGGAAAAAGGCGTAAATATCTGGGGCGAAACGTGTCCGCAGTATTTGACGCTTGACCAAACCTATTTAGAAAAAACGAATTTTGAAGGAGCAAAATACGTATGGTCGCCGCCTTTACGTGAAAAATGGAACCAAGATGTTTTGTGGAATGCTCTGCGTAATGGCGACTTGCAAACGATTGGATCAGATCAGTGTTCGTTTGATTTTAACGGTCAAAAAGATCTGGGAAAAGGAGATTTTACGAAAATTCCAAACGGAGGCCCTATTATCGAGGATCGCATGAGTATTTTATTTTCAGAAGGAGTAGTGAAGAAACGAATTAATATCAATCAGTTTGTAGATATAACATCAACAAAAATTGCTAAGCTGTTCGGACTGTACCCGAAAAAAGGAACAATAGCGGTTGGCGCAGACGCGGATCTGCTTATATTTGACCCTTCTGTTGAACGTACGATTTCAGCAAACACGCATCATATGGCAGTCGATTATAGCGCATTTGAGGGAATGAAAGTCACGGGTGAGCCGGTTTCAGTACTTTGCCGCGGGGAATTTGTCGTGAAAGATAAGCAGTTTGTCGGTCAAAAAGGCTACGGACAATTTACAAAACGAGCAAAGTTTAATGAGTTAAACACGGCTAACGAAGCTGAAAAATTAATGTTATAAAAACAGATGAAGAAATAGATCGGGGGCAGGGAAATGTCAAGTTACCATGAATATATGGCAGAGCGAGAAAAGATTGATTTTTTGCTGCAAAAAGGATTTAAAATAACAGCCGTAACGGAGAATCTAAGCGGGGCATTTGTGACGTTTGAACGCACCGAAAATAACCAAACCGAACAAGAAACCCTTCATATATTGACGGCGGATGCCAGAAAATATTTTTCATCCGTACTGATTCAACAAGTATAAAAACGGAGGCTGGGACAAAATTATTTTAGCTGAAGGAAGATCCGAACGATGAATCGTTCGGATTTTTTTATTGGCAGGGTGAACGTAGGTTTCATGTACGTAGGTGCTTCTAGCTGTTGATTGGAATTTTAATTATGTTTCAATCTCTTTATTTGTTTACTAATCCCTATAAGTTTTTTATTATATTGGCTGACAAAAGTGATCCGTTTTTGTGTTTTTTTCGTTTTGGATGTGAAACAAAATAACTAGATATTATCCATTGACTGTATTACAGTTGTTACATTTCGTTTACATCGAAAGAGAAAAGGTTTAGTTATCTAGTAAGTTGTAGTAAATATTATAGTAGAACGTTTTCAAACTAAATCTATTAAATACGAAAAGGGTGTGACACGGATGGATCAAGCTATGCAGTGTATGACACAGGAAGAAACAAAAATTATTGATAAATTAAAAATGGAAATGTTAAATGCAGTGTCACTACAAGATTTGCGTTTTTATAAAAAAGAAATTCACCGAATTAAAGAACAAGCGGTTAAACGCGAAGGTTTTTTTAATAAATTACAGCAAACAGCTCAGAAGCTGTAACGATCCATTATCGTTACAGCTTTTTTCGTTTCTTTCATTAAATATTTTATTTCTTCTAAATATTTAATATAATGTAAGAAGATATAGCTTTTGTTCTACACATATGCGAAATACGCGTTAATGATCCAGGAGACATGATGTGAAATTCGCTAGGGGCGGTGTTGACTTGAAATCATATTTAACAGTAACAGAGATTTTAACAAGGAAACATTTTGTAAACTGTGAAGTAATAGCTGGAGAGAGAGGGCTTACTAATTCTGTTAAGTGGGTGCACGTGATAGAAGTGACGCGCATTAATGAGCTGCTAAAAGGAAACGAGCTCATTTTATCAACAGGGGTAGGCTGGGGAGAAGATTCTCAATCTTGTTTATCATTTCTTCAGCAATTAATTTCTTGCAAGGCATCAGGACTGTGTATTGAACTTGGCACTTATACTTCTAAGATTCCGCAAATTGTAATTGATAAAGCGAACGAATGTGATTTTCCGATTATTTTATTTCACGAGGAAGTTCCGTTCGTTGAAATTACGCAAGATGTTCACTCGCTTTTAATTAATCAGCACTATCAAATGATTTCCGATTTAGAACAGTATTCTCATAGGCTAAATCAGCTGCTGTTAACAGTTAATGATCCGGCCCTCATCTTACAGTGTTTATATGAATCTACGGGGCTTCTTGTCGGCCTTAAAGTTTCAAATGAATTGTTTACCTTTGCTCCTGAGATGGACTTGCTCAAACAGCAGCTTCTACTTCATTATATAAGCAGGGAAAATGAAAGTCCGCATTTTACTGAGCAGCCTATTCATTTATTAGGACAAGATTATGCTCAGCTATATGTTGCTTCTATAAATGAAGCGTTAACAGAACTTGAAGTGCTCACCGTTGACCGAACGGCGACTGCACTTGCTCAGCATTTTTTGAAGGACCTGTATGTCGAAGAGAAAAAAAGAGTAGATGAAACCGAATGGATGACGAAATGGATGAACGGAGAGTTAACTCTTGAACAAATAAAAGACTCTATGCACGAAGTGTGTTCAGATTCGCCTATTCGCGGAGGTGTCGTTGTTTGCTGTAAGTGGCAAAGGCGGGAGAAGTTTGATCGAACGTATTTTAAGCTGATCTTGCGAAGCATTTTTGAACAAGAAGGCTTTCACTTATTAGTCTCCGAGCGAAATCGCGAAGTATTATTTATTCTTTTGAACAAACGAATGGTTAGCACGTGGAGAGAGAGAGTAGAAAACAGCCTTCATCGCTGGATGAATCAATATGAATCGGATGAAAATTCAAAGAGGAACGCCATTAGCTTTATCGGAATTGGCCAATACTGTGAACAGCTTGACTGCATGCATAAAAGCTATGAAACGGCTAAAGAAACGATTTCGATTCAAGAAATGCTGCAAAAACAAACCATTATTCATTTTTATGATGATTTGCATATGTACCGGATTATTTCGCTTTTACATCAACATGAAGACTTACAGGAAGTGGTGTTTGAATATCTGCAGCCCGTTATTACATATGATGAAACGTATAATGCAAAACTTATGGAAACATTAAAAATTTATTTAGCATGCAACGGATCTAAACAAGAGACGGCTAAGCGTTTATACATTGTCCGGCAAACGCTGTATCACCGTATCGAAAAACTAGAAAAGCTGCTGGGTGAAGACTTTATGGAGCCGGAAAAACGACTGGCAATTGAGTTTATGATTATGGCATATGAATATTTGTTTATGATGAAAAAGTCGCGCGCGGAATTTATAAACGGATAAGTAAGCAGCTGGAAACAGCTGTTTTTTTATGTTGAGGCTGATTTTACTATATGTTCATTTTAGTTCATACTTTCTCCGAGTTCACTGCGCAAAATGTGAAACGAGAATCTAGAGTTGTTTCACATTTTGTCTAATGCAACCACCATTTATTTATTCAATAATAAAGGTAGATTTGTCATTTCTTATTTTTTGAGGAGGCCAAGCGATATGTCAGTTGTGAATAATGATACGCAAGTTTTAAAAAATTACGTGGGCGGAAAATGGGTTGATACGGCAGGGGGAAAATTTGGAGAGGTAATTAATCCATCGACGGGCGAAGTCATTGCAAAAGTACCGCTTTCTACAAAAGAAGACGTAGCCAATGCGGTGGAAACAGCTCAAAAAACATTTGAAACATGGCGTAACGTGCCTGCTCCAAAACGAGCAAGATTAATGTTTGCGTTTCAGCATTTACTAGTTAAGCATCATGAAGAGTTAGCTAAATTAGTGGTACAAGAAAACGGCAAGGCTTTTAAAGAAGCTTACGGTGAAGTACAGCGCGGTATTGAATGCGTGGAGTTTGCCGCGGGTGCTCCTACTTTATTAATGGGGGAATCATTAAATAACATAGCGGAAGAAATTGATTCTGAGATGTTCCGTTTTCCACTGGGTGTCGTTGGCGGCATCACACCTTTTAACTTTCCGATGATGGTACCGCTTTGGATGTTCCCTCTTGCCATTGTATGTGGAAATGCGTTTGTATTAAAACCGTCTGAGCGAACGCCGCTTTTAGCAACGCGACTTGCTGAACTTTTTACAGAAGCAGGAGCACCGGATGGATTATTAAATATTGTGCACGGGGCACACGATGTTGTGAACGGATTAATAGAGCATGAAAAAGTTAAAGCGATTTCATTCGTCGGATCGCAGCCGGTAGCAAAATATGTTTACGAACAAGCTGCAGCTCAAGGGAAACGAGTTCAGGCTTTATCTGGAGCTAAAAATCATCATGTTGTGATGCCAGACTGCGATATGGATAAAGCAGTATCACATATTATCAGCTCGGCTTATGGAAGTGCCGGCCAGCGATGCATGGCGTGCAGCGCCGTGGTCGTGGTTGGTGAAAAAGGCGATGAATTCGTCGCAAAATTAAAGCAAAAAGCAGATGAATTAATTATGGGAAGCGGCTTTGATGATGAAGTGCTTCTAACGCCTGTGATTCGAAAAGAGCACCGTGATAAGGTGCTGGATTATATTGAACTTGGCATGAAAGAAGGGGCGGAACTCATTCGTGACGGACGTAAAGAAATGGATGAACATACGGAAGGCAATTTCTTAGGAGCAACAATTTTTGACCGCGTAACTCCTGATATGACCATTGCTAAAGAAGAGATTTTTGCACCTGTACTAAGCTTGCTTCGCGCTGACACATTAGATGAAGCACTTCGCTATATGGAAAAATCTCGTTTTGGAAATGGAGCAACGATTTATACAAAAGATGCAAAAGCGGTACGTCAATTTAGAGAAGAAGCAGATGCGGGTATGCTCGGTATTAACGTAGGAGTACCTGCTACAATGGCCTTCTTCCCATTCTCCGGTTGGAAAGATTCTTTTTACGGAGATTTGCATGTCAACGGCAAAGACGGTTTGAACTTCTTTACACGTAAAAAGATGGTTACATCACGCTTTGACTTTTAACATATAGATGAATATGGCAAGTGGCTTCGGCATTTTGTCGAAGTCTTTTCATACAGAAAAAAATACCGCGCTAGCGATTTGGGAGTGGATAAGATGGTACAGGTCAGTCAAAATGAAAAAGATCTGCGTGCAAAAGATGAGCAGTATGTATGGCATGGAATGAAACCATACAGTCCGGATGCAACGATGGTAGCTACAAAAGCAAAAGGTGCTTGGATTACAGATGAACAAGGAAACCGCTATTTAGATGCAATGGCAGGGCTTTGGTGTGTAAATACCGGGTATGGACGGGATGAATTGGCGCTCGCAGCCTATGAGCAGCTAAAAGAACTGGCTTATTTTCCACTCACTCAATCTCATGTACCTGCTATCAAACTGGCAGAGAAGCTAAATGAAATGCTAGGTGATGACTATGTTATTTTCTTTTCAAATAGCGGATCTGAAGCAAATGAAACGGCTTTTAAAATTGTGCGTCAGTACCATCAGCAAAAAGGAGAGCATTCTCGCTACAAATTTATTTCGCGTTACCGAGGGTATCACGGAAATTCAATGGGCGCACTAGCAGCAACGGGTCAAGCTCAGCGTAAATATAAATATGAACCGCTTGCCCCTGGCTTTATTCACGTTGCCCCGCCTGATTCGTACCGAGGGCAAGATGACTACGATGCACCCAAAGAACAGCTTCAATCTGTAAAAGATATTGACAATGTTATGACGTGGGAGCTAAGTGAAACGATTGCCGCTGTTATTATGGAGCCAATTATTACAGGAGGAGGAATTCTTTTACCGCCTCAAAATTATATGAAAGGCGTAAAAGAAACGTGTGAAAAACACGGTGCACTTTTAATTGCAGATGAAGTTATTTGCGGCTTTGGACGTACAGGAGAAGCCTTTGGTTTTATGAATTACGATGTAAAACCAGATATCATTACCATGGCAAAAGGAATTACAAGCGCATATCTTCCGCTCTCTGCAACTGCTGTTAAAAAAGAAATTTATGAAGCGTTCAAAGATAGCGATCAGTACGAGTATTTTCGCCATGTTAATACATTTGGAGGAAGTCCAGCTGCATGTGCACTAGCATTAAAGAATTTAGAAATTATGGAGAGAGAAAATCTTTTTAATCGTTCTAAACAGCTCGGAGCTTACGTATTAAGTGAGCTAACGCCGCTTATCGATAGCCACCCATACGTTGGAGACGTAAGAGGTAAAGGGCTTTTAATTGGAATTGAACTTGTAGCTGATAAACAAACGAAAGAACCGTTAGACGTTAATCTTGTAAATGAAGTGGTTGCTAAATGCAAAAGCAAAGGAGTCATTATTGGGAAAAATGGAGCAACGGTGGCCGGCTATAATAATGTTCTCACGCTCTCGCCGCCTCTCAACATTGAGGAAAGTGATATTGAGCTGTTATTAGCTACTATTACGTATGCGCTTGACAGCATCAAATAGGTAAGTTTGCAAAAAGCCTGTATAATATACTTACAGGCTTTTTGTGCGTGTGAAGGAGGAAGTAGAATATGGAATTGTTATTTTTAGGAACGGGTGCAGGAGTACCGGCGAAACAGCGGAATGTTTCATCTCTTGCGCTCGAACTTTTGCAAGAAAGAGGGGCGGTGTGGCTTTTTGATTGTGGAGAAGCAACTCAGCATCAAATTTTACATACAACCGTTAAACCGAGGCGAATTGAGAAAATTTTTATTACGCACCTTCACGGTGACCATATTTACGGATTGCCTGGACTCCTTGGAAGCCGTTCGTTTCAAGGCGGAGAATCGCTGCTTACTGTATACGGGCCAAAAGGAATCAAAGAATTTATTGAAGTCACGGTGGCTGTAAGTCAAACTCATCTGCAATATCCTCTAGAGATTGTTGAAATAGAAGAGGAAAGTGAAAGTGGAACGATTTTTGAAGATGAAACTTTTTCAGTGGAGTTTGGCAAACTTGAACATGGCATTTTATCTTATGGGTATCGAGTTGTTGAAAAAGATTTGCCAGGATCACTGGACGTTCAACGTTTAAAAGAGATGAATATTCCCCCGGGGCCTCATTATCAGCAGTTAAAAGAAGGGAAAGAAGTAGTATTAAAAGATGGGCGTATAATCAATGGTCAAGAATTTGTAGGAGAGCCTAAAAAAGGGAAGGTCATCACGGTTTTAGGAGATACAAGAAAGTGCATGCAAAGTGTTCAGCTTGCTATGCATGCAAGTGTTTTAGTCCATGAAGCTACTTTTTCAGCGGGAGACGAGGAGCTTGCTTACAACTATTTTCATTCTACTGCAAAAGAAGCAGCTGAAATCGCTAAAACAGCATCGGCCGAGCGTCTTATTTTATCTCATATTAGTTCGCGTTACCAAGGAGACGCAGTCAGCCGGCTAGCAGAAGGAGCAAAAGAAATTTTTCCAAATACCGACATAGCAGAAGACTTGAAACGGTTTACGATTTCATAAAAAAAGACGAGGGTATCCTCGTCTTTTTTTACCATCCGCGTTCGTACTGCACGGGTGCTGAAATTGTTTCATTTAGTTCTTTTGCCGCCGTGCGCGGGAAGTACGGATCACGCAGAAGTTCGCGCGCAACAAAAATTAAATCAGCGCGTTCGCTTTGTAAAATCTCTTCTGCTTGTCGTCCTGTTGTAATTAATCCAACTGCGCCTGTATCAATATTTGCCTGCTGCTTAATTTTATCTGCAAACGGCACTTGATAGCCAGGGTATACGTTGATTGGAGCGTGTACAAGAGCACCGGAACTAACATCAATTAAGTCGACGCCTTGTTCTTTCATCCATTTTGCAAATGCAACGTGATCATCGACTGTTAATCCGCCTTCTGTATAGTCAGAAGCAGAAACACGGACAAATAAAGGGCCGTCCCACTCTGTTTTCACAGCTTCAATAATTTCCTTTAAGCAACGATAGCGATTTCCTGCGCTGCCGCCATATTCGTCGCTGCGTTTATTGCTTAGCGGCGATAGAAATTGATGTACTAAATAACCGTGTGCAGCGTGAAGTTCGATAATATCAAACCCAGCTTCTTTTGATCGTCGAGCGCTTTCTTTAAAAGCAGAAATCGTTTCATGAATTTGTTCTGTGGTCATTTCCACAGGTTTTTTACTTTTATCATCAAAAGCAATAGCGGAAGGAGCATAAATATCGCCTTCAACAGTTGCTTTACGTCCTGCATGTGCAAGTTGAATGGCCGTTTTTGCACCGTTTTCTTTTAGCTGTGTCACAAGTTTCGTTAATCCATCTCTTTGCTCATCATTCCAAATTCCCAAGTCTTGAGCTGAAATACGACCTTGTGGCACGACAGCTGAGGCTTCAACCATAATGAGACCTACTTGTCCAACCGCACGAGTTGTGTAGTGAACCATATGAAAGTCAGTTATTACGCCGTCTTCCTTTTCGCATGAATACATGCACATTGGTGACATCACAATTCGGTTTTTTAATGTTACATCTTTCACTGTATAAGGTGAAAATAGTTTTGTTGTCATTCGGTTTAACCTCCAATTATTTCGATACTCTAAACAAAAATTATTATATCACCGCATTGAATTTTCTTTCACATAATCTGCTTATCCATTTTTAATCATGAAAAAACCTCTTTCTTTTTTTAGAAAGAGGTGAACCTTTACGAGCGTTTACTCGAGATTTTTTCGTCAATCGTATCTCCTAAATATTTGGAGCGAATTGTAGCTTGTTCAATACACTGCATCATGGCTTCTTGGAAGTTATGAGAAATAAGCTGTTCGATTCCTGCTTCTGTTGTGCCGCCCGGACTCATCACTTCTTTTCGAAGTACGGCTGGCGTTTTAGGTGACTGTTTCAGCATTTCTGCAGCACCGATAAGAGTTTGAAGAATTAGTTCATTTGACACTGACGTATCCAAGCCTTGTTTTTCAGCTGCTTTTTCCATTGCTTCTACTAGATAGTAGACATACGCTGGGCCGCTTCCAGATAGTCCTGTTACAGCGTGAAGCTGCTCTTCCTCTACAGTTGTAACCGTACCAATCGTTTCAAATAAAGCAGTAGTAACGTTCATATGCTCTGCTGTAGCAAACTTGCCGGGTGCAATGGCTGTAGCCGATAATCCAATAGAGGCCGATGTATTTGGCATAGCTCTTACAACCGCTACTTCTTGGTCAAACAAGTTTACAATTGTGGCAGTCGATACACCTGCTAAAACAGAGAGAACGAGGTGGTGCGGACGAATATAGAACTTAATCGTATCGATGCTTTCCGCTACGTCTTTTGGTTTAATAGCAAGCACGACGATATCGCTTTTTTCGATTAACAAGGCATGATTACGCGTAATGTTAATTTCATAGGCGTTTCGAAGTTCGTGAAGTCTTTTATCGTTGCTATGATTTGTTACGGTGATTTGATTGGGGCGAAGCTTTTTATCTGACAGCAGCCCTGAGATCATAGCTTCAGCCATTGATCCAGCTCCAATAAAGGCGATGTTTAAATCCGTTTTCATTAAAAGTTCCTCCAGTCATTTGCTATCCAATGAAAACAGATACTGAGATTTCAGTATCTGTTAAAGGTTCGTGTTTGTGTATCTCTTCTTTATAAAATGCATAGTTATCTAAAGATATGAATAAAACTTCACTATATTTCTGTCATTATGCAATGAAAAAGAGAAGGATGTCAATGTAATTTTCAGAAAACGAATGCATTTGTATAAATAACAGGAAAAATCGTGTAAACTTAAAAGAAAATGCGATGGTAAAGGAGCAAAAATACAGATGAATGAGCAATTATATAAAATTGTGCTGCCTACTCCTTTTGCGGTAGGAGATGTGAATGTTTTTGTTATAAAAGGTCAGACCGTTACGCTAATCGATGCTGGTATTAAAACGGAGGCGGCGTGGTCTGTATTTAAAGAAAAGCTTAATGAAATAGGATTAAAACCAGATGATATTAAGCAAGTTGTCCTAACTCATCACCATCCTGATCACGTAGGAATGCTTGATTTTTTTGATAAAGATATCGCCATAGTCGGCCATGCGAAAAATCAGCCTTGGATCTCCCAAAATCCAGATTTTTTTGAGTGGTACGATGCGTTTTTTGAAGACCACTTTATGAAAGCCGGCGTAGATGAAAGGTTTCGCCCTTATTTAAAACGTTTAAAAGCATCAATGAAGTATTCATGTCATCGTTCTCTTACAACTTCTGTGCAGGAAGGAGATTACATTCCGGGCCTAGAGAGTTGGAAAGTACTTGAAGTACCAGGTCATGCTCAAAGCCATATTGCGTTATACAATGAAAGAACAGAGGTTATGATTGGAGGAGATTTACTGTTAAAGCATATTTCATCTAATCCGCTCATTGAACCTCCTATGAAACCAAGCGGCGAGCGACCTAAAACGCTTCTTCAATATAATCATTCATTAAGGCGTCTGCTTGATTTAGAGATAAACTGTATCTATACAGGTCATGGAGATGAAGTGTTACATGTTCGCGAACTTGTACAAGAGCGGTTACAAAAGCAGAGCGACCGAGCGGATAAAGTGCTTAGCATGGTAAAAGAACGTCCTCAAACAGCGTTTGATATTTGCAAACAGCTCTTTCCTACTATTTACGAAAAAGAACTAGGGCTAACTCTTTCTGAAACAATTGGTCAGCTCGATTTTTTAGAAGATGCCAATAAAATCAGTACACATGAAAAAGAAAGTACGCTTATTTATTCTGTGTGCTCTTAACTTATAAAAAAGGTGTGTTATATTTGAAATCCTCGTTAAAGAACCAACATGTCGTGATTACAGGCGCTTCAGGAGGTCTTGGAGAGCATTTAGCTTATGAAGTGGCCAAAAGAGGGGGCGTCCCCGTTTTACTTGCACGTACAGAAGAAAAGCTGCACCGAGTAGCCGAGCAAATTAGTCAAAAATATGGGATTACCTCTTACATATACAAAGCTGACGTAGCGAACGTAGAGGAAGTCAAAAGAGTCGTTCAGAAAATGATGAGTGAAATTAAGCGTGTTGATGTCCTGATTAATAATGCAGGCTTTGGTGTATTTGAAAAAGTGAAAGAAGCATCGATTAAGACAATTGCCTCAATGTTTCAAGTCAATGTTATTGGATTGATTGCATGTACACAAGAAATTTTAGCTTATATGCTAAAAGAAAACAAAGGACATATTATTAACATTGCTTCTCAAGCAGGCAAACTTGCGACGCCTAAATCTAGTGGCTATTCAGCTTCTAAACATGCCGTGCTAGGGTTTACCAACAGCCTGCGAATGGAATTAGCGAAAACAGATATCTATGTAACGGCAGTGAATCCAGGTCCTATTCAAACCAACTTCTTTTCAATAGCAGATCAATCAGGAAACTATGAAAAAAGTGTAGAAAAGTTTATGTTAACTCCTCAATATGTAGCTGAAAAAACGGTCAATATTATTGGGAAACCAAAACGAGAAGTCAACTTGCCTAAGTGGATGAATATAGGCTCGAAGATGTATCAGCTTGCCCCGGGGCTCGTAGAGAAATTGGCAGGGGGTGCGTTTAATAGAAAATAACCTGTGCTTTAACCACAGGTTATCAATGTTTTTCGTTAATGGTTTCGTTCAGTAAGGCTGTATTTCTATGAATCTACTGCTCGTCTAAAATTTTTGCAGCGCGCACACAAGAGTCAAATTTTCCTTTATGATTTCCGTCGCAAAAGGGCATCTTTTGCGACTGGCCACATCGGCATAGTGAAAATGTCGGCTTTGTTTCAAATTTGTTGCCGTCTGCATCAATTAATTCAACGTCTCCAGTGACACGGAAAGAGCCGTTATCCATTACTTTAATTTGTACTTTTGACATAAAAAAACCTCCTTTTTGTACACATCTATATGAAGCGCCAGAGTTTAATGAAAGCGAGATGTGTATTATACTCATTATATAAGCAATTTTCGTTTGTTTATACAATTAGTTTAAAAGGAGTTAAAGGAAAATGAATATTACCTTTACTGATAAAGCGATAGCAAAAGTACAAGAAAAGTACGGGAAAGATTCTTCACTATATTTAAAATTAAAATACGATACAGATGGATGCGGCTGTGTTGTGAGCGGTGTAACGACGCTATGGATTGTTGATGAAAAAGAGAGCGATGATGTAATCATTGAGACGAATTTTGTTCCTGTTCTTGTCGAAAAAACAAAGCAAGTATTTTTAGATGATAATATGACGATTGACTACAATGAAAGTGCCTATGCGTTTATGCTAAAATGTCCTTCTCAAATTTTAAATCCGCGCATGTCATTTATCGATAAAACAATAGAAGCGCTTTAAAGCGCTTCTTTTTGTATTTTTTCTAAAAATGATTCAATAACTTGTTCATATTCCTCTGGATTATCAGCATACGAGCGGGCATGAGTGCCTACAGGTGCTAAATACATCCGTTTTGCTCCCATTTTTTTGGCATGCAGCTGCTCCGTCATTTTAGGAAGAATATAATCATCTTCTTTACTATGGATAAACAGAACAGGATGTTTGATTTGATCTACGACTGAAATAGGTGATACGTCTTTAAATGAGTAGCCTTCTCGCCATTTTAAAATAATATTAGCTGCTGGCATGACAAGCTGTTTTGGTAAGTGGAAATCTTGTTTTAAGCGATAGGCAAGAAGTTCTTCTAAGTCAGAAAAAGGGCAGTCGACAATATAAAAATCAGCTCCGTCTTCCATTCCAGCATACAAAAGAGTGGTCGCAGCTCCCATAGATTCCCCGTGAATCCCGAGGGAAATAGTTGAACCGAATTGTTTTTTTACCCAGTGAACAACGGATTGAAGGTCCAGTTTTTCATAATAGCCGTAGCTCGTTGTTTTCCCTTCAGACTTGCCGTGGCGGCGATGATCATAAAGAACGACGTTCCATCCAAGCTTTAGAAAAAGCCGAGCATATTTCATAGAGTTCAGTGAATGAACTGTAACTCCGTGCGAAAGAATCATAAATCGGTTGTTTTCGTGTTGTTTAATAACGGTCCCAGCTATGTTATAGCCTAGAGAAGAAGGAAGCACAAATGCTTCTGTAGGAAGAGTGCTATAGACTTTCTCATCATAAAAGCCATCTTCCGTATCGCGGTCAATAATAACTTTGTCGGTCTTTTTACGGATGTACATCATTTGATTTGTAAAAAAGATGCCAAGAGCGGCAAATGCTCCGAAAACACTTCCTATTAATAATAGCCATTTTTTCATGATTAGCGGCTCCTTTTGTTAATATAGCTATTATTTATTATAGCATCGCTCTCATAAAAACCTAATTTTTAACGCTGTGCAAATAAAGAGTATTGCTTGCTTTCAATCGGTCTTGAAATGTGAGGAGCGATAAAAGCGACCGCTTCGAGCAGCTTTTCTTCATTAATAGAAGTGGAAATATCCATTTCATGAAGCATAAAGACGAGATCTTCCGTAGCTACGTTTCCCGTTGCTCCCTTAGCGAATGGACATCCACCTAACCCCCCAGCGGATGAATCGAACCTGTTAATACCGGCTTGCAGAGCTGCATAGATATTTGCAATGGCTAATCCTCTCGTATCGTGAAAGTGCGCAGCAAGTAGCGTGTGGGGAAAGTTTTGTTTTAATTTCGAGAAAAGTGAAAATACATCTTTAGGGTTTGCCATGCCAATTGTATCAGCAACGCTTAGCTCATTCACTCCAGCCTCCACAAAGCTTTCGCAAAGGGCCAGCACGTCGCGTTCATGTATTTTTCCTTCATACGGGCAATAAAAGGCGGTGGAAATGCAAGTTCGAATAAAACATTCTTGCTGCTTGAGCTGCTGAATGAGAGGAAGCAGCGTTTGTACAGCTTCTTTGGTGTTTTTGTTAATATTTTTTTGATTAAAGGTATTGCTTACGCCAATAAACAGCGCAACGGAGCGGCAATTAGCTTGCAGTGCTTTTTCCAAGCCTTTTTGGTTCGGCACAAGCACAATGTTTCGACATGTATCAGGCTGAAATGTATCTGCAACAGTAGAAGCATCTTTCATTTGAGGAACCCATTTTGGAGAAACAAAGGATGTAATTTCGATTTCGGATAGTCCAGCTTCTTTTAATTTTTTGATAAAATTAATTTTTTTTTCAGTTGGAACAAAATTTTTTTCATTTTGAAGGCCATCTCGTGGACCAACTTCTATAATTGTTACTTTTTCAGGAAATCCCATAAACCGCTCTCCTCCTACATTGTAAACGCTTACTAATATTTATTTTAATTCTAAAAAATTAAAATTCAATAAAAATTATAAATTTTTACAAAAAAAGAGGAATTTCGCAAGCGATGTCGAAATTAATACAGGTGACAGTTAATCACAGTAATCAAACAGTAAGGAGAGGTTTTCGACATGGGTCAAACAGAAGTAGTCATTGTAAGCGCTGTACGTACAGCAATCGGCAGCTTTGGGGGAAGCTTACAAAATGTATCCGCAACAACTTTAGGTGGTACTGTAATTAAAGAAGCTTTAAACAAAGCAGGGGTATCAGCAAACGAAGTAGATGAAGTTATTATGGGAAATGTCTTACAAGCAGGTTTAGGACAAAATCCAGCACGACAAGCAACTTTAGCAGCAGGTTTACCTGAAACTGTTTCAGCATTAACCATCAATAAAGTATGCGGATCAGGACTAAAAGCAGTACATCTCGCTACACAAGCGATTCTTGCTGGGGATGCTGATGTGATTGTTGCTGGTGGAATGGAAAACATGAGCCAAGCACCATACTTATTAAAAAATGCACGCAACGGGTTTAAAATGGGCGACCAAAAAGTAGTTGACAGCATGATTCAAGATGGATTATGGTGTGCATTTAACGACTACCATATGGGCGTTACAGCTGAAAATCTGTGTGATAAATATGAAATTACTCGTGACGAACAAGATGCGTTTGCAGCTTCAAGTCAGCAAAAAGCAGAAGCAGCTATTCAATCTGGTCGTTTTAAAGATGAAATCGTACCAGTAGAAGTGCCTGGAAGAAAAGGTCAAGTAACTATTTTTGAACAAGATGAGTTCCCGCGCGCAGGCACAACGGCTGAAAGCTTAGGGAAACTACGTCCAGCCTTCAAAAAAGACGGTTCTGTAACAGCTGGTAATGCATCTGGTATCAATGACGGTGCAGCGGCAGTAGTGGTAATGAGCCGTAAAAAAGCAGACGAGTTAGGCCTAACACCATTAGTGTCAATTAAAGGTAATGCAACTGCCGGAGTAGACCCAAGCATTATGGGAATCGGTCCTGTAAGCGCAGTGAAAAAGGCGCTGGAAAAAGCTGCTGTTTCATTAGAAGATGTTCAATTAGTAGAAGCGAACGAAGCATTCGCTGCACAGTCAATCGCTGTGGATCGTGAACTTCAATTTAATCATGATATTTTAAATGTAAACGGTGGAGCAATTGCGCTTGGACATCCTATTGGTGCAAGTGGTACACGTGTCCTAGTTTCACTTATTCATGAAATGCAAAAACGCGACGCAAAACTTGGGTTAGCAACGTTATGTATTGGCGGAGGCCAAGGCGTTGCAACAATCGTTGAACGTCCTTAATTTGATATAGTTTTAACAAACATTAAAGCTATATCACAACGCCACAGATTCCAAACATACAGCTTTGGAACTCGTGGCGTTTTTGTTTTTCCTTTAATTTGTCTAGTAATATAACTTTTTTGACAAAAAAATGATTAAATTATAATTTTCAGTTATATATATATTTAAAAAGAAATAAAAATCTTTTATAATAGATTAGAAAGCGTTTTCAAAAATAACGAAGGGGTGGTTATGTATGAAACAAGTACATACGTCGTTTAAAGAAGCGGTGAAAGATATTCACGACGGTGCTACGATTATGGTCGGTGGTTTTGGTTTATGTGGAATTCCGGAGAATTTGATTTTAGCGTTAGTTGAAACAGGGGTAAAAGATTTAACGGTAATTTCAAATAACTGCGGCGTAGACGACTGGGGACTTGGACTGCTTCTGAAAAACAAACAAATTAAAAAGATGATTGGTTCTTACGTGGGAGAAAATAAAGAGTTTGAAAGACAAGTATTGTCAGGAGAAATTGAAGTAGAATTGCTACCTCAAGGCACGCTAGCTGAAAAGATTCGCGCCGGCGGAGCGGGCATACCTGCATTTTATACACCAGCGGGAGTGGGAACACCCATTGCTGAAGGAAAAGAAGTTCGCGTGTTTGATGGAAAAGAATATTTACTAGAAGAGGCGTTAAAAGCTGATTTTAGTTTGGTTAGAGCTTGGAAAGCCGATCATATGGGGAACTTAGTGTATAACAAGACAGCGCGCAATTTCAGCCCAATGATTGCAGCAGCAGGAAAAGTGACGATAGCAGAAGTGGAGGAACTTCATTCAACAGGCTCACTTGATCCAAATATTATCCACACACCTAGTGTATATGTTCAATCGTTAATTATTGGTGAACAAGAAAAACGTATTGAGCGTTTAACCGTTCAAAAATAACAAAAGGGGAGAGATTTTTCATGATTGAAAACGGCGTGAACGTGAGAGAGCGAATTGCAAAACGTGCTGAAAAAGAAATTTTGGACGGATTTTATGTAAACCTTGGAATTGGTATTCCAACGCTTGTGGCTAATCATATCTCAGATAATAAAACGGTGGTGCTTCAGTCCGAAAACGGTCTGTTAGGCATTGGACCATATCCGAAAGAAGGAGAAGTAGATCCTGATTTAATTAATGCAGGTAAAGAAACCGTCACGGCGACAAAAGGCGCCTCTTACTTCGATAGTGCTGAATCGTTTGGAATGATTCGCGGAGGGCACATTAATATTGCGATTTTAGGAGGAATGGAAGTCTCAAAAACTGGTGACTTGGCAAACTGGATGATTCCTGGAAAAATGATTAAAGGAATGGGCGGTGCAATGGATTTAGTTCACGGAGCACAGCGCATCATTGTTATTATGGAACACGTGACGAGAAAAGATGAGCCTAAAATCTTAAATGAGTGCAGCCTCCCTCTGACAGGAAAAGAGGTAGTGGATCGCATTATTACAGATCGAGCGGTCATCGATATTACGGCAGAAGGTCTAAAGCTTGTTGAAGTAGCGAAAGGCTATACGGTAGAAGATATTCAACAATCTACAGAGCCAACTTTAATCATTGATGAACATGTAAAACTAGATGCATTTTGATTTTTGGTAACAAAAGCAAGAATATGATACAATATCTCTCAATTAAAGTAGCGGGGGAATTGTGATGGCTAAAAAAAAGCAAAAACAATCAGCACAGAAACAAAATGATCAGCTCAGTATTAAAGATCAGCTAAATGATAGCTTATTAAAACAGCTTCAAGCTAAAAAACAGGCGCTTTCTTTAAAAGAAGAAGAGCAGAAAGAAACAGAGCGTAAAGAAGCTGCTCGAATTCGAAAAGAAAAAGAAAAAAATAAGTCGTTTGAAGAACTGTTAAATGAAAGTGATTTGAACTGGTCTGAATTTAAAAAATAAAAGCGCCGGTAAAGGCGCTTTTATTTTTTAACGGTGAGCTTCGTATTGATTTGCTTTAAAGATCGATTGCAGCTTGCTAATTTCAGTAGGCTGAAGCGGGGAAGCCTCGACAGCTTTGACGTTTTCGCGAAGCTGGGAAGAAGAGCTTGCTCCTGCTACAACCGAGGCTACCGTAGGATTAGCTAAACAGTATTGAAGTGCCGTTGAGTTTAGAGAGTGAGTTGGTCGTACGTGACGAAATTCTTCTATCGTTTTTGCTAATTCCGTACCGCTATAATCTAAATAGCCCTTGCCCTCGAATGCAGCAAGTTTTTGCTCTCCTTTTTCGGTTAGCAGCCCTTTGGATACTGGACCTCGGGCTACAACGCTAATGCCGTTGTCATGTAAAAGAGGAAGTGCACTTTCTTCAGGGCGTCTGTCTAACAAGCTGTATTGCATCATGACGCTAACAATAGAAGAATTTTGCACATACTCTCGAATCACATTTGGGCGGATAGATGAAATGCCATAGTAGCGAATGACGCCTTCTTGTTTTAATTCTTCAAATGCTTCAATCGTTTCCTCAATATTGTCTTCAACGGTTCCTCCGTGCAGTTGATATAAATCGATGTAATCTGTTTGAAGACGGCGCAGGCTTTCTTTTACTTCTTCTTTTATATAAGCTTTAGACGGATCCCATGTCCAGCTGTCTTTTACATCATTCCAGCGATTCCCCACTTTTGTGGCTAAAATAATATCATTTCTGCGTTTTTTTAGGGCTTGTCCCACAAACTCCTCGTTTAAGCCAAAATCATATAAATCTGCTGTATCGAAATAATTAATGCCATATTCGAGAGCTTCATCAATCATATTGACAGCGTGTTTTTGTTCCGTTCCAAGAGACATGCACCCTAAACCTAATGTACTGACAAGCAAGTCTGAAGTACCTAAGCGTCTTTTTTCCATATATGTCACTCCTTATTTTTTACTTGTTTCTATCTATCTATTGTAGCGCTATGATAGAGGGAAACTCAAATAAGAAGATTAGAAAACTGCAGCACAATTAGTGTCTGCAGTCTGCTTGTTTGTAAGAATTAAAATTTTGAGAGATAGCGTTCGTCCATTCATCGACATACTGGAATTGTTCGCCGTATTCTTTTAACTTTTGCTTGATTTCCCATGCTTTACCGACCAAAATGATTTGCTTCTCGTGAACATAAACTTTCATTTTTTCTACCTCCCAAGGTTCGTATGATAGAATATATGTAAGAGTCAAAAAAATAGAACGAGGTGTAGAAAATGGATCATTTAACAGAAAAAATGCTGTCTTCTGAAAAGCTGTTTGGAGGCAGAGTGATTGATTTGTACTTAGAAGAAGTAGAGCTTCCAAACGGAAAAACGAGTACAAGAGAAGTAGTTAAGCACCCTGGAGCCGTAGCTGTCATTGCGTTAACAAGCGACCATAAAATGGTTATGGTCAAACAGTATCGCAGGCCGATGGATCGTATTTTAGTCGAAATTCCAGCCGGCAAGCTAGAAAAAGGAGAAGAGCCGATTGTGACGGCAAAACGTGAGTTAGAAGAAGAAACAGGCTATACGACAGATTCGCTTAGCCATATTATTTCTTTTTATACATCACCAGGTTTTGCGGATGAGTTGGTGCACCTTTATTTAGCGGAAGATTTAAAAGTGATGACCACCAAAGCTGAATTAGACGAAGATGAATTTGTTGAAGTGATGGAAGTTACGGTAGATGAGGCGCTTACTCTTATTCAAAACAAGGAAATTTATGATGCAAAAACTGCCTATGCTGTGCAGTACTTACAGTTGAAAAGCGGATTAGGAGAGTAAGAGAGTTTTTTCTTTTACATACGAACGGCAATCTAGCAATTTAGAGGTTTACATTGAAACGTCATTTGATGTGAGAAAAAACAGGCATGCGTGTATCTCTAACTAAAAAAATGTTTGACAACCATATTTTAGTTGAAGGAAAATCCGAACGATGAATAGAGATTCTTGATGGAGAATCAAATTCGTTCGGATTTTTTTAAGGTGATGGTGAATGTAGATTTTATTTATATAGTTGGTTCTAGCGGTTGATTGGAGGGCAAGGCGAAGACTCCTGCGGGAAAAGCGGAATAGGTGAGACCCCGCAGAAGCGTACGCGACGAAGAGGGTCACCGGCGGCCCGCGGAAAGCGAAGCCTTGCATGGAAATCGACAGCGGTGTCACAAGCCATCTATACTATCTCATTTGATCTTATTTAGATTGGGTTGATTTTATTATGTCTCATTCTCTTTTTTTATTTGATAGATTCAAAAGATTCTTGGCATAGTTTTTGTACTCTATCATACACTCTATTAAGCGATTAATAGGAGGAAGACGATGAGAAAAAAACAATTGCCATTATCGTATGCAAGACATTTTCAAGAAAACAGTTCTATTTATTTGTTTGTGACCGTGCTGTTTTTAATGGGAATCATTTTTGGGGCTATTGTTGTAAATAGTTTGACGCTTGATCAAAAAGAAGACCTGTACTTCTATTTAAACCGGTTTTTCGGACAGGTAAAGAGTGGAGAAGTAGCAAGCAGCGTTGAAATGTTTCAGCAAAGTTTTTTTCATAATGTTAAATACTTAGGGCTCATTTGGATATTAGGAATCGCCATTATTGGTTTGCCTGTAGTGTTAATTCTGCTGTTTTTAAAAGGAATGGTGATTGGTTTTACCGTAGGCTTTTTAGTCAATCAAATGGGACTCTCTGGTTTTGCACTATCTTTTGTATCTGTTATGCCGCAAAATATCTTTCTCATACCGGCATTTCTGATCTTGTCTGCAGCTTCAGTTGCCTTTTCTTTGAAGCTTGTGCGACAGCAGTTTTTTAAAAAAGCAGCGGAGCCTATTTCCGCCTCATTTTTACGCTACAGCGGAACCATGATTGCTATGATATGTTTGGTTGCCTGTGCAGCTACAATTGAAGCTTACGTATCACCTACTTTAATGAAAAGTGTAATGGCTCTATTAAATAAGTAAGAATAAGTATTAAGTAAAAAGAATTCTTTTTTCTTATTAATAATAACTTTATTTTGACACCCTCGACACATCTGATATAATGGATTAGTGAATGGCGAGGGAGGGAATAATTATGGAAAGTCGAATTGAGCGAATTAAGCAGCAGTTGCACTCAGCTAGCTATAAATTGACACCTCAACGTGAGGCGACTGTAAGAGTACTTCTTGAACATGAAGAGGATCATTTAAGTGCCGAAGATGTATATCTCCTCGTCAAGGAAAAGTCTCCGGAAATTGGATTGGCAACTGTTTATCGTACGTTAGAATTGTTAACTGAACTTAAAATTGTTGATAAAATAAACTTTGGCGATGGCGTTTCTCGCTACGATTTAAGACAAGAAGGAGCCGCACACTTTCATCATCACCTTGTGTGTATGGAATGTGGATCTGTGGACGAAATTCAAGAAGATTTGCTTGAAGACGTTGAAGAAATTGTGGAAAAGCAATGGAATTTTAAAATTAAAGATCACCGCTTGACATTTCATGGCATTTGCCATCGCTGTCAGGATAAAGAAGAGAAGCAGTAAAAGCCTTTTCCCTAATGGAGAAGGTTTTTTGTTGTACATAAATAAAAAATAACGAGTTTATAAGCTACATGGTTTTATAGAAAGAAAGGAAATGATCAGGAGAGAACTCAGTGTATAAAGGCAAGAAACATGTATAAAACCTGTCCCAATTGGCATATCTTCTAATAGAATCAAAAATTGGAGGAATTGTTTCATGAAATCATGGGCTGAAATGGTATATAATACATGTAAAGTATTTATCTTATTTACCGGGTTTACTCTTTTGTTTTATTTTGGAATGATATGGGTATCTCAAGAGTATCAAAATTACAAACGTTATGATGAGCCGTCGGGTTCAGCAGTTAAGGTCATGCAAGCAAGTGTGAACAAAGATCAGACGTGGCTAGAGCGTTTATTTATGTTTTATCAAAACGGGGAGTAGAGGCTATTGAATGATCAAATTCAAGATTTTATTCATTATTTAGTAGTAGAGCGGGGACTAGCGAAAAATACAATTGATTCGTATGAACGAGATTTAAAAAAGTATGCTCAATATTTAGAGCATGTAGAGCAGCTGAAATCATTTAATGAAGTAACAAGACTTCACATCGTTAATTTTCTGAAATATTTAAGTGATCAGCAAAAGTCATCTAAAACGATTGCGAGACATGTGGCTTCAACTAGATCTTTTCATCAATTCTTACTAAGAGAAAAAGCAGCGGATACAGATCCATCCGTTCATATTGATACCCCGCAGCTTGAGCGCAAGCTGCCAAAAGTGCTAAATGCAGAAGAAGTAGAGGCGCTGTTAAATGTGTTTGATACTTCGACGCCTTTTGGCATACGAGACAAAGCGATGCTTGAGTTGCTTTATGCTACTGGAATTCGTGTGTCTGAACTCGTTAACTTAAATATTGATGATGCACATTTGACGATGGGATTTATTCGTTGTATCGGAAAAGGAAATAAAGAAAGAATTGTCCCCATCGGAAGGTTGGCAACGGAGGCTATCGAAGAGTATTTACAGCATAGCCGGAGTGTTTTAACAAAGCAAAAGGAACAGGACAAAGCACTCTTTGTTAATCATCACGGAAGGCGTTTAACAAGGCAGGGGTTTTGGAAAATATTAAAAAAATTAGCTTCTGAAGCAAAAATTGAAAAAGAATTAACTCCACATACGTTACGGCATTCGTTTGCTACTCATTTGTTAGAGAACGGCGCGGACTTGAGAGCCGTTCAAGAAATGCTAGGGCATGCGGATATTTCGACCACTCAAATTTATACACATGTTACAAAAGCACGTTTAAAAGATGTATACAATCAGTTTCATCCGCGAGCGTAGGAAGATTCCAATGTCCAATGAGTTCATAGACATTGGTTTTTTTGATTGAAAACACTTTCATTCATGTGTACAAAAAAATAAAAAGCGTCTATACTAATAGAGAGGTCAGACTTCTGACCAATAAGAGAAGACGGTTAAATTATTTCCAAACGGGAATTTTATAGAGAATAAATAAATTGATATTTGGAGGGAATAAAATGGCGCATACATATAAACGCGTATTTTTAATTGTCATGGATTCAGTGGGTATCGGTGAATCACCGGATGCTGAAAAATACAATGATAAAGGTGCTGATACGTTTGGTCATATTGCAGAGCACTGCAACGGTCTTCGTATGCCTAATATGGCTAAGCTTGGCCTAAGCAATATCCGTGAAATTAAAGGAATCGATAAAGCCGAAAAACCGTTGGCTTACTATACAAAAATGCAGGAAGCTTCTGCAGGAAAAGATACAATGACAGGTCATTGGGAAATTATGGGTCTTAATATTGATACGCCTTTTAATGTATTTCCAGATGGATTTCCAGAAGAGCTGATTTCACAATTAGAAGAAAAAACAGGTCGAAAAATCATTGGGAACAAACCAGCGTCTGGTACAGAAATTTTGGATGAGCTAGGAAAACAGCATATGGAAACAGGTGACTTAATCGTCTATACATCAGCAGATTCTGTTTTGCAAATTGCTGCTCATGAAGAAATTGTTCCAATTGATGAATTGTACAAAATTTGTGAGATTGCTCGTGAATTAACGCTTGATGATCCATATATGATTGGACGTGTTATCGCTCGCCCGTTTTCAGGTGAACCAGGTAATTTTGCACGTACATCCAATCGTCATGACTATGCATTAAAGCCTTTTGGACGTACAGTAATGAATGAATTAAAAGACAATGACATCGATGTTATTGCTATCGGTAAAATTTCTGATATTTACGACGGAGAAGGGGTAACAAAATCTCTTCGTACCAAATCGAATATGGACGGCATGGATAAGCTAGTTGATACATTAAACATGGACTTCACAGGCTTAAGCTTCTTAAATTTAGTTGATTTTGATGCTCTCTATGGTCATCGCCGCGATCCACAAGGATATGGGCAAGCACTTGAAGAATATGATGCACGCTTAGAAGAAGTATTTGATTTATTAAAAGAAGATGATTTATTGATTATTACAGCGGATCATGGAAATGACCCTGTTCATCATGGGACAGACCATACGCGTGAATACGTGCCGCTTCTTGTGTACAATAAAGGCATGCAAGAAGGAAAAGAACTTTCTATTCGTCAAACGTTTGCGGATATTGGCGCAACGGTAGCAGAAAATTTTGGCGTAGCAATGCCTAAGCATGGAAAAAGTTTTTTAAAAGAGTTGAATTAAGCAGGGGGAATGGAGTATGAAAAAAGAATATATTGAAAAAGCAGCAGCATATATTAAAAATCAATCAGCTGTTACACCAACAATTGGGCTTATTTTAGGTTCTGGACTAGGGGTATTAGCTGACGAAATTGAAGGCGCGGTAAAAATTCCGTATAACGACATTCCTGAGTTCCCGGTTTCAACAGTTGAAGGTCACGCAGGCCAATTAGTAATAGGTACTATTCATGACGTACCGGTTGTAGCTATGCAAGGACGTTTTCACTTTTATGAAGGGTACGCTCTTGATAAAGTAACATTTCCAGTGCGCGTAATGAAAGAAATCGGTGTAGAAACGTTGATTGTAACGAATGCAGCGGGCGGAGTAAACGAATCCTTTAATCCAGGAGACTTAATGATTATTTCTGATCATATTAATAATTTTGGAACCAATCCTTTGATTGGACCTAATGACTCTGATTTCGGAGTAAGGTTCCCGGATATGTCAACTGCTTACTGCAAGGATCTTCGTCAATTAGCGAAGAAAGTAGGAGCTGATTTAAATATCGCCTTACAAGAAGGTGTATATGTAGGAAATACAGGTCCAACATATGAAACGCCTGCTGAAGTGCGTATGCTTCGCATTATCGGGGGAGACGCGGTCGGTATGTCTACAGTGCCAGAAGTTATTGTGGCACGCCATGCAGGTATGAAAGTGCTAGGTATTTCTTGTATTTCTAATATGGCAGCTGGTATTTTAGATCAGCCGTTAAATCATGAAGAAGTAATTGAAACGACTGAAAAAGTAAAACAGCAGTTTTTATCGCTTGTAAAAGAAGTAGTAAAGCAGCTTCCAGCTTATCAAAAATAAGAAGAAAATATGACTTCAAGCATCGAGAATTTCTCGATGCTTTTTTTATTTCCCTTAGTATAAATCGATTATACCTTGGAAAAAATAGGTTGTATAAAGAATGGAGGTTTGTGGAGATGAAGCGAACTATTGTAAAGTTACTCGTTGTCATATTTTTATTTCCACTTATGACGCAACCTGTTTTAGCCGCAGAAAAAAAGAATTCCGAGCTTGCTGACAGTGCTAGGTCAGCTATTTTAATTGAACGGGATACAGGAAAAATTCTATACGAAAAAAATAGTAATCAAGAACTTCCCCCTGCCAGTATGACTAAAATTATGACAATGATTTTAATTATGGAGGCTTTGGATAAAGGGAAAATTACCTTAAAAGATAAAGTGCGGGCAAGTGAATATGCCGCTTCAATGGGAGGCTCACAAATCTTTTTAGAGCCCGGAGAAGAAATGACGGTAAATGATTTGCTAAAAGGGATTGCGATAGGTTCTGGTAACGATGCTTCTATGGCAATGGCTGAATATTTAGCTGGATCAGAAGAAAAATTTGTAGCAAAGATGAACCAAAAAGCGAAAGAGCTTGGTTTGACTCATACAAAATTTCAAAATCCGACAGGCCTGCCCGTAGAAAATCACTATAGTACAGCTCATGATATGGCCATGATGGGCAGAGAGCTACTAAAGTATGAAAAAATTATTAACTATACAAGTAAATACGAAGCTTATTTGCGCACGGATACAGATAAGAAGTTTTGGTTAGTAAATACAAATCGCTTAGTGAAGTTTTATCCCGGCGTTGATGGACTCAAAACCGGATTTACAGGTCAAGCGAAGTATTGCCTAACAGCTACCGCTAAAAAGGGAAATATGCGTGTGTTAGCCGTTGTATTCGGTGCAAGCACGCCAAAAGATCGCAATAATCAAGTAACCAAAATGTTAGACTACGCATTCAGTCAATATACAACGAAGCCTTTATACAAAAAAGGAGACGTTATTACCAAAATAGATGTAAACAAGGGTAGCGAAGATCAGGTAACAGCCGTTACGTCCGAGCCTATTTCTGTTTTATTGAAAAAAGGAAATGCAGCCAAAGACGTTAAAACAGAAGTGAAAATGAACGAGAAGCTAAATGCGCCTATTCAAAAAGGCGACAAAATTGGAACGTTGACCATTAAGAAGGATAACAAAGTAGTTAGTTCTTCACCGCTTCTTGCAAAAGAAGATATCGATGCTGCTTCTTGGTGGAAGATATTCAAACGTACATTCTCTATTTTCTCTCAAACATCTTAAACAGCTAAATGTGACGAAATAGAACTAGTTTTGTCGGTGAGAAGGATTCTATTCTGTCGGCAGCGAAAGACTGACTATAAGATTTCCGAGGAGGTTTGTATAGTGAGTCTTTCGATTGAATTGGAATTCAAACAAGATGTCTTGTTGGTTCGATTAACAGGAGAATTAGATCATCATACGGCAGAAGAGCTAAGAAGCAAAATCACCGAAGCGATAGAGAAGGAATCTATCAGCCATTTGATTTTAAATCTACAGCATTTAACCTTTATGGACAGCTCTGGCTTAGGGGTTATTTTAGGGAGATACAAACAGGTTCATAATAACGGCGGGGAAATGGTTGTATGCGCTATTTCTCCTGCCGTGGAACGTTTGTTTAATATGTCAGGCTTATTTAAAATTATTCGTTTTGAACCTAATGAAGAAAACGCGCTTCAAAAATTGGGGGTGGCATAATGAAAAATCAAATGAACCTCCAATTTTCCGCCCTTAGTCAAAATGAATCGTTTGCCCGCGTCACGGTAGCATCATTTATTACGCAGTTAGATCCAACAATGGATGAGTTAACAGAAATTAAAACAGTCGTATCTGAAGCAGTAACAAATGCTATTATTCACGGCTACGAAAGCAATCCAGATGGTGTGGTATATATTTCTGTGACGCTTCATGAAGACGGTGTAGTCGAGCTGATGATTCGTGATGAGGGAATTGGTATCGATAACGTGGATGAAGCCAAGCAGCCTTTATACACAACGAAACCAGATCTAGAACGTTCTGGAATGGGTTTCACCATAATGGAAAACTTTATGGATGAAATTCGAGTGGAGTCTACTGTATTAGAAGGTACGACCTTATATTTAAAAAAGCACTTAACAAATAGTAAAGCGCTATGTAATTAAGGAGACTTGCCAATGGATGTGGAGGTCAAAAAAAATAAAAACGAACCGTATTTAAAGGATCATGAAGTTAAAGACCTCATCAAGCGCAGTCAGCAAGGTGATCAAATTGCACGAGATACAATCGTCCAAAAAAATATGCGGCTCGTTTGGTCGGTTGTTCAACGTTTTATTAACCGTGGTTATGAGCCCGATGATTTATTTCAAATTGGATGTATAGGGCTATTAAAGTCCGTTGATAAATTTGACTTATCGTATGATGTTAAATTTTCAACATATGCTGTTCCAATGATTATTGGTGAAATTCAGCGGTTTATTCGTGATGATGGCACGGTAAAGGTTAGCCGTTCTCTGAAAGAAATGAGCAATAAAATACGTAAAGCAAAAGACGAGCTTTCCAAATTACTTGGACGCGTCCCTACAGTCGCTGAGGTTGCAGAACATTTGGATCTCACTCCTGAAGAAGTAGTGCTAGCTCAAGAAGCTAATCGTGCTCCTTCGTCTATTCACGAGACCGTCTATGAAAATGATGGAGATCCAATTACCCTTCTTGACCAAATTGCTGATCATACGGAAGCGAAGTGGTTTGATAAAATTGCCTTAAAAGAAGCAATTGAAGAACTTGATGAGCGTGAAAAGCTCATTGTCTATTTGAGGTATTACAAAGATCAAACTCAGTCCGAAGTGGCCGCAAGGCTGGGAATTTCTCAAGTTCAGGTATCGAGGCTTGAGAAGAAAATCTTAAAACAAATGAAGCTGCATATGAATGACACGTAATACTTAAGAAGCAATCCGTTTTGCTATTCAAAGAAGAATAGTGAAACGGATTGCTTTTTTTATTTGGTAATTAATGGTCTGTTCAGAAACGTGAATTAGAAAATTTAAGAAAATCCATACTACACGTACAGGGAGATAATGAATCGTAAGGTGTGATATGAATGGAAAACGTTCTTTATCTTAAAATGAGACATCGTATTCAAGTGAAACCTGATGAGGCTGTAAATATTGGACAATTAGCAATGGTTATAGCAGGAGATTCTGTTCAAAAGCAAATTGAAAAGCTAATTGTATATCAAGTAAGTATGAGTGATCGAAATATTATCATTGTTGATTTAATGAAGGTAATTGAAAAAGTTGCCTCTCGGTATCCGCATTTGGACATTCAGACGATTGGACCCGCTCAAACGATTGTAGAGGTCGTGTATAAAAAGAAACAATATTCCTTTTTGTTTTTTCTAGCTGTTTGGTTTCTTCTTTTCATCGGAGCTGCTTTAGCAATTATGAACTTTCACGAAGATGTGAGTATGAGACAAGTACATCAAAAATTGTTCTACATGCTGACCGGTCTGAGAGATAAGCAGCCTTTGCTGATTCAAGTGCCTTACTCTATCGGTTTAGGCTTGGGAATGATTCTGTTTTTTAACCACGTCTTTAGAAAACGAATTAATGAAGAGCCTAGTCCTCTCGAAGTCGAAATGTTTAATTACCAGCAAGACTTAGATCAATACGTCATTATGCACGAGAATAAAGAAAGTATGAAAAAAATTGATGATCATTAACATTGTGATGACCATTGTAATTGGACTTGCGGGAGGACTGGCTGCAGGTGCTGGGTTTGTAGCATTTTTAACCGTGCTAGGCATTATTCCGCGTTTGATGCAGCTGACCAAAACCATGAAATACATTCAAGCATATGAATGGGGAGTCGTGGGTGGTGCTGTTACAGGCGGGTGGTGCAGTCTTCATCAATACACGTGGCAGTTTCCTGCGGTGCTTATTATGATCATAGGTCTAACGAGCGGTATTTTTATTGGGATGCTGGCAGCAGCGTTAACCGAAGTGCTTAATGTATTGCCGACGTTAACGAAACGGATAGGAATGGAAGGCAAGCTTATTTTATTGTTAATGGCCATTGTACTAGGCAAAGTATGCGGATCATTATTTCATTGGATTTATTTTGTTAATCAATAAGAAAAGGATGTATGTAATATGGCAAATAATCAAAAATTAAAAGATAACTATCAAGAAAGCATTAAACCATTTCAGCCTAAACCTTCATATGTGGCAAATTGCCTAAAAGCCTTTTTGGTAGGGGGAATCATTTGTACATTAGGACAGGCAATTCAAAATTTCTATATTGCATTTTTTGACTTTAATGAAAAAAATGCAGGTAATCCTACCGTTGCCACCCTTATTTTAATATCTGCACTCTTAACCGGGTTTGGGATATACGATCGTATTGGTCAATTTGCTGGTGCAGGTTCAGCCGTTCCTGTTACGGGTTTTGCCAATTCCATGACAAGTGCCGCGCTTGAACATCGAAGTGAAGGAATTGTTCTCGGAGTTGCGACCAACATGTTCAAGCTGGCTGGAAACGTCATTGTATTTGGAACGGTTTCGGCTTACGTGGTAGGAATCATTCGCTACCTTTTTAAAACTTATTTGCTATGAAAAGAGGGGGATTATGAGAAAAACTGGGAAGCAAACGTGGGTTTATGAAAACCCTATTTATATTAACGCCACAGGAACAGCTGTAGGACCAAAAGAAGCAGATGGACCGTTAGGAGAAACATTTGATATTACACATAAAGATTTGCACTGTGAAGAAGACAACTGGGAGTTAGCTGAAAGAAGACTGATGACGGAGTCCATTGATTCCTGCTTGCAAAAAATAAATTTATCATATGAAGACGTTGATTTGTTTTTGGCTGGAGATTTATTAAATCAAAACGTAACGGCTAATTTTGTAGCTCGGCATAACCAAATTCCATTTCTATGCATGTTTGGCGCTTGCTCCACATCAATGGAAACGCTGGCAACAGGAGCGGCTCTTGTGGATGCGGGATTTGCTAATCGTGTTATTGCATCAGCGAGCAGTCATAACGCAACGGCTGAGCGCCAATTTCGAAATCCTACCGAGTACGGAGGACAAAAACCAGATACGGCAACGGCAACCATTACGGGAGCAGGTGCAGCGCTTGTCTCGAAGGAAAAAGGTATTGTGCGTCTCACGTCTGCAACGATTGGTCGGGTAATGGATTACGGGATTAAAAATGCAAACGACATGGGTTCTGCTATGGCACCAGCTGCTGCAGATACCATTCAAAGGCATTTGGAAGACTTGAACGTTGCTCCAAGCGAGTATGATCTTATTTTAACAGGAGATTTATCTGGTGTAGGAAGTCCAATCTTAAAACAGCTGCTCAAGGACGAAGGCTACGATATATCAACCAATCATAATGATTGCGGATTAATGGTATATCGCCCTGATCAAAATGTATTTGCAGGAGGAAGCGGCTGCGGCTGCTCGGCTATTGTCACGTATGGGCATATTTTAAATGAATTAAAATCAGGAAACTTAAAGAAAGTGTTTATGGTGGCAACAGGAGCTCTTTTAAGTCCAACGATGATTCAGCAAAAAGAGTCAATTCCAACAATTGCTCATGGCGTCGTCTTAGAACATATTGGGGAGGTATGATCAATGGAGTATGTAATAGCTTTTGTTGTAGGAGGAATCATTTGCGTCATTGGGCAGCTGTTGCTAGATCTTGCTAAACTTACTCCAGCCCACGTTATGAGTTCATTTGTAGTTGCCGGAGCGATTTTAGATGGATTTGGTCTTTATGATAAGTTAATTGAATTTGCTGGCGCCGGAGCGACGGTTCCAATTACAAGCTTTGGTCATTCATTGCTGCACGGAGCGATGAAGCAAGCGGATGACCATGGATTTATTGGGATTGGGATTGGGATTTTTGAACTTACCTCGGCTGGAATTTCAGCAGCTATTTTATTTGCTTTTATTATCGCGTTAATCTTTAAACCGAAAGGATAAAAGATTATGGAAAAAAGAAGGGTCATTATTGTAACTGATGGGGATGAATATGCACGCAAAGCAATTGAGCATGTAGCTAAATCGGTTGGTGGCAGGTGCATTTCGAGATCATATGGAAACCCTACTACGCTAAGAGGCAGTCAAACGGTAGATTTAATCCTTCAAGCACCATATGATCCCGTCTTTGTGATGTTCGACGATAGCGGTTTCTTAGAGGAAGGACCAGGGGAAATTGCTTTGCTGCACGTAGCAAAGCATCCTCAAGTAGAAGTTCTTGGAGTGATCGCCGTGGCATCACGTACTCATCAAAGCGAATGGACAAGAGTGGATGTGACCATTGATCGTTTTGGGGAAATATCGCATTACGGCGTGGATAAAAGCGGAATTCAAGAGTTAGAAGTCGGACGAATTAATGGAGATACAGTTTACTGCTTGGATCAGCTCGATATTCCCTTAGTTGTAGGAATAGGGGATATCGGCAAAATGGCTAGGATGGATGATGTTAAACTGGGATGTCCTATTACAGAAAAAGCAGCAAGACTTATTTTAGAAAGGAGCGGTTCGTTTGGGTAAGCTAGTAGAGCAGAAAACAGCTATTTTTTCAAAAGTACAAAAAAACGATCAGTGGTTCAAAGAAAACGCTAGTATGAACACAAGCTTTGATGTGGGCGTGCGTAAACTACTTATTTTGGATCGAGAAGTTCATGTTTACTATGTAACAGGACTGTGCGATAGTTCATTTATTATTGAAATTACAAAAGTGCTCGTTCAAATTAATGATAATGAAGTTGAACGAGCAAAGCTAAAGGATATTGTTGAAAACCGTCTTATTCATCAGCAAGTAAAACCTTTAAAGACGCTGGATGATGGAATGGTTTCGGTTTTATCAGGACTGCTATTCGTTTTAATTGACGGTGAAGAAGTTGGTTTTGAAGTCGATGTGCGTACATATCCTGGCAGATCCCCTGAAGAAGCGGATACAGAGAAAGTGATTCGCGGAGCAAGAGATGGATACACGGAAAACATCATTATTAATACAGCGTTAACAAGAAGACGAATTCGTGACGGAAGATTTCGCTTTGAAATTATGAAGGTAGGCGAACGATCGAAACTGGACGTAGCGATTGGGTACATAAAGGGGGTAGCTGATCCAGGACTGGTTAAACTTATAAAAGATGAACTGGAAGCTATCGATGTAGATGGTTTGCCGATGGCTGACAAATCAATTGAAGAGTTTTTAGTCAAACAAGGAATTAATCCTTTTCCAATGGTACGCTATACAGAACGTCCGGACACAGCAGCAGCTCATGTACTAGAAGGGCATGTGATCATTATTACCGATACGTCTCCAAGCGTTATTATTACGCCAACTACGCTGTTTCATCACGTGCAGCATGCAGAAGAATACAGGCAGGCTCCTTCTGTAGGAACGTTTATCCGCTGGATACGTTTTTTAGGAATTCTTGCTTCTCTTTTCTTATTACCGCTATGGCTATTATTTGTACTTGAACCAGATCTGCTTCCGGCAAAATTGCAATTTGTTGGGCCAAACGAAGAAACAAATATTCCGACAGTTATCCAGATTTTCTTAGCTGATCTAGGGGTTGAGTTCCTGAGGATGGCCGCCATTCATACGCCGACACCGCTTGCTACGGCGATGGGCTTGATTGCCGCCGCGCTTATTGGGCAAATTGCTATTGATGTAGGTCTCTTTGTTCCGGAGGTTATTTTGTATGTAGCTATTGCGTCCATTGGTTCTTTTTCAACGCCAAGCTATGAGTTAGCAGTGGCAAATAAGATGCTGAGATTGTTTCTGTTAATTTTTGTGGCGGCCTTTCATACTCCAGGGTTTCTTATTGCAACAACGTGTATCATTCTCTATATGGCGCGATTAAAATCGTTGAATACACCTTATTTGTGGCCGTTTCTTCCATTTAACCCGCAGGCTTTATGGCAGATTATCATTCGCACACCGGTTCCTGGAGCAAATCCGCGTCCTAGTATTGTACATCCGCAGGACAAAGACCGCCAGCCTGCAAAACCTTAAACAAAATATGTGGTTGAAACCTGTATGAAGATGTGATAGATTTGTTTTAAATATGGAAAATAATAAATATTTAGACAGTTAGCAGCGAATTGCCGTTAACTGTCTTTTTTACACTATACACAGGAACGGGGTCTAAACATGTTTTTACACGGAACAAGTCGCATAAATAAGCAGGGGCATCTTGAAATTGGTGGAGTTGATACGGTTGAATTAGCATCAAATTTTGGGACACCCCTTTACGTATATGACGTAGCTTTAATTCGGCAGCGTGCTAGAGGATTTAAAGAAACATTTGAAAAGCATGGAGTAAAAGCACAGGTCGCTTATGCAAGCAAAGCTTTTTCGACAATTGCCATGGTTCAAGTCGTTCATGAAGAAGGTCTTTCGTTAGACGTTGTTTCGGGAGGAGAACTGTATACGGCTTTAGCAGCTGACTTTCCGAAAGAACGGATTCATTTTCATGGAAACAATAAAAGCCGAGCAGAACTAGAAATGGCCGTCAAAGAAGATGTAGGATGCATTGTAGTTGATAATTTTTATGAAATTGCATTGCTTCAGGAAATAACGGAACAGTATCAAAAAAAGATGCCTGTTCTTCTCAGATTAACACCCGGAATTGAAGCTCATACACATGATTATATCTTGACAGGGCAGGAAGACTCGAAGTTTGGGTTTGATCTTCAAAACGGTCAAGCAGACGAAGCTGTGCGTCTTGTGCAAAATAGCAAGGGGCTAGAACTTTTAGGTATTCACTGTCATATAGGATCGCAAATTTTTGAAACAACGGGATTTATTATGGCGACTCAAAAGCTTTTTGCAAAAATGAAAGAGTGGAAACAACGTATAGAATTTGTTCCCCAAGTATTAAATTTAGGCGGCGGCTTTGGCATTCGTTATACGGAAGAAGATCAACCTATTCCTGTTTCGCAGTATGTGGAAGTTATTATAGAAGAGGTCAAAAAGCAGTCCAAACAGTTAGAAGTAGAAATTCCTGAAATTTGGATTGAGCCCGGCCGCTCTCTTGTAGGAGATGCCGGAACGACTCTGTATTCAATTGGTTCTCGTAAACATGTACCTAATGTACGAGAATATGTAGCGATTGATGGAGGAATGAACGACAATATCCGTCCCGCACTGTATCAAGCGAAATATGAAGCGGTCATTGCCAATCGAATGAATGATGAGAGTGATGAGCTCGTATCCATCGCAGGTAAGTGCTGTGAATCGGGGGATATGCTGATGTGGGATGTACATCTTCCAAAAGCAAACCCAGATGATTTATTAGCGATGTTTTGTACAGGCGCATACGGTTATTCTATGGCAAGTCACTATAATCGTTTGCCAAAGCCAGCTGTCGTGTTCGTAGAAGATGGAGAAGCACAGCTAGTCGTAAAACGCGAAACATATGAAGACATTGTAAAAAATGACGTGAAATACAAAGTGACGGTAAAAAAGTAACGAGTGATTAACGTAAAAAAAGAGCCTCTTGTTCAAGAGGCTCTTTTTTTTATGAGAATAACGATTTAATAGCATTAATAATATCAACAAAGAATTGCTTTAATTTATCAAGAAATGATTGGCCTTCTTCTGACTGAAGAAATGTTGTTACTTTTTCCTTTGTCGCGGAAAGTTGGTCTTTTACTTGATTCCAATCGATGTTCATATCTTTTAAACGATTGAAAAAATCAACAAGTGTATTAAGCTCTGAATCTGTTAATTTAATACCTAAATCATCAGCCACTCGCTGAATTAACGTGCGTAAATCATCCTTTGTTTGAGGATTTTCTTTGGCAATTTCTTCTTTAATCGTTGCCATAAACTGCGCTGCTTTTTCTTTACCGATTTTTTCACCAAGCTCAGAGGTCTGGACCATCTCTTCATTGGCTGCTTTTTTTACTTCTTCTGGGATTTTTTGATCTGTTTGAACTTCATATGCTTTCATAATACCTGTTAAAGCAGCTGTACCAGATACTTCAAATGGAGCGGTAATCTGGATTTTTGCATCTTTAACGCCGGCGGTCATCAAAGCATTAATATACATGTCGTCTGTAATACCATTAATATTTTGAGTTGATACGCTTAAACCTGAATCTTTTGAACCAAGGGTAATACTAGAAGATGAAATAGCACGAGATCCAATAGTAGCCTTTGGAATAAAGTCACCTAAATATTCATGCTCTTCTTGGTTTGTCACGGTTACTGTTTGAGCATTGCTTGGTGCATCAAGGTCATTTAATACCTGTTGCTTCTGAGAGCTGGTTAAGTCCTGACCTAATGTAATAATAACATCGCCCGGAGCAGCATCTGCAAAACTTTTTAAGGGTGCGGTTAGGAATAGAAGAAGACCTAATGTCACCATTATTGCTTTTATCGTTAATTTCAAACCTTTTTCCTCCTTTAATCCCATACTTGCCCTATTATAATACGGGCAGGTCTGAAGTAACAGAGTCAATTCATCATTTTCCCATAAATCAGTCTAGAGGCGTAGATTTCTATATGAAATGAAATCTATGTATCTCTGCCACTGTATTAGACGGATGATACTATAAAAAGTTTCATCTCACAACTACTATTTTTTATTTAGATCCCTACGAAAAGAAAGTGAAGAAGTGCATTCATTGAATTCATGAGCTTGTTTGTAGTAGAATAGAGTGAGTTTATAAATGTAAGTGTTCTACTCTAGGTGGCACTTACAACTTTTACGTTTTGCCGCTTTGATAGGGAAAACAGAGCCTATAGCGGTACTAATACATATATTGGAGGTCATTTATATGAAAAAAGCAAGTATTCTAATGGAAAATGGCGAAAAAATTCTAATCGATTTATTTCCTAACGAAGCACCAGGAACAGTAGAAAACTTTGAAAAGTTAGCTAATGAAGGATTCTACAACGGCGTAACGTTCCACCGCGTTATCCCTGGATTTGTTTCTCAAGGAGGAGACCCAACTGGTACAGGTGCTGGCGGCCCTGGCTACTCAATTAAATGTGAAACAGAAGGAAACCCTCACAAACACGAAGCGGGTTCTCTATCAATGGCACATGCTGGTAAAGACACAGGCGGCAGTCAGTTCTTTCTTGTTCATGAGCCACAGCCTCATTTGAACGGTGTTCACACTGTATTTGGAAAAGTAACAGAAGGACTTGATACAGTGTTAAAAATGAAAAATGGCGACGTAATGAAAGAAGTAAAAGTCTGGGAAGAATAAGAGCATACTGCTATAAATGGATATTAGCTGATAAAACGTCATAACAACCTTTTACAGGGGGTTACGGCGTTTTTTCTTCGCGCAACAGCTCAAAAAGCGTAATAGATTAGGTTTCTCATACACGCATAACATAGGACAAGCTTTTGTGTAATATTGCTATTTACTTATAAATTTTGTATGATAAAAGCAGTAAAAAACGCAGCGCATTAATTTGTAGGAAAGTTTGAGGACGAGGGAGAATCGTATGCTTATTCGCTATAAACGAAACTATGAAAAAATCGCCATGGGTCTTCTATCGTTTGTACCTACGGAAAAAGATTTAAAAAAACTTCAACAAACGATGAAAGAATATGAGCAAAACGAACATTGGCAGCTGTATCTTTGGAAGCAAGAAGAAGATATTATTGGGATTGTTGGTATTTCCATACTCGATAAAAGTTTGATTGAGGTTCAACACGTCAGTGTAAACCCTTCACACCGCCAACAGGGCATTGGCAAAAAAATGATTAAAGCTCTTAAAGAAATGTATACGACTGCACAAATTAAGCCGAGTGAAATCATCGCTCCGTTTTATGAAAAGTGTCAGGCGGATGAATAAAAAAAAGCATGATTAGGTGAGGTGTGAAAGCTTCTTTCACATCTTAGTCATCATAAAACAACAGGTAGCTTCTAGCTACCTGTTGTTTTGTTTTGCTAATAAGTTCGCTTGTCTTTCCGCAATCACATCTGACCGATCTCGCGTGCTGTGACGATGAACAATCGCATCATTTTGCAGATTAGAAGCTGATAACCAGACAAGCTGTTTATCAGTGCTTCTTTGTTTGCAAGCTCGTAATAATGCTGGATCTTCAATGGGCAAGTTAATACTTTTATATGGCTGATAGGTATCGATTAAAGCTAATTGTTTGCGAAGAAGTTTAAGCAGTGAAGGATAGTTAAGTCCAAGCTGTTCAATATTTTCTTCTTTCTTCGTTAAAATTGCCAGCGCCTTTTGCATCGTTCTTTTGGCTCCAGCGAAATTTTGGCGTCGATGATGATAGAGTGAAACAGCAATTTGAATAAGGCCAACCCAAATAATATTGCGGTGTCCTCTTTCGTCTTTTTTCCAGTGTTCTTCTAGCAGTTCATGACATTCAAAGTAATCCCGGTCGCCATGAAAATGAACTAAATAATCAATATAGGCTTGTGAATACAATCTTGTTCCCTCCTGGTAAGGCTCTATATGTAGTGTATCACAAAAATTAGCTATTCATCAGCGCAGTGCCTTTAAAGAGACAAACGTGCTCAAGGTATGGCGAACACGTTTGTTTTTATTCAATATGTGTGGTTAGAAGCGTAAGCAAGAACAACCAACAATGATTAATAAAATAAACAGTACAACAATTAAAGCGAAACCGCTACCGTATCCACAAGATTTTTCACCCATGCGAGTTCCTCCTTCAGCCATTTCAAAATCTTATTACCTTGACATCATATGTATGTTTAAACTTTTTGTATGGGCAAATGACCTATTTTTACGTTAATTTGTATTGGACATGTGTCTATAATCCTCTATACTAATGATAGTAACGTTATATAAAACAGCAGAAATGATAAGCAATTGAAAAGTGTTGGTGAGATAAAAGTGGAGTATAGTGTAAAAGTAGATGCGTTTGAAGGACCTTTAGATCTTCTTCTGCATTTGATTAACCGATTTGAAATTGATATTTACGATATCCCAGTAGCGACAATTACTGAGCAATATATGATGTTTATACATACAATGAATGAGCTTCAGCTAGACGTTGCCAGTGAATATCTAGTCATGGCAGCAACTTTGCTTCAAATTAAAAGTAAAATGCTTCTGCCTACGTATGAAGAAGATATGGATGAAATTGAAATGGTCGATGAAGAAGATCCGCGTGAAGAATTGATGCAGCGCTTAATTGAATATCGAAAGTTTAAAGAAGCGGCTGTAGAACTTCAAAAGCTGGAAGAAGACCAAAGTCATGTGTATACAAAACCTCCAAGTAATGTGCAAATAAATGCAGAAGAACGTACGCAGCCTCAGGATGAAGGATTGGATATATCACTGTATGATATGCTAAGTGCTTTTCAAAAGTTGATGAAACGAAAGCAAAATAAAAAGCCTATGCAGACGAAAATAGCAAGGCAAGACATTCCAATTGACAAGCGCATGAGTGAAATTGTGAATGAATTAAAAGCCTTTAAAGGGAAAAAAAGTTTTTATCAGCTGTTTCCTTATCAAGAGCGTGATCATATTGTTGTAACGTTTTTAGCTGTGCTGGAATTAATGAAAGAAAATGAAATCGTTGTGGAACAGCAGCACAATCTAGACGAGCTTTATGTATCGTATCGAGAAAGGAATGAAGAGGAATGACAACGAATAATCTACAGGCTATTATTGAGAGCTTACTTTTTGTTTCTGGTGATGAAGGTCTATCCATTAGCCGGTTAGCTGAGATTATAGAAAAGCCTCATGAAGATATTCAAGGTGCTTTGGAGAGCTTAGAGCAAGAGTGTAAGTTCAGAGGAGTTACACTTGTTGAAATAGGAGGGGCCTATCAGCTTGTCACAAAAAAAGACTATGCACCATATATTGAGAAGCTCGTAGAAGCTCCCGCTAATCAATCATTATCACAAGCAGCGCTTGAAACGTTAGCTATTGTAGCGTATAAGCAGCCAATTACAAGAGCTGAAATCGAAGAGATTCGCGGAGTGAAAACGGAAAGACCTCTTCAAACTTTAATTGGAAAAGTTTTATTAAAGGAAGTGGGACGAGCGGAAGGCGCGGGGCGGGCCATCTTATACGGAACGACAAAAGAATTTTTAGGCTATTTTGGCCTTAAAAGTATCGAAGAGCTGCCGCCGCTTCCAGAAGATTTATTACAAGAAGGAACCGATCAAGAAGCAGATTTGTTTTTTCAATCGTTTCAAGAAATGAAGTGAAAATGTAAAAGAACATAGAGTTTTTTCTATGTTCTTTTTTGTATGGACAAATCTTTTCATTCATAACCAAAAAAGACGAGCATAAACTTGTACAAACAGGTAGAGGGACGGGGATGACATGAAAAGAAGCAAAAAAAGTATCATCTATCTATTTATTGTATTGCTATGTCTCAGCGGTTGGCCTTCCATATCATCTGCAGCGGGGAGCGTAAGTGCTCATAGTGCTATTTTGATGGAACAGAAATCAGGGAGAGTGTTATATGCTAAAAATGCAGATCAAGTTAGCCGAATTGCTAGCATTACAAAAATTATGACAGCAATACTGGCGATTGAATCTGGCAAAATAAATAAAACAGTTACCGTGAGCCACAGCGCAGTTGGTGTTGAAGGTTCTTCTGTGTATTTAGTTGAAGGTGAAAAAATAAAATTAAAAGATTTAGTATATGGCTTGATGCTTCGTTCAGGTAATGATGCTGCTGTAGCTATCGCAGAAGCCGTTGGAGGAAGCGAAGATGGATTTGTTTATTTGATGAATAAAAAAGCAGAAGAAATTGGCATGACAAATACAACATTTCAAAATCCGCATGGGTTAGACGATCATGAAAATCATCGCTCAACCGCGCACGATATGGCTCTGCTCATGCGCTATGCAATGAATAATAAAATTTTCAAAGAGATTTCAGGAACAAAAGTCTATCGAATGAAGCATCCTGAAGAGAAATGGGATCGAGTGTGGAAAAACAAAAATAAACTGCTGACAACACTATATGCATACTGTACTGGCGGAAAAACAGGGTATACAAAATTAGCAAAACGAACGCTTGTGACAACTGCTACAAAAGATGGAATGGATTTAATTGCCGTAACGATTAATGCTCCAGATGATTGGAACGATCACATTTCCATGTATGAAAATGCATTTGATAAATATGATATGACCAGTTTAGCTTCCAAAGGAGAATTGGCCGATATAAAAAATTCTTTCTATAAAGATCAGCTGTATATTAAACGAAATGTCGTCTATCCGCTCACAAAGAAAGAACAAAGCTCTGTAGAAGTAAAAACAACGTTAATTCAGCCTAAAAAGCAGTGGAAAGAAACAGGGGAAGTTCCAAATGTGGTAGGAAAGCTCGATATTTATAGAAGTGGAGAGACGATTGACAGTGTTCCAATTTATTTCGAAAAGCAGTCCGAGCAGCAAAAAGGTTTTTTTGATAAAGTGAAGCGATTAATGTTTATTCAGTCTGGAGCTAAAACAGATGGTTAATATTATTTGGATGCTGCTGACCATTATCGGAATTGTTTTTGCGATTATAAATGGAAAAATTGGTGATGTAAACAAAGCAATTTTTCAAGGAGCAGGCGAAGCAGTGACCATCAGCATTGGGTTAATCAGCGTGCTGGTCTTTTGGTTAGGGATGATGAATATTGCTCAAAGTGCAGGACTTCTCGACAAGTTAGCGAAACTGTTTCGACCCATCATTACAAGACTTTTTCCTGATGTTCCAAAAGATCATCCGGCCTTAGGGTATATATTGTCCAATATGATGGCGAATATGTTTGGGCTCGGGAATGCGGCAACTCCTCTTGGCATTAAAGCGATGGAGCAGCTTAAAAAGCTAAACGGGGATAGAGACGAAGCAAGCCGTTCTATGATCACACTTTTAGCACTTAACACAACCAGTTTAACACTTATACCAACCACAGTTATTGCCATTCGGATTACGTATAACTCGGCTAATCCTACTGAAATTGTCGGTACCACGCTTTTAGCAACTGTTGTAGCTACGATAGGAGCTATCATCATTGATCGCTTCTTTTATTATCGACGTACACGAAAAGGAGGAAAACGAAAATGACTATGCTTAATCAAGTATCATTGATGTTTATTCCTCTTATCGTAGGATGCATTTTACTTTATGGAACCTATAAAAAAATTCCTACGTATGAAAAGTTTGTAGAGGGAGGGAAAGACGGATTACAAATTGCTTTTTCCATCATTCCTTACTTAGTCGGCATGTTAGTGAGCATCTCTATTTTTCGAGCTTCAGGAGCGCTTGATTTTTTCTTATCTGTTTTAAAACCTATGCTGCAAGCAGTCGGCGTTCCGGCTGAAATTGTACCTTTAGCTCTTATCAAACCGATATCTGGAACGGCTGCTCTTGGTATCACGACGGATCTAATTTCTACATACGGACCTGATTCTTTTATCGGTCGTTTGGCATCGACCATGCAGGGAAGTACAGATACCACATTTTATATTTTAACGGTTTATTTCGGAGCGGTTGGCATTAAAAAAATGGGAGATGCGCTGAAGGTTGGTTTACTGGCAGATTTGGTAGGAATTATTGCTTCAGTTGTCATTGTAATCCTTGTGTTTGGCCGGTAAGAAATCGAAAATTCTACCTCTGAGTGGCAAATACACTTGTGTATTACTTCGTAAACAAGTAAGATGTTACAAGAGGTGAAGTGTTAATGGAACGATTACAAAAAGTGATTGCTCACGCAGGTGTAGCATCAAGACGTAAAGCTGAAGAATTAATCGGCCAAGGCCGAGTGAAAGTAAATGGAAAAGTTGTAAGAGAATTGGGCACGAAAGTAGGTCCTAACGATAAAATTGAAGTAGACGAAGTGCCTGTAGAAAGCGAAGCGCCCGTTTATTTTATGTTATACAAACCAAGAGGCGTAATTTCAGCTGCTAACGACGACAAGGGAAGAAAAACAGTCGTTGACTTCTTTCCACATGTAGAGGAAAGAATTTATCCAATTGGACGTCTAGACTATGATACGTCGGGTTTACTTCTTTTAACAAACGACGGTGAATTTGCTAATCAGCTAATGCACCCTAAATTTGAAGTGGACAAAGTGTATGTGGCTAAAATTAAAGGAATTCCAAGTCGTGAAAAAATCAGACAGCTGCAGCGCGGTGTGATGCTAGAGGACGGAAAAACAGCACCAGCTCGTGCAAAAGTTCTTTCTATTGATAAAAGCAAGCAGACGGCGATTGTGGAATTGACGATTCATGAAGGGAAAAATCGTCAAGTACGTCGCATGTTCGATGCAATTGGGCATTCTGTCTTAAAATTAAAACGTGAACGCTACGGACCTTTAGATTTACGCGGATTAAATGCAGGAGAAGCTCGTGAGCTTACAGCGCATGAAGTCAAACAATTATATTCAATGTCTCAAACGGGTAAGTAATTTTCACTTGCCTGTTTTTTTATGAAAAATGTCGTGAATTAGAAAAACAAGCAAGGTTTTTTGAAAAAATGTCGAACTTGTAGAATGAGAGAAAGACTTCACAGAAACGTCGAAATATTATTGGAAAGCCACTACCACAAAAATGATATAATGGTAGAAAAAAGCGTATTGAAAGCGGTTAAAAGGAGTTCATGCCATGAAAAAAAAGCGCTTGATTATTCGAACAGTTATATTGGCAGTTTTGCTGTGCGCGGTTGGATATACCCTTTATGCTCAATTTTTTGCTGATAAACAAAAGGTATCAGTAGGAGATAAGGCACCTGACTTTATATTAAGAGATGTTAATGGAGAAACTCATCAGCTATCAGATTACAAAGGCAAAGGAGTTTTTTTGAATTTTTGGGGAACATGGTGCAAGCCCTGTAAACAAGAGATGCCGGCTATGGAAAAGCAGTATGCATCATATAAAAAGCAAGGTGTCGAAATTCTAGCTGTTAACGTTGCAGAAACGAATATAGCAGTAGAGCAATTTGCTAAACAGTATGAGCTATCTTTTCCGATTTTGATGGATAAAGATTCACAAGTGTTGGGTGCATACGGAATAGATCCTCTGCCGACTACATTTTTAATTGATAAAAACGGAAAGATTGTAGACAGTTTTATTGGGGGATTGGAAGAATCTAAAATAAAAGAATATATGGAAGAAATTAAACCATAGGGAGTGTTGACAATGAAACACGTAAAATGTGAATGTGGACACGTTAACCCGCATGGTACGATTTTGTGTGAAGCCTGTGGAAAGCCGATTGCAGAAGAAACAACTGATAAATTAGTAGATATGCGTTATGAAGGAAGCGCAAGGCGATCGCAAACGTACAATAAAACAGTTATCGATAAAATATGGAACTTTTTCTCTTCTGTAAAAGTAGGTATTTGGATCATTATCGTGACGCTTGTTGCGTCTGCAGTCGGAACCATTTATCCTCAAGAAGCTTACATACCTCCTAATGTGACAGCAGATGAGTATTACCAAAAGGAATATGGATGGACAGGAGAGCTTTATTATAAGTTAGGTTTTCATCATCTCTACGAATCATGGTGGTACTTGCTTTTAATTGCTGCTTTAGGAATGTCGTTAGTCATTTGCAGTTTAGATCGAGTAGTGCCTTTGTACCGAGCTCTAAAAAGGCAGAGTGTAACAAAACATCCAAACTTCTTAAAAAGACAGCGTTTATATAGCACTTCATCATCGTGGACGGATCAAGATTATGAACATGTAAAAAGTATGCTTAAAAAAAGAAGATACTCTATTCGTGAAGAAAACGGCAATCTGCTGGCTGAAAAAGGACGCTTCTCAAGATGGGGTCCATACGTTAATCATATCGGTCTCATTATCTTTTTACTAGGTGCTATGCTTAGGTTTGTACCAGGTATGTATATAGATGAAGTTCTTTGGATCCGTGAAGGTGAAACAAAAGTTATTCCTGGGACGAACGGAGAGTATTTTTTGAAAAACCATCGTTTTACTGTTGAAATGTATGATAAAGATAGCGAAAACGCTGTGTTTCAAGAAGCAATTGATCGTGCAGGGAATAATAAAGTAGCCAAAAAATATGAAGCGGATGTTAGTCTGTATAAGCGCGAAGGAAAGCTTATACCGGGAGCAGATCCAAAGTTAAAGAAAATAAAAGATTCAGAGATTCGTGTGAATCAGCCGCTTAAGTTTGAAGGATATGCCATGTACCAAGTGGATTTCAAGTTAAATGAATTTAGCTCTATGTCTTTCCATTTAACAGATAAAAATGCAAATAGAAACGTTGGTTCACTTACAGTAGATTTACATAATCCAAAAGAAACATATGATCTAAAAAACGGATATAAAGTCAAGCTCATGAGTTACTTTCCAGACTTTTTCTTTGATGATGAAGGAAATCCAAATACAAAGACCAGAGTGCCTAACAATCCGGCTTTTGTATTTAAAATGATTACCCCTCAGCATAAAAAAGGTGAAGTTGCTTTTGTTGGAATTAGAGAGAACTTGGAGCCGCTAGGAAATAACGATTATAAAATGACCTTTGCTGGTGTGGAAACGAAAAATGTAACGGGATTAACTGTTCGCAGAGACTATACGCTTTGGTTTTTAGGAGTTGGCGGAGCCATCTTTATGATTGGTGTAATTCAAGGGATGTATTGGAATCATCGCCGCATGTGGATTCAAAAAGTCAATAATGAGATATGGTTGGCCGCACATACAAATAAAAACTGGTATGGGCTTAAAAAAGAACTAAATGGTTTATTAGAATCAACATCCCTTACACAGCTGAAGGACCAAAATGATAAAGAAACAAAATAGGAGGAAAAAGCATGGATTACGCGAGTATAAGTAGTAATTTACTGTATGTGGCGTTTATTGCTTATTTAGTTGCAACCTTTTTTTTCGGAGGAGCTATTCGAGATAAGAGAGCAGCTCAAAAGAAAACAAAGTGGGCAACGTTTGGAATTGCGGTTACCATCATCGGCTTTATTGCACAGATTGGCTACTTCATTACAAGATGGATTGCATCAGGCCACGCTCCTGTTAGTAATTTATTTGAATTTACGACGTTTTTTGGCATGATGCTTGTTGGCGCATTTATTGTTATTTACTTTATTTATCGTCTTAGCATGCTTGGATTGTTTGCATTGCCGGTGGCTCTTTTGATCATTGCTTATGCAAGCATGTTTCCAACTGAAATTACGCCGCTGATACCGGCTCTCCAAACGAATTGGCTGCATATTCATGTTACAACCGCAGCTACGGGTGAAGCTGTGCTTTCTATTAGCTTTGTTGCAGGATTGATTTATTTAATCAAAACGATTGACCAATCCAAACGAAATAAAAAAGCATTTTGGCTGGAATTCATCCTGTATACGCTTATTAGTACGCTTGGGTTTGTAGCGGTGACGCTGGCTTTTAATGTGGCTCACTACGAATCATCATTTAATTGGGTTAATAAAAGTGGAGAACAAGAGCAAGTCGTGTATCATATGGTTCCGATAGTGGGGCCGCATCAAAGTGAGTGGACAGATGGGAACGATATACAGCCGCTTATTGATATGCCGGCTATTATTAATGCTAAAAAATTAAATACGGTCATTTGGTCGTTAGCTGGTGGATTCGTCTTATATTGGCTGATTCGTCTTATTTTACGGAAGCGAATTGGAGCTGCGCTGCAGCCGCTTGTGAAACAGGTAAACAGCGACTTGCTTGATGAAGTAAGCTACAGAGCAGTAGCGATTGGATTTCCTATTTTCACACTAGGAGCACTTATTTTCGCTATGATTTGGGCTCAGATGGCCTGGACGCGTTTTTGGGGGTGGGACCCTAAAGAGGTGTGGGCGCTGATCACCTTTTTATTTTACGCCGCTTTTCTTCATCTTCGGCTGTCGAAAGGGTGGCACGGTGAAAAATCAGCTTGGCTGGCAGTTGGCGGGTTTGCCATCATTATGTTCAACTTAGTGGCTGTGAACCTAATTATTGCAGGTTTACATTCATATGCGTAACCTTTAATAATAGCATAGAGGCTGAAACGAAGATATTTTAGTTGAAGAAAGATCCGAACGAATGAGATTCTTGATGGAGAATCTCATTCGTTCGGATTTTTTCATTGAGATGGTGAACGCAAGGTTCGTGTATGTAGGTGCTTATAGCCGTGGAAGACCCCTACTAGCTTCTTTATTTTATTTATTCAGCTGTAGATTGCATGGATTTCGTTGCGTCTCAACCTCTTTTTGGTAAAAACAGCTGTTTTTCGTAAAGGTGTTCACGAATTGTCACATTGTTTGGGTATCATAAGTAGAACTCGCCGGTTTTTTTTTGTACACTAAGACTAGGAGGTTGAAAATACATGCAAAACGAACAAAGATTACTGCTAGTAGACGATGAAGATCGCATTAGACGATTGTTAAAAATGTACTTAGAAAAAGAAGGATACATCATTGAAGAAGCAGCAGATGGGCATGAAGCAATCGAAAAAGCGTTACACATAGACTATGATTTGATTGTATTGGATTTAATGATGCCCGGCATAGATGGTATTGAGGTTTGTAAACAAATTCGGGAGAAAAAAGCAACTCCTATTATCATGCTTACAGCCAAAGGGGAAGAAGTAAACAGAGTCCAAGGGTTTGAAGTAGGTACAGATGATTATATCGTTAAGCCGTTTAGCCCAAGAGAAGTGGTTCTTCGCGTAAAAGCACTGCTTCGACGTTCTTCTCAAGCAACGTTTATTCAACCAGAAACGAGCGTGAAAAATCTTATCGTCTTTGATCACTTAACGATTGATAATGATGCACATCGCGTTACAGCAGACGGAAAAGAAGTTAACTTAACTCCAAAAGAATATGAATTATTATGCTACCTTGCAAAAACGCCAGATAAAGTATATGACAGAGAACAGCTGCTGCGTGAAGTATGGCATTATGATTTCTTTGGAGATCTTCGTACGGTAGATACGCACGTCAAGCGTTTGCGTGAAAAGTTAAATCGTGTATCGTCACAAGCGGCGAAAATGATTGTAACCGTATGGGGAGTAGGGTATAAATTTGAGGTTGAAAATAACTGATGTTTTGGAGAAGTGTAGTTGGTAAACTATGGTTTACTATCCTATTGCTCGTCACGCTTGTTTTATTTATTTTGACTATTTTATTGCTTCAGTTTTTTGAAAATTATCATGTTGTAGATGCAGAAAACCGTTTAACTAAAACGGCTGCTAAAATCTCTACCATTGTGCAGGAAACCGACGATGAAAAACTAGGACTATCCATTGCTCGTGAACTTGCAGACCAAGCAAGTGTAGTTATTGTTCAAGACAAAGATTTTTATTGGCATTCCACACATCCTGATAAAGAAAATAAGAAAGCTATTTCGGCCATTGTTAAACAAAACGATCAGCTAAATCAAGTGGTTGAAAAAGGTAAAGTAATACGGGAAAAAATGTACATGACCACAAAGAAAGACACGAGTGATGAACCTTTAATGTTTGTTGTCGGTGTACCTTTAATGAAAGATAACAAACCGACAGGCGGCGTTTATTTGTATCAATCTCTTTCTGAAATTGAAGAACCCGCTCAATATACGACTAAGTTCATTTTATTGGCTGCAGGTATTGCTATTATTTTAACTACTATCTTTGCTTTTTTCTTATCCACTCGAATTACAGCGCCTCTTAGAAAAATGAGGCAGGCGGCATTTGAAGTAACAAAAGGCAACTTTGATACAAAAGTACCTATTTTAACTCACGATGAAATTGGAGAGTTAGCGATTGCTTTTAATCAAATGGGCAGGCAGTTAAAGTTTAACCTCAATGCGCTTAATCAGGAAAAAGAGCAGCTTTCAAGTATTTTAAGCAGTATGGCAGACGGTGTTATTACGTTTAGTAGAGACGGGTCGATTTTAATTACCAATCCCCCAGCGGAGCATTTTCTTCAGACTTGGTATTACGAGCAGGATGTCAACAATCAGCAGGTGCCTGAGCTTCCAGCAAACGTTGTCCATTTGTTTCAAACGGTAGTAGAAACTGAAACGGAGCGAAGTGCAGAATTGAAAATTCAAGGGAAAACGTGGGTCATTTTAATGTCACCGCTCTATAATCAAACGAAAATTCGCGGTGCTGTAGCCGTACTACGAGATATGTCTGAAGAGCGTAAACTTGATAAATCGAGAAAAGATTTTATTGCAAACGTGTCTCATGAATTGCGTACACCTATTTCTATGCTTCAAGGTTATAGTGAAGCTATTATTGACGATATTGCAAGTACGGATGAAGAAAAGAAAGAAATTGCACAGGTGATTTATGATGAATCACTCCGTATGGGCCGGCTTGTAAATGAACTTTTAGATTTGGCGCGAATGGAAGCGGGACATGTGCAGCTTCACTTAGAATCTGTAGCAATGGTTGAATTTACAGAACGTGTTTTGCGTAAGTTTCAAGGGTTAGCTAAAGAAAAACATATTAAATTGTCTCTTAATGGAAAAGTAGAAGATGAATTTGAGGCGATGATTGATTCAGACCGTATGGAACAAGTGCTGACAAACTTAATTGATAATGCTATTCGTCATACGGATGACTACGGAGAAGTAAAGCTGCATCTTGATAAAAGTCAATCCGAAATCCATCTTTCTGTTCAAGATACAGGAGCAGGCATTCCGAAAGAAGATCTTCCATTTGTATTTGAACGATTTTATAAAGCGGATAAAGCCAGAACGAGAGGGAAGTCAGGAACTGGTCTTGGGCTTGCAATCGCCAAAAATATCGTGGAGGCACATCAAGGGATCATTGCGGTTGAAAGTGAATTAAATGAAGGAACAACTTTCTTTATCAAACTGCCAAAGTAAACACATGCTAAATAACAGCTTGTTCGGCTGAAATAATAAGAATAACAAAGAGATGTGATTCAGTGGAGAATCACATCTCTTTATTTTTTCTATAAACAAGTCTAAAAGAGAAGGAATTGGCATATAGTATGTTTTGTGTGCAATGATCTACATAGGAGGTTCTTTCTTCATGATTGACGTGTTAAGAAGAATATTGGTTGTATTAGTAATGGGATTGTGTATAGGTCTTTTATTTTTGGGCGGGCAAATGGTAAAAGCAGAAGAGAAGCAGTGGGAGTGGCCGGTTGAAGGAGTCTTAACTGATATATTTGGTTCACGTCACGCCAAACACTTTGGAATTGATATAGCAGCACCTGTTGGTACACAGGTGTATGCTGTTGCAAAAGGAGTGGTGAGCCGCTCTTATTATTCAAATACATATGGACAGGTTGTTTTTATCAAACAAATAAATGGATACGAAACGGTCTATGCTCATCTAGAGGAACGTTTTGTTGCAGAAGGGAATCGTGTAGCCGCAGGTCAAAACATTGGACGAGTTGGCAATACAGGGCGATCTTCAGGTGCACATTTGCATTTTGAAGTTCATCAAGGAAGTTGGAATCCGGATAAAACCAATGCAGTAAACCCACTTGCCAAATTGGACAAGCAAAAACTATCGGCATACGTAAAAAGCGATTTAGCTGCCACGGTTTTTCAGCAGTTACATCAGACTTCTGATAACTGTATTCTTATCCATCAAGGAGATACATTATCTGAGCTCGCAGTCAAATATGAAGTAGATATGGATCAGCTAAGAAAGTGGAATCATTTAGAAAATACGATGTTAAATGCAGGACAAGTGTTAAAAATAAGTCCATAAAAAAAAGAGCCGCTCAGGCTCTTTTTTTTCAATGTCACAATTCAATACGCTGTATGGTCACAATTTCGCTTGTTTGTTTTAACGAGGCGATGACAGAATCATCTAAAAGTTTATCAAACGTAAGCATCATAATGGCTTCTCCGCCTTTTTGCTTACGGCCCACTTGCATGGTAGCAATGTTAATACGTAAATCTCCAAGTACTTTCCCTACATTTCCAATAACTCCAGGCTGATCACTATGACGGATATAAAGAAGATGTCCTTCCGGATAAAAATCAATATCAAACGAATCAATATTAACAATTCGAGGTCCATAGCCGGCTATATAGGTGCCCGTAATGGTAAATGTACGCTGTTCGCCTGTTACGGTAACGTCAATCATATTGGAATATCCTTGCGTATCTTCCGATGTTTTTTCACCAAATGTAATTCCTCGTTCTTTGGCAATCATAGAAGCATTGACTTCGTTAACAGGTGAGTCGATACGATGAGTTAAAAAGCCTGATAATAAGCTTCGTGTAATATAAGTGGTTTCCAAATCCGTCACTGTACCTCCGTAGGAGATAGAGATATGCTGAACAGGTTCTCGCATGCATTGAGATAAGATAGCTCCCATTTGTTTAGTAAGGCTCGTAAACGGCTGAATTTTTTCAAAAACTTCTTTAGAAAGCGTCGGTAAATTAATGGATGAGCTTACAGGATTACCTTCTAGAAAACGCAAAACGTCATGTGCCACGTCTTCAGCAACGTTAAGCTGGGCTTCTTTTGTAGAAGCTCCTAAATGGGGAGTTGTAATAACTTGATCAAAATGTAACAAAGGGTTATCAATCGGCGGCTCAACTTCAAATACGTCAATAGCTGCACCTTGAACATGGCCAATTTCTAAATAATGAACTAAGGCTTTTTCATCAATGATCCCGCCGCGTGCGCAGTTTAATAAAAACACACCCTTCTTTGTTTTGGCTAACGTGTCACGATTGAGCAATCCCTTTGTTTCTTTGGTAAGCGGAGTGTGCACGGTAATAACATCCGCTGCTGCTAGTAATTCATCCAGGGATAATAGTTCTACGCCTAGCTTTTCAGCTCGGGAAGAGGTTAAAAAAGGATCGTAAACGTGAACGCTCATATTGAAGGCTTTTGCGCGTTTGGCAAGCTCTGAGCCAATTCGTCCAAATCCGATAATGCCCAGGTGTTTGCGATTAAGCTCTGTTCCAACAAATGCTGAGCGGTTCCATTCGCGCGCTTTGACTGAAGCATTTCCTTGGGGGATATGCCGAAACAAGCTAGCCATCATAGCAAATGTATGTTCCGCTGTTGAAATGGTATTTCCGTTCGGCGCGTTAATAACGACAACCCCTCGTTTGGTTGAGGCTTCAATATCAATATTATCGACACCTACTCCAGCGCGAGCAACAATTTTTAAATTCGGCATTTTTGCCAGCAAATCCTCTGTAACCGTCGTAGCACTCCGTACTAAAAGCGCATCGTACGTATGCAAATCATTCTCAACTTCTTCAACTTTTTTGCGCGTAAGATTCACATGAGGAGCTTCAAGTAGTGGAGCAAGACCTTCATTGCTAATTGAATCAGCTACTAATACATTATACATGACGTGAACATCTCCCTTGGATTTTACTATCATCAAATATTTGATAATTTACCATGTTAAAAAAATTCTGTCAATTATATTTTTCAAACTTTACGATTAGTTATCAAATACACAATTATAAACGTAAAATTGAAACTATAAATATGTCATAATACTGTTGGTTATGCACTTATTTCCTTATTTTACATATAAAACAGTAATGAAGTTTATAAAAGACATCAATTTAATAGGAATTAAAAAACTTCTTTATTTACTTTTAATTCGAGATAACATATAATAAATTCATAATTAAATATTGGTCTATCTTCGGGGCAGGGTGAAATTCCCGACCGGCGGTAAAAAACAAATTGTTTTGAGCCCGCGAGCTTATATGTAATACATACGAGCAGATTTGGTGAAATTCCAAAGCCGACAGTACAGTCTGGATGGGAGAAGGTGGAGGTTCAGCGTTCAAAACCTAATGTGATGAACGTTTATTAAATATGCCTACCATGTCTCCTCTCAACGAATCGTTTGTTGGGAGGTTTTTGCGTGGGGATATAAAGTTGAACCTTTCTTCTTTGAAGAGTGGATCACAAAGAAGGAGAGAGGCAAGATGCAACAAAGTAAGAAAACTCAAAAGCTGGTCATACTAGGAATGTTAAGTAGTATTGCTTATATTTTAATGATGATTAATTTTCCAATTCCTGGATTACCTCCGTTTTTAACAATTGATTTTAGCGAAATTCCTGCACTCGTAGCAGCACTTGTATTTGGACCGATGGCTGCTGTTATAGTAGAAGGAATAAAAAATTTATTGAATTATTTAATTCAAGGAAGTGCTACAGGGGTTCCAGTTGGTCAAGTGGCGAACTTTGTGGCTGGTTTACTGTTCGTTCTTCCTGTATCATACATGTTCAACCGATTTAAAACGGCTAAAGGTGTAACGATAGGTTTGGTTACGGGTACGGTGGTAATGACGGTACTCATGGCTGTCTTAAATTATTATGTCTTCTTACCAGCGTATACAATCTTCTTGCAATCGCCAGAAATGTCTAGTGAACAAGCACGTCAATATATCGTTGCAGGTATTTTGCCGTTTAACTTAATAAAAGGAGCAGCAACAGGGGTTATCTTTGTCTTATTGTTTTCAAAAATGAAGCAATGGATCACGCGTCGCATTGCTGTTTAATTCAATCGCTCTCCCGGGGAGAGCGATTTTTATATATAAAAAAACCTGCAGCATGTACACTACAGGTTTGCTCCATACTTATTCGAATTTATTAGCATCGCCTTCGAATTTTTCATCCGCTACGCGAATTGAATCCGTAGGGCAGCCTTCCATTGCATCCATCATATCATCTTCTAGATCTTCTGGAATTTCTACTACACCTTGGTTATCATCTAATGTTACGAATGCAATACCTTCATCATCATAATCATAAATGTCTGGTGCTGCTGCTCCGCAAGCGCCGCAAGCGATGCAAGTATCTTTATCAACAATTGTATATTTTGGCATAACAAGACCTCCTGTAAAGTGTTCGAAAATTTCTCATTATATAATCTCTTGGCGAATCAAGAGTGAAATTTCTCCTTATTCATTGTAAAATGATTTATAAAACTTTTCAATAGAAAAGTCACTGAGAATGCTTATCAAATCAAGGTTTCTTCACTTACCCAAACGTTTTGATACATAAAGGAAAGAGCTAAAAAGCCTTTATCTCACATGCTATTGGTCACTTTTGGTACAATGAATGAGAAAGGAAGTTGACACCTTTGAATTATATTCAAGTTAGCATTTTATTTTGTATAAAACAGTTAAAGGGTGAGCGAACCGCCTATGGTATTTATCATTTATTAACAGGTAAAAAGTCAGCTCAAACGATTCAAGACGGAAAAATTTTTGGAATTTCGTTTCTTTTTCAGTCATTTGTTTACTTAGATAAACGGTCTTTTGAAGCCTGCGTTGCATATCTAAAAGAACAGCAGTATATTGAAGAAACTGAAAATCAAAAGTATGTGATGACAGATAAGGGACAAGCACGCCTTGAAGATGAACTGACGGCTCGACCCTTTCATCCAGCTTTAGACGGATGGAAATTCGCAAGCAGTACTCAATTATTTTTAGCAAGAATCACTTTGTTCATTCAGACCTTATCAAACCTACAGTATTTTCAAAAAGGGTTTTTACCCATTTCCAAAAATGCCGAGGTCATTCAATGGGTAAAAACGTATATTATGTCTCAAAAGCAAACGCGTCAAGAGTTAGCCGCCGAGCTATTCGAAGAGCTCCGAATGTGTTTGAAAGGCTGCACGGAACGGGACGCGTCTCTTTTTGTTTTGCAGCTGACTGGATACCAAAGAGTAGGCTTTACAAAAAATCAGTTAGCATATCAATATGAACTCGATGAGCATTATGTTCATATTCAACTTTTAGGGGTTATTCACCATATCATTGAAAAAGTAAGTAAAAATAATGAAAGCTTTCATGTACTGTCTTCTTTTTTACGTGATCTATATTTAGAATTGCCTTTGACAAGCTCGACGTTAAAAACGTATAGCTGGCTTCAAAAAGGCAAGACGCTTGAAGAAATTGCTTATATAAGGCGTTTAAAAGAAAGTACAATTGAAGATCATATTGCAGAATTAGCTCTGTTTGTTCCATCTTTTTCAATCGATCCATACGTATCGCCTAAGCAGCAGGAAAAAATTATCTCAGCTTTTGAAGGTTTGCGTACAAATAAATTAAAGGTGATAAAAGAAGAAGTAAAAGACGACGTTACCTATTTTCAGATTCGTCTCGTATTAGCAAAACATTTTACCTGATACTAAAAAAAGTGGTGTTTGATGTGAAGATAGAACAACTTCTACAGAAACAATTTGGCTATAGCCAATTTCGAATAGGACAAAAAGAGATTATTCAAGATATTTTAACCGGTCATAATGTGTTAGCGGTTCTGCCTACAGGAACAGGAAAATCATTGTGCTATCAGCTCCCAGCTTATTTGTTGAACCGACCGGTGCTGATTGTATCTCCTTTAATTTCACTGATGGAAGATCAAGTTCAACAACTAAAGGCAAGCGGAGAAAAGCGAGTTATTGCCTTAAATAGTTTCCTACAACAAGAAGAAAAACAACGAGCGCTAAAAAATTTAGCTTTTTATCGTTTTATTTATGCATCTCCTGAAATTTTGCAAAATGCTGTTGTAGTAGAAGCATTAAAGCAGGCAAAGGTAGGCTTTTTCGTTGTGGACGAGGCGCATTGTATTTCTCAGTGGGGACATGATTTTCGTTTAGATTATCTACAGCTAGGAGATATATGGAAGGAACTTGGCAGTCCGCTATGTCTGGCACTAACGGGAACTGCGACTAGGGAAGTAGTGGAAGATATTAAGCGCTACTTATCGCTTCCTGCTGTCAACGAGCACATCTATTCCATGAATCGAAGTAATATTGCGATGGAAGTTGATTTTGTTGCAAGTATTGAAGAAAAAAAAGAGAAATTACTGATGTACGTTAGTGAACTGCAAGGTCCGGGAATTATCTATTGTTCCAGCCGATCTTGGACAGAAGCATTAACACAGCTTCTAAAGGAAAATGGGATACAGCGAGTGCAGTATTACCATGGGGGAATGGAACCGAATGAAAGAATGCTTGTTCAACAGCAATTTTTAGAAAATCAGCTTGATATCATTTGCTGCACAAGTGCATTTGGAATGGGGGTTAACAAATCGAATGTTCGCTTTGTTATTCATTTTCATACACCTACGCAGTTAGAAGCATATGTACAGGAAATTGGAAGAAGTGGACGCGATCAGCGAAACAGTATTGCGATCTTGCTTTATGCTGAAGGAGACGATGATTTTGCTCATTCTTTACTTGAAATTGAGCTTCCTTCTTCAGATACTATCTTATACTGCTTGTCGTATTTACGAAACCATGATCAGGCCATTCCTTTAAAACAAGTAGAGTCTCACTTTCTTTATACAGTGGGTGTTCAAGAAACACATTGGCGATTTATTCGTTATTATTTGTACAAAGAAAATGTAGTGAAAAATGAATATGTTGAACCCTGGAAAATTCCTGCATCGCTGCATGAAACGATTGTTGCAGCTGTAACTAAACGTCTTCGAAACAAACATGACAAGTATCGTGCGATGAAGGGGTTTATTGAGACAAAAGAATGCCGTCGTCACGTGCTGCTTGGCTATTTCGATGAAACGGGAAAATCAGAGCTTGAGAATTGTTGCGATTGCTGCGGCTTGGATTTAGAAAACTATAAAAAAACAAATGGTGAGCAGGAGCAATGGACATTTCAAGGCTGGGAATTAGAATTAGCTCGTTTGCTTCGTCAAGGAGAGATATAATGGCAAAATCACAGCAAGAGCTTATTTCATCCATGACAGATGCAGAGCTAGTTAAAAATTTATATGTAACACAGCTGCTCATCTGCTTCATTGCTTTAGGCATCGGTTTTTTTACATTCGATTCGTGGAATTCCTTTTTGCAGTTTTTTCAGCTGGATTGGTCTTCTATTTTATTGTACGGGGGAGGAACGGCTCTCTTTGTAGTAGGAGGAGATATACTTCTAATGAAATGCGTACCTGAGCATTTATACGATGACGGAGGGATCAATGAACGTTTATTTGCTAAACGTTCTGTTCCTCATCTGATCCTTATTTGCCTAATCGTTGCATGTTCAGAAGAAATATTATTTCGAGGGGTTATACAAGTTCAGTTTGGCCTCTTTTGGGCGAGTATTGTATTTGCACTCGTTCACATTCGATATTTAAAAAAGTGGTTTCTTTTTATTTCGGTTGTGTTTTTAAGCTTTTTAATAGGGTTGCTTTTTTGGTGGACTGAAAATTTATATGTCACGATTTTTACTCATTTTCTCATTGATTTTTTATTGGGCCTGCAGATACGAAAATCAAAAGGGGAATCTGCACAGCCAGAAGAATTAATTCAGTAAAGGTTAAGGAAACAGCCATTATTTTCAATACTCCCCACATAATCTTTTATGTTCCCTCATATGTTGTACTAGCATACGAGGGGGGTGGAATGATGGAAAACAAAGTGATAGACTTTGAAAGCGATGAAACACTTCAATATATATTAGCGAGCGTTATTAAAAGAAAAGAGACAGTCAATAAGTTGAAAGCTAAAGAGAAAAAATGGAAGCTTTTGTTTTTAGCCAGTGTAACGGCTGTTATTAGCTACTTTTTTTTCATATTTCAAAGCGGTTTTTTTACGACGTTTAGCGAATTTTTTTCATTTTTGTTAGGCAACATGGGACATTTGATGTTTCTATTGCTTACCGTCTCACTTTACTTTTATACTGTACAGCTGCAGAAAAAAAGCGAGAAAGCAGAAAAGACTTTTCAAGATTTGCGCTGTGAGATTATTAAAAGAAGCAAAGAGCTATGGGCGACGCCTGAAACATGGGAGCACCGAAAAGAAACGTTCCGCTGGATGCAGTTAACCTATGGAATTAATTTATATCATGAAACCAAATAGAATCGCATGAAAAAGACTCTTTTTACATAGAAGTTTAGTGAAGGGGGTTTTTTTGTGAGGGATTGGTTTAACTTGCTGGCTGCGTGGTTATGCAGTTATTATATCAGCAGTTTAACGGCTGTAGGCTCAAAAGCTTCGTTAACCTATTTACTTATTCAAATGATTTTACATCCGTTAGATGTGTTTAGTGTTATAATCTTGTTTTTTACGGCTCTTTTTTGTCTGTCGGCGGCAGTTCGTAAAGTTTTTCTGCAAAGTCGGTTGCTTCTAAAAGGCTATAAGGTAAAATGGCATGAATACCTTGTTTCATGTCTATGTGTAATAGGAATTTTATCGTTAAGTGCAATTGCGCTCTATCAAGTAGTAGGTTTGTTAACAATTGCGATAATTTATGCCCTTTCTTCTTTAAAGGAAACACATCGGGTATAAAATGAAAAGAAGGAGAATATATGGTTATTCTTTTAATTGTTTTAGCGTTAGGCATAGGCTTGCTGATTTTTATGTTTTCAGAAGCCCATCGTACATATGTCGAAGAAAGAACGATTCATTTATCAAGATTTCCTGAAAATCAGCAGCCTTTGCGCCTGTTTTTTATATCGGATATACATAAGCGAACAGTTTCGTCGAAGCTGTTGGAAAAAATACCGGGCGAAGTAGATTTTGTGATCATAGGCGGTGATTTACTAGAAGGAGGAGTCCCTTTAGTGCAGGCTCGTCAAAATATTCAACAGCTTAAAACGCTAGGACCCGTCTATTTTGTGTGGGGAAATAATGATTACGAAGTAAGTCAGATGCAATTGAAGCAGATGCTTAAAGATGAAGGAGTTATTGCCCTTAAAAATGAGCATGTCTTTGCCGTTTCTAAATATGGTACTATATGCCACTTTGCGGGAGTAGATGATTTATCAGAAGGTCAGATGAATCTAAAGAGAGCTGTTTCTTCCATTGAACCTGAACAGCTTACCATTCTTCTAAGCCATAATCCTGATGTTATCTATTATGTAGATGAAGAATCAAAAGTAGATTTAATTTTGAGCGGGCATACACACGGGGGACAGATACGCTTATTTAATTTGGGTATGTATGAATTAGGAGGGCTGAAAGAAAAAAGAAAGATTCCTCTTTTTATCAGTAACGGATATGGTACAACCTCTTTGCCTCTCCGTTTACAAGCTAGAGCCCAAACGCATTATATCACTTTAAAAGGGAAAGAATAGCCTTGAACAAACTCTTTACATAGCATATACAAATTTTACACACAGGATAACTTATCCTATAATTCAATTAATAGATACAGTTCACGAAGAGTAGTTGGAGGTTACGTATGGCTCACGAAGGGAAGTATAATATTAAAGCCATCTCAAATATGGTCGGAATCCAGCCGGGAACTTTGCGTGCATGGGAACGACGTTATCAAATTTTAAATCCTGTCCGCAACGATTCGGGGCATCGGTTATATACAGAGGAAGATTTGCGGAAATTAAAGTGGCTCACGGAAAAAGTGAGCGGAGGTTTTACCATCAGTCAAGCGGTTTCGTTATTAGAAACGGAAAGCAGTACAGTAGGAACGTTTGAAGAAGAAGGAGAAGTAGATTCCCCTCAAAAAATTAGGGGTGAGCTGTTAACGATGCTTTTATCTTTTGAAGAAGGAAAAGCACAGGATTTAATTAATCATGCTTTTAGCCTGTATTCGGTAGAAAAAGTGGTTATTGATATTTTGGGTTCTCTACTCGTGACGGTTGGAGATATGTGGGAAAAAGGGCAAATTACAAGTGCTCATGAGCATTATACGACTCAAGTATTAAAAACGCGTATCAGCATGATTTTTTATTCGCTGCCTTCAAATGGCTTATTACCTAAAGCGATTGCTGTATGCGGACCTAATGAGACACATGAAGTGGGACTCCTAGTCTTTACGCTATTTTTACGCCGTAAAGGGTTTGAAGTTATTTATTTAGGAAGCAGCATTGAAGATAAAGATGTCGAGTTAATTGTTAAAGAAGTAGACCCAACATTTTTATTTATGTCATGCACAATGTTGGAAAATGCCGAGAAAACACTAAACTTGACGAACCAAATGATAAAGAAATTCCCGCATCTCAAAGTAGGATTAGGCGGTTATGTGTTTGATGGTTTAGATAGCAAAAGAAAAGGCGAGGCCCAGCCGTTTATTTTAGGAAATACAAAAGAAGAGTGGAACAGCTGGCTAACAAAAAAATTAGCAGAAATTGATTGAGAATAGCTTGTCTTTCCTATCATAAACCTGTAAACTCGTAAGTAAACATCACGAACCGTTTTCCAAAAAATACATATACTGCATTATCGAACCATGTGGTTATGAGTGCAAGCGGGGAGGGACGCTAATGAGGCTTGAACGATTAAACTATAATAAGCTAAAAGTTTTTTTGACCTACGATGATTTAAAAGAAAGAGGGTTAACAAAAGAAGATCTATGGACAGATACATTCAAAGTAAAACAGCTTTTTCGTGAGATGATAGAGCAAGCTTCTCAAGAACTGAACTTTGAACCTACAAATTCTCTTTCGGTAGAAGTTTTTTCACTTCAAGCACAGGGAATGGTTGTATTTGTGACAAAGCAGTATGAAGAAGAAACCAGCTACGGTGAGTTCGATGAAGACGAGTTCGAAGACTTCATTGAAATGCAGGTCATGCTAGATGAAAGCGAAGACATGTTTTTTGAGTTTGATTCATTTGAAGATGTCATTCAGCTGACCAAACGCATGTCAAACTTTTACGATACGGATAGCGTGCTCTATTCATTTGAAAAACGTTTTTACGTGCTGTTGGATTATCATATGCTGTCACCGGCTGAAGTTGGGAATATGATTGCGGTTTTGGCGGAGTATGGAAATCCCTCTACAATTACAAAGCACCGCGTAAATGAATATGGAAAAATGTTAGTAGAAAAGAGAGCTTTGGAGTATATTAATTCTGTCTTTTCTTAATTGTTTAATTGAAATAATTACACCCGTGAAGGATAAAGCACTTTTATTAAAATAAGAGTGGCTGCACTTTCAGCTTGTACAAAGTTGTTGAAAGTGCTCTTTATCACCGGGTGTTTTTTATTTTTTTTAGACGATTAAAGCATACTAGAAAAGAGGCAGACTTAAAACATTGTAGCATACCTTGTAAAGTTATTGGAAGCGTTTTCTTAGAAGAACACAAAAAATACTAAAAGTTCGATATTTTCCTTTGCAATGTAAAACTAAGGGTGTATACTATGTCATGAAAGAAGCACCATTCAATTAAAAACGAATAATTTTCGATACATTTTAGGAGGTTTACAGATGGTAGCCGACAAGATGCAAGACAGTAAAAATAGTCAAGAAGAGAAGCATGATGTTTTAAAATCTACACAAACAGTGATACATAAAGCGTTAGAAAAACTAGGCTATCCTGATGAAGTGTATGAACTATTAAAAGAGCCATTACGAATGATGACAGTAAAAATTCCTGTTCGTATGGATGACGGATCAGTTAAGATTTTTACAGGTCACCGAGCGCAGCATAATGATGCAGTTGGTCCTACGAAAGGCGGAATTCGTTTTCACCCAAACGTAACTGAAAAAGAAGTAAAAGCTCTATCTATATGGATGAGTTTAAAATGTGGAATCGTTGACCTTCCTTACGGTGGAGGAAAAGGTGGAATTGTTTGTGATCCTCGAAATATGTCTTTTGGAGAATTAGAGCGTTTAAGCCGCGGATATGTTCGTGCGATTAGCCAAATTGTTGGACCAACAAAGGATATTCCAGCGCCGGATGTGTTTACAAATTCACAAATTATGGCTTGGATGATGGATGAATACAGCCGGATTGATGAATTTAACTCACCGGGCTTTATTACTGGAAAGCCCCTTGTCTTAGGGGGTTCACACGGCCGTGAAACAGCGACTGCAAAAGGAGTAACTATTTGTATTCGTGAAGCAGCGAAAAAACGAGGCATTGAATTACAAGGTGCACGGGTAGTAGTACAAGGGTTTGGAAATGCAGGAAGCTTTTTAGCTAAGTTCATGCACGACGCTGGGGCTAAAATTGTAGGGATATCCGATGCGTACGGAGCGCTGCATGATCCTAACGGTTTAGACATTGATTATTTATTAGATCGACGCGATAGCTTTGGTACAGTAACGAAATTATTCAATAATACAATCAGCAATAAAGAGCTGCTTGAACTTGACTGCGACATCCTAGTTCCAGCTGCGATTGAAAATCAAATTACAGAAGAAAATGCCCATAACATTCAAGCGAGTATTGTAGTAGAAGCAGCAAATGGACCAACAACTCTTGAAGCAACGCGCATCTTGTCAGAGAGAGGAATTTTATTAGTTCCAGACGTTTTGGCAAGTGCCGGCGGTGTAACAGTCTCTTATTTTGAATGGGTGCAAAATAACCAAGGTTATTATTGGACGGAAGAAGAAGTAGAAGAAAAGCTTGAAAAAGTAATGGTTAAATCATTTAATAACATCTACGAAACCTCTACAACTCGAAAAGTCGACATGCGTCTAGCTGCTTATATGATAGGCGTAAGAAAAATGGCAGAAGGCTCTCGTTTCAGAGGCTGGATTTAAAAACAGAACAGCAGAACAATTGCGTAAATAGAAAAAATCTCCTATCATTAATGAGGAGATTTTTTTGTTTTACACTGCGTTAAAATAAAAAAAAGGTGCGTTTACAACTGAAGGAGTGACAGGCATGAAGAAAGAAAAAGTAATTATTGTTGGCGGAGGACCATGCGGCCTTTCAGCAGCTATTGAGCTTCAACATACAGGTATTGATGCCCTTGTAATTGAAAAAGGAAATATCGTGAATGCAATTTATAACTATCCGACCCACCAAACGTTTTTTAGTTCGAGTGAAAAACTGGAAATCGGGGATGTCCCTTTTATTACGGAAAATCGTAAGCCTGTGCGCAACCAAGCTCTTGCTTACTACCGAGAAGTGGTGAAGCGCAGGCAAGTTCGAATTCAGCCGTTTGAACGTGTCTTGCAAGTAGACAAACAAGCGGAAAACCAATTTATTGTCACAACATCTAAAGAGACGTATCAAGCGGAGAATGTCATTATAGCTACGGGCTATTACGATCATCCTAATTATATGAATATTCCTGGTGAAGATTTATCAAAGGTATTTCATTATTTCAAAGAAGCGCATCCGTACTTTGATAAAGATGTAGTCGTTATAGGCGGAAAAAACTCTAGCGTCGATGCAGCTCTGGAATTGGTGAAGTGTGATGCAAGGGTGACGGTTATTTATCGTGGCTCAGATTACTCCCCTAGCGTAAAACCTTGGATATTGCCTGAATTTGAGGCGCTGGTTCGAAATGGAACAATTGGGATGCATTTTAATGCTCATGTAACGAAAATAACGGATGAAACGGTAACGTATGAGCAGGAAGGGAAAGAATCTACGATTAGTAACGATTTCGTTTTTGCGATGACTGGCTATCATCCTGATCATTCGTTCTTAATAAAAATGGGTGTGGAATTAGATGATGAAACAGGCCGCCCTTCTTTTAACGAAGAGACGATGGAAACAAACGTGGAAGGAATTTATATCGCTGGTGTGATTGCTGCAGGAAACAATGCTAATGAGATTTTTATCGAAAATGGACGTTTTCATGGAAAATCAATTGCTTCTCATATTATCAGCAAAAACAACGCATAGGCTTCTATGCGTTGTTTTACTAATGATTAAATAGCTGCTGCAGTTCATCATGATTTGTTGTTACTTGGAGAGCAACTAACAGTTTAATGCGTGCTTTAGGACCATTTAAGCCATTTGAAAAAATAACGCCCATCTCTTTCAACTGCTTGCCGCCGCCTTCATATCCATATACATCTTGAGCAATTCCATTAAAACAGCGGGAAACGAGCACGATGGGTATCTTTCGCTCCAAAAGCAATTGAATGCCTGGAATTGTGAGAGGAGGTAGATTTCCTTGGCCGAGGGCTTCAATTACAAGTCCATCAACATTCATTGAAGCCACTGCTTGAAATAAATGGTCGTCCATTCCTGCATAAGCTTTTAATAAAGTGATTTGTTTATCTATCTGATTGACAGGATAAAATTCGTGTTCTGTAGGCATGTGGTGAAAAGATACGCCGCGTTTTGTGATTAATCCTATTGGCCCGTACTGAGGGCTTTGAAATGTCGCCACGTTGCTTGTGTGGGTCTTGGTCACATTTTCAGCGGTATGAATTTCATCGTTCATCACAACTAAGACACCTTTTCCTTTTGCACCGTCACTAATAGCCACCCGAACCGCAGATATAAAATTATAAGGGCCGTCTGAACCAATTTCATTGCTTGATCTCATGGCTCCAGTTAAGACAATTGGAATATCTGTATGCACTGTTAAATCTAAAAAATAAGCGGTTTCTTCCAGGGTGTCCGTACCGTGAGTTAACACGACTGCATCAATTTTGCCTTCATTAATTTTATCGCGTATTTTTTTTGAAAGTATAAGCATTTCCTTAGGAGTAATGTGAGGAGAAGGCAGATGAAATACTTCTTCTACGATCACATTGGCCATACCTGAAACAGATGATGTTGAGCGGTGAAGCGGGTTTTGAATATCTGGTGTTACCGATCCAGTTGCCATGTCTTCTTTCATAGAGATTGTGCCGCCGGTGTGAAGAATATAAACAGTTTTCATAGAGAGCTCCTTTCAATTTTTCATATAAGTATGATACATTTTTTGGTATACTTGTTTAAGGTCTTTGTTAGGCTTTGTAAATCGACAGCAAGTTATGTGAGCATTTACATATAAAGATAAGGACATTATAGACGGAGATTTTCATCCTAAAGATAACATGTTACTATTAAAAAAAACAGAGGAGATGAGGCGCTATTTATGTTGGCGATTGTATCTGCAGGCATTGCGCCAGGATTGGCATTGTTAAGTTTTTTTTATTTGAAAGATGAATATGAAACTGAGCCTATTTCAATGGTATTAAAAACATTTATTTTTGGAGCAATGCTTGTGTTGCCAATTATGTTTATTCAATATGTATTTGGTGAAGAACACGTTTTTCAATCACCTTTTCTTCAAGCATTTTTTACGACAAGCTTTTTAGAAGAATTTTTCAAATGGTTCATTTTATATTTCACGATTTATCAGCATGTGGAATTTGATGAGCATTATGATGGAATTGTTTACGGGGCAGCTGTTTCATTAGGTTTTGCTACCGTTGAAAATATTTTATATTTATTTGCAAATGGTTTAGAATCAGCGCTAGGAAGAGCCTTTTTACCCGTATCTAGTCATGCTTTATTCGGCGTCATTATGGGGTATTATTTAGGGAAAGCAAAGTTTTCTGAAGGAAAGGAAAAAACGAAGTGGACGCTGTACTCTGTATTTGCGCCGCTCATTTTACATGGAACATATGATTATATTTTAAAAACAATGGATCATTGGGTATTTATTATTATTCCATTTATGATTTATTTATGGTGGCTGGCGTTAAGAAAAGTAAAAAAGGCCAAACAGCCATCGATTGTCTAGGCTCAGCTTGTAAATCTTTTTTGAGAGATTTACGAGCTGAGTTTTTTCATTTCGGTAAATTTTGCGCATCTTGTATAAAAAAACAACCTTTACAAAAAATACTCCTATCATCTTATCAGTTACATACGATGTAGGAGGTTTTGTCATGTTATCATTTCGATGTTTTAAAAAGTATGCATGTCTCATATGCATATGTTCATTTATTGCAGCGTCCGTTGTGAGTCCAAAGGCCGCTCACGCGTTTTCAAATCAAGTCATTCAACACGGAGCAGTTGGAGATGACGTTATTGAGCTGCAGTCGAGACTTCAGTATTTAGGTTATTACAATGGGAAAATTGACGGTGTATTTGGATGGAGCACATACTGGGCACTGCGCAATTTTCAATATGAATTTGGCATTAAAAAGATTGACGGTTTAGCAGGCTGGCAAACAAAGATTAAATTAGCCAACGCAACAAAATATCACGAAAACTATGTGAAAAATCAAATTAGAAAAGGAAATAAGTTTACGCATTATGGCGGTAAGCCTCTTGATCAGCAGTCTAAAGGAAGCAGTAGCAGTGGAAAAAGCAGCGGGAACAATGGGCAGCAAAAAGCACAAAGCGGATCTTCTCAAGCAAAAAAACCTGCCAGTCAGCCGCAGCGTAATACGTCTAACGGAAGTTCTGAACAACAGAAAGAAAAAGCACAAAAGCCAACAGCGGTGAATGTACCGAGCGGGTTTTCACAAAATGATATTCAGCTCATGGCAAATGCTGTGCATGGTGAAGCACGGGGTGAACCATATAATGGCCAAGTAGCCGTAGCGGCCGTTATTTTGAACCGAGTTAACAGTCCGTCATTTCCAAATACAGTTGCTGGAGTTATTTTTGAACCGCGTGCATTTACTGCCGTAGCAGATGGACAAATCTGGCTTGAACCCAATCCAACATCTAAAAAAGCGGTTATGGATGCGATTAACGGATGGGATCCTACTGGGAATGCTATCTATTACTTTAATCCGGATACAGCAACAAGCGCATGGATTTGGTCACGTCCTCAAATTAAGCAAATCGGGAAACACATTTTCTGTCGATAAAGAGAGGTGAAGGAAACATGATTCGAACAATTTTAATTGTATTATTAGCTATTGGTGTTGTAGGTGTAGGCTATTGGGGGTACAGCGAACATCAAGAAAAAGATGCTGTGCTGCTTCAAGGGGAGAATACGTATCAACGAGCATTTCATGATTTATCATATCAGCTAGATTTATTAAATGATAAAATCGGTGGCACGCTCGCCATGAGTTCGAGAGATCAGCTTTCGCCCGCGCTTGCAGAAGTATGGCGTTTAACTTCTGAAGCTCATAACAATGTAGGACAGCTGCCTTTATCGCTTTTACCGTTCAATAAAACAGAAGAGTTTCTTTCAGATGTTGGTGACTTTACGTACAAAGTAGCGGTAAGGGATTTAAGCAAAGCACCCTTAACAGATAAAGAGTATAAAACGTTAAATTCGCTTTATGATCAGTCAGGTGAAATTCAAAATGAAATGCGCCAAGTACAGCATCTAGTCATTGATAATAACTTGCGCTGGATGGATGTTGAACTAGCTCTAGCTACAAAAGAAAAGCAAGGTGACAATACGATTATTGACGGATTAAAAACCGTTGAAAAAAGTATGGATTCTTTTGCCGAAACAGATTTGGGCGTTATGAATGCAACGAATGAACAGGAAAAAAACGCTTTTCATCAATTAAAAGGTAGAGAAGTTAGTGAAGATGTTGCAAAACAAGTGGCGCGTTCGTTTTTGAATTTAAAAGGAAACGAACAAATTCATATTGTAAAGAGCGGAAAAGATGCCGACTATGAGGTGTACAGCTTAACCATTACAGATCCAAAGACTAAACAAGAGACGTATATGGATATTACACAAAAAGGTGGTTATCCGCTTTGGGTGCTCGAAGATCGAGATATTAAAAAACAAAATATTAGTTTAAACGATGCTATGAACAAAGCGACTAAGTTTTTAAAAGATCATCGTTTTGAAAGCCTAGTGATGGCTGAAAGCGCTCAATATGATAACATGGGAGTCTTTACTTTCGTAGAGCAAACGGAAAGTGGAGTTCGGATTTATCCGGATTCAGTTAAAATGAAAATGTCTTTAGAAGATGGATCTGTGATTGGCTTCTCAGCTAAAGACTTCTTATTAAAACATCGTACAAGAGATATTCCAAAACCTAAAATTTCGAAAGAACAGGCAAAAACCAAGCTGAACTCGAATGTAAAAGTGATGGAAGACCGCTTGGCGATTATTACCAATGATTTAAACGAAGAAGTGCTATGCTATGAGTTTTTAGGGACAATAAAAAATGATACGTATCGTATTTTCATCAATGCCGATACGGGTTTTGAAGAGAAAGTCGAAAAACTGCAAAACTCAGAACCTTTGTATAATGAAGTGTAAAGTTGATAAAAACCGGTGTCTATAGACACCGGTTTTTGTGTTTTTTAATATTTTATTGAGTCTAAAAGACTAATTTATATTTACAAAATAAACATATTTGACTATGTTTAAATAAAGGGAAAAAGTGTATATAGTGGAACTGAAGGAGAGAGAAGATGATAAAAGCGGGAATGAGGTTGACGTTAGAGAGCGGGCACAGAGAGTCTACATTACAACAAACATATCGATGTAAAGTAGTTGAGTTTACGGAAGACGTGATATATATTAGCTATCCGCTAAATGAAGAAACGCAGCGAAGTGCTTTTTTACTAAAAGGTACAAAATTGCTTGCTACGTTTATTGGATATGATCAAAATGTATATACCTTTCCAACTGAAGTAACAGGACGTGAAACAAAAGGCATGCCTGTTGTGAAGCTCTTTTACCCGGGCGATAAAAAGTTAAAATCCATCCAAAGAAGAAATTTTTTCCGTGTGCCGCTTACAGTGAAGGCGGTGATAGAAAGTGAACAAGAACAGCAGGATGTAATGGAAATCATGACTAAAAACATCAGTGCAGGTGGAATAGCCGGCTCCTTCCATCACTCACTGCTTTTTAATGAGAAAGATTCGGTTGTTGTACGATTAAGTCTTCCTAATCGTGAGGGAGCTTTGCAGCATCTTGAATTAAAAGGGGAAGTTGTACGAATTACCGACCCGACTTCCTGTAAAGTAGGTCAGCTATCTATTAAATTTATGGATACGGAAAAACAAACGAAAGAAATGATGATTCGTTATACCTTAAAGCGTCAGATCGACCTAAGAAGAAAAGGTCTTCTTTAGCGTATAAAAAAAACTTCTCTTTCCTAAACTGTAAGCAAAGGTATTACTTCTTACAAAAGGAGAAAAAAGGTGAATCGAATAGAACGAATTTTAATTAAATTAGTGGTTATTCAATTTGTGTTTTTAATAATTGCTCAATGTATTTTACTATCTAGCAGTCACAGTACATATTTCTCAAAGGTTATTCAGTATGAGGGAGTTAGCAAAAATAATTTTAATAAAATTATTGAAACATTCGACCAGTAGTCGGACGTATGGTAGAATAACTAGGAAAGAAACATGCAGTGAACACCAGGCAGGAGAAGACCCCCTGCTCTTTTTTTCGTTTATAAACGCTTCATATAAAATGGCTCATTGTATAAAAGATGAAAGTGGTTTGTTCCTGTTTTGAAATTAAGGGAGGCACTTATGGAAAAACAAATTTCAATCGCGATTGACGGTCCTGCAGCTGCTGGGAAAAGTACAGTGGCAAAGATTATAGCAGAAACCTTATCATATATTTATGTTGATACAGGAGCGATGTATCGTGCTCTAACGTATCAAGCGCAGAAAAACCAGGTAGATTTGCAAAATGAAGAAGAGCTATTGCATTTACTTAACGAAACAGTCATCGATTTAAAGCCGTCTGAATCTGGACAGGTAGTCATCTTAAATGGGCAGAATGTTACAAGTGAAATTCGTTCCGCAGAAGTAACTAACTCTGTATCCATCGTAGCGAAACATCGTGCGGTTCGTGAAGAGATGGTAGCGAGACAGCAGGGCCTTGCTAAAGATGGAGGCGTTGTAATGGACGGACGTGATATCGGTACACACGTGCTTCCTCACGCAGAAGTTAAAATCTTTTTATTAGCGTCTGTGGATGAAAGAGCACAGCGACGCCATGACGAAAACATAAAAAAAGGTTTTGAATCAAATTTAGAGCGTTTAAAAGAAGAAATTGCCCGCAGAGATAAGCTGGATTCTGAGCGCGAAGTAGCACCTCTTAAAAAAGCTGAAGACGCCATTGAAATCGATACAACTTCCTTATCGATTGAAGGAGTTGTAGAAAAAATACTTTCTATTACAAAAGAAAGGATTGGATGATTTTGAGCTTTTATATGTTTGCACGTGCCATTGTAAAAGGCCTTTTAACACCAGTTTATCGTTATGAAGTAATCGGTGCAGAAAATATCCCTTCAGAAGGCGGAGTTTTACTTTGTTCAAATCATATTGACAACTTAGATCCGCCTACTGTAGGTGTGACATGTCCAAGGCCTATTTCGTTTATGGCAAAAGCAGAGCTGTTTAAAGCACCTTTTCTGAAGACGGTTCTGCCAAAGTTAGAAACATTCCCTGTAAAGCGCGGGATGGCAGATCGTGAAGCTTTGCGCCAAGGGTTAAAGATTTTAAAAGAAGGAAAAGTGCTTGGATTATTTCCCGAAGGAACAAGAAGTAAAGATGGGAAATTAGGCAAAGGGATGGCTGGAGTAGGCTTTTTTGCTTTGCGTTCAAAAGCAGCTGTTGTGCCTTGTGCTGTGATTGGTCCATACAAGCGCTTTGCAAGGTTAAAAGTAGTGTACGGACCGCCAATTCAGATGGATGAGCTTCGCGAACGAAAAGCATCAGCCGACGAAGTGACCGAAGTTATTATGAAAAGCATTGGTGAATTAATTGAAAAATATCAATAGTTTGTAACCTTATGACTTGACAAAAGATTCTATTTATTAGAAGTTAGTAACAAAGAGAGTTTTTTCTATACAGAGCTATATACAATAATGATGAGCTAAAAGAGTGAAGAACTCTTACAAGGGAATACATATTGTAGATGGATATTGGAGGAGGAAAAGACGATGACAGAAGATATGAATCAAGTAGAGGTAACGTCATTAGAAGTAGGAGAAACAGTAAAAGGTACTATTACAAAAGTAGAAGAAAAGCAAGTGTATGTAGATGTACCTAACAGCAAACTAGACGGTATTATTCCAATTAGTGAATTAGCGAGCTTACATATTGAAAAAGCAGGCGATGTAATCCAAGAAGGTGCCGAAGTCGAAGCGAAAGTAATTAAAGTGGAAGACGATTTGCTTGTGCTATCTAAACGAGCTGTAGATGCTGAAAAAGCATGGGATGGTTTAGAAGCAAAACTTTCTTCAGGTGAAGTGTTTGAAGCGGTAGTCAAAGAAATTGTCAAAGGCGGATTAGTAGTAGATATTGGTGTAAGAGGGTTCATTCCAGCTTCTCTTGTTGAAACTCATTTCGTTGATGATTTTGCAGAGTATCAAGATCAAACTCTTACGGTCAAAGTAGTGGAATTGGATAAAGAAAAAAATCGCGTGATCCTTTCGCATCGTGCAGTTGTAGAAGAAGAGCTTGTACAACAAAAAGAAAATGTTCTTGAGTCATTAAAAGAAGGTCAGGTTTTAGAAGGAACCGTTCAGCGCTTAACAGACTTTGGAGCGTTTGTAGATGTAGGCGGAGTAGATGGGTTAGTGCACATTTCTCAGCTTTCACATACGCGTGTAGAAAAACCTTCAGACGTAGTAGCTGAGGGAGATGCTGTGAAAGTCAAAGTATTGTCTGTGGACAAATCAACGGGGCGTGTTTCATTATCTATTAAAGATACGTTAGAAGGTCCATGGTCCAACATTTCTACGAAGCTTCGCCAAGGTGATGTAGTAGATGGAACCGTTAAAAGACTTGTATCTTTTGGAGCTTTTGTGGAAGTTCTACCTGGAGTAGAAGGACTTGTACACATTTCTCAAATTTCCCATAAGCATATCGGGACACCGCATGAAGTGCTTTCTGAAGGCGAAAAAGTGACGGTGAAAGTACTTGATGTGAATGAACAAGAACGACGCGTTTCGTTAAGCATTCGTGATCTTGAGGAAGAAGAACAAGAAGATTACGGTGACTATGAATTACAAGAAGAGTCAAAAGGTTTCCAATTAGGTGATATGATTGGGGATCAATTAAAAAAATTAAGATAAGTAATGGTGATGATTTGTGAGCAGAGCAAAACGTAAAATTGATCACATTCATCATGCGATTCAAACGGGACAGCATCGGCTGCACGGGCTGGATGATATTCGCTTCGTTCATAATAGCTTGCCAAATACTGGCGTGCACGATGTTCATATTGATACAAAAATTGGCGAACTTTTGTTAAGTTCGCCAATTTTTATAAATGCTATGACGGGCGGAGGCGGACAAGAAACGGAACGGATTAACCGTTCGTTTGCTCAAATTGCTCATCATGGTCAATTAGCAATGGCCGTTGGATCGCAGATGGCTGCGATTAAAGATGAAAAGGAAGAACAATCATACAGAGTAGTGCGTCAAGAAAACCCTAACGGAATTATTTTTGCCAACCTAGGCAGTGAAGCTACAGTTGAACAAGCTAAAAAAGCAGTTGATATGCTTGAAGCAAATGGACTTCAAATTCATTTAAATGTTATACAAGAACTGGTCATGCCGGAGGGAGATCGTGATTTCACCGATGCATTACGTCGTATTGAACGCATTGTCCGAGAAGTAACCGTTCCTGTAATTGTCAAAGAAGTAGGTTTTGGGATGAGCGCTCAAGCAGTGCAAAAGCTTAAAGATGTTGGTGTTGAAATCGTTGATATTGGTGGGTACGGTGGTACCAATTTTTCGAAAATCGAAAATGAAAGACGAGCAAAACATTTTCACTTCTTTAATGATTGGGGAATCTCCACAGCTGCTTCTTTAGCAGAAGTATCTGAGCACGTAGAAGGTATGTCCATTATTGGTTCGGGAGGTATTCAAACCTCTATGGATATTGCTAAGTCTATTGCGTTAGGAGCTTCTGCAACGGGAATGGCAGGATATTTTTTATCCATTTTAATGAAGTCTGGTTTAGAAGCAGTTGTAGAAGAGATAGCCGAGCTGCATGAGGAGTTAACGTTCATCATGGCTGCGCTAGGAGCAACCTCTATTGCTAAGCTTCAGCAAATGCCTCTAGTTATTACAGGGGATACCCATAGCTGGCTGACTCAGCGAAATGTATCTATAGAAACATTTAATAACAGATCATAAAAAAGCATGCAGTTGACTGCGTGCTTTTTTATTTCTTTAAAAGATGAATGATCGCGTTTTCATTTGAAAAAACAAAAAATGTTGGCAGAAGAAGTGACAAAAAGCATGAAATCCCAAACGTTAGCCCCTTATAATAAGTAAAATAAACAGAAAAATCAGAAAAAGAGGTGGCATGATGAAAAAAGGACATCCTATATTTACAATTTTTCTTTTCTTTTTAGGCTGGGTTTTCATGTATGCAGATCGTAATATTTTATCTCCGGTTATGGGAGATATCGGTGCGCAGTGGGATCTTAATAAAGCTGAACTTGGGCTAATGTCTACCGTATTTTTTGCAGCATATGCAGCTATGCAAATTCCAACGGGTTTTTTGGCAGATCAATTTGGTCGCGTTAAGATCTTAGTAGCTGGATACATCTTGTTTGGAGTTGCCACATTTTTTACAGGACTTACAACTACTTTCGGTATGTTCTTACTTATGCGGGCGCTGACAGGACTTGGAGAAGGAACGTATTATGGTTCACAATACGGAATTTCTTCGAGCATCACATCTGAACGATACCGAGGTTTAGTGTCGGCGCTCATTAATAGTGGAATGGCTTTTGGTATATCACTTGGTTTTATCGGTTCTACATACATTACATATACGTTAGAAAAAGACTGGCAGTTTACTTTTTACTTATTTGCTATTCCAACCATAGTAATAGCTATTTTAATAGCTTTCTTTGTAAAAGATAAGCAAAGGGATCAAGAAAAAAATTCGCTAAATAAAGAAACAAAGCAGTCGCTAAAAGTATTATTTACAAAAAAACATATTTTCGTATACATTTTAATCTTCTGCTCTCTTTACGGATTTTTTGGGATGCTGACTTGGCTTCCTTATTATTTGCAGCACTCGCGAGGCTTAGAAGGGTCTCAAACAGGCATCATAGCATCTTTAGTACCTTGGGCGTCTATTCCAGGAGCAATCTTCTTTGGGTATATATCTGATCGAATTGCAAATAAAAAAGCATTAATTGTGAGTTTGTCAGTAGCGGGCGCTTTGTGTCAATTTTTTATTCCCTATACAGAGAGTTATTCTTGGCTATTAATCGGCTTAATTGTGTACGGTTTGATAGGTAAATTAGCATTAGATCCGATTTTGATTTCGTATATGGCGGATATTACTCCATCGTCCATGTACTCTAAAGTGTACGGTTTTTTCAACTTCAGTGGCATGCTGTCATCGATCTTTGCACCTTACATTACCGGATATTTTGCAGATAAACTTGGAAGTATGGAATTCGGGTTTTATTTGTCAGGAGCACTATTGTTAGTGGGAGGAGTTCTCTTTTTGTTTACAGGAAAGAAAGAACGTTCCTATCCTGTTTCACATCCAGTTTTAAAATAAAAAAATGCGCTGACTTAGTCAGCGCATTTTTTTATTTATGCTCATTTAACTCGCGCGCTTCTTCAGGACTTTGCAAGCTAGTTGCTCCCGGATAGTGAAGTCCTTGATCACGGTCAGATTCAACTCGTTTTGATTCTTTTAATTTTTTCTCTTGACGATCTTTTCCCATTTTAGATTCCCTCCTTTTTTCTGATAGGTTGTCCAAAATAAGAGGTTCTATTCTAAAACTCCGATTAAGTTTTACCAAATTGATACATACTGATGACAGGTAGAGGAGGTGCCATATTCAGTGGACGGAATTTTCTTTTATTGGCTTTCGTGGATGGGATGGATTGTTGCGACTTTTCTTATGCCCAAAACACCTAGGCGTTGGAAGGTAGCAGCCATTATATTAATCAGTATACTCCTAAGCGGAATGAACATGCATATGGCTCAGTTTTCATGTAGCTATACCGCTTTGTTTTTAGTAGGGGTAGCGTGTGTTTATGCTTCAGGCTACAGCAGGTTTCAGCAGTTATATTATGTTATTGTATGCGGCATTATAATAATTGCCTATGCTGGTTTTTGTTTACTTGAGCTCTATGATCCTGTATGGATTTTTATTGATCGTAAGTGGATTTTGACTGGACTTATCTTATATATTTGCTTTATGGTGATTAAAGATGCTGAAAAAAGATTCGCAGCGATCATTTTAAGTGTAGTTGGAGGAGATTTTTTATACGCAGTTGTCATTCGAGATATTGCATCTTATGAAGTAGGGTCTCTTCGGACACTCGACGTTTTAGCAACAGCAGTAGGAGCTATGTTTATTTGGGAGATGCTGGTTTATTTCTCTGCTTATTTAGATTTGTACGTGCTGAAGTCTCACAGGCAAAAGCAAAGTACTTACAAATAGAAGAAGAGATTTCGTAAAATTATATTGTTGTTACCGGTGATTTTTGATAAAATTGTTTGATTGAAAGAGTAATGCTTATTCAGCGGATAGGCAGTTAATCAGCTTGGTGTAAAATAGAGCTGATAAAAAGCCTGCTTTATCGCTTATGATCGATTAGTAGAGGTCATGCCACGCTGCATGGCCTCAATTTTTGAAAAAAGAATGATCTTATTTATTTGTACATGTAGATAAATACCTTTAGTCGATTAAAGACTGGTTGCCGATACATAAAAAAGATCAAGGAAAGGGAAGAATCGTATGCCAAAACCAATTATTGCGATTGTTGGTCGTCCCAACGTAGGAAAATCAACAATTTTCAACCGAATTGTAGGAGAGCGAGTATCTATTGTAGAAGATATTCCGGGTGTAACTCGTGATCGTATCTATAGTTCAGGTGAGTGGCTGAATGTGGACTTTAACATTATTGATACCGGCGGTATTGATATTGGAGATGAGCCATTTTTAGAACAGATCAAACAGCAGGCAGAAATTGCAATTGATGAAGCGGACGTAATCATTTTTCTAGTAAATGGACGCGATGGAATTACTGCAGCTGATGAAGAAGTGGCGAAAATTTTATACAAATCCAAAAAGCCCGTTGTCCTAGCTGTTAATAAAGTAGATAATCCTGAAATGAGAGAATTAATCTATGATTTCTATGCACTAGGATATGGAGAACCGTTCCCAATCTCAGGAACGCATGGTTTAGGTTTAGGTGACCTGCTAGACGAGGCAGCTAAGCACTTTCCAAAAGAAAAAGACGAAGATTACGGAGAAGAAGTCATTAAATTTTCATTGATTGGTCGTCCTAACGTAGGGAAATCTTCATTAGTTAATGCTCTTCTAGGTGAAGACCGTGTTATTGTCAGTGATCTTGCCGGCACGACACGTGATGCCATTGATACAAAGTTTACAAAAGAAGATCAAGAATATGTTGTTATTGATACAGCTGGAATGAGAAAGCGTGGAAAAGTGTACGAGAGTACTGAAAAATACAGCGTACTGCGCGCATTAAAGGCAATTGAACGCTCAGATGTTGTCTTAGTTGTATTAAATGCTGAAGAGGGTATTATTGAACAAGATAAGAAAATTGCTGGCTATGCACAAGAAGCTGGAAAAGCTGTTGTTATCGTTGTAAACAAATGGGATACAGTAGAAAAAGATGAAAAAACAATGAAAAAATTTGAAGAGAATATACGTGAGCATTTTCAGTTCTTAACATATGCTCCAATTGTATTCCTTTCAGCTAAAACGAAAAAACGTACGCATACGCTATTGCCAATGATTGATCTTGCAAGCGAAAGCCATGCGGTACGTGTAGAAACAAGCATCTTAAATGATGTGATTATGGATGCAGTAGCAATGAACCCTACGCCTACTCACAACGGCAACCGCTTAAAAATCTATTACACAACTCAAGTAGCAATCAAGCCGCCAACTTTTGTTGTGTTTGTAAATGATCCTGAGCTAATGCATTTTTCATATAAACGTTTCTTAGAAAATAAGCTTCGTGAAGCTTTTGGATTTGAAGGAACTCCAATTAAAATTATTGCAAGACCAAGAAAATAACAGAGGATGTGATCGGCGTGGAAAGAATAGCTGTACTAGGAGCAGGAAGCTGGGGAACTGCATTAGCTTTCGTATTGGCGGAAAATGGACACGATGTTCGCATTTGGGGACATAGACAACAAGTCATTGATCAAATCAACGAGACGCATAAGAATGAAAAATATTTGCCTGGTGTAGAGCTTCCTCATCAGATTAAAGGTTTTACGTCATTAGAAAAGGCAATAGAAGGTGTTGCAACCCTTATTTTAGCTGTTCCAACGAAGGCCATTCGTGAAGTGTTGCAGCAGCTAAAATCCCTTACCGATGAACTATTTACAATTGTTCACGTAAGTAAAGGGATTGAACCGGATTCTCTTTTACGTATATCTCAAATGATTCAACAAGAAATTGATACAAAAGACATCGTTGTCTTATCAGGTCCGAGTCATGCTGAAGAAGTAAGTAGAAGGCAGCCGACAACTGTGACGTCAGCTTCAACAAACATACAAGCAGCAGAAAAAGTGCAGGATTTATTTAATAATCAGCAGTACTTCCGTGTTTATACAAATCCTGATGTGATTGGTGTGGAAATTGGGGGAGCGTTAAAAAATATTATTGCTCTTGCTGCTGGTATCACGGATGGACTTGGATATGGTGACAATGCGAAGGCCGCTCTTATGACTCGTGGCTTGGCTGAAATCGCTCGTTTAGGTACTGTGCTTGGTGCCAATCCTCTGACGTTCTCAGGTTTAACCGGGATTGGAGACTTGATTGTAACGTGTACAAGCGTTCATTCTCGAAATTGGCGCGCTGGTAATCTTCTTGGAAAAGGCAAAAATTTAGACGAAGTATTAGAAAATATGGGAATGGTTGTAGAAGGTGTACGCACCACGAAAGCAGCTTACCAGCTATCTCAAAAATATGACGTAAAAATGCCGATTGCTGATGCTTTATATAATGTACTGTTTAATGATGTGAAGGCAAAGGATGCAGTAGACGCGCTTATGTCTCGTACTAAAACACATGAAATGGAAGATTTAGCGAATGTTTTAGGAGAAAAATTAAATTAAGTGCAAAGAAATATGAAAAAATAGGCAATTGGTGATACCCAAAATCATTTACTTGCATAAAATAACGTGTAAATAAAGATGAGTAGAACTGTTAGTATGGGAATATTTAGTTATGATCGAAGCGAAGAGCCCCCTTCGCTTCGATTTTTTTTATGTGAAAAAGCAGGAATTTGTCAATTTAATAGGAAAGTACTTACTATAGACCATGAATCACTGGAAGGTAAATAAATAGTTAATTTAGAAAGTTCTATCAATATCCATCTTAACTATAAGTCCTTATGTTATAATAACGGTGAAAAAAGGAGTGGATGCAATTTGTCGCCAGGTTTGTTAAAGATGTGGATTTCATTGGGCTCCATTGTATTTATGTTTATCTCGGTATTTTCTATTTACTTTAGTCGTTATAAAATTACGAACCGCATTGGTAAAATTGTACTCGCTTTCATTGCCTATTCGCTTATGATTGTAGCAGGTCTTATTATGGTAATTGTTGTATTCAGCGGGCCGACAGATGCTTAATGTACATATGGTAGGGTGAGAAAAATGAAAAAATTCATGCTAACGTCTATTGTTGGGTTAACCATTTTTGTATTATCCGGTTGTTTGTACCCGACGGAAAGAATGTCTCAAAATCAAGTTCCTTATAAAGATCAAGTTGCTTCCGTGCAAACGGCGGTTGATCAATTTAAACAAGAAAGCGGAGGCTTATTGCCAATAAAAACGAAAGATATGGACACGCCGATTTATCAAAAATATCCGATTGACTTTACGAAAATTGTTCCTAGATACATGCAAGACGCACCTGGAAATTCGTATGAAAGCGGAGGGATATTTGCGTACGTACTTGTGGATGCAGAAACAAAGCCCACGGTTAAATTATTAGACTTACGGATGGCGGATACGATTCAAGATGTTAACGTACATTTGAATATATACCGTCAAAATCATAAAGGGTACGTACCGTTTAAAGACGTCATCGCTCCCGGCGTATTCTCTATTAATTATAAAAAATTGAATATGAAAGAGCCTCCTGTCGTTACTAGCCCATATACAGGGAATAGTCTTTCTTTAATTGTTAATGGGCAGGGAGATGTATTTGTAGATTATCGTCCTGATTTGTATGATGCCATTCAAAAGCATAAAAGCTCCTACAAACCTGGTGAAGATATACGAAAGCTCCTTGTGGAAAACAGTGATTTTGTACCTGCTTACTCTCTTCCTTATACAGTCAACGATAAGAATGAACCAATATTTTTTAAAAAATAAGTCATGAACCCCTTCTCCTTGAATAATATTCAGAGAGAAGGGGTTTTCTCTTTCTTGTACACCAATAATGATAATCAGAATGACTAAGTCAGCATGTGCATGAAAAAAATCATAAATTTTTCTATCAAAAGTCATATTTTAATAGGACAACGTCATAACTATATAGTGTCCTAATTTACTCTCGCAATGGATGTCATATTCCATGAACTCATAGATCGGAGGGGATCTTTTGGAAAAGGTGGATGTATTTAAAGATATCGCTGAACGTACAGGAGGCGATATATATTTAGGTGTGGTGGGAGCAGTTCGAACAGGAAAATCTACATTTATTAAAAAATTTATGGAGCTGGTGGTCCTGCCTCACATCGAGAACGAGGCAGAAAGAGCTCGCACACAAGATGAACTACCACAAAGTGCAGCTGGAAAAACGATTATGACAACTGAGCCGAAATTCGTACCGAATCAAGCAGTTAATGTTTTGGTAGATGACGGGCTAGAAGTTAACATACGGTTAGTAGATTGTGTAGGATATACGGTGCCAGGCGCTAAAGGGTACGAAGATGAAAACGGACCTCGAATGATCAATACACCTTGGTATGAAGAACCCATTCCATTTCACGAAGCGGCTGAAATTGGAACGAGAAAGGTAATTCAAGAACACTCAACGATTGGTGTCGTCATTACAACAGATGGCTCAATTGGAGATATACCTCGTCAAGATTACGTGGAAGCAGAAGAGCGCGTCATTAATGAATTAAAAGAAGTAGGCAAACCATTTATCATGGTTATTAATACCGTACAGCCATATCATCCTGATACAGAAAAGCTTCGTGCAAAGCTTAATGAAAAATATGATATTCCAGTATTAGCGATGAGTGTGGAAAGCATGCGCGATACTGATGTGATGAACGTATTAAGAGAAGCACTCTACGAGTTCCCTGTATTAGAAGTCAACGTTAATCTACCAAGCTGGGTAATGGTTTTAAAAGATAAACATTGGCTGCGTGAAAGCTATCAAGAAGCCGTTAAAGAAACGGTAAAAGATATTAAGAGGCTGAGAGACGTTGAACGGGTAGTAGAGCAATTTAGCCAGTTTGAGTTTATCGATCAGGCTCGATTAGCCGGAATTGAGATGGGGCAGGGAATTGCTGAAATTGACTTATATGCTCCAGATGACTTATACGACCAGATTTTGAAAGAAATCGTGGGAGTAGAAATTCGCGGAAGAGATCATTTGCTGCAGTTAATGCAAGATTTTGTGCATGCAAAAACCGAGTATGATCAAGTCTCTGATGCCCTTCGTATGGTTAAACAAACGGGTTATGGTGTAGCTGCACCTTCGCTTTCGGATATGAGCCTTGATGAACCTGAAATTATTCGCCAAGGATCGCGTTTTGGAGTTCGTTTAAAAGCAGTGGCACCTTCTATACACATGATTAAAGTGGATGTAGAATCAGAATTTGCGCCGATTATCGGAACGGAGAAGCAAAGCGAAGAATTAGTTCGTTATTTGATGCAAGACTTTGAAGATGATCCGCTTTCAATTTGGAATTCAGATATATTTGGCCGCTCTCTAAGTTCAATTGTAAGAGAAGGGATTCAAGGAAAGCTGTCGCTGATGCCTGAAAATGCACGATATAAGTTAAAAGAAACGCTAGAACGGATTATTAACGAAGGATCCGGAGGTTTAATCGCGATTATTCTATAAGCATGTAACGTTAGGCTCCTCATAAAGGAGCCTCTTCTTTTTGGATAGATCATACAAAACTTTACATATATTGTGATAGATCGCGTGGTTATCCTATTCCTGCGTTATTTTCTGCTTGCTATGCCTTGTTCAATATGTTAATCTTTTAACAGAAATCGATCGATCATACTGTTTTCACTACATACATACGGCAGATGAATGAAAAACATTGAATTATTTAGTTCAATCGTTTATGATTAGGCTTGTCGATACATAGGTTATGTATAATATCCATTTGTTTTGTTAAAGAATGAGATATAACGAATTACTAGATTCCTTTTCTAACAAGGTTTTTAGTTATTATATGATCCGATTTTGGGAGGAGGTGAATGGCATGAACAAGACAGAATTAATTAATGCTGTTGCAGAAGCAAGTGAGCTTTCAAAAAAGGATGCTACAAAAGCAGTTGATGCTGTTTTCGATACAATTTTAGAAGCTTTAAAAGCTGAGGACAAAGTTCAACTTATCGGTTTTGGTAACTTCGAAGTACGTGAACGTGCTGCTCGTAAAGGACGCAATCCACAAACTGGCGAAGAAATCGAAATTCCTGCTAGCAAAGTTCCTGCATTCAAACCAGGTAAAGCTCTTAAAGATGCTGTAAAATAATATCTACATAAAATGGCTTTATTCATAGCCGTTGATGAAGAGCTTTGAAAGGTCGCACATTTGCGACCTTTCTTTTTTGCCTTTGGTATATACATATGCTAGAATTTTTTTCATAAAGTCGTAATGCAACGAATTGGAGGGCAACAACATGTCATCTGTAAATAAGCCACAGATCGAACAAGCCGTGAGACTAATTTTAGAAGCAATTGGCGAAGATCCAAACCGTGAAGGATTATTAGATACACCAAAGCGAGTAGCTAAAATGTATGAGGAAGTCTTTTCCGGGTTGAATGAAGATCCAAAAGAGCATTTTAAAACAGTTTTTGGAGAAGATCATGAAGAGCTAGTGCTTGTAAAAGATATTCCTTTTTACTCTATGTGTGAACACCACTTAGTGCCTTTTTACGGAAAAGCTCATGTTGCGTATATTCCAAAAGGCGGACGAGTGACCGGTTTAAGTAAGCTGGCAAGAGCGGTAGAAGCTGTTGCGAAACGTCCTCAGCTTCAGGAGAGAATTACATCTACAGTGGCGGATTCTATTGTAGAAACATTAGAGCCTCATGGGGTAATGGTAGTAGTGGAAGCAGAGCACATGTGTATGACCATGCGAGGCATTAAAAAGCCTGGGGCTATGACAATCACTTCTGCTGTGCGTGGAGTGTTAGAACACGATGCAAGTTCTAGAGCTGAAGTTTTATCATTGATTAAATCATAATGTGGATGATGAAGGAGAAGAGAATATGACACAAAAAGGAACGCCAGAGTATATTGTCATTAAAGCGGTCGAAGATGGAGTTAACGTAATTGGCTTAACGCGAGGAGCAGATACGCGATTTCATCATTCAGAAAAACTAGATAAAGGCGAAGTGATGATTGCGCAGTTTACTGAGCATACATCAGCAATTAAAATTCGTGGCAAAGCCGTCGTTCAGACTGTTCACGGAGAAATTGAATCCGATACGAAAAAATAAGCAGGGATTTTCCTGCTTTTATTTATATTTAAAATAGATGAATAAGAACAGGAAAAACATGGTGAAACTAAAAGCAATATCTTAAATTACTATCTAAGAAATCAAGATGGTATGTAGATGAACGGTGTTCAAGCGGATGAGCAGCTAAAGGATTTAAACTGTGAAAAAGCTTCAAAAGAATTTAAAGGATATTTTATAATGTAATTATGTTATAATTGACACTATCGATTTGGAGTTAAAAGAACTTTAAACAAATAGTGATGGAAAGGGAGACAAGGATGATGAGCGTAAAAACCATCTATGATATTGTGGCCAACATGAAAGAACAGCTTCATGTTGAATTAAGTCATCCATATGTAAAAAAATATATTCATCATCCGCGTATTGATGAAAATAGATTACTGTACATGTGTTCGTTCTTAGATACTCTTTCAATGGAAGAAGAAAAAAAGAACAGCTCTGTGCTATCTGTGATGCTCGTTCAAACCGCACTTGATACCCACGATCTAGTCTCCACTCAAAATGTTAGCGGAAATGAAGGGAAGCTGCATGAGCGGCAGCTGGTAGTTTTGGCCGGAGATTATTACAGCGGCCTGTACTATTACTATTTAGCTCAAAGCAGCCAGCTGAATTTAATGAAAGTTATAGCATCTGCTATTAAAGAAATTAATATCGCTAAGATACACATTTATAACAATCGCTCTACTAATCCACACGACGTTATGAATAGTTTTTTAGCAGCAGAATCATCGTTTGTAAGATGCTTATGTGACTATTTTGAACGTGAAGAGTGGAAAGAACTTTTAAAACATGCAGCGTATTTGAACGGGATATTAAAGCAATTAAAGTCATTACAGCATAAAGAGCCTACTCTCTTGCTAAACTATTGCAAACAAATTGGCATGAATCAAGAACAAATAAAAGAATACCTTTATTCGTATACTCAACAGTCTGTAAATATTGTTAGAGGATACTTACGAAGTGAATTTGCAATGAATGAGTTTTTAAGAGAGCACTTAGATGAACTTACATCTAGCTTAGAAGTGTTGAAAAATGTCGTAGGAGAAGGATAGAGATATGCAGCAATCAAAAGAACAGCGTGTCCATGGCGTATTTGAAAAAATATACAAAAATTATGATCAAATGAATTCTGTTATTAGTTTTCAGCGTCATAAGGCATGGCGCAAAGATACGATGAAGCGAATGAATGTTCAAAAAGGAACAAAAGCTTTAGATGTTTGTTGCGGAACTGCGGATTGGACGCTAGCTATGGCTGAAGCAGTTGGAGAAACAGGAGAGGCAGTTGGCCTGGATTTTAGTCAAAATATGCTAAAGATTGGTGAAGAGAAAGTAAAAAACTCACCTTTTTCAAATATTACCTTACTACATGGCAATGCAATGGAACTTCCTTTTGAAGATAATTCATTTGACTATGTAACAATTGGATTCGGACTGCGCAACGTGCCTGATTACCTTCAAGTTTTAAAGGAAATGCAGCGCGTCGTGAAACCTGGCGGAAAAGTGGTTTGCCTTGAAACGTCTCAGCCAACGATGATTGGCTACCGACAAATGTACTTGCTTTATTTTAAGTATATTATGCCTGCGCTTGGAAAGATGGTCGCTAAAAGTTATGATGAATATTCATGGCTTCAAGAGTCAGCTAGGGACTTTCCAGGTCAAAAGCAATTGGCTGATATGTTCCGTGAAGCCGGTTTGACAGATGTTGAGGTGAAATCTTACACAGGTGGAGTAGCAGCGATGCATCTAGGGTACAAACGATAAAAGAGAAAAAGCTTGTCCTAGAGGTGCAACAGCCTGTAGGATAAGGAGTAAAGAATGAATATATAATGCAAGGTGAGTCCAATGAAACTAAAAATGATGTACGCTTTTTTGAATACGGATATTACCCTTATTGAGAAAGAACTTGAACAAACTGTTCATACCGATGAAACACTTATCACAGATGCTTCTCTTCACCTTTTACAAGCAGGGGGGAAACGAATTCGCCCTGTATTTGTTTTGTTGGCAGCTAAATTTGGGCATTACAACATCGACCAAATTAAACATGTGGCAGTAGCGCTTGAGCTGATTCATATGGCTTCTCTTGTTCATGATGATGTTATTGATGACGCTGATAAGCGACGGGGAAAACCAACAATTAAGGCAAAATGGGACAATCGTATTGCTATGTATACAGGGGATTACATCTTTGCTCGTGCACTTGAAGTTATGAGTGAGGTTAAAGATGTGGAAGCACATAAAATTTTATCTAATACGATGGTGGAGTTAACGCTCGGTGAAATTGAACAGATTAAGGACAAATACAACCTAAACCAAAACTTACGCGTGTATCTGCGTAGAATTAAACGTAAAACGGCACTGCTAATTGCTGCAAGCTGTCAGTTAGGCGCAATTGCAGCGGGAGCTCCTGAAGATATACATAAACGTTTATTTTGGTTTGGATATTACGTGGGAATGTCATTTCAAATTACCGATGACATTTTAGATTTTATCTCATCAGAAGAACAGCTTGGGAAACCAGTTGGCAGCGACTTACTGCAAGGAAATATTACGCTGCCAGTTTTGTATGCCATTGAAAATGCTGAGTTTCGAGATAAAGTAGAACAGCTTTTCGAGAGGGAATATGAGCAAGAGCTGATCAATGAAATTATTTCTTATATTAAATCTTCTAACGCCATTGAACGTTCATTTGAGATGAGCGATCGTTATCTGCAAAAAGCGATGAGCATTTTAGAAGAACTGCCGCCAAACAAGGCGAAAAAAACGCTGCATCAAATTGCGAAGTACATTGGAAAACGGAAATTTTGATTTATTTACTTTCATAAGTTGTAAACTGCTCGAAACAATGTTAATATCTTCATGAGGTGTGATTGCGCTTTCAAAATTTGTTTACATATCATGAACTTCAGGGGTGGAGAGTAAAATGATACAAAAAACGTTTTTAATGGTCAAACCAGACGGGGTACAAAGAAGCATTATTGGTGAGGTTATTTCTCGCTTTGAGAAAAAAGGTTTTCAATTAGTTGGAGCTAAGCTTATGCATATTTCGCAGGAATTAGCTGAAACACACTACGGTGAACATAAAGAGAAACCTTTCTTCGGTGAGTTAGTGAAGTTTATCACATCAGGTCCAGTTTTTGCTATGGTATGGGAAGGTGAAAACGTGATTTCAGTATCACGTCAAATGGTGGGGAAAACTAACCCTCAAGAAGCGCTTCCTGGAACTATTCGAGGTGATTATGGACTGATTGTCGATAAGAATATTATTCACGGCTCAGATTCACCAGAAAGTGCGGAGCGTGAAATCAGCTTATTCTTTGAAAGTGAAGAGCTGACTTTCTATAAAAAAGACGCAGACGCTTGGATTTACTAATTTAGATAGCGCAAGGAGACGAATGAATTTTCATTCGTCTTTTTTATTGTGTTTATACATAGGTCCTAGGCTATTGATTGCGAATATCTCTCTACATAAACATTTACACAATGTATTCCGATATATTAATAAGAAGATAAGCGTATATAAAGGTTTTATTTCTTTATACGTCTAACATAAATGTATAGGAATGAGAAAGGAGAGCAAAAAATGATAGATGAATACGACGCGTTTGTGGAGAAAATAAAAACAAAAACAGGCATTGATTTGTCACTATATAAGCAGTCTCAAATGCACCGCCGCCTCACCTCGCTGTATGAAAAAAAAGGTTTTACTAGTTTTTTTGAATATTATCGAGCAATGAACAGTAACAACGAACTGCTTGAGGAGTTTTTAGATCGGATGACGATTAACGTGTCAGAGTTTTATCGCAATTATCAGCGGTGGGATATATTGGAGCAAAAAATTTTACCGGCTCTTGTAAAAGGAAAAACAGATCTGAAAGTGTGGAGCGCTGCCTGTTCAACAGGGGAAGAGCCGTATACACTAGCGATGGTTTTATCAACATTTTTTCCGCTTTCGCGTATTTCTATATTGGCGACCGATTTGGATGAAAAAGTGATAGAAAAAGCAAAAGTAGGCTTTTATGATGAACGTTCACTTCAGGAGATGCCTGTTTCGATGAAAAATAAGTACTTTCAACAAAGAGGAACCGGGTACTTATTAGATGAAAAAATCAAAAAAACAGTTGTTTTTCAGAAACATAACTTACTGTCAGACTCTTTTCCTAAAAACGTTGACTTGATTGTTTGTCGAAATGTGCTTATTTATTTTACAGATGAAGCTAAGCATGCTTTATATGAAAAATTCAGCAGAGCTTTAGCACCTGGCGGCATCTTATTTGTAGGAAGCACTGAGCAGGTTTTTACTCCGCAAAAGTATGGATTTGAAACGGCTGATACGTTTTTTTACAGAAAAGTAAAGACCATTTAATTGAGATAACTTGAAGCGATTTCTTACAAGCTGAGGTGAAACTTTTTATATATTCTTATGTTATAGTATGGTATAGTCATATTTAAAAATGGAAAAATTCTGACGAATAATACATATTAAGCGGAGGTACGATTATGCGATATTTAACAGCAGGAGAATCACATGGTCCACAGTTGACTACTATTTTAGAGGGTGTTCCCGCAGGGCTTCCTTTAACAGCCGAAGACATCAATACAGATTTAGCGCGAAGACAAAAAGGTCATGGTCGCGGAAGACGTATGCAAATTGAAAAAGATCAAGCGGAAATTTTAAGCGGTGTCCGCCACGGCTATACGCTAGGATCTCCTATTACGTTAGCGGTAGAAAATAACGACTGGAAACACTGGACAAAAATTATGGGCATCGAGCCAATTTCTGAAGAAGAATCAGAAGAAGTAAAGCGTAAAATCTCAAGACCAAGACCAGGACATGCCGATTTAAACGGCGCTATTAAATATGGTCATCGCGATATGAGAAATGTATTAGAACGTTCTTCAGCTCGTGAAACAACTGTAAGGGTAGCAGCAGGTGCTGTGGCTCGTCAAATCCTTGCTCAGTTCGGGATTTCTGTAGCTGGACATGTATTAGAAATTGGCGGCGTACAGACAAATCCGCCTCAATACAAAAGCTTAGAGGAACTTCAAGAAGTCACTGAAGCTTCTCCAGTAAGATGTTTTGACTCAGCTGTTGAGAAAGACATGATGCAAGCAATCGATGATGCTAAGAAAAACGGCGATTCTATCGGAGGCGTAGTAGAAGTTATTATTGAAGGCGTGCCAGCAGGAGTAGGTAGCTATGTCCATTACGATCGTAAATTAGATGCGAAGATTGCTGCAGCCGTTATGAGCATTAATGCATTTAAAGGCGTTGAGTTTGGGATTGGATTTGAAGCGGCTCGCAGACCAGGAAGCGAAGTTCATGACGAAATTCTATGGGATGAAAAGAATGGATATACCCGTAAAACAAACAACTTAGGCGGCTTTGAAGGCGGCATGACAACAGGTATGCCAATTGTAGTACGCGGTGTAATGAAGCCTATTCCAACGCTTTACAAGCCGTTAAAAAGTGTTGATATTGAAACAAAAGAAGCCTTCGAGGCAAGCATCGAACGTTCAGACAGCTGCGCTGTGCCGGCAGCAAGCGTTGTCGCAGAAGCCGTTGTAGCTTGGGAATTGGCTGATGCGCTAATCGAACAGTTTGGACAAGACCGAATTGATTTAATTGCTGAAAATATTGAGAAAATGCGTGCACATGCGAGGGAGTTTTAATGTTGCAAATTGATATTCAAACTTTATCGAAAACATATCCTCTTTATTTAGGAAATGGATTAATTGAAAAGTTGCCTTCTATTATTGAGAGTGTAAAACCCAATCTGTCGTCGGTGTTAATCATCACTGATTCAGCTGTAGATTCATATTATGGAGAAGCGGTTGTAAAAGCGGTTGAGACGCAGTTTAAAGTGGCTAAATACGTAGTGCCAAGCGGTGAACATGCAAAGTCATTTCAACATTACTACGATTGTCAGACATTTGCACTCGAGCAGCAGCTTGACCGCAATGCGCTCGTTATTGCTTTCGGCGGAGGGGTAGTTGGCGATTTAGCTGGATTTGTAGCCGCTACTTATATGAGAGGAATTTCTTTTATTCAAGTGCCAACGACGCTTCTTGCTCACGATAGTGCTGTAGGTGGTAAAGTAGCCATTAATCATGAGCTTGGAAAAAATATGATTGGCGCTTTTTATCAGCCTGAAGCGGTTGTTTATGACATTGATCTTCTTAAAACGCTTCCTGAAAGAGAGTGGCGTTCCGGTTTTGCAGAAGTGATTAAACACGCTTTTATTCACGATGAAGCATTTTATGAATGGCTTCAGCAAAATATACAATCGCTGACTGATTTACAAGATGAAAAATTAATTTATGCTATCCAAAGCGGTATTTTAGTCAAAGCATCTGTTGTAAAAGAAGATGAAACAGAAGCTGGCGTTCGCGCTCACCTGAACTTTGGACATACGTTAGGTCATGCGATCGAAGCAGAGTGCGGCTATGGACAAATCAGTCACGGAGAAGGCGTAGCCATTGGGATGCTGTTTGCTATGAAAGTCAGCAATACGCTTGGGAAAAGCGAGTTCCCTGTAGCTGAAATTGCGAAATGGTTTGAAAAATTTGGCTATGAGACGTCTGTTCCAAACCACCTTTCAGCTGAAAAGCTGCTCGTGAGAATGAAAGCAGACAAGAAGTCCAAATCAAGCAATGTTCATATGGTACTGCTTGAAGGCATAGGAAAACCTTTTGTTCAACAAGTAGAAGATGAAGTAATTCTTAAGCTGCTGAATGAAGAGCTTCAAGCGTAGTTTCTTCAAAAGCCAAGTAGATAGTAGTTGACAAATGAATTTGAAACGTACTACAATTGGTAACAAGTTAGTTTAGAGATTTTAGTTATGAGAAAACAATAGACAGTTTAGTTGAGATTAGGGTAGACGAGAATGAGACAGTTGAGCAGAGTTTAGTTGAGTGAATTTTACCATTCGTATACCCAAAGGCCCATTTTTGATGTGTCTTTGGGTTTATTTATTATATCCTCTTTTATATCACCTCATCTATTCTCATTCTCCATGAAATGGAGGATTGAAAGATATGACGAACACGTATACTTCTTTTTTAGAAGACTCTACAAAGTATTTAACCATTCCAATCATAAAAAAAATATTTATCGATAGCATGACACCTGTTGATCTTTTTCAACAGGTAAAAGATGAAGCCGTATATTTACTTGAAAGTAATGATGAATCATCACCATGGTCCAATTATTCTTTTATTGGCTTGAATCCATTTTTGTATGTAGAAGAAGAGAACGGAACCTATCTAGCAAAAAACAAGCAGCTTCAACCTGTGCTGCAAGGAGACAGCTTTAAAGAGGTATTTTGTAAAATTCAGCAAGAGCTGAAAGTGAAAGTACCAGACCTTGCACTTCCTTTTAAAGGAGGAGCAGTAGGGTTTATCAGCTACGACGCAGTATCGCAAATTGAAAAAGTAAACGTACATGCTCAAAACGATTTGAACATGCCTACTTTTCACTTTATCTATTGTCAAACGATGCTTGCGTACAATCATCAAACAAAAGAGCTTATGGTGATTCACTACATTCAGCTTAATGAGCAAGACAAAGAGCAGCAGAAAAAAGAAAAATATGACGAAGCTCTAACGGAGATCAATCGATATGTTGAAAGAATAGCGCAGACGGTGAAAGAAAAGCCAATGATGTTTGAAAGCGAGCAGCGCGAAGTTAGCTTTGAAGGCGTGACATCGTCATACCAAAAAGATAAATTTGTGCAAGATGTGGAAAAAATTAAGGAATACATTAAAAGCGGAGATGTTTTTCAAGCCGTATTGTCGCAGAGATTTCAAATTGATACGACCGTAGCTGGATTTGATATTTACAGAGTATTGCGATTAGTTAATCCCTCTCCTTATTTATTTTACGTGAAAGTAAAAGGCGTGGAGCTAATTGGAAGTTCTCCTGAGCGGTTGATTCAAATTGAAAACGGCCATTTAGAAATTCATCCGATTGCAGGAACGAGAAGACGTGGCAGGGATGCAGAAGAAGATGCGCGCTTATACGAAGACTTAATTAACGATGAAAAAGAGCGGGCAGAACACTATATGCTCGTGGACTTAGCAAGAAATGACATCGGCCGAGTTGCACAGTATGGAAGTGTCCAAACACCAGTATTAATGCAGCAGGTTAACTTTTCGCACGTCATGCACTTGATTTCTAAAGTGACAGGGCGCCTTGACGAAAAAGTACATCCCATTGATGCGCTGCTTTCTGCATTTCCAGCGGGTACCGTATCTGGCGCTCCAAAAGTGCGAGCGATGCAAATCTTAAATGAAATTGAACCAGTTGCGCGAAATGTATATGCAGGAACCGTAGCATATCTCGGATTTGATGGAAACATTGATTCGTGCATTGCGATTCGCACCATTCTTTTGAAAGACCAAACAGCTTATATCCAGGCTGGAGCAGGAGTGGTTGCTGACTCAAAACCGGAGCTTGAGTGGAAAGAAACCCGCAATAAAGCTAGCGCTTTAATTAAAACAATTCAATTAGCTCAAGACATCTACGATAAAAAGGAGGATGTATATGTTTAAAGAATTGTTGAAAAAGTGTTTGCGCGGCGAGTCACTTTCAGCGGAAGAAGCAGAAAAAATTATGAATGATATTATGAACGGTAAAGTCCCGGCAGCTCAAATTGCTAGCGTGCTAACCATCTTAACGTACCGAGGAGAAACCGTCGATGAAATTGTTGGGTTTGTCCGAGGTATGAAAAACAATATGAATGCTATTTCTCTAGAAGAATTAAACGTAGTAGATACGTGCGGTACGGGAGGAGACGGCGCCTCTACTTTTAATATTTCGACGGCTAGTGCGATTGTGGCATCTGCTGCCGGAGTAAAGGTTGCGAAACACGGGAATCGCGCCGTGTCTTCTAAAAGCGGAAGCGCCGACGTGTTAGAACATCTGGATATATGGATTCAAGGAAATGAAAAAGAAGTGAAAAATGCGGTGGCTGACCTCAACATGTCCTTTTTATTTGCGCCGCTTTATCACCCTGCTATGAAGCACGTTGCTGCTACTCGAAAGGAATTAGGGTTTAGAACCGTTTTTAATGCATTAGGTCCGTTAGCAAACCCTACTAACTGCACAAAGCAAGTAATTGGCGTTTATTCTATTGAGCTTGCACGGAAATTAGCAGAAGCGCTTGTTGTACTGGGAGCGAATCACGTCCTGCTTGTTGCGGGCAGAGATGGTTTAGATGAAATTAGTGCCACGGATGTAACGGATGTTGTAGAAGTACAGGGCAATGTCATTACAGAATATACGCTTGCACCAGAGGATGTACATTTACAGAGAGGGAAGCTTGAAGACTTGGTGGTAGAAGACGCGAAATCGAGTGCAGAGCTCATTGAATCTCTATTTTTAAATAAAAGTAATGTAACTGCTAAAAATGCAGTCGTGTTGAACTCTGCTGCAGCTATTTACGTTAGCGGAAACGTTTCTACTTTTGAAGAAGGAGTAGCTGTAGCTTTAGAAACAATTGAATCAGGTGCTGCATACACGCAATTACAACGATTGAAATCGAAAAAGGTGGTTGAACATGCTCAATAAAATTATTGAAACAAAAAAAGAAGAAATTCAAAACTTACAGTTACCCGAACAGCAAAATGTTGCAAAACGATCATTCTTAAAAGCTTTATCAAATCCGAATCGAGAGCTGGCTCTTATTGCAGAAGTGAAAAAAGCTTCTCCTTCCAAAGGATTAATAAAAGAGAATTTTCAGCCTGTGGAAATTGCTAAAGCCTACGAGAAAGGGAAAGCAGATGCTTTGTCTGTGTTAACAGATCAGCACTATTTTCAAGGAAACCGAACGTTTTTAAGTGACATTAAACAGGATGTCTCTATTCCTGTACTTCGCAAGGATTTCATCATTGATTCCATTCAAGTGGAAGAAAGTGCAAGAATCGGTGCTGATGCTATTTTACTCATTGGAGAAGCACTTGAACCATTAAAATTGCAAGAGCTTTATCTTCAAGCTGCTGAAAAAGAGTTAGATTGTTTAGTAGAAGTGCATTCTCTAGAAACGCTTGAAAAGCTGCTAGCTGTATTTACCCCAAAGATTATTGGCATTAATAATCGAAATCTTCACACGTTTGAAACCAGCGTGCAGCAGACCAAAGAAATTGCCAAGCACGTTCCGAAAGATCAGCTGTTAGTGAGTGAAAGCGGCATTTACTTATACGATGATGTTTCCTACGTAAAAGAAGCTGGAGCAAAAGCTATTTTAGTAGGAGAATCGCTTATGAGACAGGATAATCAAACCAAAGCGATTGAAAAGCTGTTTGGGGAAAGTGAATATGCTTATTAAGTATTGCGGTATTCGATCAAAACAAGACATAGCTTTAATCGAAAAGTCGGCTGCTACTCACATTGGCTTTATTTTCTATCCTAAAAGTAAACGATATGTAAAGCCTGAACGAGTAAATGAGTTTGTAACGGATGAAATAAAAAAACAAGTCTCGCTAGTAGGGGTATTTGTTAATACACCGGTGGATCAAATGCTTGAAATTGCCTCCGTAACAAATTTAGAGGTTATTCAGTGCCACGGGCAAGAAACAGCTGCTGAAGTACGTGAGTTAAAGCAGCGTGGATATGAAGTATGGAAAGCGCTCCCTCACAATAAAGAAACGGTGCAGCAAATGCATGTATATGAAGAGGCTGACGGGTATGTAATTGACAGCAAGGTTAAAGAACAATTCGGAGGAACGGGCGTCGCTTTTGATTGGAGTTTCGTTCCTCAGTATGAATCAGCTGCCCAAAGGTTAGGTAAAAAATGCTTTATTGCTGGAGGAATCAATGCTTGTAACATTGAGAACTTGTTACCCTACAAGCCTGGGGCGATTGATATTTCTGGCGGTATTGAAACAAATGGAACGAAGGACTATACAAAAATTATAGAGATTGAAAGGAAGATCATACTATGACATACAATCATCCTGATGAATTTGGCCGCTTTGGTGAATTTGGTGGAAAATACGTACCTGAAACATTAATGAAACCACTTGAAGAAGTAGAAGCAGCTTTGAATGAAGCAATGAAAGATCCAGCATTTAAAGATGAATATCTATCCTTACTCGTCAATTACTCAGGGCGACCAACGGCTTTAACATATGCTGATAATATTACCGAAACGCTCGGCGGGGCAAAAATTTATTTAAAACGTGAAGACTTAAATCATACGGGTGCTCACAAAATCAACAATGCCATTGGACAGATTTTACTGGCTAAACGTATGGGCAAAACAAAAATTATTGCTGAAACAGGAGCAGGTCAGCACGGGGTAGCGACAGCTACAGTAGCTGCAAAGTTCGGAATGGAATGTAAAGTATTCATGGGAGAAGAAGATATTGAACGTCAGGCGTTAAACGTCTTTCGCATGAAGCTTCTAGGAGCAGAAGTCATTCCTGCAACTTCTGGAACAAAAACGCTAAAAGATGCAACAAATGAAGCAATTCGCTACTGGGTTCAACACTGTGAAGATCATTTTTACTTAATTGGTTCGGCCATTGGACCGCATCCTTATCCTAAAATGGTTCGAGATTTCCAAAAAATTATTGGAGAAGAAGCAAAAGAACAGTTTACAGCGGTAGAAGGAAAACTTCCGAATGCTGTCGTGGCATGCGTCGGAGGCGGCAGTAATGCAATCGGCATGTTTTATGATTTTATTAAAGAAGAAAATGTACGCTTGATTGGGGTAGAAGCAGGGGGGAAAGGACTAAATACAGCCCTTCATGCTGCTAAAATGGCTAAAGGCACAAAAGGTGTTATTCACGGAACGCTCACGTATTTACTTCAAGATGAAAATGGTCAAATTACAGAGCCTTATTCTATTTCAGCAGGTTTGGATTATCCGGGTATCGGTCCAGAGCATTCTCACCTTTCATCTATTGGACGAGTAGAATATGAAAGTGTAACGGATGATGAATCAATCGAAGCTCTTCAGCTATTGGCGAAAACAGAGGGAATCATCCCGGCTATCGAATCCGCCCATGCGCTAGCAAAAGCATTTGAACTGGCTAAAAGCATGACGAAAGAAGAAACCATTTTAATTTGCTTATCAGGTCGAGGAGATAAGGACGTTCATACATTAGTAAACTTGCTAGAAGGGAAGGAAGAAGAACATGAATACGTTTGAAGCGAGACTACCTAAACATGAAACATTATTTATTCCATTTATTACAGCGGGAGATCCTCATGAAGATGCAACGGTGGAGATTGCTTTGTCTTTGCAAAAGCAAGGTGCTTCTATTTTAGAGCTGGGCGTACCGTATTCCGATCCTTTAGCAGATGGTCCAATTATTCAAGAGGCGTCTAAAAGAGCTTTATCTGGCGGCATGTCTATTTCAAAAGCTATTAAGCTTGTATCGGTGATGAGAAAAAAAGGTGTGAAAATACCGGTAATTCTCTTTACCTATTTTAATCCTGTGTTACAATTAGGTTTAGAATCCTTTTTCGCGTTAATGCGAGAAAATGAAATAGATGGAGTGCTAATTCCAGATTTACCGTACGAAGAGAGTGGCCGTATCCGGGAGCTTGCCGCTGAAAATGAAGTTGTGTATATTTCAATGGTTGCTCCTACATCTAAAGAGCGTATTCAAAAAATTGCTGCAGATGCAACGGGCTTCTTATACTGCGTGTCGTCTTTAGGCGTTACCGGGGTTCGCTCTACGTTGCCACCTGATATTGGCACCTTTTTAGAAGATGTGAAAGCAGCAGCTTCTATACCGGTTGCCGTCGGTTTTGGGATTTCAACAAGCGAACAAGTAGAGGTATTAAAAGAACACAGCGACGGCATTGTAATTGGAAGTGCAATTGTTAATAAAATTGGCCAGTTTGAAGAAGTTCTTTTAAATAAGGATACACGCCGAGACGGATTAAATCAAATTGAGGAGTATGTTGCATCCATCGTTTCGCCTATACAAAAATGCGAGGTGTGACACGATGAAGGTAAAAGAACAATTACTAACTTTATCTCCATATAAACCAGGTAAGCCAATTGAAGAAGTGAAGCGTGAATTTAATTTAGATCGCGTTGTAAAATTAGCATCCAATGAAAATCCTTACGGCAGCTCTGCTTTAGTAAAAGAGGCGATTGCTGCAGAAATTGAAAATATGGCGCTTTATCCAGACGGTTATGCAGCTGAACTGCGTGCAGCAGTAGCAAAACACGTAGGTGTAGAGCAAGATCAGCTGATTTTTGGAAATGGGTCTGATGAAGTCATTCAAATTATTTGCCGAGCTTTGCTATCGGCTGATACAAATACTGTCATGCCAACGCCATCATTTCCTCAATATAAGCACAATGCCGTAATTGAAGGTGCAGAAATTCGTGAAGTACCGCTGCGCGGTGGAGATCATGATTTAGATGCTATGCTTCGTGCCATTGATGAAAATACGACAATTGTATGGGTATGCAGTCCTAATAACCCAACGGGAACGTATGTGAAGGGCGATAAGTTAATTTCCTTTATGAAACAAGTTCCTAAGCATACGTTAATTGTTATGGATGAAGCGTATTTTGAGTATGCAGCAGATCAAGCCGACTATCCGAATACGGTAGAGCTTTTGAATGAATACGAAAACTTAATTGTACTTCGCACATTTTCAAAAGCATACGGCTTAGCTTCTTTGCGTATTGGTTACGGTATTGCAAACGAATCATTGCTACAAAAAATTGAGCCGGCTCGCGAACCTTTTAATACAAGCCGCATGGCTCAAAAAGCAGCAATCGTTGCTCTTGAAGACCAAGCGTTCATTGAAGAGTGCAAAAAGAAAAATGAAGCAGGTTTGCAGCAGTACTATGCTTTCTGTGATAAGAATGGCTTAAATTATTATCCTTCTTTCACTAATTTTGTTCTAATTGATTTTGGCCGTCAAGGCGATGAAGTGTTTCAATTTTTATTGCAGCGCGGATTTATCGTTCGTTCAGGGAATGCACTAGGCTTCCCAACTTCCGTTCGTATTACGGTGGGAACAAAAGAACAAAATGAACAAATCATTGAATTGCTTCAGCAGTTTGTTAACCAAGAAACGGCGAAAGCTTAATACCTAATATAGTAAAAGATGAGAGTGTGATTTCACACTCTCATCTTCATATGTACAATGAGGTGAAGGAAAGTGAAAGAAAATGTTTTTGTTATAGGCCTGGGATTAATTGGAGGATCTCTTGCGCTTAATATAAAAAAGACGCATCATCATCTTGATGTAATAGGTTTTGACATTAATCATGAGCAGCTGGAGCTCGCTAAAACTCTAGGCGTAATTGACCAAGCGGCTTCTTCTCTGCAACAAGGCGCTGAGCAAGCGGATTATATTGTTATTGCCATTCCGGTCACCCAAGCAGCGGAAGTACTAAAACAGTTCGAACACTTTACGCTCAAGCAGTCTGTCATCGTAACAGACGTAGGAAGTACAAAAGAAGAAGTCGTGAAGACAGCCGAGGTTCTTATTTCTAAAGGCATTGAGTTTATCGGCGGTCATCCAATGGCGGGGTCTCATAAAAGCGGAGTAGCTGCTTCTAAAGCTCATTTATTTGAAAATGCAATGTATGTATTAACACCTTCATCTTCTACTTCTTCGGAGGCTTTAGACAACTTAAAGGAATTGCTAAATGGTACAAAAGCTAAAATTATTGTGATGTCACCAAAAGAACATGATAAATTAGCAGGTGTCATTAGCCATTTTCCACATATTATTGCCGCAAGCCTTGTTCATCAAGCAGAATATTACCAACAAGACAATCAGCTAGTTTCGCAGCTTGCGGCTGGAGGGTTTCGTGATATTACACGTATTGCTTCAAGCAGTCCAGCGATGTGGAGAGATATTTTGCTTCATAACCAGGATGCGCTTCTGTCAATGTTTGACCACTGGCTTGAAGAAATGAACGACGTGCGAAATATGATCGAACGAAAAGATGCGAACGATATCTATACATATTTTTCACAAGCAAAACAATTTAGAGATCAGCTTCCTGTACGAACCAAAGGAGCAATTCCATCCTTTTACGATCTCTATGTGGATGTTCCTGACTATCCGGGTATTATCTCAGAAGTAACCGGTTATTTAGCAGAAGATGAAATCAGTATTACAAACATTCGAATTTTAGAAACACGAGAAGACATATACGGAGTATTACGTTTGAGCTTTCAAACAGAGGAAGATAGAAAGCGGGCAAGAGCGTGTCTCCATCAGCATCAATATCAGACGTTTATTTCTTAATGTACGAAAGGTGTGAATGAAATGAGTGGAAAACCATTAAAAACGAATCTTTCATCTCTTCAAGGAGAAATTTCTATTCCCGGGGATAAGTCGATTTCTCACAGAGCTGTGATGTTCGGAGCGATGGCAGAAGGGAAAACAACGATTAATCATTTTTTAGCAGGTGAAGATTGCTTGAGTACTATCTCTTGTTTTGAAAAGATGGGCGTATCGATTAAAAGAGAAGGCGAGTATGTTGAAGTGGAAGGTAAAGGTATCGAAGGATTAAGTGAACCTACTTCCATCCTAGATGTAGGAAATTCAGGAACAACTACTCGTTTAATGCTGGGGATTCTTTCCGGTGTGCCATTTCATACGTCTCTAATTGGAGATGAGTCAATTGCCAAGCGTCCAATGAGCCGCGTTACGGTGCCGCTGCGCTCTATGGGTGCAAAGATTGATGGGCGTGAGCATGGCCAATATACGCCTTTATCTACTAGAGGAGGAGCATTAAAAGCAATTCATTACCATTCTCCTGTAGCAAGTGCACAAGTAAAATCGGCGATTTTACTTGCGGGACTTCATGCCGAAGGCACAACAAAAGTAACCGAGCCTTTTACATCACGCGACCATACAGAGCGTATGCTTCGCGCATTTGGAGTAGACGTAGAGGTAGATGGAACGACTGTAAGTATTGAAGGAGGACAATCCCTGCGCGGAACGGATGTGTACGTCCCTGGGGACATTTCTTCAGCTGCATTCTTTCTTGTTGCAGGAGCCATTATTCCAAACAGCCGAATCGTTTTGAAAAACGTCGGACTCAATCCTACAAGAACAGGTATTATTGATGTGCTTCAGCAAATGGGTGCACGCCTTACAATTTCTAATGAACGTATTCAAAATGGAGAGCCTATTGGCGATTTGACGATTGAAACGTCTCAGTTGAAAGGGATTGAAATTGGGGGGGATGTAATTCCTCGTTTAATTGATGAAATTCCAGTAATCGCTCTTTTGGCGACTCAGGCGAATGGGAAAACAGTTATTAAAGATGCCGAAGAATTAAAAGTAAAAGAAACGAACCGTATCGATACGGTTGCAACGGAGTTAAGCAAGCTCGGTGCCTCTGTTACTCCAACAGCTGATGGCCTCATCATTGAAGGCAAGGCGGCTCTAAAAAGCGGTGAAGTAGACAGCTATGGAGATCATCGAATTGGAATGATGCTTGCGGTCGCAGCAGCCATTGCAACGGGAGAGGTAACACTAATGAGAAGTGAAGCTATTCACGTCTCCTATCCTACTTTCTTTGAAGATCTTGATAAACTAAGCGAATAAGAAAGAGACTGGGACAAACGTATTTTGGTTGAAGGGAAATCCGAACGATGAATTGATATTCTTGATAGAGAATCAAACTCGTTCGGATTTTTATTAGGGTAAACGTAGGTCTCATGTATGTAGGTGCTTCTAGCTTTTGATTAATGTAGTCATGTCTCAATCTCGTTTTTATTCAAAAAAATGTAAGCGTATTCAAATTGATTTGTTGAACAAACGCTCAAACTATTTTATCATGGTGTATAGAAGCATGTGTTCTTGCTTCGGTTTGGGAAAAATAGAAAATTAATTCGTTTTATTTGTATATAAAAAGTGAATGTAATAATAAAGGAGAATTGTGTGTGAAAGAACTAGACCGCGCGATAGGTTACGTAGAATCCAATGAAATTGAAAAAGGTCTTGCCCTTATTCATGAATTGAAAGATAAAGCTACAGACGAAGAAAAATTTTTAATGGCTGAACAGCTTCAAGAGTGGGGACTAGTAAATGATGCGCTGCCTTTAATAGACGAGCTCATCGCTAAATACCCAGAAGAAGGCGAGCTGTATTTATTAAAAGCTGAAATGCTTATCGATTTAGAAGAAGAAGAAGAAGCGATTCATATTTTAAATCAAATTAGCAGCGAAGATGATAACTACGTGCCAGCTCTGCTTCTTGTAGCTGACTTATATCAAATGCAAGGCCTTAGTGAAGTAAGTGAGCAAAAGTTAATGGAAGCGAAAAAAATGCTTCCAAATGAGCCGGTTATAGATTTTGGGCTCGGTGAATTTTACAGCAGTCAAGGAATTTATCAAAAGGCGATTCCTTTTTATCAAACGCTGCTAAAAATAGAAAAAGAATTTAACGGCACGGATCTTCGTCAGCGATTAGCTGAAAGTTTAGCAGGTATCGGCCAGTTCGAAGAAGCGCTTCCTTACTTTGATCAAGCGCTAAAAGATAAGCTTGAGATTAACACACTATTTGAATATGCGATTTCAGCGTATCAAGCAGGTCATTATCAGACCGCTATTGAAAAGTTCACAGAACTAAAAGAGCTAGACCGTGAGTACCATTCTCTTTATTTATATTTAGCAAAATCATATGAACATGAAGAGATGCTAGAAGAGGCTGCGGTGGCTGTTAACGAAGGTATTGCGCAGGATGAATTTCAAAAAGAACTTTACTTTTTTAAAGGGAAGATAGCATTAAAGCGCGGTCTAGAAGAAGAGGCTGAATCGGCATTTCAACAAGCGATTGCACTAGATCCAGGGTATATTGAAGCCATTTTAACTCTCTCTAAACTTTATATGAGTCAAGAGAGATATGAAGAGGTAGTAGAGAATATCGAGCACGCCAAAGAATATAATGAGCATGACCCTCATTTTGAATGGGATTTAGCAAAAGCTCACCAAGAATTAGAAAATTATGAAGCAGCGCTAAAATACTACGAATCTGCATACACTGTTTTTAAAGAAGAGTATGCGTTTTTAGAAGAGTATGGCTATTTCTTATTAGAAGAAGGACAGCGCTCGAAAGCGAAGGGGATTTTCCAAGCCTTATTAGCAATGGATCCAACAGTAGATGAAATTCAAGACATATTATTTCAATTAGAAGAATAAATAATAGTTCAGAGGATTTTATTGCTGCCGTGTGGAATAAATAACTGTAAAAGGTGTTTTAACTGAGAGTTTAAACACAGAGGAGGGAAGTGAGAATATGACGACCCCTGTTACTGTCAACGAGAAAAAAGAATTTGTTCGCTGGTTTTTAACGAATTATCAGCTGAAGCGAAGAGAATGTGTATGGATTTTAAATTATTTGATGAGCCATGATCAATTGATGAAACGAGTTCACTTCGTTGAGCAAGCACAGTTTTGTCCTCGCGGGATGGTGATGTCTACGCACTGTGTGGAAGACCCTCCATTTCGTTTTTATAAAGAAAATATCATGACAACCGATGCAGAAAAATCATTTCATGATATTCGTTTGAATCGAGAAGAAGACATTTATATTCAATTAAACTTCCGATCGTTGTATTCATCGCCTCAATATGTGGCTGTACTGGAAGACAATCCGTATATGCCAAAAGCTAATCAAACAAATGAAAAAGACAGAGTATTAGCTGAGCAAATATTGGAAGAATCTATTCAGAAGTTTCAGCGATCAAAAATCATGGAACTAATTGATAAAGCATTAGATGAAAACGATAAAGAGGAATTTCAGCGCTTAAGCGAATATTTAAATAACCATTATGTACAGTAGATAAATGAGGGATTGGCTAGCTTCTTAGAAAAAGGTCAATCTCTTTTTTTATCTCCTTATTCATTTTGAAAAATAAATAAGACAAGCTTTAGCGGGCTTGCTGAGAGGAGAAAGAAGTTGAAGCTTCAGGCCAAGGAAATGGATGTGTACTTACAATCCAAAAGTTATGTTGATACTGTATTGGTTCCACTCATTCCGATTGATTTCGGAGAAGATTTAAAGCTTACTGCATCTATGAGTGAATATACGACTGCTCTTACTGAAGAGTTAGAGAGGCAATTTAAAGGAAGAGTGATTTTAACACCTAGTTTTACATATTTAAAAAAAGATGGAGTAGCTGCTGTTTATGAAACATTACTTCGTTGGAATGAGCATATAAATGACAATGAAGTCAAACATCTTTTTGTGCTTACTAGCGACCGAGACTGGCTGCAATATGAAAAAGAAATAGGGGCTCACTGCATTTGGATACCTGCTTTACCGCTTGAGCATATAGACGAGTCGCATAAGTATACGCTCATACATGAACAAGTTCAACAGCTCCTGCCGATTTTTGTAGAGAAATGGAGTGTTTAAAAAGACTGTAGAATAAGTAATGGAAGCGCAAACAAAATGATGACTAAAAATTTAGAAAAATAAAGATTATTTCCATGTTTTAGGTTTTTATTGTATTGACCTTCCAGAAATATTAATATATCATGATTATGTCCTAGTTTAATAGAATGGTCCATCATGTGTCCAAAATTCTCTGGACTGAACTTTTTTTAAGGGGGGAAAAGCATGGGTGATCGGGTATCAAGACGACAGTTTTTAAACTATACGCTCACTGGTGTAGGGGGATTTATGGCTGCTGGAATGTTAATGCCAATGGTGCGCTTTGCAGTAGATCCAATTTTGGAAAAAGAAGCGGGTCAGGATTTAGTAGCTGTAGCGCAGGTTAAAGACATTACAAAAGAGCCGAAACGTGTCGATTTTAAAATCAAGCAAGTGGATGCGTGGCATAAATCAGAAGAGCCAAGATCAGCTTGGGTGTACAAAACTGATAAAGGTGAAATCGTCGCGCTGTCACCAATTTGTAAGCATTTAGGCTGTACGGTTAACTGGGCTGGTGACAAAAACTATCCACATCGTTTCTACTGCCCTTGTCATGGGGGAATGTATGAAAAAAGCGGTAAAAATGTACCTGGGACACCACCGATGGGACCGTTAGATGTATACGTTCAAAAAGTAAAAGGCGGTACGTTATATCTAGGAAAAGCCAAACCACAAGGAGGGGCATAGAAAATGTTGAATAAAATCTATGACTGGGTGGATGAACGGCTAGATATTACTCCTTTATGGCGAGATGTGGCCGATCATGAAGTGCCAGAGCACGTAAATCCTGCACATCACTTTTCAGCATTTGTGTATTGTTTTGGTGGATTGACGTTTTTTGTTACCGTTATTCAAATTTTATCAGGCATGTTTTTAACCATGTATTATGTACCAGATATAAAAAATGCATGGGAATCCGTTTATTATCTGCAAAATGAAGTCGCTTTCGGACAAATTGTTCGAGGTATGCATCACTGGGGAGCAAGTTTGGTTATCGTCATGATGTTTTTACATACACTTCGTGTTTTCTTCCAAGGAGCATACAAAAAACCCCGCGAGTTAAACTGGATTGTGGGTGTGTTAATTTTCTTTGTTATGTTAGGTTTAGGTTTTACAGGTTATTTGTTGCCGTGGGATATGAAAGCGCTATTTGCAACGAAAGTAGGTTTGCAAATTGCTGAATCCACACCAATTATAGGCCAGCAAGTGAAGACATTACTCTCAGGACATCCAGACATCGTTGGTGCTCAAACACTAACTCGCTTTTTCGCCATTCACGTATTCTTTTTACCCGGAGCCCTACTTGGCTTAATGGGTGCCCACTTCTTAATGATTCGTAAACAAGGAATTTCAGGACCACTATAAAAGTTTATACGCTTTATTCAATTAGTCAATCACACTAGTCATCATATGCATCAAGCACATACTCCGTTGTTAGTACTTTCACTAGAACAGTGAGAAAAAGGAGGGAGAACATGCATCGTGGTAAAGGGATGAAGTTTGTTGGAGATTCACGTGTTCCTGCAGAACGAAAACCCAATATTCCAAAAGATTACTCTGAATTTCCAGGGAAAACAGAAGCATTCTGGCCAAACTTTTTACTAAAAGAATGGATGGTAGGAGCAGTTTTTTTAATCGGTTATTTATGTTTAACCATCGCTCATCCATCTCCTCTTGAACGTATTGCCGATCCGACTGATACGGGGTACTTGCCTCTTCCCGACTGGTATTTTTTGTTCCTATATCAATTGCTTAAGTATTCATTTGCTTCTGGTCCATATAATATTATAGGTGCATTTATTATTCCTGGGATTGCATTTGGCGCATTAATGCTTGCTCCGTTCATTGATCGAGGACCAGAAAGAAGACCGGCTAAGAGGCCGTTTGCGACCGGATTCATGCTTTTGGCTATAGCAGCAGTCTTTTTCCTAACCTGGCAGTCAGCGACACAGGTGGATTGGAAAGCACGTGAAGAGCAAGGGAAAATTAGAGAAGAAGTAGCGATTGACAAAAATTCAGAAGGCTACAAAATTATGCAAAAGCAAACGTGCTTGACCTGTCATGGTGATAATTTACAGGGAGGCCCTGCGGCTCCGGCTTTAACAGGAATTGATTTATCTCCTGAAGAAATTGCCAATATCGCAAAAAATGGTAAAGGCAATATGCCAAAAGGTGTTTTCAAAGGTTCAGATAAAGAATTGAAAACGCTCTCGGAATTTGTCGGCAACTTAGGAAAAGAATAATGAAAATCAGCCAAAAGGCTGGTTTTTTTTTGAATTTATTTAATGTGATGGTTTATATCAATGAGATAGGTGCTTGCTATTGTCCAAAAACTGTACATAATAAAGAAGAGATTAAATGTAAAGGAGACTTTCTAAATGGCTTGGTTATGGTATACCTTAAAAGATAAGCGTTTTTTAACGCTTTTGCTGATTATGAATATACTAGGAACAATATATGGATATATTTGGTATGGTAGTCAATTAGCAGAAACGCCTAAAAAGTTTTTATTATTTGTACCTGATAGTCCAACAGCAAGCTTGTTTTTTGTGATTGTACTTATCGGTCTTTTACTTGGAAAACATTTTTCGCTATTTGAAGCTTTAGCAATGATCACGCTGTTTAAATACGGGATTTGGGCCGTTATAATGAATGTATTGGTCTATGTGTTAACAGGATACATTGATTGGATGATGCTTATGTTAATGGCTTCTCATGCAGCAATGGCTTTTCAAGGGCTTTTATACGTACCGTTTTATCGGATTAAATTATGGCATTTAGCTGTTGCCGCTGTATGGACCGTACATAATGATATCATTGATTACGTTTTTTCTATGATGCCAAGATACAGCATGCTCAATGCGTATATGTCTGAAATTGGTTATTTTACATTTTGGCTAAGCATTTTATCTATTTTCATTACATACTGGTTCACAGTTCGTGCTTCTTCAAAAAAACAGCTGTAAAAAATTTTTGAAATAGGCGCACGAAACGAGCTCTCTTTTTCTAAGATATAGTAGGCTATATTTAAGTATGAGGTGAGTGACTGTGAAGGAAACCAAACGAGAGCTTCATCCGTCCGTTGTGGAATTTAAACAATTTGTAAAATCACATCCTAAATTAGTAGAACAGGTTCGAAAGCAGCAAAAAACGTGGAAAGAGCTTTATGAAGATTGGTATTTATTCGGTGCAGAAGATCCAATGTGGGAGGCATATCGTTCAGAAGAAAGTGCAAAGGCTGAACCAGCTGCTGCAACAGAGGAGAAAAAAGATATTATGGGTACAATTGTATCCTCACTGAAAAACATGGACTTGAATCAAATGCAAAATCATATCACAAATGTAAATTCTGCTATTTCGAATATCCAACAAGTACTGCAGCAATTTCAACCATCTAAGCCATCAGGTGGAGGAGCAGCTTCCGGGCCAGGGAATCCATTTGGCTTTAGGAAAGATTAAGCGCAATGAGAAAAGATATATACGAGTATATGCAGTCTCGTCCTAAGCTCAACGACTTCGTTCGTGAACAGCCAATGTGGTACCGGCGTTTATCTAGAAATCCTGAAGAACTGGAGAAATTTGAATTAGAATCCAAACACTATTACAAACAAACGATTCCTCATAAAGTCGAAAAATTTTCGAATTCGATTCAAATGGCAAATATGATGTTTCATATGTTTCAATCCATGAAAAACCAATGATCTCTGCATACATAGCGATGCAGAGATTTTTGCACGTCATGAGTAAAAACAAAGAGTTTGTAAACACTATGGAGAAACGAATGATAAAGGAATGGTATGATGCGCTTACTATTAACGACGGCCTTATGTGTAGTTTCTCTGCTAGGGTGCAACCATGATAAACCAAAACCTGAAACTAAAATTTCCTCTCAACCGCGGGCAGCTGAAACGTTTAGTGAAACGAATGCAAAACCTTCACTGATGGTCCACCAGCATGTGAAAGGACAGAACGTATACGTTGAATGTATTCTAAGCGGGTTTTCATTTTCAACAGAGAGTGGATTTCTTCAAATAACAGTAGATGGAAAACCATTTAAAGAAATGAAGCAAGCAGCCTTTGTTTTAAGTGATCTTCCAAAAGGATCTCATACGGTTACGATTGAACTAATGAAATCAAAAGAAGAAAGTTATCAGGTGAGGAATACCTTTACGGTTGAAATTATATAGTTAAAAAGTAGAACTTGTAGTAAATCAGTGTAAGCTGTTTTAGCAAGTTCTTTTTCTTTAGATCCAAAACGTGATAAGATAAAAACGGAGGTGCACAGCCATGCTGACAACAATGAGAACTGTTGAATTACTCGATGAGTCTGATCACGTAGCTAACATGGTGTTACAATCAGACGTAGCCGAGAACTATCGTCAATGTTTATATAGATTAAATAAAGATTCACATGCACAGGCATTAATTGCTGAATTTGTGAAAATAAAGGAACAGTATGAGGATGTTCAGCGATTTGGGAAATATCATCCTGATTATAAAACCATTACGAGACAAGTGCGTGATGTAAAGCGTCAAGTTGATTTACACGCGACAATCGCTGCGTTCAAAAAAGCAGAAAATGAATTACAAAAGCTGCTTGATGAAATTAGCGTTATCCTTGGTCAAGCTGTTTCAGAGCACGTTAAAGTACCGACGGGAAATCCGTTTTTTGATACGGGAAGCAGCTGTGGCGGCGGCTGCGGATCTGGTGGAAGCTGTGGGTGCAGCGCATAAGCCGTTCACTGTATAAATCGAATGCAATCAGCACAGGAATTTCCGCAGCAGGCCATTTTACGCTGTGGAACGTAAAACCTGTGCTGATAGACATAAGTAAGATGCTGACTCCTGACAAAAGTTGAGCGCCACGTAGCATTTGTATTGGATGTAGCAAAAATAGATGAAGCTTCTAGAAGCTCATCTATTTTTCTACGCTCAATTGATGTGTTTATATACAAAAAGGGTATATTTGTGATTTTTTTGAAAATGACTTGTTCAATAGCTCTGTGCTCGTTAAAATGAGTAAGAAAGATCATCCAGATATCATCTAAATTCATACATAAAGCACCTACTTCATATAAAAGAATTTATGATAAAGAAAACCAATATAACGTATGCAAAAGGGGAACTAAATATGTTTGTTGAACGTCAAGGAATTGTGGCGTATGTGCATTCTGTTAAGCAAGCAAAAGCATTGCGAAAGTACGGAAATGTACATTACGTATCTAAAGAATTAAAGTATGTTGTCTTATATTGCAACCAAGATGGCATTGAAAAAACAATCCATAAACTTCAGTCTCTACCCTTTGTGAAGAAAGTAGATCCTTCTTATCGGCCGTTTTTAAAAACAGAATTCGAAAATTCAAAGCCGGATAAAGCGAAGGAATATGACTATAAGATAGGAATTTAAACAAAAAAGGAATGTAGTGTACATTCCTTTTTATATTTTACTTGGCCTTAGCAAACGAATAGGCAGGGATGAGGTTATTGCATTGGCGGAATAAAGCGGTTCATTCGCAAAATGCCAATAAGGTGCTGATAGTATAGTGCTGTTTCTGGAAAAGTAGTAGATGGTTTGACATCGAGTACCACAATTTCTTTTCCCGCTTCCTCAGCAGCTCGTTTAAATAACTCAACGCGCTTGCTGTCGTTTTGTTTTAAAACAATTCCTTCACGGCAAACGTAAAGCGGTTGGAAATTCCCTTCAGCTGTTGGATGCAAGACAGCGACAAAAGAAGCTACTTGTCGATCTTCTTTTACTGTTCGCAGCATAATAAGATGAGCAAGACGATGTTTGTTGCTTTTGACAATCTCTAACAGCTCATAAATATCTGAATACCCTTCTCCGAGCTCAATAAAACGCTGAATCATATGTATTTCCCCCTCTATGTATTAAAAAAGCAAACTCACGTAGTTTAATGTATCACTGAATATTTTAGGAGTAAATAAAAAAATCCCTACAACTACTCATTGTAGGGCCCTTCAATAAAGGGGTGTAATCACCTCTGCGATTACAAGCACCTTGATGAAGGCAAAGGGAGAGGAGAAACCGGAGGAAGAACTTATGGGGAAACGTAAGTCTTCTCCGCGGTTGGCAACAACATCGGTTAGATGATGTTGTTACTAGTCAGTATGTCCGTTTTAAACGTTCATATACCTGTCTTGTGAAATTCACTTTTTAATACATAAAAGACTGATAACATAACAGAGAAAAAGGGTAAATTTACGTTTGTTATGACATATTAAAGTAAAGGAATTCTTCTATGAACGAAATGCCGAATGATCTTCATAGGTGTATCTTTTAGAAAAGAATCAGTGTATCTAAGGACACGGCCGTAAAACTCCAGCATAAAAGCAAGCTGCTGGGTTTATTGCACAGAATGTATACAGCATTGAATAAATTGAGGATTTTTGCTAGTCTTTGTAATTCAAAATATGTTAGGATAATGAAGAATAAGGAAGTAAAAGTAAGGTAGTGATAAGGATGAGAGTAGTAGCAGGTTTATATAAAGGCCATGCGTTAAAGGCGGTTCCAGGATACTCAACCCGCCCTACAACAGATAAGGTGAAAGAAGCTATTTTTAATATGATTGGACCGTTTTTTGAAGGTGGAACAGCTCTTGATTTGTTCGGTGGAAGCGGTGGCTTGGGAATTGAAGCTCTAAGCCGAGGAATAGATAAAGTCATTTTTGTGGATCGGGATGGCAAAGCGATTCAGACGATTAAAGTAAACTTAGCATCTTGCCGGTTAGAAGACCGCGCTGAAGTGTATCGAAATGATGCAGAACGTGCACTGAAAGCGATAAAGAAAAGGGAACTGACTGTCGATTTACTTTTGCTTGATCCACCGTATAAAGCACAAAAGTTGAAAGCGCTTATCGAAACGGTAAGTGAAGAAAACCTTCTAGCAAAAACAGGAATTATTGTAGCGGAGCATTCTCATGATGTACATTTGGATAATGAGATTGGTTTATTTGAAAAAATAAAAAGCGAAACGTACGGTATCATTGGTGTTTCTATTTATACATACAAAAAAGAAGAATCAGTTGAATAAATCAATGAGCTGTTAGATGTAGAAAGGGGATACGTATGGGCAGTATAGCTGTTTGTCCAGGAAGCTTTGATCCAGTTACAAATGGACATTTTGATATTATTAAACGAGGCGCAAATGTATTTGATACGATTTATGTGGTTGTTTTAAATAACTCTTCAAAAAGTCCCCTATTTACAGGGGAAGAGCGAGTAGCTTTGCTGAAAGAAGTAACAAAATCACTTCCTAATGTGGTAGTAGAGTCGTACAGCGGATTATTAATGGAATATGCAAAAGAAAAGCAGGCAAAGACCATTTTGAGAGGTTTACGTGCAGTATCGGATTTTGAGTACGAAATGCAAATCACATCTGTAAATCGCGTATTAGATAAAGAAATCGAAACGTTATTTATGATGACAAATAATCAATACTCCTTTTTAAGTTCTAGTATTGTAAAAGAAGTAGCTAAATATGGGGGGAATATTTCTGAATTAGTTCCTCCCCCTGTTAAAGAAGCGCTTGCGGAAAAATTTGAACAGCTGTCTCAAAAATAAGATAAAAAAGAACGTGACGTTTTCTTTGCCGATAAGAAAACGTCGCGTTCTTTTTTTACTGGGAACGATGAAGAAACGTTCGTTTTGAATATATATAAATATAGCAGCACAGCGTAAAAATCGTTAAGAGCGGACCGTACACGTTTAGCCACTGCGATAGAATCGTAACGGACTCCAATTGAGAAAAAACCGGCAGTGCTCCTTGAGATGCTTGAAAAGTAGTAATGGATTCCCGAAGAGGACCCCATAGAAAGATAGTGAATACTACCGCAAAACAGCCGTGAAAAATGCGTGCAATAAAAAACGGAAAAAATCGAATATCTGTTTCGGCGAGTATACTAGCCACTTGTGCTTGAACGGAGAAACCGCTGAACCCTAATACAAAGCTAACGATGATAATTTGATGAAACAGCAGCGTGTCTGGCGCTTCACTTGCTAGACGGCTTCCTAGCGTGATTTCAAAAAGCCCTGAAGTAAAAGGAAGGCTCAGTTCAGTCCCTATATGACAAAGGGAAAATAAATAAGCTAGACCGCTGCTTAAAACGGCCGTGATATGAGTAACATATAAAAGTTTGTTTAATACAGAAAATAAAATGATAAAACCGCCAATCATTAAGAGAGATTGAACAGCAGAAGTAACCGCATCTCCTAGAAGCTTCCCGATAGGACGCTTATCTTTTAAACGCGTTTTATGCATTTCATGAAAAGCTAACGATAAAGAAGGTTTTTGAGTTACTTGTCCTTTCGGTTTTGCTGATCCATAAAACCGCATCACCAATCCTACACAAATATTCCCTATGTAATGTGAAAGAGCTAATATGATACCGACCGCTGGATTGTGGAAAAAGCCAACTGCCACAGCTCCAAAAATAAAAATAGGGTTAGATGAGTTAGTAAATGATACGAGTCTTTCAGCTTCGATAGCTGTTAGCTGCTTTTCTTGACGCAGCCGGGAAGTGATTTTTGCACCTGAAGGAAACCCAGAAGCCATGCCCATTGCTAAAGCAAAACCCCCTACTCCAGGTACTCGGAATAAAGGCCTCATAAACGGCTCTAATAAGATTCCAATGAACTTCACTACGCCAAACCCAATAAGCATTTCTGAAACAATAAAAAAGGGCAGCAGAGAAGGAAAGACGACCTTCCACCATGTGTTGAGACCTCTTACTGAACCTTCTAGCGCTTCTTTTGGATATACAATAAGCGCAATAGCGAGAAGCGTTACGCTCGTCCCGAGCAGAAGTGTTTTCACCATTGATTTATTCAACGAACGATTCATCTCCTTTTCTAAGCTCACGTCATCTTGATATGAATGAAATGAGGAGTTTTAGGCAAATGTACAAGTTCTTCTATATATCAATATACGAAGCTATGCATCGACTTTATGCCTATGAGTAAGGAGAAAATAAATTCATATTGAATAAAAAGGCGTCTTGTCACATTTGGAAATACAATTCATATACATAAATCAATGCACTCCTAGGATAGTCAAGGAGTAAAAAAACGTATATGCAGCAAGCGAAGAGTAAGAATTTCTTAAAACAACCTTCAGTATAGTATAATGCTTAATAACCACCGTGTATTGAGCAAAACATATCTTTAGCTTCATACTAAATGAACAAATAGAAAATGAAGAATAGTCCTACCGAATACAGGGCAACAATGATAGAGAAGCTCATCAAATGTTTTTACATTTTTAGAAGTCTATAAGGTAAAACGAGGGGGCAGGTAAAGTGGAAAGCCCAAAAATAGGAGTTGCGTTAGGCTCAGGTGGAGCTAGAGGTTTTGCACATTTAGGAGTAATCAAAACGCTAACAGAAAATAACATTCCTATTGATTTTCTAGCTGGCAGCAGCATGGGAGCTTTAGTTGGTGCACTATATGCGTCAGGTATTGAATTGACAACTCTTTATAAAATGGCGCTAACGTTCAAACGAAAGTATTATTTGGATTTTACCGTGCCTAAAATGGGATTTATTACGGGAAACAGAGTAAAATCGTTGGTTCGCACCTTTACGCAAAATAGAACCATTGAACAGCTATCTGTACCGTTTGCCATTGTAGCCACAGATTTGAAAACAGGAGAGAAAGTGGTGTTTAAAAAAGGACCTATCGCTGAAGCGGTGAGAGCAAGTATTTCAATTCCAGGAATCTTTGCTCCCGAAGTAATTGATGGCCGATTGCTTGTAGACGGCGGGGTAGTGGACCGTATTCCTGTATCGGTTGTAAAAGAAATGGGATCTGATATTGTCATTGGAGTCGATGTATCAAAAGCGAAAGTGAATGCAGAAATCAGCTCTATTTTTGATGTCATTATGCAAAGTTTAGATATTTTGCAAGATGAGCTAGTAGCTCATCGGACCATTGCTTCAGACATTATGATTCGTCCTAATCTCGATACTTTTAGTTCCAGAGCGTTTACAAACATTCAAGAAATGATTTCAATTGGTGAACAAGCAGCACATGAGCAGTTGCCTTCTATCCTGCAAGCAATTGATCATTGGAAGGAGAACAAAAAAAGTGAAATCTAGAATTAGAATTTTGGTATATTTGGCTGTTATTGCAGTGGTGGCAATGCTTTGTTTTTATCCTTTGCCGTACTACATTACAAAGCCTGGAATGGCAGAAGAACTTGCGCCTATTATTAAGGTAGAAGATGGATACCATGAAAAAGGGACGTTTATGCTGACAACTGTAAGAATGGGCAGAGCAACTCCTCTTTCATATGGTCTTGCGAAAATACAGGACTTTCATGAAATTTTCCCTACAAAGCAAATTTTGCAGCAAGGTGAAAGCGATGAAGATTACTCGACAAGGCAATTACATATGATGGATACGTCAAAAAATGCTGCTATTTCAGTAGCATACGAAGCAGCTGGAAAGAGCGTTTCCTATCTCAATAAAGGCGTATATGTTACATATGTCGTAGAAAATATGCCTGCACATGGAAAACTTCATGTTGGAGATGTAGTGACGAAAGTAGACGGGAAAAAAATTCAAACTGCTGAGGACTTAATCAACTACGTATCGACTAAAAAAGCAGGAGATTCAGTATCAATTTATGTAAAAAGAGATGGCAAAGAAAGCAAACATACTCTAAAAGTTAAAGCATTCCCTGACGAGCCGAAACGAGTAGGCCTAGGAATTGCCTTAGAAACGAACCAAGAACTAAAAGTTAAGCCCGATATACATATTGATACTGAAAAAATAGGAGGGCCTTCAGCTGGACTGATGTTCTCGCTTGAAATTTATAATCAGCTTGTTAAAGAGGACATGACAAAAGGCCATCGCGTTGCAGGTACAGGGACTATCAATGATAAAGGAGAGGTAGGACCAATCGGAGGTATTTCGCAAAAAATTGTAGCCGCAGATAAAGAAGGAGCAGAGATTTTCTTTGCACCAAATGAAAAAGGGGCTGCGGGCTCTAACTACCGAGAAGCAGTGAAGACAGCTAAAAAAATAGACAGTGATATGAAAATTGTACCCGTAGATTCATTTTCGGACGCCGTAACGTATTTGGAAAAGCTGAAACCATAAAAAATCGTCTCTTGCAGACGATTTTTTTATGGCCAAATGATAGGAGGCTGCGTGTATTCTTGTTTCATAAATTGAGAGCGCAGAGGCTCTTGAAACGGCATACTATAAACATGTGTCGCTTTAATATCGGTATCAATTTCTTTTAGTTTACATTGCGATACAGTGGATACAATAGGAAGGGACAGCTTTTTCTTAATCGTTTTTAAATAGCCTTGTCCTGTCTTTGACATTCCCAATAAGCGAATATAAAGATCAGCTTGTTGCATCTCACTTTTTGTTGTATTGGTTAAAAGGTGAACGCACATGCGCTGTAAACGGGTTCTCGTATATCGCTTCGTTTTAACATTTGTTAAAAAATCTTCAAATGAAGTAGCTGAAGAAATATAAGATAGGAGCCGATGTTCAATACCTTCTTCTATTTCATAAATACGCTGTAAGTCATAAAGCGGAGTAGTTAATAATTTGTATTTCAAAAATGGGAAATAATGCTCCCAATGATGAAACTGTCCGTGTGCTTGCTTGTAAGCTGTTAATTCATTTGCCGTACTAACTGGCATGTGCTGGCTCAGGTCCCCATGGCTGCTGCTGTCAAAAATAGCTTTACGTATGCTTGTAGCACTTGAAATAAAAGAGGAAGACAGGGAATCATCGTGATAATGTGATTGAATTCGAGTGATTGTATATGGTTTAATAGATGCATGCTGTTTTTTAATGGCAGCTACATAGCTCATTCCAAGCACATTATTTGGCTGAGATAGATCAATAGGAGCCTCAGTAAAAAGCTGTAAGAAAGCATTGGAAGCTGCTTTTGGATAACTGTTCCCTTTTTTCATCTCTTGTTGAATTAAAGCGGATAGTTCTGATTCATGAGCTTCGAGCAAATCAGCGGTGCGGGTAAATGAGTCAATATTGCCATTTTCGCTGCCAAAGCATACAAAGTCAGCGCGAAGGGATTCTAAAATAGAAATAGCGCCGCTTGCGAATGTTTCAGCTTTCTGAGTAGAAAAAGCATAGGGTAATTCAACGACTAAGTCTGCACCAGCGGCTAAAGCCATTCTTGTGCGGGACCATTTTGATACAAGAGCAGGCTCTCCGCGCTGCAAAAAGTGCCCGCTCATCACAGCAATCACACAATCTGCTCCGGTTTGTTGTTTCGCTTGCTGCAAATGATAAGCGTGTCCGTTATGAAAAGGATTATATTCGACAATTATTCCAACTGCTTGCATAATGTCTCCTTTTAATTTATTATTTTTAGTCTAGCTCTTTGTTTTAAAAACATTTTTTTATGAAAGTAAGAAATTTTTACAAAAAAGCATATTTAAGTACATTATAGTGTAAAGAAAAAATATTGACAAATAATCTTGTGAAAGCTATAATAACCTTTGTTGCCTTGAGGTGATTAACAATGAAATGGACAATACATCAATTGTATCAGTTGCAAAATAAAGGTCTAACATTTGACGAAGTGATTGACGGCAAAGAGTTTATGAATGCTGATCCTCAAATTCGTAGAATGTCAGATGTAAACGTGAAAGGAAGAGCCGACATTAGTTCTTCGAAAGTAACGTTTCACCTTAAAATTTCAGGAAAAATGACGTTGCCTTGTGCTCGTACATTAGTTGACGTTCCGTTTCCGTTTGAAATTAACGCAACTGAAACGTTTTTATTGAATGTGAATGCTGATTATGAAGAAGATGCTGAAGTACGCATTGTAGAGGGAGAAACGGTTGATTTACAACCTTTGATTCAAGAGTTAATTATTGTTGAAATTCCTCTGCAGGTATTTAGTGAAAATCAGCAAGCGGCAGGAGCAGCTCCACAGTCAGGAAAAGACTGGGAAGTTGTTACCGAAGAAGAAAAGCAGGAAAAAGTAGATCCCCGCTTAGCCGTACTCGAAAATTTCTTTAAAGACAAAAAGAAATAAAAATGCGAAGATCCGGCTTTCGGGCCTTCATATGATTTTAAAATTCTTTTAAGGAGGTGGGAATAATGGCTGTACCTTTTAGAAGAACATCTAAAATGAAGAAAAGAACGCGTCGTACGCACTTTAAATTACAAGTTCCTGGTATGGTAGAGTGCCCAAATTGTGGTGAAATGAAACTATCACACCGCGTATGTAAAGCTTGTGGTACTTACAAAGGAAATGACGTAGTAAGCAAATAATTGCTTATTTAAATAAAAGACCCTCTTAAGGGTCTTTTATTTTTTTGCCTTTTTTCCTTCTCTGCCCTTTGGAAGAGAAGGATTTTTTTTATAGAACAAGAACTCTTTTTAAATAAACAATTACTGTTGTAAAAGGATTCATATCTTGTCTATAAGGAGGAAAATGCATGAAAAAAAGCGAGCTGTTTACTACAAGCCAAGGCATTGCTACGTTTGTGATTAATCGTCCTGAAAAGCGTAATGCTATTGATTATGATGTTATGAATGAACTGCAGCAAGCTGTAGATTATGTGAAACATGATCAGTTAGTAAAAGCTTTTGTAATTACAGGTGCTGGTTCAGACGCATTTTGCAGCGGAGGAGATTTAAGCGTATTTCATGAGCTAAAGACTTCGAAAGAGGCGTCTCAAATGTTAACGGAAATGGGGAAAATTCTTTATGAGATTTTAACACTTCCAAAACCAACAGTTGCTCTTTTGAATGGAACATCGGTTGGAGGAGGATGTGAGCTTGCGATTGCATGTGACTTCCGTATAAGTGCAACACATAGCGAAATGGGCTTTATTCAAGGGAATTTAGGAATTACAACAGGCTGGGGAGGAGGAACCATTCTTCTTGAAAAGCTGCGTTATCAAGAGGCGATGGAAATGATCTACAGTGCTCAGTTGTATGGAGTAGAACGAGCGAAGCAAATTGGATTTCTTTCCTATGTAACGTCGTTTAAAGAGCTAACTATGAGGTGTGAGGAGTGGTTAGCGCCTATCACTCATAAACCGACCCAGGTATTGCAAGCATACAAAGAAATCGCTATTGAGAAATGGGAGCAAAGCCGGGTTTGGAATCGGATGGAACAAGAAATTCATCGCTGTTCGATATTGTGGGAGTCGCCTGAGCATGAAGAAGCGGTTCAAAAGGTCATCGTTAAAAAAACATAGTTATGAACTGCATTTCCATAGCAATATAGTGAATAAGCGAAAGATGAAAGAATCACGGGTTTCCCATTTTGCTTCAAAGTATATGAAAGATTTTCTTGATTGAGAAGAGGAACAATAGTCTATCTTATCTAGTAGGTGCATATTCATTTAATAAGTACGGATAAGGAGGGATAGAAAAATGACTTCTTCTCGTCAAGATGCATGGACTCATGATGAAGATTTATTACTCGCAGAAATTGTACTGCGTCATATACGTGAAGGTGGCACTCAGCTAGCTGCATTTGAAGAAGTGGGGAAGAAACTTACACGAACATCAGCAGCTTGTGGCTTCCGCTGGAATTCTTTTGTGCGCAAACAATACAAGACTGGTATTGATCTTGCGAAAAAACAGAGAAAAGAATTAAAAGCAAGAACTGTTTCAAAAGATGACGAGCAGCCTGCACGCTTATCATATATGGAAGCAGAGAAACATATTTCGCTTAATGAGGTAATTAAATATTTAGAAAATGTAGATCAAGGGCAAAGGCACTCGTCAGAGCTTCTCGAAGCTAATGAAGAACTGCAGCAAAAGATTGAACGTTTACAAGAGAAGGTAACGATTTTGGAAAAAGAAAAAAAAGCTTTGCAAAACAACTTGTTAATTGTGGAAGATGACTATAAAGCTCTTATTGAAATTATGGAGAGGGCTCGTAAAATGGTTGTATTAAAAGAGGATGAAAAAAGTAGAAAAGTGAAATTTCAAGTGGATAAAAATTTAAATCTAGAAAAAGTTCAAAAGTAAAGCGACAGTTTGAATGCTCCCTACTTCATGTTGATCATATATACCACATAGATATAAAATAAACAGCTGGAAATCAGCTGTTTATTTTTGTTCGCTTACACCGTTTGGTAGCCAAATAAGAGGGTTTTCTCCCAAATCACGATCGATATCATACGTTACAGGCACGAACCCCATTTTTGACCAAAAATCACTCGATTTTACTCGTGGGCTTGTTTTGATAGGTAATTGAAAGGATTTGGCGTATTCAACGAGCGTTTGACCCAATCCTTTGCGCTGAAAATCGCTGAGCACTTCGAGTTTCCACACTTCAATATACGTTTGAGGCGGCTCGAAATATTGATCGTACTGTTTGTTTCGCTTATAGAGACTCATCCGAGCCACTAAGCTATTTCCAAAATAAATACCGTAAAACGGAGAATTTATTTCATTATCGGAAATTTTGGCATGTAATTCTTCTAGCATTGAAAGTTCTTGAATGCCATATTCTTTGAATTTCTTGAACTCTTCTAGCGTTTTAAAATTAATTTTTAAATGCTTCACTTCGTAATTCATCCCATATCCCCCTTGTTATGTCTCCTTGCTAGACAAACGAACTGGCTTGGTTCGTTTGTCTAATATTATATAACAAAAACACAAAATATTCTGTTTTCATGATTGGTGAACGAATATTCAAGGCGCATGAGGAAAAATGAATTCTTTCAGTTAAATACGAAGAATACATTACTATAAGCATCACTTTTTAGAAAGGAAGCAAAAGGAAAGTGAGATTCAAACAGAAAGCGTTTTCAAAAATTGTAGAGGAGTTTTAAAATTATTGTAGAATTATATGGGGGAAAGTAGAAATTTGAGGAAAGGGGAGAGAAAGGTGAAAAAAATACTGATTGCAAATCGAGGAGAAATTGCTCTTCGTATTATTCATACATGCAAACAAATGGGCATTGAAACGGTGGCTGTCTATTCCGATGCAGATGCAGAGCTTCCTTATGTTCAAGCAGCTACAAAAGCACGTCGAATTGGAGAGCCTCCTGTGCAAAAGTCATATTTGAATGTAGAAGAATTGCTGCGAATTAGTCATGAAGAAAAAGTAGATGCCATTCATCCTGGGTATGGATTTTTATCGGAAAATAGTGCATTTGCTAAAAGAGCGATTGATGAAGGTTTTTGTTTTATCGGTCCTTCTCCCGAAATCATTTCGATGATGGGCGACAAAATTGCTGCTCGTGCCGCGATGAAAGAAGCGGGTGTACCTGTTGTCCCCGGCAGCGAAGGCGATGTGACGTCAGTTGAAGAGGCTTGTAAAGTAGCGAGTCTAATTGGATATCCCGTTATGTTAAAAGCAAGCGGAGGCGGCGGCGGAATTGGGATGGTGCGCTGCGATAACGAAGAAGCAGTAAAACAAGTGTATGCCTCCACAAAAGCAAGAGCAAAAGCATATTTTGGTCAAGAAGGAATGTTTATTGAAAAGCTTATCACAAACGCAAAACATATCGAAGTACAGGTGTTTGGAGATCAGCATGGTAATGTCGTTCATCTTTTTGAACGCGATTGTTCCGTACAAAGAAGAAATCAAAAAGTGATTGAAGAAGCCCCTGCGCTTTCTTTAAAAGAAAGTACGCGACAAGCCATGCAAAACCAAGCCGTTCAAGCGGCTAAAGCAATCGGATATTATAATGCAGGTACGGTGGAGTTTATTGTGGATGAAGACGAAAATTTTTATTTTCTTGAAATGAACACGCGGCTGCAAGTTGAGCATCCGATCACCGAGCAAATTGCAGGGGTCGATTTAGTTAAGTGGCAGATCTTAGCTGCGCGCGGAGAAAAGCTTCCACGTGTGCAAGAGGAAATAGCAGCAAATAACTATGCCATTGAATTTCGAATTTATGCAGAAGATCCGTTTACTTTTTTACCGGCTCCGGGAAAAATTACGGGTTATCACTTGCCGGAGCGAACCTATGCGCGCGTAGACAGCGGCTACAGTGATATGAATGCGGTTACACCTTTTTATGATCCAATGATTGCAAAAGTTATTATTACTGGTCGTACGCGTTCCAATGCAATTGAACTCGCTAAATCATATTTTACAGAAGCTGTTGTAGAGGGAATCAAAACGAATATTCCTCTATTTAAGCAGTTGTTAAATGAAGAGTTATATGAAAAAGGCACCTATAACACATCGTTATTATCAACCGTATTAAATAAAGGAGGAGCACCACAATGAGTGAAATCAAAGCGACAATGGCAGGCATGGTATTTAATGTGTTTGTTCAGCAAGGTGCAAGTGTAGCCAAAGGAGAAGTTGTTGTTGTATTAGAATCTATGAAAATGGAAATTCCTATTGAAAGCGATCAAGCTGGTATTGCAGAGACTGTCCATATAGCCGTGGGGGATTTTGTGAACGAAGGCGACGTTTTGGTGACTATTTCATAACTCATAAAGGAGAGATATCATGATACATACAGGTGAATCTCAGAAAAAATATGATGAAAATCGTCAAAAAGTAGAGTGTGGCAACGCGGAGAAGTACAAAGAGAAACTTGCAACACAACAGAAGCTTTTTGTAAGAGATCGTTTAGCGCTTTTATTTGATGACGGGAAATATGAAGAAGACGGCATGTTTGCAAATAATAAAGCCGAAGGGTTGCCGGCAGACGGTGTTGTAACCGCAATTGGAAAAGTAAACGGTGAAACGGTTTGTGTAATGGCTAATGACTCTACTGTAAAAGCAGGGTCTTGGGGGGCTAGAACAGTAGAGAAAATTATTCGTATTCAAGAAGTAGCAGAAAAACTGCATGTGCCTTTGCTGTACCTAGTGGATTCTGCAGGAGCACGTATTACGGATCAATTAGATATGTTTCCAAACCGCCGAGGCGCTGGACGGATCTTTCACAATCAAGTAAAACTTTCCGGCGTCATTCCTCAAATTTGTTTGCTCTTCGGTCCGTCAGCAGCTGGAGGAGCATATATCCCTGCATTTTGTGATATTGTTGTGATGGTAGATGGAAACGCTTCTATGTACTTAGGTTCGCCGCGTATGGCCGAAGCTGTTATTGGAGAAAAGGTTACGCTAGAGGAAATGGGAGGAGCACATATGCACTGCAGCGTTAGCGGATGTGGAGATGTGTTAGCTTATTCTGAAGAAGAAGCTATTTCGTATGCCAAATCTTATTTAACCTACTTTCCACAAAACTATCAAGAGAAGCCTAAAGTACAAAAAGCTAAAGAGCCTAAGCAGACAAAGGATTTAGTAGAACTAATTCCAGAGAATCAAAATGTTCCATTTGATATCTATGAAGCAATTGATACCCTTATTGACGAAGGGAGCTTCTTTGAAGTGAAAAAACTGTTTGCCGCCGAATTGGTAACAGGGCTTGCACGAATAGATGGAAAAGTAGTGGGGATTATTGCCAATCAGCCGAAGGTCAAAGGAGGAGTGTTGTTTGTAGATTCAGCAGATAAAGGCGCAAAATTTATTCAACTGTGCGATGCCTTCCATATTCCTTTGCTATTTTTAGCGGATGTACCTGGATTTATGATTGGAACCAAAGTAGAAAGAGCAGGCATCATTAGACATGGAGCAAAATTGATTGCAGCGATGAGTTCAGCTACAGTTCCTAAAATTTCCGTAGTTATGCGCAAAGCTTATGGCGCAGGGCTTTACGCTATGGCTGGTCCAGCTTTTGAACCGGATTGCTGCCTTGCATTGCCTACTGCTCAAATTGCCGTAATGGGTCCTGAAGCGGCAGTAAATGCCGTCTATTCTAATAAAATTAATGAAATTGAAGATCCGAAAGAGCGGTTTATGTTTGTTAAACAGAAACAGCAGGAGTATAAAGAACACATTGATATCTATACGCTGGCTTCTGAACTTATTATTGACGACATCGTTCCTGCTAACGAACTGCGTCGAACTTTAATTGACCGCTTTCAATTATATGAAACAAAGAATGTGACCTTTAGCCGTCGTAAACATCCGGTGTATCCCGTATAATAGAAAAAAACGGGATCACTCTAAATAATTTATAACAAGCCCGGTGATTTTTAATCACACGGGCTATATGAATAGGTAAAATTTTAAGAATGCATTTAATTCAAAGCATTTTTTTGCTAAAATGAAACTCAATAATAGAAAGAGGAACAAAAAATACGATGAAAACTATAGGTATTATTGGAGGCGGATCATTAGGTCTGTTGTTTAGCGCGTATTTATCAGATTGTTATGATGTAACCTTGTACACGAAAACAAAAACTCAAGCAAAGTGTATTAACGAAAATGGAATTACCTTACATAGACAAGGGGAACATCACACTAAAAAAGTCAGTGCTATCCCTCTGGAAAAAAACATAAAAGAAGCAGATTTAATCATTATTACTGTAAAACAGTATCATTTAAAAGAGATTATTCCTTTTATCAAAACTCTTACTATACATACTCCCCTTTTGTTTATCCAAAACGGTATGAGCCATATTGAAATTCTTAAAAATCTCCCCCAGAGCACTCTCTATTTGGGTACAGTTGAACACGGGGCAATGCGTACAAATATGGATAGCGTCCATCATACAGGAATAGGAACAACCCGTATTGCTTCGTACAGAGGAGAAATGGAGTCTATCTTGCCAATTGTGAATTTTCCTTGGGTGATTGAAACAGATTGGTATGCGATGCTGGTGAAGAAATTAGTTGTAAATGCGCTTATCAATCCTCTTACGGCGCTGTATCGGGTAAAAAATGGGCAGCTGATTCATAACGGTTACTTTTATAAAACGATGCGTCTATTGTTTGAAGAGATTGCGGCTGTGTTAAAACTGGATTCAGCTTTTAATTATTGGGAAAATGCGCTGGGGGTTTGTTCGCGCACGAGTACAAATCAATCTTCTATGCTAAAAGATATACAGGAGGGGCGGCAAACAGAAATTGATGCTATTTTAGGCTATATTCAAACACAAGCTGCTGAAAAAAGAACGCCGACGCCTATTGTTGACTTTTTATATGGGTCAATAAAAGGAATCGAAGAAGAAAAGGGTGATTAACATGGGAAGTTTTATTGCTGGAGTTTTTGCGACGTTTGTCACTCTGCCGCTCGTTGGTTTTTTTATTCTATACATGCTTTTACGCAAACTGACGAAAAATAAAAGGAAATCTGTCCACATGGCAACGTACATTACTACGGTTTTTCTTATTTTGTCCGTGCATTATGCAGCTGTGGAAATTTTCGGGCACTCTTTTTTGTGGTTGATTGCGTTAGTCCTTTTAGTTGTAGCAATGATTATGATGTTTGTACATTGGAAAGTCAAACATGACTTAGAAATGAAGCTTATCGCGAAAGGGTTCTTTCGGATGAATTTCGTTTTGTTTCTTATTGCACATATTGTATTAAATATAGGTGGAATCGCTTTTCGTATTTCCTCTCTGTAAAGCATGTTACTAGACGTGGGCAGTTACATTATGGATAATGAAGCTATATGTAGAGAATATAAGTATTAGGAAAAGAAAGGAAGTTCTTTCATGGAGATTACAGACGTCTCTTTAAAGGCGGGAAACAAACTAACGAACGATTACATAAAAGGTGAAAAGCAAGCACTTTCCTTTTTTCATTATAATATACACGAAAAAGACGTATATGAAAAACGTTTAGCGGATGTTCAAAAGCAGTCTTATCCAAGAGAACAGCTTGCTGAGTATCTGCTTGATTTTAATAAGCGCTACGGAGCATCTTCTAAGACGATTGAAAATATTGAAAAGCTAAAAGATCCTAACAGCGCAGTGGTCGTTGGAGGTCAGCAAGCGGGGCTGCTTACCGGTCCTTTGTACACCATTCATAAAGTGATTTCAATTGTGCTCCTAGCTAAACAACAAGAGGAAGCTTTAAACGTGCCCGTGCTTCCGGTATTTTGGATTGCTGGAGAAGATCATGATTTTGCTGAGATCAACCATGTATACACAGAGCATAAAAATCAGCTTTTAAAGAAAACGCTAAAGCATTCTTTAAAGAAAAAGCAAATGGTTTCTCAAATTGAACTAGACCATGAGGCCTGTAGAAGCTGGGTTCGTGATGTATTTCAAACGTTTAACGAAACGGCGCATACAAACCAGGTATTACACTTTGTTTTAGAAGCGTTAGATAAATCACGTACCTATGTCGATTTCTTTGCTCATTTGGTTACCACAATGTTCGCAGAGTCAGGTCTTATTTTAATGGATGCAGCTTCTAAAGAAGTGCGCAGCATTGAATCTTCTTTCTTTGTGACGTTAATTGAACAAAATGACAAATTATCGTCAGCCGTTATGGAACAGCAAACAGAGATTCAAAAACAATACGGACGAATGATTGAAGTGGGAGAAGAAACGGCTCATCTCTTTTATTCACACAATGAAAACAGAGTACTTTTAGAAAGAGATGCAGAACAAGAGCAGTTTGTTGGAAAGCAAAATGAACTCGCGCTGTCTAAAGAAGAGCTGGTTCAAATTGCTAAACAAACGCCAGAGCTTCTTAGTAATAACGTTGTGACTAGACCCCTTATGCAGGAGTACTTACTTCCTACCCTTGCGTTTATTGCAGGTCCAGGGGAAGTAGCGTATTGGGCAGAGCTTGAAAAAGCATTTTCTTTATTTAGCTTTAAAATGCCTCCCGTGGTTCCGAGGTTATCCTATGCAATCGTAGAAAGACATATCGAAAAGTATATGGATGAACTTCAGTTAGACCTTTCGAACGTAATGAACGAAGGCGTAGATGCAGAGAGGGAGCACTGGCTTAAGACAGAAGTTCACAACCCGTACGAAATGTATTTTGAAAAAGCGAAAGAAGATTTTGAAAAAATTCATAAAACTCTTCGTGAAAATATTCAAAAAGAAGACAAAACATTTGATGAAGTCATGCTTAAAAATCGAGCGATTATTCAAAAGCAGTTTGAAACCATTCAAAAGATTGTCGAATCCAAACAGCTAATTAAGCACGATGTGAAGCATTCAAAATATGCTCAAATTGAACTTGCTCTTCGTCCCTACAATGCTCCACAAGAACGCATGTGGAATATTATGTATTATTTAAATGGTTATGGTATGCAATTTGTGTCAGATTTACTAAGTGCTGAAGTCGAATTAAATCACCAGTTAAAAGTCTGTTATGTCTAATAAAATCCTGCTGAAAAGCAGGATTTTTATTTTGGAAAAGAGAAAAAGTCTACAAGGTGAATGTTAACCAATTGAATCCTTATAAGGTATTTATTTCTAATTATGCAAAAAAACCTTATATTCCTTACATTTTATTCTACGAATATGTCCTACTTTTAACAAAATGACACTATTTGTGACAAAAAGACAAAATTCTACTTAATTCTTATATAAATAGCTGAAATAATGTTGAACTTTGATATATAATATAAACGTGTATATATATCAAAGAAAAACACCGTTTTTTGCTTTTTGTATACATAACTAAGTAGTTTAGAAAGAAGTAGGTGTCATAATGTTTAATCACACAACTGTTTTGCTTAAAGAAGCAGCGGAAGGCTTAAATATTAAGCCGGATGGAGTATATGTCGACTGCACGCTTGGCGGAGCAGGTCATAGTGAATATATCGTAAAACAGCTATCAGAAAAAGGGAAATTAATTGCGTTTGATCAAGACGATGTCGCTCTTGCAAATGCAAAAGAGAAATTGGCCCCGTATCTAGACAGAGTTATTCTAATCAAAAGTAATTTTCGCTATTTAAAAGAGCAGCTAATGGAACACGGAATTGAAGAAGTAGATGGAGTATTGTTTGACCTCGGAGTCTCGTCTCCTCAGTTGGATACACCAGAGCGAGGGTTCAGCTTTCATCATGATGCCCCGCTTGATATGCGCATGGATCAAAACTCAATGTTTTCTGCGTACAACGTAGTAAATGAATGGCCTTATGAAAAACTTGTGAAAATCTTTTTCCAATACGGAGAAGAAAAGTTTTCAAAACAAATTGCCCGCAAAATTGAAGCATATCGAGAGTCTAAACCAATTGAAACAACGCTAGAGCTGGTTGATCTTATTAAAGATGGTATTCCAGCGCCAGCTAGACGAACGGGTGGACATCCGGCAAAACGAATTTTCCAGGCTATTCGAATTGCTGTAAATGATGAGCTTCAAGTATTTGAAGATGCAATTGAACAGGCTATGGATGTGATCAAAAAAGGTGGACGTGTAAGTGTTATTACCTTCCACTCACTTGAAGATCGAATTTGTAAAGTGGCGTTTAAAAATGCAAGCACGGTTCCGCAGCTTCCGCATGGACTGCCGGTTATTCCAGAAGAATTTAAACCTAAAATGAAAGTTATTACAAGAAAACCTATTTTACCTTCAGAAGAAGAGATAGAAGAAAATAAGCGCGCGCGTTCGGCAAAGCTTCGAATTGTTGAGAAATTAGTGTAATTTAAAGGGTTTTATCAAAGAGGAGGGGACGAGAATGAACAATGTAGCATACAAAGTAAGAGAGCAAGATCAGCAGCAGAAGCAGCAAAAGACGGTACGTCAAGTTGTTCGGAAGACAAAAAGAAAAATCACGGTTGGTGAAAAAATTGTGTATTCTGGATTTGTCGCACTCATGCTGTTTGGGTCTGTGCAAATCATTTCAAATCAATCTTCGCTTTATAGCATCAGTGAAGAAGTGCAATCACTCGATGGAAAGATTGACAAGCAAGAAGCAAAAAACAATGAGTTAAAATTACAGGTAACAGAGTTAAGTGCATACGATCGTATTTGGACAAAAGCAAAAGAACTTGGACTAAAATTGAATGAAAATAACGTAAAAGTCGTTAACGATTAATTGCGATGACTACGCCAAGAAAAAATAGCAATATTAGTACAGGAGCAGCAATATTAATTTTAATATTTGCATTGCTCTTTTTTGTATTAGCCATCAGGTTCTTTTACATCCAAGCGACGGGCAAAGCAGACGGAGAAGCTTTAGCCGAAATTGCACAAAAACAGCATACGCGAACGTCTAAAATTGAAGGACAGCGCGGTACGATTTACGATCGAAACGGAGAGGCAATCGCCCAAGACACGGGTGCTTATACGGTTGTGGCGATTTTGAAGGAGTCGCAGTCAGAAGATAAAAAACACCCACAGCACGTGGTAGACCCTGAAAAGACAGCTAAAAAGCTAGCGCCGCTATTGAATATGGACGAATCAAAAATTGAAAGCATGTTAACGAGAGGAATTAAAAGAAAGGCATTCCAAGTCGAACTTGGCCCAGGCGGACGTGATATTGATAACGTGCTAAAGCAAAAAATTGAGAAACTAAATCTCCCGGGCATCACGTTTTTACGCGATTCGAAGCGCTTCTATCCAAACGGTGTCTTCGCCTCAAGTATTTTAGGGTACGCACAAAAAGATGATACGGGTAAAATCGTAGGGAAAATGGGAATTGAAAAAGTATTTGATAAGCAGCTTTCTGAAGAAGATGGATATGTAAAATACGAAGCTGCTAAAAATGGAATTAAGCTTCCGGATCCAAAAGAGTCAATTGTAGCTCCTAAAAACGGAGACAGCGTTACGCTTACGATTGATGAAAAAATTCAAACGTTTTTAGAGGATGCGATGACAGCTGCTGCTAAAGAATATAAACCAGAAGAGCTAATGGCAACAGTAGTGAATCCGAAAACCGGTGAAATTTTGGCGATGTCAAACCGACCTTCATTTGACCCGAATATTCGTGATATCACTTCTTATCGTAATCCGTTTGTTGAAAACAGCTATGAACTTGGTTCAACGATGAAAATTTTTACGCTAGCAGCCGCGATTGATGCAGACGTCTATAACGGCGAAGACCGCTATCAGTCGGGATCTTATAAAGTAACGAAAAACAGCGTTCCGATTAACGATCACAACGGCGGAGTCGGCTGGGGAGCTATTACATTTAATGAAGGAATTCAAAGGTCTTCAAATGTAGCAGTTGCCATTTTAGCCAACGAAAAATTAGGTACCGACCGTTTGTATAAATACTTGGACAAGTTTGGCTTTATGGATAAGACGGGAATTGACTTGCCAAATGAAGCTTCTAGCAAGTTAGTGACGAAGTACCCGAGAGACCGCGTAACTACTGCATTTGGACAGGCGTCTGCTTTTACGCCTATTCAAGAAATTCAAGCGGCTACGGCGATTGCAAATGACGGGAAAATGATGAAGCCTTACGTGATTAAACAAGTAGTTGATGAGACAAATAAGAAAACGATTAAGAAAACAAAACCTACCGTAGTAGGCCAGCCTATTTCTAAAAAAGCAGCGAATGAAACGCTAGGTATTTTAGAAACCGTTGTTTCTTCTGATGATGGAACAGGGAAACCTTACGCGATTGAAGGATACGATGTCGCTGGAAAGACGGGAACAGCTCAAATTCCTGGGCCTACCGGAGGTTACCTTCATGGACACGGGAAAAATTTCATTTCCTTTATGGGCTTTGCACCTGCTAAGGATCCAAAGCTCCTTGTCTATGTAGCCGTTAAAAATCCAACTCTCACGCCTCAAGAGACGGGTACTGCGCCGCTTACAGCTGTATTTAATCCGGTGATGAAAAATAGCCTGCAGTATTTAGGGGTGGAGCCTCAAAAAACGGATGAAGACGGAAAAGAAACGAAAGAAAAGAAAGTGGATTCAGAAATCACGCTTAAATCTTACGTTAATGAATCAGTTGATAGTGCCGTGAAAGACTTAAAACAAAAAGGGCTTGTTCCTGTTGTAATAGGTAAAGGAGATACGGTAGAAAGCCAATCACCGACTTCTGATACCATTGTTACTGGTCAACGCGTGTTCATTAAGACAAACGGAAAAGCCACAATGCCTGATCTAACAGGTTTTTCACATCGTGACGTTATTCGTTTTAGTGAATTTGTCAACGTTCGACCTAGCGCACTTGAAAATGGTTATGTTGTAAGTCAAAGTATTAAAGCAGGAGATCCGCTAAAAGCAGGAACGTACCTGAAAGTGGAACTTGAAACGCCTAAAGAATTTTCAAGCACGTTAAATAAGCTAAAAGAAACGGAAAAAAGTGAATCTGACAGTAAAAAAGACGATAAGCAACTTGACTAGAAAATAAGTTCTAGTGAATCCTGTACAAGCATATATTGGAACGAGCCGATTCAGAGGAGGTTCTAATATATGCGGGTATCAGGAGTCACAGTTCGTAAAAGGCTAGCTATTGTTTTGTTTGTCGGTTTTATTGTGTTTTTGATTATTGATACAAGGCTTGGATATGTACAGTTGCTGACTGGGGATACGCTAACTGAAAAAGCCAAAGACTTATGGAGTCGGAATATTCCTTTTGAACCTGAAAGAGGAAAGATACTAGATCGCAATGATGTGGCACTTGCTACAAATAAAAGTGCACCGACCGTTTTAGTTATGCCAAGACAAGTTGAAAATCCAGCTGTTACGGCTGAAAAGTTAGCAAAAGTGCTGGGAGCATCAAAAGAAAAAGTATATGAGCAAATAACAAAAGCTTCTTCTAGCGTGTATTTGCGTCCTGAAGGAAGAAAAATTTCACATGCGAAAGCAAATGAAGTGCGGAATTTAAATTTAAAAGGCGTATATATAGCTGAGGATTCGAAGCGGTACTATCCGTTTGGAAGTTATTTGTCGCATGTATTAGGCTTTGCGGGAGTAGATAATCAAGGGTTAACAGGCCTTGAATTATATTATGATAAAGAGCTAAAAGGACAAAAAGGTTCAGTTAAATTGTATTCGGATGCTAAAGGTAAAAAGATGCCCAATATAGCCGATGACTACACAGCACCTGTGGACGGGCTGGATTTGAGATTGACCATTGATTCACGTGTGCAAACGATCATGGAGCGTGAGTTGGATAATGCTCAGACAGCTTATAATCCAGATGGTATGATTGCCATTGCCATGAATCCTAAAAATGGTGAAATCTTAGGTATGTCTAGTCGTCCGGGCTTTGATCCTACGGATTTTAAAAATGTGAAGCCTGAGGTGTATAATCGCAATCTTCCAATCTGGAGCGTATATGAGCCCGGATCGACGTTTAAGATTATTACACTGGCAGCTGCTCTTGAAGAAAAGAAAGTGGATTTACTAAAAGATCAATTTTACGATGATGGAGCCGCGGAAGTTGGCGGAGCGAGACTTCGCTGCTGGAAAAAAGGCGGACATGGACAGCAGTCTTTTTTAGAAGTTGTACAGAACTCATGTAACCCTGGTTTTGTGGAGCTTGGGGAACGTTTAGGAAAAGAGAAATTGTTCAAATACATTAAAGAATTTGGCTTTGGTCAAAAAACAGGTATTGATTTACAAGGGGAAGCAAAAGGAATTTTGTTCCCGCTTGAGCGCGTAGGGCCGGTTGAACAAGCTACAACAGCTTTTGGGCAAGGGGTTGCTGTTACGCCTATTCAACAAGTAGCTGCTGTTTCCGCAGCCGTAAACGGTGGAACGCTTTATGAACCTTATATTGCCAAAGAGTGGGTGGATCCAACTACCGGAAAAGTTGTAAGCAGTCATAAGCCGGTTGCTAAGCGAAAAGTTATTTCCGAGGAAACGTCTAAGCAAGTGCGTTTTGCTCTTGAAAGTGTAGTAGCACAAGGAAGCGGAAAAGGAGCTTTTGTGGAAGGGTACCGCGTTGGAGGAAAGACGGGTACGGCGCAGAAAGCTCAAAATGGAAAGTATTTAAAAAATAATCACATCGTTTCTTTTATTGGTGTTGCACCAGCAGATAACCCTGAAATTGTCGTGTATGTTGCGGTTGATAATCCAAAAGGCACCATTCAGTTTGGTGGAGTTGTAGCAGCTCCGATTGTAGGTAAAATGATTGAAGACAGCTTGCGTGTGATGGACGTTAAACCGCGTAAAGGACAAATTGAAAAAGAGTTAACGTGGCTGGACACACCAATGATAAAAGTACCAAATGTCGTAGGAATGTCAAAAAAAGAGTTACAAGAACAGCTACTTAATTTAAAATTAGATGTGAGTGGCGAAGGAGATAAAGTGGTCAAGCAGTCTCCTGCAGCCGGAACGAAAGTTAAAGAAGGCGAAACGGTTAGAATTTATATGGGAAAATAAAAATCTCTATAAACCATTATTCTTCCTTGCATGATAATCAGCAGGTTACTCCGCGTGTGAACATGAAATCAACAAATAAGCCTTGGGGGTGTTCCCTCCGGGCTTCTTTTTCTGTAAAATGTAATAGGTTAGGTGCTAGAAAAAGAAGAATAGTTGCCATAGCGTCTTATAACAAACGTTTCACTTTACAAATAGAGAGGACATGGTAGGAATGGATTTACGAGAACTACTAACACATTTACATGATTTTGTTCAGCTTCCTGAACAGAATATTGATATTACGTCAATTGAAATGGATTCAAGAGAAGTTAAGCCCGGAGCATTGTTCATTTGTATAGACGGCTATACAGTTGATGGCCATAGCTTTGCACAGATGGCTGTGGAAAAAGGGGCAGTAGCAATCTTAGCAGAAAAGCCTGTGGATGTAGAAGTGCCTGTTGTACGCGTGAAGAGTACAAAACGAGCAATGGCAGTGCTAGCGGATGCTTTCTACAATCAGCCCACACAAAAAATGCATTTAATTGGTGTAACAGGCACAAATGGAAAAACAACGATTACACATTTAATTGAGCATATCTTTAAATCACAACATAAAAAGACAGGTCTAATTGGAACGATTGAAATTCGTATTGGTGATACGTCTTATGATGTGAAAAACACAACGCCTGAATCGCTGACGCTCCAAAAAACATTTCACCAAATGGTGGAGGAGAATGTAGAAGTAGCGATGATGGAAGTATCATCTCATGCACTTGACTTAGGCCGCGTACACGGGTGCGACTTTGATGTTGCGGTATTTAGTAACTTAACGCAAGATCACCTGGACTATCATCATACAATGGAAGATTATCGTCGTGCGAAAGGGTTGCTATTTGCACAGTTAGGAAACGCTTATAACCATAATCGTCCTAAATTTGCAGTTCTTAATGCTGATGATGCGGCAACCGAGGAATATATTAAAAACACGGCTGCTACAGTGATTACCTATGGTATTGACCGTGAAAGTGATATTCGCGCAACCAATATTCAAATTACAAACAGCGGCACAACGTTCGACTTGACAACACCGACAGAAACGGTTCGTGTAGGGATGAAACTTATTGGGAAATTCAGCGTCTACAACGTATTAGCAGCTACGGCTTCATGTTTAGTATCAGGTATCCCTCTGTCAGTTATTGTCGAGGAAATAAAAGTGTTAGAAGGCGTGTCTGGGCGTTTTGAAGTGGTTGATGCGGAGCAAGATTTTACGGTTATCGTTGATTATGCCCACACGCCGGACAGCTTAGAGAACGTGTTAAAAACTGTAAAAGAATTCGCAAAACGCAATATATATGTTATTGTTGGTTGTGGCGGAGATCGAGATCGTACAAAACGACCAATCATGGCTCGAATTGCAGCTGAATACAGTACACAAGCTATTTTGACATCTGATAATCCACGAAGTGAAGATCCATTGGCTATTTTAAAAGATATGGAAGAAGGTTTGGATACAGATAACTATGTGACGATTGCTGATCGTGCAGAAGCTATTCGCTATGCAGTGGAAACAGCGCATGCAGATGATGTTATTGTCATTGCTGGAAAAGGGCACGAGACCTATCAAATTATTGGTAAAAAAGTATTCGATTTTGACGATCGAGAAGTAGCACGCAAAATGATTGAGGAGCGAAAGTAGTAATGAAATGGGTAGAGAACAAAATGAGTCGGAATGAGTTGGAAGTTAAGGAGGGAACATCGTGCTAGAACAATCAATTTTATTGACAATCGGCGTAGCCTTTTTAATTACGGTTGTATTGTCGCCGATTTTTATTCCCTTCTTAAGAAGATTAAAGTTTGGTCAAAGTATTCGTGATGAAGGCCCGAAATCTCACCAGAAAAAATCAGGTACACCTACAATGGGCGGTATCATGATTTTATTATCTATTATTGTGGCAACTCTTATTATGGTCAATCAGTATGCAGAACTTACATATAAGACGTTTCTATTATTATTTGTCACAATCGGATTTGGTTTATTAGGATTTTTAGATGATTTTATAAAAGTAGTGTTAAAGCGTAACCTTGGATTAACATCTAAACAAAAGTTTTTAGGTCAGGTTGTCATTTCAATTATTTTTTACTTTATTGCAAGACAGTTTGAGTTTTCAACTGAAGTGACGATTCCTGGAATTAAAGACCCAATCGATTTAGGTTGGTTTTATGTTGTTTTCCTCATCATCTGGCTTGTTGGTTTTTCAAACGCGGTTAACTTGACGGATGGATTAGACGGACTTGTATCTGGTACAAGTGCGATTGCTTTTGGTGCATTTGCAGTTCTTGCTTGGAATGCAGAGCAGTTTGAATTATCTATTTTCTCAGTTGCTGTAGTAGGAGCTGTGTTAGGATTTTTAGTTTTTAATGCCCATCCTGCAAAAGTATTTATGGGAGATACGGGTTCTTTAGCGCTAGGAGGAGCTATCGCTACGGTGGCTGTTTTAATGAAAATGGAATTCTTGCTTGTTATTATCGGTGGTGTGTTTGTTATTGAAACACTATCTGTTATTATTCAAGTCGCATCTTTCAAAACAACAGGAAAACGTGTGTTTAAAATGAGCCCGCTTCATCACCATTACGAGCTAAGCGGCTGGTCGGAATGGCGCGTAGTTATGACTTTTTGGGCTGTAGGACTATTATTTGCAATGCTTGGAATTTATATCGAGGTGTGGATTTAAATGAAATCAGTCAATACGTATCAAGGTAAACAAGTACTTATTTTAGGGTTAGCGAAGAGCGGTTTAGCAGCCGCTCAGTTAGTTAAACAGCTTGGTGCTAAAGTAGTGGTTAATGATCAAAAACCGTACGAAGAGAACGTAGCAGCACAGGAATTAGAAAAAACGGGCATTGAAGTTGTGTGTGGACATCATCCGCTTGAGCTTTTAGACAAAGCGGATGTTATTGTAAAAAACCCTGGGATTCCGTATTCAAACGTTCTATTGCAAGAAGCATTAAAGCGAAATATTCCGATTTTAACAGAGGTAGAATTGGCTTATGAAATTAGCGAAGCTCCTTTTATCGGAATTACGGGAAGCAATGGGAAGACAACAACAACAACGCTAATTTATAAAATGTTAGAAGAAGATCAAAAGCAGCCGTTGATTGCTGGAAATATTGGAACAGTAGCTTGTGAAGTGGCGCAAAAAGCAACAAAGGACAATGTAATTGTAACGGAGCTTTCTTCTTTTCAGCTGATGGGAATTGAAAAATTCCGTCCGAAAATCTCTTTATTATTGAATTTATTTGATGCTCACTTAGACTATCATGGCACAAAAGAGGAATATATCAAAGCGAAAGCAAATCTCTTTAACAATCAAACAAGTGAAGACTTTGCCGTTATTAATGCGGATGATGAGCTAGTGATGAAAGCAAGTGCAGATGTTAAAGCGACAAAAGTACCTTTTTCTGTTACAGCTCAAACGACAGAAGGAGCGTATATTAAAAACGAAACCATTTTCTTTAAAGATGAAGAAGTGATGTCTTTAAAAGATGTGGTGCTGCCAGGCAAACATAATCAAGAAAACATTTTAGCAGCTGTATCCGTTGTGAAGCTGTACGGTTGTTCAAATGAAGCTATCTACCGAGTGCTCACAACGTTTGCTGGTGTTAAACACCGCGTTCAATATGTCACGACAATCAACAAACGTAAGTTTTATAATGACTCTAAAGCTACGAATATGCTTGCTACAAAAGTAGCTCTTTCCGCTTTTTCGCAGCCGACGATTTTACTTGCAGGTGGACTCGATCGCGGCAATGAGTTTGATGATTTAAAAGAAGAGTTTAAAAATGTGAAAGCTGTGATTACGTTTGGTGAAACGGCTCCTAAAATTGAACGCGTAGCAAAAGAAGCGGGAATACAAATTGTAAAACGTGTCGATAATGTTAAACAAGCAGTTTCAGAAGCATATGCTTGTTCAGATGAAGAAGATGTTATTTTATTATCTCCTGCTTGTGCAAGCTGGGATCAATTTAAAACTTTTGAAGAACGTGGTGACATCTTTATTGAATCTGTGCATAAACTGAAATAAGGGCTTGTCTAAACACCTAGAAAATACACTAGCCCTAATCTATTTTTAGAGGTGTGTGACAGTGTCGACAAAAAGGTCTACCCCAGATTTTTTTCTCATAATCGTTACGCTTTCCTTGCTAACCATCGGCCTTATCATGGTATACAGCGCAAGTGCGGTATGGGCTACATACAAGTTTAATGATTCTTTTTTCTTTGCTAAACGCCAGCTCTTATTTGCAGGGCTTGGAGTATGCGCGATGTTTGTCATCATGAATATTGATTATTGGATGTGGCGTACGTGGGCGAAGCCAATTGTAATCATTTGCTTTGTTATGCTGGTACTTGTATTGATTCCGGGAGTAGGGCTAGTACGGAATGGGTCGCAAAGTTGGATAGGAGTTGGAGCGTTTTCGATTCAGCCTTCAGAATTTATGAAGTTTGCTATGATTATATTTTTAGCGAAATATTTATCAGAAAACCAGAAGAAGATTACATCTTTTAGAAAAGGCATGTTACCGGCGTTATTACTGGTTTTCTTACCGTTTGGCATTATTATGATGCAGCCGGATTTAGGAACGGGAACGGTGCTTGTTGGAACTTGTTTAGTCATGATTTTTGTTTCAGGAGCAAAAGTAAGTCACTTTGCAGGTCTTGGGTTGCTTGGCGTTGCCGGTTTTGTAGGGCTTGTTTTATCGGCTCCTTATCGGATTAAACGCATCACTTCATTTTTAAATCCTTGGGAAGATCCGCTTGGAAGCGGGTTTCAAATCATTCAATCTCTTTATGCAATTGGGCCGGGGGGATTGCTTGGATTAGGGTTAGGGCAAAGCAGACAAAAGTTCTTTTATTTGCCGGAGCCTCAAACTGATTTTATTTTTGCTATTCTGGCAGAAGAGCTCGGTTTCATCGGCGGAACGCTTGTGCTTCTTTTGTTTAGCTTATTGCTTTGGAGAGGAATTAAAGTAGCGCTCGGAGCTCCTGATCTTTACGGAACGTTTTTAGCCTTAGGAATTATTTCAATGGTTGCGATTCAAGTCATGATTAATATAGGCGTGGTAACAGGTCTTATGCCTGTTACGGGAATTACGCTTCCATTTTTAAGTTACGGCGGATCATCGCTGACGCTCATGCTGGCAGCAGTTGGAGTTTTGTTAAATGTTAGTAGATATTCTCGCTATTAATTGAAAAAAATTGTATAATGTCAAGTAGGCAATGGTCTACTGAAGTAAACCGTCATCTTAAATCCAAGTGCACGCCGGATTTTGTTGGCGGTTTATTTTCGATTTTTTACAGGTAGATGATATTTTTGTATGAAATGTTTTTAAAATGTAATGTTGTGATAACCAATTTTGAGTCCAACTATGGTATGATGTGTAAGGTTAAATGTTTTATCTTAGTGATTAGGTGAACGTATGTGCACTTATGAGCGTAGCGTTTTTTTATGACTGTCAGCATGTGTTTAACTTCTAAATGAAAAACGATAAAAAAACAATCAAAATTACTTTATATAGCAGATGAACGTACATTCTATGGGTGAATGTCATACGATAAATAAAAATGATGAAATTGACAACAGAATAGAGTGCCTTGGTAGAAAAAAGGTATCTTACAAGGTGCTGCTGCTTAGTTATGAATCTGTTCTTATTATTCTTATGCATTAGAAGTAAGGGCGCATTGACATGAAAGTTTTATAACAGCAAAGAGGGTTTTAGGAGGTTCTTATGGAAGCGTTAGTAAAAGAGTTAGTCGAAGCGAATATTGGAAAGGTTCGTGAAAATGAACCGCTAGCAAAACATACAACAATGAAAATTGGTGGTCCAGCAGATGTGCTTGTAGAACCTGATTCTGTTGATCACTTAAAAGTTACAATGGATATTATTAAAAAACACGGCGTGAAATGGAGAGCGATTGGTCGAGGATCTAATCTTCTTGTTTCTGATAAGGGAATTGAAGGTGTGGTCATTAAGCTCGGAGCCGGATTAGATGATTTAACAGTAGATGGAGAGACGGTTACTGTAGGTGGGGGATACCCTAGCATCAAGCTTGCAACAGTTATTACAAAACAAGGTCTGTCTGGGCTGGAGTTTTCAAGTGGAATTCCTGGATCTGTGGGAGGCGCTGTTTATATGAATGCAGGTGCCCATGGTTCTGATATGTCTCATGTAGTCGAAAAAGCGCTTATTTTATTTGAAGATGGCACTCTTGAGTGGCTGACAAATGAAGAGCTTCAATTTTCGTATCGTCATTCAATTCTACAAAAAGACCGTCCTGGAGTATGTGTAGAAGCCGTGCTGCGTTTGAAAAAGGGAACGAAAGATGATATTGTGGCGGTCATGCAGAAAAATAAAGACTATCGCCGCGAAACACAGCCTTGGAATTTCCCTTGTGCAGGCAGTATTTTTAGAAATCCGCTTCCAAATTATGCAGGAGACTTAATTGAAAAGTCCAACTTAAAAGGTTTTTCAGTAGGCGGGGCGCAAATTAGTGAACAGCATGCGAACTTCATTGTCAACACAGGAGATGCAACGGCTTCAGATGTGCTGAATTTAATTGCTCATGTTAAGAAAACAATTAAAGAGAAATTCGATATTGATATTCATACAGAAGTTGAGATTATCGGTCGCTAATTACCCAGCCCGTGGCTGTATGGTTATGCGTGAAAAGGTAGCTTTTATGTGTTTATTCTATGCTATAATGGGGATATTCTCATGAAGCAAAGATTGGAAATAAATAGATGGTAATTCCTCGTTTATTTTCTCAAATGGATAAGGGTGAAAAAAATGGAAAAAGGTAAGTTAATTGTTTTAGAAGATCGGGTACCGAAGCTGCAAGAACAGCGAAAGCAAAAAGCAAATAGACGGCTGATTTTGTATTTATCACTCTTTTTCATCCTTATTTTATTTATTGTATATTCTCAATCTTCTCTGAGTAATGTTTCTAACATTGAAGTACAAGGGAATAAACATGTAAGTGATAAGGATATTGTCAAAGCGAGTGGTCTGTCCAAAAAAACCAGCTACTGGAAAGCTGATGCTGATCAAATTCAAGAAAAAGTCGAAAAAAACCCTGAGGTAAAGGAAGCAGTCATTCACAAAACATTTCCTAATAAGGTCGTAATCGACGTAAAAGAGTACGCAAGAATTGCATATGTAACCTCGGGGAATAAATATTTCCCTGTGAATGAAAATGGGAAAGTTCTAAAAGAAGTAAGTGCTAAGAAAGTGTCATCCGACGCTCCGCTGCTAATTGACTGGAAAGACGGAGACGCTATACAAAGCATGGTTCAAGAATTAGCTAAAACGCCTAAGAGCATAAAAGGGGCTATTTCTGAGATTTACTACGCGCCGACAAAATCAGAACCTCTTCACATCGAGGTGTTTATGAATGATACGCGTGAAGTAAGCGGGAAAATTAGCAACTTCTCTGATAAAATTGTTCATTACCCGGCTATTGCAAGTAAATTGAGTGATGATCAAAAAGGTATTATTGATTTAGAAGAAGGATATGCATTTAAACCTTATAAAAAGAGCAAGCAGTAATTATTTTTTATAAGTGTTAATTAAAGGAAATAGATGAGTTGAGACTGGCAAACTAGCCCTCGTACATTGTATAATCACATGCAAGTATTCTGCATACATATGATTTTCTTCTCCGTTGCTGTGAAATGGAAATGTAATATTTGTTCTAGGTAAGTTTCGCTTTTCTCAGTGTACATCTTAGTGTAGACTTGTAGTTAAATAGCTTTTTTCAGTGAATTTTAGGCTTAAATCTAAAAAAAAGTCAAAACCAGAACGTTTTGTTCTTTGAAAGAGATAAAGTCTGTGAAAAACTTGAAAAAAATTGATTTTACAAAAGGGAAACAGATGTATTTGTGGAATATTTTCATATAATAAAAAATTAATATTGTTGTTCTTCTTAATTTATTAAGATGACATGTGCAGAAAGAAAAAGGAGGTGCCAAAGAATGAACAGCAATGAAATATACGTTAGTTTAGACATCGGTACATCCAGTGTGAAAGTAATCATCGGAGAGATGAGTAACGATTCATTGAATATCATTGGTGTAGGGAATGTTAAATCACACGGACTAAAAAAAGGTTCTATCGTTGATATAGATGCAACAGTTCAATCTATTAGAAAAGCAGTAGAACAAGCTGAACGAATGGTAGGCATTACAATTAAAAAGGTTGTAGTGGGCATAAGCGGAAATCATGTATTTTTACAGGATTGTCACGGAGTAGTAGCCGTGTCAAGCGAGAATCGTGAAATTACAAACGAAGATATTCATCGAGTAATTGATGCTGCTCAAGTCATGTCTATCCCGCCAGATCGTGAAATCATTGATGTTATTCCAAAGCAATTTATTGTAGATGGCTTAGAAGGTATTAATGATCCTAGAGGTATGATTGGGGTACGTTTAGAAATGGAAGGCACAATCATAACGGGATCTAGAACGGTTTTACATAACTTATTACGCTGTGTAGAAAGAGCTGGTTTAGAAATCAGTGATATTTGTTTACAGCCTCTAGCCGCTGGTTCAATTGCATTATCTCGTGATGAAAAAAACTTAGGTGTCGCACTGGTAGATATCGGTGGAGGTTCAACAACGGTTGCGATCTTTGACCAAGGACATTTGAAAGTAACAAATGTACTAGCTGTTGGCGGAGAGCACATTACCAAGGATTTATCGATTGGCCTTCGCACATCGACTGAAGATGCGGAAAATATTAAGATAAAGCATGGACATGCTTTCTACGATCATGCTTCTGAAGAAGAAGTATTTAGTGTACCGATCATTGGAAGCGATCAGCATCAGCAGTTTAATCAGCTCGAAATCTCTGATATTATTGAAGCTAGATTAGAAGAGATTTTAGATATGATTACGCAGGAGGTAAATCGCCTAGGATACAAAGATATTCCAGGAGGATTTGTTTTAACAGGCGGAGTAGTAGCGATGCCTGGTATTCTTGAGCTAGCTCAAGTAATTTTAAAGAATAACGTGCGCATAGCAGTGCCTGATTATATTGGAGTACGTGAGCCGCATTATACAACAGGCGTAGGATTAATAAAATTTGCATACAAAAATGCTAAAATACAAGGCCGGGAAATTGGAGCGCCAGTTGTGGAAGAAGAGCCGATTGAGCAAGAAATGATCAAACCTAGCCCGAAACCACAGCAGCCGCAACAATCAGCTGAGCAGCCGAAAAAGAAAAATGACCAAAATTTAATGAAGAAGTTTTTTGGATACTTCTTTGATTAACGTTACGGATTGGTAATTTCGAAGAATTAGGAGGAACTATCATGTTGGAGTTTGATACAAGTGTAGACCAATTAGCGACGATTAAAGTAATCGGTGTCGGAGGCGGCGGTAACAACGCGGTTAACCGAATGATTGAACATGGCGTCCAAGGTGTAGAATTTATTGCAGTTAATACAGATGCACAGGCATTAAATTTATCAAAAGCTGAAACAAAAATGCAAATCGGCGCTAAATTAACAAGAGGATTAGGTGCAGGTGCTAATCCAGAAGTTGGTAAAAAAGCAGCTGAAGAAAGTAAGGAACAAATCCAAGAAGCACTAAAAGGTGCAGACATGGTTTTCGTAACAGCTGGTATGGGTGGAGGAACTGGAACTGGTGCAGCTCCAGTCATTGCCCAAATTGCTCGTGAGCTCGGAGCACTAACGGTAGGTGTTGTTACTCGTCCGTTTACGTTTGAAGGTCGTAAGCGTTCTACTCAAGCAGCAGGCGGCATTGCGTCAATGAAAGAAGCAGTGGATACGCTGATTGTTATCCCAAATGATCGCTTATTAGAAATCGTTGATAAAAACACGCCAATGCTAGAAGCATTCCGTGAAGCGGATAACGTATTACGACAAGGTGTGCAAGGTATTTCAGATTTAATCGCAGTTCCTGGATTAATTAACTTAGACTTCGCTGACGTGAAAACAATTATGTCTAACAAAGGATCTGCCCTTATGGGTATCGGTATTGCTACTGGTGAAAACCGTGCTGCTGAAGCGGCTAAAAAAGCTATTTCAAGTCCACTTCTTGAAACATCTATCGATGGCGCTCAAGGTGTATTAATGAACATCACAGGCGGTACAAACCTAAGTCTTTACGAAGTACAAGAAGCTGCAGATATCGTTGCTTCGGCTTCTGACCAAGAAGTGAACATGATCTTTGGATCTGTTATTAACGAAAACCTAAAAGACGAGATTGTTGTTACAGTTATTGCAACTGGCTTTAGTGACCAAGATTTATCACAGCCAAAACCAGGTCGTCCTTCGTTATCGGCGAATCGCATGCAGCAATCGACACAGCAGCCGGCTCCACAGCCGAAGCGTGAAGTAAAGCGTGAAGAACCTGTACAGCAAGAATATACGCGTCCATCTCAGCCACAGTCTGAAGATGCGCTAGATATTCCAACATTCTTACGAAACCGTAATCGTAGACGCTAATAAAATAAAAAGCCAAGACCTCTGTTTTATACAGAGGTCTTTTTTTATGCCATGAAGCTAGAAAACTCCAAAAGGATATAAAAAACATTCGACATGGTCAATATGATGCCTTCAAAGGGTTTGTGTTTTCTTTCTAAAAGTGGTGTGACAAATATCGAATGATTTCCTCAAAAATACTGCTTGTTTCTCGGCATGAACTGACAGACTTTCTAATAGGATGTACTATATACTAATTTTTAACAGAAAAATTCAGAAAGAATGGAGAGGTTATAAACATTGCCAATCTATTTAGATTTAATATGGATGCTGAATTTTGGATTAGATACGATTTTACTAATGTTATGTGCAGTTGTACTTAAACGGAATTACAAGTGGTGGAGGCTTTTGCTTGGCGGCTTTATCGGTTCATTGATTGTCCTTCTTATGTTTACGCCTTTTTCTCATCTTATGGTTCACCCTGCTATTAAAATTTTATTCTCTTTTTTTATGGTATTGATGACGTTTGGTTATAAACGACTGCGCTTTTTCTTTGAGAATTTATTAACGTTTTATTTTGCAACTTTTGTTGTTGGTGGAGGATTAATGGGCGTTCACTTTTTATTTCAAGATCAGTTCCTTGTTCTTAATCAAATGGTTGATACGAAATCTCCACAGTTTGGTGATCCTATTAGCTGGATATTTGTTCTTATCGGTTTTCCGCTATTATCTTATTTTTCAAAAGCACGAGTTGATGATTTGCGAATGAAAAATATTACATTTGATCAGCTGGTAGATGTGGAAGTTATTTTAAACGAACAGACGCTGTTGATGAAAGGACTTATTGATAGCGGAAACCAGCTTGTAGATCCGCTGACGAAAACCCCGGTTATGATTGTTACAGCAGATTCTTTAAAGGAAATATTGCCTGAAGGCTTAATGGAATTAAGCAAAAATGTCCAATCCTTTTCACACAGCGAAGATATTGATCAAGAGTGGTATTCAAAAGTCCGCTTTGTCCCTTATCGAAGCGTAGGCCAAGCCAACCAGTTGCTGCTTGCTCTAAAGCCAGATATGGTAAGGCTGGTGCATCAGTCCAACACGATTGAAGTCACTAAAGTATTAGTAGGTATTAGTCATACAACGCTTTCAGTGGAGAAGCAATATGAGTGTATTGTTCATCCGAAGCTTATTGTTATTGGAGAAGTAAGTTCCGCATCGTAAAAGGTGTGAACAAATAAAGGAGGATACAAAATGGCTACATATCGAATTCGATTTCAATTATGGTGGTACAAATTATTAATTAAGCTTAAGCTAAAAACAGATGAAGTGTACTATATAGGAGGAAGTGAAGCTCTTCCACCCCCTTTAACAAAAGATGAAGAAGAAGTGCTCTTAAAAAAACTTCCATCAGGAGATGAAGCAGCACGTTCGCTGTTGATTGAGCGTAATTTGCGACTTGTTGTTTATATTGCCCGCAAGTTTGAAAATACGGGAATCAATATTGAGGATTTAATTAGCATTGGCACCATCGGTTTAATTAAAGCAGTAAACACGTTTAATCCTGAAAAGAAAATTAAGCTAGCGACGTACGCCTCTCGCTGTATTGAAAATGAAATTTTAATGTATTTGCGCCGCAACAACAAAATTCGATCTGAAGTTTCATTTGATGAGCCGTTAAATATTGATTGGGATGGAAACGAACTGCTATTATCTGACGTGATGGGAACCGAAGAAGATATCATCACAAAAGACCTAGAAGCGAATGTGGATCGAAAACTTTTGTTGAAAGCACTGCACCAATTAAATGATCGTGAAAAGCAAATTATGGAGCTGCGCTTTGGGCTAGCCGGCGGAGAAGAAAAAACGCAAAAAGATGTAGCTGATATGCTAGGCATTTCTCAGTCTTATATTTCAAGGCTTGAAAAACGAATTATTAAACGGCTGCGAAAAGAATTTAATAAAATGGTTTAAGTAAAAAAGCTGATTGTATAAGGGCTGAGAAGCATCTTATACAATCAGCTTTTTTAGCGTGGAATTGTCAGAATTGTAAAAGTGCATATTTTTTCCTTCTGAGGAGATACTGAATTCAGAACATCATCTCCTGTTAGGAGGGAAAGAGTTGACAAGAAATAAAGTAGAAATTTGTGGAGTAGATACTTCGAAACTTCCCGTATTAAAAAATGAAGAAATGCGAAAGTTGTTTAAACAAATGCAGGCTGGAGATGGAACAGCAAGAGAAAAGCTAGTAAGCGGAAATTTACGTCTCGTACTCAGCGTGATCCAACGTTTTAACAATCGTGGAGAATTTGTTGATGACTTATTTCAGGTTGGATGTATTGGATTAATGAAATCCATTGACAATTTTGATTTAAGTCAAAACGTGAAGTTTTCTACATATGCTGTCCCAATGATTATAGGGGAAATTCGCCGCTATTTACGTGACAATAATCCAATCCGTGTTTCTCGTTCCCTTCGTGATATTGCTTATAAAGCTCTTCAAGTTCGTGAAAGGCTTATGAGTGAAACATCCAAGGAACCTACAGCTGAGGAAATTTCAAAAGTCCTAGAAGTGCCGCATGAAGAAATTGTGTTTGCTTTAGATGCTATCCAAGATCCGGTTTCTCTATTTGAACCTATTTACAATGATGGTGGAGACCCAATCTATGTCATGGATCAGCTAAGCGATGAACGCAACCGTGATTCAACTTGGATTGAAGAAATTGCTTTGCAAGAAGGTATGAGAAGATTGAACGAGCGAGAAAAACTAATTTTACGAAAGCGCTTTTTTCAAGGTAAAACACAGATGGAAGTTGCTGAAGAAATTGGTATTTCTCAAGCGCAGGTTTCTCGTTTAGAAAAAGCTGCTATTAAACAGATGAATAAAAATATTCAAAGTTAACAAAAGCTATCTAAACTGGCAGCTGCTCGCGTTCATACAATTAATACCATTCACTTTATTTGATGTTCAACTTAATAAGCATCGTGTCTATAAAAACAGACACGGTGCTTATTTTGTATATATCAATGTATAATACATGACCAAAAGATATTCATATCCGGTTTCCTATTGCTGTGAGGACTTCTAGCTACTCGTTGAGAATGTCTTTTGATGAAAAAATGTGTAATTAGCGGACAAAATGCCTATAGAACGAGAATGGCAGAGAAAAAATAAGCTTTTCCTTCATGAAATGAAAATTTGAAAATATATATAGGCTAAGGAATAAAGTTGGCTATAGGAGGAGAGAGCATGTTAAAGATTTCAGAATTCCAGCTGAAAGATGTAGTGAATGTAGCTGATGGCAAAAAACTTGGAAATGTAGGGGATATTGATATTGACTTAACAACGGGAAAAATACAGGCCGTCATTATCGGAGGCTCTCGTGTATTGGGCTTCTTTGGAAAAGATGATGAAATTGTGATTCCGTGGAAAAATATTGTGAAAATTGGTTCTGATGTCATTTTAGTACGTTATAAAGACGCATTTCAGCCTGAAGAGAATTAGTTTTTTGTCAACAGCACCTAGCAATCTGTGGTACAATATGTGAGAACAAATGAAACAAGGGATGTGTCACATACATGAATCCTGAGCCATTAAAAAAAAGCCATCACGAGTCGTTTATGTGGCTGAGCCCTTGGGTAGAAAAGAATGATATGCTTGTTGCTGGTTTTACCACAAAAAATGGTGGCGTGAGTAAACCTCCATTTGCTTCTTTTAACCTAGGGCTTCACGTAAACGATAACGTAGAAGATGTTATTACAAATAGAAAAATTTTAGCAGCCGAACTAGACAGGTCTTTTGAAAGCTTTGTATGTGCTGAACAAGTACATGAAGCAACTGTTCAAAAAGTAACAAAAGCCGACTGTGCAAAAGGACTCTACAAGTATGAAGAGGGCATAAAAGCAACGGATGGCATTTATACAAATGAATCTGATATTTTGTTAGCCTTATGTTATGCAGATTGTGTTCCGCTGTACTTCTATGCGCCTGATCACCATTTAGTAGGTCTAGCTCATGCTGGGTGGAAAGGAACAGTGAAAGATATTGCAGGAAATATGATTCGACGTTGGGTAGAGCAAGAAAATGTTCCGGTTGAAGATATTTACGTGGCGATTGGCCCTTCGATTGAAGATTGCTGTTATGTTGTCGATAACCGCGTCATTACACAAGTAAACGAAGTAGTTGGCCAAAATGGATATCAAGAAGTAAGTCCTGGACAATACGCGCTTAATTTAAAAAAAGTCAATAAGCTGCTGATTCAAAACGCAGGCGTATTGCCGGAACAAATTTTAACATCGTCGTATTGTACAAGCTGTGAAGATGACCTGTTCTTCTCACATCGCCGCGACCAAGGGAAAACAGGACGCATGTTTAACTTCATAGGCTTTAAGGAGGAGTAATTACATAGTGACAGCTAGCGTAAGTGAAAATCTAGAAGCAGTTCAACAAACAATTGCTGAAGCGTGTAAAAAAGTTAATCGAAATCGAGAAGATGTAGAGCTGATTGCTGTAACAAAATACGTTTCCACAAAACGAGCAGCAGAAGCAGTGGATGCCGGCATTTTACATCTCGGAGAAAACAGGGATGAAGGTCTTCTAGAAAAGTATGAATCAATCGGTGAGAAAGCGACCTGGCATTTTATCGGAAGCTTACAAACAAGAAAAGTAAAAAATGTGATTGATAAAGTTGACTATATTCATTCACTAGACCGATTATCTTTAGCAAAAGAAATTGATAAACGTGCAGGACATCGTATAAAATGTTTTGTACAAGTTAATGTTGCCGAAGAACAATCAAAGCATGGCCTTGCTGTAGAAGATGTAATTCCATTTATTCAATCTCTTGAAGCATTTGCAAATATCCAAGTGGTCGGATTGATGACCATGGCTCCTCACACAGATGACGAGTCAACGCTTCGCAGCTGTTTTCAAGGTCTAAAAAAATTGCAGAGTCGTATACAAGAACTAAACTTGCCATATGCACCGTGTACAGAGCTATCAATGGGAATGTCAAACGATTATGCAATTGCAATTGAAGAAGGAGCAACATTCATTCGACTAGGAACCACGTTAGTTGGGAATGAACGTTAAGGAGGTGTAATTCAAGATGAGTATGAAAAATCGCTTTAGAAGTTTTTTTGCTCTTGATGATGATACTGAATATGTAGAAGAACATTACGAAGAAGAAGAGTCGGTAGAAGAGCCTGTACAGCAGTCGAGACCAGCAGCGAAAGCTAGTCAGCAGCCGAATCAGCAGCAAAATGTGATTAGCTTGCAAAGCGTTCAAAAATCATCAAAAATGATGCTTTGCGAACCTCGCGTCTATGCCGAAGCACAAGAAATTACGGATCATTTAAAAAATCGTAAAGTCGTAGTTGTTAATTTACAGCGCATTCAACGAGATCAAGCAGTGAGAATTGTCGACTTTTTAAGTGGTACAGTTTATGCTTTAGGCGGGGACATTCAAAAAATTGGAACCGACATCTTTTTATGTACACCTGATAATGTAGACGTAAGCGGAAGCATTTCAGATATGATGGGAGAACACGATACAACAAACGTAAAGAGGTGGTAGTTTTTGGACATCGTTTTTGGGATTCTTGGAAAATTAATTGGGCTTTACTCATGGGCACTGATTATTTACATTTTGATGTCTTGGGTACCCGATGTAAGGGCGTCTAAGTTTGGTCAGCTGCTTGGCAGTATTTGTGAGCCTTACTTAGAGCCTTTTCGTAAAATCATTCCGCCTATTGGCATGATTGATATTTCACCTCTTGTTGCAATCTTTTTATTGCGATTTGCTGAAAGAGGCGTGTATTCACTTAATAATGTGGTGGGTTTTATTTAAAAAAGGAATCGCTGGATTCCTTTTTTACATACCAATAGTAGGAGTAATAATATGTCTATTTATGAACATTTTAGGCAAGAAGAACATGGATTTATTGACCAGGTTCTTCAGTGGAAAGAAGATGTCCTACATCAATACAGCCCAAAATTAACGGACTTTTTAGATCCAAGAGAGCAGCAGATTGTGACGGCTATTGTCGGGACTGAAGGAGAGGTTCAAGTTTCATTTGATGGTGGACAACCGTTTGCTGAACGCAAGCGTGCGCTGCTATATCCGGATTACTATGTACCTCAAAGCGAAGATTTTCAGTTGCATATGTACGAGCTCAATTATCCTAAAAAGTTTGTGACGATTGAACATCCTCAAGTTCTTGGTTCGGCGATGTCCTTAGGACTGCGCCGTTCAAAATTTGGCGATATTTTGGTCGCGGGAGACGATATTCAGCTTGTAGTTGCAGAGGAAATTTCTTCTTATATTGAGATGAATTTAACATCAATTGGAAAAGCCAAAGTTTCACTTTCTTCTATTCAAAGAGAGCAGCTGCATGTTTTAAAAGAAGAGCTGGTTGAACACGTTTATACAGTTTCTTCAATGAGGCTTGATGTTTTGCTGTCGACCATTCACAATTTATCAAGACAAAAAGTCCAGCCGTTTATTGCAAATGGAGCGGTAAAAGTAAATTTTAAAGTCATTGAACAGCCTTCTTTTGAATGTCATGAAGGTGATATTTTGTCGCTTCGTGGTCACGGCAGAAGTCGTATCGTTTCACTTGAAGGCAAAACCAAAAAAGAAAAATGGCGAATTGTTGTAGGAAAGCAGAAATAAAGAAATCTACTAGCAGGAAATTTTAAAAATATGTCGAATAAACCATTACTAATGACGTAATGAGACAACACGGAGGTGGCCTAGATGCCTTTAACCCCTTTGGATATTCATAACAAAGAGTTTAATCGCGGATTTCGCGGATATGATGAAGATGAAGTAAATGAGTTTCTTGACCAAGTAATTAAAGACTATGAGCTGGTCATGCGTGATAAAAAGGAGTTAGAAGGAAGAGTATCTGAATTAACAGATCGTCTTGGACATTTTACTAACATCGAAGAAACGTTAAATAAATCAATTTTAATTGCTCAAGAAGCAGCGGAAGATGTGAAGCGAAACGCTGAAAAAGAAGCGAAGCTCATTATAAAAGAAGCAGAAAAAAATGCGGACCGTATTATTAATGAAGCACTGTCTAAGTCTCGTAAAATTGCGATGGACATTGAGGAGACGAAAAAGCAGTCTAAAGTATTTAGAACTCGTTTCAAAATGTTAATCGAAGCACAGCTTGAAATGTTAAACAGCGACGACTGGGATCAGTTGATGGATTATGAGATGCCAGCGCTAGAAGAAAAAATTGACTAGTCAAGACATCATCTTGACTTCTCACGTTTTGTTGTCATATAATTTGGTAACAGATGAAATTTCATATCAAACAGTACGGAGACAGGGACAGTAGCTTTTTTAGTTTGTCAAAGCGAATCGAGGATGGTGTGAGCTCGATAACAAACAAAAAAGTGAAAATCACCCTAGAGTACCATTGCTGAACTGATGATAGTAAGCAGTGGCGGTTTATTCACGTTACGAATGCAAAGAGGATTTGCGTACAGCAAATCTACTAGGGTGGTACCGCGGGAGGCCTTCTCGTCCCTTTTTGGGATGAGGAGGTCTTTTTGTTATGGTACAAAAAGATATGAAATTTACGTTTTTTTTGGAGGGTAAAACATGGAATATAAAGATACATTATTGATGCTAAAAACTGAATTTCCAATGCGTGGAAATTTACCGAACCGCGAGCCTAAAATGCAAGAACAGTGGGCTGAAATGAATATTTATGAAAAAGTACAAAAACGTACGGAAGGCCGTCCGCTATTTGTCCTGCATGATGGACCTCCATATGCGAATGGCGATATTCACATGGGACATGCATTAAATAAAATTTTAAAAGATTTTATCGTTCGCTATAAGTCGATGTCAGGCTTCTGCGCACCTTATGTACCAGGCTGGGATACACACGGTTTGCCAATTGAAACAGCTTTAACAAAAAATAAAAAAGTAAACCGCAAAGAAATGACGGTAGCTGAGTTCCGTAAGCTTTGCGAACAGTATGCTTGGGAACAAGTAAACGGCCAGCGTGAGCAGTTTAAGCGTTTAGGTGTACGCGGAGATTGGGATAATCCATATGTAACGCTTCAGCCGCAGTACGAAGCGCAGCAAATCAAAGTGTTTGGTGACATGGCGAAAAAAGGCTACATCTATAAAGGGTTAAAACCTGTGTACTGGTCCCCTTCAAGTGAATCTGCTTTAGCAGAAGCGGAAATTGAATACTATGATAAGCGTTCAGCTTCTATTTACGTAGCGTTTAACGTAAAAGATGGTAAAGGTGTGCTTGAACAAGATGAAAAATTCATCATTTGGACGACAACACCATGGACAATGCCAGCTAACCAAGGGATTGCTGTCAATCCTGAGCTTCAGTACAGCGTAGTTGAAGCAGATGGAGCAAAATATGTAGTGGCAACTGAACTGATTGAAACAGTTGCTAAAGAAATTGAATGGGCTGACTATAAGACGCTTCGTACGGTAAAAGGTTCAGAACTTGAGCGTGTAGTAGCCGAGCATCCAATCTACAAGCGTGATTCATTAGTTGTTCTTGGGGATCACGTAACAACGGATGCTGGTACTGGGTGTGTTCATACAGCACCGGGACACGGGGAAGACGACTTTATCGTTGGTCAAAAATACGGTTTGGAAGTTCTTTGTCCAGTCGACAGTAAGGGTCATATGACGAATGAAGCACCTGGATTTGAAGGGTTATTCTATGATAAAGCGAATAAGCCGATTACAGACAAACTAGAAGAAGAAGGCGCGCTGTTAAAATTAAGTTTCATTACCCACTCATACCCACATGACTGGCGTACAAAGAAACCAACAATTTTCCGTGCAACAGCACAGTGGTTTGCGTCTATTAAAGATTTCCGTGAAGATTTATTAAAAGCAGTAGAAAAAACAAAATGGGTGCCTACTTGGGGTGAAACGCGACTTTATAACATGGTGCGTGACCGCGGCGACTGGTGTATTTCTCGCCAACGTGCATGGGGCGTTCCGATTCCGGTATTTTATGCTGAAAATGATGAGCCAATCATTACGGACGAAACAATCGAACACGTATCAAATCTATTTAGAGAACATGGATCAAACGTATGGTTTGAGCGTGAAGCAAAAGACTTGCTTCCGGAAGGCTTTACTCATGAAGGAAGCCCAAATGGCCGCTTCACAAAAGAAACAGACATCATGGACGTATGGTTTGACTCTGGTTCTTCACATCAAGCTGTTCTTGAAGAACGTGAAGACTTACAGCGTCCGGCTGATTTGTATTTAGAAGGTTCTGACCAATACCGCGGCTGGTTTAATTCAAGTCTTTCTACAAGCGTAGCTGTAACGGGTGAAGCACCTTATAAAGGGGTACTTAGCCACGGATTTGCTTTAGACGGTGAAGGTCGCAAAATGAGTAAGTCATTAGGAAACGTTGTAATTCCAGAAAAAGTAATGAAACAACTAGGTGCAGATATTTTACGTTTATGGGTAGCTTCTGTAGATTACCAAGCTGATGTTCGTGTATCTGATAACATTTTAAAACAAGTAGCAGAAGTATATCGTAAAATCCGCAACACGTTCCGTTTCTTACTAGGAAACTTAGCGGACTTTAATCCAACAACTGATGCTGTAGCTGTTGAAGACCTTCGTGAAGTAGACCGCTACATGCTTGTGAAGTTGAACAAATTAATTGATAAAGTGAAAAAATCTTATGATTCATATGAATTCTCAAGCATTTATCACGCAGTGCATAATTTCTGTACAATTGATATGAGTTCATTCTACTTAGACTTTGCAAAAGATGTATTGTACATCGAAGCAGAAAATAATGTAGAGCGCCGCAGCATTCAAACGGTTCTTTATGAAACGTTATTATCGTTAACGAAATTAGTGTCTCCAATTCTTTCTCATACAGCAGACGAAGTATGGGTTCACATTCCAAATGTAACGGAAGAAAGCGTGCAGCTAGTTGATATGCCAGAGGTTCAAGAAATCGAAGGAGCAGATCAATTAGTAGAGAAATGGGATGCATTCATGGAGCTTCGTGATGAAGTATTAAAAGCGCTAGAACAGGCTCGTAATGAAAAAGTAATCGGTAAGTCTTTAGAAGCAAAATTAACGCTGTATCCAACAGCAGATACGAAAGAACTGTTAGCATCTATTTCTGAAAATGTAGGTCAACTCTTCATCGTTTCAGATCTTGAGGTAGCAGAAGGTGAAGCACCTGCTGAAGCACAAAAATTCAGCTATGCTTCAATTGTTGTAAGTAAAGCAGAAGGTGAGAAGTGTGAGCGCTGCTGGGTTGTATCACCAACAGTTGGCGAAGATCAAGATCACCCGACTTTATGTACACGCTGTGCGGATGTTGTAAAAAATCACTACGTTCAGCAGTAATTAACAAAAACACGTCCTTTTTGGGCGTGTTTTTTGCTGTACGAAATTCCCAAATACAATGGTATAAAGCATTTAAAGCCTTAGGAAAAACTTGTGTTGTAGATTCGATGGAAAACTCGGTAAACCTAACATCATTAATACTTCATCTTATCAGCACAGGAGGCGTTTGAATGTATGAAAATTATCTTTCCATTGGACAGGAATTAGCTCTTATTAAAGAAGAATTACAAGATCGCCTATTGAGATATGCTACAGAACAATCTGGTTATATAGATGAAAAGGAACGTTACGTAATAGAAATGATTAAAGCCGATTTAAAAGATGTAGAACACGCGTTAGCAAAGCTTGACGTTGGTGTGTTCGGAATTGATGAACTAACTGGCGAAGTGATGTCTATTCATAAATTAAAAGTAATGCCGACGGCCCGCACAAATGAAGATTTATTTGTTTTATGGTGAGAAGCGAGAAAAAAAATGAATTATGTGCTAAAATGCTTTAGTATGGATTCGTTTGATTTTATTGCGGGAGGAAAACGTTTGTGTTTTATTATCTTATCGCTTTAGCTGTTATACTTATTGATCAGGTAACAAAATGGATGATTGTAAAAGAAATGTATTATGGACAAAGCATCACCGTAATTGAAAACTTTCTTTACATTACCTCTCATCGTAACAGAGGAGCCGCGTGGGGGATTTTACAAGGACAGATGTGGTTCTTTTATCTCATTACGGTGGTTGTGGTAGTCGGTTTAATAATTTATATTCAAAAGCTCAAAAAACAAGATAAATGGTTCGGTATTGCGCTAGCATTAATGTTAGGCGGCGCCATTGGAAACTTTATTGATCGAGTGGTCCGTAAAGAAGTAGTTGATTTCGTAAATACATACATCTTTACGTATGATTTTCCGATTTTTAACGTAGCCGATTCGGCACTTGTCGTCGGAGTAATCATCATGTTTATTATGACGCTGTTTGAAGGGAAAATGAAGAAGGAGCACAAAGAATGAATGTAATTGAAACAGTTATAAATGAAGAACAAGCGGGAGAACGTATTGATAAAGTACTTTCGACTGTAAATGCAGAATGGTCACGTTCACAAGTGCAGCAATGGATTAAAGAAGGTCACGCAAAAGTGAACGATAAAACCGTTAAAGGAAACTATAAATGTAAAACAGGAGACGCTATTATTATCGAAGTGCCTGAACTAGAAGAGCTTGATGTGGTAGCGGAAGAAATGGATTTAGATATTTATTATGAAGATCAAGATGTGCTTGTTGTAAATAAACCTCGCGGCATGGTTGTACATCCAGCTCCTGGTCATCATAGCGGCACGCTTGTAAACGGCCTAATGGCTCACTGTAAAGATTTATCCGGTATTAACGGCGTTATGCGCCCTGGTATCGTTCATCGAATTGATAAAGATACATCCGGTTTACTTATGGTTGCAAAAAATGATTTAGCTCATGAATCACTAGTTAGTCAGCTTGTAGCTAAAACAGTAACGCGTCGTTATAAAGCTATCGTTCACGGAGTAATTGCGCACGATCACGGTACAATTGATGCGCCAATCGGCAGAGATAAGCAAGATCGTCAAAGCATGACGGTGACTGATGAAAACAGTCGTGATGCAGTGACGCACTTTACTGTATTGCAGCGTTTTAAAGATTTTTCACTAGTCGAATGTAAGCTAGAAACGGGGCGAACACACCAAATTCGCGTTCATATGAAGTATATTGGCTTTCCGCTTGCCGGGGATCCGAAGTACGGACCGAAAAAAACGCTTCCGATTGACGGACAAGCGCTTCATGCAGGTGTATTAGGCTTTATTCACCCTCGTACAAATGAATATATGGAATTTGAAGCACCGGCTCCAAAAGAGTTTAATGAGATGCTAGAGCTTATTGAAAAAAGAAGTTGACAACTGCCATAAGTGATGGCATACTTGTATTAACTTAATAAGAACCTTTAAGAACAGTCCGGAGAGGCTGAGAAGGAAACGGTGCAGAAAAGGCATATTTATAGCCTTTTTGAAGAAATATGTTTAAAACCAAATCCTCTTGCCTCAAGGCAAGAGGATTTTTTTATGTCAACAACTTGAGGTGAAAAACAGTGAACGTAAAAGCTACCGTACTTGACGAACAGGCTATCCGCCGCGCTTTAACTCGAATTGCACATGAGATTATTGAAAAGAATAAAGGAATCGAAAATTGTGTGCTAGTGGGGATTAAAACGCGAGGTATTTATATCGCAAAACGTTTAGCAGAACGAATTGCACAAATTGAAGGAAACACATTGCCAGTCGGAGAACTAGACATCACGCTTTACCGAGATGATTTATCGAAAGTGACAAGCAATGATGAGCCTCTCGTAAAAGGATCAGATATTCCGACAGATATTGCAAATAAGAACGTCATCCTAGTAGACGATGTGTTATATACGGGCCGTACGGTTCGAGCAGCACTTGATGCACTGATTGATATCGGCCGACCTGAACTCATTCAGCTGGCTGTTTTAGTGGATAGAGGTCACCGCGAGCTGCCGATTCGAGCAGACTATGTTGGTAAAAATGTACCGACAGCTAAAAGTGAAAAAATTGCGGTGCATTTGATGGAAGTAGACGAAAAAGACCACGTGTCTATTTACGAAAAATAAATTATATACCCTTTTAAATAGTAGTCCCGTGAGGCTGCAAAAGGGGGGTCACTATACAAGGAAAACTATACTGCGGTATAGCGTCTTCCTTGTATGCTGAAAACCTCTTTGCCTCTGCGTAAAGAGGTTTTTTAATAGTGATAGGAGGAAAAACATATGAGTCAACAACGAGATTTTGTACTTGATATACATGATAAACCAAAAGCAGTAAATTGGTTAACATTGAGTCTGCAGCATTTGTTTGCAATGTTTGGGTCGACGGTGCTAGTGCCGTTCCTAGTGGGATTCAGCCCGGCAATTGCTTTGATTTCAAGCGGGGTAGGAACGCTTGCTTTCCTGCTCATTACAAGAGGTCAAATTCCTTCTTACCTTGGTTCATCGTTCGCGTTCATCACGCCAATCATTTTCGCAAAAGCTTCGTTTGGACCTGAAGAAACGATGGTTGGCTGTTTCTTAGCCGGACTTGTGTATGGAATCGTTGCTTTGATTATAAAAGGAACAGGAATTAATTGGATTATGAAGCTGCTTCCTCCGGTTGTAGTAGGACCAGTTATTATGGTTATAGGCTTAGGACTGGCTAATACAGCAGTAGGCATGGCTATGAACGATGCAAAAGGAAATTACAGCTTAACTTACCTGATGGTTGCGCTTGTGACGCTAGCGATAACAGTTGCTTGCTCAATCTTCTTTAAAAACATTATCAGTCTAATTCCGGTACTGATGGGAATTATCGGCGGATACATCTTCGCTTATACACAAGGATTGGTAGACTTTTCAAAGGTAGTGAAAGCAGAGTGGATTGAAATACCTCACTTCTACGTGCCGTTCGTCACATACACGCCGTCCATTTCATTAGGGATTGTGCTTATCATGGTACCTGTAGCAGTCGTAACACTCTCAGAACATATCGGACACATTCTTGTCTTAAATAAGATTGTGGATCGAAACTATATTGAAAAACCAGGGCTGCACAGATCGATTTTAGGAGACGGAGTAGCCACTATGCTTGCTGCGCTGATCGGCGGACCTCCAAATACAACATACGGTGAGAACATCGGAGTGTTAGCCATCACAAAGGTGCTTAGCGTATTTGTAATAGCAGGCGCAGCAGTCTTCGCGATTTTGTTCGGGTTTGTCGGCAAAATCAACGCTCTTATTTCAAGTATACCAACGCCGGTCATGGGCGGGATTTCAATTCTCTTATTCGGAATCATTGCTTCATCAGGCTTGCGCATGATGGTGGATGCAAAGGTAGACCTTGGATCAAAACGAAACTTAATGATTGCTTCGATTATCTTAGTGTTAGGAATCGGAGGAGCACACTTAGATATCTCAGAACATGTAAAGATTGATAGCATGGCACTGTCTGCTATCATGGGAGTTCTGCTGAATCTAGTTCTGCCGAAAGAGAAGGTAAAAGAAGCAGAAAACGTTCAACAAACGTCAGCACGAAAAATTTCATAGAACGCCTTTTAATTGAAATCCAGAGAGGTTTCTAAGGGTGTGTGAAAAGCGCGTTATAGACGAAGCTTGTTTTCTTACACCCTTTCTAAGTTAGAAAGGGTGTTTTTTATAAAGAAATGCGAGGAAAGCAAAAATGGAGGGAATCGATATGAAACATTTAGTGACAGTCTCAACACTAGAAACAAATGAAATTCTAGAGATTTTAGACAGCGCTGAAAACTATCGAACGAATAAACAAGGATGGAAACCGGAAGAGAAAATGTTTGTTGCCAACTTATTTTTTGAAGCGAGCACGCGTACTCGATGCAGCTTTGAAATGGCAGAACAGCAGTTAGGATTAACAACAATTCCGTTTGAAGTAACAACTTCAAGCGTCCAAAAAGGAGAAACGCTTTATGACACGATTGAAACATTAGCTTCAATCGGCGTTCAGTCAGTTGTTATTCGCCACCCGCAAGATCGTTATTATGAAGCACTGCAGGAAAAAGTATCGATTCCCATCATTAATGCAGGAGACGGATGCGGTCAGCATCCAACTCAGTGTCTGCTTGATCTACTGACGATTCGCCAAGAGTTCGGCTCGTTTAAAGGATTAAAAGTCGCAATAGTCGGAGATTTGCGACATAGCCGCGTAGCGAGATCCAATGCTGAAATGCTGACAAAACTAGGGGCGACCGTATATTTTGCGGGACCTGAAGAATGGAAAGATGAAGAGAACAGACACGGTACATATCTTGATATCGATGAAGCAATCGAAACGGTCGATGTTGTGATGCTGCTGCGTATTCAATTTGAAAGGCATGAAGAGAACACTTCAGAGCTTGCACAGAACTACCACAGCCGCTTCGGATTAACCGTTGAACGAGAGCGGAAAATGAAATCACATAGCATTATCCTTCATCCAGCTCCTGTAAACAGAGGAGTCGAAATTGCAGATGAGCTCGTTGAATGTGAACGCTCAAGAATTTTTAAACAAATGCAAAATGGCGTGTACATTCGCATGGCAGTATTAGCAAGAGCGCTACAACCAATTGAAAGGGGACTTAATAATGACAACAATTATCAAAAATGCTACATGGTTAAATGAAGGGAAAATTGAACAAGTCGAACTGAAAATTGAAAATGGTGTAATTGCTGAAATAGCTTCACACATCGACGTAGAGAATGAAGAAGTCATTGATGCAGGCGGGAACTTCTTATCATCGGGTTTAATCGATGTCCACGTTCACTTGCGCGAGCCAGGGGGAGAAAAGAAAGAAACGATTGAAACGGGTACTCTAGCAGCGGCAAAGGGCGGTTTTACAGCAATTGCTGCAATGCCAAACACGCGTCCAGTTCCGGATACTGTTGAACAAATGGAGTGGGTAAACAAGCGTATTGAAGATACAGCGCATGTTCGCGTATTGCCATACGCATCGATTACCACTCGCCAATTAGGAAAAGAACTAACGGACTTTGAAGGCTTAAAAGAAGCGGGCGCATTTGCTTTTACAGATGATGGAGTAGGCGTTCAGTCAACAGGAATGATGCTAGAAGCGATGAAGAAAGCCGCTTCATTAAATAAAGCAATCGTTGCACACTGTGAAGATAATGATTTAATCAACAAAGGCTGCGTCCACGACGGAAAATTTGCAAAAGAACATGGACTAAACGGTATCCCTTCTATCTGTGAAGCCGTTCAAATTGCACGAGATGTCCTGCTTGCTGAAGCAGCAAACTGTCACTACCATGTGTGTCACGTAAGTACAAAAGAATCCATTCGCGCCATTCGGGATGCAAAAAAAGCAGGCATTCGCGTAACCGCAGAAGTAACGCCTCATCATTTACTGCTAAATGAGGAAGACATCCCTGAGCTTGATTCAAATTTTAAAATGAATCCGCCGCTTCGAGGAAAAGATGATCAACAGGCATTAATTGAAGCTTTATTAGACGGAACGCTTGATTTTATCGCCACTGATCATGCACCGCACACAGCGGACGAAAAAGCAGAAGGCATGGAGCTTGCGCCGTTTGGGATTGTGGGACTTGAAACAGCTTTCCCGCTTCTTTATACAAACTTGGTATTAAAAGAAGTAATGACGCTAGAGCAGCTAGTATCATATTTAACAAACAAGCCTGCTGACACGTTCAACCTTCCTTATGGCACCATCGAAGTAGGGAAACCAGCAGATTTAACTATCATTGATCTTGAAACAGAAAAAGCAATTAATCCAGAAGAATTTGTATCAAAAGGTAAAAATACGCCGTTTGCTAACTGGGTATGCAAAGGTTGGCCGGTAATGACATTAGTAGAAGGTAAACGAGTATGGGAGGATGTTAAAGCATGCAACGTCAACTAATTTTAGAAGATGGAACAGTATTTATCGGAAAAGGATTCGGCAGCGACAAAGAAATGACAGGAGAAGTTGTTTTCAACACGGGAATGACAGGATATCAAGAAATTCTATCTGATCCATCATACTGTGCACAAATTGTGACATTAACATATCCTTTAATCGGAAACTACGGTATTAACCGCGATGACTTTGAGTCGATTGAACCAGCTGTACACGGTTTGATTGTAAAAGAAATTTGTGATGCTCCTTCAAACTTCAGAAGCGAACTATCAGTAGATGAATTTTTAAAACAAAAAGATATTCCAGGATTAGCTGGAATCGACACGAGAAAATTAACGAGAAAAATTCGTCAGCACGGTGCGCTTCGCGGACGCGTGTGCAACATGGAAGTCAATGTAGAAGAAGTGGTAGCACAGCTTCAAAATCATGAACTTCCGACTGATTCAGTTAAAAAAGTATCAACAGTGAAGCCTTACCCAAGCCCAGGCAGAGGTAAAAAAGTGGTACTCGTTGACTTTGGAATGAAACACGGAATTTTACGCGAATTAACAGCTCGTCAATGCGACGTGATTGTGGTTCCTTATAACGTAACTGCGCAAGAAATTCTTCAATTAAATCCAGATGGCATCATGTTGAGCAACGGACCTGGAGACCCAAAAGACGTACCTGAAGCAATCGAGATGATTCAAGGGGTTTTAGGAAAGGTTCCTCTTTTCGGAATTTGTTTAGGACATCAGCTGTTTGCGCTAGCATGCGGAGCAGATACAGAAAAAATGAAATTTGGTCATCGTGGATCCAACCATCCTGTAAAGGATCTAAAAACCAATAAAGTAGCTCTTACATCTCAAAACCACGGCTATACAGTATGTGAGCCATCTCTTGTCAACACGCCATTAGAAGTGACGCATGTTGCGCTTAACGATGGAACAGTTGAAGGAGTAAAGCATAAAGAATATCCGGCATTTACGGTTCAATATCACCCTGAAGCATCACCGGGACCTGAAGATGCAAACGGATTGTTCAACGAATTTATGGATCTTATGAAAAACAATCAGAAAGTAGGTAATTGCTAATGCCAAAACGTCAAGATATTAACACAATTCTCGTAATCGGATCAGGACCAATCGTCATCGGACAGGCGGCAGAGTTTGACTATGCAGGAGCGCAAGCGTGTATTGCGCTAAAAGAAGAAGGATACAAAGTTATTCTTGTGAACTCCAATCCTGCAACAATCATGACAGATTCAGAAATGGCAGACAAAGTATATATTGAACCTCTAACGGTTGAATTTGTAAGCTCAATTATTCGTAAAGAACGCCCGGATGCACTGCTTCCAACGCTTGGCGGTCAAACGGGACTGAACTTAGCGGTAGAATTACATGAAACAGGCATTTTAGAAGAATTTAATGTAGAAATTCTCGGGACAAAATTATCGGCGATTGAACAAGCTGAAGACCGTGAGCAGTTCCGTTCATTAATGAATGAACTAAATCAGCCTGTCCCAGCAAGTGAAATCATTCATTCGCTAGACGAAGCATATGCGTTTGTTGAACAAGTAAACTATCCGGTAATTGTGCGTCCTGCTTATACGCTTGGCGGTACGGGAGGCGGAATTTGTGACAACGAGCAAGAGCTGATTGAAATTGTAACAAGTGGATTAAAACACAGTCCTGTAACACAGTGCTTACTTGAGAAAAGCATTGCAGGCTTTAAAGAAATTGAATATGAAGTAATGCGCGACGCAAACGATAATGCGATTGTAGTATGTAATATGGAAAACTTTGATCCGGTCGGTATTCATACTGGAGATTCAATTGTTGTAGCACCAAGCCAAACGCTAAGCGACCGTGAGTATCAGCTGCTTAGAAATGCGTCACTAACAATTATCCGAGCGCTTAAAATCGAAGGCGGATGTAACGTTCAGCTAGCACTAGATCCAGAAAGCTTCCAATATTACGTAATTGAAGTAAACCCTCGTGTAAGCCGCTCATCGGCTTTAGCATCAAAAGCAACAGGGTATCCAATTGCAAAATTAGCAGCAAAAATTGCGGTAGGCTTAACATTAGATGAAATGATGAACCCGGTAACTGGGAAGACATACGCATGTTTCGAACCAGCACTAGATTACATCGTATCTAAAATTCCACGCTGGCCGTTTGATAAATTTGAATCAGCTAACCGTAAACTGGGTACACAGATGAAGGCAACAGGGGAAGTAATGGCAATTGGCCGCACGTTCGAAGAGTCAATTTTAAAAGCCGTACGCTCACTTGAGTCAAACGTTCATCACTTAGAGCTGAAAGATGCGCATGAATTTGATGATGCCATTATTGAAAAACGTATTCGCAAGGCTGGCGATGAGCGATTATTCTACATCGCAGAAGCCATTCGCCGCGGCGTAACAATTCAGCAAATTCATGACTGGAGCAAAATCGATCTCTTCTTCTTAGTAAAACTTGAAAAAGTGATTGCTTTTGAAAATGTGTTAAAAGAAGAGATTCATAACGTAGAAGTTTTACAGGAAGCAAAAGAAATGGGATTTGCAGACTGCACGATTGCTAAGTTGTGGAATCAAACAGAGCGTGAAGTATATGACTTCCGCAAACAAAATGGCGTGATGCCAGTATACAAAACGGTAGATACATGTGCAGCAGAATTTGAATCTACAACACCATATTTCTACGGCACGTTTGAAGATGAAAACGAATCGATTGTTACAGATCGTAAAAGCGTTGTAGTGTTAGGGTCAGGACCAATCCGCATCGGACAAGGAATTGAGTTTGACTATGCAACAGTTCACTCGGTGTGGGCGATTAAAGAAGCTGGATACGAGGCGATTATTGTAAATAATAATCCAGAAACAGTATCAACTGACTTCAGTATTTCAGATAAATTATACTTCGAGCCGCTGACGATTGAAGATGTGATGCATATCATCGATTTAGAAAAACCAGAAGGTGTGGTTGTACAGTTCGGTGGTCAAACAGCAATCAACTTAGCGGACGAGCTAGAAGCAAGAGGGGTCAAGATTTTAGGAACGTCGCTTGAAAGCTTAGATGCAGCGGAAGACCGTAAAAAATTCGAAGCAACGCTAGCCCGTTTAGAAGTACCTCAACCGCTTGGAAAGACGGTTACATCCGTAGAAGAAGCAGTGGTTGTGGCAAAAGAAATTGGTTATCCGGTGCTTGTACGACCTTCATATGTACTAGGCGGACGCGCAATGGAAATTGTGTATAAAGAAGAAGAACTGCTTCACTATATGGAACACGCGGTAAAAGTACACGCTGATCACCCTGTGTTAATCGACCGCTACTTAACTGGAAAAGAAATTGAAGTCGATGCCATTTCAGACGGTGAAACAGTGGTTATTCCAGGGATTATGGAACATGTAGAGCGCGCGGGTGTACACTCAGGTGACTCCATTGCTGTATATCCACCGCAAACTCTGTCACAGGACGTAAAAGATACAATCATTGATTACACAACACGTATTGCAAAAGGCTTAAACATTATTGGACTGCTCAACATTCAGTTCGTCTTATCAAAAGGAGAAGTGTTTGTTCTTGAAGTAAATCCTCGTTCAAGCCGTACGGTGCCGTTCTTAAGTAAAATTACGCGTATTCCGATGGCGAATGTCGCAACAAAAGTTATTTTAGGAACAAGTTTGCGAGAGCTTGGTTATGAATCAGGCATGCACCCTGAAGAAGAAGGTGTCTACGTAAAAGTGCCGGTCTTCTCATTTGCAAAGCTGCGTCGCGTAGATATTACGCTTGGACCTGAAATGAAATCTACTGGAGAAGTAATGGGGCAAGATTCAACGTACGAAAAAGCATTATATAAAGGACTAATTGCGTCAGGTATGTCCATTAAGCCGTACGGTTCAGTACTTATGACAGTAGCGGATAAAGACAAAGAAGAGGCAACAGCGCTTGCGAAGCGTTTTGCTAACATCGGCTACCAGGTGATTGCAACGGAAGGAACAGCTTCAACGTTTACAAAAGAAGACATTCGCGTAAAAGTAGTAAATAAAATTCATCATGAAGATCACAATCTTTTAGATGTGATACGAAAAGGTGAAGCGCAGCTTGTCATCAACACGCTAACAAAAGGAAAACAGCCTGCGCGTGACGGATTTAAAATTCGCCGTGAAGCAGTTGAAAATGGTGTACCTTGCTTAACATCACTTGATACAGCAGAAGCGATTTTACGAGTGCTTGAAACGATCAGCTTCCATACAACACCAATGAAAAAAGTTCGTCCAACTAAAGAGGTGACAACCGTATGATCAAACATGAAATGATGCAAGTCGTCAGTCAGCGACCGTTAACACACAATGTATATGAATTAACCCTTCAAGGCGAGCTTGTTCGTTTCATGAATGAGCCGGGGCAGTTTGTGCATATCCGCGTCAACAACGACTATTTGCCACTGCTTCGCAGACCAATCAGTATTGCAGAAATTGACCAAACGCACGAACAATTTACGATGATTTACCGTGCAGAAGGGGCGGGAACATCGCTGCTTGCCGAAAAACAAGCCGGACAGTCGATTGACGTGTTAGGTCCGCTTGGCCACGGTTTTCCATTGGAAGCGATAGAGTCAGGTCAAACGGCTTTATTAGTAGGGGGAGGCATTGGGGTGCCTCCGCTCTATGAGCTTTCAAAAAGACTTCGTGAAAAAGGCGTGCAGGTTATTCACGTCTTAGGCTTTCAATCAAAAGCAGACGTATTTTACGAGCGAGAGTTTTTAGCTTTAGGAGAAACATATATTGCAACGGTAGACGGCTCTTACGGAACAAAAGGTTTTGTCACAACGGTGATTGACGAGCAGCAGTTTTCATATGACGTTATGTTTTCATGCGGTCCAACTCCGATGTTAAAAGCACTAGAAAATAATTATACAAACAAGCCGCTTTACATTTCTTTAGAAGAAAGAATGGGTTGTGGAATCGGTGCTTGTTTTGCATGTGTATGCAGAGAAAGTGAAGATTCTACGGCGTATAAAAAAATCTGCAGCGACGGTCCCGTCTTTCAAGCAGGGGAGGTGCTTCTATGAGTATGCTAAAAACGACATTGCCAGGATTAGATTTGAAAAATCCAATTATGCCCGCATCCGGCTGTTTTGGATTTGGGCGTGAGTATGCTCAATTTTATTCACTTGATGCACTTGGAGCCATTATGATTAAAGCGACTACTGCGGACACTCGTTTTGGCAATCCAACTCCTCGCGTAGCAGAAACATCTGCAGGAATGTTAAATGCGATTGGATTACAAAATCCTGGGTTAGAAAAAGTAATGAACGAAGAGCTCGTTTGGCTTCAGCAATATGATGTGCCGATTATCGCGAACGTAGCCGGTGCTTCAATTGAAGAATATGTGCACGTGGCAAAAGAAATTTCAACTGTATCAAATGTAAAAGCACTTGAATTGAATATTTCATGTCCTAACGTAAAAGAAGGCGGAATTGCGTTTGGCGTAGATCCTGTCATTGCTGCTCGTTTAACGAAAGCAGTAAAAGATGTTTCAAATGTTCCAGTTTATGTTAAACTATCACCAAACGTATCAAATATTGTAGATATGGCGATGGCTGTTGAAGAAGCCGGCGCGGATGGCTTAACGATGATCAATACGCTTCTCGGGATGCGTCTGGATTTGAAAACAGCTCAGCCGGTTTTAGCGAACGGCACAGGGGGACTGTCAGGACCTTCAATTAAACCGGTAGCGATTCGAATGGTATATGAAGTGAGTCAAAAAGTGAACATTCCAATTATCGGTATGGGCGGAGTGACAACTGCTGAAGATGCACTCGAGTTCCTATATGCAGGTGCAAGTGCAGTGGCGGTTGGTACAGCAAACTTTGTTGACCCGTATGTATGTCCAACCATCATTGACGAACTGCCAAGGCTATTAACATCATTAGGATACGAGCATGTTTCAGAATGTATCGGAAGGAGCTGGAAAAAGCGTGAAGCAACCGTTAATCATTGCTCTTGATTTTTCATCAATTAACGATGTACAGCAGTTTTTAATGCCTTTTCAACAAGAGTCATTGTTTGTGAAAGTAGGCATGGAACTGTTTTATAAAGAAGGGTTATCCATTATTTCTGCATTAAAAGAGCAAAACCACCAAATCTTTTTAGACTTAAAGCTTCATGATATTCCCAATACAGTAAAGCAAGGGATGAAGTCTTTAGCTTCTCTTGAAGTGGATTTGGTTAACGTTCACGCAGCGGGCGGAATGAACATGATGCAAGCAGCCGTTGAAGGACTTGACTTAGGAACCGCTGCTGGCAAAAAGCGCCCGGATTGTATTGCGGTTACTCAGCTAACGAGTACATCTGATGAAATGCTAAAAGAGCAGCAGCTCATTACACATTCGATGCAAGAAGTGGTTACGCATTATGCAGCGCTTGCTAAAAAAAGTGGACTTGACGGCGTTGTATGTTCTACTCATGAAGTCCCTTCGATTCGAAAAGCAGCAGGAGAGGACTTTTTGACCGTAACGCCGGGTATTCGTATGGGCACAGATTCAGTAGATGACCAAGTCCGTGTGGCAACACCTCAGCTAGCGAGAGAATATGGCTCAAGTGCCATTGTCGTTGGACGTTCTATTACTAAAGCAAAAGACCCGCTTAAAGCATATTATGAGATGTTACAGCAGTGGAAAGGGGAGCGTATTACGCGATGACAAAACTACGAAAAGAAATTGCAAAACAATTAATTGATATTGAGGCAGTAAGCCTTCAACCAAACGAGCCGTTTACGTGGGCCTCTGGAATTAAGTCACCTATTTATTGTGACAACCGTCTAACGCTTAGCTACCCGAAAGTGCGAAAAGAAATTGCAAAAGGTCTGCAGCATTTAATTAAAACGTATTTTGCCAATGCAGAAGTGATTGCTGGTACCGCTACAGCTGGTATCCCTCATGCAGCATGGGTAAGTGAAGCGCTAGAGCTTCCAATGTGCTATGTGCGAAGCAAAGCAAAAGAACATGGCCAAGGAAATCAAATCGAAGGAAAAGTAACAAAAGGTCAAAAAGTAGTTGTGATTGAAGATTTGATTTCAACTGGCGGAAGTGTGTTTACCGCAGTCGATGCATTAAAAGCGCAGGGGTGTGAAGTGCTGGGAGTTGTGTCTATCTTTACATATGAGCTGGAAAAAGCGCGTCAGCTGTTTAAAGAAAAAGAACTTCAAGTTTATTCGCTAACAGACTACTCTACGCTAGTAGAAGCGGCAAACGAAGCGGGATACATTGAAGAAGAAGCGATGGACAAGCTATTTAAATGGCGTGAAAACCCTTCAGACCCTTCATGGATGAACTAAACTAGGTCTATATAATAAACCCCCTTTCTATATAGAAAGGGGGTTTTTATTATGACTGACGCAGCTTCAGTACAAGTTCTTCGCTAGGCGTTACGTACACCGTTTGCTGGTTATCGTACGTCACAAAACCAGGCTTGGCACCGCTTGGTTTTTTTACGTGGCGAATTTTTGTATAGTCCACGGGTACCGAACTTGAATTTTTAGCTTTACTAAAGTAAGCAGCAAGATGAGCCGCTTCTAAAATTGTTTCTTCTGAAGGCTCTTGGCTGCGGATAACAACGTGAGAACCGGGTATATCTTTCGTATGAAACCAAACGTCATCACGAGCAGCAAGGCGATTTGTTAAATACTCATTTTGCTTATTGTTTTTTCCAACTAAAATCGTCGTGCCGTCGCTTGAAACGTATTGTTCAAGTGTAGGCGTGGTGTTTTTTTGTTTTTTCGCTTGTTTTTGCTGACGGTTGCGCAAATATCCTTCTTCCACAAGCTCTTCACGAATCTCTGCAATGTCTTTGTGAGTAGCAGTATCCATTTGCTGAATAAGTGATTCAAAATACTGTACTTCTTCGTTTGCTTTTTCAATTTGTTCGATTACAATCGAAACGGAATTTTTCGCTTTTTGATACTTTGTGAAATAGCTTTGAGCATTTTGAGACGGTGATTTTTGCGGATCTAATGAAATCGTAAGTGTACCGCTATTTTCATCATAATAATTAATAACATCCACTTTCGCATCTCCTTTTTTGACAAGGTGTAAATTTGCGGTAAGGAGTTCACCGGCTAGCTGATAATCAGATGCTTTTTCTGCATTTTGCAGCGTTTGCTCAAGTTTTTTTATTTTTTTCTCATTTTTCTTTTTCTCGGTAGAAATAAACTGTACTAAATCATGCGCTTGCTGCTTTACACGATCTCGCTCTGCTTTCCCGTAGTAATAGCGGTCAAGAAGCTCGCTGATGGTTGCATACGTCTTTTTCGTACCCTCTAAATGCGTTAATTCCAGTAAATAAAAGTAGTCTTTTTGATTAACGGTTGTCAGAGTCGGTGTAAACTGACCTTCTTTGATCAGAGTCATCGTTTCGACGAATGATTTTGGAAGGGTAGAACGATTCGCTAAGCCAGAGCGAAACACCACTTCATTTGCAATTAAAGGAGAAAGCCCTGAGAAGGTTTGCACTAGCTGGGTGGCTAACTTTCCGCTATTAAAATCAATTTTTTTAACCACGGTTTCTTCATCGGCTTCAAATGGATGAAGCTTATCTTGACTAGGAGGCAGTACGTAAGGTGCTCCGGGTAGAAGCGTACGGTGCCTGTTCAAGGCCATTGGAACGTGTTTAATGCTGTCGATAATCGTTTGTTTTTCTTTATCTACAAGCACAACATTACTATGTCTTCCCATGATTTCAATAATAAGCTGCTTGTACGTCACGTCGCCAATTTCATTTCGTCCTTTTGTTTCAATGACTAAAATGCGGTCCAATCCAAGCTGATACACGTGTTCAATAATGCTTCCTTCTAAATGTTTGCGAAGCAGCATACAAAACATAGGAGGCTCAGATGGATTTTCATAGGGCTCATTTGTAAAATGAACGCGTGAATAGTTAGGGTGAGCTGAGATTAAAAGTTTGCGGTTTTCACCTTTAGCGCGTACTTGTAAAATCAACTCGTTTGGAAACGGCTGATATATTTTTGAAATTCGTCCTGAAACCAAGGTCTCAGATAATTCTTGTAAAATGCCATATGTAAAAATACCATCAAATGACATAGTGCTCACATCCTTAAGTAATTGAAAATTGTCCTATAGAAAAGTATAGCATTTTTTAGGACGAGTCTGAATAAGCATACGATATAAGATTGTAACAATCTAATAGGTGCATTTACAAATAAAAGGGTGTGAAAAGATGCAATGAAATGGTATGAATTAGGTGAAAAAGCAATAGTAGAAGTAACAAAAACAGACAGGCAGCATGGTCTTACACACAAAGAAGTAAAAGCACGTCAACAGCAGCAAGGATTTAATGAATTGACTGAAGGTGAGAAAAAACCGGCCATTCTTGTGTTTCTAGAGCAGTTTAAAGATTTTATGGTACTGGTTTTACTAGCTGCCACGCTTATTTCAGGGCTTTTAGGCGAATACATCGATGCGGTTGCTATTATTGCCATTGTAGTAATTAATGGATTTCTAGGCTTTTTTCAAGAAAGAAAAGCCGAGAAATCTCTTCATGCATTAAAAGAGCTTTCTGCTCCTCAAGTAGCAGCTATGCGTGAAGGGAAATGGGTTAAGTTACCATCTAAAGAGCTGGTAGTAGGAGACGTTGTAAAGTTTTCGAGCGGAGACCGTATCGGGGCTGACCTTCGAATTATGGAAGCTAAAAGTCTAGAAATTGAAGAATCAGCGCTTACGGGAGAGTCTTTGCCTGTTGCCAAGCAAATAAAAGCTTTGCCAGGAGATGAAGTGCCGCTTGGAGATCAGGACAATATGGCATTTATGGGTACGCTTGTGACGCGAGGAAGCGGAACAGGTATCGTTGTAGGGATTGGAATGAAAACAGCGATGGGGCAAATTGCTGATTTGCTTCAAAATGCTGAAGCCATGATTACTCCTCTTCAACGGAAGTTAGAGCAATTAGGTAAAATTTTAATCGTTGTAGCTCTTGCACTTACTGTATTAGTTGTCGGGATTGGTGTGCTGCAAGGTCATGATTTATACAGTATGTTCTTAGCGGGAGTTTCCTTAGCTGTTGCTGCCATACCCGAAGGTCTTCCTGCAATCGTAACCGTGGCGCTATCTCTTGGTGTACAGCGCATGATTAAGCAAAGATCCATTGTTCGCAAACTTCCTGCTGTTGAAACACTAGGATGCGCATCAGTCATTTGCTCAGACAAAACGGGCACATTAACGCAAAATAAAATGACGGTTACTCACCTCTGGTCAGGAGGAATGACGTGGAGGGTATCAGGGACAGGGTATGAACCTACGGGCGTATTTTCGCGAGAGGAAAGAGAAGTTGATACACGGAGTGAAAAACCGCTTCAGCAGCTTTTGGTGTTTGGTCTGCTTTGCAATCAAACATCTATTTCGAAAAAAGATAAAGAATATGTCATCGACGGGGATCCTACTGAAGCGGCTTTGCTTGTGGCCGCGATGAAAGCGGGGCTGACAAAAGAAAACATTCAAAAGCAGTTTACGATTATTGAAGAGTTTCCATTTGATTCAACGCGTAAAATGATGAGTGTAGTCATTGAAGACGCATCTAATAAGCGCTATGTCATAACAAAAGGTGCTCCTGATGTGCTGCTTGTAAACAGCAAAAATATTTTGTGGGAAAGCAGACAACAAACGCTGTCGGTAACGGTTCATAATAAAGTAAAAGGAGCGATTGATCAGTTAGCTAGCCAAGCGCTTCGAACCATTGCGATTGCTTATCGGCCGTTAGGAGACCATGAGAGCGTTCATACAGAGAACGCAGCGGAAAAAGACCTTACTTTCCTCGGGCTTCAAGGAATGATTGATCCGCCAAGACCAGAAGTCAAGCAAGCGGTCAAAGAATGCCGAGACGCAGGAATCAAAACCGTTATGATTACAGGTGACCACGTTATTACAGCACAGGCGATTGCAAAACAGCTAGGCATTCTACCGAAAAACGGTCAAGTCTTGGAAGGAACGGATTTATCCAAAATGACGCAGGAAGAGCTAGAAGAAGTAGTGGATGATGTTTACGTATATGCCAGGGTATCGCCTGAACATAAACTTAAAATTGTTAAAGCTCTTCAAGCAAAAGATCACATTGTAGCTATGACGGGCGACGGCGTAAATGATGCACCGGCTATTAAAGCAGCAGACATAGGCATCGCGATGGGCATCACCGGGACAGACGTAGCAAAAGAAGCGTCTTCACTCGTTTTGCTTGATGATAATTTTGCTACTATTAAATCAGCGATCAAAGAAGGACGAAACATCTATGAAAATATTCGAAAGTTTATCCGTTACTTGCTTGCATCAAATGTAGGAGAAATTTTAGTTATGCTCTTTGCAATGATTTTAGCACTTCCGCTTCCGCTAGTGCCAATTCAAATACTATGGGTAAACTTAGTAACAGACGGTTTGCCTGCGATGGCTCTTGGCTTAGACCAGCCGGAGGACAACGTGATGAAGCGTCATCCAAGGCATCCGCGCGAAGGTATTTTTGCAAGAGGATTAGGGTGGAAAGTAGTCAGCCGCGGGTTTTTAATTGGAGCTGCTACACTTGCTGCGTTCATGATTGTCTACGACAATGACCCAGATCGATTGCAGTATGCTCAGACGATTGCATTTGCCACGCTTGTCATGGCGCAGCTTATTCACGTATTTGACTGCCGAAGTGAAAAATCAATCTTTGATCGCAATCCATTTCAGAACTTATATCTTGTAGGAGCCGTTATTTCATCTATTATCCTTATGCTAGTGGCTATCTACTATCCGCCCCTGCAGCCTATTTTCCATACAATGGCCATTGCACCGCGGGAATGGCTCGTTATTTTAGGACTTGCAAGTCTTCCAACTTTTTTACTTGCCGGTTCACTTTTAACAAGAAAACCTTCATAAATTGTGCTATACTTTAATACAGGCTGTCCCAAATGAGAAAACTCATGAAGGCAGCCTTTACAGGTTGAATAAAGAAGAGAGATTTCTTTTTTTTGCTAACACTTTCTTTTATGATACTTTTTATGTAAGATGTACATAGTGGATGTGATGATAATGATAAAAAGTATGACTGGTTTTGGCCGCGGAAAAGCGGAAGTGGAAAATCGATCAGTAACAGTCGAAATGAAGTCTGTTAATCATCGTTTTTGTGAAATTGTTATTCGTATGCCAAGACAATTAATTGAAATTGAAGATAAAATAAAAAAAATCGTTCAAACATACATAAAACGTGGTAGAGTAGAAGTATTTGTTACTATTTCAGGTGAAGAAATGGCAAAAAAGAAACTGCAGACGGATTGGCAGCTGCTTGATGAATACATGCATGCGTTGCAGCAAGTAAAAGAAAAGCACGGGCTGTCACAATCTGTTCAAATTCAAGACATTTTACACATGCCTGAAGTGATGACAACTTATGAAGAAGAAGCTGATCAGACGAGTATTCATGGTGCAATCTTTGAAGCCGTTGAAGCTGCTGTGCATCAGTTAGTGGATATGCGGAAACGAGAGGGATCAGAGCTGTATCACGATTTAATGGGGTACTTACAGGACATTCAAGACATTCGCGAAAAAATTACACAGCTTGCTCCTGAAGTTGCTGAACAATATCGCGAGCGTATTAAAAGAAAGCTGAGCGACTATTTAGAAGGTACTTTCGATGAGCAGCGAGTGCTGACTGAAGTAGCTATTTTTGCTGAAAAAGCAGATATTAGCGAAGAACTTACGCGAATTCAAAGTCATGTTTCACAATTTATTCAAGCATTAAATACACCTGATTCAGTAGGACGCAAGCTGGATTTTCTTGTTCAAGAGCTGAATCGTGAAATGAATACAATCGGTGCGAAGGCAAACAATGGTACTATTGCTCAGTATGTTATTAGTATGAAAGCACAATTAGAACGCATAAAAGAGCAGGTTCAAAATATTGAATAGCCTTCGTGTAAGATAAAGATTATATTGGTATAGCAGGAGGCTTCTTATGAGCGGTAAATTAGTGAACGTTGGATTTGGGAATTTTATTTCTTCTAATCGTATAATCTCTGTCGTTCATCCTGAATCAGCTCCAATCAAACGCATTATTCAAGATGCAAAAGATCGAGGCTCTTTAATAGATGCAACGCAAGGACGTAAAACACGATCTGTTATTGTTATGGATAGCGATCATGTTATTTTAGCTCCTGTACAGCCAGAAACTGTGTCACAGCGACTTATAAACAAAGAAGAATTATTAGAAGGGTAGGTCACTTGAACCGATGATTGAAAGAGGTTTATTAATTGTTCTTTCCGGACCATCAGGTGTTGGAAAAGGAACGGTACGAAAAGCATTGTTTGAGCAAGAAGACATTAAATTGCAGTATTCTATCTCTGCAACAACAAGAAAGCCCCGCGAAGGTGAAGTAGACGGCGTTGACTATTTCTTCAAACCACGCGAAGAGTTTGAGCGCATGATTGAAAACAAGAAATTATTAGAGTGGGCTGAATACGTAGGCAACTACTACGGTACCCCGGTTGATTATGTAGAACAAACGTTATCTGAAGGAAAAGACGTATTTCTAGAAATTGAAGTGCAAGGTGCTCTTCAAGTGAAAGAAGCATTTCCAGAAGGTTTGTTCATCTTCTTGGCACCGCCGAGTTTATCAGAGCTTAAAAGCCGTATCGTAAACCGCGGTACTGAAACAGAAGATTTAATTAATAACCGTATGCGCGTGGCAAAAGAAGAAATTGAACTTATGGACGCCTACGATTATGTTGTAGAAAATGACAAAGTAGAAAATGCTTGTGCTCGCATCCGTGCTATCGTAACGGCTGAACACTGCCGTCGTGATCGTATTTCTGCGCGCTATAAAAGAATGCTGGAGGTAGAATAAACATGCTTTATCCATCAATTGATTCTCTAATGGAAAAATTAGATTCTAAGTACACGCTTGTGACAGTAGCTGCAAAACGTGCACGTCAATTACAGCTTCACAATGATACGCCGATTGAAAAGCCGGTTTCTTATAAGTTTGTAGGCTGTGCTTTAGAAGAAATTAATGCTGAACAATTAAGCTATAAGCAAGGTGTAGCAGAAGAAGATTCTAAACATCAGTAAGTGAAAAAATAACAACCTACTTCATAGGTTGTTATTTTTTTGATGCTTTTATCTGTGTTCAAGCAGGATAGTGAATGTCTCACTACAAAAATGGTATAATAATTGAATTGAAAAGCTTTAGATAGTTACCCGATTAAACAAGCGGATGCTGGTTGAGCGGGATAAATAGATGGGGGCATAATGATGAAGGGAAAACGAATTTTATTATGTGTTAGCGGCGGAATCGCCGTATATAAAGCTGCAGCTTTAACAAGTAAATTAGTACAAGCGGGAGCGGAAGTTAAAGTAATGATGACTGCTTCAGCATGCGAGTTCGTAACGCCGCTTACGTTTCAAGCTCTGTCTCGAAACCCAGTTTATACAGATACGTTTGATGAAAAAGATCCATCTGTAATTGCACATATTGATTTAGCAGATTGGCCTGATTTAATTTTAGTAGCTCCTGCTACGGCAAATATGATAGGGAAAATAGCAAATGGTCTTGCAGATGATATGATTTCCACAACGCTGCTGGCTGCTACTGCACCTGTGTGGATTGCACCTGCAATGAATGTTCATATGTACGATCATCCAGCTGTTAAAAAAAATATGAGCACTCTTTCATCATTTGGTTACTCTTTTGTAGAACCTGGAGAAGGGTATTTGGCATGCGGTTATGTAGGAAAAGGTCGTCTTGAAGAGCCAGAAACAATTGTTTCACTAATCGGATCTTATTTTTCACAAGCATCACATACACAAAAGATCCTTGAAGGTGTGAATGTATTGGTTACAGCAGGACCTACGGTAGAACGCATTGATCCCGTCCGATTTTTCACCAATCGCTCTACTGGGAAAATGGGCTATGCCCTTGCAGAACAAGCTGCTAAATTAGGCGCATCGGTAACACTTGTAACGGGACCGACGAATTTAGAGTATCCAAAAGGAGTGCAGGTTGTTCAAATTGAAAGTGCGCAGCAGATGCTTGAAGCTGTTATGCAGCGCTATCATGAAGCAGATGTTGTCATTAAATCAGCCGCAGTGGCAGATTACCGACCAAAGCATGTGTTTGATCAAAAGATGAAAAAGCAGCCTGGTGAAGCAGTACTAGAGCTAGAGAGAACAACAGATATTTTACGCACGCTTGGAGAGCGAAAAGAACACCAGCTTTTAGTGGGCTTTGCAGCAGAAACAGAACAAGTGGATGAATATGCACAAAAGAAACTTGCATCTAAAAACTTGGATATGATTGTAGCCAATAACGTGACGACAGAAGGAGCAGGTTTTGGGACGGACACAAATATTGTAACGCTCTATAAGCGAAGCGGAGAGTCTAAAGAACTTCCCATTCTTTCAAAACACGATGTAGCTACCGAGGTGTTAAAAGAAGTGAAGGAAATGTTAGAAGGGCTGAAAAAATGAGTGTAGCTAGTGTAATTGTGGACGTGGCTGCTAAGCAAACAGATCGAGCTTTTGACTACGCTATTCCCGACAAATGGAAAGGAATTATTGTTCCGGGTATGCGAGTTGTCGTTCCGTTTGGTCCTAGAAAAGTTCAAGGGTTTGTGGTGGCTCTTAAAGAAGAGGCTGAAGTTAAGCGTGTTAAACCAATCGCTGACCTGCTTGATTTAACGCCGGTTCTGACTCCCGAACTGTTAGAGATTGGGCACTGGCTAACCGAAAAAACGCTTTGTTTTATGATATCGGCTTTTCAAGTCATGCTGCCTGCGGCGATGAAAGCAAAATATGATAAAGAACTGTCACTCCTTTCAAAAGAGGCATACGAACAGCTTCATGAGCAAGTAAAGCCGTTTTTTCATTCAAGATCCTCGCTGAAGTGGAGTGAAGTAGAAAAAACAGCCGCTGCTCCTGCTTTTCACCGTGATATTCAAAAAGGTCTAATTGAAGTCGTCTACGTCGTGAAAAACAAAGGAAACAAAAAAACGGCAAAAGGCGTAAAACTGAATCAAAGCCTTGAAGAAATTCAGCAGTTTATGAGCGAGTTAAATAAGCAGGCAGAAAAGCAAAAACAAGTGCTGTCTTTTATGCTGAATCGAAATGAAGAAGTAGCCATAAAAGAAATAGCGGAAGATTTGCAGATTACCTCCGCTCCTATAAAAGCGCTGATTAACAAAAGACTCTTAGCGGAAACGGAAATTGAAATATACCGTGATCCTTATCAAGATCGATACTTTACACCATCAAAGCCATTTCAATTGACCGATGAACAAGCTGAGGCAATCGCACCGATTCTGCAGGACATCGAAGAAAATCTTCACGATGTGTTTTTAATGTACGGAGTAACCGGAAGCGGAAAAACAGAAGTGTATCTCCAATCAATTGATCAAGTGCTAAAAAAAGGGAAAGAAGCGATTATGCTTGTTCCGGAGATTTCACTTACCCCTCAGATGGTCAAGCGGTTTAAAGAGCGATTCGGCTCAAAAGTTGCTGTACTTCATAGCGGCTTGTCTACTGGGGAAAAATACGATGAATGGCGAAAAATTCAGCGAAAAGAAGTATCCGTTGTAGTAGGGGCCCGCTCTGCTGTATTTGCTCCATTTGAAAATTTGGGCCTTCTTATTATCGATGAAGAACATGAGACGAGTTATAAACAAGAAGAAAACCCCCGTTATCATGCAAGAGATGTAGCTATTTACCGAGGGCAGCATCATCAGTGTCCAGTCATTTTAGGAAGTGCAACACCAACGCTTGAGTCCTTTGCAAGAGCGCAAAAAGGTGTGTATAAGCTACTGACGTTAAAGCAAAGAATGAATAAGTCGTCAATGCCTTCGGTGGATATCGTCGATATGAGAGAAGAGCTTCGCAGCGGCAACCGCTCTATGTTTTCAACTATGCTGTTTGAAAAGATGAAAGACCGTTTGGAAAAAGGGGAGCAAATCGTTTTATTTTTAAATAAAAGAGGTCATTCTTCTTTTGTTATGTGCAGAGACTGCGGTTACGTTCCGACATGTGAGCACTGTGAAATTTCACTAACGTATCACCGCTATCAAAATAAATTAAAATGCCATTATTGCGGACACGAAGAACATGTGCACACTGAGTGCCCAGAATGCCACAGCGAACATATCCGCTTTTTCGGGTCTGGTACACAAAAAGTGGAAGAAGAATTAACAAAAGTGCTGCCCGAGGCTAGAGTTGTTCGAATGGATGTTGATACGACAAGCCGAAAAGGCGCCCATGAAAAGCTCCTGAACAAGTTTGCAAGTGGAGAAGCGCAAATTTTACTAGGGACACAGATGATTGCGAAAGGACTGGACTTTCCAAACGTCACGCTTGTAGGCGTTTTAACAGCAGATACGATGCTGAATTTACCTGACTTTCGTGCATCTGAAAAAACGTTTCAGCTTTTAACACAAGTAAGCGGAAGAGCAGGACGCCACAAACTTCCAGGAGAAGTAGTGATTCAAACGTACACGCCTGAACACTACAGCATTCAACTTGCGAGTCAGCATGATTACGATGCGTTTTATAAGCACGAGATGGAAATTCGTAAAATGCACAAATATCCCCCTTTCTTTTACTTGGCGCTTGTAACGGTATCTCATGAAAATATTGCAAAAGTGGTGTCTGTTACAGACAAAATTTCGCAGTATCTGCGTCAGAAACTTTCGCCGCAAACAACGATCTTAGGGCCAGTCGCATCTCCGATTGCTAAGATAAAAGATAGATATCGCTATCAATGCATGTTAAAATACAAGCTGGAACCAAGCTTGATTCCGCTGTTGAAATATATAGTAGAACGTTATCAAGCGGAAATGCAGAAGGAGAATTTAACGATCACGATTGATTTGAATCCATACTCGATGATGTAACTAGTCGTCTTGATGGCGTTAAAGAAGAAGCTTTTTGGATATAAATAGAAAGAATAAAGGAGGTGCCTATTTGGCTAAGCTTAAGCTTGTTTACCATCCTAATGAAGTACTTGAACAAGAATGTGAAGTCGTTAAAAACTTTGATAATAAATTAGCGAAATTACTAAACGGCATGTATGATTTAATGCTTGAAGCAGACGGTGTGGGTCTAGCTGCTCCTCAAGTAGGAGTTCTGCAGCAAGTGGCAGTGGTAGACGTGGATGATCGACACGGTAAAATTGAGCTAATTAATCCGGTAATTATTGAGCAACGAGGCGAACAAATCGGTCCAGAAGGCTGCCTAAGTTTTCCGGGCCTTTTTGGTGACGTGGCTCGAGCTGATTATGTGAAAGTACGTGCGCAAAACCGTAAAGGAAAACCTTATTTTATAGAAGCAAAAGGTTTTTTAGCACGAGCAATTCAGCATGAAATTGATCATTTACACGGTGTATTGTTCACGGAAAAAGTGACAAAGTATTACGAAGAGGATGAACTAGAAGGGTAGGTTTTACACGATGAAAGTCGTATTTATGGGAACGCCGGATTTTTCAGTGCCGGTTTTACAAACATTACTTAAAGATGGATATGAAGTGGTCGCAGTGGTTACACAGCCGGACCGACCAAAAGGACGCAAGCGCGTATTAACACCTCCTCCTGTAAAAGTTGAGGCGTTAAAGCATGAAATACCTGTACTGCAGCCAGAAAAGATTCGTTTAGAAGAAGAATATCAGCAAGTGTTAGCGTATGAGCCTGACCTAATTGTAACAGCGGCTTTTGGTCAAATTTTACCAACCCCTATTTTAGAAGCGCCTAAATACGGCTGTATTAACGTGCATGCTTCTCTGTTACCTGAACTGCGCGGAGGCGCGCCGATTCATTATTCAATTCTACAAGGTAAGCCGAAAACTGGTGTTACAATTATGTATATGGTAGAAAAATTAGATGCAGGTGATATCTTAACACAGGTAGAAGTTCCGATTGTAGAACGTGATCACGTTGGTACACTTCATGATAAACTCAGCGCTGCTGGTGCAAAATTGCTTTCAGAAACCATTCCTTCTCTTGTAAAAGGTGAAGTTACGCCGGTTAAACAAAACGATGACGAAGCGACATTTGCTTCTAACATTAAGCGTGAACAAGAGAAAATTGATTGGGCCCGTACAGGAGAAGAAATTTATAACCATATCCGCGGACTTCACCCTTGGCCTGTTGCTTATACAACAGCAGACGGTCAGGTCATGAAAATTTGGTGGGGAGAAAAAGTATCCGCATCAGGCAAACCGGGTACCGTTTTATCACTTGAAGAGGACGGATTTATAGTAGCAACTGGAAATGAAACAGCTATTAAAGTGACGGAACTTCAGCCGGCTGGAAAAAAACGTATGGATGCAGCGCAGTATTTACGAGGTACATCCGTTGAAGTCGGAACAGTATTAGGGGATGTCAATGAGTAAGTACAACGTTCGAGACATAGCTTTAGATATTTTACTAGCTATTGAAAAAAACCAGGCATTCAGCAATCTATTGTTAAATAACAGCATACAAAAACGGGGTATTCAAGGAAAAGATGCAGGACTGTTAACGGAAATTGTGTATGGAACGATTCAAAGACGTGATACGTTAGATTACGGGTTAGCGCCTTTCTTGAAAAATCCAAAAAAGCTTCAGCCTTGGGTGCGAGTGCTGCTTCGTTTATCACTTTACCAAATGGTATATTTAGACCGAGTGCCTGACCGGGCAATCCTTCATGAAGCAGTAGAAATTGCCAAAAAACGCGGTCACAAAGGAATTGCCTCAATGGTAAACGGCGTTTTACGCAATATCCAGCGCAGCGGCACGCCTTCTTTAGAAGAAATACAAAATCCTGTGGAGCGCTTGGCGATTGAAACGAGTCATCCATTGTGGCTTGTAAAACGCTGGGTGGAACAATATGGATTGGACAAAACACGCGGAATCTGTTTAGCTAATTTAATGGCCCCTAAACAAACAATCCGAGTAAACAGTGCACGCTTTACGCAAAATGAAGTAAAAGAAGCGCTAGAAAAAGAAGGTATTGTTGTAGAACCAGGCCATTTTGTAGAAGAAGCGCTAGAAGTTCAAAAAGGAAATGCAGCTCATACACAAGCATTTCGTGAAGGAATGTTTACCGTTCAAGATGAAAGCTCTATGTTAGTGGCCCATGCGCTCGGTGCAGAGGCAGAAGAGCTAATTTTAGATAGCTGTGCTGCACCGGGAGGAAAATCAACTCATATTGCAGAGCAGCTTAGAAACAGTGGTAAAGTTATTTCCTTGGACATTCATGACCATAAAGTAAAGCTGATTGCCCAGCAGGCAGAGCGTCTGCACCTTACCAATATTGAGCCGACGGTTCAAGACAGCCGCAAAGCAGGCGAACAGTTTGATAAAGAAATGTTTGACCGCATCTTAGTAGATGCTCCGTGCTCAGGTTTTGGTGTAATGAGACGTAAACCTGATTTGAAATATACAAAAACTGAGCAAGATGTAAAGCAGCTGGCGCGTATTCAACAAGATATTTTAAATGCGGTTGCGCCTTTATTAAAAAAAGGTGGGACCCTTGTATATAGTACATGTACAATTGACCGGGATGAAAATGGGGATGTTGTAGCAGCATTTTTAGCAGATCATGCTGATTTTCAAAAAGATGAAACACTCGCTGCACGCATGCCGCAAAAGCTTAAACAAAACGTAAAACATGGTGAAATTCAATTGCTGCCAGATGCACAAAGCGATGGATTTTATATTGCATGTTTACAGAAGAAGGTGTAAAAATGGAAGAAGTAGCTAAAAGAAAAGCAAAAGCAGAAGAAAAAGCGCAAAAACCATCTATTTATTCATTAGAAATGCACGACCTAGAAAATTGGTTAGTAGAACACGGAGATAAGAAGTTCCGTGCTAAACAAATTTTTGACTGGTTATATGTTAAACGCGTAACGGACTTTGACGATATGTCAAACTTATCTAAAGGGTTACGTGAACAATTAAACGACAAATTTGCACTAACGACATTAAAAACAGTCGTTCAGCAAACGTCTGGGGACGGCACGATGAAGTTTTTATTCGAACTCCATGACGGTTATACGATTGAAACAGTGCTTATGCGTCATGAATACGGGAATTCTGTCTGCGTAACGACTCAAGTTGGATGTCGCATCGGCTGTACGTTCTGTGCGTCTACTCTTGGCGGTTTAAAGCGTAACTTGGAAGCTGGAGAAATCGTAGCGCAAGTAGTAAAAGTACAAAAAGCGCTAGATGAACAAGGAGAACGCGTGAGCTCTGTCGTAATTATGGGTATTGGGGAGCCGTTTGATAACTATGATGAAATGATGCGCTTCTTAAAAACAATTAACAGTGATGATGGATTAAATATTGGTGCACGTCATATCACAGTATCGACAAGTGGAATCATTCCGAAAATCTATAAGTTTGCTGATGAAAAAATGCAAATCAATTTTGCGATTTCACTTCACGCTCCAAACAATGACATCCGCTCACGCTTAATGCCGATTAACCGTGCGTACAAACTTCCTGATTTGATGGAAGCCATTAAATATTATACGGATAAAACGGGAAGACGTATTAGCTTTGAGTATGGTCTATTCGGAGGAGTAAACGATCAAGTAGAGCATGCCGAGGAATTAGCGGATTTGATCAAAGACGTGAAATGCCACGTGAACTTGATTCCGGTAAACTATGTGCCTGAGCGTGATTATGTTCGTACACCGCGTGAACAGATTTTTGCATTTGAACGTACGCTTAAAAAGCGTGGCGTTAACGTGACTATTCGACGTGAGCAAGGTCATGATATCGATGCAGCTTGTGGCCAATTACGTGCGAAGGAGCGTAAAGAAGAGACGAGGTGATTGTATGGCAACTGTCTTCATGACAGACCGAGGGAGAGTTAGACAACACAATGAAGATAACGGAGGGGTATTTTTGAACCAACACAATCAGCTGCTTGCAATTGTGGCTGATGGTATGGGAGGTCATCGAGCTGGCGACGTCGCCAGTGAGATGGCGGTTCAAAAATTGCAAACAGCGTGGGAAGAAGCGGACAAAGTAACGTCTCCTGATGAGGCGACGCAGTGGATTCGTACGCATGTTTCGCAAATTAATCAAGATATTTATCAGTATGCTCAGGAGCATGAAGAGTGTAAAGGGATGGGTACAACAGTGGTACTTGCTTTATGCGCCGATACGTTTTGTGCGATTGGTAATATAGGAGACAGCAGATGCTATATTTCCAATGAATATGGATTTCAACAAGTAACAGAAGATCATTCTCTTGTGAATGAACTCGTAAAAAATGGTCAAATCACAAAAGAAGATGCTGAGCATCATCCACGAAAAAATATCTTATTGCGAGCACTAGGTACCGAAGAAAATGTTAGTTTAGATGTAAAAACAATTGAAGTGGAAAAAGAAGATCGATTATTATTATGTTCAGATGGACTGACAAATAAGGTAACGGAACAAAAGCTGAACGAAACGTTATCAACAAGTTCATCACTTCACGAAAAGGGTACGAGCCTGATTCAATTAGCAAATGAGCTTGGTGGAGAAGACAATATTACACTTGCAATTGTGGACTTTACATCTGAAAGTGGGTGAGAGTGTTGCTAATAGGTAGACGGCTAAACGACCGTTATAAGGTATTGCAAGTAATTGGTGGAGGCGGAATGGCAAACGTCTATTTAGGTCGCGACATGATTTTGGATCGTGATGTGGCAATTAAAGTGCTTCGTTTAGACTTTGCAAGTGACGATGCGTTTATAAAGCGTTTCCATCGAGAAGCACAATCTGCTACGAGTATTGCTCATCCTAATATTGTCAGTATTTATGATGTTGGAGAAGAAGAAGATATTTACTATATCATCATGGAATATGTACCGGGTATGACATTAAAGCAATACATTCTGCAAGAATCACCACTATCTCTTGATAAAGCCATACATATTATGACGCAGATTACATCAGCTATTGCCCATGCTCATCAGTACGGAATTATTCATCGGGATATTAAGCCTCAAAATATTTTAATTGATCATGATGATACCATTAAAGTTACTGACTTCGGCATTGCCGTAGCACTAAGTTCTACAACCATTACGCATACTAATTCTGTTTTGGGCTCTGTTCATTATTTATCTCCTGAACAGGCACGGGGAGGGCTTGCGAATAAGCGTTCTGATATTTATTCGCTTGGCATCGTCCTATTTGAATTGCTAACGGGTCGAGTCCCTTTTTCTGGGGAATCGGCTGTGTCAATTGCATTAAAACATTTACAGACAGAAACACCTTCTCCTAAAAGATGGAATCCATCTATCCCTCAAAGCGTGGAGAATGTTGTATTAAAAGCAACAACTAAAGATCCATTTTACCGATACAGTTCCGTCGAAGAACTCGAAGCGGATTTACAGTCTGCTGTTCATCCAAATCGTTATAATGAACAAAGGTTTACGGTGCCTGATGATGAAGAAGTGACAAAAGCCATTCCAGTTATTAAGGAGGATTTTGTTGAATCCGAAGAAACGCACGTACCTGTGAGAAAACCTCCTCACTTAGAGCGCGAAGAACAAGAGGAAGAAGAGTTAAAGCCGAAGAAAAAAAAGAAGAAAAAGAAAAAGGGCAAAAGCAAGCTGATTGTAACGCTTGTTTTAATTTTTTTGCTGCTGGCAGCTGCTAGCGTAGCCGCCGTTACATTTATTCCGGCTTTATTACTGCCAAAAGACGTAAAGGTTCCTGATTTACATAATCAAGATTATGAATCAGCAGTAACCGATTTAGTTTCTTTAGGCTTTAAAGTGAAGAATCCTAAAGATATATCGGATAATGAGGTGGAAGAAGGCGACGTGGTTAAAACGATGCCAGAAGCGGGAGACGTTATCAAAGAAGGATCTAATGTCATTATTTATCGAAGTACAGGAAAGAAAAAAGAAGCATTTAACCGGTACATTGGAAGAAGCTTTACGGAAGTAAAAAGTCTGTTAGAAAAGCAGAATTATAAAGATATCCAATCCATCGAAGTTGAAAGCACAGAACCAAAAGGCAATATTACAGATCAGACGCCTAAAGAAACCGAACAAGTCGTGCCGGAGGATACAACGGTTACGCTATGGGTAAGTAAGGGGCCGCCGAAGATTACATTAAAGGATTTCTCGGGCTGGACGGAAAAAAGCGTAAAAGATTATGCATCAGATGAAGATATTGAAGTGGATGTAAAAACAGCGTATTCCGACACTGTTGAAAAAGGTCTTGTGATGTCTCAAAAGCCTGCAGCGGAGCAGAGTATCGAGCAAGGTGATAAGCTCACCATTACGGTCTCAATGGGCAAGGAGCCAAAAGCTCCTCAAACGGTATCAGTGGATGTGACTATTCCGTATAAAGAAGAGACTGACACCGAAGCAAGCACGGAACAAGGCGACGCAACGGAAACAGGCGATGCCACCGGAACAGAAGAGGAAAAGCCAAAGCCGCAAAAAGTACAAATTTATATCGAAGATGCAGATAACGATATGTCCGTTCCTGCTAAAGAACTAACGATTACTGAAACAACAAAAGAATCGTTCGATGTTTTAGTTGATGAAAATGAAAAAGCGTCTTATAAAATTGTCCGAGACGGGGAAGTTATTGAAGAAAAAGACGTTGAATATCCAGAGTGATAGGAGTGAGGTTATGCCAGAAGGAAGAATTATTAAATCCCTTAGCGGATTTTATTATGTTCTTCATGACGGACAAGTAACGCAATGTCGAGGACGAGGTGTTTTTCGTAAAAAGAAAGTAACGCCTTTAGTCGGTGACAATGTAGTATTTCAGGCAGAAAATAAGCTTGAAGGATATATACTTGAAATTAAAGAACGTAAAAATGAATTAGTTCGTCCCCCAATTTCAAATGTTGATCAGGCGCTGCTTGTTTTTTCAGCGATTGAACCTGATTTTAGCACGATGCTTCTTGACCGATTTTTAGTGTTAGTGGAGTCTAATCATATTGAACCTATTATTTGTATTTCAAAAGTAGATCTTTTATCACAGCAGCAAAAGCAAGAAATCGAGCAATATGCCGAAGAATATCGTAAAATAGGATATGAGGTCATTTTAACGTCGACAGTCACAGAAAAAGGCATGGAACAAATTCAGCCGTTATTTGAAGATCGCGTAACGGTTATTGCCGGACAGTCAGGTGTAGGTAAATCTTCACTGTTAAATACACTTAAACCAGAGCTTGAGTTAAAGACAAATGATATTTCAATGTCACTTGGAAGAGGAAAGCATACAACACGTCATGTAGAACTGATTTCGTTTGGTGAAGGTTTAGTAGCCGATACGCCAGGCTTTAGCTCACTGGAATTTTTAACGTTAGAAGTAGAAGAGTTAACCCATTGTTTTCCTGAAATGTCGCGTTTGAGTGAACAGTGTAAATTTCGAGGTTGTTTGCATGTGAAAGAACCAAAATGTGCGGTGAAAGAAGCATACGAACAAAAAGAAATTCCGAGTTATCGCTACGAACATTACTTGCAATTTATTGAGGAAATTAAGCAAAGAAAGCCGAGGTATTAAAAATGACAAAAATCGCACCTTCCATTTTATCTGCCAATTTTTCAAAGCTTGCTGAAGAAATTCGTGAAGTTGAAGCAGGTGGAGCAGACTACATCCATATCGACGTTATGGATGGCCATTTTGTTCCTAATATTACAATTGGACCGCTTATCGTTGAGGCTGTACGCCCTGTCACAACACTGCCATTAGATGTGCATTTAATGATTGAAAACCCAGATCAATACGTTCCAATGTTTGCAAAGGCAGGTGCTGATATTTTAACGGTACATGCTGAAGCGTGTACTCATTTGCACCGCACCATTCAATTAATCAAAGAGCACGGCATGAAAGCAGGCGTTGCTTTAAATCCTGCAACGCCAATTGACGTAGTAAAGCATATCTTAGAAGATATCGATCTTATTTTATTAATGACGGTGAACCCAGGCTTTGGAGGGCAAAACTTCATTCCAAATGTACTGCCGAAAATTGAGCAAATCTCTCAGCTTATTGAAATTCGTCACCTTTCTATTGAAGTAGAGGTTGATGGAGGAATTAATGAAGAAACAGCAAGAAAATGTGTGGAAGCAGGAGCAAATGTCTTAGTGGCTGGCTCAGCTATTTATAACCAAGAAGACCGAGCTGGCGCAATTAGTCAAATTCGCACAACTGTTCAAGCGTAAGTAATAAAAGCTGCTGTGTACAACGAGTAGAACTTGTACACAGCAGCTTTTTCTTTTAGGATAAAGAAAACATATTTATTTCGTTCATTTTTTAATAGAAAAGGAGCATATACATAATGAAAATTCATATTCTAGCAGGGGGACCGGATGAACATATGCCGCCCCTGCACCAGTCAAACGATGTAAAGTGGGTAGGAGTAGACCGCGGCGTATTCCTTCTTCTTCAGCAAGACATTTTGCCCGTAAAAGCATTTGGAGATTTTGATTCCATTACAAATGCACAGCTTAAGCTAGTGAGAGAAGCATTACAAGATGTTGAATTGTATCCTGCAGAAAAAGATGCAACGGATTTGGAACTTGCTTTTGAGTGGGCAATAGGGCAAAAACCGGAAAGTATTTGTATCTTTGGAGCAACAGGTGGAAGGCTTGACCACATGTTTGGAAGCATTCAGCTCCTGTACAAAGGGTTAAAAGAGAAAGCGAATGTACAAATGATTGACAATCAAAATATCATTCAATTGTTTGAACCAGGCACTTATCATGTTGATCGTTTAAAGGAGTTTCACTATATTTCATTCGTTCCTTTTGCAGGCGGTGTAAAAGAGCTTACGCTAGAAGGTTTCAAATATCCGCTCAATAAGCATGAAGTAGAACTCGGCTCAACTTTATGTATTAGCAATGAACTTATTCAACAAAGAGGTACTTTTTCATTTACAAAAGGCATATTAATGATGGTAAGAAGCAATGATAAACGTTGCTTGTGATGAAGTATGGAAAATGAGAGCAGGACATAGGGCTTTCTTTAAAAGGAGATAAAGTGTGGAGACGGTTAGGAGGGACAGTATGAAATTCTATACAATCAAACTTCCAAAGTTTTTAGGTGGCATCGTAAAGGTCATGCTTAATTCGTTCAAAAAAGATTAACAACGCCGGAATAATAAAAGAAGCACCATAAAATATGGTGCTTTTTCATTATAAAGATTAAACGCGTTGAACTTTACCAGACTTAAGGGCTCTAGCTGAAACGTACACACGTTTTGGTTTACCGTTCACTAAGATACGTACTTTTTGAACGTTAGCACCCCATTTACGCTTAGTAGCGTTCATTGCGTGAGAACGTGCGTTACCTGAACGAGCTTTTCTACCAGTTACTACACATTTGCGTGCCATGATTTTCCCTCCTAACACCAAAAAAACTACTCAATTCTGTTTTGAGAAATACTATATTAATTTATCACAGCCTTACAGAGAATGCAATAGTTCTGGAGAAAAGCTTTCAAGAAATTTTCCTTGACATATAAAATGAATCTATGTTCAATAATATAGAGAGTAGAAATAGGTATAACTTGGGCTATTACTCATTTTAAGACAAGTTGATACCTAATACTGTCATCTTTAAAAGGGACAAGCTGGACGCCTCTTTTAAAACGAGATTGATTATAGTAGAATATTTATAACCTATGAAAGTAGAAAGGGGAACGAGTATGTCCATCGAAATGAAAACGAAGTACGGTCAAATTGATATCTCTACAGATGTAATTGCAACAATTGCTGGAGGAGCAGCTGTTGATTGTTACGGGATTGTGGGAATGGCTTCAAAAAATCAGCTTAAAGATGGTCTTACAGAAATTCTTCGCAAAGAAAACTTTACACGAGGTATTGTGGTAAGACAAGAAGAGGATGACGTACATATCGACATGTACATTATCGTAAGCTATGGAACAAAAATTTCTGAAATTGCTCATAATGTGCAAACAAAAGTAAAATACACACTGGAACAAACGGTTGGTTTAACGGTTGATTCAGTAAATATTTATGTGCAGGGTGTTCGTGTAACGAACGTTTAATTAAGGAGGAAGATTCGTGTCAATGACAACGTTGGACGGAAAGCGGTTTAGAGAAATGGTGCTTCAAGGAGCCCAGCATCTATCTAACAATGCAGATTATGTAGATGCGCTGAACGTTTTTCCTGTACCAGATGGTGATACTGGAACAAATATGAACTTATCGATTACGTCTGGTGCTAAAGAAGTAAAAAATAAACTATCTGATCACATCGGCCAAGTGAGTCAAGCTTTGTCTAAGGGCTTATTGATGGGGGCGCGCGGTAATTCAGGAGTTATTTTATCTCAATTATTCCGCGGTTTTGCGAAATCGGTTGAGCAAAAGTCAGCGATTACAACAGTTGAGTTTGCTGAAGCTCTTGAGCTTGGGGTAGAAACTGCTTATAAAGCTGTTATGAAACCAATCGAAGGAACCATTTTAACAGTAGCTAAGGATACTGCTAAAAAAGCAGCGGCTGTTGCTAAAAAGCAACCTGATATGATTCTGTTCATGGAAGAAGTACTTAAGGAAGCTAATGCTTCGTTAAATCGCACGCCAGATCTTTTACCCGTGTTAAAAGAAGTAGGCGTAGTGGATAGCGGAGGTCAAGGGCTTGTTTTAATTTATGAAGGGTTTTTAGCTGAATTAAAAGGTGAAAAACTTCCGGGTGTACCCATGTCAGCTCCTTCGATGAATGAACTCGTAAATGCTGAGCATCATAAGCATGCACAAAGCTATATGAATACAGAAGATATTGAATTTGGCTATTGTACAGAATTTATGGTAAGGCTGGAAGAGGATAAGCCTGCAGCTAAAACATTTTCTGAAGAAACGTTTCGTCAAGACTTAAGCAAATGGGGCGACTCATTGCTTGTAGTATCTGATGATGAAATCGTGAAAGTTCATATTCACGCTGAGCATCCTGGAGAAGTGTTAAACTACGGGCAGCAGTACGGAAGTTTAATTAAAATGAAGATTGAAAACATGAGAGAACAGCATAGCAGCATTGTTTCAGGTGAAGAAAAGCCTGCAGTAAAAAATGCTGAAAAACAGCCCTTTGGCATTGTTACTGTGTCAATGGGAAAAGGAATTGCTGAATTGTTCAAGAGCCTTGGGGCAACGGTTGTTATCGAAGGCGGACAAACAATGAATCCAAGTACGGAGGATATTGTCAAAGCGATTGAAGAAACAAATGCTGAACAGGTACTGATTTTACCTAATAACGGAAATATTGTGATGGCTGCTAACCAAGCGGCTGCTGTTGCCGGCAGTCACGTTTCGGTTGTCCCGTCTAAAACGGTTCCTCAAGGAATGACAGCGCTGCTATCATTTAATCCTCAGCAAAGCTTAAAAGAAAACGAGGAAGTAATGACAGAAGCTCTGCAGCACGTGAAAACAGGACAAGTAACGTATGCAGTTCGCGACACAAATATTGATGGTCTTGAATTAGCTAAAGGCGATTTTATGGGTATTGCCGAAAAGAAAATCGTTGTAAAAGATTCAGAGAAATTAGAAGCAGCAAAAAAGCTATTGACTTATATGATTGATGACAAAGCGGAAATCCTTACGATTCTTCAAGGAGAGGATGTCTCAGACGATGAAGCTGAAGCGCTAACATCGTTTGTAGAAGAAACGTTTGAAGAAGTTGAGGTAGAGCTTCATAAAGGAGATCAACCTTTATATTCTTACATTTTTGCAATTGAATAGCCAAAAAAGAAGCATTCCTCCCGAGGGGCGCTTCTTTTTTTGTGTTTTTTAAGTTGAATACGAACTATTTTATTATTAATTGTTGTAATTGTTCGGTATGTTAGGTATATTAGTTGAAAAGAACCCGTTTATATGGTAGTTTTGAAAACTGATTAAGTCAAATGTGAAAGAAAACAGCATGAGAGGAGAGACAACAGTGGATATTTTAAAAGGAACAGGTTTATTATTATTAGTTTTATTTTTATTTTGGTTGTTTAGCAATAAGGCACCTTATGGCATGAAAGCAATGGGGGCGCTGGCAAGCGGAGCGGTAGCTGCGTTTCTCGTAGAGGCCTTTCAGTCATATGTAGGAGGAGATTTACTAGGTATTTCATTCCTGGGTGAAGTTGGAAAGGCTGCAGGAGGAATGGGAGGAGTTGCGGCGGCAGCATTAGTTGCTTTGGCGTTAGGCGTATCTCCTGTATATGCTCTTATGATGGGGGTGGTGTGTTCAGGGCTAGGCTTGCTCCCTGGATTTTTTGCGGGATACCTCATGGCATTTGTAGTGAAATTTATTGAGAAAAAGGCACCTGCTGGTCTAGACTTATTAGGGAACATCTTAATTGCAGCACCTTTAACAAGATTAATTGGTAATGCATTCTCACCTATTGTAGATGCGACGCTTTTAAATATTGGAGGAATTATCAAAGACACAACAAGTGCTAGCCCTATTTTAATGGGAATTATTTTAGGCGGAGTTATCACAGTAGTAGCAACGGCTCCGCTTAGCTCAATGGCTTTAACGGCTATGCTAGGGTTAACGGGATTGCCTATGGCGATTGGAGCTCTTGCTGTGTTTGGTTCTTCTTTCATGAACTATGTGCTGTTTGATCGATTAAAAATTGGGGATCGTCGTACAACCATTTCAGTTGCAGTTGAACCTTTAACACAAGCGAATATTATTTCAGCAAATCCGATTCCTATCTACATTACAAACTTTGTTGGAGGTGCACTAGCCGGTGTGGTTGTGGCTCTGTTCGGATTGGTAAATGATGCTGCAGGCACGGCAACGCCAATCGCAGGACTTGCAGTGATGTTTGGGTTTAATGACCCTATGAAGGTCACAATTTGTGCAGTACTTTGCGCACTAGCGGGAGCATTAGCTGGGTTTATAGGTTCAGTTGCTTTTAAAAACTTTAAAATTAAAACAGTAGACGATGTAGCTTCCGAGCAAGAAGCAGCTTAAGTAATTCATCTTTTCCTGCATAATATAGCAAAAAAAGCGGTGTGCTTATCTTATTTTTATGGATAAATACACCGCTTTTTTTGTACGTGAGTCCCTAATAAAAATGAGAATTTTTAAATTTTTTAAGAGCGTGAAACAAAGCTTCCAAAAAGTCAAAAGCTCAAGTAACATATAAGTAATAACAATGTCTAAATAGCAGGGGGAAAATCCTTATGAAATACAAATCTGTCTTTGATATTATTGGTCCGGTAATGATTGGACCATCTAGCTCACATACAGCTGGTGCAGCGCGTATTGGACGCGTTGCACGAACGCTTTTTGGCAAGCAGCCCACAAAAGTTGTGGTTTCACTGTACGGTTCTTTTGCTCAAACGTATAAAGGGCACGGAACAGACGTAGCGCTGATTGGCGGTATTTTAGATTTTGATACGTTCGACCAACGTATTCCGCAATCTTTGGACTTAGCTAAAAAAGAAGGAATGGACGTCACATTTGTTGAGGAAGCGGCAATCACAGATCATCCGAATACTGCTCGCATCAAAATGAGCGACGGATTAAAGGAAATTGAAGTTGTTGGAATTTCAATTGGTGGAGGAAAAATTCAAATTACGGAGCTGAACGGATTTGAATTAAATTTATCAGGCATGAATCCAGCTATTCTCGTTGTGCATAATGACCGATTTGGTGCCATTGCGACCGTTACGAATATTTTGATGAAACACTCAATTAATATCGGACATATGGAAGTATCTCGCAAAGAGCGCGGAGAAGTAGCGCTCATGGCAATTGAAATGGATACGAATATTGAAGATGATGTAATTGAAGAGTTAAAAACATTGCCTCACATTATTCAAGTAACAAGAATGGTTGAGTAGGATAGAGCGAATAGGATCGGCTTGAGACAATAACTGGAGCCGAGTGATTAAAGATGATTCTAAAGTGAAAATAAGACAGAATGATAGCGGAGGTTACTATATGTTTCGAAACGTAGCAGAACTAGTAGAATTAGCAGAAAGTCAAAATGTAAAAATTGCAGAGATTATGATTCAACAGGAAATAGATATCACGGGAGTTACTCGTGAAGAAATCATGGAAAAAATGGACCGGAACTTAACGGTTATGGAAGAAGCGGTTGAACGCGGTTTAAAAGGGGTACAGTCTGTTACAGGTTTAACAGGCGGAGATGCAGTGCTGCTTCAAAACTATATTCAAGGTGGAAAATCTTTATCTGGAAATTTAATTTTAGATGCAGTCAGCAAAGCTGTAGCGACAAACGAAGTAAATGCGGCAATGGGGACAATCTGTGCAACACCTACTGCTGGATCTGCTGGAGTAGTGCCAGGAACGCTGTTTGCAGTGCAACATAAGCTAAGCCCAACTCGTAAAGAAATGATTGAATTTCTATTTACATCAGGTGCTTTTGGGTTTGTTGTAGCCAATAATGCGTCTATTTCAGGAGCAGCAGGCGGATGTCAAGCAGAAGTTGGTTCAGCTTCAGGTATGGCAGCGGCAGCGATTGTTGAAATGGCAGGAGGTACACCGAGTCAGGCAGCTGAAGCAATGGCAATTACTCTCAAAAATATGCTAGGATTAGTATGCGACCCAGTAGCGGGGCTAGTAGAAGTTCCATGTGTGAAACGAAACGCAATGGGAGCGGCGAATGCAATGATTGCAGCAGATATGGCCTTAGCAGGCATTACAAGTCGTATTCCATGTGATGAAGTCATTGATGCTATGTATAAAATTGGTCAAACAATGCCGGTTGCATTACGAGAAACTGCACAAGGAGGCTTAGCGGCAACACCAACAGGTCGCGAGCTTGAAGCGAAGATCTTTGGTATTGCATTAAATAAAAGTGAATGAACTAACAACTATTTCAATTAAAACCATTAAAGGTATTGGAGAGGAAACAGCACAAGCATTAGAGGATATGCATATTCATAGTGTGCATGACTTGTTAGAACATTTTCCATACCGCTATGAAGATTATGAGTTAAAAGATTTGGCTGAAGCAAAGCACGACGAAAAGGTCACCGTAGAAGGAAAGGTTCACAGCGTCCCCTCGCTTACGTATTACGGAAAAAAGCGTTCGCGCCTTACGTTTCGGCTGCTAGTAAACCGCTATTTGATTACGGTTACTTGTTTTAATCGCCCATACTATAAATCAAAGTTAGAAATCGATCAAACTGTTACGGTTACGGGGAAATGGGATCAGCACCGGCAAACGATTAACTTGCAGGAGCTTCAATTTTCTCCGTTTGTTAAAAATCAAACGATTGAGCCTGTTTACTCGGTTAAAGGCAGCTTAACGGTCAAAGGAATGCGGAAGTTCGTCTCTCTTGCGTTGAAGAATTATGGCAGTAGCATTCAGGATATGCTCCCGGCCTCTATTCGTTCTAGATACAAACTAGTAACGCGTGAAGAAGCGGTTAGAAGTATTCACTTACCTCGTGATCATGAAGATTTAAAACAAGCAAGGCGTCGATTTGTCTATGAAGAATTTCTACTTTTTCAATTGAAAATGCAGGCGCTTAGAAAGCGCGAAAGAGAAGAAACGCCTGGAATGAAGCAAGCATTTGATTCAACTGAGCTGGTAAACTTCACGAATCTGCTGCCGTTTCCGTTAACAAACGCTCAAAAACGTGTAGTAAACGAAATTACGCACGATATGAAATCACCTTATCGCATGAATCGCTTGCTGCAAGGTGATGTAGGGTCAGGTAAAACAGTCGTAGCAGCGGTTGCTTTATACGCCACTGTTTTAGCAGGGCATCAAGGTGCTTTAATGGTGCCGACTGAAATTTTAGCTGAACAGCATGCTGAGTCATTGACTGCGATGCTTGAAAAGGTAGGCATCAGCGTAGGCTTGCTAACAGGGTCTGTTAAAGGAAAAGCAAGAAGAGAGCTGCTTCAGCGAGTGAAAGACGGAGATGTTCATGTATTAGTAGGTACACATGCCTTAATTCAAGACGAAGTTATATATAGTAGTTTAGGGCTCGTCATTACGGATGAACAGCACCGCTTTGGAGTTGGGCAGCGCCGGGTTTTACGTGAAAAAGGAGAGAGTCCGGATGTACTGTTTATGACGGCGACTCCTATTCCAAGAACCCTTGCTATTACGGTATTTGGAGAAATGGATGTGTCCATTATCGATGAAATGCCAGCAGGACGTAAGGCAATTGAAACATACTGGGTAAAACATGATATGCTTGAACGTATTTTACATTTCGTTGAAAAAGAAATACATGACGGCAGACAAGCTTACGTTATTTGTCCGCTGATTGAAGAATCGGACAAGCTGGATGTTCAAAATGCAATTGATGTGCATGCAACACTCGCTCACTATTTTAATGGAAAAGCAAGCGTTGGTCTCATGCACGGAAGGTTGTCAGCTGATGAAAAAGAAGAAGTGATGAAACAGTTTAGCGTAAATGACGTGCAGATTTTAGTATCAACAACGGTTGTAGAAGTAGGAGTGAACGTTCCGAATGCAACCGTGATGGTCATTTATGATGCAGAGCGCTTTGGGTTATCTCAGCTTCATCAGCTAAGAGGACGCGTAGGACGAGGAGATGCACAGTCGTATTGTATTCTGCTCGCAGATCCGAAATCAGAAGTTGGAAAAGAACGAATGACCATTATGACGGAAACAAACGATGGATTTGTATTATCAGAAAGAGACTTAGAGCTTCGTGGGCCTGGTGATTTCTTTGGTAGAAAACAAAGCGGGATGCCTGAGTTTAAAGTAGCCGATATGGTGCACGATTACCGTGCGCTTGAAGTAGCTCGAGAAGATGCTGCTAAGCTTGTAAATTCCGACAGCTTTTGGACAGAAGATCAGTTTGCACTGCTGAGAATACAATTAGAAGCAACGGGTGTATTGACTGGAGAAAAATTTGATTAGTAAAAGAGACTGAAACAAAGTAGTTTAGTTGAAGGAAAATCCGAACGATCAATCGTTCGGATTTTTTTCATTGTGATGATGAACGTAGATTTCATGTATGTGATGGATATGTAGGTGCTTCTAACTGTTAAGTGAAGGGCAAGGCACTCCTGCGGGGAAAGCGGAATAGATGAGACCCCGCAGAAGCGTAAGGAACAAGGAGGATCACGGGCCGGCCGCGGAAAGCGAAGTCTTGCACGGAAATCAGCAGCGGTGTAACAAGCAATCTATACGAGCTCCTTTATCCCATTTGTTCATCTTTAGATTGAAGTGATCTAGTTATGTCTCAATCTCTTTTCGTCTATAAAGATAAAAAGCGGCTTAGTGTGAAAGAGTTAGCGGCTGGTGGCCATTAATACGACGTCAATGCACAGAATACAGCATGTGAAAAATGTTGCAATTAGAAGGCAATGATTATATACTGCTATTAGTACCTAGTATTAAAAGTTCGGATGGTGGACAATGAAGCGCAGTAAAAAAGAAAGACAGCATCTATTAAAAACGACAATTGAAGAAAACCCATTTATTACGGATGAAGAACTAGCAGACCGTTTTTCAGTGAGCGTTCAAACAATTCGATTAGACCGCCTAGAGTTGTCGATTCCTGAACTGCGAGAACGTATTAAGCATGTAGCTTCAAAACAACTAGACGAGGAAGTGCGTTCGCTTCCGATTGAAGAAGTAATTGGAGAAGTTATCGACATTGAACTAGATCAATCAGCGATATCTATTTTTGATGTGAAAACAGAGCATGTGTTTCAGCGTAATCAAATCGCTCGTGGTCACCACCTTTTTGCGCAAGCTAATTCGTTAGCTGTCGCTGTTATTAACAACGAACTAGCGCTCACAGCAGATGCGTCGATCCGTTATCATCGCCCTGTTAAGCTTCATGAACGAGTGATAGCAAAAGCGAAAGTTCTGTCAACTAGTGAAGTGCGAACCACCGTTGAGGTAAACAGCTATGTAGGTCAAGAGCAAGTGTTCTCTGGCACTTTTAAAATGTATCGTTCTACAAAGGATAAATAATAAAAAGGATGAGACGCAACATGAAACTAGCTATTGATGCAATGGGCGGAGATCATGCACCGAAAGCCATTATTGAAGGTGTAGAAAAAGCTACTGCTCAATTTAAAGAATTACATATTACGTTAATTGGAAGCGAAACAGAAATAAAAAAATATTTAACAAATTCAGATCGTATTTCGATTATTCATACAGAAGAAACCATTGATGCAACTGATGAGCCAGTGCGAGCTGTGCGCCGCAAAAAACAAGCATCTATGGTATTAATGGCAAATGAAGTAGCCGAAGGTCGTGCTGACGCTTGTATTTCAGCAGGAAATACAGGGGCGTTAATGACAGCGGGACTTTTTATTGTAGGTCGCATCAAAGGCATTGAACGTCCAGCACTTGCTCCGACGCTTCCGACACTAGATGGAAAAGGGTTTTTAATGCTAGACGTTGGTGCAAACGTTGATGCCAAGCCTGAACACTTGCTCCAGTACGCTGTGATGGGGTCTGTGTATGCCGAAAAAGTACGCGGCATTCAAGCTCCTAGAGTGGGACTGCTGAACATTGGAACTGAGGATAAAAAAGGAAACGATTTAACAAAGCAAGCCTTTCAGCTACTAAAAAATGCTGATCTTAATTTTGTAGGCAACGTGGAATCCCGTGATTTGCTAAACGGCGTAGCGGATGTGGTTGTAACAGATGGTTTTACAGGGAATATGACTCTTAAGAGCATTGAAGGAACGGCGCTTTCCTTGTTTTCTATGATTAAACAAGAATTAATGAGCACGTTAAAAAGCAAGTTAGCTGCAGCAGTGCTAAAGCCTCAGCTGCAGGGGTTAAAAGCGAAAATGGATTACAGTGAATATGGAGGCGCAGGGCTGTTTGGATTGCATGCGCCTGTTATCAAAGCGCACGGTTCGTCGGATGCGAATGCAGTATTTAGCGCGATTAAGCAAGCTGTGAATATGGTGGAAAACAATGTGTCTTCCACTATTCAAAAAGCAATCGAACAAACTGCTAATGAAGAAAAGGAGAGATAAGAAATGGGGAAAATTGCTTTTATCTTTCCAGGCCAAGGGTCACAAACTGTTGGTATGGGAAAAGATTTATATGATGGAACAGAAGAAGCGAAAAAGCTGATTCATATGGCTGACGAAGCTTTAGGATTCAATCTTTCAAACATTATTTTTGAAGGGCCTCAAGAAGAATTGACTTTAACTTATCACGCTCAACCTGCTCTTTTAGCAACGAGTACAATGCTGCTTGAAGCATTTAAAACGAGCGGAATTACACCCGATTTTGTTGCGGGTCACAGTCTAGGAGAATACAGTGCGCTTGTGGCTGCTGAGGTTTTATCGTTTAAAGATGCCGTGGTTGCTGTTCACAAAAGAGGTCGCTATATGGACGAAGCTGTACCAGCAGGTCAAGGTACAATGGCAGCAGTGCTTGGCATGTCAGCGGAAGATCTAGAAGCCGTTACCGCTCAAATTACAAGCGAAGGCGATGCTGTTCAGCTTGCAAATATTAACTGTCCGGGTCAAATTGTTATTTCAGGTACGGTAAATGGCGTAGAAAAAGCTGGAGCTCTTGCCAAAGAAAAAGGTGCAAAACGCGTGATTCCTCTAGTGGTAAGCGGTCCGTTCCACTCTAGTTTAATGAAGCCAGCTGCTGAAAAACTACGTGATACGCTAGAAACAGTGGGCTTTAGCGACGCGAAGGTTCCAGTCATAGCAAACGTAACAGCAAAGCCGGTTACTGACAGTCAAGATATTCAAAACAAGTTAGTGGAACAACTGTATTCTCCAGTGAGATGGGAAGAAACAGTTGAAACACTTCTTGCAGAAGGTGTAGATACATTTGTTGAAATTGGGCCAGGAAAAGTATTATCAGGTCTTGTGAAAAAAGTAAATCGCCGTGCGGCTGTGTATGCTGTTAATGATCTTACATCATTAAAATCAACGATTGACGCACTAAAAGGGGGAGAATAACATGTTACAAGGGAAAGTTGCGGTTGTAACAGGCGCTTCTCGCGGAATTGGTCGTGCCGTTGCAATTGAGCTGGGAAAGCTTGGTGCTAAAGTAGTTGTAAACTATTCCGGCAGCGAAGCGAAAGCTCTTGAAGTTGTGGATGAAATTAAAGGATTAGGAACGGATGCAATTGCTGTACAAGCAAATGTGGCAGAAAGTGATTCTGTACAAGCAATGATAAAAGAAGCGATTTCTACATTTGGTTCAGTAGATATTTTAGTGAACAACGCGGGAATCACACGTGATAATCTTCTTATGCGTATGAAAGAAGACGAATGGGATGATGTTATTAATACAAACTTAAAAGGCGTATTTTTGTGTACAAAAGCGGTTACTCGTCAAATGATGAAGCAGCGCGCAGGACGTATCATTAATATTTCATCAATTGTTGGCGTCAGCGGTAATGCTGGACAAGCAAATTATGTAGCAGCAAAATCAGGCGTAATTGGTTTAACAAAAACAACTGCCAAAGAATTAGCAAGCCGCAATATTACAGTGAATGTAGTTGCTCCTGGTTTCATTGCAACAGACATGACGGATAAATTGAATGAAGAAGTGCAGGCGGAAATGTTAAAGCAAATCCCTCTTGCAAGCTTCGGCCAGCCTGAGGATGTTGCGAACGCAGTTGCGTTTTTAGCATCAGATGCAAGCCGTTATATTACGGGTCAAACGATTCACGTTGACGGCGGAATGGTGATGTAAAAAAGCACTTTACGAAAAGTGTAATTTGGTGATAAAGTACAAAGGGACGTTTACTAGGCGACCGATAAACTTTATTATTCAACCATAGTATTTTAGATGGAAATCATCTATAATGACTTGAGGGGAGGTGAAGAACAATGGCAGAGGTACTAGAACGCGTAACAACAATCATTGTTGATCGTCTTGGTGTAGACAAAAGTGAAGTGAAACTAGAATCTAGTTTCAAAGAAGACTTAGGTGCTGACTCTCTAGACGTAGTTGAATTTGTAATGGAGCTTGAAGAGGAATTTGATATCGAAATTTCTGACGAAGAAGCTGAAAAAATTTCAACTGTAGGAGATGCAGTTAATTACATACAGAGCCAAATTTAATCTGTAGTATATGTATGAAAAGCCCCGTTAAACAGCGGGGCTTTCTCTTCTTTTTAAGAATTTCAAAAAAAGATCTCTTTTTTTGAAAAGGTAGTGTATCTTTTAGGATACCTCGTTTTATAATGAGAGATGTTAGGAAAAAACTACGAAACAATTGAAGCAGGTAAGCGGAGGTATTTTATGCCTAAACAATATTCAAATCGAGATCGAAAGATGAACGTGAAATTCAAGCAAAATTTTGCAGAGTTTCAAAAGGAAATTGGTATTCAGTTTACAAATGAAGCGCTTCTTTTTCAAGCATTTACACATTCATCCTATGTGAATGAGCATCGCAGAAGACCGTATGAAGACAACGAGCGTCTTGAGTTTTTAGGAGATGCCGTATTAGAGCTAACCGTATCACAATTTTTATTTAAAAAATATCCAACGATGAGTGAAGGTGAGTTAACGAAGCTTCGTGCAGCAGTTGTGTGCGAACCGTCGCTTGTTACTTTTGCAAATGAAATGGATTTTGGTAAACTAGTGTTACTTGGAAAAGGTGAAGAGATGACAGGCGGCCGATCTAGACCGGCTTTACTGGCCGATGTGTTTGAAGCATTTATCGGAGCTCTTTATTTAGACCAAGGGCTTGATACGGTAGTAACGATTCTAAAAAAAGTTGTCTTTCCAAAAATTAATGAAGGTGCTTTTTCTCATGTGATGGATTTCAAAAGCCAGCTTCAAGAAGTGATTCAACGTGATGGAGTTGGACAGTTAGAATACAAAGTTTTGCAAGAAAAAGGTCCAGCGCATAATCGCGAATTCTTATCTCGCGTATCGTTAAATGGCGAAGAGCTCGGCGTTGGTGTAGGCCGTTCGAAAAAAGAAGCAGAGCAAAAAGCAGCTCAAGTAGCTATTACGAAAATTAGAGCGAGTCAAACGAAATAAAATGATCCCCCTCTTAACGTCTTCGTTATAAAGGGGGATTTGCTATGAAAAGATTACAAGTGTGAGGGGGGATTTCTATGTTCCTCAAACGATTAGATATTGCAGGGTTCAAATCGTTTGCAGAAAAAGTATCGATAGATTTTGTGCCAGGTGTAACGGCAGTAGTAGGACCGAATGGAAGCGGAAAAAGCAACATTACGGATGCCATACGCTGGGTGCTTGGAGAACAGTCAGCCAAATCGCTTCGTGGAGGGAAAATGGAGGACATTATTTTTGCGGGAAGCGAATCACGCCGTGCGGTAAACGTGGCTGACGTAACGCTGACGTTGGAAAATGATGACCAGTTTCTCCCGCTTGACTACCATGAAGTTAGTATTACAAGGCGCGTGTACCGCTCAGGAGACAGTGAATTTTTTATTAACAACCAGCCGTGCCGCTTGAAAGATATTGTCGATTTATTTATGGATTCAGGACTTGGAAGAGAAGCTTTTTCGATTATCAGTCAAGGAAAAGTAGAAGAAGTACTAAGCAGTAAGTCTGACGAGCGCCGTAAAATCTTTGAAGAAGCTGCAGGTGTATTAAAATACAAAATGCGTAAACGAAAAGCGGAGCTTCGACTTCTCGAAACGCAAGAAAATTTAAATCGAGTAGTAGATATTCTTCATGAAATTGAAGGCCAGTTAGAGCCTTTACAGATTCAATCGTCTATTGCAAAAGATTATTTGCAGAAAAAAGAAGAATTAGAGCACATTGATGTGGCTGTTACGGTATTTGAAGTTGAAGATCTTCATCAGAAATGGGAAAAATTAAAAGCTGAAATGGCTCAGCACGAGCAGCTTGAAGAATCTCTCGCGACGAATATTCGCACGCGTGAAGGAGAAATCCAGACCCTTCGTTTGCACATTCAGCAAATAGATGAACAACTAGACTCTTTACATAAAAAACTACTATATGTAAGTGAAGAAGTAGAAAAGCTAGAAGGCAAAAAAGAAGTATTAAAAGAGCGTAAGAAAAATGCCTTTCAAAATAAAGAGCAGCTGGAACGTTTAGTAAAAGAGTATACTCATAAGCATCAAGAGCTAAGTAAAGCAAAAGACAGCGAAGGAAAAGGTCTTGAGCAATCTCAAAAAGAAGTACAAGAGATACGTCTGAAGCTTACTGAGCAGGAACAGCTGTTCAGGCAGTACAGCGAGAATCTAGAAGAAAAACTTGAACAGATGAAAAGCGAGTATTTTGAATTAGCGAACGCCCAAACATCCGCCCGAAATGAAATTTCATTTTTAGAGCAGCAAAAAATGCAAACGTTTGAAAAAGAGCAGCGTTTAACAAAATCCAACGAGCAATACGTAGAACAGCGCCGTGAATTAACGCAGCGAAAAGAAGCGGCGATCAAAAGGCTTGCTCAGTTTCGTCAAGAGCTTCAGCAGGCTGTACAAGTGTATAAGCAGCAAGGAGAGAAGCTTGAGTCATTAAGGCAAGCCTATCGCAAACAAGAGTCTACTCTTTATCAAGCTTATCAGTACGTACAGCAGACAAAATCACGAAAAGAAATGCTGGAAGAGATGCAAGAAGACTATGAAGGTTATTTTCACGGTGTAAAAGAAGTATTAAAAGCGCGTGATGAGAAGCTTGCAGGTATCAAAGGCGCGATTGCTGAGCTAATTAATGTCCCAAAAGAGTATGAAACAGCGCTTGAAATTGCCCTTGGAGGAGCAGCTCAGCATATTGTCGTTCAAGACGAACAAAGTGCACGTCAGGCAATTGGCTTTTTGAAACAAAATGGTTACGGGAGAGCTACATTTTTACCACTGACGTCTGTAAAAGACCGTTATGTTCCCGCTCAAACTATTTCTATGCTAGAGAGCCATGAAGCGTATGTAGGAATCGCTTCATCTCTTGTTAAGTACGAAGCTACCTACGACCGAGTTATTAAAAATTTGCTCGGAACCGTTATTGTAGTCAATGATTTAAAAGGTGCAAATGAACTTGCCCGTCTTGTGCAGCACCGCTATCGTTTTGTGACCGTTAAAGGAGATGTCGTCAACCCCGGTGGTTCGATGACAGGCGGTTCAATGAAGCAAAAGTCTAACTCTTTGTTAGGCCGTCAGCGTGAAGTGGAAGCCATTACGGCAAAAATAGAAGAGATGGAACAAAAGACGCTTGTGCTCGAGCAAGGTGTGAAAGATAAAAAGTCACAGATTGAGGAGCTTCAGCAGGAAATTAATAAACAGCAGGCATTTGTGGAACGCTTGAAAGACAAGGAGCAGGAATCTGACCGAGAAGTAAAGCAAATTGACATCGAAGAAAAAGCAGTGAATGACCGCTTAACCATGTACGATCATGATATTGCTAGCTTTAGACAAGATCAAACGAGCTTGTCCGCTCGAATTGATGAGCTGCATACAAGTTTGCAAGGAAATCAGCAGCAGGCAAATGTATTAGAGAAAAACATTGAAGAGTTAGCTGCACGCAAGCATACACAGCAAACGTCTAAAGAAACGGTTCAACATGAGCTTACAGAAGTAAAAGTGCTTCTTGCGAAAAAAGAACAGTTCCTCGCAAATCAGCAAGAAAAATATGAAAGAGTATGTTTTGAGCTTGATCAAACCATTCAGCGTTTATCTGAAACTACAGATGATCTTTCTCTTTTAACGAGTGAAATCACGAGCAACGACTCGGGTGAACTTCAGCTCGAAGAAGCCGCGCATGAGCGAATAAAAGAAAAGACAGAAACGTTAAAATTAATGGATGACTCCAGATCAGAGCGGTTGAAAGCCCAGAATAAACTTGAAGACGAAGAGAGGATTGTAAAAGAGCTACAGCGTCAGTACAAACAAATTACGGATGCTTTAAAAGATGAAGAAGTCAAAATCAATCGAATTGACGTAGAGCTAGACAGCCGTCTGCAGCAGCTGACAGAAGAGTACGAAATTAGCTTTGAAGCAGCAAAAGAAAAGTATCCTTTAACATTAGATATTCAAGAAGCGAGGAAAAAAATCAAGCTCATTAAGCTGGCAATTGATGAATTAGGAACCGTAAACTTAGGTTCTATTGAACAATACGAACGCGTTTCAGAACGCTATGAATTTTTAAATACGCAGCGAGCGGATCTTGACGAAGCGAAAAATACCCTGTATCAAGTGATTGAAGAAATGGACGAGGAAATGAAGAAACGTTTTTCTGATACGTTCACTCGTATCCGCAATGAATTCGGTACAGTGTTCTCTTCCCTATTCGGAGGAGGAAAAGCGGATTTGAAATTAACAGATCCGAAAGATTTATTAAATACAGGTGTGGAAATTGTTGCCCAGCCTCCTGGGAAAAAACTGCAGAATCTAGGGTTGCTGTCAGGCGGCGAGCGTTCGTTAACAGCCATTGCCCTCCTGTTTTCTATTTTGAAAGTACGTCCGGTGCCGTTTTGTGTGCTAGATGAAGTGGAAGCGGCGCTTGATGAAGCAAACGTTCATCGCTTTGCTACGTATTTACGCAAATTTAGTACTCAAACACAGTTCATTGTTATTACTCACCGAAAAGGTACAATGGAAGAAGCTGATGTACTGTACGGTGTGACGATGCAAGAATCTGGCGTATCGAAATTAGTCTCTGTTCGTTTAGAAGAATCAAAGCAATATGTTTAACTCATAGAATGAAAGGGTGGTACGAATGAGCTTTTTTAAGAAACTAAAAGAAAAAATTACAATGCAAACCGATTCTGTTACCCAAAAATTTAAAGATGGCCTATCAAAAACGCGCAATTCTTTTTCAGAACGCGTGAATGATCTAGTGTCTCGCTATCGTCAAGTAGACGAAGAGTTTTTTGAGGAATTAGAAGAAATTTTAATCAGTGCTGATGTTGGTGTGGCTACCGTGTTGGATTTAATTGATGACTTAAAATCGGAAGTGAAACGCCGTAATATTAAGGATCCTCAAGATGTACAGGCAGTCATCTCTGAGAAATTAATTGATATTTATGAATCTGGTGAAGAGCAGATTGGTGAACTGAATATGCAGCAAAATGATTTAACGGTGATTTTGTTTGTAGGAGTAAACGGTGTTGGAAAAACAACAACAATTGGGAAGATTGCGCATAAATTCAAACAAGAAGGCAAAAAAGTCGTAATGGCAGCAGGAGATACGTTCCGTGCCGGTGCGATTGAGCAGTTAGAAGTATGGGGAGAACGCGTTGGTGTGGATGTTATTAAGCAATCTGCAGGCTCTGACCCTGCCGCTGTCATGTATGACGCTGTTCAGTCAGCTAAGGCTCGAAAAGCAGATGTTTTATTATGTGATACAGCAGGGCGCCTTCAAAATAAAGTAAATTTAATGAAAGAATTAGAGAAAGTAAAGCGTGTTATTGAGCGAGAAATTCCTGGTGCTCCTCATGAGGTACTTCTTGTACTTGATGCGACGACGGGTCAAAACGCTTTAAGTCAGGCTAAAACATTCTCAGAAGCAACGAACGTGACGGGAATTGTGTTAACAAAACTAGATGGTACGGCTAAAGGCGGAATTGTTCTTGCCATTCGAAACGAACTGAAGCTTCCTGTTAAATTCGTTGGACTTGGAGAAAAAGTGGACGACCTTCAGCCGTTTGACACGGAGCAATATATCTATGGGTTATTTGCCAATGCTGTAGAAGAAGAAGCAGAAAAAGAGGCGTAATCTAAAAAGAGGCTGGGATATAAGTATCTTAGTTGAAGGGAGATCCGAACGATTAATCGTTCGGATTTTTTTTATTACTAGGGGGGACGCAGGTTTCATATTTATTCGTCTTTAAATTGAAGTAATTTAGTTATGTTTCCATCTCTTTTAAGTGGGAAAATGTGAGGTGTTAAGGAAAAAACTTGACATTCAAACCTCGCCTAGTTAAACTAATAACATGTAAAGGCTTTTCACTTAACAAGGGGGCGGTCAGATGGTTGAAAAGAGCGTGCATATGCTCGAAAAAACAACAAGAATGAATTACTTATTTGACTTCTATCAGGCGCTGTTGACGCCCAAACAAAGAAGTTATATGTCACTTTATTACTTGGATGATTATTCCCTCGGTGAAATAGCGGAAGAATTTGATGTGAGTCGTCAAGCAGTTTATGATAATATAAAACGTACAGAGCAAATGCTTGAACAATATGAGGAAAAGCTATTGTTATTTCAACGGTTTCAAGAGCGTCAATCAATTGTTCAACAACTGAAAGACGAACTTGCAGCCGACTTACACAAGAATAGTAAGCTTTCTTCTCTTCTTGATTCGCTCGAGAAATTAGATTAGGGGGCGGCGTATATGGCATTTGAAGGATTAGCCGACCGTTTGCAAAGCACACTGCAAAAGTTAAAAGGAAAAGGAAAAGTTAACGAAGCTGATGTTAAAGAAATGATGCGTGAAGTTAGACTTGCCCTTTTAGAAGCCGATGTAAACTTTAAAGTAGTAAAAGACTTTGTTAAGCGCGTAAGCGAACGTGCTGTAGGTCAAGACGTTCTTAAGAGCTTAACGCCTGGACAACAAGTTATTAAGGTTGTACAAGAAGAATTAACTGCACTTATGGGCGGAGAGCAAAGCAAGATTGCAGTAGCTCCAAAAGCTCCAACTGTAATTATGATGGTTGGACTTCAAGGTGCAGGTAAAACAACAACAACCGGTAAACTTGCCAATTTATTACGTAAAAAATATAACCGTAATCCATTGCTTGTAGCAGCAGATATTTATCGTCCGGCAGCTATTAAACAGCTTGAAACACTAGGAAAACAGCTTAGCATGTCTGTTTTTTCATTAGGTGATCAAGTAAGTCCTGTGGAGATTGCGAAACAAGCTATTGCTCATGCGAAAGAAGAGCATCACGATTATGTATTAATTGATACAGCGGGACGTTTGCATGTTGATGAAAATTTAATGGAGGAGTTAGAACAGATCAAAGAGCTTTCTAACCCAGACGAAATTTTCCTTGTTGTCGATGCGATGACGGGTCAAGATGCAGTAAACGTTGCGGATAGCTTTAATAAGCAATTAGGATTAACTGGAGTTGTATTAACGAAACTAGACGGCGATACGCGCGGTGGTGCAGCGCTTTCTATTCGTGCAGTAACCGATACACCAATTAAGTTTGTCGGTCTTGGAGAAAAAATGGATGCTATTGAAGCATTCCATCCAGAGCGTATGGCTTCCCGTATCTTAGGTATGGGTGATGTGCTGACGCTTATCGAAAAGGCTCAGGCAAATGTAGATGCTGAAAAAGCAAAAGAGCTTGAAGCTAAGCTGCGCACGCAGTCATTTACATTTGATGACTTTTTAGATCAACTTGCTCAGGTGCGTCAAATGGGACCGCTTGATGAGCTAATTGGTATGCTTCCGGGCGCCAATAAAGTAAAGGGGCTCAAAAACCTGCAGGTGGATGAAAAGCAAATTAATCATGTAGAAGCAATTATTCGTTCTATGACGAAAGCGGAAAAAACAAACCCTGAAATCATTAATGCAAGTCGAAGAAAGCGTATTGCAAAAGGAAGCGGACGTTCTGTACAAGAAGTCAACCGTTTGCTTAAACAATTTGAAGACATGAAAAAAATGATGAAACAAATGACAAATATGTCAAAAGGCAAGAAAAAGGGTATGAAACTTCCATTCTTTTCATGATAAAACGCTTGATTCCGACTGAAAAACCAAAGAAAATAAAATATTTTTCTAGTGTTAAGAAAAAAACCTTTACAAACATTTTACCTATTTGATATTATATTATCTTGTTGAAACATATTCGGAGGTGCTTTATAAAATGGCAGTAAAAATTCGTTTAAAACGTATGGGAGCTAAAAAATCTCCTTTCTATCGTATCGTAGCAGCAGACTCTCGTTCACCACGTGATGGACGTTACATCGAAGTAGTTGGAACTTACAATCCTGTAGTTCAACCAGCTGAAGTTAAAATCGATGAAGAGCTAGCTCTTAAATGGTTACAAAATGGTGCTAAACCATCTGATACAGTTCGTAACCTTTTCTCTAACGAAGGCATCATGGAAAAATTCCATAATGCTAAATTAGGAAAATAATCTCACTCGAGATGACATCACTAATCGAAACAATTGTAAAGCCGCTTGTTGATTACCCAGCTGATGTTAAAGTGGAGGAACAAGAAGATGAACGTCAAGTGACGTACATCCTTACTGTTCACCAAGAAGATGTCGGCAAAGTAATCGGCAAACAAGGCCGCGTTGCAAAAGCGATTCGAACTGTTGTGAATGCAGCAGCATCACAGCAAGGTAAAAAAGTGTATGTGAAAATTCAAGAGTAATCAAAAAGGGAGAGGGATAACCTCGCCCTTTTTTTATGTTATGATAAGATGAACGTTTTGATCACAGTAAGTCTTTTGCGAGCAAGAAGCAGCTATTTCAATATGCATGTAAAAAGCGCAAGGTCACTATCTTGAGAGCGGAGGGAACGTTTTGAACATTATTCAAAAAGTTGTTGTGAAACAAGTGTTAACTGAAGCAAGCAAACAAGATCTTGAAAATCGTTTTATAAATCGCAAGCAGGCGCTTGAAAAAGAAATGGAACAGCTGAAATTTCAGTTAAAGCACATGGAAAAAGCCAATAAAGGTTCTTCTTTATTACATAGTCAGTTTGAAAAAGAAAAATCCGCTCGCCTTGAAAAAATTGAAGTGTTAAACTTTCAGCTGACGCAATTAGAAAAGCTTCCTTTAGGGAGCGAACTCGTTGAAACGGAACTGGATGCCTTGGTAGAGGTAAAAATCGGCGACGATTGGGAAAAGATAAAAGAAAGTAAAACAATTATTATAAAAGATAGCAAAGTTGTTGAGATTAGATAGAGGTGAAGAAGTATGAAATGGTTTAAGGTTGGAAAAATTGTGAATACCCATGGTGTAAAAGGAGAAGTTCGTATTGTATCAACTACGGATTTTGCTGATGAGCGTTATGAAAAAGGAAATAAACTTTATATCTTCAAAGAAAAGCAAAGCGAGCCGGTAGAAGTAACGGTAACAAGCCACCGCAGGCATAAAAATTTTGATCTGCTTACATTCGAAGGCTATCAAAACGTAAATGATGTTGAGCAGTATAAAAACTGCGAAGTGAAAATTCCTGAGGAGCAGCTAACGGATTTAGAAGACGGTGAATTTTATTTCCACGAAATTATTGGCTGTACAGTAAAAACAGAAGACGGAGTAGAGGTAGGAACGGTCAAAGAAATTTTAACGCCGGGAGCTAATGATGTGTGGGTTGTTAAAAAAGGCGGAAAAGAAGTTCTTATTCCTTACATCGACGACGTTGTACAATCTATTGATATAGATGAAAAAGAGATTGTTATTACAGTAATGGAAGGGTTATTGGACTAATGAAAATTGATGTACTGTCGCTATTTCCTTCTATGTTTGACGGTGTTTTTGGTGAATCAATTTTGAAAAAAGCACAGGAAAAAAATGCGGTTGAACTGAATGTAGTTAATTTCCGAGAATATTCTACGAACAAACATCAAAATGTGGACGATTATCCTTATGGCGGAGGTGCTGGAATGGTATTGACGCCTCAGCCTATTTTTGACGCTGTAGAAAAGCTGACCGAAACAGCCAAGAAGCCCCGGGTAGTTTTGCTTTGTCCGCAGGGCGAACGCTATACACAGGCAAAAGCAGAAGAGCTAGCAGCAGAAGAGCATTTAATTTTTATTTGCGGTCATTACGAAGGATATGATGAACGAATTCGTGAGCAGCTGGTAACTGATGAAATTTCAATTGGTGACTATGTATTAACTGGAGGAGAGCTTGGTGCAATGGTTGTGATCGATAGCGTTGTTCGCCTGCTTCCTGATGTCCTTGGCAATAATCATTCAGCTGTACAGGACTCACACAGTACCGGTTTACTAGAGCACCCCCACTATACGCGTCCTGCTGATTTTAGAGGCTTAACGGTTCCTGAAGTACTTATGTCAGGAAATCATAAAAAAATTGAACAGTGGCGCCAAAAAGAGTCTTTAAAGCGCACGCTGCTTCGAAGACCGGATATGCTTGAAAAGATGGAACTAACAGAAGAGCAAAAGAAACTAGTAGCTCAATTAAAAGAAGAAAATCAGCTTTCATAAATCCATAAAATTTATGCATAAACTCTGTTGCATACGGTATAAGAGTGTGCTAAGATAGATTTTGTGGCTTGGGCAGATGTCTGGTCACCTATAACGATGTTCCGCTGCAATGATTGAAAAGCATTGGTATGAGCGTCTGTTGGAAGGAGTTGAAACACGCGATGCAAAAATTAATCGAAGAGATTACAAAAGAACAATTAAAAACAGATCTTCCTACGTTCCGTCCTGGTGATACTGTACGTGTACACGTAAATATCGTTGAGGGTACTCGTGAACGTGTTCAGGTATTTGAAGGTGTTGTTATTAAGCGTCGTGGCGGTGGTATCAGCGAAACATTTACAGTACGTAAGATTTCTTACGGTGTAGGTGTAGAGCGTACATTCCCACTTCATACGCCAAAAATTGCAAAAATCGAAGTAATGCGCCGCGGTAAAGTACGCCGTGCGAAACTTTATTACCTACGTGAATTACGTGGTAAAGCTGCGCGTATTAAAGAAATTCGATAATAGTAAAGGGGAGCTTGTTTATACAAGCTCCTTTTTTCAAATGTTTTTTTAGAACGATTCGTTCTCTGACAGTAAAAAATAGACGTACAAGTCATCATTTTTTTATTCTATTTATTTATTAGGCGTTTCAAACATTATCGTTTAAAATAAAGGTATGACATAAGAGTTGGAGGACTGAAGATGGCTCGAAAGAAAAATGAACTGTGGGAATGGATAAAAGCAATCGCCATTGCCGTACTGTTAGCTGTTGTAATTCGCTATTTCTTGTTTGCACCGATTGTAGTAGATGGACTTTCTATGATGCCTACGCTGCATGACCAAAATCGAATGATTGTAAATAAGTTCTCCTATAAGATTGGTGATCCTGATCGCTTTGATATTATTGTTTTTCATGCTACAGCGGAAAAAGATTACATAAAACGTATTATTGGACTGCCGGGTGATCATATTGAGTATCGAAATGATACGCTATATGTAAATGGAAAAGCTTATAAAGAGCCCTATTTAGATCAGTATAAAAAAGAAGTGATTGACGGTAATTTAACCGAAGACTTTAAGCTAGAAGACGTAACGGGTAAAAAGACCGTGCCAGAAGGATATTTGTTCGTGATGGGAGACAATCGACGCTACAGTAAAGACAGCCGTCAGATTGGCTTTGTGAGCATGGACAAGGTGCTTGGTAAAACGAGTGCCGTATACTGGCCGATTAAAGAAGCGCGTTTTGCAAAGTAAAATATAAAAGGTGAGTAAAATATGACAATTCAATGGTTTCCTGGCCATATGGCCAAGGCCAGAAGACAAGTAACTGAAAAGCTAAAATTGATTGATATTGTATACGAACTGGTTGATGCACGCATTCCGCAATCATCGCGAAATCCAATGATTGATGAGATTATCGTGAACAAGCCGAGAATCGTATTGCTGAATAAAGTGGACAAAGCTGATCCGCGCGTTACTCAGCAGTGGCTAGATTATTACAAAGAACAAGGTATTTATGCCTTAGCTATTGACGCGCAAGCAGGTAAAGGAATGAAACAAATTGTTTCGTCTTCCAAAGAACTTCTTCAAGAGAAGTTTGACCGCATGCGCGCAAAAGGAGTTAAAAAACCCCGCGCTATCCGTGCGATGATTGTAGGGATTCCTAACGTCGGTAAATCAACGCTGATTAATCGCCTTGCCAGCAAAAAAATCGCCAAGACCGGAGATCGTCCAGGTGTGACGCAAGCACAGCAGTGGATTAAGGTAGGAAATGAGCTGGAGCTACTTGATACGCCAGGTATTTTGTGGCCTAAGTTTGAAGATGAAACAGTTGGATATAAGCTTGCGACAACGGGTGCTATCAAAGATACCATTTTAAATATGCAAGATGTCGCTGTTTATGCGCTGCGCTTCTTAACTAGCCATTACCCAGAACAATTAAAGCAGCGTTATGATTTAAATGAAATCCCTGAAGACATTGTAGAGCTTTTTGATGCAATTGGGTCGCGCCGCGGCTGTTTAATGGGTGGCGGCATGGTGGATTACGATAAAACGGCTGAGCTTGTTCTTCGAGAAATTCGAACGGATAAAATTGGCACCTTTACATTTGATGATCCAAGTGAAGCTGAACAGCAGCTGTAAGCAATACATTGCGAACTGAAACAAAAAACGCCTCTGCCTTTTTAGCATGAGGCGTTTTTTATGTAAAAGTGCCGCGTGAAAATGTTGATATAAAGAAGGTGGAGCTAATGAAAAAGAGTATTAAAGAAATAAAAGAAGAACTAAAGCAAGTGAGAAGCCCGGAAGATGCTTTATTTAAGGTATATGCGCAAGATGAGCGTAAAGGTGTGCAGCAGGTTATTATTCAAAAACAAAGGCAATTTGAAGCCGCTGAGCGCTTGAAGAAACAGTTTAATGAAATGATGGCATATGAAAACGAATTATACAATCAAGGAGCAACCTATATTGCCGGAGTAGATGAAGTAGGAAGAGGACCGTTAGCAGGACCGGTAGTAGCTGCTGCTGTTATTTTGCCGCCGGATTTTTTTCTCCCTGGTTTGACGGATTCAAAGAAGTTATCAGAGGCAAAGCGAGAAGAATTTTATGAAGAAATTTGTAAAAGCGCTGTCGCTATCGGTATAGGTATTATAGACGCAGAGGTCATTGATTCTATTAATATTTATGAAGCAACAAAAAAGGCAATGACTGAAGCAATTGAACTTCTAGCTGTTCAGCCTGATCAACTCCTTATTGATGCGATGAAGCTGCCGGTGCCTATTTCGCAGCAGTCAATCATCAAAGGCGATGCTACAAGCATTTCGATTGCTGCAAGTTCTGTTATTGCAAAAGTGACGCGAGATCGAATGATGAAAGAACTTGGTGAACGCTATCCTGCATACGGATTCGAAAAACATATGGGATATGGAACAAAACAACATTTAGAAGCAATCCAACAATATGGAATTTTGCCAGAACACCGCCGATCTTTTGCACCGATAAAAAACCAAGTAAACTAGAACATGATACCCGAGCATATCTCTGCTTTTTAGTGCATATTTTACATGCGGGATTTTAGGTTCAAAAAGAATATAGCCTATTTAAGTGGAGGTATTGCTACGGGTGAAGTTCGTAAATTATTTTCCTCTCAGTTCGCTTCAGTTGTGAAGGTTGATTTACATGATCAACCATACGTTTAACGTCCGCAGAGCCTCATCGACTTCATAAGGTATGGTTAAGTACTATCTCCATAAAAATATCAATTTTCTTATTATTTCAATATTTTTCACTAGAATAGTAGACAATTAGACAATTATTTTTATACAATGAAAGCGCAGTCTATTTTGTGCAGTATAGTTTTGTGGTTGATTATGTTAGGAGGATGGGAAATGAATATCCATGAGTATCAAGGAAAAGAACTACTCAGAAAATATGGGGTTGCAGTACCAAACGGTCGAGTAGCTTTTACTGTTGAAGAAGCAGTTGAAGCAGCAAAGGAATTAGGTTCACAAGTATCAGTGGTGAAAGCACAAATCCATGCTGGTGGACGCGGTAAAGCGGGCGGTGTCAAAGTAGCAAAAAACTTAGATGAAGTTCGTACATATGCACAAGATATTTTAGGAAAGACCCTCGTAACACACCAAACAGGCCCTGAAGGAAAAGAAGTTAAGCGCTTGTTAGTTGAAGAGGGATGCGATATTAAGAAAGAATACTACATCGGTTTAGTTCTTGATCGTGCAACGTCTCAAGTTGTATTGATGGGTTCTGAAGAAGGTGGAACTGAAATTGAAGAAGTGGCGGAAAAAACGCCTGAAAAAATCTTTAAAGAATATGTAGATCCTGCGATTGGTTTACAAGCATTCCAAGCTCGCAGACTTGCATTTAATATTAATATTCCAAAAGAATTAGTTGGAAAAGCAGTTAAGTTCATGACAGGTTTATATACAGTATTTGTTGAAAAAGACTGCTCAATCGCAGAGATTAATCCTCTAGTTGTAACAGGTGACGGAGACGTTATGGCATTGGATGCGAAGTTAAACTTTGATTCAAATGCGCTGTATCGTCAAAAAGATATTCTTGAATATCGTGACCTTGAAGAGGAAGATGCTAAAGAAATTGAAGCATCTAAATACGACTTAAGCTACATTTCACTAGACGGTAATATCGGTTGTATGGTAAACGGTGCAGGTTTAGCAATGGCAACGATGGATATTATTAAACATTACGGAGGCGACCCTGCTAACTTCCTGGATGTTGGGGGCGGCGCAACTGCTGAAAAAGTAACAGAAGCATTCAAAATTATTTTATCTGACCAAAATGTAAAAGGTATTTTTGTTAATATTTTCGGCGGGATTATGAAATGTGATGTTATTGCAACAGGTGTTGTTGAAGCAACGAAACAAGTTGGATTAAGCCTTCCATTAGTTGTTCGCTTAGAAGGAACAAACGTTGAACTTGGAAAAGAAATTTTACAAAAATCAGGCTTAAATATCACAGCTGCTGAATCTATGGCAGACGGCGCACAAAAAATCGTTTCACTAGTGAAATAGAAAGGCTGGGGGATAGGAATGAGCGTATTTATTAATCAAGATACAAAAGTAATTGTACAAGGAATTACAGGCGGAGTTGGCCTTTTTCATACACAGCAAATGTTAGAATATGGAACAAAAATTGTTGGTGGCGTAACGCCAGGTAAAGGCGGCTTAGAAGTAGAAGGTGTTCCGGTATTTAATACGGTTGCCGAGGCAAAAGAAAAAACAGGCGCAACGGCTTCTGTTGTATATGTTCCGCCAGCATTCGCAGCTGACTCCATTATTGAAGCAGTTGACGCAGATTTGGATTTAGTTATTTGTATTACGGAAGGTATTCCAGTATTAGATATGGTAAAAGTAAAGCGTTATATGGAAGGAAAACGTACGCGCCTTGTGGGACCTAACTGCCCAGGTGTTATTACACCGGAAGAATGTAAAATTGGAATTATGCCAGGGTACATTCACAAAAAAGGTCATGTAGGTGTAGTTTCACGTTCTGGTACATTAACATATGAAGCTGTTCATCAACTTTCTGAAGCTGGCATTGGCCAATCAACAGCTGTTGGTATCGGTGGTGACCCAGTGAACGGCACGAATTTTATCGATGTATTACAAGCGTTTAATGAAGATGAAGATACGTATGCAGTAATTATGATTGGTGAAATCGGCGGTACAGCAGAAGAAGAAGCGGCAGAATGGGTAAAAGCAAATATGACAAAACCTGTGGTCGGCTTCATTGGTGGTCAAACAGCACCTCCAGGAAAACGTATGGGCCATGCTGGTGCTATTATTTCAGGTGGTAAAGGGACAGCGTCTGAAAAGATTAAAACAATGAATGAGTGCGGTATTCAAGTAGCTGAAACACCATCTGTTATGGGAGAAACACTTATTAAAGTGTTAAAAGAACAAGGCATTTACGAGCAGTGTAAGACTCATTAATAGAAGACATATAGCCTCCTTTGACCGGGGGCTATTTTGTCCATTTAAAAAGGAGATTGTAGAATGTCTGATTTACGGGAAAAATTAATTCATTTAGCACATTGTCCATCTGTTAATTGGAAACAAATTTTTACGCTACTTCAACAGAATTCTTCATTACAAAATCTCTACGAGTACTCTCCATCACAGCTTCAAAAACTATTGACTCTCTCGATTGAACGTGCTAATCAAATAAAAAAAGATTTGCAAACTATTCCAATACGAGATATTCTAGATAAATATGACGCTGAGAATATTCAATGTGTCACCATCCTAGATGATGAATATCCTGAACTTTTGCGCCATATTTATGATCCGCCTTGGGTATTATTTGCAAAAGGAAAGGTTTCTCTTCTACACGCTCCAGAAAGCTTAAGCATTGTAGGAACAAGGAACCCCACTTCATATGGAACTGCAGCTCTGACTCATATTGTGAAGCCGATGCTGCATGAAGAATTTGTCGTTGTAAGTGGACTAGCTTCAGGGATTGACCAGGCTGCTCATGAACTGGCTATCGCTGAAAAAGCTAGAACGATTGCAGTTTTAGGCGGAGGGTTTTATAATATTTACCCAAGAGGAAACCAAAATTTAGCAAGAGAAATTGCGCAGCATCATTTGCTGCTTTCTGAATATGCCCCGTCTATGAAGCCGACGAAATGGTTTTTCCCTCGCAGAAACAGAATCATTAGCGGATTAACAGGGGGCACGTTGGTGGTGCAAGCAAAAGAAAGAAGTGGATCTTTTATTACCGCCGACCAGGCGCTTCAGCAAGGAAGAGAAGTATTTGCCATACCGGGTTCTATTTTTGAAGAAACATCATGTGGAACGAATAAGTTAATCCAATTAGGGGCAAAACTTGTGCAAAGCGCTGCTGATATTACAGGTGAAATGATGTATATAAGATGAATGTTTCAAAGTAGTCATATTCTTGCATGGTATGAAATACTAGTGAGATACGTAGTAAAATCGTATGACTTATCTTTTGGACATTTGACAAACAAGAACCAAATATTTAATAATAATGAAGATTTTATTCTACCTCTTGAGGAGGAACAAATAGATGTCTGACTACCTAGTAATTGTAGAATCGCCTGCAAAGGCTAAAACAATTGAACGTTATTTAGGAAAGAAATATAAAGTAAAAGCATCGATGGGACATGTTCGCGATTTACCTAAAAGTCAAATGGGAATTGATATTGAACAGGATTACAATCCGAAATATATTACAATTCGCGGGAAAGGCCCGGTTTTAAAAGAACTAAAAACAGCGGCTAAAAAAGCAAAAAAGATTTACCTAGCAGCCGATCCAGACCGTGAAGGAGAAGCGATTGCATGGCACTTGGCGCACAGTTTGGATGTAGACATTGCATCGGACTGTCGCGTAGTATTTAACGAGATTACAAAAGAAGCGATTAAAGAATCTTTTAAACATCCACGAGCAATTAATATGGATTTAGTAGATGCTCAGCAAGCACGCCGTATTCTTGACAGGCTGGTTGGCTACAACATCAGTCCATTGCTGTGGAAAAAAGTGAAAAAAGGATTAAGTGCCGGAAGGGTTCAATCAATTGCAGTGCGGTTAATTATTGATCGTGAAAAAGAAATTGCAAAGTTTATCCCAGAAGAATACTGGACGGTAAAAGCAACTTTTCAAAAAGGAAACGACCAATTTGAAGGCCAGTTGATCGAATATCAAGGGAAAAAAGTAGAGCTATCGAATGAAAATGATGTAACCAACATTGTTAAACAATTAGATGGAAATGAATTTTCAATTTCTAAAGTAACAAAACGTGAGCGAAAGCGTAATGCGGCTCCTTCTTTTACCACGTCTTCATTACAGCAAGAGGCAGCGCGGAAACTGAACTTCCGAGCGAAAAAAACAATGATGATTGCGCAGCAATTATATGAAGGAATTGATTTAGGAAAAGAAGGTACAGTAGGTCTTATCACGTATATGCGTACCGATTCTACTCGTATTTCAGAAACAGCTCAAACAGAAGCTAGAGATTACATTACGAACGCATACGGAAATCAGTTTGTGGCAACGGAAAAGCGTAAAGAAAAGAAAAATTCGAACGCGCAAGATGCCCACGAAGCGATTCGTCCAACTTCAGCTCTTCGTAAACCAGGAGAGGTAAAAGAGTTCTTATCGCGTGATCAGTATCGATTGTATAAGTTAGTATGGGAGCGCTTCGTTGCTAGTCAAATGGCACCTGCAATTATGGATACAATGGCTGTAGATTTGAAAAATGGGGACGTAACATTTAGAGCAAACGGCTCGAAAGTTAAATTTCCAGGCTTTATGAAAGTGTATGTTGAAGGCAATGATGATCAAGTGGAGGAAAAAGAAAATCTTCTTCCAGATTTAGAAGAAGGAGAAGTAGCTTATTCTAAGGACATCGATGAAAAGCAGCACTTCACACAGCCGCCGCCAAGATATACTGAAGCTCGTTTAGTCAAGACATTAGAAGAGCTAGGCATTGGACGACCGTCTACATATGCTCCAACACTTGACACGATTCAAAAGCGCGGGTACGTAACGCTCGATAACAAGCGTTTTGTTCCAACAGAACTTGGAGAAATTGTACTGGAGCTTGTATTGGAGTTTTTCCCGGAAATTTTAGATGTAGAGTTTACAGCTAAAATGGAAAACGATTTGGATGAAGTGGAAGATGGTAATGTTCAATGGGTGCGTGTTATTGACGAATTTTACAGTGATTTTGAAAAACGCCTAGAACATGCTGAAAAAGAAATGCGCGAAGTGGAGATTAAAGATGAACCTGCCGGAGAAGATTGTGAAGAATGCGGTTCACCTATGGTATACAAAATGGGACGCTACGGAAAATTTATGGCATGCTCTAATTTCCCTGACTGCCGCAACACAAAGCCAATTGTAAAAGAGATTGGTGTAAAGTGTCCGAAATGTGAAGAAGGAAATATCGTTGAGCGAAAATCGAAGAAAAAGCGTACATTTTATGGCTGTGATCGATTCCCGGGCTGTGATTTCGTATCTTGGGATAAGCCGATTGCAAGAAAATGTCCGAAATGTGAAAATCTGCTTGTGGAGAAGAAACAGAAAAAAGGAACTCAAGTCGTCTGTACAAGTTGTGATTATAAAGAGGAAGCTCAGCAGTAAAAGAGAATGGGATGAATTCCCACACTTTAAATTTAAAAATAGCAGTTATATAAGATGCGGCGACATTGCTTCATGTGCTAAAATGGAAACGTTATTAGCGACATTGAGTAATGTCGCATTTTCTTTGTCTCGTTAAAAAAGAAAAGACAAGTGAATGAATAAGGAAAATGATAGAAAAGATAGAAATGAAGTTGGAGGATTTACAATGAATGAACAAGTAATTAATGTTATCGGAGCAGGTCTTGCTGGAAGTGAAGCAGCTTGGCAGATCGCAAAGCGCGGTTTGAAAGTCCGTCTTTATGAGATGAGACCAGTGAAGCAAACACCTGCTCATCATACGGACAAATTTGCTGAATTAGTATGTAGTAATTCACTGCGCGCGAATACATTAACAAATGCAGTGGGTGTTTTAAAAGAAGAAATGCGATTATTAGACTCTGTAATTATTCGTTCAGCAGACGAGTGTGCGGTTCCAGCAGGTGGAGCACTGGCTGTTGATCGTCACGAATTTGCCGCTCGTGTGACGGAAAGTGTTAAAAACCATCCGAACGTAACGGTTGTTAATGAAGAGATTACGGAAATTCCACAAGGACCAACTGTTATTGCAACAGGTCCGTTAACGTCAAAAGATTTATCAGAACAGCTGCGCGCGTTAACAAGTGAAGATTATTTATATTTTTACGATGCGGCTGCACCTATTATTGAAAAAGACAGCATTGATATGGATAAAGTATATCTTAAATCTCGCTATGACAAAGGGGAAGCTGCCTATTTAAACTGTCCGATGACAAAAGAAGAATTCCACCGTTTTCATGAAGCATTAATCAATGCAGAGACGGTTCCTTTAAAAGAATTTGAGAAAGAAATTTATTTTGAAGGATGTATGCCAATTGAAGTAATGGCTTCACGCGGAGAAAAAACAATGCTTTTTGGACCAATGAAACCAGTTGGGTTAGAAGATCCGAAAACAGGAAAGCGACCTTATGCAGTTGTTCAGCTTCGTCAAGATGATGCAGCAGGTACACTATATAATATCGTAGGTTTCCAAACACATTTAAAATGGGGAGCACAAAAAGAAGTATTAAGCTTAATCCCAGGTTTAGAAAATGCAGAAGTAGTACGCTACGGAGTTATGCATAGAAATACGTTTATTAATTCTCCTAAATTGTTAAAGCCTACGTATCAATATCGTGAGCGCGATGACTTATTCTTTGCTGGACAAATGACGGGAGTAGAAGGATATGTAGAATCAGCTGCGAGCGGATTAATGGCAGGAATGAACGCAGCTCGACTTGTGCTTGGTGAAGAATTGGTTGTATTGCCGCAGGAAACGGCGATTGGCAGTATGGCTCACTATATCACACATACAAATGCTAAAAACTTCCAGCCGATGAATGCCAACTTTGGCTTATTCAAAGAATTGGAAGTGCGAATCAAAAACAAACAAGAACGAAATGAAACGCTTGCTAAAAGAGCATTGGAAACTATTCAGAATTTTACAACAAAATAATCAAAATTGTTTGCAAGGGCTACTTAATTGTGATAATATTTAGTAGCCCTTGTGAGGTGATAACATTGGAATTTGTTAAAGATGTATTAAATTCCTTTCTAGAATATTTACAAATTGAGAAAAACTATTCAAAATATACAGTTGACTGCTATGAAAAAGACATAGGTATCTTCATGTCTTTTATGCAGGAAGAGCAAATACAAAACCTACAAAGTGTTACATATGCTGATGCAAGGCTGTTTTTAACACGCCTATATGAAAAGCAGTATTCAAAAAGATCGATGTCACGCAAAATTTCTTGTTTGAGAACGTTTTATCGTTACTTAAATAGAGAAGAATTAGTAGAAGATAATCCATTTGCGCTCGTTACCCTTCCTAAAAAGGAGGAGCGAAATCCTCGCTTCCTGTATGAAGAGGAGATTGTGAAATTATTTCAAATGAATGACTTAACAACTTCGTTAGGGCAGCGTAATCAGTCTCTATTAGAATTGCTGTATGCCACCGGAATACGAGTGAGTGAATGCGCATCTATTAAGCTTAGCGATATAGATTTTTCACTTCAAACTTTGCTCGTATATGGCAAAGGGAAAAAACAACGGTACGTGCCATTTGGCTGTTATGCCAAGGACGCTCTTAGAGTATATATAGATAATGGAAGAAAGCTTCTTTTAAAAAAGGCTCCTTCTGATACTCATTCGCTCTTTTTAAATTATAAGGGGACACCGTTGACAGACCGAGGCATACGCTTAGTCATTGATCAGTTAGTAAAGAAGACCGCTGAGAATATACATATTAGTCCACACGTTTTGCGGCATACTTTTGCGACTCATATGTTAAATGAAGGGGCAGATTTACGTACAGTTCAAGAAATGCTAGGTCATGAACATTTATCAACCACTCAAATATACACACATGTGACGAAGGATCGTTTAAAGGCAGTTTATATGAATCACCATCCTCGCGCATAAAAGGAGGAGTTAATTTGTCTACTTTCCATGCTACTACGATTTTTGCGGTTCAGCATAACGGTCAATGTGCCATGTCTGGGGACGGACAAGTAACGTTCGGAAATGCTGTTGTTATGAAACATACTGCTCGAAAAGTAAGACGTTTATTTCAAGGGCAAGTTCTTGCCGGCTTTGCAGGTTCAGTAGCTGATGCATTCACTCTTTTTGAATTATTTGAAACGAAGCTTGAAGAGTATAACGGAAATCTTCAGCGTGCAGCCGTTGAGCTTGCTAAACAATGGAGAAGTGACAAAGTATTGCGAAAGTTAGAAGCAATGCTTATTGTTATGAACAAAGATAACTTACTGTTAGTATCAGGAACGGGTGAAGTTATTGAACCGGACGACGGCATTTTAGCAATTGGATCAGGCGGAAATTATGCTTTATCAGCGGGACGTGCATTAAAACAACATGCAGGCGAACATTTAACAGCTAAAGAAATTGCAAAAGCAGCTTTAGATGTAGCAAGTGAGATATGTGTTTATACAAATGATCATATTATTGTAGAAGAACTGTAGGAAAGGGGATTTTTTTATGAATTCTCATTTAACACCTCGACAAATTGTAGAAAAGCTCGATCAGTATATTATTGGTCAAACGAAGGCAAAGAAAGCGGTCGCTGTTGCGCTGCGAAATCGCTATCGACGCGGTCAGTTAGACGAATCTTTACGTGATGAAGTTGTGCCGAAAAACATTTTAATGATTGGTCCTACAGGTGTGGGTAAAACCGAGATTGCACGCCGCTTAGCTAAGCTTGTCGGTGCACCTTTTATTAAGGTTGAGGCAACAAAATTTACGGAAGTTGGATATGTAGGACGCGATGTAGAATCAATGGTTCGTGATTTAGTGGAAACGTCAGTTAGACTTGTGAAAGAAGAAAAAATGAACGGCGTGCGTGATCGCGCAGAAGAAAATGCAAACAAGCGGATAGTAGAGCTTCTTGTTCCAAGTAAAAAGAAGCAGCAATCGTTTAAAAATCCGTTTGAAATGATTTTTTCAAACGGTACACAGTCAAGCGATGCGGATCCTGATCAAGATGAGGAAACGAATATTGCATCGAAGCGCAAGCAGATTGCTCATCAGCTTGCTTTAGGAGAGCTTGAAAATCATTATGTCACAATTGAAGTAGAAGAGCAACAGCCTTCTATGTTTGATATGTTACAAGGTTCGGGTATGGAACAAATGGGTATGAACATGCAGGATGCCTTAAGCAATTTTATGCCTAAAAAACAAAAAAAGCGCAAACTTACTGTTAAAGATGCACGAAAAGTATTAACAAATGAAGAAGCGCAAAAATTGATTGATATGGATGAAGTGACGCAAGAAGCTGTGAATCGTGCAGAACAATACGGAATTATTTTCATTGACGAAATTGATAAAATTGCTCAGAAAAGTGGTAATTCATCTTCCGCTGATGTTTCACGTGAAGGCGTACAGCGAGATATTTTACCAATTGTAGAAGGGTCAACGATTGTTACAAAATATGGCGCAGTCAAAACTGATCATGTTTTATTTGTAGCAGCCGGTGCTTTCCATGTATCAAAACCGTCGGATTTAATTCCAGAATTGCAAGGTCGATTCCCAATTCGCGTTGAATTAACGAAGCTAACCGTTGAAGATTTTATAAACATTTTAGTAGAGCCAGATAATGCGTTATTAAAGCAATATGCGGCATTATTGGAAACTGAAGGTATACAAATTGAATTTTCTGACGATGCTATACGTAAGATTGCAGAAATTGCATATCAGGTAAATCAAGATACAGACAATATTGGTGCAAGAAGGCTTCATACGATTTTAGAACGTTTGCTAGAGGATTTATCGTTTGAAGCACCAGAAGTAACATTAGAGAAAATTGTGATTACTCCGCAGTACGTGGAAGAAAAATTAGAAAAAATCGCTAAAAACAAAGATTTGAGTCAATTTATTTTATAGAACTGAAATCGCAGGAGGAAGAGTACTAATGGATTTATTAGGGAAAACTAGAAAGATTAATGCAATGCTACAAAAAGCAGCTGGTAAACCAGTAAACTTTAAAGAAATGGCTGAAACACTTTGCGAAGTGATCGAATCAAACGTATTCGTAGTAAGCCGTCGCGGTAAATTATTAGGAATCGCTGTTAAACAGCAAATTGAGAATGCGCGCATGAAAGATATGTTAGAAGCACGCCAGTTCCCAGAAGAATATACTCAAAGCTTATTTAACATTCAAGAAACATCTTCTAACTTAAACATTGAAAGTCAATATACAGCTTTCCCAGTTGAAAATAAAGACTTATTTGATGCAGGACTAACAACAATCGTTCCAATTATTGGAGGCGGAGAGCGTCTAGGTACGCTTGTACTATCTCGTTTAGACCGTCAGTTCGAAGACGATGATTTAATCCTTGCTGAATACGGGGCAACGGTAGTAGGTATGGAAATTCTTCGTGAAAAAGCAGAAGAAATTGAAGAAGAAGCACGTAGCAAAGCTGTTGTACAAATGGCAATTAGCTCATTATCATACAGTGAGTTAGAAGCTATTGAGCACATCTTTGAAGAGTTAAATGGAAATGAAGGACTATTAGTAGCAAGTAAAATTGCTGACCGCGTTGGAATTACACGTTCAGTAATCGTAAATGCGCTACGTAAATTAGAAAGTGCTGGCGTTATCGAATCACGTTCTTTAGGAATGAAAGGAACTTACATTAAAGTTCTTAACAACAAATTCTTAGTAGAGCTTGAAAAATTAAAATCTAACTAAGTTTATGAACAAAAAAGCACACGGGCAAAGTCCGTGTGCTTTTTTGTATGCTCTCAGTACAAAAAGATTCGCTGTGGGTTAAGACGATTCGTTCACTATTTTTATAAAACTTTAACAAACTTCATATAAAAATCTAAAAATTATATTATAGAATCTTTAAATAGTAAAAAGATACTGGTTGATTACAAATCGTTACTTTTATTACATATTGTTCAGGACTTATGGTATATATTTTGATTTTAAATTAAAAAAATAGAGCTAAAGTATAGCATTGATGTTAAAATATGCTTGGAAAATGAATGAAAATTTTGGTTTATAGTCCAAAAGTTCTTAAAAAAGGATAGACATTGCATGAAATTTTTCTTACAATAAGTTCTATGGTACTAAAGTCGAAATTTGTCTCATTTTGAGAAAAATAGAATAGATAAGCAGGTGTAAGAATTGAGTTTGTTTTCAACTACTTTTCAAACAATTGAAAATGGAATTAGCTACGCGTCACAAAAGCAGCAGACGATTGCACAAAATATCGCAAACGTTGATACTCCAAATTATAAATCGAAAACAGTAACGCGTACGAGTGGATTTCGAGATTTATTACATAACGAGTTAGAAGCATATCAGACTGATTCAAAACATATCCCATTTTCTAATTCATTCCAGAGAGTGATTACCCAGCAAGGAAACACTTCTTATCAAGCAAACGGAAATAATGTGGATATGGATAAAGAGATGGCGGATATGGCTGAAAATCAAATTTACTATGAGGCGCTAGTAGATCGTTTAAATGGAAAATTTAATTCTCTTCAAACAGTCATTAGAGGAGGTAAATAAGTTTGACTATTTTTCAAAATATGAATATTACATCTTCAGCTTTAACTGCCAATCGTTTAAGGATGGACGTTGTTTCATCTAATATGGCGAATGCTGAAACGACAAGAGGGACGTACGTTAATGGTGAGTGGCAGCCTTATAAAAGAAAAATGGTTGTCATGCAGTCTGATCGTTCGCCTTCTTTTTCGTCCCTCTTACACTCCGAAATCAATAAAAGTCAAAACAATGGTGTAAAAGTCACAGATATCGTAGAAGATAATACTCCTTTTAATTTAGTATATAACCCGACGCATCCAGATGCGAATGACCAAGGGTACGTGCAGATGCCGAACGTAGATCCTTTAAAAGAAATGACGGATTTAATTAGTGCTACTCGATCTTATGAAGCAAACGTCACGGTCTTTAATACAAACAAAAGTATATTAACAAAGGTGTTAGAAATTGGGAAATAAAGGAGCGATAAAATGATTAACGGTATCAGCAATCAAATAGCAATAGCAAAAACAGCAGCTTCTACTAGCACTGGACAAACAACTCAACAGTTTTCAACGTTTTTAAAAGACTCAATCAATGAGTTAAACAATACTCAACGCGCTTCGGATATAGTGACTGAAAAGCTTGCTAAAGGAGAAAACGTCGAACTCCAAGATGTAATGATTACTGCTCAAAAAGCAAGTATTACGATGCAAACGGCTCTTGAAATACGCAATAAAGCTGTTGAAGCCTATCAGGAAATGATGAGAATGCAAATGTAATTGAGCGGTTATTAAAGAAAATGAAAATAGTAATAACCGGAGGAATACCATGAATGAAAGAATAGCTCTTTATCGAGATAAGATGAAAGTCTTTTGGAATAACCGCAAAAAAGGACAAAAAATAGCCCTTATCGCTGCTCCTCTTGCGGCTATTCTAGTCATTAGTTTAGCATCTGTTTTTTTAAACAAGGATAAATTTGTCCCTCTTTATAGCAATCTATCGGCTCAAGAAACAGGACAAATCAAAGCAGAGCTTGATGCTAGAAGCGTTCCTTCAGAAATCTCTGATAATGGAACAACCATTTCGGTGCCTGAACAAAGCGTTGACTCGCTAAAAGTTGATTTAGCTGCACAAGGAATTCCTGATAGCGGAAGTATCGACTATTCGTTTTTTGGGAAAAATGCGAGCTTTGGTATGACAGATAATGAATTTGATGTGTTAAAACTCGATGCGATGCAAACTGAATTGGCTAACTTAATGAAAAACATTCAAGGAGTCAACGATGCAAAAGTGATGATTACCCTTCCCAATGAAAGCGTCTGGGCGAATGAAAAGCAGGGAGAAGCATCAGCATCGATTGTGCTTAATACAAAGGCTGGTTATAAATTTGATGATCAGCAAATTAAATCTCTTTATCATTTAGTATCCAAAAGTGTGCCAAACCTTCCTACCGATAATATCGTCATCATGAACCAATATTTTGAGTACTTTGATTTAAAAGGTAACGAAACGAATTCAGCTTCTAGCTCATTTGCTTCGCAGAACGAAGCGAAAAAAGAAGTTGAGCGAGATATTCAGCGTCAAGTACAGCAAATGCTAGGAAGACTGGTCGGTCAAGACAAAGTAATGGTTTCTGTTACAGCAGATCTTGATTTTACACAGGAAAATCGCGAAGAAAAGCTAGTAGAGCCTGTTGATAAAGATAATATGCAAGGAATTGCCGTTAGCGCTGAAAAAATTAATGAAACATTTTCTGGTAAAAACGCTCAAGATGGAGGCGTTGCTGGAACAGGAGAAGAAGATACAACAAATTACTCATCTAGTACAACAAGTGGAGACGGAGACTACGAAAAAAACGAAGAACGAATTAATTATGAAGTGAATCGAATTCATAAAGAAATCGTCGAAAGTCCATACAAAATTCAAGACCTTGGCATTCAAGTAATGATAGATCCGTCCAATGCAAAAGGGAAATCACAAGTTTCCGATACGCTTGAGTCAGACGTTCAAAAAATGTTAGGTACAATTGTCCGTACTTCTATTTCAAAAGATGCAAATACGAAAGCTCTCTCGGATAACGCGGTCAGCGATAAGATTACCGTTTCCGTTCAGCCTTTTAAAGGACAAGAAACAGCTGACAACACAGCAAGTTCGATTCCATTGTGGATGTATATAATCGGAGGAGCACTGCTGCTTATTATTGTTGTTCTTATTGTGCTGTTGGTTAGGAAAAGGCGTCAAGACTTAGATGAAGAGGAATATGATGAAGAGTACGATGAAACTTTTGAAGCATATGAAGCGGCACAAAAAGCTCCTGTTTTAAGTGCTGAACAGCAAACAAAAAGCAATCTTGAAACGTTAGCGAAGCAAGACCCGGAAGAGTTTGCAAAACTGCTGCGAACATGGATTAGTGAGGATTAGGAGGAAAGCTAATGGTAAAGGCTATGCAAAAAAATGAGTTAACTGGAAAGCAAAAAGCAGCAATTTTGTTGATTTCTCTCGGTCCGGATGTATCAGCTTCTATCTATAAACATCTCAGTGAAGATGAAATTGAGCAACTGACGCTTGAAATTTCTTCAGTGAGAAAGGTAGAGCCGTCTCTAAAAGAAGCTGTGCTTCATGAGTTTGAACAAATAACGCTTGCTCAAAACTACCTTGAAAAAGGAGGAGTAAGCTATGCGAAACAGGTGTTAGAAAAAGCACTTGGACCAGAGCAGGCTATGATGATTATCAATCGATTAACTTCTTCTTTGCAAGTTCGTCCGTTTGACTTTGCCAGAAAAGCTGATCCTATGCAGCTGTTAAATTTTATTCAGCATGAGCACCCTCAGACGATTGCCCTTATTTTATCTTATTTAGAGCCGCCGCAGGCAGGACAAATCTTATCATCACTGCCTCAGGAAAGGCAAGCGGATATTGCAAGACGGATTGCAACGATGGGAAGTACGTCTCCGGAAGTAATTAATGAAGTGGAGCAAATTTTAGAGAGAAAGCTTTCTGCTACTGTTACTCAAGACTATACCCAAACAGGTGGTTTAGAAGCAGTAGTTGAAGTATTAAATGGAGTAGACCGAGCGACTGAAAAAATCATTATTGATACGCTTGAAATTCAAGATCCGGCATTAGCAGAAGAAATCAAGCAGCGAATGTTTGTATTTGAGGATATCGTAACGCTCGATAACCGCTCTATTCAGCGTGTGATACGGGATGCAGAAAATGATGATTTATTGTTGAGCTTAAAAGTAGCAAGTGAAGAAGTGAAATCTATTATTTTTAAAAATATGTCTAGCCGTATGGTGGAAACGTTTAAAGAAGAAATGGAATTTATGGGTCCTGTGCGTTTGAAAGATGTAGAAGAAGCTCAGTCACGTATCGTTGCTGCAATTAGACGTTTAGAAGATGCCGGTGAAATTGTACTAGCTCGAGGTGGAGGAGACGATATTATTGTCTAATATCATTAAATCAACTTATACGAACAAACTTTCAGACGAAAATGCAAAGCACATTCAAGTCATTCCATTTGGCTTTCTCATGCAAGATGAGCCCCTAGAAGAACATCTTCAGCAAGAAAATGCAAAGCACGTTATTGAACAAGCGCACAGTGAAGCTGAAATAATAAAGGCCGAGGCAGATGCTTACCGCAAACAAGCTCAAAACGAAGTTGAACGTTTGAAAAAGCAGTGGGAAGAAGAGAAGGTGCTGCTGTTTCAACAAGAACAACAGCGAGGCTATGAAGAAGGATACGAAGAAGGGCTGCTTCAAGGAAAACAAGAGTATGAGCATGTATTAGCCGTGTCGCGAAACATTGTTGACGAAACAAAGAATCAGTACTACGAATATATAAATCAATCTGAAGAAGTCATCTTTGAATTAGGTTTCACCCTAGCTGAAGCGATTTTAAATGAGCGGCTTCAAAGAGATGAATCATTTTTATCACTTGTTGAAAGGTCTTTAAAAGAAGTTAGAGAACATAAAGAAATCCAGCTTTTTGTTTCTCCGAAAAAATATGCATATGTATGTGAACATAAACGAGAACTGTTCGATTTATTAAACGGAGAAACGGGGCTATTTATTTATGCAGATGAAAATCTTCAGGAAATGGATTGTGTCATCGATTCCTCTTATGGGCGTCTTGTTGCGTCTTTTGATAGTCAGTTAACGGAAATGAAGAAAAAATTAAAAGAACGTTTGTTAGAGGAGAGTAAACATGAAAGTCGCACAACTCATTCATGAAATCCCGCGCACATCTTCTTTTAAACGGTACGGGAAAGTCAGCCGAGTAGTAGGAATGATGATTGAATCTAAAGGACCTAGAACGTCAATAGGAGATGTTTGCTTTATTCATCTTAGTGAACGAGGAGATAAAATTCGTGCAGAAGTTGTTGGTTTTAACGGTGAGCACGTTGTTTTAATGCCTTATACGTCTGTTCGATATATCGGACCTGGCTGCCTAGTGGAAACGACAGAAAAACCTCTGCAGGTAAGCGTGGGGAAAGAGTTAATAGGTCAAGTGCTTGATTCGCTAGGGAACCCTTTAGACGGGTCTGAACTTTCTCATTATTTGCCGTTTGTTTTAACCGACCAAGACCCCCCTAATCCCTTAGAGCGTCCGCCTATTGAACAGCCGATTGAAGTAGGGGTACGAACGATTGATAGTTTGCTAACAGTAGGTCAAGGGCAGCGCATAGGTATTTTCGCAGGAAGCGGTGTTGGGAAAAGTACGCTGCTCGGGATGATTGCACGCAATACAAAAGCAGATATCAATGTCATTGCCCTTGTAGGTGAGCGAGGAAGAGAAGTTAGAGAGTTTATTGAGCGAGATCTTGGAGAGGAAGGATTAAAGCGCTCCGTTGTAGTAGTTGCTACCTCGGATCAGCCTGCTCTCCTTCGAATGAAAGCAGCATATACAGCTACTTCTATTGCTGAATACTTTCGAGATGAGGGACTGAGCGTCATGATGATGATGGATTCTGTTACCCGTGTAGCAATGGCTCAGAGAGAAATTGGATTAGCCGTAGGTGAACCTCCGACTACCAAAGGTTATACACCATCTGTTTTTGCTAGCTTGCCAAGGCTGCTTGAACGTACAGGAACTAATCAACATGGATCTATTACTGCTTTTTACACTGTATTAGTAGACGGTGATGATATGAACGAACCTATTTCGGATACGGTGCGAGGCATTATAGACGGACATATTGTACTAGACCGGGAGCTGGCCAATAAAGGTCAATATCCGGCCATCAATGTCTTAAAAAGCGTTAGTCGGGTGATGAACCATATCGTAAGTGAACGGCATAGAGAAGCAGCTGAAAAACTGCGTTCATTAATGGCTACCTATGCTAATTCTGAAGACTTAATTAACATAGGTGCCTACAAAAGAGGATCTTCTGCTTACATTGATGAGGCCATCTACTATCATCCTGTCATTGATGCATTTTTAAAACAAAAAACGAACGAACATCCATCATTTGAAACAAGTGTAACAAAGCTCTGTGAACTGTTTGTGAAAGGTGAGTAAATATGGCATATGAATTTAGGTTATCTAAAATAATGGCAATCAAGTCAAATGAAAAAGATGAACTGCTATCTCAATATAATCAATCCTTGCAGCAGTTTGAAACAGCGGGTGAAAAGCTTTATAAAAAGTTAAAAGAAAAAGAAACGCTAATTGAACAGCATACGGGCAAAATGAAGCAAGGGCTTTCTATTTTAGAAATTACGTCATTTCAGCAGTTTTTAACAAGTGCCGAACGAGTGATTGAGAGGCTGCAACAAGAGGTCATGTTTGCAAGACAGCAAATGAACTTAAAGAAACTGAAGCTAGAAGAAAAGAACATAGAAGTAAAGAAGTATGAAAAGTTAAAAAAGAGAGACTACGATTCTTATATAACCGCGGAAAAACAGTTAGAAGCGAAGCAAATGGATGAGCTGTCGCTACAGCAGTATATGCTGCATAGGAATTAGGTGGAAAACATGGCTAATCAAAAAGAGTTAAGAGAAGAGTACGAAGAAGAAAAGTCTTACAGTAAAAGCCAAGTGTTTTTATTTTTAATCTTTATTCCAGCAGTGTTCCTCATCTTGGCGGCTTATATTGTTCTGACGCTTTTAGGCGTTAATGTAAATGATAAAGTTTCAGGTATTACACACGCCATTCCGTTTGTATCAAGTGAACAGTCGCAAAAAAATGAAAATATTCAAGAAAGCAATGAAGAAATACAAAAGCAGGTTGATGGCCTTCAAAAGAAGTTGAGCACGAAAGAAAAGCAAATCGCAGCTTATGAGAAAACGATCACTACAAAAGATCGTCAAATGGATGAACTAAAAATTGAAATGCGCGATATGGAAGAAAAAGCCGATGATGAAGCGAAAAAACAAAAGAACAATCAGCTGGCAAAAAAAGATGTCATTGCTACCTATGAAAACATGTCTCCTAAAAATGCAGCACTTATCTTTGCCGAATTAAAAGAAGACAAAGCGGTCGCGATGCTTAAGCAGTTCAAATCGAGTACAAGAACAGCAATCTTAGAAAAAATGGATCCAAAAGTAGCTGCACGCTATACGACATTGTTAACAGATCAGATTGAGGAATAAAAGCAGAGGTGAAAACAGTGGAAATTTCACTACGTCCAGCAGCTGCATCAAAGGTAAACTGCGATGAAAAAGCAGCTGTTATTCAGACTCAGGGTTTTTTTGAAGAAGTTGTTCAGCAGCTTAAGCAGCTAGATGCGCAGCCTTTAACGCGCGGAGAGAAATCATCCAATAAACAAACGGTAGATCAAGACGTCTTCAAGGCGGTCGGGTTAATTGCAATTCAGTTAAGCGAAGCAGAAGATGAAGAGGATGAACCATCTGTCTTGTACGAACATCTAGCCGAGATGATCAGTAGTATTCCAGGTAGTCTAGATTTGGAACAGCCGCTTCTAAAGCTGCAGCACGTGTTAACAGACATGCAGCAGACACCTGTTTCACCTGAAACAGACAGTCAAGAACAGTATTTAACTTCTATTTCTACTTTGCTGGAACTATGTAAAAATACGTCAGCTGTTTTTCAAACAGAGTTTGCTCAGCTGATGGAAGAACTACAAAAACCGCAGCTGCAGTCAGTGAAGCTTTCAGAACTGCAGCTTGAGGGCTTGCAGAAAGCTGCTGCTGAAAAAATAGAGAAAATTTATAAACAACCACGTGTATTAACCGATACCTTACATGAAAAGCGCTCAGCTGATTTCTTCGCCGTTGTTCATGCGGCTCCAAAAAGTTCTGTAAGAGATAGGGCCGCTTTTCAGAACGAGGAAAAAGTGCCGCTTTTGAATCAGCTTCCATGGAAAAAAGATGTGGTTTTAGGTAACCCGAGTATAGATAGTGAAAGTTCTTTCACTGCTAAAACGGCCGGGGTGATGTTAGAAAATAACCCATCAGCTTTTGGAGCTGGAGAAATGCTTAAGATTCAAGAGTTTTCTATTGATCTAGGGCAAGCAAACTCTGATCATCAACAGTCTGACGATCTGGTAAACGAGCTGCAAAAAATATGGAGTAAAGCTTCGATCAGTACTGAAGAAGGAGCATCTAAGCTTTCCATTAAGTTGTTTCCAAAGCAGCTAGGTACGATTTCAATTGAAGTGCTTCAGCAAGAAAATGAAACGGTTGCGCAAGTGGTTGTATCCTCAACGAAAACGAAAGAGCTGTTAGACGCCAATCTTTTGACTTTACGGAAAGGTCTGACTTCTCAGCACGTATCGGTTGATCAAGTCGATGTGGCGGCTGTTCAAGCAGCTCCAGAAAGTTCTGTGAAAGATATGAACACTCTTGCTAAAGAAGAAAAAGTGCCGCAGTTTTCTATTGATTTAGGGAAAGAAAAATCAGACCATCAACAGTCTAGCGATTTGGTAAACGAGCTGCAAAAAATATGGAGTAAAGCATCGATCAGTATTGAAGAGAGAGCATCTAAGCTTTCTATTAAGTTATTTCCAAAGCAGCTAGGTACGATTTCAATTGAAGTGCGTCAACAAGATCATAAAACGACTGCGCAAGTGGTTGTATCCTCAGCGAAAACAAAAGAGCTGTTAGACGCCAGCCTTTTCAGATTACGGCAAGCTCTCACGTCTCAGCATGTATCGGTTGATCAAGTCGATGTGGTTGCTGTTCAAGCAGCTCCAGAAAGTTCTGTAAAAGATATGAAAGCTTTTGCTAAAGAAGAAAAAGTGCCGCAGTTTTCTATTGATTTAGGGAAAGTGAAATTAGACCATCACCAGTCTAGTGATCTAGTAAACGAGCTGCAAAAAATATGGAGTAAAGCTTCGCTCAGTGCTGAAGAGAGAAGATCCAAGCTTTTCGTTACGTTATTGCCAAAGCAGCTAGGTACGATTTCAATTGAAGTGCTTCAGCAAAAAAATGAAACGACTGCGCAAGTAGTTGTATCGTCAGCGAAAACAAAAGAGCTGTTAGATGCTAACCTTCTTAGATTACGACAAGCTCTCACGTCTCAGCATGTATCCGTTGATCAAGTTGGTGTGGACGCTGTTCATACAGCTTCAGAAAGTTCTGTGAGAAATATGAACGCTTTTCGAAAAGAAGAAAAAATACCGTTTTTCAATCAGCTTCCATGGAAAAAAGATGTGGTATTACACAGCGAAAGTATAGATACAAATAGCTCTTTAAAAAATAGCGAAAGTTCTGCAGGTACAAACACAACCGGAGCGACAGTAGAGAATCAGCCATCATCCTTTGGAAGTGGAGAAATGCCTAAGCTTCAGCAGTTCTCTATTTATCTAGGGCAAGCAAAATCTGACTATCAACAGTCTAGCAATTTGGTAAACGAGCTTGAAAAAATATGGAGTAAGGCTTCGATCAGTACTGAAGAGGGAACATCCAAGCTTTTCATTAAGTTATTGCCAAAACAGCTAGGTGCGATTTCAATTGAAATGCTTCAGAAAGACAGTGAAACGGTTGCGCGAATTGTCGTATCTTCAGCAAAAACAAAAGAGTTATTGGACTCCAATCTTTCAATTTTGCGGCACGGTCTCGCGTCTCAGCATGTATCAATTGATAAAATCGATGTGCTACTGTCAGAACAAGCGATGTCGTATAACAATGAAAACGACCAGCAAAAAGAAAGACAGGAAAAAGAAGCGTTTAAAAAAGAAGAAGAAGATCAAGATTCACAACAATTGGAAGAGTCGGCTTCCTTTCTAGCTTCTTTTGAATCAGCGCTCATTAACTACAACGTATAGGTGATAACAATGACAAATGAAATTACGTCTGACTTGTATTTAAGCAATAGGGACACACAAGTGAAGCAAACGGGAAACAGCTCGCTTGGCAAAGATGACTTTTTGAAGCTTTTGATTGCTCAGCTTCAAAATCAAGATCCAATGAATCCAATGCAAGACAAAGACTTTATTGCTCAAATGGCTCAGTTTTCATCTCTTGAACAAATGACAAATATGAGCACATCGCTCAATACGTTTGTAACGCAGTCTCAGGCTTCTCCTATTTTAAAAGGAAGCGAATTAATTGGTAAAACCGCTGCATGGTTAGATGAAGAAGGAAATAAAAAGCAAGGAGTCATTTCAACAGCATCCGTCAAAAACAATGAGATATCGTTTACGATCAACGATGAAAATCATACAGTACTTTCGCTAAACGATATCTTAGAAGTAAGCAGTTAACTAACCAAATTTAAGGAGTGATTTTATGTTACGTTCGATGTATTCAGGAATCAGCGGCATGAAAAATTTTCAAACTAAATTAGATGTCCTAGGAAATAACATTGCCAATGTTAATACATACGGCTATAAAAAAGGACGTACAACGTTTCAAGATTTAGTAAGTCAGCAGGTAGCAGGAGCAACAGCACCGGCTGGGAACCGTGGAGGTGTCAACGCTAAACAAGTCGGATTAGGTTCGCAAATTGGCACAATTGATACAGTTCAAACGGCAGGAAGCATTCAGTCAACGGGACGTCCGCTTGATTTAGCTATTTCTGGTGACGGCTATTTTGTTGTAAATGATGGAACATCAGACTATTACACAAGAGCGGGGAATTTCTATTTAGATAAAGATGGTTATCTAGTGACAGGTGATGGACTATTTGTACAGGCCACTGATGGGAAAATTAGGATTGATCCAACTACGGCTAAAAGCTATAGCATTGGGTCAAACGGAACCGTTAATATTGTTGGGCTAAATGGAAACATGCTTCCGAATCCTCAAACTATCAAACTTGCAAAGTTCGCTAACAATGAAGGACTTCAAAAAGCAGGAGGAAATTTGTTCACTAATACTCCAAATGCAGGATTGGTTACAACTCCTGCAAACATTACTCCTGGAAACAGCGGTACGGGAACTTTAATTTCAAGCTCCCTTGAAATGTCCAACGTTGATTTATCCGAGGAATTCACGGACATGATTGTTGCACAGCGCGGATTTCAAGCAAATACAAGAATTATCACAACATCCGATGAAATACTGCAAGAATTAGTGAATCTAAAACGATAGGTAGGGGGAAGGAGTAAGTATTACTCCGGTTAATTATGATCACTTTAACAAGGCTAAACGGCAAAACATTTACGTTAAATGCTCTTTATATCGAGCAGGTTGAAGCATTTCCTGATACGACCATTACGCTAACAAATAATAAAAAGCTAGTGGTAAAGAATTCAGTTGAAGAAGTGAATGAGAAAGTGACGAGTTATTATCAGCGAATTAACGTATTAGGACTGCAGCAAACGACGGAGGAATAAAGTGTGTTTAAAAATAAGCTAATTAGTAAGATGATTATTATTCTACTTTCTCTGACTTTAATAGGAAGCATTGCGGTTATTGTCACCTTAAAGTATACAGATCAGGCCAGTACTCAAAAAGGTCCATCTATTGATGATGTAATTAAGACTTCTGTAGATGTAACGGATATTAAAACAAATTTAAAAAGTAATAACTATATCAGCATCTCTTTTAAAATTCAAATGGATAGTAAAAAAGCAGCGGAAGAGCTTCAAAAAAGAGATTTTCAAGTAAAAGATATTATCATTAACGAGCTGTCAAATATGAATGCCCAAGATTTTGAAGGAACGCAAGGGCTCAATACGTTAGAAACGAATATTGCAAAGCAAATTGATCAGCTAATGGAAAGCGGACACGTTGTTAAAGTTTATACGACGTCTAAAGTTTTGCAGTAAAGAAGCAAGGAGGGAAGCTAGTGGCTGGGGATGTATTGTCACAAAATGAAATTGACGCGCTGTTATCTGCGTTATCAACCGGAGAGATGAATGCGGATGAATTAAAAAAGGAAAATAAAAAACAGCGTATTCGTACATATGATTTTAAACGCGCACTGCGTTTTTCAAAAGATCAGATTCGCAGTTTGACGCGAATTCATGAAAATTACGCGCGCATGCTGACCACTGTCTTTTCGGCGCAGCTTCGTAACGTTGTCCAAGTTTCCGTTGTATCGGTGGATCAAATTCCGTATGAGGAGTTCATTCGCTCTATTCCGAAAGTAACCATCTTAAATGTGATAGCCGTCCCTCCTTTAGAAGGGCATATTATTATGGAAGTCAACCCGAACATTGCCTATGCGATGCTTGACCGCTTGCTCGGGGGACAAGGCGAGAGCGGTGGGGAAATTAGTAACTTAACGGAAATTGAAACGAGCTTGATTCGAAACTTCTTAGATAAAACGTTAGAAAGTATGAGAGAAGCTTGGAGTTCTATCGCGGAAATTGAACCTGAAACATCAGAGTTTGAAGTGAATCCTCAGTTTTTGCAGGTGATTTCACCAAATGAAATTGTCATCGTCATTTCATTAAACGTACAAGTTGGAGATGAAACGGGCATGATCAATCTATGTATTCCGCACGTGACGCTTGAGCCTATCGTGTCCAAACTGTCCGTTCATTACTGGATGCAATCTTCGAAAAAAGAACCTAGTGTACAAGAGATTGAGCAGCTAAAGGAACAAATCAATGATGCGGAATTGCAGGTTGTAGCCGAGCTAGGAAAAGCGGATATTTCAATTGAAGATTTCTTAGCATTAGATGCAGGAGATGTTATTCGACTGCAAACAAGCGTTCATAATCCGTTAACTATTTACGTCGGAGAACAACCTAAATTTATTGCACAGCCTGGAAAAGTCAGTCGGAAAGTTGCTGTGCAAATTCTAGATGATGTTAAGAGGAGGAACGAAAGGAATGAACGATGACATGCTTTCGCAAGATGAAATTGATGCGTTGTTAAAAGGAACTTCTTCACTTGATGAGTTTTCAGAGCCGAATAAGTCAAGTCAAGTAGACGATTATTTTACGGAAATGGAAAAAGACGCACTTGGCGAAATTGGAAACATTTCGTTTGGCAGTTCAGCAACAGCGCTATCGGCTTTATTGAATCAAAAAGTCGATATTACCACACCGTTTGTATCGCTTATACATAAAGAAGAACTGACAGGTGAATTTCCAAATCCTCATGTCGCTGTGCAAGTTCAGTACACAGAAGGCTTTTCTGGTACGAACTTGTTGGTTATTAAACATGAAGATGCAGCTGTTATTTCAGATTTGATGCTTGGTGGAACGGGAGAGAATCCGACGGAAATCATGGATGAAATTAAGCTGAGTGCCGTGCAGGAAGCAATGAATCAAATGATGGGTTCTGCAGCGACGTCTATGTCCACGGTATTTCAAAAGAAAATTGATATCTCTCCGCCGAGCTTAGATATTTTAAATATTCAAAAAGGGGAAGGCACAGAGTTGATTCCGCAAGATGAAGTCTTTGTAAAAGTCTCTTTTAATTTGAAGGTAGGCACATTAATCGATTCGAATATTATGCAGCTTTTATCTATACCGTTCGCAAAAAGTTTGGTCGAAGAGCTCTTAGTTCCAAATTCAGAAGATACGGCAGCTTCTATTGAAAAAGAATCAGATCTTAACGAAAAGCAAACAGAACCGCCGGCAGCTGAAGACATACAGCATGGAGAAGCACAGCAGGCAGAACCTGTTTATGTACCAGTTGATGTTCAGCCCGCATCGTTTTCAGAGTTCGAGCACGTGTCTTCTCCTCAAGGGGATTCACGAAATTTAGACATGCTGCTTGATATTCCGCTTCAAGTTACCGTGGAGCTTGGAAGAACTAAGCGAACGGTTCAAGAGATTTTAGCATTATCTTCTGGTGCCATCATTGAACTTGATAAACTAGCAGGCGAACCAGTAGATATCTTGATTAATAGCAAATTAATTGCAAAAGGTGAAGTGGTCGTCATTGACGAGAATTTTGGCGTTCGCGTAACCGATATTATTAGTCAAAAAGACCGTATTAACAAACTAAAGTAATGATTTTTAGGAGGAGTAGAGATGGGAAACCGAATTTTAATTGTAGATGATGCTGCATTCATGCGCATGATGATCAAAGATATTTTAACGAAAAATGGATATGAAGTAGTAGCGGAAGCGGCAGATGGCCAGCAGGCTGTGGAGTTATTTAAAGAGCATGCACCAGATCTTGTCACAATGGATATTACAATGCCTGAAATGGATGGAATTACGGCCTTAAAAGAAATTAAAACCATAAAAGGTGATGCTAAGGTGATTATGTGTTCAGCCATGGGCCAGCAGGCAATGGTGATTGATGCTATTCAAGCAGGGGCAAAAGATTTTATCGTTAAGCCTTTTCAAGCAGATCGTGTATTAGAGGCAATTTCAAAAGCAATTGGATAAACAACAGATTGGCGGGGCCTTCCCGCTAATCTTACACTATATTGAAGTAAGAGGTGGCAGACATTGCTGCGAAAGTTCGTAATTGCTGCGCTGTTAATAAGCGTATTAGCAGGATCAAATCAAATCGTCTATGCAGAAAGTAGATCTGCATCCGTAAAAGAATGTTTGGAAAAAACGGAGAAGTGTTCAGAGAGTGAGAGTACTGATTCAAAAGAAAAAACTGAACTCCAGGGGACGCCTACGCTTTCAGCTGGAGATATCGTGAAGATGATATTCGCGTTTTTACTTGTAATTGGGCTGCTTTTTGCGCTCTTAAAATTTGTAAATAAAAAAGGAAGGCTGCTGCAAAAAAATAAAGTAGTACAAAACTTGGGTGGTACAAATGTTGGAAGCAGCAAATCTGTACAAGTAGTTAAAGTTGGAAATCAGCTTTTTATCATCGGAGTCGGTGAAAATGTGCAGCTTCTTTCAGAAATTACAGGACAAGAGAAACAGCAGCTGCTCACGCAGTATGAGGAACAACAGAAAAACGAGAGCGAATATAAAGTCGTACTACCGTCTTTTTTAGAAAAATTGACTTCTAAAAAAGAAGAGAAATCTAGTCATTCTTTTCAGCAGCTTTTTCAGCGAGAAATGAATGAAATGAATGAAATGAAAATAAAAAGGCAAAACGTACTGAAAGAGTTAGAAAGGAACAAAAAGAACGATGAATGAAGTGATGAATCTCTTTAACTCGAGCAGTCCTACAAATATTTCAACGTCTGTCCAGCTTTTGTTGCTGCTGACGGTGTTTTCGGTAGCTCCTGGAATTTTAATTATGATGACCTGCTTTACACGAATTGTCATTGTGCTGTCATTTGTACGTACATCGCTCGGGACACAGCAAATGCCTCCTAATCAAATATTAGTTGGTTTATCGCTGTTTTTAACGTTTTTTATTATGGCGCCAACTTTTTCTCAGGTAAATGAACAGGCGCTTCAGCCGCTTTTAAAAGAAAAAATCACGCTGAATCAAGCCTATGAAAAAGCAGCTGAACCGATGAAAGAATTTATGAGTGCCCATACAAGACAAAAAGATTTAGCTCTTTTTTTAGAATATGCGGATATAGATAAACCATCCTCTGTTCAAGATATTCCCTTAACCGCGCTCGTTCCGGCTTATGCAATCAGTGAGCTAAAGACAGCATTTCAAATTGGATTTATGATTTTTATTCCTTTTCTTATTATCGATATGATTATAGCAAGCGTGCTGATGTCTATGGGAATGATGATGCTTCCTCCCGTTATGATTTCGCTCCCGTTTAAAATTTTACTATTTGTACTGGTTGATGGCTGGAATTTAGTTGTTAAATCATTATTAATAAGTTTTCAATAGGTGATAGACAATGAATGGAGAATTTGTCATTTCGTTAGCAGAAAAAGGCGTATATACGATCTTAATTGTATCTGGCCCTTTATTGCTGCTGGCCCTTGTAGTTGGGCTCATTATTAGTATTTTTCAAGCAACTACCCAAATTCAAGAGCAAACACTTGCTTTTGTTCCTAAGATTGTAGCGGTCTTAGTAGGGATTGTATTTTTTGGTCCGTGGATGTTATCAAAAATGATTTCATTTACATATGAAATTTTTTCAAATCTGTATCGGTACGTAGGATAGCTATGAGTCAGTTGATCTTATCCTATCCCGCGTTTTTACTAGTGCTAGTGCGCGTAACGTCTTTTTTTATTACGGTTCCGCTATTTTCATACAAAACGATTCCCGCAGTTCATAAAGTAGGTTTGTCTGCCTCACTATCCGTCATTATTGCGACAACAATTGATTTACCCGTCGTTTCGTTAGATGCACAGTTTGTACTTTTAGTAGTAAAAGAATGTGCTGTTGGGTTGTTTATTGGTTTGACTGCGTATGTATTTATTATGGCTATTCAAATTGCCGGAGGTCTCATCGATTTTCAAGTTGGGTTTGCGATTGCCAACGTAATAGATCCGCAGACAGGGGCGCAAAGTCCGATACTAGGTCAATATTTATATGTATTTGCTCTCCTATTTTTATTATCGACCAATGGACATCATTTATTAATAGACGGCATCTATAATAGTTATTTAATTATTCCGTTAGACAAAGTAGCTTTCCCTGTGGGAAGCCAAGCATTTGCTACACACATCATAACTGTTTTTTCATCGATGTTTTTAGTAGCTGTTCAAATGTCTTTGCCTTTGGTAGGTTCATTATTTTTAGTCGATATCGCGCTTGGAATTGTCGCAAGAACCGTCCCGCAGTTAAATATTTTCGTAGTGGGGTTTCCGGTGAAAATTATTGTTGCCTTTATTTTGCTGATTGTCGTGATGGGGAGCATGTTTTATATGATGCAAATCATATTTGAACAAATGATAGAAGCGATGCGCGCGACGATCCGCATATTAGGAGGGGTGTAGCCTTGTTTTTAGTAAAAGTTGATTTGCAATTTTTCGCGGGAGAAAAAACGGAAAAAGCTACACCTAAAAAAAAGCAAGACTCTAGAAAAAAAGGACAGGTAGCTAAAAGTCAAGACGTTACAACTGCGCTCATCCTTTTAATGGTTTTTCTTTATTTTTTGTTTGGAGCCAAACAGTTTTTACAGCAAATGATGAAGTTGTTAAGAGAAGCTTTTCAAACGTATATGCTTGAGGAAGTGACGGCAGAGCGCGTATTTGCGATGTTTAAGCACCTTCTTCCTTCAATAGCCCTTGCAGCAGGTCCTGTTATGCTCGCAGCTTTTATTGCTGCGCTCGGAGCGAATTATATGCAGGTTGGTATTCTTTTTTCCACGGAGGCTCTTCAGCCTAAGTTAGAAAAGATTAACCCTATTAGCGGAGCCAAACGGATTTTTTCCATGAGAGCGCTGGTAGAACTAATCAAGTCAACGCTGAAAATTATGTGTATCGGAGCCGTCACGTTTTTTATCTTATGGATTCACATAGAAGATGTATTAAATTTATCTCAAAAAAGTATAGGGGACTCGCTGGTTGTTCTGTCTAAGCTTGTTTTTCAAATGGGACTTGCAGCCTCGCTTATGCTTTTATTTTTATCGCTGCTTGATTATTTGTACCAAAAGTTTGATTTCGAGAAAAATATTCGAATGTCAAAGCAAGATATCAAAGATGAGCATAAAAACATTGAAGGGGATCCTCTAATCAAATCAAAAATAAAGCAAAAGCAGCGGGAAATGGCAATGTCTCGCATGATGCAAGAAGTTCCAAAAGCAGATGTCATCATTACAAACCCCACTCATTATGCCATTGCTTTAAAATATGATGAAGAAAAAATGGATGCTCCCTATGTTGTAGCCAGCGGCGTAGATTTTATTGCTCAAAAGATTAAAGGAATCGCCAAAAGCCATGAAATCATCATGGTAGAGAACCGCCCGCTGGCAAGAGCACTTTTTGACCAAACTAAAGTAGGAGATGCAGTACCCGAAGAATTTTTTAAAGCGGTGGCTGAAATATTAGCTTACGTATACCGCATTCAAAATAAAATGTAACGTTACGCTATTGTAAGGAGAGAAAAATTAATGTCTGCAAGAGAACTGCCAGTTGTTATAGGTGTTGTACTTATTATCGTTATGCTTGTTATTCCGTTGCCTTCATGGTTATTAAGTATTTTAATCATGATTAACATTTCTCTTGCACTGCTTGTACTGCTCGTTTCCATGAATATGAAAGAACCTTTAGAGCTATCGGTATTTCCGTCTTTGCTGCTGGTTCTTACGCTGTTTCGATTAGGTTTGAATGTATCGACAACACGTTCAATCTTAGGAACAGGAGAAGCAGGCGGAGTGGTGGAAACATTTGGCCACTTCGTTATTGGAGGCAATCCTTTAGTGGGCTTTGTTGTCTTCATTATTTTAATTATCATTCAGTTTCTCGTTATTACAAAAGGAGCGGAGCGTGTTTCTGAAGTAGCCGCCCGCTTTACCTTAGATGCGATGCCGGGTAAACAAATGAGTATTGATGCAGATTTAAATGCAGGTATGATTTCAGAAAAGCAAGCAATTGACCGCCGTGAAAAAATTCAGCGCGAAGCAGATTTTTATGGAGCAATGGATGGAGCCAGTAAATTCGTCAAAGGTGACGCCATTGCAGGGATTGTCATCACCCTGATTAATATCTTATTTGGGATTATTATCGGCATGCTGCAAATGGGAATGTCCATCACTGAAGCATCCCAAACCTTTACTTTGTTAACAGTAGGCGATGGGTTAGTGAGTCAAATTCCAGCCCTTATGATTTCAACAGCGACTGGTATTATCGTCACTAGAGCTGCTTCAACAGGTAATTTGAGCGAAGATATTACACAGCAGCTGTTTGCTTTTCCCGTTATGCTTTATGTCACTGGGGGAACGATTGCGGCTCTTGGTTTAATTACGCCAATTAATGATGTTATTACAATGCCTATTGCTATTTTGTTAGGAGTGGGAGGCTATTATTTGTCTCGGGCTAAGCATCAGGCGGTTCGTGAAGAAATGGCGCCTACTGAAGAAGAGCTTGAAGACAATGAAATGAAAAGTCCGGAGAGTGTTGTCAATCTATTAAGCGTTGATCCAATTGAATTTGAATTTGGGTATGCATTAATTCCGCTTGCTGATACGAATCAAGGAGGCGATCTGCTTGATCGAATTGTGATGATTAGGCGACAGCTGGCACTTGAGCTAGGATTGGTCATTCCGGTTGTTCGCATCAGAGACAACATTCAGCTTCAGCCCAACGAATACTGTCTTAAAATAAAGGGCAATGAAGTGGCAAAAGGGGAGCTGCTGCTCGATCACTATTTAGCAATCAGTCCGGGAATGGATGATGATTTGATTGAAGGAATTGATACGTTAGAGCCAGCTTTTAAAATGCCTGCAAAATGGATTAGTGAGTCGGCGAAGGAGCAGGCTGAGATGTTCGGGTATACCGTTGTTGACCCGCCGTCGGTTGTGTCTACGCACATAACAGAAGTTATAAAATCGTATGCGCATGAGCTGATTGGAAGGCAGGAGACAAAGCAACTAATCGATCACACAAAAGAAACGTATCCTATTTTAATTGAGGAAGTAACGCCTAATCCGCTTTCTGTTGGAGACATTCAAAGGGTACTGGCAAAGCTTTTAAAAGAAAGCGTCTCAATTCGAAATTTACCCATTATTTTTGAGGTGCTGGCCGACTACGGCAAAATGACGTCAGACACCGATTTGTTAACTGAATATGTCCGGCAAGGACTCGCAAGACAAATTACCAGTCAATATACGGTCCAAGAAGGTCTGCTTCGAGTTCTTACCCTTTCAGGAAAAGTTGAAAAAACGATGGCGGAAGCTGTTCAACAAACGGAGCATGGGAATTATTTGTCACTAGACCCTAACGTTTCACAAGCTATCGTGGAAAGTATAGCCAAGCAAACAGAAACACTTTCTTTTCAAGAACAGTCTCCAATTGTGTTATGTTCTCCTGCGGTGAGGATGTACGTGCGTCAAATCACTGAACGGTATTTTTCCCATATGGCGGTTTTATCATATAACGAGCTAGAAGCAAATGTTGAAGTTCAAAGTGTTGGAGTGGTGGATATCTGATGAAAGTAAAAAAATACGTAGTAGCATCCATGCCGCAAGCTATGAAAGCCATTCGTTCAGATTTAGGTGAGGAAGCGGTTATTTTACATTCAAAACAAATTCGAACAGGAGGGTTTCTTGGCTTATTTACTAAGGCAAAAATAGAAGTATTGGCAGCTGTCGATTCCGTAGAAAAGCTGAGCGTAAAGAAGAATTCATCGTCGCCAGAACCCAGTATGGAAGATAATCAATCTTTTATGAAGCAGCAGCTCAGTGAGTTAAATACTCTTGTCTCACAAATGAATCAAATGCCAAAGGTTTCTTCAGGTTCATATCCAAAAGCAGTGGAGGATGTGTTTGCCTATTTGCGTTTGCAAGAAATAGACGAAGCTATTTTAAAAAGCATAGAGGCTCCTATGCTAGAGTACTACTACTTACATCGCCCTAACTCAAATCAACTTATGGAGTGGACGAAGAGCTGGTTTGGCAATCAGTTTAAAGCAAGTGAATGGAGCGGCCCTTTCAAAAAATATGTAAGTGTAGTAGGACCAACAGGTGTCGGTAAAACAACAACTCTTGCTAAATTGGCCGCAAAATGTGTCCTGGAACACAATCAAAAAATAGCATTTATTACAACTGACACGTATAGAATTTCAGCGATTGAGCAGCTCAAGACGTACGCTTCGATCTTGAATGCGCCTTTAACGATTTGTTATAACGGAGCAGATTTTAAAAAAGCTTTGCTAGAAACGGAAGCATACGATGTGATTTTTATTGACACAGCAGGTCGTAACTTTTTAGAACAGCAATATGTAAATGATTTAAAGAAAATTATTACGTTTCAAGAAGATTTGCAAACGTTTCTTGTTTTAGCCCTAACGTCAAAAGTATCAGATATGAAAGCTGTATATGAACGTTTTGCTAGTCTGCCTGTTGATCACTTGATTTTTACGAAGCAAGATGAAACCACCCGTAAAGGCTCGCTTTTAAATATGTTATATCATTACGGCCAGCGAGCCGCTTTTACAACAAACGGGCAGGATGTACCAGAAGATGTTTCGGCATTTAAAATAAAAGAGTTTATTGACGATGTATTTGGAGATTGGAAAGATGAATGATCAAGCAGCAGTTTTAAGAGAAAAAGTGTTAAAGAAGCATCAAAACTCTTTAAGAAATTGTAAAACACTAGCCGTGTTAAGCGGAAAAGGAGGAGTTGGAAAGTCGAATCTATCATTAAACTTATCTCTTGCGCTAACGAAGCAAAAGCAAAGAGTTCTTCTTTTTGATATGGATATAGGGATGGGAAATATTGATATTTTGATTGGGCAAACTGCTTCATATACGATGGTCGATTTGCTAGAAAAAAAGCTTTCCATCCAGCAAATTATTAAAAAAGGTCCTCAAAATTTAGCTTATGTGGCTGGTGGAACAGGAATTTCCTCTGTATTTGAATGGTCTCCATCAGATCTTGCTCATTTAATACAAGAATTGAATTCGTTAACAAATCAATATGATTATATGATTTTTGATATGGGAGCGGGCATGTCAGAGAGTGTACTTAAGTTTCTAAAAGCTGTAGATGAAATGATCGTGGTTACAACACCAGAACCTACATCTATAACAGATGCCTACGCTGCTATTAAGCTAGCAGCTTCCTATTCTGTATCAGCACCGGTTCGTCTTATTATTAACAAAACGCTTTCTGACAAAGAAGGAAATGAGACGTATGAACGATTTAGCCGAGCTGTTCAGCAGTTTTTGAATATATCTATTTCTCTATTAGGTATTGTACCAAACGATCAAGCTGTCCAGAAAGCGGTCAATCGCCAAATGCCTTTTTTGCTTCAAAATCCAGCATCTAAAGCGAGTATATCACTAATAGAAATGGTGAGTATTCTTATTCCTCAAGACAATAGGATAACGGCTAAAAACGAGGGAATGTTTATTCGGCGCCTCAAACGATTTTTTCTTGAAAGGTAGGAAATTAGAGTGAATGAAATAAAGGTGCTTATTGTAGATGATTCTGCATTTATGCGAAAGCTAATCGGCGATTTTTTAGCATGTGACAGTCGTTTTCACGTTGTGGGTACCGCACGTAACGGTGAAGAAGGGTTAAAAAAAGCGCTCGAGCTGTCGCCAGACATTGTGACACTTGATATTGAAATGCCCAAAATGAATGGCTTAGATATGTTAAAACAGCTCATGCGTGTGAAGCCCCTTCCTGTTGTCATGTTATCGAGTACAACAATAGAAGGTGCTGAAAATACGCTGACCGCTATGCAGTACGGCGCAGTTGATTTTGTTGCTAAACCTTCGGGAGCTATTTCGCTGGACTTACATAAAGTGAAAGATGAGCTTATCTCTAAACTATTGCTTGCTAGTAAAGCCAACATATCTTCAAGCAGTCATCAGCACGTACAAAACAGCAGTGTATATAACCTCTCGATGGGGACGAAAGTGAACAAAATGATTTGTATTGGCACTTCTACTGGAGGACCGCGTGCGCTGCAAGAAGTATTATCAACTGTTTCAAAAGACATAAACGCACCTATTTTTATTGTGCAGCATATGCCTCCAAATTTCACAAAATCATTAGCGCTTAGACTAAATCAGCTAGCTGATATTGAAGTAAAAGAAGCAAAAGACAATGAAATCGTTCGCTCAGGATGTGCTTATATTGCGCCTGGAGGTTTTCATATGACGGTTGTAGAGAAAAAAGGACAGCTCAGCATTTGTTTAGATACTTCTTCACCTGTAAAGGGACATCGCCCCTCAGTGGATCGTTTGTTTCAGTCGATTAGTAAAATTTCAGGTTATCAAAAACTTGCTATTGTGTTGACAGGAATGGGTGCCGATGGAACAGAAGGGGTTATTGATTTAAAGAAAAATAAAGATGCGCTTATTTTGGCTGAATCGGAAGAAACAGCTGTCATTTATGGGATGCCCAAATCAGCCGTTTCTACAAAACTTGTTGATTATATTGAACCGCTGCGAAACGTTGGAAGCTTTATTTCTCGCTACGCACAGAAATAGGAGGGAAAGTTACGATGGATATGAATCAATATCTAGAAGTGTTTATTGAAGAAAGCAGGGAACATCTTCAAAACGTTAATGACCAGCTAATGCGTTTTGAAAAAAATACCGATGATCTTGGCTATGTAAACGAAATTTTTCGGTCTGCTCATACGTTAAAAGGTATGTCTGCAACAATGGGATTTGATGATTTAGCACAATTAACTCACAAAATGGAAAACGTGTTAGATGCTGTTCGAAATCACCAACTCGACGTTCATACGGAAGTTCTTGATGCTTTGTTTGAATCAGTCGATGCGCTAGAAATAATGGTTCAATCTATTTCTGAAGGCGGCGATGGTCAGCTTGATGTCAAATTGCTTGTTCAAAAGCTGCAGCGTATTGTAGCAGAGGAACCCGTAGCACAGCATGCAGCTTCTTCCATTGAGTACGATGAATTAGTACAAACGCTGCTCAGTCAAACAGCAGACCAAGGCTTTAACGCGTTTGAAATAACCGTACAGCTTGAACGCACCTGCTTATTAAAAGCTGCACGCGCTTATATGGTATTTGATGTGTTAGAGCAAGCAGGAGACGTCATTAAGTCAGCGCCAACTGTTCAAGATATCGAACAAGAAAAATTCGAATCATCTTTTATCGTTATATTAGTAACAAACGAATTACAAGAAAAGCTGCAGGCGAGCATTATGGAAGTCTCTGAAGTAGAAAGTGTGAAAATTGCTGCGATCCCCGTAAAAAAGGAGACAGAAAGGGAGGAGCTTGTTTCAGCAGAAGTAGCAGCAGCCATACAGGAAGTTACTGTGTCAGCACCTTCTAAATCGCCTGTTGAAGAGAAAAGACAGCCCTCAAATAACAAGACGATTCGAGTTAATATTGACCGTTTGGACAGTCTCATGAACTTGTTTGAAGAACTAGTTATTGATAGAGGCAGGTTAGAACAAATATCAAAAGAATTGAATAATAGCGAATTAGACGAAACGGTAGAGCGGATGTCTCGTATTTCTGGAGATTTGCAAACGATTATTTTAAATATGCGTATGGTGCCTGTAGAAACCGTTTTTAATCGTTTTCCCCGTATGGTGAGACAGCTTTCAAAAGATTTAGGGAAACAAATTGAACTTCAAATTGTCGGAGCTGATACAGAGCTGGACCGGACCGTTATTGATGAAATTGGAGATCCGCTTGTTCACTTATTAAGAAATGCCGTTGACCACGGAATTGAAATGCCTCAAGCACGCTTAGAGAACGGAAAGAATGAAAAGGGAACGATTCGCCTTAAAGCTTATCATAGCGGAAATCATGTCTTTATTGATTTAGAAGATGACGGGGCGGGCATCAATCGTGAAAAGGTACTGCAAAAAGCGTTGGATCGAGGAATTATTGATGGGAAAACAGCTGAAACGCTGACGGATAAACAAGTGTACGAGCTCATTTTTGCTTCGGGCTTTTCGACGGCTGAGCAAATTTCAGATGTTTCCGGACGAGGAGTAGGTTTAGATGTCGTGAAAAACACGATTGAATCGCTAGGGGGTTCTGTAACGATCGATTCTAACGAAGGATACGGTTCGCGTTTTTCTATTCAACTGCCGCTCACTCTGTCTATCATTTCTGCTTTACTCGTGCAAATGAGTGAAGAGCGCTATGCCTTGCCGCTTTCTTCGATTATTGAAACAGCTATTGTTCAGCCCAAAGAGGTCATGCATGTACACGGTCAAAAGGTTATTGACTTTCGAGGAGCCATTATTCCTCTTCTTGATTTAAAAGAACTATTCACTGTGCCTAACTCAGTACAAGGTGATCATTATTCAGTAGTCATCGTGAAAAAAGGAGAAAAGACCGCTGGGCTAATTGTTGATTCTTTTATCGGTCAGCAGGAAATTGTTTTAAAATCTCTAGGTCATTATCTGCCGGGTGTGTTTGCTATTTCAGGAGCCACGATTTTAGGGGATGGACAAGTAGCACTTATCATTGATTGCAACGCTTTGATTAAATAACAAATGCTGTAAAAAGAAAGGGAGAAAGGCATGAAAATTATTGTGTTTCAATTGGGAGACGAGGAGTACGGAATCTCAGTAGAAGAAGTGCAGTCGATTGAAAAGATTCAGCACATCACACGCGTTCCTGGAGTAAAAGAATATGTAAAAGGTGTTATTAACCTGCGCGGTGTTATTACACCGATTATTGATTTGCGCACTCGTTTTAACTTGCAAGAACAGCTTAACCATGAGCTGACACGTATTATTATGGTTCGTCTTAATGATGTAGAAGCAGGTTTGATTGTCGATGCGGCAAATGATGTAGTGGATATTGATGAAAAAACGATTGCTTCAGTGCCTGAAACAGTTGAAGGAACAGCTGTTGAATACTTAAACGGAGTCGTTAAAGTAGATAGCCGTTTAATTGTTCTTCTAAATTTACCTAAAGTGCTCTCTTTAGAAGACCACCTCCAGTGAGTCAAACGAATAATGGATATCACGCTGAAGGTTCTAGGAGTTGAAGAATCGTGAGAGATGATAAACAAGTGATTAAGGTAGGAATTGCCGAGATGAATGTTACACAGGCACCCGCAGTGCTTCGAACAGCGGGATTAGGATCATGTGTAGGAGTTGTCGTTTATGACTCTATTCACTCAGTAGCTGGGCTCGCTCATGTGATGCTTCCGGATTCAAGCGGAGCTAAATGTCCTTTTAATAGAGCTAAATATGCAGATACAGCCATTTTTGATTTGATAAATATGTTGATTAAACAAGGCGCACATAGAAAATTGTTAAAAGCAAAAATAGCAGGAGGCGCGCAGATGTTTCAATTTGAACCAAGAAATGATGTCATGCGAATTGGCCTTCGAAATGTTCAAGCAGTAGAGAGAGAGCTGCATAGAAACAGTGTAGAAATTGCAGCAAAAGCTACAGGAGGACACAACGGACGCACAATTGAATTTGATCCTCAAACGGCTATTTTAAAGGTTCGTACGATTAACGAAGGGATAAAAACGATATAAAGCGCGCTCTGACCGTTTAATAGCGCCATAAAAAGGAGTTGAAAGACCCTTGAAAAGTATACAAGAAGTTGAAGAACATAAAATTTGGCAGGAATGGAGAGAGACGAGAGACTCACATGCGGGAAACATGCTTGTTAAAAAGTATATGCCGCTCGTTAACTATCACGTTCAGCGGATTAGCGTGGGGCTGCCGAAAAATATTCATAAAGAAGAGCTTCATAGTTTAGGGTTAATCGGTCTTTACGATGCTTTGGAAAAGTTTGATTACGGTAGAGACTTAAAGTTTGATACATATGCGTCTTTTCGAATTCGAGGGGCGATAATAGACGGGCTTCGTAAAGAAGATTGGTTATCAAGAAGCGCAAGGGAAAAGACGAAAAGGATTGAGCAAGCAACAGAAGCACTTGAACAAAGATACTTGCGCAGAGTTGCACCAAGTGAGGTTGCAAAAGAAGTAGGCATGACAGAAGCAGATGTCGTTCATACGATGAATGAAGGCTTTTTAGCTAACGTGTTGTCAATGGAAGAACAGCCGAAAGAGTATGAAGATGGAGAACAAAAATATACGATTAAAGATGAAAAAACGCTCTCTCCTGAAGAGGAGCTAATTAACGACGAACGATATCAAGAGCTTGCTGAAGTTATCGAGCAGCTAAATGAAAAAGAGCAGCTCGTTGTTTCATTATTCTATAAAGAAGAGTTGACTTTTACAGAAATCGCACAGCTGTTGGGGCTATCTACTTCACGTATTTCTCAAATTCATTCGAAAGCGCTGTTTAAAATGCGTACGAGTTTAAGTAAAATAATTTAGCAAAGAGGTAAAAGGATGGGGTTTTTACTCACAGTTAGTTTTTTAATTCATGGTCTATCAGTGTTTTGCATTATTCTTTTATATATGCAAGTGACCAAAGTGAAAAGGATTGAACGCTTGCACCAGCAAAATATAAATAAAATGGAAGCTGCGATGGGTTCATATCTCGCTGAATTTCAAGAACAAAACGAACAGTTTTTAAGGCAGCTTCGAGAGCGTTCCACTTCGCTTTCTTCGAAAGTGGAAAAAAGCAGCGTAAAATCACCTTTGGTAGATGAAGAAGACGTGCCTGTTCAAAGGGTGGATCTAAAAAGTGAGCCGTCCCAGTCGCTGCATGAACTGCTTTCTATAGAAGAAAATCAGAAGCATATACGCACACCTTTTGATGAATTAACTACAGACCAAATTCAAGATTTGTCAGGTGAAGAGATAAAGGAATTTTCCGTTTATTTAAAGGAAAAAGGTTTGACAATTGAAGAAATTGCAAAACATTTACACAGAGGGAAAACTGAAATTGAATTATTATTGAAATTTCATCAATAAACTTAATGAAACGCTTGCTTGTGAAAAAGGAGTGTGCTATATTTGTTTTTGGTGTTATTACACACGCTTGTTGATTCGGTTGATGGTGCTACTTTTTGTAGTTTCGGCTGAAGATGAAATGAGCGGAGGAGACTTAAAACCATTAGGAGGAAAAACACATGTCAGTAATTTCAATGAAACAATTACTAGAAGCTGGTGTACATTTCGGTCACCAAACTCGCCGTTGGAACCCAAAGATGAAGAAATATATCTTCACTGAGCGTAACGGCATCTACATTATCGATCTTCAAAAAACAGTTAAGAAAGTAGAAGAAGCGTACAAATTCGTTAAAGAATTAGCTGCAGACGGCGGTACTGTTTTATTCGTAGGTACGAAAAAACAAGCTCAAGATTCTGTTAAAGAAGAAGCAGCTCGCGCTGGTATGTACTTCGTTAACCAACGTTGGTTAGGTGGTACATTAACTAACTTCTCAACTATCCAAAAACGTATCAAACGTTTAAAAGATATCGAAAAAATGCAAGAAGACGGTACTTTCGAAGTACTACCTAAGAAAGAAGTAGTTCAACTTAAAAAAGAGTTAGAGCGTCTTGAAAAATTCTTAGGCGGCATTAAAGATATGAAACAACTTCCAGATGCATTATTCATCATTGACCCTCGTAAAGAGCGTATTGCAGTAGCGGAAGCTAAAAAATTACACATTCCAATCGTTGGTATCGTAGACACTAACTGTGATCCAGACGAAATTGATTATGTAATCCCTGCAAACGATGATGCAATTCGTGCTGTTAAACTTTTAACTTCTAAAGTTGCTGATGCTATTCTAGAAGCTAAACAAGGTGAAGAAACAGCAGTTGAAACTGAAACAACTACTGCTTAATTCCGTGAAAGGTGATAAGAGGGAATAGCCTTTTATCACCTTTTTTTGAAAAGATTTAACCCATTTATATACATTAATTACATACCCAAACAAGGAGGCTACACATTATGGCAATTACTGCTCAAATGGTAAAAGAATTACGTGAAAAAACTGGCGCTGGTATGATGGATTGTAAAAAAGCGTTAACTGAAACTAACGGTGATATGGAGCAAGCAATCGATTTCTTACGTGAAAAAGGTATTGCAAAAGCTGCTAAAAAATCAGACCGTATTGCTGCTGAAGGTCTAACTTACATCGAAACTCAAGGTAACGAAGCTGTTATCTTAGAAGTTAACTCTGAAACTGATTTCGTTGCGAAAAACGAAGGTTTCCAAAAATTAACAAAAGAATTAGCTGCTCATATCTTAGCTAACAAACCAGCTGACGCTGCTGAAGCTGCTACTCAAAAAATGGAAAACGGTGCAACTGTTGAAGAACACATCAACTCTGCAATCGCTACAATCGGAGAAAAATTATCTCTACGTCGTTTCGCTGTAGCAACAAAAACTGATGCTGATGCATTCGGTGCTTACCTACATGCTGGCGGACGTATCGGTGTGTTAACAGTATTATCTGGTACAACTGAAGAAGCTGTTGCAAAAGACGTTGCTATGCACATCGCTGCAATCAACCCTAAATACATCTCTCGTGACCAAGTTTCTGCTGAAGAAACTGAGCGTGAGCGCGAAGTATTAACTCAACAAGCATTAAACGAAGGCAAACCAGAAAAAATCGTTGCAAAAATGGTTGAAGGTCGCCTTGGCAAATTCTTCGAAGATATTTGCTTACTAGATCAAACATTTGTTAAAAATCCTGATCAAAAAGTACGTCAGTTCGTTGAGAGCAAAGGCGCTACTGTTGAAAGCTTCGTTCGTTTTGAAGTAGGAGAAGGTATTGAGAAACGTCAAGACAACTTCGCTGAAGAAGTAATGAACCAAGTTAAAAAGTAAGGGTTTGACCGTATAGGGAACACTGTGTGTTCCCTTTTTTACAAAAGAGATCTCACCGTTAACGATGGAGGTAAGCATGAGTCAAGCAAAATATAATCGTATCGTATTAAAGTTAAGTGGAGAAGCATTAGCTGGTGAAGAGGGTTTTGGTATTAACCCATCTATCATCAAATCTGTTGCTGAACAAGTAAAAGCCGTTTATGAATTAGGTGTGGAAATTGCTGTAGTCGTTGGTGGTGGAAACATTTGGCGTGGTAAAATTGGCAGTGAAATGGGTATGGATCGTGCCGCTGCTGATTATATGGGAATGCTAGCAACAGTAATGAACTCTTTGGCTCTTCAAGATAGCTTAGAGAACATTGGTGTGCAAACACGAGTTCAGACTTCTATCGAGATGAGACAAGTAGCAGAGCCTTATATTAGAAGAAAAGCTGTTCGTCATCTTGAGAAAAAACGCGTTGTTATCTTCGCCGCGGGTACAGGAAACCCTTATTTCTCTACAGATACAACAGCAGCTTTGCGTGCAGCTGAAATTGAAGCTGACGTGATCTTAATGGCTAAAAACAACGTAGATGGCGTTTATAATGCGGATCCTAAGCTTGTACCTGATGCTGTAAAATACGAAACATTAACGTATATTGATGTTTTAAAAGATGGACTAGCTGTTATGGATTCTACAGCTTCTTCATTATGTATGGACAATGATATTCCGCTAATTGTTTTTTCAATTACGGAAGAAGGCAATATTAAACGTGCCGTTACAGGCGAAAACATTGGAACAATTGTAAAGGGGAAATAAACATGCCAAAACAAGTGTTGCAAAACGCAAAAGAAAGAATGGAAAAAGCAATTCAATCATTTAGCCGCGAACTAGCATCAATTCGTGCTGGACGTGCAAGCGCGTCACTTCTTGACCGCGTAACGGTAGAATACTACGGTGCACCAACACCAATTAACCAATTGGCGCAAGTAAGCGTGCCTGAAGCTCGTATGCTTGTTATTCAGCCTTATGACAAATCACAAATTGGTGAAGTTGAAAAAGCTATTTTAAAATCTGACTTAGGGTTAACACCTACAAGCGATGGAACTATTATCCGTTTATCGATTCCTGCTTTAACGGAAGAGCGTCGTCGTGAGTTAGTGAAAATGGTGAAAAAATATGCTGAAGAAGCAAAAGTTGCGGTTCGTAACGTACGCCGTGATGCAAACGATGATTTCAAAAAGTTAGAGAAAAAAGGTGAAATTACTGAAGACGATTTACGCGGCTACAGTGATGACATTCAAAAGCTAACGGATGATCATATCGTAAAAGTGGATAAAGTGGCGAAAGATAAAGAAGAAGAAATTATGGCAGTTTAAGTCATTTCAAGGTAAAATATATTGTAAAAGACCCTCTATTGTTTACAGGGGGTTTTTTTGTTAATAATGTGTAGTAAGAAAAAACTCACATAAGCCACAAGTTTATGTGAGAGCGTACAACGGGGGACCTTTGCATGTTAAGAAAATTTCAAGCATGGAAGAAAAGTCAAGATTTAAATACACTGTCTTTGTCAGAACGAAAAGATCAAGTGAAACAGCACCCTGTTCCTGAACATATTGCAATTATTATGGATGGGAACGGTCGTTGGGCGCAAAAACGAGCTCTTCCTCGCATGATGGGCCATCATGAAGGAATGAAGGTAGTGCGTCATGTGACCAGATCGGCCAATGAATTAGGTGTTAAAGTATTAACTTTATATGCATTTTCCACTGAAAATTGGAAGCGCCCCAAAATTGAAGTCGAGTTTTTAATGAAACTGCCAGAGGAATTTTTAACAACCTTTCTGCCTGAGCTAATTGAAAAAAATGTGCAAGTTCGTATTATGGGGGATAAAAGTGAGCTCCCTGCCCATACGATTCGAGCCGTGGATAACGCAATTGAAAAAACAAAGCATAACACAGGGCTGATTTTAAACTTCGCGCTCAATTACGGTAGCCGTCACGAAATCATGGGCGCTATTCAGTCATTGGTAGAAGATGTAGAACAGGGAAAAGTAGCTTCCTCTTCTATTTCAGAAAATTTATTTTCTTCCTATTTAATGAGCAAAAGCCTTCCAGATCCGGATTTGCTTATTCGTACAAGCGGTGAGCTTCGCTTAAGTAATTTTATGCTTTGGCAGCTAGCTTACACAGAGTTTTGGTTTACAGAAGTATTATGGCCAGATTTTAAAGAAAATCATTTAATCGAAGCAGTCGAGGCGTTTCAAAAGCGCGGTCGCCGCTTTGGTGGTGTATAAGAAGGTGTGGAAAACAAGATGAAACAGCGCATTATCACCGCGATTGTAGCACTTGCGGTATTTGTGCCGATTGTTTTAATTGGAGGGTTACCTTTTACCCTTATCATGTATGTAATCGGAACAGTTGGTGTAATTGAGCTTTTAAAAATGAAACATTTGAAAGCAATGTCTTTTCCAAGTATCATTAGTTTATTGCTAACCTGGGTGTTTTTACTACCAAATGGAAGAGATGTTGCATTTCAATTCTTAAGTGAACATAAGATAGAAGTAGCGCTTGCTGCTGTCCTTCTTTTATTAATGTACACGGTTGTAGTCAAAAATAAATTTACCTTCGATGATGTTGGGTTTATTTTATTAACGACAGTATATGTTGGCTTTGGCTTTCATTATTTTATCGAGGTTCGTCAAGAGTTCGGGTTAGCTTATTTGTTCTTTGCTTTTCTTATTATTTGGGCGACGGATTCCGGAGCTTATTTTATTGGACGAGCAATGGGGAAACGAAAGCTATGGCCCGAAATCAGTCCCAATAAAACAATTGAAGGTTTTGTCGGTGGCGTCGTATGCGCTATTATAGTAGCCATTGTATTTAAGCTGTTAGCAAATATTGATCAAACTATGATCGAACTACTTGTAATTGGTATTATCGTATCGTTATTTGGACAGATGGGTGATCTTGTACAATCAGCGTTCAAACGTCACTATGGCGTAAAAGATTCAGGGAAGATTTTACCGGGTCATGGTGGGATTTTAGACCGTTTTGACAGTTTAATGTTCATCATGCCAATTTTAGCTTTTTTATTATCTCTATAAAAAAGATGTCTTTGTTTTAATAGGAGTGAATATACTTGAAGAAAATTTCCTTGTTAGGAGCTACAGGTTCAATCGGTACTCAAACCGTTGATATTGTTAGAGCGCATCCGGAGCATTTTGAGCTCTCGGCAATCTCTGTAGGTCGAAATATTAATGAAGCAAGAAAGATTATTCAGCAGTGTAAGCCAGCCCTTGTTTCTGTGATGAAGAAAGAAGATTGTCTGTCACTGCAAGCAGAATTCCCTTCTATTCGATTTGTTTATGGAGAAGAAGGGCTTGTGGAAGTGGCAACTCATCCATCCACAGAAGTTTTAGTAAATGCTGTTCTTGGAAGTGTAGGGTTGACTCCTACGCTAGAAGCAATCAAAATGAGAAAAACGATTGCTATTGCAAATAAGGAGACACTTGTTACCGCTGGTCACCTTGTCATGGAAGCAGCCAAGGAATATGGCGCTGATATTTTACCGGTAGACAGTGAGCACTCAGCTATTTTTCAAAGTTTGCAAGGGCAAGATCAAAAAGCAATAGACCGCTTAATTTTAACGGCTTCTGGAGGAAGCTTTCGAGATAAAACGAGAGCAGAACTACAGGGAGTAACGGTTGAAGATGCATTAAATCATCCAAACTGGTCGATGGGAGCTAAAATTACAATTGATTCGGCAACGATGATGAATAAGGGATTAGAAGTGATTGAAGCACATTGGCTTTTTGATCTTCCCTATGAGAAAATTGATGTATTGTTACATAAGGAAAGCATCATTCATTCTATGGTAGAGTATTCGGATACAAGCGTTATTGCTCAGCTTGGAACGCCTGATATGCGCGTGCCAATTCAATACGCGTTAACGTATCCAAAACGCATGTCTTTGCCTAACACCAAGCGTTTAAGTTTGGCGGATATTGGTCAGCTTCACTTCGCTAAAATGGATGAAGAGCGTTTTCGCTGTTTAGCTTTTGCATTTGAGGCTGGCAAAGCGGGTGGAACACTTCCGACTGTTTTAAACGCAGCTAATGAAGAAGCTGTTCAAGCCTTTTTAGATGGTCACATTACATTTTTACAAATTGAAGATGTGATTGAAAAAGCAATGAATGAACATACTGTAATACAGAAACCTTGTTTATCTACTATTAAAGAAGTAGATTTAGAAGCAAGAGAGTTTGTTAGATCCGCCATCTCTCGATAATGTGCGTGCGAGAGAAGCCACTCACTTATTTCTGGTGGGTGGAGATTTGACTCTATTACATGAAGGGGGTAATACCCATTGAACACAGTCATTGCGTTTGTCGTCATTTTTGGAGCTCTTGTATTCTTTCATGAGCTTGGTCATTTAGTTTTTGCAAAGCGTGCAGGCATCTTATGCCGTGAGTTTGCCATTGGGTTTGGTCCCAAAATCTTTTCATTTAAACGAGATGAAACAGTTTATACCATTCGCTTGCTGCCTCTAGGTGGATTTGTTCGAATGGCTGGAGAAGACCCAGAAATGATCGAAGTAAAGCCTGGTCAAATGGTGGGCCTCATGTTTGATAAGGAAGGCAAAGTAAATAAAGTCATTATTAATAACAAGGAACAGCATCCAAATGCAAAAGTTATTGAGGTAGAGCAAGCAGACTTAGAGCATAATCTATTTATTTCAGGTTATGAAGAAGGTGAAGATGAACGTCTGCAAAAATTCGAGGTAGCAGAAGAATCTTACTTCGTTATGGACGGAGAAGAAATTCAAATTGCACCTTACAGCCGTCAGTTTGCTTCTAAAACTCTTGGTCAGCGTGCGCTAGCCATTTTCGCTGGTCCGCTAATGAACTTTATATTAGCCTTTGTTATTTTTATCGTTCTTGGGATTTCTCAAGGATATGTTGTTGACAAACCCGTGATGGGCAAATTAACATCAGATGGAGTAGCCATTGATGCGGGACTCAAACAAGGAGATAAAGTTCAAGCAATTGATGGACAAAGTGTTTCAACGTGGGATGATGTCGTAAAAGTAATTCAAAAACATCCTGAACAGCAAATTACATTCACGGTTCAGCGCGGCGGCAAAACGCTAGATATTCCGATTACACCTGAAAGTCGCAAAGTTGGGGAACAGACAATTGGATTAATTGGCGTATATGCACCGGTTGAAAAGTCATTCATTGGTTCGATCACGCACGGAGCTACTGAGACATATACGTGGATGAAAGAAATCTTAACGGGTCTAGGGAAGCTTGTGACAGGACAGTTCAAACTGGATATGCTTTCTGGTCCTGTAGGTATTTACGCAGCAACCGATCAAGTAGCACAGTCAGGCATTTATTATCTAATGAAATGGGCAGCCGTTTTAAGTATTAACTTAGGGATTGTCAATTTGCTTCCACTTCCTGCTTTAGATGGAGGACGACTGTTGTTCTTCGCTGTAGAAGGAATTCGCGGTAAGCCAATTGATCGTCAAAAAGAAGGCGTTGTTCATTTTATCGGTTTTGCTTTATTAATGCTGCTGATGCTCGTTGTAACGTGGAACGATATTCAAAAGTTCTTTTTATAAGACATACGCTCAGCGAGGGATATTCCCTCGCTGATTATATGAAAATTGCGGCATGGTCCGCCTTAAAAAAATAAGATAGAGAAGTAAGCAAAGAGGTGCGAGGTTATGAGACAAAGTTCTACATTGATTCCTACATTAAGAGAAGTGCCAGCTGATGCGGATATAAAAAGCCATCAGCTTCTATTGCGCGCAGGTTATATGCGCCAAAATGCAAGCGGCGTGTACAGCTTTTTACCGCTTGGTAAGCGCGTATTGCAAAAAGTTGAACAAATTGTTCGTGAAGAGATGGACCGTGCAGGTTCTGTCGAATTATTAATGCCTGCTTTACAACAAGCTGAATTGTGGCAAGAGTCTGGCCGCTGGTATTCATACGGACCTGAGTTAATGCGTATGAAAGATCGTCACGGCCGTGAATTTGCTTTGGGAGCAACACACGAAGAAGTTATCACAAGCTTGCTTCGTGACGAAGTGAAGTCATACAAACGTTTACCGCTAAATTTATATCAAATTCAAACGAAGTTCCGCGATGAAAAACGTCCACGCTTTGGCTTATTACGCGGTCGTGAATTTATTATGAAAGATGCATATTCGTTTCATGCTTCTCAAGAAAGTTTAGATGAAGTATATGATAAAATGTTTGCTGCCTACAGCCGCATCTTTGAGCGCTGCGGATTAAATTTCCGTGCTGTTATCGCTGATTCAGGTGCAATGGGCGGAAAAGATACGCATGAATTTATGGTTCTTTCTGAAATCGGGGAAGATACAATCGCTTATTCAGATACATCTTCTTATGCAGCAAATGTTGAAATGGCACCGGTTGTAAATACGTATGAAAAATCAGATGAAGCTGAAAAAGAATTAACAAAAGTGGAAACACCAAATCAGCATAGCATTGAAGACGTAGCTGCTTTCTTAAATGTTGAAGCGACTTCTTGTATCAAGTCCCTTTTATTTAAAGTAGATGATCGTTTTGTGCTTGTACTTGTTCGCGGGGATCACGAAGTAAACGATATTAAAGTGAAAAACTATTTTGAAGCTTCCGTTGTTGAACTGGCAACTCCAGAAGAAACAAAAGAAGTATTAAAATGCGCAGTTGGTTCAGTAGGACCGATTGGAGTAAGTGATTCAGTAGAAGTGGTAGCTGATCATGCGGTAAAAGCAATTGCTAACGGTGTATGCGGAGCAAATGAAGAAGGTTATCACTACACAAATGTGAATGAGCGTAACTTTAATGCAACTTACGAAGATTTCCGCTTCATCCAAGAAGGGGATCAGTCACCGGATGGACAAGGCGTTATTAAGTTTGCTAAAGGTATTGAAGTCGGACACGTCTTTAAGCTAGGAACTCGCTACAGTGAAGCGATGGGAGCAACGTATCTAGATGAGAACGGACGCAGCCAGCCAATGATTATGGGCTGCTATGGTATCGGTGTTTCTCGTACAGTAGCTGCGATTGCAGAACAATTTAATGATGAAAACGGTCTTCTATGGCCAGAAGCTGTTACGCCTTATCAAGTGCACGTTATTCCAGTTAACGTGAAAAATGATGAACAGCGTGAACTAGGTGAGAAATTATATAATGAGTTATTAGATAATCGCTTTGAAGTGCTGTTAGACGACCGCCAAGAGCGTGCAGGAGTAAAATTTGCAGATTCAGATCTAATTGGTCTTCCTGTTCGAGTAACAGTTGGTAAACGTGCATCTGAAGGAATTGTAGAAGTAAAAGTACGCAAAACTGGGGAGTCATTAGAAGTGTCAGTTGACAATCTTGTTTCAACAGTGAAAGAACTGCTAGCGAAGTAATGAAGCAGCGGGGATTTGTATCCCTGCTGTTTTTATGTTTATAAACAGAACATATGACAGAATAGAAGTCATTTATGTTAAAATAGATTGCACTCATTTATAAAAGGAGGCAGAAAACTTGGAAGCACAAACGCTAGGAAAAAAAGAGCGTTTTAAGTTGCTGCTGCAGCAGTTAGAGCTGACGAGTGATCAAATTGTTCCTTACTTTGAAAACGCAGCGATTGAAAAGCTCGTCATTCAGAAAGAACAAAAAAAATGGCATTTCCATTTTTCTTTAGAAGGGTTATTACCTTTTGAGATTTATGAGTTATTCCATGCTCGCATGTCTTCAGCTTTTTCTCATATTGCGAGTGTTTCTTTTTCTATTCAAACCGTTAATAAAGAATGTACGGAAGAGCATGTACAGTCATATTGGAAGCATTGTATTGGAGAAATGCAGGGCATATCTCCCCTTTTACAGTCGCTTTTACAAGATCAAATGCCGAGATTGAACGGTGCCAAATTGATTGTGAACGCACGACATGATGCAGAAGGAACGGCTTTACGTAAAAAGTATAGCCAGTTAATTGCTGATCAGTATGCGTCCTATGGGTTTCCGAACCTTCAGCTAATGACGGAAGTTGTACATTCAGAAGAAGCATTTCAGCAGTTTGTAGAGCAACGAAAACAAGAAGATACAGAAAAAGTATTACAAGCCATCACAGAAATGCAAAATAAAGAAAATGAAAAAAGTGATGGACCAGACCTACCAAAAGGTCCGCTTACAATTGGATATACGATTAAAGACGAGACGGTTCGCCTGGATTCCATTGTGGATGAAGAAAAGCGAATTGCCGTTGAAGGCTACGTATTTGATGCAGAAACGAGAGAATTACGAAGCGGACGTACGCTTCTTATTTTTAAAGTGACAGATTATACAAACTCTATTATGGTTAAAATGTTTTCACGTGATAAAGAAGATATTCCTTTACTTCAAGCGATTAAAAAAGGAATGTGGGTAAAGGTTCGCGGAAGTGTACAAAACGATACATTTGTTCGTGATCTAGTTATGATTGGAAATGATGTTAACGAGATTACCGGTCCCGCTAGACAGGATACAGCGCCTGAAGATGAAAAGCGTGTGGAACTTCACTTGCATACGCCAATGAGTCAAATGGATGCCGTTTCATCTGTTGGAGCTTTAGTCGGACAAGCCAAAAAATGGGGACATCCGGCTGTAGCGATAACTGATCACGCGGTTGCACAGTCGTTTCCTGAAGCGTATGGAGCCGGGAAAAAGAACGGCATTAAAATACTGTACGGAGTGGAAGTCAATTTAGTAGACGACGGCGTGCCGATTGCCTATAATCCCCAGCATGTGGATTTGACAGAAGCAACTTACGTCGTATTTGACGTCGAAACAACCGGTTTATCAGCCGTATACGATACCATTATTGAACTTGCTGCCGTGAAGATGAAAGAAGGCGAAATCATCGATCGATTTGAACGGTTTGCAAATCCTCATCATCCTCTGTCTGCAACAACAATTGAGCTGACGGGTATTACAGATGATATGGTCCAAAATGCGCCTGAAATCTCAGAAGTACTTCGGGATTTTCACGAGTGGATGGGCGACAGTATTTTAGTCGCTCATAATGCAAGCTTTGATATGGGATTTTTAAATATGGGACTGCAAAAAATCGGATTAGAAAAAGCAGCTAACGGCGTTATTGATACGCTTGAACTCGGAAGATTTTTGTATCCGCATATGAAAAACCATCGTTTAAATACTCTTGCTAAAAAGTTTGATATTGAACTTGTGCAGCATCACCGCGCGATTTACGATGCGGAAACAACCGGCTATTTGTTAAATAAAATGCTGAAAGATGCATTTGAACGCGAAATTACGATGCACGATCGCTTAAATGATTATATGGGAGAAGGGAATGCATATCAGCGGGCCCGTCCTTATCATGCCACGCTTTTAGCACAAAACGACGTAGGTTTAAAAAATCTATTTAAACTCGTTTCGATTTCTCATTTAAATTACTTTTATCGAGTTCCGCGAATTCCAAGATCTCAGCTCGACAAATATCGAGAAGGCATCTTGATTGGAACCGCATGTGACCGAGGTGAAGTATTCGAAGGCATGATGCAAAAAGGAATCGATGAAGTAGAAGGAGCAGCTGAATTTTATGATTACATCGAAGTGCAGCCCCCTGACAACTACAAGCACTTAATTGAACTGGATTTAGTGCGGGATGAGAAAGCCTTAAAAGATATTATCAGCAATATTGTGAAGCTTGGTGAAAAGCTTGGAAAGCCGGTTGTAGCAACAGGAAATGTTCACTATCTCAATCCGGAAGACAAAATTTACCGAAAAATTTTAATTGGTTCACAAGGCGGGGCTAACCCGTTAAACCGTCACCAGCTGCCGGATGTTCATTTTAGATCAACGGATGAGATGCTGAATTGTTTTTCATTTTTAGACGGGAACAAAGCGAAAGAAATTGTTGTTCATAATACGCAAAAAGTAGCGGATATGATTGACGATATTAAACCAATTAAAGATGATTTATATACGCCAAAAATTGAAGGTGCAGACGAAGAAATGCGTGAAATGAGCTATGCGATGGCACGCAGCATCTACGGTGAAGAGCTGCCTGAAGTAGTAGAAGCCCGTCTAGAGAAAGAGTTGAAAAGTATTATCGGTCACGGGTTTGCCGTTATTTACTTGATCTCGCATAAACTCGTTAAAAAATCCTTGAATGATGGTTACTTAGTTGGTTCACGTGGTTCCGTAGGGTCTTCATTCGTTGCGACGATGACAGAAATTACAGAAGTAAACCCACTTCCGCCGCATTATGTTTGTCCAAAATGTAAGAAATCCGAGTTTTTTAATGACGGTTCCGTTGGTTCCGGATTCGACTTGCCGGATAAAAGCTGCGACGATTGTGGCGTACCATTTATTAAAGACGGACACGATATTCCGTTTGAAACGTTCTTAGGATTCAAAGGAGACAAAGTTCCCGATATCGATTTGAACTTCTCCGGAGAGTATCAGCCGCGAGCTCACAACTATACAAAAGTACTGTTTGGACAAGATAATGTATACCGCGCGGGAACAATCGGTACAGTAGCCGAAAAAACAGCTTATGGCTATGTAAAAGGCTATGCCGGTGACCGTGATTTACATTTGCGAAACGCAGAAGTGGATCGTTTAGTAGCAGGATGTACGGGCGTAAAACGTACAACGGGTCAGCATCCAGGGGGGATTATCGTTGTACCGGACTATATGGATATTTTCGATTTTTCACCGATCCAGTTTCCAGCTGACGACCGTAATTCCGAATGGAGAACAACTCATTTTGACTTCCATTCGATTCATGATAATTTATTAAAACTTGATATACTAGGACACGATGATCCGACCGTGATTCGCATGCTTCAAGATTTAAGTGGGATTGATCCAAAAACAATTCCGACGGATGATCCTGAAGTGATGAAAATTTTTAGCGGAACGGAATCACTTGGCGTAACAGAAGAGCAAATTATGTGTAAAACAGGAACGCTTGGCATACCTGAGTTTGGAACGCGCTTTGTGCGTCAAATGTTAGAAGATACGAAGCCAACGACGTTTTCAGAGCTTGTTCAAATCTCAGGACTGTCGCACGGGACGGACGTATGGCTTGGTAATGCGCAGGAGCTAATTCGCAATGATATTTGCAACTTAAGTGAAGTAATCGGCTGTCGTGATGACATCATGGTTTATCTGATTTATCAAGGTCTTGAACCTTCACTTGCCTTTAAAATTATGGAGTCTGTACGTAAAGGGAAAGGGCTAACACCTGAATTTGAAGAGGAAATGATCAAAAATGGTGTTCCGGACTGGTATATTGATTCTTGTAAAAAGATTAAGTATATGTTCCCTAAAGCCCATGCGGCTGCTTATGTATTGATGGCCGTGCGTATTGCTTATTTCAAAGTGCACCACGCGCTTCTTTATTACGCAGCATACTTTACGGTTCGTGCAGATGACTTTGATATTGATACGATGATCAATGGCTCAACTGCCATTCGAGCGAAGATGGAAGAAATCAATGCCAAAGGTTTAGATGCATCTCCTAAAGAGAAAAACTTATTAACGGTGCTTGAGCTTTCTTTAGAAATGTGCGAACGAGGCTATTCGTTTAAAAAAGTAGATTTATATGAATCTAGCGCAGACGAATTTTTAATTGACGGCACGTCTTTAGTTCCACCGTTTAATGCCATTCCCGGTCTTGGCACAAATGCAGCGCTGAACATTGTAAAAGCTCGTGAAACGGGAGAGTTTTTATCGAAAGAAGACTTGCAGCAGCGAGGCAAAGTATCGAAGACGATTTTAGAGTATCTAGACAACCATGGATGCCTTGAATCATTACCTGATCAGAACCAGCTTTCTCTTTTCTAACATTTGCATAAAATAAGCGGTTATGATATAGTAATTGTGGAAATGCTAAGGATACGGACGAGAAAGAGTGGGGAAACCCGCTCTTTCTTATTGATATGAACTTACTGACATAGTAAGTAGTATGGAGAACGAATCGGCTTCTAGCATGATTCGTTTTTTCTGTAGATTTTCAATCACCATGATTGATTTATTATGTGACGTTTAAAATCCTGCAACACAAATGACAACATTTCCACTCTAGTAGGTTAGACCTCTTATAGAGTGCAAAATAAAAATAGCAAATAAACCACTCTTTTTTGATATAAGAGACATAAAAAACGCGTAACCTAAACATACCATGCAATGTCTCGAAGGGAGGATTAGAATGAGTAAAAATGTAAAACAAACAGTGGAAGAAATGGTTTCCCCTATCTTAGAGGAAATGAATTTAGAGCTTGTTGAAATTGAATACGTAAAAGAAGGAAAAGATTGGTTTTTACGTGTGTTTATCGACTCTGATACCGGCGTGGATATCGAAGACTGCGGAGCAGTAAGTGAAAAATTGAGTGAGAAAATGGATGCAGTAGATCCAATCCCTCATAACTATTTTTTAGAAGTATCATCGCCTGGTGCGGAACGCCCATTAAAAAAAGATAAAGATTTTGAACGTGCAATTGGTAAGCATGTATACATAAAAACATATGAACCAATTGAAGGTGCAAAAGAATTTGAAGGCGAATTACAATCATTTGACGGAGAAACTGTCACATTATCTATTCGTATCAAAACACGCACAAAAACGGTGGTTTTACCATATGACAAAGTCGCTTTTGCTCGATTAGCGATTGTATTTTAATGTGTAGGGGCCAATATTAAAGGGGGATTATCCAACGATGAGCAGTGAGTTATTTGATGCCTTAGTCATTCTTGAAAAAGAGAAAGGCATTAGCAAAGATGTAATTATTGAAGCAATTGAAGCAGCGCTAATTTCTGCTTACAAACGCAACTTTAACCAAGCGCAAAACGTACGCGTTGATTTAAATTTAGAAAGAGGTTCAATGCGCGTGTTTGCTCGCAAAGATGTGGTTGATGAAGTATATGATCCACGCCTGGAAATTTCGGTTGAAGAAGCACAAACAATCAACCCTAACTTCCAACTAGACGATGTGGTTGAAATCGAAGTAACCCCAAAAGACTTTGGACGCATCGCGGCTCAAACAGCAAAACAAGTTGTTACACAGCGTGTTCGTGAGGCGGAACGAGGCGTTATCTATTCAGAGTTCAGCGATCGCGAAGAAGATATTATGACAGGTATTGTTCAGCGTCAAGATTCTCGCTTCATCTATGTGAGCCTTGGCAAAATTGAAGCATTGCTTCCTCAAAGCGAGCAAATGCCAAATGAGCAGTATAAACCTCATGATCGTATTAAAGTGTATATTACGAAAGTAGAAAAAACAACAAAAGGCCCGCAAATCTATGTTTCACGTACGCACCCAGGTCTTTTAAAACGTCTTTTTGAAAAAGAAGTACCGGAAATCTATGACGGTACAGTTGAATTAAAATCAGTAGCTCGCGAAGCTGGAGACCGTTCAAAAATCTCTGTTCATTCTGAGTATGCTGAAGTAGATCCGGTCGGTTCTTGTGTTGGGCCAAAAGGTCAGCGCGTACAGGCTGTTGTAAATGAACTAAAAGGTGAAAAAATTGACATTGTTCGCTGGTCAAATGATCCAGTTGAATTTGTTGCCAACGCTTTAAGTCCATCTAAGGTAGTAGATGTGATTGTAGATGAAAATGAAAAAGCAACAACTGTTATCGTTCCTGACTATCAGCTGTCACTTGCAATTGGTAAACGTGGACAAAACGCACGTCTAGCTGCTAAGCTGACAGGCTGGAAAATTGATATTAAAAGTCAATCAGAAGCTGAACAAGAAGGTATGGTTGTAAAAAACAGCGATGATATGCTAGTAAGTCAACATGCATTTGATTCAGATGAAGATATGGAATAAGAGGTGAGCCAAGGTGAACAATCGTAAAAAAGTCCCGATGCGAAAATGTGTGGCCACTGGAGAAATGAAGCCTAAAAAAGAGCTAGTACGCGTTGTACGCTCAAAAGAAGGCGACGTTTCAGTTGATGTAACGGGTAAAAAGTCCGGGCGCGGAGCTTATGTAAGCAAGGATAAAGAAGCAATTTTATTGGCAAAAAAGAAAAATGTGCTTTCGACACATTTAGGCGCGTCAATAGATGAAGCGGTTTATGAAGAGTTGCTAGCGCTTGTAGAAAAGGAGAAACAGTCACGCTAATGAATGAACAATGGATCTCCTTTTTAGGGCTTGCAAACCGTGCACGCAAATTGATTTCTGGAGAAGAACTTGTGGTTAGAGAAGTTCGGAAACAAAAAGCAAAGTTAGTACTTTTAGCAAGCGATGCGTCTGAAAACACAAAGAAAAAAGTAACGGATAAATGTTCTTACTATAACGTTTCGGTTAAAATCGTTCCCGATCGCTACACGCTAGGTCAAGCGATTGGTAAAGATGCTCGAGTTGTGGTAGCCGTTATGGACGAGGGATTTGCTAAAAAGCTAGCAACGATGCTCGGTTAATTTTATGGGGGTGAAAGTATTGAATAAAAATACAAAATCAACAGCTAACAAAGGAAACAATAAAGGTAACAAAAAGCCACAGGCACAAAAGTCACAGGCACCAAAAGGTAGACCAGCTCCAGCAGCTGCAAAAGAGTTACCGGAAAAAGTAACGTTTGTCGGAAGCTTAACGGTTTCTGAGTTAGCAAAAGAATTAGGCAAAGAGCCTTCTGAAATTATTAAAAAATTATTTATGCTTGGTGTAATGGCAACAATTAACCAAGAGTTAGATAAAGATTCTATCGAACTAATTGCCGGAGAATACGGTGTAGAAGTTGAAGAAGAAGTAGTAGTAGATGACACTGCTTTTGAATCATTAGAAATCATTGATGACGAAAAAGATCTTCAAGTGCGTCCTCCAGTTGTTACAATCATGGGTCACGTTGACCACGGTAAAACGACGCTTCTTGACTCTATCCGTAACACAAAAGTAACGGCTGCAGAAGCAGGCGGTATCACGCAGCATATCGGTGCTTATCAAGTTGTGGTTGATGAAAAGAAAATTACATTCCTTGATACACCAGGGCATGCTGCATTTACAACGATGCGTGCTCGCGGTGCGCAAGTAACGGATATTACAATCCTTGTTGTTGCAGCAGACGATGGTGTAATGCCTCAAACAATTGAAGCGATTAACCATGCAAAAGCGGCAGAAGTGCCAATTATTGTTGCGGTTAACAAAATGGATAAAGAAGCAGCAAATCCAGATCGCGTGATGCAAGAACTAATGGAGCACGGCCTTGTAGCTGAAGAGTGGGGCGGAGAAACAATCTTCTGTAAGCTTTCAGCCATTTCAGGTGAAGGGATCGATCAATTGCTTGAAATGATTTTACTTGTAAGTGAAGTAGAAGAGTTAAAAGCAAATCCTAACCGTCGTGCAGCAGGTACAGTTGTAGAAGCACAGCTAGATAAAGGCCGTGGGTCTGTAGCAACGCTTCTTGTTCAAACTGGTACACTACGCGTAGGTGATCCAATCGTAGTCGGAAATACGTTTGGCCGCGTTCGCGCAATGGTAAATGATATTGGCCGCCGTGTGAAGGAAGTAGGACCATCTACTCCGGTTGAGATTACTGGCTTAAACGAAGTTCCGTTAGCTGGAGATCGTTTCTTAGTGTTTGAAGATGAGAAAACAGCTCGTCAAATCGGAGAAGCTCGTGCTCAAAAGCAGCTTGAACAACAGCGCGGTGAAAAATCTCGCGTAAGCTTAGATGATTTATTTGAGAAAATTAAACAAGGTGAAATGAAAGACTTAAACCTTATCGTAAAAGCAGACGTACAAGGTTCTGTAGAAGCATTGGCTGCTGCTCTTCAAAAGATTGATGTAGAGGGTGTAAATGTTCGTATTATCCATACGGGTGTAGGTGCGATTACAGAATCTGATATCATTCTTGCAACTGCTTCTAACGCAATCGTTATCGGCTTTAACGTGCGTCCGGATGCTGGAGCAAAACGTACAGCTGACGTAGAAAACGTAGATATTCGTCTTCACCGCATTATTTATAAAGTAATTGAAGAAATTGAATCTGCGATGAAAGGAATGCTTGATCCTGAGTTTGCTGAAAAAATCATCGGTCAAGTGGAAGTACGTCAAACATTCAAAGTATCAAAAGTTGGTACAATCGCAGGAAGTTACGTAACAGACGGTAAAATTACACGTAACAGTGGAATTCGTTTAATCCGTGACGGAATTGTTATCTTTGAAGGTGAAGTAGATGTGCTAAAACGCTTTAAAGATGATGCAAAAGAAGTCGCTCAAGGATATGAGTGTGGTATTACAATTAAAAACTTCAATGATATTAAAGAAGGAGATATTATTGAAGCATATGTAATGGAGCAAATTGATCCTAAATGATTGGACTAGTGGAGTGTGAATGCTTAATTTACAATGCTGCTTCTCTTAAAGAAAAACGTGCCGTGCTTCAGCGCATCTTGATGCGCTTGAAGCAGCGGTTTAACGTATCAGTTTCAGAAACTGATTTTCAAGATGTGTGGCAACGAACAAAAATTAGCATTGTCGCAGTCTCATCTAGCCGTGTCACAACGGAACAAGAACTGCAAAAAGCGCTAAGCTTGATTGATTCTTTTCCAGAGATTGAACGTACCATTACAACTTTTGATTGGTTATAAAAGGGGTGACACAGATGAACATAAGAGCAACTAGAGTCGGAGAACAAATGAAAAAAGAGATGGGCGAGATTTTAAATCGTAAAATCAAGGATCCGCGCATCGGTTTTGTGACTGTAACAGATGTTCAAGTATCAGGCGATTTACAGCAAGCGAAAGTGTATATCTCTGTTTTAGGAGATGCTGAACAGCGTGAGAATACGTTAAAAGGCCTTGCGAAAGCAAAAGGATTTATCCGCTCAGAAATCGGTCAGCGCATTCGCTTACGTAAAACACCTGAAATTACGTTTGAGTTTGATGAATCAATTGATTATGGTAATCGAATTGAATCATTGCTTCATGAAATTAAAAAAGAAAGCGATGACCATCAAGAGAACGAATAAGATCAGTGAATGTAGAAACAAAAAAGGGTGTCTCAAAAGTGGTTTTTGCTTCTGAGACACCCTTTTTTAAATGAAAAGGAGATGAAGAATGAGTGGACGGTGTTTTAATTTTACATAAACCAGCTGGCCTGACTTCGCACGACTGTGTGTTTAAAGTCCGAAAGCTGCTTCGCACTAAAAAAGTAGGGCATACAGGCACATTAGACCCAGACGTTACAGGGGTATTGCCTATTTGTATCGGTAGAGCTACCAAAATTGTAGAGTATCTAACAGGAGCTACTAAAACCTATGAAGGAGAAGTTACACTCGGATTTTCTACAACAACAGAAGATTCTTCCGGAGAGGTTGTAGAAGAAAAGAAAGTAGTGGATTCTTTTTCACGTGCTCAAATCGAAGAAGTGCTGTCTTCGATGACAGGAGAACTTCAGCAAGTGCCTCCAATGTACTCCGCGGTAAAAGTCAAAGGTAAAAAGCTATATGAATATGCAAGGCAAGGAATCGAAGTAGAGCGCCCTGTTAGAACCATTCATATCTATAACTTTGAACTGCTAGACGATCGCGCTGCATTTGAGGGAGAACAAATTTCCTTCAAATTCCGCGTAACGTGCAGCAAAGGTACATATGTGCGAACGCTTGCTGTGATGATTGGAGAAGCACTTGGCTATCCGTCTCATATGTCTTATTTGCAGCGAACGGGTTCAGGGCAGTTTTCACTGGAAGATTGTGTGACATTTGAAGATATTGAACGGGCGGTAGAAGAAGAAACGATCAATGAGAAACTGCATTCGATCGAAGAAGCTCTTAATCATTTGCCGAAACTTCAAATTAGTGATACATTAGCAGAGAAAGTGAAAAATGGCGCGGTATTGCCGTGCACAGAAGATGAAGAGTTAAAAAAGGAACCATTCTTTTTAATGATAAATTCTGCAGGCAAGTGCTTAGCAATTTATGCTCAGCACCCAACGAAAAAACATTTAATGAAGCCGGTTAAAGTGTTGGCAATCGACTAGACCGGTTAGGGAAAAGGTGAACTGTGTTTTGGAAACGATTGAAATTCGACATCCACACCACTTTCAACGAGAAGCTGTTCAACAATCAGTGTTAGCACTTGGTTATTTTGATGGTGTGCATTTAGGGCATCAGCAAGTGATAAATTCAGCAAAACAGTTAGCCGATGAAAAAGGCATAGCTAGTGCTGTGATGACGTTTACTCCTCACCCTTCTGTGGTGCTTGGGCGCAACGTGCAGCACATTGATATGATCACACCACTTCAAGAAAAAAAGAAACTCATTGAGGAAATGGGAATTGACTTTTTATATATCGTTTATTTTGATAAACAGTTTGCAGCACTATTGCCTCAAGAGTTTGTTGATCAGTATATTATTGGCCTGAATGTGCAGCATGTGGTAGCTGGATTTGACTATACGTATGGAAAGTTAGGTAAAGGAACAATGGAAATACTACCATTTCATTCTCGATCAAAATTCACTCAAACAACAATTGATAAGTTAACAAATGGCGAAGAAAAAATTAGTTCAACGCTCATTCGCGAAAATTTAGCAAACGGAGACATGCATCGAGTAAAAGAGCTGCTTGGGCGCTATTATGAAGTGTCAGGTACAGTGACTCATGGAGAAAAGCGAGGCAGGCAAATAGGTTTTCCGACTGCTAACATCGCTTTAGACGATGAGTATTTACTTCCGCGCATCGGCGTGTACGCTGTTGAGCTTCAGCTCCATGGCAAGTGGTATGCAGGAGTATGCAACGTGGGCTATAAGCCGACTTTTCACGATAATTTAGAAAAGCCAACAATCGAAGTCCACTTATTATCATTTGACGAGCAAATCTACGATCAGCACGTAACGGTGAAATGGCACCGAATGATTCGTTCAGAAAAAAAGTTCAGCGGCATCGAAGAGCTTGTCGGTCAGATCTCAAAGGACAAGGAAGAAGCCCTTGCTTATTTTGAAGGAATTCAAAAGCATAAGAAATAAAAAATATATATAAATAGTTGCTACGACTTGCTTTTTGTTCTAATAAGTAGTAACATAACACTTGTATGTAAAACAACCATTGCTTGGCATTACGATTCACCAACGTTTTGCTCGGTAACTGGGGTTTAATAATAAGGAGGTGAATAGGATGGCTATCACACAAGAGCGTAAAAATGAAATCATTAGTGAGTACAAAACTCATGCGAACGACACTGGTTCTCCAGAAGTTCAAATCGCTGTCCTAACAGAGCAAATTAACAATCTAAACGGTCACTTACGTACTCATAAAAAGGATCACCATTCACGTCGTGGTCTTTTAAAAATGGTAGGTCGACGTCGTAACTTACTTAACTACCTACGTAACAAAGACGTTACTCGTTATCGTGAGTTAATCAACAAACTTGGTTTACGTCGATAATAAGAAGAAAGCGGGAGCATTCCCGCTTTTTTAGTATGTACATTTAAGAAACATTAAAGATGCTACATAATGTGAAAAAAGCTATTGTTTTTGGATATTTCGTTTATAATAAAACTATCACATTTGATTACATACATATTTTATATGTAGAGAGGGGTACTCGTCGATATGGAACAAGAAAAACGAGTGTTCTCCGTAGATCTAGCTGGACGAAAGCTAGAAGTTGAAGTTGGCCAGTTGGCAAAACAAGCAAATGGCGCAGCATTAATCCGCTATGGAGACACAGTTGTATTAAGTACAGCAACGGCTTCAAAAGAGCCTAAAAATGTAGATTTCTTCCCGTTAACAGTAAACTATGAAGAGCGTTTATATGCAGTCGGTAAAATCCCAGGTGGATTCATTAAGCGTGAAGGCAGACCAAGTGAAAAAGCAATCTTGGCTAGCCGTTTAATCGACCGTCCGATTCGTCCTTTATTCGCAGATGGTTTCCGAAACGAAGTTCAAGTTGTCAGCGTTGTAATGAGCGTAGATCAAAACTGTTCTTCAGAAATCGCGGCAATGTTCGGTTCTTCATTAGCATTATCAGTATCTGATATTCCATTTGAAGGTCCTATTGCAGGCGTAATCGTAGGCCGTGTAGACAATGAATTTGTTGTAAACCCAACGGTAGATGAGCTTGAAAAAAGCGATATTCATCTGACGGTTGCTGGTACAAAAGATGCGATCAACATGGTTGAAGCAGGCGCTGATGAAGTACCGGAAGAAGTAATGCTGGAAGCAATTATGTTTGGACACGAGCAAATTAAAAAATTAATTGCGTTCCAAGAAGAAATTGTAGCAGCAGTAGGCAAAGAAAAAGTAGAAGTTGCGCTTTATACTGTGGATGCTGACCTTGAGCGTCAAGTTCGCGAAATTGCAGAAGGTGACATGAACCGTGCCGTTCAAGTTCAAGAAAAGCATGCGCGCGAAAATGCGATTAAAGAAGTGAAAAGCGCAGTAGCTGCAAAATTTGAAGAGCAAGATGTAGAAGAAGAAGTACTAAATCAAGTGAATGAAATTTTATCGAAGCTTGTTAAAAGTGAAGTGCGTCGCTTGATCACAGAAGAAAAAGTGCGTCCTGATGGCCGTAGTATTGACGAAATTCGTCCACTTTCTTCTGAAACAAACTTGCTTCCTCGTACACACGGATCTGGATTATTTACGCGTGGACAAACTCAAGCGCTTAGCATCTGTACATTAGGTGCACTTGGCGATGTACAAATTTTAGATGGTTTAAGTGTAGAAGAATCTAAACGCTTCATGCATCACTATAACTTCCCTTCATTTAGTGTTGGTGAAACTAGACCGATGCGCGGACCGGGTCGTCGTGAAATTGGACATGGTGCGCTAGGTGAACGTGCACTTGAGCCTGTTATTCCAAATGAAAAAGATTTCCCTTATACAATTCGTCTTGTATCTGAAGTATTAGAGTCAAACGGTTCTACTTCACAAGCGAGTATTTGTGCAAGTACGCTTGCAATGATGGATGCTGGGGTTCCAATTAAAGCACCTGTAGCAGGGATTGCCATGGGTCTGATCAAATCAGGTGAACACTACTCGATTCTAACGGACATTCAAGGAATGGAAGATCATCTAGGAGATATGGACTTTAAAGTAGCAGGTACGGAAAATGGCGTAACTGCGCTTCAAATGGATATTAAAATTGACGGGTTATCTCGTGAAATTTTAGACGAAGCCCTTCAACAAGCAAAAAAAGGCCGTATGCAAATCTTAAATCATATGATGTCAACGATTGCTACGCCTCGTCAAGAGCTTTCTCAATACGCACCTAAGATCCTTACAATGGCTATTAACCCTGATAAAATTCGTGACGTTATTGGACCAAGCGGCAAGCAAATCAATAAAATCATCGAAGAAACAGGCGTTAAAATTGATATCGAACAAGATGGTACAATCTTCATTTCTTCTATTGATCAGCCAATGAATGAAAAAGCGAAGAAAATCATTGAAGATCTTGTACGCGAAGTTGAAGTCGGCCAAATGTACTTAGGAAAAGTAAAACGAATTGAAAAATTCGGTGCGTTTGTAGAAATCTTCAGCGGAAAAGATGGGCTTGTTCACATTTCAGAGCTTGCAGAAGAGCGTATTGGAAAAGTAGAAGACGTTGTAGCTATTGGTGACGAGCTTTTAGTTAAAGTCATGGAAATTGATAAACAAGGCCGCGTTAACTTATCTCGTAAAGCAATTTTAAAAGAACAAAAAGAAAAAGAAGAAAAAGCAAAAGAAACAAAATAATCTTCTTTTACTACTATATAGATATTGTGAAATCGTCCATACATGAAGAAAATCCATGTGTAGGGCGATTTTATCGTTTGTAGATGTTTGTTCTACCTTGTCCTCTTTATACATATTTTAAATGGTAAAGGGGGAAGGATAAGTGAAGAGAACCATTGTGCAATTTACAGCATTTCTATTTTTACTGGCAATTACATATAAATCTATTTATAATCCTTTTGCTGAAGCATATATAGAAGCACTTAAATCCGATGTACAACTTGTATCAGCTCAGCATGATGCGTTATATCAAAAGATTGAAGAAAAAGCAAAAGATTATGAAAAGCCGGCAGCGAATGCACGAATCGATCCCGTTTGGAAACGGGTTCCTGGCTATAACGGCATAAAAGTTGATCTTGCTGCTTCTTATAAAAATATGAAACCTGCGGGTAAATTTGATGAAAAAAAACTAGTGTACAAACAGGTTAGACCAAAGGTTCACTTGAAGGATTTACCACAGGAACCTATCTACCGTGGACACGATGAAAAGCCTATGGTATCGTTTACAGTGAACGTAGCATGGGGGAACGAGTATTTGCCTAAAATGTTAGAAGTGCTTAAAAAGCACCATGCTAAAGCAACCTTCTTTTTAGAAGGAAAATGGGTTAAAAATAATCCAGATATGGCAAAAATGATTGTAGACGCAGGGCATGAAGTAGGAAACCACTCTTATTCTCATCCTGATATGGCCACTTTATCGGCTAGTCAAATCAATCAGCAGCTTAAAAAAACGAATGATATTATTACGTCTACTACGGGACAAAAAGTAAAATGGTTTGCTCCGCCGAGCGGCAGTTTTCGCCCCGAAGTAGTAACGCTTGCTTCTCAGTTAAAAATGAGTACCATCATGTGGACGGTTGATACAATCGATTGGCAAAAGCCAAGTTCAGAAGTGTTAATTAATCGAGTAATGAAAAAGATTCATCCAGGGGCTATTGTACTGATGCACCCGACTGAATCAACGGCTGAATCGCTTGACCAATTGTTAACCGATATTGAACGCAAAGGCCTCAAAGTTAGCGATGTGTCAACAATGCTAGATGAAGAAAGAATGATGAAAATACCTTCTTCTACTAAGAAGTAAGTGAGATAAGCAAAAAGGGAGGCACTAGCTTGATAAAACGATATACGTGCAAAAATGGTGTAAGAATTGTATTGGAAAATATCCCAACTGTTCGATCTGTGGCCATTGGGGTATGGATCGGAACGGGTTCTCGAAGTGAACACCCTGAAATTAATGGTGTATCACATTTTCTTGAACATATGTTCTTTAAAGGAACAAAAACAAGATCTGCTCGTGAAATTGCAGAAAGCTTCGACCGCATTGGCGGACAAGTAAATGCATTCACTTCTAAAGAATACACGTGCTACTATGCAAAAGTATTAGACGAACACGCAGATCAAGCGCTAGATGTGCTGGCGGATATGTTCTTTAATTCCTCATTTGATGAAGAGGAATTAGCTCGTGAAAAAAATGTTGTATATGAAGAAATTAAAATGTATGAAGATACACCTGATGATATTGTACACGATCTATTAGGAAAAGCCGTATATGGCAATCATCCATTAGGCTATCCAATTTTAGGAACGGAAGATACGTTAAAAACATTTAACGGTGATTCGCTTCGTCAGTATATGGAGCAAATGTATATTCCCGAAAACATCGTTATTTCAGTGGCTGGAAACATTGATGAAAGTTTTATTCAGCAGGTGGAAAACTATTTTGGTACATATACGTCAAGTCACTCCGCTCATCAATATGTTCAGCCAGAGTTCCATACAAATCATATTGCGCGCAAAAAGGAGACTGAACAGGCTCATCTTTGCCTTGGATTTAAAGGTTTGCCAATCGGCGGAGAAGATGTATATAGCTTAATTGTATTAAACAACGTGCTTGGTGGAAGTATGAGCAGTCGTTTGTTCCAAGAAGTCCGTGAACAGCGCGGCTTGGCTTACTCTGTTTTCTCTTATCATTCTTCTTATCGAGACAGCGGTCTTGTAACGATTTATGGGGGAACGGGAAGCCATCAGCTCGACGTATTATATGATACGGTTCAAGAAACGCTTTATGATTTGAAAGACAAAGGTATTACGGATAAAGAACTTGCTAACAGCAAGGAGCAGCTGAAAGGAAACTTAATGCTGAGTCTTGAAAGTACAAATAGCCGTATGAGCAGAAACGGAAAAAATGAGTTAATGCTAGGCTATCACCGTTCATTAGATGAGATTTTAGACCTTGTTAATGCCGTGACTAAAGATAGTGTAAATGGTCTTGCGCGAGATATTTTCAAAGATGAATTTGCGCTTTCGTTAATAAGCCCGAGTGGAGATTTACCTAAAGGATTTAAAGGAAACTAAACAGTAAAAGTAAGGTTGGCTAAAATAATTGAGCCAGCCTTATTTTTTGGTCATTTTTTGCATGGTTGTTCAATAAATTAGATGAAAGGAGGGATTCTATGAGATTAAGCGAACTGAGTGGAAAAGAAATTGTAGATGTTAAGCGAGCAGAGCGTTTAGGTATTTTAGGGCAAACAGATCTTGAAATTAATGAACATACGGGACAAATTAATGCGCTTATTATTCCATCTGTGAAGTGGTTTGGGTTTCGAAAACAAGGAGATGAAGTGCGAGTGCCGTGGGGGAATATCGAAAAAATCGGTACAGATATGGTGATTGTAAATGTCCAGCAGCTAGAAGACATAAACAATCAGTCAACAAAATAAGAAACGAGATGCTTCCTGCATCTCGTTTCTTTTATTTTCGGGGATAAAGATTCACCGATTCCTGTGTGTTTACATAGTATGTTGAAGAAAAGCAATAGGCATTCTAGGGCGTAATGATAGCACTTTACATCTCGATGGTTTAAGCGAAGGATACATCTATTTAATGTTAAAGAAGGTGAAAATGAAACATGTTAACGGATTTGCACATAGCTGTAATTGGCGGTGATGCTAGGCAGCTTGAAGTCATTCGAAAATTAATTCAATTAGATGCAAAAACATCTCTTATTGGTTTTGATCAGCTAGATCATGGTTTTACAGGTGCGACGAAATATCAGATAGAGGAGCTGGATTTTTCAGATGTTGACGCCATCATCCTTCCAGTGCCTGGAACAAATCACGAAGGGCAAGTAGATACTATTTTTTCAAATGAAAAAGTAGTGCTGACTGAAGAAATACTTAAAAAAACGCCTGAGCACTGCATTATTTATTCTGGTATTAGCAATGGGTATTTAAACGAATTAGTCAAAACGACAAACCGTAAACTCGTTCAGTTATTTGAGCGTGATGATGTAGCAATTTATAACTCTATTCCTACTGTTGAAGGTACGATCATGCTTGTTATTCAACATACGGATTTTACCATTCACGGTTCAAATATTTCTGTCCTAGGTTTAGGAAGAGTAGGAATGAGCGTGGCGAGGTCCTTTGCTGCACTTGGTGCCAATGTAAAAGTAGGAGCTAGAAAATCTGAACATTTAGCACGTATTGCTGAAATGGGTTTGCAGCCTTTCTATCTTTCTGAACTCGATAAAGAAATTGCTGATAGTGATATATGTATTAACACCATTCCATACCCCATCTTAACGGCTAAGACATTATCTAATGTCCCGACCCATGCGCTCATTATTGATTTAGCTTCAAAGCCTGGAGGAACCGATTTCCGCTATGCAGAAAAACGAGGAATTAAAGCTATTTTAGCACCTGGTCTTCCAGGAATTGTGGCTCCAAAAACAGCAGGTCAGATTGTCGCTAATGTATTAGTGAATTTATTAAAAGACGCTGCGGATGCGAGAGAGGAGAAAAAATAATGTCATTAAAAGGTAAAAGAATAGGATTCGGCTTGACCGGATCTCACTGTACGTATGATGCGGTTATGCCAGAAATTGAAAAGCTTGTTAATTTGGGAGCAGAAGTGTTACCAGTTGTTTCTTACACGGTACAATCCACGAATACTCGTTTTGGAGATGGAGAAGACTGGGTGAAGAAAATTGAGGAATTAACAGGTCACGCCGTCATCAATACAATTGTAAAAGCGGAGCCTCTAGGACCAAAAATTCCGCTTGATTGTATGGTGGTTGCCCCAATCACTGGGAATACGATGAGTAAGTTTGCGAATGCAATGACTGAATCTCCGGTACTCATGGCAGCTAAAGCAACGCTTCGTAATAATAAGCCGGTGGTACTGGGAATTTCGACTAATGACGCACTAGGGCTAAATGGTGTAAACTTAATGAGGCTAATGGCGACTAAAAATATTTATTTTATTCCATTTGGTCAAGATGACCCGGTGCTTAAGCCAAATTCAATGGTAGCGCGTATGACGATGTTATCAGACACGGTGTACGCAGCGCTTGAAGATAAACAGATTCAGCCTGTTATTGTCGAAAGGTTCCGCGACGGTCAAGAGTCATAGGACATATATGCCTCTTGCTGTTGCATAAATCTATTCAATACTGCGGCTGTAAGGGAACTCTCAATCTCAAAGAAGAGAAGATTTTAAAAATCTTCTCTTCTTTGACGCAATGAAGCATAATAATATGTTAAAATAGTCAGTATATGCAGATAAATGTTGAGTAGTTGAAAATTGTTGGAGGCGGTATTAAAATGACAAGAGAATTACATGTAGCAGTAGTAGGAGCAACAGGTGCAGTAGGACAACAAATGATTAAAACCCTACAGGAGCGTAATTTTCCAGTTGGTAAATTAACGTTATTATCTTCAGCTCGTTCAGCTGGTAAAAAAGTGTTGTTTAACGGAGAAGAAGTTGTTGTGCAAGAAGCAACTCCTGATAGCTTCGAAGGCGTAGACATTGCTTTATTCAGTGCAGGCGGAAGCATTTCAAAAGCACTCGCACCAGAGGCAGTAAAACGCGGAGCAATCGTTGTAGACAACACAAGCGCTTATCGAATGGATGAAAATGTCCCGTTAGTTGTGCCGGAAGTGAATGAAGACGCATTACACGCACATAACGGAATCATTGCTAATCCAAACTGCTCTACAATTCAAATGGTAGCAGCATTACAGCCATTACGCGAAACATACGGCTTATCCAAAGTGCTAGTATCAACGTATCAAGCCGTTTCTGGAGCAGGTGCTGCTGCAATTAATGAATTAAAAGAACAAGCTAAAGCTATTTTAGAAGAAAAAGAGTTTACACCGGAAATTTTACCGGTTGGTGGAGATAAAAAACATTATCAAATTGCTTTTAATGCCATTCCGCAAATTGATAAATTTCAAGATAACGGTTTTACATTTGAAGAAATGAAAATGATTAATGAAACGAAGAAAATTATGAGCATGCCTGAATTGCCAGTAGCTGCTACTTGTGTTCGTCTACCGGTTGTAACAGGTCATTCAGAGTCAGTGTACATTGAAATTGAAAAAGACGGTGTAACGGTAGCTGATGTGAAAAATTTATTGGCTGATGCACCTGGTATCGTATTGCAAGATGATCCAGAAAATCAAGTATATCCAATGCCAGCAGATTGTGTAGGTAAACGAGATGTGTTCGTCGGCCGTATTCGTAAAGATTTAGATCGCGATAACGGTTTCCATATGTGGATCGTTTCTGATAACTTGTTAAAAGGTGCAGCTTGGAATTCTGTACAAATTGCAGAATCACTTATTAAGCTTAGCTTAGTAAAATAAGCGCAACCAGAGTGTCTCGGAACATGATGAGGTGTAAGTATGAAAATAATCGTCCAAAAATTTGGAGGAACTTCCGTTCGTAACGAAGAAGGAAGAGCGAGAGCAATCTATCATTTAAATAATGCATTAAGTGAGGGTTACAAAGTAGTCGTTGTTGTATCGGCAATGGGACGAAAAGGTGAGCCGTATGCAACGGATACATTGCTTTCACTTGTTGATGGAAATAAAGCGTCTCTTAATAAACGTGAGCTTGATATGCTTATGGCATGCGGAGAATTAATTTCATCGGTAGTGTTTACGAATTTATTAAACGAAAATGGTATTAAAGCTACAGCGTTAAACGGTGCACAGGCCGGGTTTGTGACGAATGATGATTTTACCAATGCCAAGATACTAGAAATGAAATGCGACCGTTTGTTAAAAGAATTAGAAGAATACGATGTAGTTGTTGTAACAGGCTTTCAAGGGGCAACTACTGAAGGTGATACAACAACGCTTGGACGCGGAGGCAGCGATACATCTGCTTCAGCTTTAGGTGCAGCCCTTATGGCTGATTACATTGACATTTTCACAGATGTAGAAGGTGTGATGACAGCGGACCCGCGTATTGTAGAAGATGCAAGACCGCTATCCGTTGTCACATATAACGAAATATGCAACATGGCTTATCAAGGTGCAAAAGTAGTTCACCCACGTGCCGTAGAGATTGCCATGCAAGCCAAAGTGCCGATGCGCGTCCGTTCCACGTATGCTGATTCAACAGGTACGCTCGTTACATCTCAAGGTGAAGCACAGCAGCGTGGAAGCGATGTGCAAGAACGCCTTGTAACAGGCATCGCGCACGTATCCAACGTCACTCAAATTAAAGTTTTTAGTAAAGAAGGCCATTATGATACGCAAGCAGAAGTATTCAAAGCAATGGCACAAGAAAAAATCAGCGTAGATTTTATTAATATTTCACCGAAGGGTGTTGTATATACGGTAACAGATGAAGCAACTGACAAAGCGATTGATGTGCTTCATGCGCTAGGGTATGAGCCGGCTGTTATTCGCAACTGTGCCAAAGTGTCAACGGTTGGAGCAGGAATTGCAGGGGTGCCTGGTGTTACATCTAAAATTGTTACAGCTCTTTCTGGCGAAGGTATTCAGATTTTACAATCTGCTGACAGCCATACGACGATTTGGGTGCTTGTAAAAGAAGAGGATTTAAAGAAAGCTGTTAATGCTCTTCATGGTGCCTTTGACTTGTCAAAAGCACCGCAAAAGAGATAAACTACATGTTCCGTTAGCTATAAGCTAACGGTTCATTACATGAATAGGGATAATGCAATTTCAAGGAGTGAAAACATGATTGATTTTGGGAAAGTCGCAACAGCGATGGTAACGCCTTTTGATCATAAAGGAAATATTGATTTTGAAAAAACAACGCAGCTTATTAATTATTTAATCAGCAACGGTTCGGATGCGTTGGTTATTGCAGGAACAACGGGTGAATCTCCTACGCTTTCAACAGAAGAAAAGCTGGCGCTGTTCCGCCACTCAGTAAAGGTAGTAGACGGCCGTGTACCTGTTGTGGCTGGTACAGGAAGCAACAATACGTATGCATCAATTGAATTAACGAAAAAGGCAGAAGAAATCGGCGTAGATGCGATTATGATTGTAGCACCTTATTACAACAAGCCGAATCAGGAAGGCTTATATCAGCACTTTAAAACAATTGCTGAAAGTACAGAGCTGCCTGTCATGTTATACAATATTCCAGGGCGATCCGTGATCAATATGTCTGTTGATACAATTGTACGCCTAGCTGAACTGCCAAATGTTGTAGCGTTAAAAGATGCAAGCGGAGATCTTGACGCAATGACAGCTATTATCGCACAAACAAGCGATGATTTTGCTTTATACAGCGGTGATGATGGTTTAACACTACCGGTACTAGCAATTGGAGGAACTGGTATTATTTCTGTTGCCTCTCACATTATTGGGAATGAAATGCAAGAGATGGTTAAGCTGTATGAGTCAGGAAATCCGAAGGAAGCAGCAAAAATTCATCAGCGTATTGTACCTGTTATGAAATCTCTTTTTGCAGCTCCAAGTCCAACTCCTGTTAAAACGGCTTTACAGTTAAAAGGATTAGACGTAGGATCGGTACGATTACCTTTAGTTCCGTTAACGGAAGAAGAACGCCAAACGTTAGTCAGCACATTAAATACGCTATAAGCTATAAGTATGTTTTTTAAACGTCTCTTCATTGACCGTATATACGAGTCGATGAAGAGACGTTTTTTTTCTTATAAGATAATAGAAGAGCAGATGACGGAAATAGACGAATGAAATTTCTTGTATTCCAATTCTCACTTCAGTTATAATGTAAGCAAATGAAATTGTACGGGTGAAAGTAAGTAGGAGGAGCTTATGGTACTAGAAAAGACAGAAAATATTAAAATTTCAGCCTTGGGTGGAGTCGGAGAACTTGGAAAAAACATGTATGTGGTGGAAATCAATGAAAACATATATGTGTTAGATGCAGGATCGAAGTTTCCGGGAGGGGAAATGTTAGGAATTGATATTGTCATTCCGGACATTACATATTTAGTAGAAAATCAGCAGAACGTAAAAGGCATATTTGTTACTCATGGACATGAAGAACAAATTGGCGCTATTCCCTTTATACTTCAAAAATTGGATGTGCCTGTATATGGTACAGAATTAACGCTAGCACTTATCAAAGAAAAGTTAAAAGAATATGGAATTAAAAAATATGAAGCTTTACATCCTATCACTTCGTCAACGGTTTTATCGTTTGAAGGAGTAGATATTTCATTTTTCAGAACGCAGCACAGCATTCAAGATTCAGTCGGTATTTGTTTACAAACAAATCAAGGTGCGATTGTATATACAGGTGATTTTAAATTTGATCAAAATTCAGTCAGCATTCAAAGCGCTGATATTGGAAAAATGGCTGCCATTGGGGAACAAGGCGTCCTGTGTTTGCTTTCAGACAGCACAAATGCGGATAAGCCAGGCTATACAGTTTCCGAAGCCGTCATTGGACAAAATATTACCGACGCTTTTTATAAAAGCAAAGGTCGAATCATTGTTGCTGCATACAGTTCCAATCTGCACCGTATTCAGCAAATCATTCATGCCGCATATCAGCACGGCCGTAACCTGATCGTTATGGAAAAAAATATGCTGAAAATCATTGATATTGCAGCAAAACTTGGACATTTGCAGCTGCCTGAGGATTTAATTGTTCCTGTGCAAAAGCTAAAAGATCTTCCAGAACATGAAACGGTTATTTTAACAACAGGTCATCACGGAGAGCCGATTTTAGGTCTTACTCGAATGGCTAAACAGTCCCATAAATTTATTCAAATCAAACAAGATGATACGGTCCTGCTGGCTGCTACACCTGTGGCGGGGCACGAAACGACCTTTTCAAAAACAATTGACGTCATCTTTCGTTTGGGAGCAAGCGTAGTGTTTGCTCAGAAGAAAGTGCAGGCTTCCGGACACGGCAGTCAAGAAGAATTAAAATTTATGATTAACTTAACAAAGCCGAAATATGTCATGCCTGTGAATGGAGAGTATCGAAAACAAAAAGCTTATGCAAAGCTGGCCGGTCAATTAGGAATATCAGAAGATCATATTTGTTTGCTTGAAAAAGGTGAGCGAGTTGAGTTTAAAGATGCTCGTATGTACCCTAGCGGTTCTATTCAAGCAGGAAATACGCTCATTGATGGACTAGGTGTCGGTGATATTGGAAATATCGTTCTAAGAGACCGCAGGCTGCTGTCACAGGACGGAATCTTAACGGTAGTAGTTACGATTAATAAACGCCAAAAAACGGTAGTAGCGGGGCCAGAAATCATCTCGCGCGGATTCGTCTATGTAAGAGAATCAGAAAAGCTTTTAGAAGAAGCAACGAAGATTGTTCAGCAAATTTTAGAAAAGTGTATGGAAGACAAAGTGATCGAGTGGTCTTCATTAAAATTAAAAATGAGAGAAAGTTTAAATCAATTTTTATATGAAAAAACCCGTCGTAAACCGATGATTTTACCGATTATCATGGAAATCTAATGTGAAGCCTTCCCGGTGGGAAGGCTTTTTATTTGCAGCTGATGCGGATGTAATAACTATGAGAAGTTCATACTACTACTATCAATAAGTGAAAGGAGCTAGAATATGTTTGAAAATAACGAAAGATTACATTCTGATGAAGCGCCTCAGCAGCCTAATAAAAATGAAGAAAGCAAGGGCGGAATATTAGATAAAATTCAACAACTAGGACAGACCAACGTGGCTCAGCTTCCTCAGGATTCTAATATTCACTGTTTAACGATTGTAGGACAAATCGAAGGGCACATGCAGCTGCCTCCTCAAAACAAAACGACAAAATATGAGCATGTCATCCCGCAAATTGTGGCGATCGAACAAAATCCAAAAATTGAAGGATTGCTTATTATCTTGAATACTGTAGGTGGAGATGTAGAAGCGGGGCTTGCAATTGCTGAAATGATCGCTTCGTTATCCAAGCCTTCTGTGTCGATTGTGTTAGGAGGCGGACATTCAATCGGTGTTCCAATTGCGGTTTCAACTGATTATTCGTATATTGCCGGTACAGCGACCATGACCATTCATCCTATTCGCTTAACCGGTCTTGTTATTGGTGTACCGCAAACATTTGAATACTTAGATAAAATGCAAGAGCGCGTGATTAACTTTGTGAGAGAACATTCTCATATTTCAGAAGAAAAGTTTAAAGAACTTATGTTTTCAAAAGGGAACTTAACGCGTGATATCGGGACAAATGTAGTTGGCGGAGATGCTGTTTCATACGGGTTAATTAACGAAGTAGGCGGAGTTGCTCAAGCGATCAAAAAATTGAATGAACTGATTGAGCAAGGACGTCAGAATGAGGAGCAGCTGCTGCAATGATTTTGTATACAATGATGCCGCAAGAACTGATCTTTCAGCAGTCTTATCATCAAGAACAATCTCAGCCAAAGCTTATTAACCATAATGGAATTCCGGTTATTGTTGAAGAAAATGAACAAAAGCAACAGCAAATTGTGAGGATTTTAAGCACGAATCCTCAAGATTATTTGAATGAAAATTATTATCCTGGTCAAATTTTGTCGTAAGGATTTCAGTATAATTATGGTGAATATGGTATAATGAATATGACGAAGAAGGCAGCCTCTGTATTGGCTGCTTTTTTATTCAACTGATAAAAGAAACAAAATCAACATAGAGTGTTGGACGTTGATTGGAGTGGAAAAATGGCAAAGAAAAAACGAAGAGGTCAAATAAAAAAGGATGAATGGAAACGCATATTGCGCTTTGAGCTTATTGGCTTATTTTTATTAGCATTAACGTTAATTGCCATGGCAGGACTTGGTGCTGTAGGACAGGCCCTTGTACTAGTGGTCCGCTTATTTATTGGCGAATGGTATATGCTGTGTTTAATCGGAATGGCTATTCTATCTGTTTATATTATTTGGAAAAGGGAAATGCCTCCTTTAGTGACGCGGCAGCTTATCGGTACATATCTCATTATTTTATCTATTTTACTGTTTAGTCATGTTACGTTATTTGAAAATTTATCAAAAAACGGAACGTTTACAGATCCGTCTGTCATTATGAACACATGGGATTTGTATATGCTCGAAGCAACGGGTCAATCAAATCACAGCGATTTAGGCGGAGGGATGATAGGAGCTATTATGTTTGCCATGTTCTACTATCTATTTGATAGCTTAGGAACAGAACTTATCGCTGCCTTGCTTATTGTGATTGGGGTACTGCTTATTACCGGACGTTCGCTTCACGAAACGGTATTAAAACTTCTGTCACCTCTAGTGAATTTTTTAACAACGGAGTTAAAAGAAGGCTGGCAAGATATTCAGACGTGGAAACATAAAAAGAAAAAAGTCCCTAAAACAACAAAAAAGAGACGCCAAGAAAAAGCTGTTCAAGAACCTGAAGAAAGCATGGAAATAGAAGTAGAAGCACCTTCGCCTCCAATTATTGAACACTTTGACTACGGAGAGGAAGAGTCTAGTCAACCTCCTGCTGCTCCTATAGCTCCGGTGCCGCCGGTTATGGAATCGAAGCCTGTAGCTACTGCACCGCAACAGCCAAGGCCGCAAAAGGAACAGGAAGAAGAAAAAGCTCCTATGATTACATTTACTGAAACGGAAAATAAAGAGTATGAGCTTCCTCCTATCAAGCTATTGACGATGCCAAAGAAAAGCAACCAGGCAAAAGAGCATAAAAACATTTATAAAAATGCCGAAAAACTTGAAAAAACGTTTCAAAGTTTCGGCGTAAAAGCAAAAGTGGCAAAAGTTCACCTTGGACCAGCTGTTACAAAATATGAAGTATATCCTGATGTAGGAGTAAAAGTAAGTAAGATTGTCAATTTAAGTGATGATCTAGCACTTGCATTAGCTGCCAAAGATATTCGGATTGAAGCTCCAATTCCCGGGAAATCAGCGGTAGGAATTGAAGTACCGAACGAAGAAGTAGCGATGGTTTCACTTAGAGAAGTACTTGAAGCAACTGAAAATAACCGACCTGATAAAAAGCTATTAGTTGGTTTAGGAAGAGATATTTCAGGCGAAGCTGTGCTAGCAGAGCTTAATAAAATGCCTCATATGCTTGTAGCAGGGGCAACAGGAAGCGGAAAAAGTGTGTGTATCAACGGTATTATTATTAGTATTTTAATGAGGACAAAGCCTCATGAAGTAAAATTAATGATGATTGACCCTAAAATGGTTGAGCTCAATATGTACAATGGTATTCCACATTTATTGGCTCCTGTTGTAACGGATCCGAAAAAAGCTTCTCAAGCCTTAAAGAAAGTTGTAAATGAAATGGAGCGACGTTATGAGCTGTTTTCACACAGCGGAACGAGAAACATTGAAGGATATAACGATTTAGTAAAACGTATGAATGATGATGGAGACGCCAATGCAAAACAGCCGACTCTTCCTTATATTGTGGTGATTGTCGATGAGTTGGCTGACTTGATGATGGTTGCTTCGTCTGACGTCGAAGATTCGATCACACGTCTTGCTCAAATGGCTCGTGCTGCCGGCATTCATTTGATTATTGCTACGCAGCGACCATCAGTAGATGTTATTACTGGGGTTATTAAAGCAAATATTCCTTCCCGAATTGCTTTTAGTGTATCTTCACAAACTGACTCTCGTACAATCTTAGATATGGGAGGAGCTGAGAAGCTTCTAGGAAGAGGAGATATGCTGTTCATGCCTGTTGGAGCTTCAAAACCTGTGCGTGTGCAAGGTGCCTTTTTATCAGATGAAGAAGTAGAAGAGGTTGTTGATTTTGTAATTGCACAGCAAAAAGCGCAGTATCAAGAAGAAATGATTCCAACCGATGCTCCTGAACAAGTTGATGATTTTGCAGATGAGCTATATGACGAAGCGGTACAGCTTGTAGCAGAAATGCAAACAGCTTCTGTTTCTATGCTGCAGCGACGCTTTCGAATTGGCTATAACCGGGCTGCACGCTTGATCGATGCAATGGAAGAGCGTGGAGTGGTGGGACCTTATGAAGGAAGTAAGCCGCGTTCCGTCCTGATTTCTCAGCAAAATGAGGATGTTGGATCTTAATAAGTTTCATAAAAAAGATGACTTGCATATGTGCAAGTCATCTTTTTTATGAAATGAAAGAGAGGAAGAATAGTATCATACAAAAATATGTCATGCTAAATAAATGAAATAAAAACGAATATTAAAAAATTTAATGACTAAAATGTTTGGTTTTTATCTAATATTAGAAGAAAAGCAGGTTGTTAGGTATGCTGACATTAAAGAATAACAAAAATTCATTTTTTTTAAAAAATAATAAAAATTTTAATAAAAAATTAATATAACCTATTTATTTATCTGTCGAAAAATGATATATTATTTTCGATTAAGTAGTCGAACATCAGAGGTCTGATGACTTTTTAATATGGAGGAAGAGTGATGTCTATACGTGCGGATAATCGGCACTTGTATCTACAAGTGATTGATAAAATTAAACAAAATATAGAAAAAGGAATTTTTAAAGAAAAGGAAAGGCTCCCTTCAGAGTTTGATTTATCAAAGCAGCTAGGGGTTAGCCGCGCAACGCTACGTGAGGCACTTCGCATATTAGAAGAAGAGAATATTATTGTTCGCAGACACGGCGTGGGAACATTTGTCAACACGAAGCCTACTTTTTTGTCAGGGATTGAGCAATTAAATAGTATAACACATATGATTGAACAAGCCGGTATGAAGGCTGGAACAATCTTCTTATCTTCTCAAATACAAGAGTTGTCTGAAAATGATTTAACACGTTTTGCTTGCGGGGAAGATGAACAGATTTTATTTGTTGAACGGGTGAGAACGGCAAACGGAGAGCCGGTGGTATATTGCATGGACAAGGTTCCTCAAAAAATATTACCTGAAAATTTTGAATATAGACAAGAGTCATTGCTAGAAATTCTTGAAAAACAAGCAGGAAAACACATTTCATACGCCGTGGCAAACATTGAGCCTCTAGGCTATCATGAAAAAGTTTCTCCTATTTTACAATGCGAACCAGAAACGGCTTTGCTTGTACTGAAACAAATGCATTATGACCAGCATGATGAACCCATTTTATATTCCATCAATTATTTTAAAGCAGATCAATTCAGTTTCCAAGTACTGCGTAAACGCGTCTAGTTTTTTTGTGTTTAAATGTCAGAAAATTTACAACTGTTTAACATTGTCCTTTTAAGGAGGTGTCAAATGTAGGTCACAAGGACGAAATAGAAAATTGGCTTTATACTTTTAAAACTATTCAGGGGGTTAAAACATGTTAAAACGTAAAACGGGACTTGCATTATCACTAGTATTAGCAGCAGGAACACTTTTAAGCGCGTGTGGCTCAGACGACGCAGGTAAGAGCAGCGGAGATAAAAAAGCGGCAGATTTTAAAGTGGGAATGGTAACAGATACGGGCGGGGTAGATGATAAATCGTTTAACCAATCTGCTTGGGAAGGTCTGACAAAGTTCGGGAAAGATAACGGACTTGATGAAGGGACTGGATATAAGTATTTGCAGTCTACAAAAGCATCTGAATACGAGAGCAATCTTTCTAAATTTGCTGAGAGTGGCTATAACTTGACATATGGAATTGGCTTTTTATTAAAAGAAGATATTAAAAAAGCAGCAAAGCAGTACCCTGATGCTAACTTTGCATTAGTAGACGATACGCTAAAGTCAGAGAACTTAGATAACGTGGCAAGCATTCTATTTAAAGAAGAGCAAGGCTCCTTCTTAGTAGGGGTAGTGGCAGCTAAACAAACAAAAACGAACAAAATCGGCTTTATCGGAGGCGTTGAATCTCCATTAATCAAGAAGTTTGAAAACGGATTTAAAGCAGGTGTTAAATCTGTAAACCCAGATGCTGAAGTTATCTCTCAATACGCAGAAAGTTTTAACTCTCCAGAAAAAGGTTCGGCTATTGCTTCTACGATTTACAGTAAAGGCGCTGATATTATTTATCAAGCGGCTGGCGGTACTGGAAACGGCGTATTTACAGAAGCTAAAAACCGTTCAAAAGGCGGGAAAGACAAAAAAGTTTGGGTAATTGGAGTTGACCGCGATCAGCATGAAGAAGGTATGCCTGAAAACGTAACGTTAACTTCGATGGTTAAACGCGTTGACTTGGCTGTAGAAGATGTTGCTAAAAAAGCAATGGACGACAAATTCCCAGGTGGTAAAGAAGTTGTGTTTGGCTTAAAAGAAGACGGAGTAGGAATTGCTCCATCACAAGATAATGTAAGCAAAGATGCGCTAAAAGCAGTTGATGAGTATAAGCAAAAAATTCTAGACGGTGACATTACAGTGCCTCAAACGGATAAAGAATTTAAAGAGTTTGAAAAAACGCTTAAAAAATAAGCTGACGTCTGTTAAGCAATGATTATATGAGTATAAAAGGCTAGTGCAAACTAGCCTTTTTTATAGCCAAAAAACGGAAGACAGAATCCTGTAGCAGGCAGGAATAGGGAGTGAAAGCAGTGGAATATGTTATTGAAATGCTAGATATTCGCAAAGAGTTTCCCGGTATTGTCGCTAATGACAATATTACACTCCAAGTGAAAAAGGGAGAAATTCATGCTTTGTTAGGAGAAAATGGTGCGGGTAAGTCAACGCTGATGAACGTTTTATTTGGACTTTATCAGCCTGAAAAAGGGCAGATTCGTGTAAACGGCCAAGAAGTCAAAATCACAGACCCTAACGTAGCGAATGACTTAGGAATTGGGATGGTTCATCAGCATTTTATGCTCGTTCAAAACTTTACAGTAACAGAAAATATTATTCTTGGAAACGAACCGACGCGAACGGGAAAAATTAATATTAAAAAAGCAGCTCAAGATATTCAAGAGCTTTCAAATCAATATGGATTATCGGTAGATCCATATGCGAAGATTCAAGATATCTCAGTTGGCATGCAGCAGCGAGTGGAAATTTTAAAGACGCTTTACAGAGGAGCTGACATTCTTATTTTTGATGAACCTACTGCCGCCTTAACACCTCAGGAAATTACGGAATTAATTCAAATTATGAAAAAGTTAATTCAAGAAGGAAAGTCGATTATTTTAATTACGCATAAATTAAAAGAAATTATGTCAGTGTGTGACCGCTGTACAATTATCCGAAAAGGCGTCGGGGTTGGCACGGTAAATGTGCAAGAGACCAACCCTGATGAACTTGCTGCTTTAATGGTAGGAAGAGAAGTGCATTTTAAAACTGAAAAGAAAACAGCGACTCCAAAAGAAGCTGTGTTAACAATAAAAGAATTAGTAGTAGAAGACAGCCGAGGAGTAGAGGCTGTAAGTTCACTTAATCTAAGCGTTCGGGCAGGCGAAATTGTAGGCATCGCGGGTGTAGATGGTAATGGTCAAACAGAGCTGATTGAGGCAATTACGGGTCTGAGAAAAATAAAGTCGGGCTCGATCACATTAAAAAATCAAGAATTGTCTACGTTATCCACTCGTAAAATTACGGAGTCAGGAATAGGACATATTCCGCAGGATCGTCATAAGCACGGACTGGTATTAGATTATACAATAGGGGAAAATATTGGTCTTCAAACGTATTATCAAAAGCCGATGTCTAAATCAGGTATTTTAAATTATAAAGAGATGTATAAAAAGGCAAAAGAACTAATTGCAGAATATGATGTGCGAACGCCTAGTGAATTTACACAAGCGCGATCGCTATCGGGCGGAAATCAGCAAAAAGCCATTATTGCCCGTGAAGTAGACCGCAGTCCGGAACTATTAATTGCGGCTCAGCCAACGAGGGGGCTGGACGTAGGAGCCATTGAATTTATTCATAAAAAGCTGATTGAAGAACGAGATAAAGGACGAGCAGTGCTGCTCGTTTCACTAGAACTCGATGAAGTAATAAATTTAAGCGATCGCATTGCGGTTATTTATGAAGGGGAAATAGTCGACATTGTAGATCCAAAAGAAACGAATGAACAAGAGTTAGGCTTATTAATGGCAGGCGGTACGCGTGAGAAAGCGGGTGGAACAGCATGAATAAACTTGTGAAAAATGAACGTGTAATGATGATTTTGATCCCTGTTGTATCGGCCATATTAGGACTCATTGCCGGAGCGGTTATTATGTTACTAGGCGGCTATGATCCAATGCTTGGCTATCAATCTCTTTTTGACGGGATGTTTGGAACGCCAAAAGCCATTGGAGAAACGATTCGTGCCATGACTCCTCTTGCTCTGGCTGGTATCGCGGTTGCGTTTGCTTATAAAACCGGTCTCTTTAACATTGGAGTAGAAGGACAGCTTTTAGTTGGCTGGTTGGCTTCAGTATGGGTTGGGTATGCGTTTGATTTACCAGCGGTCATTCATATTCCTTTAGCTGTATTAGCAGCAGCTGCAGCTGGAGCAGTTTGGGCGTTTATTCCAGGATTTTTAAAAGCAAAATTTCATGTTCATGAAGTAATTGTTTCCATAATGATGAACTATATTGCCCTTTATACAACGAGCAGCTTAATCCGTACGTATTTATATGCGGGTAATGAAAAATCGTATGATATTAAAGAATCGGCATCTTTAGCATCAAGCTTTTTAGCACAGTTAACCAATAACTCCCGCCTTCATTACGGCATTCTTGTTACCATCGCTGCAGCCGTCGTAATGTGGTTTATTTTGAATAAAACAGCTAAGGGCTTCGAGCTAAGAGCTGTTGGTTTTAATCAACATGCTTCACAGTATGCAGGAATGAATGTAGGCCGAAACATTGTGTTATCCATGGCGATTTCAGGCGCTTTTGCCGGGCTTGCCGGGGCAATGGAAGGGCTTGGAACATTTCAGTATATGGGCACATTCACTGCGTTTACAGGTACGGGGTTTGACGGTATCGCCGTAGCCCTTTTAGGAGCTAACAGCGCAATTGGAATTTTATTAGCTTCATTCTTTTTCGGAGGATTGCAAACGGCGGCTCCTCAAATGAACTTTATGACAGGGGTACCGTCTGAATTAATTCAAATTGTCATTGCGCTTATTATCTTTTTTGTTGCATCTAGTTATTTAATTCGCTGGGTGCTTGGCCGTGCAGGCAAGGGGGGAGCAAAATGAACTTCTTAGAGGTGTTAGCCATTATTATTCCAGCGGCGCTTTATTCAGCTGCACCGCTTATCTTTACCGCGCTCGGAGGGATATTTAGTGAACGTTCCGGGGTCGTGAACATCGGATTAGAAGGGCTGATGATGTTTGGCGCGTTCACAGGTATTGTTTCAACCCTTTTACTTCAGGATTCATTAGGTGCTTGGGCCCCGTGGGTAGCGATAGTAATTGCGGCTGTTGTTTGCGCTGTGTTTTCGCTGATTCATGCTGTTGCAAGTATTACATTAAAAGCAGATCAAACTGTAAGTGGTGTAGCGCTGAATTTTCTAGCTGCGGGTCTTTCAATCTTTTTAATCAAAAAGATTTTTGGGAAAGGACAAACAGATTTTATCCAATTCCGTATCGATAAAGTAAGTATTCCAGGTCTATCAGACATTCCAGTAATCGGCAAAATTCTGTTTTCGAATGTTCCTATTACGTCTTACATTGCAATTGCGCTAGCTTTTGCTGTATGGTACATCATTTATAAAACGCCGTTTGGTCTTCGTCTTCGTTCAGTTGGTGAACACCCAATGGCAGCAGACACGATGGGGATCAAAGTTGTAAGAATGCGTTACGTTGGCGTTATGATTTCCGGCATGTTCGCTGGAATCGGCGGAGCGGTGTATGCTACGTCTATCGCTACAAACTTTGCAGCGGGAACGATTGCTGGACAAGGGTTCCTTGCTATTGCAGCTATGATTTTTGGAAAATGGCATCCTATTGGTGCTTTAGGTGCAGCCATGTTTTTCGGATTAGCACAGTCTTTGAGTATCACGGGAGCTCAGATTCCGGTTATTCAAGATATCCCATCCGTCCTTTTAACCATTGCACCGTACGTATTAACAATCTTAGCACTCACTGGTTTTGTAGGACGTGCTGAGGCTCCTAAAGCGCTAGGCGTTCCTTATGAAAAAGGCCGCCGCTAATAAATCCTCTATACGAGGTCTAACAATGACTAAAGTTGGATAAATATAGAAGGTGGAGACAAAGAAATCATATTCTTTTCTCCGCCTTTTTTTCATTGAGAGAAAGAATATGAAAAGAAATGAGGAAGCGTGCGGCAAGTTACTTGAAAATGTTTCCTTGAATTCGATATAGTGGTTATAAGACTAAAATTAGCGTTAAAGATTCAAAATAGAAGTATTGTCTAGTTAATACATCAAAATTTAAAAGGAGGTTTATATATGAAATTATTGACTGAACAAAAACATGAACTAGAAGGATTGACTGTTCATACCATTCAAACAGCTAAGTACAAAACAAACACGTTCATTTTAAAATTAAATGCCCCTTTAGATAAGAAAACGGTGACAATGCGTGCCCTTTTACCTTATGTGCTTCAAAGCGCTACCGAGTCGCTGCCGTCTACGACAAAGCTTCGTACATATTTAGATGAGCTTTATGGTGCTACTTTACAAGTAGACTTAACAAAAAAAGGTGATAACCACGATATTACGATTCGCATTGATATAGCGAATGAAAAATATTTGAAAGATTCAACTCCGCTTTTGCAAAAAGCGTTAGCGCTTCTTGGCGATATTTTATTAAAGCCAGCAGTTGAAGGGGACTCTTTTTTAAAGGATATTATGACAAAAGAAAAGCGTTCGATTCGTCAGAGAATTCAAGCCGTATTTGATGATAAAATGCGCTATGCCAATTTAAGACTAGTCGAAGAAATGTGTAAAGAAGAACCTTACTCTTTACATGTAAACGGTCAAATTGACGACGTGGAAGAAATTACAGGTGAAAGTTTGTACGCCTATTATCAGCAGGTGTTAAAAGAAGATGCCATTCACCTTTATGCTATTGGAGATTTGCAAGTCGAAGAGGTTTTACAAACAGTAAAAGAAACATTTACGTTACCAAAGCGCGAGCAAAAAGACATTGAAGATTCTATTACGTCTAAAGATATCTCAAAAGTAAATGAAGTAGTGGAAAAACAAGAAGTAAAACAAGGGAAATTAAATATTGGCTACCGCACAAATGTTGTATACGGAGATAGACAGTATTTTGCTCTGCAAGTATTTAACGGTATATTCGGAGGTTTCTCACATTCTAAGCTATTTATCAATGTGCGTGAAAAAGCAAGCTTAGCCTATTATGCCGCTTCAAGGGTAGAAAGTCATAAGGGATTACTGATGGTCATGTCGGGTATTGATGCTAAAAATTACGACCAAGCCGTGACCATTATTAAAGAACAAATGCAGGAGATGAAGCAAGGGTCGTTCACAGACGGCGAAATCGCTCAAACAAAAGCCGTCATTCACAATCAGCTGCTTGAAACGGTAGATACTCCACGAGGACTAGTAGAGGTTATGTATCATAATGAATTAACAGGCAAAGACATTTCAATTGACGAATACTTAAAGCATATTGATGCGGTATCTAAGCAGGAAATTATTAAAGTGGCTGAGAAAATTGAAATGGATACAATTTATTTCTTAACAGGAACGGGCGGTGAAGAAAATGGAGAAAATTGAATTTTCGCAGCTTCAGGAACAGCTGTATCATGAAAAAATGGATAACGGGCTACAGGTATATATTTTGCCAAAGCCGGAGTTTAACAAAACGTTTGCTACCTTTACAACGAACTACGGATCGATTGACAATCAATTCGTACCACTAAATGAAAATGAAATGACAAAAGTTCCGGACGGAATCGCACACTTTTTAGAGCATAAATTATTTGAAAAAGAAGACGGGGATGTCTTTCAGCAGTTTAGTAAACAAGGCGCTTCGGCCAATGCATTTACTTCTTTTACCCGCACAGCTTACTTATTCAGCTGTACGTCAAATTTTGAAGAAAACCTTGAAACATTAGTGGACTTTGTACAAGAGCCGTACTTCTCAGAAAAAACGGTCGAAAAAGAAAAAGGCATTATCGGTCAAGAAATTACAATGTATGACGACAATCCGGACTGGCGCTTGTATTTTGGTACCATTCAAAATATGTATAAAAACCACCCTGTTAAAATTGATATTGCCGGCACGATCGAATCGATTTCACATATTAATAAAGATTTGCTGTATACATGCTATGAAACGTTCTACCATCCAAGCAACATGCTGTTGTTCATTGTAGGTCCTGTTGATGCGGAAAAAGTAATGAAGCAAGTTCGAGACAATCAGCAGAAAAAAGATTATAAAGAAATCTCTGACATACAGCGTCATTTTGACGACGAGCCTGAAACGGTGGATCAAGAAAAACAAGTACTAAAAATGCCGGTGCAGTCTTCTAAATGTATGGTGGGTCTAAAAGCGAAAAATCCGCAGCGTTCAGGTGGAGAAATGCTTAAATATGAGTTAGCAATGAATATTATTTTAGATTACGCATTTGGAAAAAGCTCTTCGTACTATGAGGAGTTATATGCAGACGGGCTCATTGATGAAACATTTGCTTATGATTATACGGAGGAAAGAGGATTTGGTTTTGCTCTTATCGGAGGAGATACGGACCAACCGGAGCAGCTGTATGATCGAGTTAAACAAATTTTACTTGAAATGAAAACAAAATCACTAACAGAAGAGGAGCTTGAGCGTATCCGTAAAAAGAAAATCGGCGGATTTTTACGTTCATTAAACTCACCTGAGTTTATCGCTAATCAGTTTACACGCTATGCATTTAATGATATGAATTTATTTGATATTGTTGAAACGCTGGAAAAACTGAAGGTGAACGAAATAAAAGATGTGCTAAACGAGATTATTGATGAAAAGAACTTTACGGTTTGTGAAGTAGTACCTAAATAAAGATGATTGTTGCCAAAAAAGCTGATGTTCATCAGCTTTTTTGCATGTAAAGGAGAGAAGGTTATGGAGAAATTTGCCCTTGTGACAGGTGCAAGCGGAGGAATTGGCACAGCGATTGCTAAGCAATTGGCTGAGGATGGATATTCGCTTATTTTGCATTACCATCAACGAAGAGACAGAATAGAGGCGCTTGCACATGAGCTTGCTGAAAAGGTAAAAACCGTGTTTACGGTACAAGCGGATTTATCATGTAAAGAGGGAGTGGAGAAGTTTTTAGAGGAAATTATTGTTCCGGTAGAAGTTATTATTCATAACAGCGGACGAAGCATTAGCGGGTTAATGACAGATACTCCGGCAAAAGAAACTGAAGAAATGATCTATCTTCACATCACGGCTCCCTTTGTTATTACCAAAGCTTTATTACCTAAAATGATTAGTGCTAAAAGCGGACAAATCATCATGATTTCTTCCATTTGGGGACTTACAGGAGCTTCATTTGAAGTCCTTTATTCAATGGTAAAAGGTGCACAAAATACATTTGTAAAAGCTTTGGCAAAAGAGGTTGCACTAAGTGGGGTTCGAGTAAATGGAGTTGCGCCCGGAGCGATTGAAACGGATATGATGGCCAGCTATTCAAAAGAAGAGGTCAAAGAGCTGGCTGAAGAGATCCCTTTAGGAAGAATAGGATATCCAAAAGAAGTGGCAGAGGCGGTTTCATATTTAATATCTTCACGAGCTTCCTACATAACGGGACAAATATTATCGGTTAATGGCGGCTGGTACATATAAAATGTGCATAAAATCAAAAACAAGGTACAAACTATGATATGAATAAACCTTAAGGAGGGCTACTCATGTCAGTATTAGAAAACTGGGATAGCTGGAAAGATTTTTTAGGCGACCGTTTACATCATGCGCAAAACGAAGGAATGCAAGAAGAAGTTATTCATGATCTTGCTTATCAAATTGGTGGATATTTAGCAAACCAAGTTGATGCAAAAAATGATCAAGAGCGAATTTTAGCAGACCTTTGGAGCGTTGCTTCTAAAGAAGAGCAGCATGCGATTGCGAGCAGCATGGTGAAATTAGTTCAAAATAACGGATCAGTAAAATAAGTTATCGTTTCTAAAAGGAGCTAATTCACCGCGTGTGAGAGCTCCTTTTTTCTTAGAAATAAATAGTACAAATAAATAAGCGCTTACATACATAACAAATGTAGAACTACTTGTCTTTAGGGTTTATAATATAATGGAAATCATTTATAGTTAAACTAGGTGAAAAAAAGGGGGCACCTCTCGAAGGCCAGCCAAGAAATGGGAGGGGTTTGATGGAGAAAATTGAGTGGTATTTAGAATATCAAATACAAAAAAATCGTCCGGGTCTTTTAGGTGATATTTCATCGCTTCTTGGAATGTTGTCAATTAATATTGTCACAATTAATGGAGTGGATGATATTCGCCGTGGATTATTGCTGCGCTGTGATTCACATGAGCAAATAGACAGGCTTGAATCTATTTTGAAAACAATGGATAATATCATTGTGACAAAAATGAGACCGCCTAAATTGCGTGATAAGTTAGCAGTGCGTCACGGTCGCTATATTCAGCGGGACGCAGATGATAAAAAGACGTTCCGTTTCGTAAGAGATGAATTAGGTTTGCTCGTAGATTTTATGGCGGAACTGTTTAAACAAGACGGTCATAAGCTTATCGGCATTCGAGGTATGCCGCGAGTAGGCAAAACCGAATCCATTGTAGCAGCTAGCGTATGTGCGAACAAAAGGTGGCTTTTTGTGTCTTCTACACTCTTAAAACAAACGATTCGCAGTCAGCTTATTGCTGACGAATACAACGCCGATAATATTTTTATTATTGACGGGATTGTATCGACAAAACGAGCGAATGAAAAGCACTGGCAGCTTGTACGAGAAGTAATGAATGTACCCGCGACAAAAATTGTGGAGCATCCGGATGTATTTGTACAAAATACCGAGTATTCGTTAGATGATTTTGCCTACATTATTGAAATAAGAAACGACCCCAATGAGAAAATTACATATGAAATAATGGAAGGTCCTCAAATGTTTCAAGACGGTGGATTATCGATGTTTGATTTTTAGCATAATTGGTAGGTGTTAGCATTGACAGAGTTAGGACAAAGGTTAAGACAAGAACGAGAAAGCAAAGGATTGTCGTTAGAGGATTTACAAAAACTAACGAAAATTCAAAAACGCTATTTACTTGGCATTGAAGAAGGCAATTATGAGGTTATGCCGGGGAAATTTTACGTACGAGCGTTTATTAAGCAATACTGCGAAGCAATTGGGTTGGACACAGATGCTATTTTTGAAGAATACAAATCAGACATTCCTTCAACTCAAACAGAAGACATGCCGCAGCAGCTTTCGCGCGTTCGCAGCCGCAAAGAAATTCCTCAGCATACAAAAGGAGTTTCAAAAGCATATGACTACCTTCCAACTGTTCTAGTGGTGGCGGGAGTTGTAGTTGTTGGGATTATTATTTGGGTAATCGCTCAAAATATCGTCTCGGATAAAAACAAGGAGCAGGCTAACCAAGAAGCTCCAAACAGCGAAGTTCAGCAGTCTAATACGCAGGAAGAAACGAATGAAACTACTGCAAAAAATGACAATAGCAACTCAGAAGATGAACAAAGTGCTGCTGATAAGAAAGAACAAGAAAAAGAAAAAACTGAAAAAGAAAAAGCCGCAAAAGAAAAAGCTGAGAAAGAAAAAGCTGAAAAAGAAAAGAAAGACAGCGGTAAACAAGAATACAAGGAAGTTCAAAAAACAGGCAGAAGTGCTACGTATGCTCTTTCCGGTACAGATGCATTTAATCTAGAAGTAACATCCACTCAAGCAGATACTTGGTTAGATGTGAAAAATGGAAAAGGAAATGCTTTCTTTAGCTCCATTCTAAAAAAAGGTGAAACAAAAGAATTTGATTTGACGAAAGAAACTGAAGCTCGTGTCAACATCGGTTATTCACCTGGGGTAGAGTTAAAAGTAAATGGAAAAGCGGTTGACTTGCCGTTTGATTCATCCAAGCAAGTTCGACAAGTTGTAACAATTCAATATCAGCCGGCAGAAGCACAGTAAACACCCTGTTTTAAAAAGTGATCAGGGTGTAAATAAAGATAATATGTGAATTAATCACTCATTCACGCTATAATAAAACCAAAGCCGTGCAAACAACTTCGTTTGCACGCTTTCAGTTTGTAACAGTAATTGGAGGCAGAAGAAGTGAATTTACCAAACAAGATTACCATTTCGCGGATTTTTCTAATTCCCGTATTCCTCATTTTTATGATGGTGCCGCTACCATTTGGCACAGTAGAGGCGGCAGGAAAAGAGATTCCGATCGCTCACCTATTAGGGGCAGCATTATTTATTATTGCATCTACAACAGACTGGATAGACGGATACTATGCTCGAAAGTACGATTTAGTAACGAACTTGGGCAAATTTTTAGATCCACTAGCAGACAAGCTATTGGTTTCAGCTGCGCTTGTAGCTATTGTTGACTTAGATTTAATTGCAGGTGCAGGATGGGCTGCTATCATCATTATTAGCCGTGAATTTGCTATCACAGGTTTAAGACTTGTACTAGCAGGGGAAGGGGAAGTTGTAGCAGCAAATATGTTAGGTAAAATTAAAACATGGACTCAAATTTTAGCTATTTCAGCTATTCTGTTGTATAACTTGCCTTTTGAATGGGTTTCCATTCCATTTGCTAGCGTAATGCTTTGGATCTCAGTGATTTTTACGGTTATTTCAGGCTGGGACTACTTTGCTAAAAACAAACAGGCTTTTGTTAATTCAAAATAAGTAAGATGGAGATGATATGATGAACGCTGAAATTATTGGAGTCGGCTCTGAGCTGCTGCTTGGACAAATAGCCAATACAAACGCTCAGTATTTATCGAAAAAATTAGCCGAACTTGGAATTAATGTTTACTATCATACGGTAGTAGGAGATAATGCACAGCGCTTAAAAGAAGTGATTGCTACAGCTCAAACGCGTGCAGAGTTAATTATTTTCACAGGCGGGCTTGGTCCTACAAAAGATGATTTAACAAAAGAAACAATTGCGAGTGTGCTAGGAGTAGAGCTGACAACAAATGCAGAAGCACTTGAAAGCATTGAAGCCTATTTCAAACAGTCAAATCGTATCATGACACCTAACAATAAAAAACAGGCAATTGTGCTAGAAGGTTCGGCAGTGCTCCCTAACGATTACGGAATGGCTCCAGGTATGGGGCTTACGGTAGAGGGAAAACACTATATGCTATTCCCCGGGCCTCCAAAAGAGCTTTATCCAATGTATGAATCGTATGGTCAAGAATTTTTAGCTCAAAAGCTTGAATTAAAAGAAAGTATTGAATCACGCGTTCTTCGCTTTTTCGGAATAGGGGAATCACAGCTTGAGACGGAAATTGAAGATTTGCTTGATGCGCAAACCAACCCGACGATCGCGCCGCTAGCAGGAGATGGAGAAGTGACGCTTCGCTTAACTGCTAAGCACGCTGATGCTGCTGAAGCACAGCGCATGTTAGACGAAGTGGAAAAAACCATTTCAGAGCGCGTAGGCGAGTATTTATATGGATACGAAGCAACTTCTTTACATAATGAATTGGTAAAAGAATTAACGGCACAAGGATTAACGATTGCTTCAGCCGAAAGTTTAACCGGCGGTTTATTCAGCGAACGTTTAACATCTGTTTCAGGTGCTGGAGAAGCTGTAAAAGGCAGCCTGGTCGCCTATCATTATGAAATTAAGCAAAATATTCTCGGAGTGAGCGAACACACGCTGAATCAGTACGGAGCCGTTAGCGAGCAGTGCGCGGCTGAAATGGCTCAGCGTATTCAACAGTTATGCAAAACGGATATTGGCATCGGGTTTACGGGTGTAGCTGGACCCTCCAAACAAGAAGGACATCCTGTAGGAACAGTATATATAGGGGTAGCCTATAAAGATCAAGCTCCTCAAGTTTACAGCCTGCAGCTATCTGGAAGCCGCCAGGGGATTCGTTCACGAACGGTTAATTATGGCTGTCATTACGTATTAAAGATGATAAAGAAATAAAGAAAAAAGGCTGTTTGGTTTTTCCAAAACAGCCTTTTTTTTATAAAATAATAAACGAACATTTATTCGCTTTTTGCTTGTCAAACGACTCAAAAACTAGTATAGTAAGTTATAGAAAGTTGTTAATTCGACATTGCTACTACATCGTAGTAAGTTTGCAGTTTATAGATGATTTCAAAGAGATAGAGGAGGAAATTGAGTGAACGATCGTCAAGCAGCCCTTGATATGGCTTTAAAACAAATTGAAAAGCAATTTGGTAAAGGTTCAATTATGAAATTAGGTGAACAAACGGAAAAAAGAATTTCTACAATTCCAAGTGGTTCATTAGCGTTAGATATAGCCTTAGGTGTAGGTGGATATCCACGTGGACGTGTAGTTGAAGTATATGGTCCAGAAAGCTCAGGTAAAACAACAGTTGCTCTTCATGCGATTGCAGAAGTTCAACAGCAGGGCGGACAGGCTGCATTTATCGATGCGGAGCACGCGTTAGATCCTGTATATGCTCAAAAATTAGGTGTGAATATTGATGAGCTATTATTATCTCAGCCTGATACGGGAGAACAAGCTTTAGAAATCGCTGAAGCTTTAGTTCGAAGCGGTGCAGTAGATATTATCGTTGTTGACTCAGTAGCAGCATTAGTGCCAAAAGCGGAAATTGAAGGAGAAATGGGAGACTCTCACGTGGGTCTACAAGCTCGTTTAATGTCTCAAGCATTGCGTAAACTATCTGGAGCTATCAATAAGTCTAAAACAATCGCTATCTTTATTAACCAAATTCGTGAAAAAGTCGGCGTTATGTTTGGTAATCCTGAAACAACTCCTGGTGGACGTGCGCTTAAATTCTATTCTTCAGTGCGTCTAGAAGTGCGTCGTGCAGAGCAGTTAAAGCAAGGAAACGATATTGTAGGTAACAAAACAAGAATTAAAGTTGTGAAAAACAAAGTAGCTCCGCCTTTCCGTGCTGCTGAAGTAGATATTATGTACGGAGAAGGTATTTCAAAAGAGGGTGAAATTTTGGATATCGCTTCTGAACTAGATATTGTTCAAAAAAGTGGATCTTGGTATTCATATAATGACGAGCGTCTAGGTCAAGGTCGTGAAAATGCAAAACAATTTTTAAAAGAAAATACTGATATTCGTCAGGAAATTGCGGGACAAGTGCGTGAACATCATGGTTTAGACCAAGATGGAGAGCCAGCTCCTGAGGATGACGATCAAGGCGATTTAAATATTTAATTTGCTGCGAGATAAAAAAAGACTCCTCTATTTCAAAGAAGGGGTCTTTTTTTTGTAAAAATTGTTAATGCTAGAAAAGTAACATACGAAATTTCAATATATACTGTAGAGGCAGGCTTGACAATAAAAATGCACAGATTTACAATTAAGATGTATATTTTCCCTTTTTAAAACATTTTAGCGTTTAAAAGCCTTTGTGTGTATATTGAAAGGTGAATACGATGTACATGCCGACATGAAATTTAAAACTTACAAGTTTATAGCAAGGGGAGGTGAAATGATGGATACTAATACAATCATCTTCGCTTTGCTTGGCCTAATCGTCGGTGCAGTTGTTGGCTTTTTTGTTTGTAAATCGATTGCTGAAGCTAAAATTGCGGGAGCAAAGTCTAGTGCAGAACAAATTATTGATGAAGGAACCCGCGAGGCGGAAGCTTTGAAAAAAGAAGCTTTACTAGAAGCGAAGGATGAAATCCATCAGCTTCGTACAGAGGCAGAACAAGATATTCGTGATCGTCGAGCAGAACTTCAAAAACAAGAAAATCGATTAATGCAAAAAGAGGAAAATCTTGATCGTAAAGACGAATCACTTGATAAACGTGAAGCGTTACTTGAAAAGAAAGATGATTCTCTTACTGTTAAACAACAGCATATTGAAGAGATGGAAAGCAAAGTTGAAGAAGTAGTACGTGCACAGCAAACAGAGCTAGAGCGCATTTCAAGCTTAACAAGAGAAGATGCAAGAGCGATTATTTTAGATCGTGTTGAAAATGAACTTTCCCACGACATTGCAATAATGGTAAAAGAAACAGAAAACCGTGCAAAAGAAGACGCCGATAAAAAGGCGAAAGAAATTCTTTCACTTGCTATTCAGCGTTGCGCAGCAGATCATGTTGCTGAAACGACTGTCTCAGTTGTTAACTTGCCAAATGACGAAATGAAAGGCCGAATTATCGGTCGAGAAGGTCGAAACATCCGTACGCTTGAAACTTTGACAGGAATTGATCTTATTATTGATGATACGCCAGAAGCAGTTATTTTATCAGGATTTGACCCAATTCGTCGTGAGACAGCAAGAATTGCACTTGATAAACTCGTTCAAGATGGTCGTATCCATCCCGCGCGTATTGAAGAAATGGTTGAAAAATCTCGCCGTGAAGTGGACGAATATATTCGTGAAGTTGGTGAACAAACGACGTTTGAAGTCGGTGTTCACGGGTTGCACCCAGACTTGATGAAAATTCTTGGTCGCTTAAAATTCAGAACAAGCTATGGTCAAAATGTGCTGAAACATTCAATGGAAGTAGCGCATTTATCAGGACTTATGGCTGCTGAATTAGGTGAAGATGAAACGTTAGCCAAACGAGCAGGATTGTTACATGATATTGGTAAAGCAATTGATCATGAGGTAGAAGGAAGTCACGTAGAAATCGGTGTTGAATTAGCTACAAAGTATAAAGAACATCCGGTTGTTATTAACGCGATTGCTTCTCACCATGGAGATACAGAACCAACATCAATCATTGCTGTACTAGTTGCAGCAGCGGATGCATTATCTGCTGCAAGACCAGGTGCTCGCAGTGAGACATTAGAAAACTACATTCGTCGTCTTGAAAAGTTAGAAGAAATTTCAGAGTCTTATGAAGGCGTTGAAAAATCATTTGCGATTCAAGCAGGGCGTGAAGTTCGTATTATGGTGAAACCAGATACGATTGGTGATCTAGAAGCGCATCGACTTGCTCGAGATATCCGAAAACGAATTGAAGATGAGCTGGATTATCCTGGCCACATCAAAGTAACCGTTATTCGTGAAACAAGAGCAGTAGAGTATGCAAAATAAAAATGAAGTGGCGTTTCGCCACTTTATTTTTTTTCGTAGAGATGAAGATGCAGATTAAGAATGAAGTATAGGAGCTTTTACATGAGAATTTTATTTATTGGAGACGTAGTTGGTTCTCCAGGCCGTGAAATGGTTGAAGAATATTTACCAAGATTAAAAAGAAAATACTCTCCGGGACTTACAATTGTGAATGGAGAAAATGCAGCTTCAGGAAAAGGCATTACTGAAAAGATTTATCGTCAGTTCTTACAAGCAGGGGCTAATATTATTACCCTTGGTAACCACGCGTGGGACAAACGTGAAATTTTTGATTTTATTGACGATGCAAAAAATCTTGTTCGTCCAGCTAATTTTCCTGAAGGTACACCCGGCAAGGGAATTACGTATTTTACGTACAATCAGCTTGAGGTAGCCGTGATTAATTTACAAGGGCGCACGTTTATGGCTCCGCTTGATTGTCCATTTCAAAAAGCGGATGAACTGATTGAAGAAGCACGTCAGCGCACTCCGCTCATTTTTATTGATTTTCATGCTGAAACAACAAGTGAAAAGCAAGCGATTAGCTGGTATGTGGACGGTCGTGTCAGCGCTGTTGTCGGCACTCATACGCATGTTCAAACAGCTGACAATCGTATATTGCCAAAAGGAACAGCCTACATCTCTGACGTAGGAATGACGGGACCATATGACGGCATTTTAGGGATGGAGCGCGAAGCTGTTATTAAGCGTTTTTTAACGTCTCTTCCTGTTCGATTTGAAGTGCCGAAAGAAGGAAGAACGCAGCTTAGTGGAATCGTTATCGATATTGATCAAAAGACGGGGAAAGCAACAAAAACAGAGCGAATTTTAATTAACGAAGACCATCCGTTTTTTGAATAAAGGGAAAAAGTCAATGTGTCGAAAGACGATACGTTGGCTTTTTTATTTTGTCAAAAACGTAAAAAGAAAAAAGAAAGGTGTAGAAATATAAGTTTTTGAATATTTAGGAAAAACAAGCAGGAATACGTTTGACATATCGTGAATATAGTAACATTGAAATCAATTAAGTCATTGGTCTAATGATCTCTCATCATACATTGTAAAGAATAAGGAGGAGCTAGATATGGAAATATTAAAAGTTTCAGCAAAGTCTAATCCAAATTCAGTTGCTGGTGCCTTAGCAGGCGTGCTGCGCGAACGCGGCGCAGCAGAAATTCAAGCCATTGGGGCCGGGGCGCTTAACCAAGCAGTAAAAGCTGTAGCAATCGCAAGAGGGTTCGTTGCACCAAGTGGGGTTGATTTAATCTGCATCCCAGCTTTTACAGATATTCAAATTGATGGAGAAGAGCGAACAGCCATTAAATTAATTGTAGAGCCGCGATAATTATAAAAACCACGGACCTGTAAAGCATAGAAGCCAAACAGGTCCTTTTTGTATAGAGTTAAAGGGGTGTGGGTTGTGATATTTGATGCTCATTGTGATGTATTGATGAAGCTCTGGTTAAATAAACGTTTATCTTTTACATATGATTCAGCGCTGCATGTGACGTTAGAAGGAATAAAAAAAGCAAATGGGAAAGTTCAGCTATTCGCTATTTATATTCCAGAAGCGGTTCCGGCAGCTCAGCGCTTTGATGTTGCGTTAGAAATGATACAGCTGTTTCAGAGTCATATTTTGTCGCTTCCCGGTGTGAAATGGGTTCGTTCAAAACGCGATATAGATAGCTTGAAAAAAGGTGAAATAGGAGCAATGCTGACGCTTGAAGGGTGCGATGCCATTGATACAAGTTTAGTTCGCTTAAAGACGCTTTTTTTACTGGGTGTACGTTCAGTAGGTTTGACATGGAATTATAGCAATGCCGTGTGTGACGGTATTTTAGAACCTCGAGGCGCAGGGCTATCTTCTTTTGGAAGAGAAGTTGTTGAATTGAATAATGAACATAAAGTGTGGACGGATGTATCTCATTTATCGGTAAGAGGTTTTTGGGATGTGATTGAGCTAGCACAATATGTAGTGGCTACTCATTCCAATTCACACGTATTGTGTTCTCACCCGCGGAATTTAAGAGACGATCAAATTCATGCTTTAATAAAGCGAAACGGCGTGATTGGCATTACGTTTGTGCCTGAATTTTTAACGAGTTCTGCCAAAGCGCAAATAGCGGATGTGATCCGTCATCTTGATTACATGTGTGAAAGAGGAGGCGAATACTCCGTTGGTTTTGGCTCTGACTTTGACGGCATTGACAAAACGGTTCATCGTCTCGGAAGATATGAACACTATACGAATTTAATCGAAGAACTCCTTAAGCATTACACTGAGGAGCAGGTAAAACGTTTTCTGTTTCAAAACTTTGCTGATCGTGTATGCAGCTAATAAAAAAAGAGCTTTTTCTTCTTGGAAAAGCTCTTTTTTATAGAAGTTATTTATATACTAATGCCTCATGTGAAGGCAGAAAAGATCATTAAAAAACTTCATCTTATTCATTAAATATAAATATCATTAAAACGATTGAGAATTCAATGGAAAGGGTTGCATTTTTCTGGCAATCGGAATAAAATTGAAAACGGATTATGGAGCTGCTCAAGCAGAAACGTATCCTGCACAGCGGCAAGGTGCTGTGGGAGTTTTGCAGATGATTTTGGTTGGTGAAATGCAGAAGCAAATGAAATCGTTTGCTAATTTACTTTTTTCAGTTTTTATCAATAAAATAGATTTCTATATTATGAGCAATTAAAGGAGTGGCGTTGATTTATGGTACAGCAACTTTCATGGAAAGTTGGCGGACAGCAGGGTGAGGGAATCGAAAGTACGGGAGAAATTTTTTCAACCGCTTTAAATCGATTAGGTTATTACTTATACGGCTATCGTCATTTTTCTTCTCGTATCAAAGGTGGACATACAAATAATAAGATTCGAGTGAGTACAACTCAAGTTCGATCTGTGTCAGATGATTTGGATATTTTAGTTGCGTTCGATCAGGAAACGATCGATGTAAACGTCCATGAGCTGCGCGTAGGAGGCGTTGTAATTGCAGATGCGAAATTCAACCCAAGTCTGCCCGAAACATGTACAACTGCTACGCTATATGCTGTTCCGTTTACGGAAATTGCAACGGAATTAGGAACGTCGCTAATGAAGAACATGGTTGCTGTAGGCGCTTCAAGTGCTGTGCTTCATATTGACACAGAAGTATTTGAAGAAGTAGTACTTGAAATCTTCGGTAAAAAGGGCCAAAAAGTTGTACAAAAAAACATGGAAGCTATTAAAAAAGGTGCAGATTACATTCGTGAACAGCTAGGCGAACAATTAGAAACAATGAAACTAGATCCAGCGGATGGTAAAAAACGTATGTTTATGATTGGAAACGATGCGATTGCGCTAGGTGCTTTAGCCGGTGGGGCTCGTTTTATGCCAGCATATCCAATTACCCCTGCTTCAGAAATCATGGAATACTTAATTAAAAAGCTTCCTCAATTTGGTGGAACCGTTATTCAAACAGAAGATGAAATCGCAGCATGTACGATGGCTATCGGAGCTAACTATGCAGGTGTACGTGCGCTGACAGCATCAGCTGGACCAGGTTTATCCTTAATGATGGAGTCGATTGGATTAGCGGGCATCACTGAGCAGCCTGTTGTGATTATCGATACGCAGCGCGGCGGTCCAAGTACAGGGCTTCCAACTAAGCAAGAACAGTCTGATTTAATGGCTATGATTTACGGTACGCACGGTGAAATTCCGAAGATCGTCATGGCGCCAAGTACGGTTGAAGAAGCATTCTACGATACGATTGAAGCGTTTAACTTAGCAGAAGAATATCAGTGTCCAGTTATTATGCTAACGGATTTACAGCTTTCACTTGGGAAGCAATCAGTAGAACCGCTTGACTATAACCGCGTTGAAATCCGCCGCGGTAAGCTTCAGCAAGGAGAGCTAGAAGAGCTGGAAGAAAAACAGTACTACAAGCGCTACCGCGTAACAGAAGACGGCGTATCACCACGCGTCATTCCAGGAATGAAGCATGGAATTCATCACGTAACGGGAGTAGAACATGATGAGACAGGAAAGCCATCTGAATCTCCGGTGAACCGCGATGATCAAATGAATAAGCGTCTTCGTAAAACAAAAGGAATTCGTTTTAATACGCCAATTCATGTTCACTCTCATGAAAAAGAGTCTGATATTTTATTTGTTGGATTTAATTCGACGCGTGGAGTTATTGAAGAGGCAATGGAACGTTTGGAACAGGATGGTATAAAAGTAAATCACGCTCACATTCGTTTAATTCATCCTTTCCCAGCTGACGAACTGCTTCCTTACGTGCAAGGAGCTAAAAAAGTAGTCGTCGTTGAAAACAATGCTACTGGACAGCTTGCTAATATTTTAAAAATGAATATTGCAAGTCATGATAAAATTCAAAGCGTATTGAAGTATGATGGAAATCCATTTCTTCCGCAAGAAGTATACGCAAAAAGTAAGGAGATGTTTGTGTTAAATGGCAACGTTTAAAGATTTTCGTAACAGTGTAAAACCTAACTGGTGTCCGGGGTGTGGAGATTTCTCCGTACAAGCAGCCATTCAACGCGCATCTGCTAACGTAGGTTTAGAACCTCATGAGCTTGCTGTTATTTCAGGTATTGGATGTTCTGGACGTATCTCTGGTTATATTAATTCATATGGTTTTCACGGTATTCACGGACGTGCGCTTCCAATCGCTCAAGGTGTAAAAATGGCTAATCGTGACTTAACCGTTATCGCATCTGGCGGCGATGGAGATGGGTTTGCTATCGGTATGGGACACACGGTACACGCGATTCGCCGAAACATCGATGTGACGTATATCGTAATGGATAACCAAATCTATGGTTTAACAAAAGGACAAACATCTCCTCGTAGTGAAGTAGGATTCAAGACAAAAAGTACGCCTGAAGGATCAATTGAGTCGTCTTTATCTGTCATGGAGCTTGCGTTAACTTCTGGAGCAACGTTTGTGGCTCAAAGCTTTTCAACGAATTTAAAAGAGTTAACAAGCTTAATTGAACAAGGCATCCAGCATAAAGGTTTTTCTTTAATTAACGTATTTAGCCCGTGCGTAACGTATAACAAAGTGAACACGTATGATTGGTTTAAAGAAAACCTAACTAGTCTTAGCACAATTGAAGGTTATGATGCAAACAATCGTATGCAAGCTATGCAGACGTTAATGGAGCATAACGGCTTAGTAACAGGACTTATTTATCAAAATGCGCATCAGCCGTCGTATCAGCAGCTTGTTCACGGTTATAGTGAAGAGCCGCTGTCAAAAGCAGACTTAGGTATGACTGAGGAAAAGTTTGATGAGCTAGTAGCTGAATTTATGTAAAAGAGGCTGCAATAAAAGCAGTTTAGTAGAGAGAAGATCCGAACGGTGAACTGAGATTCTTGATGGAGAATCCAACTCGTTCGGATTTTTTCATAGTGATAGCGAACGTAGGTTTCATGTAGTGAGTGGTTTCTAGCTGTTAATTGGAGAGCTAGGAGAAGGCTCCTTCGAGAAAAGCGAAATAGGTGAGAACCCGCGGGAGCGGAAGCGACGAGGAGGCTCATCGACCGCTCGCCGAAAGCGAAGTTTTGCACAGAAATCAACAGCGGTGTAATAAGCGAATTTCTATGAGCTCTTTTATCCCGTTTGTTCATCTCTAAAATAGAATAATTTAGTTATGTATCAATCTCTTCTTGTGATTTAAGAAATGTTTCGAAAGCCGAATGGAATTTTAACGAAACAGGTATAGAAAATAGGTATATGATTGTGTTCGCTACTTGAAAGTTATATACTATGTTAATGTGATGAGTTTTATGCATAAGCATAAGGCTGTCACATTTTTTTGCGATTTACAGGTGCAACGTGACAATTGTCATGGTGAAAGGAGATTTTTTTATGAACGAAAAACAACGTTTAGAAAGCAACCAAGTTAATCCAGCGGACAAAAAATCCGAAAAGGATTACAGCAAATATTTTCAAACAGTATACATGCCACCTTCTTTAAAAGATGCGAAAAAACGAGGAAAAGAAGAAGTTTCCTATCACAATGATTTTGCAATCGATGAACAGTTTCATGGAATGGGACAGGGACGTAAGTTTTATATCCGTACGTACGGCTGTCAAATGAATGAGCACGATACAGAAGTAATGGCTGGTATTTTTCTAGGCCTTGGCTACGAGCCAACTGACTCTGTTGAAGATGCTCATGTTATTTTATTGAATACGTGTGCGATCCGTGAAAATGCGGAGAATAAAGTGTTTGGTGAATTAGGACACTTGAAGGCCTTAAAGCGCGAGCGTCCTGAGCTATTAATCGGCGTCTGCGGGTGTATGTCTCAAGAAGAGTCAGTTGTAAATAAAATTTTACAAAAACATCAGCACGTGGATATGATTTTTGGTACACACAACATTCACCGTTTGCCTCACATTTTAAACGAAGCATACTTAGCAAAAGAAATGGTGATTGAAGTATGGTCTAAAGAAGGGGACGTTATTGAAAACCTTCCAAGAGCACGTAAAGGCAGCGTCAAAGCATGGGTTAACATCATGTACGGCTGTGACAAGTTCTGTACGTACTGTATCGTTCCATATACGCGAGGAAAAGAACGAAGCCGCCGTCCAGAAGACATTATCCAAGAAGTACGTCACTTAGCTGCTCAAGGCTACAAAGAAATTACGCTTTTAGGTCAAAACGTTAATGCATACGGAAAAGATTTTGAAGACATAACGTACGGCCTAGGCGACTTAATGGACGAAATCCGTAAAATTGACGTTGCTCGTATCCGTTTTACAACAAGTCATCCTCGTGACTTTGATGACCGTTTAATTGAAGTTCTTGCTAAAGGTGGAAATCTTGTCGACCACATTCACTTGCCTGTTCAATCAGGAAGCAGCGATATCTTAAAAATTATGGCACGAAAATATTCTCGTGAACATTATTTAGAGCTTGTTCGTAAAATTAAAGAAGCCATTCCAACAGCATCATTAACAACTGATATTATTGTTGGTTTCCCAAATGAAACGGATGAGCAGTTTGAAGAAACAATGTCGCTATATCGTGAGGTTGAATTCGATAGTGCTTATACATTTATTTATTCACCTCGTGAAGGTACGCCAGCTGCTAAGATGCAAGACAACGTACCAATGGAAGTGAAAAAAGAGCGTCTTCAGCGCTTAAATGCTCTTGTAAATGAAATTTCTGCAAAGAAATTGAAGGAATATGAAGGTAAAGTTGTCGAAGTATTAGTAGAAGGTGAAAGTAAAAATAATCCGGAAGTATTAGCAGGCTACACGGAAAAAAGTAAGCTTGTAAACTTCAAAGCACCTAAGTCAGTGATTGGGCAACTTGTAAAAGTAAAAGTTACAAAAGCCAAAACATGGACATTAAACGGGGAAATGGTAGAAGAAACAGCAGAGGTGAAGTAATATGGCGCAGTATAACAAGAGTGACGTAATTAAACGTGCTCAAGAGCTGGCAAAAATGATTGCTGAAACGGAAGAAGTAGATTTCTTCAAGCGTGCCGAAGCTCAGCTTAACGAAAATCAAAAAGTGCGTGAAACCATTGCAAGCATTAAAAGTTTGCAAAAACAAGCTGTTAATTTCCAACATTATGGTAAAACAGAAGCGTTAAAACAAGTGGAGGCAAAAATCGATCGTTTACAGGAAGAGTTGGATGAACTGCCGATTATTCAGCAGTTTCAAGAGTCTCAAATAAACGTGAATGATTTGCTTCAACTTGTTGCTAACACTATTTCAAACACAGTAACGGATGAAATTATTGTGTCAACAGATGGTGACTTACTGCGCGGTGAAACAGGTTCACAGGTGCGAAACAGCCCTGGATCTAGCTGCTCATAAAGAAAAAATGCCTCAGCAATTTGCTGAGGCATTTTTTTGTGCATCCCGTGGCATAAAAATTGGGCAGATTTTCTCTCTAATAATTGTCACGTTTTTCTATATCCTTGCATACAATGGAACATAGGTTTTTTATGCCTTAAACCTAGTTTCTTAAAAATAATGTGCAAACAAGTGAATGAGCCTGCATAGGATGAAATGAAGATAGTTTGAGGAGGGTATGCTCACATGTCACAACACTATAGAGAAATTATTACAAAAGCAGTCGTAGGTAAAGGTCGCAAGTTTACACAATCGTCTCATACGCTTGCACCGAAAAATCGACCAACAAGCATCTTAGGGTGCTGGGTGATTAACCATGAGTACAAAGCAAAGAAAAGCGGCAGCAATGTAGAAGTTGACGGCAGATATGATATTAATATTTGGTATTCGTACAATAATAATACAAAAACCGAAGTTTGGACGGAAACCGTATCATACAAAGATAATATTAAGCTGCGCTATAAAGATGAAGATTCGATTGGAGACGATTACGAAGTAATTGTTCGCGTGCTGCAGCAGCCAAATTGCCTAGAGTGCACAATTTCACCAAATGGCAATAAAACGATTGTTCAAGTAGAGAGAGAATTGTTGGCGGAAGTCATTGGTGAAACAAAGGTTTGTGTTGCAGTAAATCCGAAAGGCTGCGATGATGAAGACGAGTTTGATTTAGACGTAGATGACGATGAATTTGAAGATTTGGATCCTGATTTTATATTAGGGGACGATGAGTAACTAGGAAGAAGTTCTTCCTAGTTTTTTTATTTTTACTATTTTAAGAAAATTCTTATAAAAATAAAAAAATATATTGCTTTTTGTCGAATGCGCAGTGTATAGTAAATCTAAAGAAAATAATGCATTAATTTTCAGAAAATTTAGTTATATCAGATAAGTATTTTTTGGGGGTTTACTATGAGCTTATTTCGTAAAAAATCAATTCAAACGTTAATTAGTGAAACCAACTCTAAAGGTGTTAAATTAAAAAAGGATTTAGGCGCTTTCGATTTAACAATGTTAGGGATTGGAGCCATTATCGGAACCGGAATTTTTGTATTAACGGGCGTAGCCGCCGCTGAACATGCCGGTCCAGCTTTAGTTATATCTTTCATTATGTCAGGACTTGCGTGTGTGTTTGCAGCTCTTTGTTATGCAGAGTTTGCCTCAACAGTTCCCGTTTCAGGAAGTGCATACACTTACAGTTATGCAACATTTGGTGAATTAATCGCTTGGATTTTAGGGTGGGATCTTATCTTGGAATACGGTCTTGCTTCTTCTGCTGTAGCCAGCGGATGGTCCGGGTATTTCCAAGGATTATTAGCAGGGTTTGGCATACATTTTCCAAAAGCTTTAACAAGTGCATATAATCCTGCAAACGGCACCTATATTGATATTCCAGCAATTATGATCGTATTTTTAATCACATTACTTTTAACGCAAGGAGTAAAAAAATCTTCACGTTTTAATGCTATCATGGTTATTATTAAACTGGCTGTTGTACTTCTGTTTATCGGGGTAGGAGTTAGCTATGTTAAACCAGAAAACTGGACGCCGTTTATGCCGTTTGGCTTCTCGGGAGTAGCGACTGGAGCAGCAACTGTATTCTTCGCCTACATTGGGTTTGATGCTGTAGCAACAGCGGCCGAAGAAGTACGCAAGCCTCAGCGGGATATGCCAATCGGAATTATCGCATCTCTTGCGATTTGTACAGTCCTTTATATCGTCGTATCGCTTATCTTAACAGGAATCGTACCTTATACAGAATTAAATGTTAAAAACCCTGTAGCGTTTGCTTTAAGCTACATTAACCAAGACTGGGTAGCAGGATTTATTTCATTAGGCGCAATTGTTGGTATTACAACGGTATTACTCGTTATGATGTATGGACAAACTCGTTTATTTTATGCGATCAGTCGAGATGGTCTATTGCCAAAGCCTTTTTCAAAAATCAGTGAGAAAAAACAAACGCCGGTAGTAAATACGTGGATTACATGTTTACTAGTATCCATCTTCTCTGGTTTAGTACCATTAGGAAGATTAGCTGAGTTAACAAACATCGGTACTCTTTTTGCTTTCATGACCGTATCAATTGGAATTTTATATTTACGTAAATCAAAACAAACTTCAGAATCGACTGGTTTCCGCGTACCGTTCGTGCCGGTGATTCCAATTTTAGCTTTTGTGTTCTGTTTATACTTAGCACTTCAGCTTCCAAAGTTAACATGGATTAGTTTCGTAATTTGGCTTGTATTAGGGCTAGTGGTTTACTTCTTATACGGACGTAAGCATAGTCATTTGAACAGCAGTAAATAATGAAAAGCTTCGGACAAGCTTCTTCCTTCGTCCGAAGCTTTTTTATTTGTTTTATGAAAAGAAATTGAAGATTGTTCTATTTGAATAAATTAAGTTTAAGAAAGACTTATGTTATAATACGTGTAGCAAAAACGCACAACTAGATGTGGTATGGAGGAATAGTATGGCAGCGTATACGCCAATGATACAGCAATATTTGAGAATTAAGGCAGAGTATCAAGATGCCTTTTTGTTTTTTAGATTAGGTGATTTTTATGAAATGTTCTTTGAAGATGCTACGACAGCTTCTCAAGAACTTGAAATAACATTAACAAGCCGAGACGGAGGAGGACAAGAGAGAATTCCGATGTGCGGGGTTCCGTATCACTCTGCTCCTACGTATATCGAGCGTTTAATTGAAAAGGGATTTAAAGTAGCTATTTGTGAGCAAGTAGAAGACCCTAAGCATGCAAAAGGTGTTGTAAAGCGGGAAGTGGTGCAGGTGATTTCACCCGGAACACTGATGAACGAACGCGGACTGCATGAAAAGGAAAATAACTATATTTGTTCTGTTACTGCGTTCGAGGATCAAACGTTTGGTCTTGCTCTTTCTGATTTGTCTACAGGAGAAAACAGCGTAACGCTTGTTAGTTCGTTTCACGATATAGTCTCAGAGATTTATGCAAAAGAAGCAAAAGAAGTCGTTGTAAGCTCTGAGTTTCCTGCTGACTTATTACAAACACTAAAAGAGCGCATGACGATTACCATTTCTTATGAGAATAGTACAGAGCAAGTAGAAGGACTAGATTATTTAGTAGAGTCGCTTCAGCAGCAAAAGCTTATTACAACGTTTGCGCGTATTCTTCAGTATTTAACTCGCACGCAGAAGCGTTCGCTTGAACACTTACAGCCCGTGCAGTTTTATCAAATCAATGAATATATGAAAATTGATTTGTTCTCTAAGCGAAACTTAGAGTTAACCGAAACGATTCGTTCAAAAGGAAAGAAAGGCTCGCTTCTATGGTTATTAGACCAGACCGTTACGGCAATGGGCGGCCGTTTATTAAAAAATTGGATTGATCGTCCGCTTTTAAAACAAGCGGATATTGATAATCGTTTGAATATGGTAGATGTCTTAATGAAACAGTTTTTTGAACGAGAAGAACTGCGTGAGTTGCTAAAAGACGTATATGATTTAGAACGCTTAGCTGGTCGAGTCGCTTTTGGTAATGTAAATGCTCGTGATTTAATTCAATTAAAAAAATCATTGCAAAATGTACCTCATATCCAAGAGGTTGTGAATCGTTTGAATCATCCTTATGCGACAAAGCTTGTTGAAGACATTGATCCTTGTGAGCGATTAGCTGATCTTCTTGAAAGAGGATTAAAAGAGCACCCTCCTTTGTCAATTAAAGAAGGAGACATTATTAATGACGGCTATCATGAACAGCTTGATCAATACCGAGATGCAAGCCGAAACGGAAAAACGTGGATTGCGTCACTTGAACAGCAAGAGCGTGAGAAAACGGGGATTCGCTCACTGAAAATTGGTTATAATCGCGTGTTCGGCTATTATATAGAAGTAACGCGGGCAAATCTGCATCTTTTGCCTGAAGGAATGTATGAACGAAAACAGACGTTAACCAATGCAGAACGTTTTATTACGCCTGAGCTGAAAGAAAAAGAAGCGCTGATTTTAGAAGCGGAAGAGAAAATTGTAGAGCTGGAATATGAATTGTTTTTACAAATTCGTGAGGAAGTAAAAGCATATATCCCAAGGCTGCAAGAACTCGCTAAAAAAGTAAGTGAGCTTGATGTACTGCAGTGCTTTGCAAAAATCAGTGAAGAACGTCATTACACGAAGCCTATTTTTTCAAGTGAAGATATTTCGATTCAAAATGGACGCCATCCAGTGGTAGAAAAAGTAATGAATTCGCAGGAATATGTGCCAAACGACTGTCAAATGACGGATGATAGTTCAATTTTACTGATTACAGGACCCAATATGTCTGGTAAAAGTACGTACATGCGCCAGGTCGCTTTAACGGCGATATTAGCTCAAATTGGCTGTTTTGTGCCAGCAGACGAAGCGGTTCTGCCGATTTTTGATCAAGTATTTACACGTATTGGAGCAGCCGATGACTTAATTTCAGGTCAAAGTACGTTTATGGTCGAGATGCTAGAAACGAAAAATGCAGTGACAAATGCCACTCAGTCGAGTCTAATTCTATTAGATGAAATTGGACGCGGCACGTCTACGTATGACGGAATGGCTCTTGCTCAAGCAATTATTGAATACGTTCATGAACATATTGGCTGTAAGACCCTATTTTCTACTCATTATCATGAATTAACCGTACTCGATGAGTCGCTTCCTGCGCTTAAAAATGTTCATGTAAGCGCGGTTGAAAAAAATGGGAAAGTCGTCTTTTTACACAAAATCAAAGAGGGTGCTGCAGATAAAAGTTATGGTATTCACGTAGCGGAACTAGCAGAACTTCCAGATCCGCTTCTGGAGCGAGCTCGCGTCATCTTACACGACTTAGAACAATCTTCTGAGCGTGAACCTGTACGTCAGGCTCCAAAAAGAGAAGAGGTAACACAACAAGTTCCACAAGAAGGTGCTTCTTTGGTTCAAGAAGAACGTGCAGATAGTAAAAAAGCAGATGAAGCCAATCAGCTTTCGTTCTTTGAAATAGAAGAGAAAAAAGAAAAGCCTGCGCTTTCGAAACGGGAAAAAGCAATTATAGATCGTTTAAAAGAGCTGGATATTTTAGAAATGACGCCTTTAGACGCAATGAATGCGATGTATGAACTGCAAAAATCATTAAAGAAGAAATAGATTGAGAGGAGTGAGTCTGTGGGTAAAATTGTGCAGCTTTCAGACGAACTTTCAAATAAAATTGCTGCCGGAGAAGTTGTTGAACGACCTGCTTCGGTGGTGAAAGAACTAGTCGAAAATGCTATTGATGCAAACAGTACAGTTATTGAAATTGAGCTAGAAGAAGCTGGGCTTTCAAAAATTCGTATATTGGATAATGGAGACGGCATTGCTTCTGAAGACTGCTTGACCGCTTTTAAAAGACATGCGACAAGTAAAATCAAAACAGAACAAGATTTATTTCGAATTCGAACGTTAGGATTTCGCGGTGAAGCTTTGCCAAGTATTGCTTCAGTTTCAATGCTTGAACTCAAAACGAGTACGGGAGAAGAAGCCGGCACTCATCTTAAACTTAGAGGCGGAGAAATCGTTCATCACGAATTAACGTCAAGCCGAAAAGGTACCGAACTTGTTATTGAAAACTTATTTTTCAACACACCTGCACGTTTGAAATATATGAAGACGGTAAACACGGAGCTTGGTAACGTAACGGATGTCGTCAATCGCCTTGCGATGTCTCATCCTGAAGTTTCAATTCGGCTGATGCATCAAGGAAGACAGCTTCTGTATACGAACGGAAGCGGAGATGTGCGCCAAGTGCTTGCCGCTATTTATGGAATGGCAGTAGCCAAAAAAATGATTCCGATTAACGTTCAGTCACTTGATTATGAAGTGAATGGTTACGTCGCTCTTCCTGAAATTACAAGAGCTTCTCGTAACTATATGTCCACCATTATTAACGGTCGGTTTGTTAAAAACTACGGGCTGTTAAAAGCGGTACAGCAGGGCTATCATACCCTTTTACCTATCGGCCGTTTTCCAATCGTGTTTTTAACCATTACAATGGACCCTTTGTTAGTGGACGTGAATGTTCATCCAGCGAAACTAGAAGTGCGCTTAAGTAAAGAAGCGGAGCTGTTTGAGCTTATTGAACAAGGAGTGAAAGCTGCTTTTAAAAAGCAGCAGTTAATTCCGGATGCTGTAGTACCAACTAAGTCAAAATCTGCTGTTCAGCCAACTGAGCAGCAGACCTTTACATTTGATCATCAGTCTAAAACGTCTGGCTATCAGCCCTCTAATACGGTTCGCGAGCCTAGTTTTAAGGAGGCTCCGGCTCGTGTAGACGAGATTATGCCGCCTGTTAAAACAGAGGTCATACGTCAAGATGAAGAACTCCAACCAACGTTTCGAGAAATAGAACACTATGAAGAATCGGTGGAAGAAAACGCTCCTATTCCAGAACCGAACCATTCAGCCGAAGATCAGCCAGAACCGCGTGTTCCTGCGATGTACCCAATTGGTCAAATGCACGGAACGTATATTTTGGCACAAAATGAAAAAGGATTATTTATTATTGATCAGCACGCGGCGCAGGAGAGAATTAAGTACGAATATTTTAAGCGAAGGCTCGGAGAAGTAGATTCAGAAGTTCAAGAACTGCTTATGCCGCTTACGCTAGAGTTCTCGGGAAATGAAGCCTTGATTTTAGAAGAATACAAAGACATGCTTGCTGAAGTAGGAGTCTTCTTAGAACCGTTTGGACAAAACTCCTATATAGTTCGTTCGCATCCGCAGTGGTTTCCAAAAGGAGAGGAACAGGAAACCATTGAAGAAATGATTCAGCAAATCTTTACCATGAAACGAGTCAATATCGAAAAGTTACGAGAAGAAGCGGCTATTATGATGAGCTGTAAAGGATCGATTAAAGCGAATCATCATTTGCGAAACGATGAAATTTTTGCTTTACTTGAAACGTTGAGAAAAACTACGGATCCATTTACGTGTCCCCACGGACGACCAATTATTATTCATCATTCGACGTATGAAATGGAAAAAATGTTTAAGCGAGTGATGTAGGCAATGCGGCTAGCTGCAGCTAGCCGTTTTGTTGAATAAATCATCACCATTTGGATAAAATGGAATGATGTGAATGCCTATAGATGAAAGTAGTGTTGTTATGACGGGAGAGAAACCAAAACTTATTGTCATTATTGGACCAACTGCGGTTGGTAAAACAAAATTAAGCATTGAACTTGCCAAACAGTTAGACGGAGAAATTATTTCAGGTGATTCGATGCAAATTTATAAAGGGATGGATATCGGAACAGCAAAGGTGTCAGAAGAAGAGATGCAGGGGGTTCCCCATTACCTGATCGATATTAAGGAGCCGGATGAATCGTTTTCTGTGGCAGAATTTCAAGAGATTGTAAGAAAACAAATCGATGATATTCATGCTAGAGGAAAAATGCCGATGATTGTTGGAGGGACGGGTCTTTATATTCAATCCGTTATTTATGATTATCAGTTCACAGAAACTCCTAGTGATGAAAAAGTTCGTGAACGAATGGAAGTATTTATTGAAGCTCATGGCATCGATCCCCTGTATGAAAAGCTCAAAGAAATTGACCCAGACAGTGCGGCTGCTATTCATAAAAATAACCATCGCCGTGTAATTCGAGCGCTTGAAGTTTATGAAGTAACCGGCAAAAAATTCAGTGACTATACAAAAGAACAGTCGCAAGAGTTATTATACGATGTAACCATTATTGGACTTACAATGGATAGAGACGTATTATATGAGAGAATTAATCACCGAGTCGATATGATGATGCAGGCTGGACTGCTTGAGGAAGTCAAATCATTGTACGAAAGTGGTCTGCATGATGTACAATCAATTCAAGCTATCGGCTACAAAGAGCTTTATGCTTATTTTGAGGGACGCTGTACGCTCGAAGAAGCCGTTGAACAGTTGAAACAAAATTCACGCAGATATGCAAAGCGTCAGTTAACGTGGTTTCGAAATAAAATGCCTGTAAAATGGATAGAAATGGAAGTTGACAAATTTCCCGAAAAGTTTGCTGAAATTTTTACATATATTGCAGGAAAGCTGAAGAAAGAAGCGAATTAAGTAAACAGATAGAGAAACGAGGAGGCCGAATAATGAAACAATCAGTTAATATTCAAGATCAATTTTTAAATCAATTACGTAAAGAAAATATCTATGTGACAGTATTTCTTTTAAATGGTTTTCAATTAAGAGGACTAATTAAAGGATTTGATAATTTTACTGTGTTAATTGAATCTGAAGGAAAACAGCAGCTGATTTATAAACATGCGATTTCGACATTTGTACCAAATAAAAATATTACAGTAGAACTTGAATAGAGATTAAAGAGAAGCATCCGCATATTCGGATGCTTTTTTTATGTAAATAAAGGCTTAGAAAAGTTTCTTAACATTGTTTTTACTCATTGAACATAAACCTTATAATAGACGATTATTTCTTCGGTAATAAGGGATCATTGTCTTCGTATCGTTCATCGCATGCAGCTATGCGATACAGAGAAGTGGGATGAAACGAGAGGTGAACATGGTGGAACAGCCGATAACTCTTAAAAATAATGGGCAAATTAATATCATTTTAAATAATGAAACAAAAAAGGAAAAATCGTATACGACATCAATTCCGCGTCCTGCCAAAAAAGCTGTCATAAATCATGAGCCGCTTCGGGAAATTGAACGAGAAATGAGCGGACTGGTTGGAATGGAAGAATTGAAAAAAATGATAAAAGAAATATATGCGTGGTTATATATTAACAAAAAAAGAGAGGAACAGGGCTTAAAAGCGGGAAAGCAGGCGCTGCATATGATGTTTAAAGGAAATCCAGGAACAGGGAAAACGACGGTAGCCCGCCTGCTAGGTAAATTATTTTTGAATATGAACATCTTGTCTAAAGGACATTTAATTGAAGCAGAGCGGGCAGATTTAGTTGGAGAATACATTGGTCATACCGCTCAGAAAACGAGAGATCTTGTAAAAAAAGCGCTTGGAGGTATTTTATTTATTGATGAGGCTTATTCTCTTGCAAGAGGGGGAGAAAAAGATTTTGGAAAAGAAGCAATTGATACATTGGTCAAACATATGGAAGATTCAAATGATAAGTTTGTATTGATTTTAGCTGGTTATCCAAGAGAAATGGAAAATTTCTTAAGTCTTAATCCAGGGCTGCGCTCTAGGTTTCCGTTTATTTTTGATTTTCCGGATTATGATGTAAATGAACTGATGGACATTGCCGGTCACATGATGAATGACAGACAGTATCAGTTTAGTACAGAGGCCTATAAAAAGCTAAAAGATCATTTTATGGACGTGAAGTACAATCAGACGCCTAGGGATTTTAGTAATGGTCGATATGTGCGAAACATTATCGAACGTTCCATACGTACTCAATCCATGAGGCTTTTAGAAGAAGAAAGCTTTGAGCGCAACGAGCTTCTAACTTTAACGTCAAGCGATATTCAGCTGTAAAAAAAAGCCTTTCGTTACGAAAGGCTTTTTTTCTACATATTTGGTTGTCGAATCGTTTTGATCGGCAGGCGCCATTTGTAAATATATGAACACATCCGAAGACCTACAAGTAAGATAAATAACGTATAAAGTTCTATAGGCGTATTTGTAATATGCAGCCCTACGCTAAATCCTGCAATAATCGCCCATACCGCATAAATTTCATCTTTAAGAACAGTAGGCTTTCGGCGTGCTAATAAATCTCGGATAATTCCCCCGCCGCTTCCTGTTAAGACCGCAGCTACAATAACCGCGCTAAGCGGATGGTTCATATGAGTGGCATAAAGCGCTCCTTGAATCGCGAATGCTGCAAGGCCAATGGCGTCCGAAAAGTTTCCCCATCGCTTCCAATGTTTTAAGATATTGTTTGGAAATAAAAAAGTGGCAGTGATAGATAATAAAGCAATCTGAAAAAAGAGTCCTTGTTCCCAAAGGGCAGACACCGGTACACCGATAAGCAGGTTTCGAATGGCTCCTCCGCCAAAAGCCGTTACGATTCCCAGTATGTAAACGCCTAAAATATCATACTCCTCTTCCATGGCAATGAAAGCTCCGCTGATTGCAAAGGCAATCGTTCCAATAATGCTAAGTACGTCCCAAGTCATGATGCTATCCCCTTTATTCTGTTTTCACCAAGTAGCGACTATTATTTTAAAATCAGGCAGCCTGATTCAAATTTTGATAATTAAACCAATTCAAATTGTATACAGAATTTCGTGATATTTCAATGTTTTTTTAATCATCGTTTTATAGATTTTAAAAAGGGTGTTAAACTAGTAAAAGACAATGTATTCTGTCTCTTTTGCAAAGATGGAGAAATAGACATTTTTTTGATATGATATGAATGATTTGTCAATTTAATAGTAAGGGAAGGAAAAATCTTTGACAGCAGAAATGAATACTGAACTTGAACGCGTAATTTTAGTCGGATGTCAGCTTCATGACGATGACGAACGTTTTGAATATTCAATGGATGAGCTAGCATCTTTAACTGAGACTGCAAAAGGCGAAGTGCTGGTAAGGTTAACGCAAAAGCGCGATCGCATTCATCCCGCTACTTATATTGGAAAAGGGAAAGTAGAAGAACTTGTGGCTCTTGAAGAAGAGTTAGAGCCTGATTTAATTGTATTTAATGATGAATTGTCACCGAGTCAAATCCGCAATTTGTCAGCAGGGTTATCTGCGCGTGTTATTGACCGTACGCAGCTGATTTTGGATATCTTCGCACAGCGTGCTCAAACGCGAGAAGGAAAAATGCAGGTGGAACTGGCTCAATTAAATTATCTGCTGCCTAGGTTAGTAGGACAAGGTACCGCTTTGTCGCGTCTTGGAGGCGGAATTGGAACAAGAGGTCCTGGTGAAACGAAACTTGAAAGTGACCGCAGACATATTCGCCGTAAAATTGATGAAATTAAGCGTCAGTTAAAGACAGTGGTAAGTCACCGCGAACGTTATCGAGAAAGACGTAAGCGTAATCATGTCTATCAAATTGCAATTGTGGGCTATACGAACGCTGGTAAATCGACGATCTTTAACCGCTTAACAGAGGCGGGTATTTTTGAAGAAAATCAGCTGTTTGCAACTCTTGATCCAACGACAAGACAGTATACGCTTCCGTCAGGACTAACGGCTCTTTTAACGGATACGGTTGGATTTATTCAAGATCTTCCAACAACGTTAGTAGCCGCGTTCCGTTCAACACTTGAAGAAGTAACCGAAGCTGACCTTGTTCTGCACGTGGTAGATTCTTCTAATCCAGATTACAACAACCACGAAAAAACAGTGCATCGCTTACTAGAAGAGCTGAACGTAACGGACATTCCGATGCTGACAGTTTACAATAAAGAAGATATGCAGCATGAACTATTTGTCCCATCCGCTTCCACATCTTTATCAATGAGCGCTTTTAAAGCTACTGATTTAGTGAAGCTTGGAGAAAGAATTCAAGAAGAAATGAAAAAAGAAATGGCGTTTTTTCATGTGCTGCTGCCGGCTTATGAAGGAAAAATGCTCGCTGAACTCAAAACGGTCTCTATTCTTGAGTCGTTAAAATTTAATGAAGAAACTGAGAAGTATCAGTGCAAAGGGTATATTGCAAAAGAGCATCCCCTTTACAAAAAGCTACAAACGCTTGAAGAAAGTTGAGGAACAAAGAAATGATGTTTGATCAGTTAAAAAACGGGGCACGCATTCGGGAACTTGCTGCAAAAGTAGAAAAACAAATTAAGCCTGTACATGAGAAAATTGACGAGCGCATTGAAGCAAATCAATTTCGGGTGCTGCAAAGCTTTCAGCAAAATCGAGTGAGTGATTCACATTTTAATCCGACAACGGGGTATGGATATGACGATCTAGGCCGCGATACGTTGGAGAAAGTATACGCGGACGTTTTTGGAACAGAAGCTTGCCTGGTGCGTCCGCAAATTATTTCAGGTACGCACGCAATTGGTATATCGCTGTTTGGTGTACTGCGTCCTGGAGATGAACTATTATATATAACTGGAAAGCCTTATGACACCCTTGAAGAAATTGTTGGTATACGAGGAAGCGGCGTAGGCTCTTTAAAAGAATATAATATTAGCTATAAATCAGTAGATTTAACAGCGCAAGGTCAAGTGGATTTTGAAGAAGTGAAAGCGTCTATTCATGAGCACACAAAGATGATAGGCATTCAGCGCTCAAAAGGTTACGGCATTCGCCCTTCTTTTACAGTCGCGCAAATAAAAGAAATGATTTCTTTTGTAAAGAGTATTAAGCCTGACGTTATAGTATTTGTCGATAACTGCTACGGTGAATTTGTAGAAACAATCGAGCCAACGCATGTAGGAGCAGATTTGATGGCGGGGTCGCTCATTAAGAACCCTGGTGGAGGTCTTGCTAAAATCGGCGGCTATATTGCAGGACGAAAAGACCTAGTGGAAGCTTGTTCATACCGAATGACAACTCCTGGAATCGGTGCAGAAGCTGGAGCGACGCTGTATAGCTTGCAAGAAATGTATCAAGGTTTCTTTTTGGCTCCGCACGTAGTCGGTCAAGCATTAAAAGGAGCGGTTTTCTCATCCGCTATGTTCGAAGAGCTAGGGATGCAAAGTGAACCGAAGTGGAACAGTGAACGAACGGATTTAATTCAATCCGTGCAGTTCGATGACCGCGATAAAATGGTTTCTTTTTGTCAGGCTATTCAATTTGCTTCGCCAATTAATTCACACGTAACGGCCTATCCTGCTTATATGCCAGGGTACGAAGATGATGTGATTATGGCAGCTGGAACGTTTATACAAGGAGCAAGCCTTGAGCTGACGGCAGATGGACCTATCAGGCCTCCTTATGTCGCTTACGTGCAGGGCGGGTTAACGTATGCTCACGTAAAAGTAGCAATATGCATGGCAGTAGATCAAATGCTGACGAAAGAACTTTTATAAAATATAAGATAGAAAGACTATTTTCTCCCCGCTAAGAAAGAAAAGATAGGCTTATAAAAATAAACGAAGTACTATTTATTTGTATAGAAGAAATGTTCAGAAAAATTTATGTTAGAATTACTAACATTCGGTTGACAGGTGAACTAACATAGCATACAATGTAAATAGTTAATCCAAAGGAGGAACTGAAATGAGTGACAACATTCGAAGAAATACGCCACTTTTCCCAATTGGAATTGTGATGCAGTTAACTGAGTTGTCGGCTCGCCAAATTCGCTACTATGAAGAACATGAATTAGTTGCACCAGTAAGAACAGAGGGAAATCGACGATTATTCTCATTTAACGATGTTGATAAGCTGCTTGAAATCCGTGATCTTATTGAACAAGGTGTAAACTTAGCAGGTGTAAAACAGCTGTTTCATCTTCAAAAGGAGCAAAAAGGGCATAAGCAAGAAGAAAAAGTTGTGGCAGCAACAGCAAAGCCAGAATTAACGGACGATGAATTGCGAAAAATGCTTCGTGCAGAACTTATGCAAGCAGGCCGTTTTAATCGAGCAACTTTAAATCAAGGAGATATGTCCAGGTTCTTTCATTAATAAAGTTATCAATATTTATGCCGTTCGTATGTGAGTGGTATAGATTATAAATATTATATAGAGATTTAGGGGAGGATCACACGATGGCAAAGTACACAAAAGAAGATATTTTCCGCAAAGTTCAAGAAGAGAATGTAAAGTATATTCGTCTTCAGTTCACTGACATTTTAGGAACAATTAAAAACGTTGAAATTCCAGTAAGTCAATTAGAAAAAGCGTTAGACAACAAAATGATGTTTGACGGTTCTTCTATTGAAGGGTTTGTACGTATTGAAGAATCAGATATGTACCTATTCCCGGACATTGATACATTTGTTATTTTCCCTTGGACATCTGAAAAAGGTAAAGTAGCACGTTTTATTTGTGACATTTACAATGCAGATAGAACTCCGTTTGATGGCGATCCACGTAATAACTTAAAACGTGTGTTAAAAGAGATGGAAGAGTTAGGATTTACTGATTTTAACCTTGGACCTGAGCCAGAGTTCTTCTTATTCAAATTAGACGAAAAAGGCGAACCTACATTAGAATTAAATGATAAAGGTGGCTACTTCGACTTAGCGCCAACTGACCTTGGTGAAAACTGCCGTCGTGACATCGTATTAGAGCTTGAAGAAATGGGCTTTGAAATTGAAGCATCTCACCATGAGGTAGCTCCTGGACAACACGAGATTGACTTCAAATATGCTGCTGCATTAAAAGCTTGTGATGATATCCAAACGTTCAAACTTGTTGTAAAAACAATTGCACGTAAACATGGCTTACATGCTACATTCATGCCAAAACCATTATTTGGTGTGAATGGTTCAGGTATGCACTGTAACGTTTCATTATTTAAAGATGGTCAAAACGCATTTTATGATGAAAACGGTAATCTAGAGCTAAGTGATACTGCTCGTCAATTTATCGCAGGTATCATCAAGCACGCACACAGCTTTACAGCAGTAACAAATCCTACTGTAAACTCTTATAAGCGTCTAGTACCTGGATATGAGGCTCCTTGTTATGTTGCATGGTCTGCTCGCAACCGTAGCCCATTAATCCGTATCCCAGCTTCTCGCGGCGTAGGAACTCGTGTTGAGGTACGTAGCGTAGACCCAGCTGCTAATCCATATTTAGCAATGGCTGTTCTATTAAAAGCTGGTTTAGATGGAATCAAGAACAACCTTGAAGCTCCAAAACCTATCGATCGTAATATCTATGTAATGACAAAAGAAGAGCGTGTTGAAGAAGGTATCGTAGATTTACCTGCAACATTAGCTCAAGCTTTAGATAGCTTCCAATCAAACGAAGTTATGGTTTCTGCATTAGGTGAACACTTAGCAGAGCACTTCGTTGAAGCGAAAGAAATCGAATGGGATATGTTCCGTACACAAGTTCATCCTTGGGAACGTGACCAATACATGAGCCAATATTAATTCCTAAAAGTCCGAGAGATCGTTTATACGTTCTCTCGGACTTTTTTGTTTTTCAAAATGAATAACATTGCGCATATTAAATATCGAACTAAGCTGTTTATAAAACAAGTATAGCTGCCTGTCGTAAAATTTACGGGAGGATTTTTGTTGTTTTGTTATATACAGGAAAGAATTTGGTTATATGAATTAAAAAGGATAAGCTTTTTGTCTCATTGAATCTATATGTAAAAGTAGTGTATAACAGATAGAGAGATTGTTTATGTGTTCACTCTGCACTTCAGTATAACTTCAGAGAATTTTCAGCCAGTCGTAGTGTCATTAGAAAATACTGTTGGAGAGGAATGGAATGAAAATGCAAGAAGGAAATTTTTTCAAAGGTTTAGTAATAGGCATATTAATAAGCATTCCAATTTGGATTATTCTCATTGTTATAGGCGTTCTGCTTTTTAAATAAGCCTGTTCTCATAATAGAATAGACAAAACTTTCCTTTTAGTGTATACTTTAAATGAAAATGATAATTATTATCATTTAATCAACGAATCAACACTCTGCATATAGCTGTCACTCCTTGAGAGCTATCCCTATTTAATATTCTGTCTACAACGCAGAATAAACCGTTGCCTTTGAGTAGCGGTTCTTTTTTTTAGTAATTTTCTACTTAGTAGGCTAGTATACGTAGCACTTTTTCCCCTCGTGCATATGTTAACAATAAGGAGGGACAAGTAATATGAAAAAAATCTATCTTGATGCAGGACATGGTGGGGCAGATGCAGGAGCAGTTGGAGCGAACGGACTGTATGAAAAAAACTTAGTTTTAAAAATTCAACAATATTTAATAAGCTATTTAAATAGCATGTACAGTGATTTTACGATTAAAACCACTCGTACCACAGATGTTTTTTTATCGTTATCTCAGCGAGCTTCTCAAGCTAATTCGTGGGGCGCAGATGCATTTATGTCTATTCACGTAAATGCCGGTGGAGGAACAGGATACGAAGATTATGTTTATAGAAGCGCTAGCAATGCCAGTAAAACGTTTCAATCGATTGTGCACGGTCAAGTACAGCCAACGCTGCTGTCGTATAATCATCCGAATCGCGGACGAAAATCAGCCAATTATGCGGTGCTTCGCTTAACAAATATGCCTGCAGTACTCACTGAAATAGCTTTTATTGATAGGAGCGCCGATGCAGCACTTCTTCAAAATGAAGCTTTTTTAAAAAGTATGGGTGAATCGTATGCTAAAGGAATTGCCGTATATTTAAATTTACCTCGCCGTGCAGTTCCAAATCCATCACCATCTCCAACACCGACACCGACACCAAATCCATCACCTTCTGAACCAGGTACAAAAACGTATACGATCAAGCAAGGAGATACGCTGTACAGTATTGCACAGAAGTACGGAATAACAGTACAAGCGCTGCAAGAAGCAAATAAAGGGCTTTCTGATCCTTTAACCCTACAGGTTGGAAAAACAATTGTTATTCCTTCAGGAACTTCACCAAACCCATCTCCAACACCGTCACCAACTCCACCTTCGGAACAATATCCACTTCCAAATGGAATTTTAAAACAAGGTGATTCTGGAGAAGCCGTGAAACAGCTTCAAAAAGCATTAAACGCAGTTAATTTTAAAGTAGGGTCAGTAGACGGAATATATGGAGTTCAAACGAAAGATGCAGTCAGACGTTTTCAGCTTGTGTATCTTCCTTATGATGTAGATGGCATTTATGGTCCTCAAACGAAAAACAAGCTAGCAGCCGTTTTAAAAGCAAAAAGTTAAAGCAAGAAGGTCTTCTGTAAGCAGGCAGAAGGCCTTTTGTTTTCCTCTTAAAAGCGCCTTAAGCACTATTTTCTGGTTTACGTAAAATAATGCTTTACAAACCATTTGTACGGGAGTATATTATCTAAGAACAAAGGATAGTTATGAAAGAAACATGTTATCAATCATACTCTTTAACCGAAAATTATATTGACCTGTTATCGCTTAATTCGTCAGAAGTGGGGGACCCAAATTTGTGCATTGTCACTTGGGGTGAATCCTTTTTTTAAAAGGTAGGGCTACTCTCATAGCCCGAATCCGACAGCTAACCCCATAAGCGTTTTGGAGAGGAGGTTTAAGCTGTGTAAAAACGCTGAGAACCCTTAGTGTTTTTTTTGTGCGTTTTTTTAACATAAAAAGGTATTTTTTAGGAATAATATCACTTATTCGTGAACTTGTAACGGAGCTTAGCAATGAACAGTAAATAGTAGCTAAGCAATCATCGGAGGGAAATTACGTGAACTATTCAGTTCTCAAAAGATTATTGATTGGAAAGCCGCTTAAAACAAAAGAGTTAGGCGACCAAAAACTTAGTAAGCTTAAAGCACTGGCTATTTTATCATCAGATGCCTTATCTTCAGTGGCTTATGGAACAGAACAAATTTTGATTGTACTTGCAACAGTCGGCGTCCTTGCCTATTGGTATTCGATTCCAATTGCGCTTGGGGTATTGGTTCTGCTGACGGCTTTAATTCTTTCATATCGCCAAATTATTTATGCGTATCCGCAAGGTGGAGGAGCTTATATTGTTTCGAAAACCAATTTAGGGGAAAATCCCGGGCTTATCGCTGGGGGATCATTGTTGGTGGATTATATTTTAACAGTTGCTGTGAGTGTTTCAGCAGGAACCGATGCTTTAACTTCGGCTTTTCCCACGCTGCATCATTACAATGTAGTAATTGCCTGTTTGCTGGTGATTTTTATTACCGTCTTAAATTTACGTGGTGTAACAGAATCCGCTTCCGTATTAGCTTATCCGGTTTATTTATTTGTTATTGCTCTTATTTTGTTAATAGCGGTAGGCTTATTTAAAATAGCGACAGGTCAAGTTTCACCTGAGCTGCATCCATCTCTCGGTACAGTAGTGCCAGGTATTAGTTTGTTTTTATTATTAAAAGCTTTTTCATCAGGCTGTTCGGCATTGACAGGTGTAGAAGCTATTTCAAATGCAGTGCCTAACTTTAAAGAGCCAGGTGCAAAAAATGCTGTTCATACATTAATGCTGATGGGCGGTATTTTAGCCGTTTTATTTTCTGGCATCACGTTTTTAGCTTATTGGCTTGGCATTTCTCCAAAAGCAGATGAAACGGTTGTATCACAAATTGCATCGAGTGTGTTTGGACGAAATGGATTTTATTATTTTATTCAAGGCACAACAGCTCTAATTCTAGTGCTAGCGGCGAATACGGGCTTTTCAGCTTTCCCTTTGCTGGCTGTCAACTTATCGTCTGATAAATACATGCCAAGAATGTTTCAAATTCGTGGCGATCGATTAGGCTATTCAAATGGAATTGTGACCCTTGGAATTGCTTCTATTGTCTTAATTGTAGCTTTTAAAGGAGCGACTGAACAATTAATTCCTCTTTATGCAGTCGGGGTGTTTATTCCATTTACGCTTTCTCAAACAGGCATGATTGTCAAATGGCTTAGAGAAAAGCCGGCCGGCTGGCAAGGGAAGCTAACCATTAACTTAATTGGTGCCCTCATTACCTTAACGGTGCTAATTATTTTGTTTACAACGAAGTTTTCACAAGTATGGTCCGTGCTCATTTTCTTACCGGTTATTGTCTATATTTTTCATCGCATTCATACGCATTATGAAGCGGTAGGAGAGCAGCTTCGCATTAAGCAAGGAGAAAAGATTGGAAAGCTTGAAGGAAGTGTGGTCATTGTTCCTGTAGCAGGAATGACAAAGGTAGTAGAAAATTCATTAAATTATGCAAGAACGATTGGCGATACCGTTATTGCAGTGCATGTGGCCTTTGATCGAGAAAGCGAAAAGAGAATGGAAGAGAAGTGGGAGAAGTGGCAGCCTGATATTCGTATTGTTACGTTTCATTCTCAATACCGCAGCTTAGTGCGGCCGCTGTTTCGATTCATCGATATGGCTGAGGAAAAAGCCCGGGAAAATAATATGGCTATTACGGTCGTTATTCCGCAATTCATTACGAAAAAAAGCTGGCAAAATATCCTTCACAATCAGTCCAGTCTGTTGTTAAAAGCACATTTGCTTTACCGTAAAAATGTAATTGTTACAACTGTACCGTACCGTTTTAAAAAATAATGAAACATGACTAAAAACCTCCAACTTGTATGTCGGAGGTTTTTAATTTTTAAATTCACATACACTAACCGTAATCGAATCTCATCAAAGGCGCAAACGGAGGGATTATATGAGTGAATTAATTAAATTGTTGCGAAAGGGAAATAAATCCGCCATCATGGCCGCTGTAGTTAATACCATTATCTCTATCATTAAAGGTATTGCCTTCGCTTTAACAGGGAATGTAGCAATGTTTGCTGAAACGATGCACAGCTTAGGCGATGCAGCTAATCAGTTTTTTGTCTTTATAGGTTCGGCATTAAGTAAAAAAGCCCCGACCAAACGATTTCCAAACGGTTTCGGCCGATTGGTTAATCTCGTTCTATTGGGAGCGGTTCTTGTAGTAGGGATTATGGCGTTTGAAACGATTAAAGAAGGATATCACCATATTCTTCATCCGACGAAGTCTTCAGGCTTTATTTTAAATATTGCAGTACTTGGCATCTCGGTGTTACTTGAGATGTTTGTCCTATTTAAGGCAATGAAAGAAATTTTGCACGATGTCGGAATGAATACTACAGAGGTCAATGTTTTTACCCAAAGCTTTGTTCATTTAAGGAAAGCAAAGCCAGCAACCAAGCTGGTCTTTATGGAAGATCTAGTAGCTACTGGAGGAGGCGTATTGGCGTTAATAGCCGTTTTCATTTCACGGTTTACACCTTTTCACCAAGCTGAAGGAATTGCTTCTATTTTAATTGGGCTTATGATGTTTTTTGTGGTAGGACGAGTATTTTTAGATAATGCTGCTGGAGCGCTTGGTGAAGCAGATAAAGAAATGGAAATAAAAATTGGCGCGATTGTCATGCAAGATGTACAAGTGCGTGATATTCAAACATTAATGGTGATGAAAGAAGGAGAAGAGCTTCACGTTGAATTAAAAGTAGAAATTGATCCTTCTTTAACAGTGGCAGAAGCTGATGACATTAAAGATCGTCTGGAAAATCGTATTTTACAGGAAAAAGGAGTAACGGATGTCATTATTGAATTTGATGAAGATGATGGAATTCCGGACTGGGCGCCAAGTGATTTACAGCTTCAAAAAGAATAAAAGCAAGGAAGAAAACAACTGTTTTCTTCCTTGTTTTTTTAGCTATATACTTTTTCACGTACGTTCGGAGAATCTGTTGAAGCTTTCGAGAAGTTAATGGTTTCACGTACAACGTAAATAGGTCTATTTTTACTTTCATCGTAAATTCTTGCGATGTATTGTCCGACTAGACCTAAACCAAGTAGCTGAATACCGCTAAAGAAGGTGATAGCTACCATAATAGAAGTCCAGCCAGGCTGAATGTTTTTACCTATCAGCCAAACAACAATCGAATATTAAAACTAAAAGTGATACAAAAACCGATAATAAGCCAATAACCATTACTAAACGCAAAGGCTTCGTTGAAAACCCAATAATTCCATCTGAAGCAAACTTGATCATCTTTTTTAAAGGATATTTTGTTTCACCAGCAAAACGTTCATCGCGCTCATATTCTACATATGTTTGCCTGAAGCCAATCCAAGACATCATTCCTCGTACAAAACGATTACGTTCAGTCATTTGAAATTACAACAGCGGCATAACGTTTGATAAAAGAGTAAGCGGAGTAGGAAAAAGATTTCGTAATAGAAAAAGCTGTTTGCATCCATAAGTATGCGAACAGCTTTTATGTTTTAAATCGATCTTTTAATAAATTCCATAGGGAGCTCACTCCGAGACTAATGCTGATCAGAATTCCTGATAGAGCTACTATTAAAGCGATATATTCAAAGATAGAAAACTGCTTCATACTATCCCAATTGATGTTTCCCTTTAGCTTGCTAATAACTAAATTCATTCCGTAAATACCGGAAAGAACGGTATAAATCGTTAAAATTAATAATAAGTAATTGTGACGCTTGGCCGCAATTTTCTCTTGATTTTGATACAAAGTACCAAGGGTTTCTTTGACTTCTTGATAAAGAGAATTGATGTGGAAGATTTTTTTAAAGAGCTCAGAAAACTCTTGACCTTCTGTGCGAGAGCTAATTTCTAAAAATAAATATTTACCTGAAAATACGGTAATAGAGCGGATTAGTCGCTCAATGCCCTCTGAATTTTTATGAAACGTGAGCTGAGAATACTCATAAGATAGTTTTAGCAACACGATTTTATAGAAAAAATGCAAAAATAAATTATAATAATGCTGGCCAAATAGATGATTCATCAAAAGCTGATCCGTTTTAGAGTCTGTCGATTTAGAAATACACGAAAACACATGGTCTGTTATAACGTAATAGGTTTCAGGAGCCCATCTGGAGTACACGTGTTTGGTATTATACGTTTTAATATACTCGTGGTTGTGTGCAGAGATAAACGGTTTCCCGTCAGGCGTATAGCTATTTAGCTGCCCAGTACGAAATAAAGTTGTGGAGTTAATCTCTTGCTCTTGATTTACCGTTACATAACTTAATACAAACATCCGTTCATCGATAAAATAAGGAAGGCTCCCTACATGCTGTTCACGCGTGGCTTCTTTTTTGATGTGTTCGTTCAAAAATGGCGCAAGCTGTGAAAAAATATAATCCTGTACTTTGCTATAGCGGTGATGTTCATAGGTAATGGTGGATCCATGCTCTTCAGCAAGCTTCGGTTCTAATACACGAAAATGATTCATGAATTCTAAAATGTCATCATAGGTGTAATGATTATGACTCATCTCAGTGCGAATGGTCATGACGCCAATCTCAAAAGGACATAAAAAAACATCCACAGACAGCACGTTGCTAGACACGGTGGTGGAGGAAGTTTGTAGCGTAACGGTATGGTCTATTTTTTTTGAAAATCGAAGCAAGCCTTCTTTTTCGCAGGAATCAGGGAATAGAATACATTCAATGTAAGGAAGAAAATATTGATCCAAGCTATCATGAGATACGTAATACTGTTCTCCGTAGTATTCTTTTTCTACATGTTTGTTTTGAATGGAAAAAAACTCAAACAAATTTTCTTTCAGTGCATGAACAAGCTGCTCTTTATTTTTTCGGTCAAAGGAAAAAGGAAAAAGAAACATGTTCATTGCTTTGGTAGGTACAATGGTTTGAAATGGTTCTGTTTTCCTTGGTGTATTGGTCATAAACTACATCCTTCTTATAGTCGGTTGTATTTCCTTGTAAGAGTCGAGGAAATGCAGGTAGAAAGTAAAAAAGGTAAAACAAGATTTACAAAAACCGTTCTACCTGCCTGCGATGATTCAACGTATCATTTATAATATGCCAATTTTTTTAGAAAACAAACGTAAAAAAACCAACTAACATCATGATTAGTTGGTTTTACATACAGTATCTGATTAGTGAATCGTGCGATATACACCAGTTACTTTTCCTAAAATCGTTACGTGGCGAAGAATAATAGGCGCCATCGTTGAATTTTCAGGCTGTAAACGAACGAAATTTTCTTCTTTAAAGAAACGTTTTACCGTTGCTTCGTTGTCTTCGGTCATAGCGACCACAATATCTCCATTATTAGCTGTTTGCTGCTGACGTACGATTACCATATCGCCATCTAGAATACCTGCTTCAATCATACTTTCTCCCATAATTTCAAGCATAAATACATGATCATCTGGAGAAACAAATTTATCTGGAAGAGGGAAATATTCTTCCACATTTTCAACGGCTGTTATAGGCAGACCCGCTGTTACTTTACCGATAACAGGAACATTTATGACATTGCTTTTAGGGATGTTTACTTCGTCTAGTTGAAGAACTTCGATTGCTCTTGGTTTTGTCGGATCTCTGCGAATTAACCCTTTGCTTTCTAAACGAGCTAAATGTCCGTGTACAGTGGAGCTAGAGGCTAATCCTACCGCTTCCCCAATCTCACGCACAGAAGGCGGATAACCTTTTAATTTTACTTCATGCTTAATAAAATCTAGTATGTCTTGTTGACGTTTTGATAGCTTCATATTTTTCACCTCGATTTTAGCTATTCTTTAGGTGAATTATACCACGTGATGTGTCAATATACAAACATAAGTTCGAAGAATTCCATTGACAGAAACAAATGTTCTCACTAAAATAAGAACATATATTCTGATAGGGGGATCATAATATGCAACAATTCTTACATTCTATGAAACATTACGCTATTTTTTTTGCAGTTATCGCTGCACTTACATATGTATTGACGCTGGTTTTAGGAGCGGATAAAGTAGATTTAGACAAATATTCAACGGTTACTATTACAAAAGGAGATACGCTTTGGGAATTGTCCAACAAGTATCATAATCACCATCATTTGACCACCAATGAATTTGTCAAATGGGTTGAAGACGTCAATGACTTAAACTCAGACACTGCGCAGTCTTTATCTCCTGGAGATAAATTATATATTCCTGTTTTAAAAAAAGAGTTACATAATCAAGTGGCAATTGAACAGTAGTGTGTAACGGTCGTTCCTGAATATTGTTAGAAGCCGAAAAGGTCGTGATAAAAGTGGATGCCATTATTTATTGCCGTGTCAGTACGGATAAAAAAACCCAAGAAACATCTTTACAGCGCCAGCAAGAAGAATTAAAAAAGCTTGCTGATCTTCACCATCTAGACGTAAAAAAAGTCGTAATGGAAAAAGCAAGCGGATATGAAGTAGACAGAGAGGGTATTTTGGATGTTCTTCATACAATGAAAGAAGAAAAAATATCTGTGTTGCTTATTCAAGATGAAACACGATTAGGCAGAGGAAATGCCCGAATTGCGCTGCTTCATGCTTTTCATAAAGAAAATGCTACCATCTATACGATTAGTCATCAAGGCCAGCTTCAGCTTTCAGAATCTGATTCAATGGTGTTAGATATTATTAGCTTAGTGGAAGAGCATCAGCGGAAATTACATAATGCTAAAATTAAAAGAGGAATGAAAAGAGCTGTAGAAAACGGTTATCGTCCGCAGCAAAATTTAAAAAATCAAGGAGTTAACTCGGGAAGAGAAAAAAAAGAAGCGCCAATTGAAGAAATTGTCCGCCTTCGTCATAACGGCTTAACCTTTGCTGAAATCTCAGTTACGCTAAAAGGTTTTGGCTATAATATTTCAAAAGCGACGGTACATCGCCGCTATCAAGAATACCAAGAGAGTGCTCAATCTCTTGATAAAACGAAAGAGATTTAGTAAGATGACTACATGTTGCCGGAACGGTTCGGTAATTTTAATTATTGATTATAAGGAGATAGGTTTTATATGCTATCAAAAGATAAACTTGCTCGTATTAATGCTCTTTCAAAAAAGGCAAAGGCTGAAGGTCTGACAGAATTTGAAGCGAAAGAACAGCAAGAGCTACGTCAGGAATATTTAAAAGTTTTCCGACAATCTATGACAAATCACCTTCATACGATTAAAGTTGTGGATGAAGAAGGTAAAGATGTTACGCCTAAGAAGTTAAAAGAGAGTAAAAAGAAACGTCTTCACTAAGACGTTCTAGTAAAACTAGAGGAGTGTTCCCTCTAGTTTTTTGTATATTTTTAATAAGGCACACAAAAACTGTAAAAGTGGAAAATTTTTTGGTTCAAGTATTGTACAAATAAGCAAATCATTAGTATGATAACATATGTACATAGTTTTGAAAGGAATGAAGAGTATGACACAACGTATTGAAGATCTTTCGATTGCAACAATTCGTACTTTATCAATCGATGCGATTGAAAAAGCAAATTCAGGTCACCCAGGTATGCCAATGGGAGCTGCTCCAATGGCATATACATTGTGGACAAAATTTATGAACATCAATCCAAAGAATCCAAACTGGTTCAACCGTGACCGCTTTGTATTATCAGCAGGGCACGGATCGGCACTATTATACAGCTTGCTTCATTTAGCTGGATATGACTTATCAATTGAAGACCTTAAAAACTTCCGTCAATGGGGAAGTAAAACACCAGGTCATCCAGAGTTCGGTCATACAGCAGGTGTTGATGCAACAACTGGCCCACTAGGACAAGGTATTGCAATGGCTGTTGGTAAAGCAATGGCAGAACGTCATTTAGCTGAAACATACAACAAAGAAGGTTTAGAAATTGTAGACCACTTTACGTATGGTATTTGTGGTGACGGAGACTTAATGGAAGGTGTATCTGCTGAAGCAGCTTCATTAGCAGCACATTTAAAATTAGGACGTTTAGTTGTTTTATACGATTCAAATGATATTTCTTTAGACGGAGATTTAGATCGCTCGTTCTCTGAAAACGTAGAAGATCGTTTCAAAGCTTACGGATGGCAAGTAATCCGCGTTGAAGACGGCAATGACTTGACAGCGATTGCAAACGCAATTGAAGAAGCAAAAGGCGATTTAACACGCCCAACACTAATTGAAGTAAAAACAACAATCGGATTTGGTTCTCCAAACCACGCGGGTACTTCTGGCGTGCACGGTTCTCCATTAGGTTCCGATGAAACAAAATTAACAAAAGAAGCTTATGCATGGACATTTGAAGAAGATTTCTATGTGCCAGAAGAAGTGTATGCTCACTTCAAAGCTACAATTGCTGAAGATGGCCAAAAGAAAGAAAACGAATGGAACGATGTATTTGCACAGTATAAAGAAAAATACCCTGAACTAGGTCGTCAATTTGAACTAGCAGTAGAAGGAAAGTTACCGGAAGGCTGGGAAGAAACGCTTCCAGCATACGAAACGGGTTCAAGCCTAGCTAGCCGTGCTTCTTCTGGAGAAGTATTAAACGCAGTAGCACAAGCTGTACCTCAATTCTTCGGCGGTTCAGCTGACTTAGCTGGCTCAAATAAAACAATGATTAAAGGTTCAGAAGACTTCACTGCAGCTGATTACAGCGGACGTAATATCTGGTTTGGTGTACGCGAATTTGCAATGGGAGCTGCATTAAACGGTATGGCTCTACACGGCGGTGTAAAAGTATTCGGAGGAACATTCTTTGTATTCTCTGATTATCTTCGCCCAGCAATTCGCTTAGCAGCTTTAATGAAGCTTCCTGTAACATATGTATTCACACATGACAGTATCGCAGTTGGAGAAGACGGCCCAACACATGAGCCAATTGAACAATTGCCATCACTTCGTGCAATGCCAGGTCTTTCAGTGGTTCGTCCTGCAGATGCAAATGAAACAGCTGCTGCATGGCGCTTAGCATTAGAGTCAACTGACCGCCCAACGGCGCTTGTATTGACTCGTCAAAACTTGCCAACGCTTGAAGGTACAAAAGAAAATGCATACGAAGGCGTGTCTAAAGGTGCGTACGTTGTATCTAAAGCTGGTAAAGACCAAGCGGATGCATTAATACTTGCAACAGGCTCTGAAGTAAGCCTAGCAGTAGAAGCACAAAAAGCATTAGCTGCAGAAGGTATTGACGTATCTGTAGTAAGTATGCCTGCATGGGACCGTTTCGAAGAGCAATCTGCTGAGTACAAAGAAAGTGTTATCCCTAAATCAGTGAAAAAACGTTTAGGTATTGAAATGGCTTCTACACTTGGCTGGGAACGCTATGTTGGAGACGAAGGACAAGTTCTTGGTATTAATCACTTCGGTGCATCTGCTCCTGGTGAAACAATCATGAAAGAATTTGGTTTTACAGTTGAAAATGTAGTAGCAAAAGTGAAAAGCTTGCTTAATGCATAATTCTTTTTCATAAGAAAGAGCGGACTCCTGTGGTCTGCTCTTTTTTTTCGACAAAAAAACAAAGGAATTTTTTCATCGATAGACAAGCATTGCGTACACCATTCGGTATAATGGTACAAAAAAGAACGAGCCGAAAGGGAGGATGAATCGTGAGAACGTATGAAGTATATTTAATGGAGGAAGAAGTTGCATCATCCTATTTTCGAAGAGAAAAGCTCATTTATCAGCTGCTGATTGAATATAGAATGAAACGTCACTTGCAGGAAACGCACCTACAAAAACAAGTTCATTACATTACTCGCCAACTGCCCATTTCATTTATTCAACGAGAATTGCTTCAGGCGTTTTCTCATTATCCTCATTTTTTTACTCATCAAGAGACGTTTGTGCTGGAATATCCTCATAAAAAAAGTCGAGCATCTATAAAATTAACGAATCGCTGTATAACAATTGAAGGAGATGGCAATGTTGATGCTGAGACAGCTTTTTTTGAAGTATTACGCAAGCTAGATCCTTGTTTTTTAGCAGTGAATTATGGAACGGATGAATACGGCTGGCTGAGGCCTGTGAAAACAAGAAAATTTGTGTAATTATTTAAGGAAATTGGAACGGAAATATTGTATAATAGCGTATGGTCTAGTACACTGTAAGTTAGACAACACGAAGGAGGAAGTAATACCATGGGAATGTATATTCTAGTTGGTGTTCTAGCATTAATTGTTGGGATAGCGCTAGGATTTTTCATTGCTCGTAAGTATATGATGAGCTATCTGAAGAAAAATCCACCAATTAATGAACAAATGTTAAAAATGATGATGATGCAAATGGGCATGAAACCATCGCAGAAAAAAATTAACCAAATGATGAAAGCAATGAACGGCCAAATTAAATAATGGTTAATTGGACAGACACTCTCTATTCAGAAGGGTGTCTTTTGTTTTATGATAGAGATAAGAAAATAGTTGTGGGGCTAGGGGGATACGATGAAAATTTTTCGAGAGTTATGGTGGTTTTTCAAACAGGAAAAAAAGTCTTACATAACGGGGATAGCGCTGCTCATTATTGTGGCAGCATTAGAACTTCTCCCGCCTAAAATTATTGGTTTAACGGTAGATGGCATTAAAGAAGGGACGCTGAATGGAAAGCGCTTAATGCAGATGGTTGGCATTTTGCTAGGAGCTGCTGTGGTGGCCTATTTCACAAGATACATATGGCGTATTATGATATTTGGTTCATCTGTTAAACTAGCCAAGCAGCTGAGAAATACCCTCTACACTCATTTTACCAAGATGAATCAGGCCTTTTATCAACGGCGGCGAATTGGGGATCTGATGGCCCATGCAACAAACGATATTCAAGCTATCCAACAAACTGCAGGTTCGGGCGTTTTGACACTCGTGGATTCCATTGTCACAGGAGGGCTTGTTCTATGCACAATGGCCCTCACAATCAGCTGGAAATTAACGCTTATTTGCCTTATTCCTATGCCGCTTATGGCCGTTTTAACAAGTTACTATGGTACATTGCTTCATGCGCGGTTTCATCACGCACAAGCAGCATTTTCTACTTTAAATGATAAGGTTCAAGAAAGCATTAGCGGAATTAAAGTCATTAAGACGTTTGGGGAAGAAGCAGCTGATGTCGAAGAATTTCGCATTAAGTCTGCAGATGTTGTGCAAAAGAACATGAAAGTAGCCCGAGTAGATGCATTGTTTGATCCGACCATTTCGATTATTGTAGCACTTTCTTTTTTACTTGCTCTTATTTTTGGCAGCAAGATGGTTATTAGTGAAGAGTTAACACTGGGTCAGCTTGTTACCTTTACAACTTATTTGGGCCTTCTTATTTGGCCGATGCTCGCGTTTGGCTGGCTATTTAATATTGTAGAACGAGGAAGAGCATCATATGACAGGGTATTTTCTTTATTAAAAGAAGAAAATTCGATTGAAGAAGCAGCGCATCCTAGTGCTGAAATGCCAACAGGAAATATTGAAGCTGTTATTCATAGGTTTTCGTATGGTAAAGAAGACGCATATACGTTAAACGAAATTTATTTTACACTTTCTCGCGGTCAAACGTTAGGGATTGTCGGAAAGACGGGTGCTGGGAAAACCACGATTTTAAAGCTGCTGCTTCGTGAATTTGATGTAAGAGACGGAGCTGTTTTATGGGGAGGAAAAGACATTAAAGACTATGCTTTTGATTCATTGTACAAAAGCATTGGATATGTTCCTCAAGATCACTTTTTGTTTTCAACAACAGTTGCTGATAATATCGCTTTTGGAAAAAGAGAAGCAAGCAATCAAGAGATTAAAGAAGCGGCTAAGGTTGCCAATGTACATAGAGACATTCTCGATTTTACAGATGGCTATCAAACAATAGTAGGCGAAAAAGGCGTTTCATTATCGGGTGGACAAAAACAGCGTATCTCGATTGCAAGAGCTCTTCTATTAGATCCTGAGCTTTTAATTTTAGACGACTCGCTATCAGCGGTAGATGGAAAAACGGAAGCGGGTATTTTACAAGCGCTGAAGCAGAAACGTCAAAATCGAACAACGATTATTACAGCGCATCGGCTGAGCTCGGTTACTCATGCAGACCTGATTCTTGTATTTGATAAAGGGAAAATTATTCAGCGAGGAACTCATGAGGAACTGCTTAGCGTGAGCGGCTGGTACCAGGATATGTACGATAGACAGCAGCTTGAACGTGCGGTAGAAGAAGGAGAGACGAAAAATGAAAATTGAGCATTCTTCGGTACATAAACGTCTGTTTCGCTATACAATTCCGCATAAAAAATCATTTTTTTTAGCGTTCACACTATTATTAATTGCTACGGCTGCGGATTTATTAGGGCCCATTTTGATTAAAATTTTCATTGACGATTATTTAACTCCTAAGTATTTGCCTCTTCAGCCTCTTGTGTGGCTGGCTAGCAGTTATTTGCTTTTACAGCTTTTAAAAATTGTCGTTCAATACTTTCAGCTTCTGCAGTTCCAAAAAATTGCGCTTCAAATTATTCAGCAGATTCGAATTGACGTTTTTTCTCATGTTCATCGCCTGGCTCTTCGCTTTTTTGACAACACGCCCACGGGAAGCCTGGTATCTCGAATTACAAATGACACGGAAGCCATGAAAGAAATGTTTGTGGAAGTCATCGCGGTTTTTATTCAAAATGGGGTATTTTTGGTCGGTATTTTTATAGCCATGTTTATGCTAGATATGAAGCTGGCTTTTTATTGTTTAGTTCTTCTCCCGTTCATTTGGGGACTTATGAAGCTTTATCAGCATTACAGCGCTATTTACTACGGACAGCTTCGAGAGAAACTAAGCCAGTTAAATGCCAAGCTTCATGAGTCTTTGCAAGGCATGTCTATTATTCAGCTATTTCGTCAAGAAAAGCGGCTGCGCTCGGAATTTGAAGAAATCAATGATGAACATTACAAAGCGGGGATGCGCAATATTAAGTTGGATGGTTTGCTGCTAAGGCCGGCAGTCGAAATTCTTTACATTTTAGCCGTTATTCTTGTGCTCAGTTATTTTGGTATTTCCGTAGCTGACAGTCCTGTTAAAATTGGTGTTCTTTACGCGTTTATCAACTACTTGGATCGTTTTTTTGAGCCTGTTAATGAAATGATGCAGCGTCTCTCTATGTATCAGCAAGCGATGGTATCAGCCTCTCGGGTATTTGACTTGATGGATGAAAAAGAAAAAAATCCAGTCATGACAGGAGAACAAAAGCAGGGGGTACAAAAAGGAACGGTAGAATTCAGAAACGTAACGTTTTCCTATGATGGTGTTCGAGATGTACTTTCTGATATATCGTTTACGGTAAACGAAGGAGAAACAGTGGCTTTAGTAGGCCATACAGGAAGCGGGAAAAGCTCCATCATTAATTTATTAATGCGTTTTTATGAGCAGCAAAAAGGAGACATTTTGATCGATAATAAACCGCTATCGTCTTTTTCAAATAAACAGCTTCGAGATGAGGTAGGGCTAGTGCTTCAAGATGCTTTTTTATTTGCAGATACCATAAAACGAAATATTACGCTGCACGAAGACCATTTTTCTGATGAACAAGTAAAAGCAGCGGCGGAATTTGTGCAAGCTCATGCATTTATCGAAGCCCTTCCAAATAAGTATAATGAAGTGCTAGTCGAAAGAGGTTCCACTTTATCAAGCGGCCAGCGTCAGCTCTTAGCATTTGCAAGAACGGTCATCCGGAATCCTAAAATCCTTATTCTTGATGAAGCAACAGCACACATTGATACACAAACAGAAGAAGCGATTCAAGAAGTGTTAAGAGATATGGGAAAAGGCCGTACAACAATTGCGATTGCCCATCGTTTATCCACTATTCAACACGCCGACTGTATTTTAGTACTGCATAAAGGGAAAATCGTCGAAAAAGGCACACATACTGAACTGCTAAACAAAGGCGGTTTGTACTATAATATGTATCAGCTTCAGCACAGTGAAAAAGAAGAGAATTTCAGCAAAGAAACAGGAGTAAAAGAGATTTATACAGAATTGATAGAGTGAAGGTAAAAAAAAGAAACAACCTTCATGAAGAGGTTGTTTCTGTTGTTTGAGCAGGGAATTCATTGTAAACGTTTAATAAATGATCTAATTCTTGACTATGTTTAATAGCAGGTGGAGAGTTTAATCCACTTACTCGGACTATGCGGATGAGTTCTTCTCGTTTCTTTTCAATCGCTAATAGAATATCTTTTTTGGCCAATGCTATGTATCCCTTCTAACAAGTCGTTTACCTAATTATACAAGATAATGGTACTATTTGAAAGAAGTGAGATAAGACAATTTGGTTACAAAATGGTAACGAAAAAGAACAAAAAGAACAAAAAAAGGGAAGTGGGAAATGTGGGAGATTTAAATTTGTTTTTGGCATTTGGTGCGGGGTTTTTATCCTTTATTTCACCCTGCTGTTTGCCTTTGTACCCAGCTTTTTTATCGTACATAACGGGAGTTTCAGTTAGCGAGCTAAAGGAAGGCGCTAAGTCACATCAGCGCAAAGCTTTTATTCACACAGCATTTTTTCTATTGGGGTTTTCTGTTATTTTCATTATGATTGGCTTTGCGACTTCTTTTATTGGTCAGTGGTTTTTTAACTATAAGGATTTAATTCGGCAGATTGGCGCTATTCTTATTATTTTCTTTGGTCTAGTTGTACTAGGGATTTTTAAGCCTCGAATTCTTATGCAGGAACACAAGCTTAAATTCGCAAATAAGCCGGCTGGACTCTTAGGTTCTTCTTTTATTGGTATAGCTTTTGCTGCGGGCTGGACTCCGTGCACGGGCCCTATTTTAGTATCAGTTATGGCGCTTGCAGCGACAAACCCAGGCTCTGGCCTTTTGTATATGATAGCTTATTCACTTGGATTTTCTATTCCGTTTTTTATTATGACGTTTTTTATTGGGAAAATGAACTGGTTAAAAAAACATATGAATTCCATGATGAAAGTTGGCGGATATGCAATGATTGGTATGGGATTTATTTTGTATTTTGACTGGATGACAAAAATTATTATTTATACAACGAGCGTATTTGGAGGGTTTACGGGCTTTTAAAAAGGGAAGATGATACAAAAAAGAATCTGAGAATTGGCAGATTCTTTTTATTTTTCAAAAGATAAAATAGTTACTTTTGCTCTTAGGAAATATACAAGAATATGATGTAAAAAATATATAGAAAAAATTTATTTTTACTATATCTTCTATAAATACGGAGTGATACAATGAAATCGTCATATTTTTAATTGTTAAAAAGAGGTGTATAAATTGAAAGATATTTTGTTAATCTTGCTTTTGCAACTGATCTATGTACCGATCTTGACGCTACGCACAATTTTTTTAGTCAAAGGTATGAGTATGTATGCCTCGGTTTTTGGATTTGTTGAAGCGTTAATTTATGTATTTGGTTTATCTCTTGTATTTTCAGGAGATCAAAGCACGCTTGCTATGGTTGTATATGCAGTTGGGTTTGGAGTGGGAATTATCCTTGGAAGTTATATCGAATCTAGACTTGCTATTGGATATACAACATTCTTAGTTAACCTTATGACTAAAAATGAAGAGTTGATTAACCGCCTTCGACAGGAAGGTTTTGGTGTTACTGTTTATCAAGGAGAAGGAAGAGACAGTGCACGCTATAGATTAGACATTTTAACAAAAAGAAGTAGAGAAGAAGAGCTATTAGCATTCATTGAAGAATATGAGCCTCGTGCTTTCATTATTTCATACGAGCCGCGTAAATTTAAAGGCGGGTTCTTACTAAAATCAATGAAAAAGCAAAAACAAAAGCAAAAAGCAAAAGCGGATCTTACCTCTACTAAATAAAAACAGAAGAGACACTCTTTTGTTTTTTTGTTGCACTTTTACTTCTGATGTTTTTTGGATTATAATATAAGCAAACACTAAACTATAGTAAAGGAAGGATTTCATTGGTTATTGCTTCAACACTTGTCGCAATTTTTATGGCTTCTTTCATATTAGTTATTCGAATGAAAGCTGCTGATAAACCAACGAATGCAAAAAAAATTATACTTCCGCCTTTTTTTATGAGTACGGGAGCATTAATGTTTATCTTTCCAATGTTTCGAGTAACGGGTGCAGAACTGCTTGAGGCGTTAATAGCAGGCATGATTTTCTCAATCCTGTTAATTAAAACGTCTAAATTTGAAATTCGTGACGATCATATTTACTTGAAGCGTTCAAAAGCTTTTGCATTCATTATTATTGGTTTGCTTATTATTCGGATTGCAATGAAAATATATTTAAGTTCTTCAATTGATGTTGGCCAGCTTGGCGGTATGTTCTGGATTTTAGCATTTGGTATGATTGTACCGTGGCGCATTGCTATGTACACATCGTACAAAAAGCTCGAACGAAAGCTGCATAATGATCGTCTTGGGAATACAACGATATTAAACTAAAAAAGGTGGCTGCGCAGCCACCTTTTTTAGTTTAAAATAAATGCTGGTAAGGGACGGCATCTATTTTTTGCTTTTTTAATGTTTTTAATAAAAATTTATGATCACGTTTAGGCGTAGCTAAAATGTATCCACGTACGATTAAGTCTTCCGTTATAGAGGCTGCTTGTTCCTCAATTGCGAGTTCCCCAATTTTTCCCGCAATTTTTTGTTTGGCTACATCGCGAAATAGTTCAGGTACTGGTTCAACAAGAACGTTTAATAGCTGCTTTTGATCCGCTGACCAAAGGTGGACGGTTTTGGAAAGATAGTGATCTTGCCAATCAAGCTCAGACATGCCGTCTTCTTTTGGTAAGCGCTTTAAAAATTTCCTGAACATAAAAAATCCGCCGATAGCAAACATGCTCATTAAAAAGACCACCCAAAATAAAATAACCCATAAAAACCAGCCCTCTAGCATATTTTTCACTCCTTTATAAAGAGGTCAATCCTAACATTACTATATTTATACATTTATTATAAAAGCCTTGTTCCTTTTATGGCAATATAAAATTCCTGTACTTTATGCGAGAGGAAAGTCTTTTTTGACTCATCAATAAGTTTATATAGACTTATTGATGAGTGAAATATCGTTAGAATTATCTAAAAATGCTTATTTTTCAGCTTTTTAAAAGTTGGCACGTTTTTTGCATATAAACTAATTGAAGAATTATTTAATATGAGAGGAAGATAAAAAATGAGTCAAACTTTTAGCAAAGTAGCAACAAATTTACCGGGAGAAAATGCAAAGCAATTATTAGATAGAAGACACCGTGCCATTCCGAAAGGTGTAAGTTATGGCATTCCGACATTTGCTGATACGGCTGAAGGGGCGATCGTTAAAGATGTCGATGGCAATACGTTTATTGATTTCGTAGGCGCAATTGGCACAATCAATGTAGGGCACAGTCATCCAAAAGTAAAAGAAGCGCTTCACAAACAAGTAGACCGTTTTATTCACACGGGATTTAACGTAATGATGTATGAGTCATACGTAGAGCTTGCAGAAAGATTAGCGGCAATTGCACCGGGTGAATTTGACAAGAAAGTATTACTTTTAAATAGCGGAGCAGAAGCTGTAGAAAACGCAGTGAAAATTGCTCGTAAATATACAAAGCGCCAAGGAATTATTTCCTTTAACCGCGGTTTCCATGGCCGTACATTAATGACAATGACAATGACAAGTAAAGTAAAACCATATAAATATGAATTTGGACCGTTTGCTCCTGAAGTATACAAAGCTCCATATCCTTATGAGTATCGCCGTCCACAAGGGTTATCAGTTGAAGCATACGAAGATTTCATGATTACAGAATTCAAAAACTTCTTAAATACAGAAGTAGCACCGGAAACGATTGCAGCTGTTGTAATGGAGCCGATTCAAGGTGAAGGTGGTTTCATTGTTCCAGGTAAACGTTTTGTGCAAGAAGTGTATCAATTATGTAAAGAGCACGGAATTTTATTTGTATCAGATGAAATTCAAGCAGGATTTGCACGTACAGGCCGCTACTTCGGTATTGAACATTTTGACGTTGAGCCTGATTTAATTACGGTATCAAAATCATTAGGAGCTGGCGTACCAATCAGCGGTGTCATTGGCCGTGCTGAAATCATGGATGAATCTAATCCTGGTGAGCTTGGCGGAACGTATTGCGGAAGTCCTCTTGGATGTGAAGCAGCTTTAGCTGTACTTGATATCATTGAAGAAGAAAAGCTAAACGAACGCGGTGAGTACCTTGGAAAAGTGGTAACATCACGATTTGAAAAACTAGCAGAAAAATATGACTGTATCGGTGATATCCGCGGATTAGGTGCTATGTCTGCTATCGAGCTTGTAAAAGACCGTGAAACAAAAGAAGCGGACAAGGAGCTCACACAGCGTATCGTAAAAGAAGCAAACAAGCGTGGATTATTACTGCTTAGCGCAGGAGTATTTGGAAACGTTCTTCGTATCTTAATGCCGATTGTTATTACAGATGAGCAGTTAGAAGAAGGCTTAGCTATTTTTGAAGCAGCACTAGAAGCAAGCGTACAGCAAACGGTTGAAGTGTAAGAGAAAGTGAGACATGAGTGAAGAGAGAACTCTTCACTCATTCTTCATGAATCACAAAGAATGGGTATGTTTGGACACTCTATTTATAGATTTTTCATTTTCTGATAAAATAAAATAATAATTATTTTTTGACGAAAAGGTGATTCAAATGACCATTCATAAAAAGCATATTCAGCAAATTAACGACGAACTTTACGATATATTTGAGTCATCATTTGATGAAATCTTTGTAACTGATGCAAATGGATATGTATTAGTTGTAAATTCAGAGTGTGAAAAAAACTATGCTTTGAAAGTGGAAGATTTTATTGGAAAGCACGTAAAAGAACTTCAGGAAATGGGGATCTTTTATCCTTCGGCCACGTTAAAGGTGATTGAATCTAATCAAGCAATTGAATTGGTTCAAAAAACAAACTCAGGCCGGTATCTTCATGTGCGGACAAGGCCAGTATTCACCAATGACGGGCAATTGAAAAGCGTTATTAGCTATTCTCGAGATCTCACAGACTTAATGGAATTAAAACGAAAAGTGGAAGAGATGGAAGAACAGCTTGAAAACTATAAAAAAGAGTTAAACGAATCCGTCGATTTAGAAGGCATCGTGACAAAAAGCGAAGCGATGAAAAAAGTTTTTTCGACCATTCAACGAGTTGCTTCTGTAAATACAACCGTTCTTTTACTTGGAGAAACAGGGGTAGGAAAAAGCAGAGTAGCAAAACTGCTTCACCAGCTTAGTACCAGAAAGCAGCAGCCTTATCATGAGCTTAATTGTGCAGCGCTTCCTGAACAGCTTATTGAATCAGAGCTATTTGGCTATGAAGGCGGTACGTTCACTGGAGCATTTCGAGAAGGGAAAAAAGGGATCATTGAGCTTTCGAACGAAGGCACGCTTTTTCTAGATGAGATTGGTGAACTTTCTCTTTCAGCACAAAGTAAGTTGCTCCACGTGCTGCAAGACCGTACAATTCGTCCCGTGGGTTCAACAAGAGCAGTATCAATAGACGTACGAATTATTGCTGCTACGAATCAAAATCTGGAGCAAATGGTCGAAGAAGGAAAGTTTAGACGTGATTTGTACTATCGACTTAACGTGGTGCCAATTACGATTCCACCTTTACGAGAGCGAAAAGAAGATATTCTGCCTCTTGTCTATCAGTTTCTTCATCATTTTAATACGGTATATGAACGTAATGTACGCTTATCACCAAAGGCATTAGATGCATTTTTAGGACAGGAATGGAAAGGAAACGTTCGCGAAGTGGAAAATATCATTGAGCGCCTGGTTGTTACAGGAGAAGAAATGATTACGCTTAAAGACTTGCCATTTGCAAAAGAGTTTGCTATCGATCCACCTTTGCATACGCTTCCTGAAATGATTGAACATGTGGAGAAAGAAATGGTCATCAAGGCGTTTGAACAGCATAGGTCGTCTTACAAAGTAGCAGAACAGCTTGGTATTAGCCAATCGCAAGCCAGTCGTAAAATTCGAAAGTACGTTTCGGACAGCACAGAATATTGAGTAGATAAATTTAAGCAGGGAGTGAAGAAATATGAAGCAAGCAAACTTATATATTAACGGAGAATTTGTTTCAGCAAATGATGCATATGAAGTGGTAAATCCAGCAACAAATGAAGTAGTGGCTGCTGTTGCAAAAGGTGGAGAAAAAGAAGCGAAGCTAGCAGCAGATGCTGCCTATGAAGCGTTTCAAACATGGTCTAAAAAAACAGCAGAAGAGCGCGGTAAATTATTATTTAAATGGCATCAGCTGATCGAAGAACACACGGATGAACTTGCTGAAATAATGACAGTTGAGCAAGGTAAGCCTCTTAAAGAAGCAAAAGGTGAAATTGGCTATGCCAACGGATTTGTTTCATGGTACGCAGAAGAAGGCAAACGCATTTACGGAGAAACAATTCCAGCTTCTTCTCCTAATAAACGATTATTTGCTCATAAGCAGCCTGTGGGAGTCATGGCAGCTATTACGCCTTGGAACTTCCCGGCAGCTATGATTACGCGTAAAGTAGCCCCAGCTTTAGCAGCTGGATGTACAGCGGTTATTAAACCCGCAGAACAAACGCCACTAACGGCTCTTCGACTAGCAGAGCTTGCACAGGAAGCGGGTATTCCAAAAGGCGTAATTAATGTAGTTACGGGAGATGCAAAAGCGATTGGAGAAGCGTGGCTTCAAGATGGACGCGTACGTAAACTATCGTTTACGGGCTCTACAGAAGTAGGTAAACTGTTAATGCGCGGAGCAGCTGATACGGTTAAAAAAGTGTCTTTAGAGTTAGGCGGACACGCTCCGTTTATCGTAACAGCAAATGCTGATTTAGACAAAGCAGTAACAAATGCAATTGCTTCTAAATTCCGTAACGCTGGTCAAACATGCGTATGTACAAACCGCATCTACGTGCACGAGTCTATTGCTAAACCATTCGCAGAGCAGTTTGCAGCGGCTGTTAGTCAGCTGAAAGTCGGAAACGGTTTAGAAGAAGGTACGGATATCGGACCTTTAATCGATGAAAAAGCGTTAGAAAAAGTAAAGCGCCACTTAGATGATGTTGTAGCAAAGGGTGGAAATGTCTTAACTGGAGGGGCTGTACGCGAAGAGGGAAGCGGGCTTTTTGTTGAGCCTACGGTTGTAGATGGTGCAACGGATGACATGCTTTGTATGTACGAAGAAACATTCGGACCAATTGCTCCAATTGCGACGTATCAAACAGAAGAAGAAGTTATTCGCCGTGCAAATAACTCTCCTTACGGATTAGCAGCCTATGTGTTCACTGAAAATATTTCAGAAGCTATTCGTATTGCTGAAGCTTTAGAATATGGTATTGTAGGGTTAAATGATGGACTACCTTCTACACCACAAGCGCCGTTTGGCGGCTTTAAAGAAAGTGGACTTGGACGTGAAGGCGGACATTACGGAATTGAAGAATATTTGGAAGTAAAATATATTTCTTTAGGCTTTTAATAAAAAGTGATTTCGCTTTCCTGCGAAATCACTTTTTTAGTAATAGTACACGTGGGGAATTTGTGCATGGATTGATTGAAAATTCATGAATAAAAAACAAAATTCTTCTAGAGTACAGCATTCAAGGTCTTCGCAATCGTGAGAATTTAAAAAATCTTCTAGTATAGTTGGCTCGGCGTCTTTAAATAACCAGTGGTGTTCAACATCTTCAAATTTGCCTCGATAAACCTCGCTCAGTCCATAAAAGTCAAATATATCTTCCAACTGCTTTTGGTGCATAGCCATCCCTCCTCTTCTTAGTATAAGAAAAAGAAAGAGATATTAAACAAGCCATCATACTACTTTGTTTTTTTTATAAAATCTCGTATAGTTAATAGTAATGACAAGCAAAGGAGTTTCGGCATGTTTACATATATTACGTTATTTGGTTTTCTTGGATTCGCCGTGTATTCGAGTACGTGGATTTATTCCATTGTCAAAAAAGATGGAAGAGCAAAGAAAAATGGAAAGGGTACTCTTATTAGTTTTCTTGTGATGCTTATCGGGTTAGTCGGTCTGCAGTTTACGTAACTATAGATTATTTTGACATTTTTACCACCTTCACTTATAGTTAACGTTGGGCGAACATATGTATGATTTTGGTCACGGTGCTTGCCTTAAGTTGAAAAAGAAAGAAGGTGGCATATTTGAGATATCACACACATATTGCAACATCGATTGCTGCCGGTGCCGGTGTGGCTATAACAGGAGACGCTTCGTTTACATTTCCTTATGTTGTAGGCATTGCGATTGGAGCGCTGCTTCCTGATATTGATGAACCAAATTCATATATTGGTAGAAGATCTCTTGGTCTCGCAAAAGTCATTAAATCTATTTTTGGACACCGAGGTATTACGCATTCTATTCTTGCAAGTGGACTTATTTTTTATTTACATACGATGTATAACAACGATTTTACATTAGGGATAGCCTATGGATACGCTTTTCATATTCTTGGAGATTTCTTTTCTAAACGAGGGGTACCTTTTTTCTCTCCTCTTAGCAAGAAGAAGTTTAAGCCTCCTTTAACATATGAAACAGGTGGTGGAGCAGAGACTCTCATCTTTTACCTGGCAGTGATAGGAAGTTTTTATATGCTTTATAAGTATCAGCTGTACACCCAGCTGTTTTAAAGAAAGAAGCCATCTGATTTACTCAGATGGCTTCTTTTACACTTCTACCACATAAAGTTCAGGCGTTTTCATAGGCAGGGTAATGGTAATGCTTGTGCCGTCATTTTCTTCACTTGATACGTGAAAAAAACCATTATGCTCATTAATAATTTTGTTACAAATGGTTAGTCCCAGGCCTACTCCTCGTTCTTTTGTTGTATAAAAAGGCTCTCCTATATGAGGGATACGCTTTGAGTCAATTCCACATCCGCTATCTTTTATCACAATACATAGCGTTTCTCTAGCTGATTTTTTAATCGATACAGTCAGCTTGCCGCCACTTTCCATCGAATCAATGGCATTTTGTATAATATGAATAAATGCTTGGGTTAGCTGTGTTTTTTGCCCGCTAATGAGCAGGGGATGTTCTTTTGGATAATGGCGAATGATGTGGATATTTTTGACTCCAGTAACCGGTTCAAATTGCTTTAATACCTCATCTAGCAAGTCTGTCATAACAAGGTTTTCTGTATATGCGTACTCTCGTTTAGCTAAACTCATAAATTCTGCGATAATATGTTCAATTTGCGAGAGCTCATGCTGAATGAGATCTCGATAAATCATTGTTTTTTTCGGCTGCTGTGTCTCACTGAACAGTTGTATAAACCCTTTAATGGTTGTCAAAGGATTTCTAACCTCGTGTGCGATACTTGCAGCAAGGTGACCAATGACAGAAAGTTTTTCTGAATTTCGGATCTTTTTCTCTGCTTGTCTTTTTTCTGTTACGTCTCGTGAGACAAATACAAACCCTTCGATTTCACCAGTAGCTGTGACAATTGGAGCGCCTTTACATTCTAATAAAACGATGGTGCCATTCACGTGAAACTTTCGGTATTCAAATGTGGAGGCATCTTTTGTTTTGCTCATGTTAGCTAAAATAGTCGAGATTAGGTGTTTGTCTTCAGGATACGCATTGATAAGCACATGTTGTCCAATAAGCTCATCAGGATAAACGCCTAAAGTTTTAGCGTAAGAAGGAGAAGCGTATTCATAAATGCCATCTTCAGTAATAGCACATACTAAATCATGGGTATGAGATAAAATAGCTTGATGCTTTGGTTCATTGTCATCCGTCATGATTCGATCTTTTAATGGATAAAAAAGCTGATCTTCTTGGTTCGTGAAGGTGTGCCGAACTTGAGTGCCGCACATTCTGCAAAAATTATAATCTTCCTTATAGTTACAAGAAGGACAAACGGGCATCGAATCACTCCAATCAGATCTATGCAATGAGAGAGTTCTCAAGCATATATAATCATTATTATATATTCAAATTATAGGAAAAAATATGAAAAATCAAATGGGCTATAGAGAGGGAAACTGGGCTTGAAAACCCTATAAATAGATTTCAAATACATGTTTTTAGTTGCAAATAGATGTGAAATGGAATTTTTACACATTTAAAAAATTCAGCATATCAAATAAGAGGCGTGATTTACCTCTTATTTGATATGCTGATAATGCTCTAGCGCTCGCTCTCTAGCTGCTTTATGATCGACAATTGGAGTCGGATATGTTTTATTAAGCGTAACGTTTGCTTTTTCTAATACGTCTGCTGGGGCCTCCCAAGGTTTATGAATATAAGAAGAAGGAATATGCTTAAGCTCTGGAAGCCACTTTTTAATATATTCTCCTTCTTTATCAAATTTTTCTGATTGAGTAATTGGATTAAAAATACGAAAATATGGCGCGGCGTCTGCTCCCGAGCCTGCAACCCACTGCCAGCCCATTGTGTTATTAGCTAAATCTGCGTCTACTAAGGTATCAAAAAACCAATTTGCTCCGTGTTTCCAATGAATTAAAAGGTGCTTTACTAAAAAGGAAGCAGCTACCATTCGAACTCGATTGTGCATAAAACCTGTTTCCCACAGCTCCCGCATTCCGGCATCGACAAGGGGATAGCCGGTTTTTCCATTTTTCCAAGCTTGAAGCTCTTCATTGCCGTCAGCCCACTGAAATTGCTTGAATTTTTCATTAAGCGGTTCAGTTGTAGTGTGCGGGAAATGATAAAGCAGCTGATAAGCAAAATCTCTCCATATAAGTTGACGAATAAACATTTCAGCTTGCTGTTCAAAAGCATCGGAACTTACTTTTTCTGCTTTAGTTCTCAAATAATGATAAAGAACTCGAGCTGAGAGCTGTCCTGTAGCGAAATAAGGAGATAGAAATGAATTTAATGCTTCAGCAGGAAAATCTCGTCCTTTTTCATAATGAAGCAGCTTATTCTTTAAAAACGTTTTGAACACATCAATAGCGCCTTTTTCCGTAGCTTCCCACGTCGACTTAATCGTTTCATCCCACGGTATGCTTGAAAGCAAATCGAGATCTGAGACTGAAAGAGATTCAACGGGTTTAGAGGAAGCTTGTATGGAAGTAACTTTTTTTACAGCAGAAGATACGGAATGTTTTTGAGAAGCTTTATAGTAAGCTGTAAACACTTTATAAGGATCTCCATTTTCTTTTGTGATTTTCCAAGGTTCATGAAGGAGAAACCCCTCAAATGTGCGAATATTTATTTGTTGCTCTGAAAAAAAAGCCTGAAGCTCTTTATCTCTTTTTAGCACATGTGGTTCATAGCGTCTATTCCAATAAATATCTTGGGCATTCGTTTCATGGAGTAATTTTTGTAATACATCTTTAGGGTTTCCTTTTTGTACAATCAGCGTTCCTTGTATTTTTTCGATCGAGTTTTTAAAGTCATTCAGCGCATGGTGAAGCCACCATTTACTTGCACTTCCCATTGAGCTTTCTTCATAGTCATCACGGATATAAACAGGTACAACCATTCCTTCTTTAGCTGCGTGAAATAGAGCCGGGTTATCAACCAGCCGAAAATCTTTTCGAATCCATACGATAATAGTTTTATTCATCATGTGCCACCTTTCTATCTGCAATTTGCCTCGATTATAGCTTTTTTCTAATACGTTCTACAATTTTGAATGTGTAGAAGGCCTATTTTCTTATGGACGAATTTCAGATTGATGGTAAAAAGAATAACGTAAACAGAGTAAGAGAATGGGAAGGAGCCCTTAAAAATGAGAAATTCGTATGGAATGAAACAAACCGGACAACCGATATCCAATCCATATATGCAAGCAGCACCTAAACCTGCTAAAATGCCGCCTATGCCTTCTGCAAAAGAAATGCAGGCAATGCCGGTGCAAGAAGGCGCAAAACAAATGCCAATGTACGGAGAAATGCCGCCGATGAAAGATGTAATGCCGCCGATGCATGGAGGAATGAATCAAATGCCGATGCAAGGCGAAATGCCACCGATGCAAAAAGATATGGCTCAAATGCCAATGTACGGAGAGCTACCGCCAATGCATGAAGGAATGGCTCAAATGCCAATGCAAGGAGGAATGCCGCCAATGCACGGAGGGATGGGTCAAATGCCGATGCAAGGAGGAATGCCGCCAATGCACGGAGGGATGGGTCAAATGCCGATGCAAGGAGGAATGCCGCCAATGCACGGAGGGATGGGTCAAATGCCGATGCAAGGAGGAATGCCGCCAATGCAAGGAGGAATGGGTCAAATGCCGATGCAAGGAGGAATGCCGCCAATGCAAGGAGGAATGGGTCAAATGCCGATGCAAGGAGGAATGCCGCCAATGCACGGAGGGATGGGTCAAATGCCGATGCAAGGAGGAATGCCGCCAATGTACGGAGGAATGGGTCAGATGCCGATGCAAGGAGGAATGCCGCCAATGCAAGGAGGAATGGGTCAAATGCCGATGCATGATTGCGGATGCCGCGATTTCTCAGCACCCGTTGGTCATCAGCAGCCTCATTCTTTAAATGAGTGGATGTTCATGCAACAAACAAATCCACGCTCTTTTTAATAAATCCTTTACCCTAGATAAAAGGGATGTATTTTTGGATCTTTAGTATAAATATAGAATTTTATTAATTGAAACGTCATGAGAAAAAGAATAGTTCTTACTCTTTTTCCATGACATTCAATTTTTTGCAAATATTAATCACATCTTTTGGGTGTTTTCTTACATAAGAGAGTTTGGTAGAGTTTTTTAAGTATAAATACAGGGAAAAGAAGGCAAAAGCTCTATATTAAAGGGGAAAGGGTGTTTTTAGAATGATATTAGAAGTCACAGCTGCAACCTTACATGATGCTAAAGTTGCCCAGGAACATGGTGCCGATCGTATAAGTCTTGTAACTGGAATCGGAGAAGGCGGCTTAACCCCAAGCTACGGTTTGATGAAAAAAGTGAAAGAAACGATACATATCCCAATATTTGTGATGATTCGTCCACATAATCAATCTTTTCAATATGATGAAGACGATTTGCAAACAATGATTGAAGATATTCACTATGCAAGAGAAATTGGCATTGATGGAATTGAAATTGGCTGTTTAACAGAAGACAAAATTATCGATGAGCAAGCTTTAAAGCGACTGCTGGATGCGGCAGGAGAAATGAACGTAACGTTCCACTTAGCATTTGATGAAATCAGTGATCAAGAAAAGGCGCTTGAAACGCTTTTAAGCTATAGACAAATTCAGCGTGTCATGACTTCAGGAGCGGATAAAAGTGCACTAAACGGTATTCCTCATATTAAAAAACTGTTAAGAAGAATGAAAGATAAAGATATTATTTTAATCGGGACAAAAGGGCTGAAACCTGAAAATCTTCAAGCGTTCTTATCCGTTACTCCCGTGAAAGAAATTCGTATTGGTTCAGGAGTTCGAGTAAATTGTCAATATACGAAACCGCTTGACCCAAGGAGTGTAAAAGCTGCAAAAGAAACGATGAATAAGCAAAAGTAACAGAAGTGCTACAAGGAATTGTAGCACTTTTTTATTTGGAAATAGAAAGGGACTTATTACATAGTTTTCCCTAAATGGAAAACATCATAAAACCCTGTGAATCCTTGATACATAAGAGAAATGCTGTGTTTTTTCGACTTTAGAGTGAAATAGGAATAATTTCATATTTTCAGAATAATCATTGACAGTGATAATCATTATCATTTATTGTTGTAATTGTTAATGAAAATCATTATCAATTGAATAAACAGGAGGATATGATATGTCAACGTCAACGAAACAACTTACATCAAATGAAATGCTGCTTGCTATGCAAAATGAACGAGAATCCAATGCAAGGTCTTATCCGAGACGCCTTCCTATTGCGATTAAACAAGCAAAGGGCGCCGTGATCACGGATATGGATGGAAAAGAGTATATTGATTGTTTAGCCGGAGCCGGCACGCTTGCTCTAGGTCATAACCATCCCGTAGTTCATGAAGCAATTCAAGACGTTTTAGCAAAATCTATTCCTTTACATACATTAGATTTAACAACGCCTGTGAAAGAAGCTTTTATCGATGAAGTATTTGCTAGTTTGCCAGAACAATTTGCAAACAAAGCGAAAATACAGTTTTGCGGTCCAACTGGAGGAGACGCAATTGAAGCGGCTTTGAAGCTTGTAAAAACAGCAACCGGCAACCGAACGATTTTATCTTTTCAAGGGGGATATCACGGCTCCACGCACGGAACGTTAAGCATCAGTGGTACAACGAGTCCCAAAAAGCACATTCATGCGCTAGTGCCCGATACACATTTTCTACCTTATCCATATGAATACCGCTGCCCGTTTGGCGTAGGTGCTGAAGGTCACACTTACATTAGTACATACATTGAAAATATGCTGGATGATCCTGAAAGCGGAATTGTTACTCCGGCGGGTGTTGTAGTAGAAATTGTACAAGGAGAAGGAGGCTCTGTTCCGGCGCCGATTCCATGGTTAAAAGAGCTTCGCAGAATCACAAAAGAACGAAACATTCCGCTTATTGTCGATGAAGTTCAAACTGGAATCGGACGAACAGGAAAGCTGTATGCATTCGAGCACGCTGATATTCAACCGGATGTATTAGTGCTATCTAAAGCAATTGGAGGCAGCCTTCCTTTATCAGTCGTTCTATATGATAAAAAGCTGGATCAATGGGAAGCGGGTGCACATATCGGCACCTTTAGAGGAAATCAGCTTGCGATGGCTACAGGACAAGCCACTCTGCAATTTATAAAACAAGAAAACTTACCTGCACATGCTCATGAATTAGGAGCTTATATTCAGAGTCAGCTAAAACATATTCAAAAGCAAGTATTCTCAATTGGTGATGTACGCGGAAGAGGTTTGATGCTGGGCGTTGAAATCATAGACGCAACAAAGCCGGCTAATAAAATCGGCAGTCATCCTGCAAACGGTGAGTTAGCTAAGCTGATTCAAAAAGAATGTTTCGACAGAGGCGTCATTTTAGAAGTGGGTGGAAGACATGGTGCTGTTATTCGTCTGCTTCCTCCATTAATTTTAACGAAACAACAAACCGATGAAGTGTTAACAAGATTTGAAGAAGCGATAAAAGCAGCAGAAGAGAAGTGGGTGAATAAATAAAATGGCGCCGTTTGAAAAGTGGTTTTTATCATCATCCAAAGAAAGCCTCGAGAATTATGAAGCGATGATGGGCGGAATGACAGAGATGATTAAACGTCACTACCATACACTAAAATCCCCTTATACTCACATAGACGTTGACGAACTATCGAACTTAGTCAATCGTTCGGTCTATTTTAGCGAACACGAACAGCCGCTAGAAGATCTGTTTGATGACGTACAAGCCGTAGTGCTGGATCATTCGCTTCATGTTTCGCATCCCGGGGCAATGGCACACTTGCATTGTCCTCCGATTATACCGGCCCTTGCTGCGGAAGTGATGATTTCTGCTTTGAATCAATCTATGGACTCGTGGGATCAAAGTCCGGCAGCTACGTATATAGAAGATCAAGTGATTGATGAGTTAACACAACAAATTGGTTATCCAAGCTCTTCTTCCGGCGTTTTTACAAGCGGAGGAACTCAGTCGAATTATATGGGCCTTCTGCTTGCTCGTAATGAATATTGTCATGCTGCATTTTCAATTGATGTTAGTGAAGAAGGTTTACCGCTCCAAGCTAAAAAACTGCGGATTTTCTGCTCCGAAAAAGCCCACTTTACGGTGCAGCAATCTGCAGCTCAGCTTGGGCTGGGCATGAATGCAGTGGTGAGTGTAAAGTGCAATGAAAGGCACGAGATGGATATAGAAAATTTAGAAGAAGCAATACGGGAAGTTAAAGCAGAGGGAAACCTTCCCTTTGCTGTTGTAGCAACGGCAGGCACGACGGATTTTGGAAGCGTAGATCCTCTTTTTGAAATGAGTAAGCTAGCTAAAAAAGAAGGACTTTGGCTTCATGCTGACGCCGCTTATGGAGGAGCGCTGCTATTTTCACATAAATATCGTGAACGCTTAAAAGCTCTTGAACGGGCAGATTCTATTACGATGGATTTTCATAAGTGGTTTTATCAGCCGGTAAGCTGCGGGGCATTTCTAGTGAAGAATTCAGCTATGTTCAAACACATTCAGCTTCATGCAGATTATTTAAATCCTGAAGAAGATGAGCATGTACATTTGGTAGATCGCAGTATTCAAACGACCAAACGATTTGACGCCTTGAAGCTATGGCTGACTTTCCGTGCAGCAGGTACAAATGAGTATGGAAAAATGGTTGATCATACGATTGAAACGGCTAAGCAGACAGCTGAATATTTACGAAAGCAGAGGAATATTACGGTGTTAAATGATCCTTATATGAACGCGGTTGTATTTCGCTATGTGCCAGATACTTTATATAGTGATTGTCAAAAACAGCAGCACTATGAAAATAAGTTAAATCAGCGTATTCAGCAGCATTTATATGAAAAAGGCACTTTTATCATGGCAAAAACAAAGCATAAAGAGCAAGCTTATTTAAAGCTAACGATGTTAAATCCTATGATTACAGTTGATTCTGTTGCCACTCAGTTAGAGGAAGTCGTGGCTTTAGGAAAAGAGTTGGAGAAAAAGGAGGAGCGATTACGTGAACGCTCAGTTATCGGCTAATTTTATTACAATGCAAAATATTATTAATTGCTATATTCGAGAAACAGGTAAGGGAGCATGGCAGTCCGTTTCAGAAATGAAAAGCGAAGAAACGCTCGTTCTTAGGCTAGAAAAACAGCCGGTAACTCTTTACTTTCCAGTAAAGTACCGCTCAGCTACCGGACGTCACTTGTTCTTTCCGGTCTTTTATTACCGCATTCAGAAAGAGGAGCTCAAGGAGTTAGATGTCGTCACTCTTTTAGCCTTTCTTTTAAAAGAAGTAACAGATCATTTACTACAGGTGAATGAGCTAATTGTACGTGTGCTATTAAGCTACGAAAATATGAAATTGTTCATTGAAAAAAGACAGAAAGAGTTAGAAACGTGCTATAAATGGGACAAAACGTTCTTAGAATCTGAGCAGTCATTGCTTATTGGCCACCAGCTGCATCCGACACCTAAAAGCCGTCAAGGGATATTACCTGAAGAAGAAGAGGTGTTTGGGCCTGAAGTGAACGGCAAATTTCAGCTTCATTATTTTAGAGCACATAAATCGCTTGTTGCAGAACAGTCCGCCGAGAGTCAAACCGCTTCACAGCTTATTAAAGAGCAGTTGAAAAAAGATAAGAAGGTTTCTGAAGAATTCATACAGGTGTATTGCCAAGCGGACGATTATTCACTTATACCTATGCATCCGCTGCAAGCTCGTTATCTTTTAGGAAAAGAAGAAGTGTGTGAATGGATTCAAAAAGGCCGGCTTGCTTATCTAGGGCCACACGGTCAGCCGTTTTATCCGACTTCGTCTGTTCGAACCGTATACAGTGAAGATGCAGATGTGATGTACAAATTTTCTATTCCGGTGAAGATTACGAATTCACTGAGAGTGAATAAACGCAAAGAATTAAGCAGAGGTGTAGAAGTGAGTCGTTTATTGCAAGAAGGATTACAGGCGGAGCTTCAAGAAAATCATCCGGCTTTTCAAGTGATTGAAGATCCTGCTTACATCACGATCGGAAAAAAGGAGCTTGGGTTTGAAGTCATGATTCGAAGCAACCCTTTTCAAGGTGAGCAAGGGAACCGTACAACACTCCTAGCAAGTTTGTGTCAAGATCATGTGTTTGGGAAAGCTTCTCAAATTGAAAATATTATTAATCATATTGTTTCAAGTGAAAATAGTACGAATGAAGACATAAGCAAGCGCTGGTTTAAACGCTATTTAGATGTCTCTTTTCATCCTATGATGTGGCTTTACACTCAAAAAGGAATTGCGCTGGAAGCTCATCAGCAAAATTCCGTTATTAAACTTGATGAAAACGGATATCCATCGGTGTTTTACTACCGTGACAACCAAGGCTATTACTTTATGAAATCAAAGGAACAAGAGCTTCGCAAGCTGCTTCCTTCCTTAAACGGAGAAAGCGATACGGTATGTGATGATGCTGTAGCAGAAGAAAGATTTCGTTATTACGTATTTTTTAATCATATTTTAGGATTAGTTAATGCTTTTGGTGCAGCTGGCCTCGTTCAAGAGTCAGATCTGCTATTGATTCTGCGACAAGAAATAGAGAGGTACAAAGAAAAAGATCATACGGGGCTTGTTTCATCGATGTTAGAAGAGAAAGTGCTTCCTTGCAAAGCCAATTTCTTAACGCGCGTTCATGATATGGATGAGCTGGTAGGCTCTCTTGAAACGCAGTCTGTTTATGTAAATGTTGAAAATCCTCTGTACGAATCTGCAGGTGTACGGGTATGAAATCGGCATTACAAACGCAGTATCCATTTATGATGCAGCAAAAGGAGCAGAGCATCACCTTTCGCTCTGTCTCTTTTGCAAAAGATTTCGAACGGCTGTACAAGTGGATGCATGAACCGCATGTTATTCCGTACTGGAATTTAAATATTTCAAAACAGGCGTATGAACAGCATTTAAAAACATTTCTAGCTGATTCCCATCAAAAACTGCTAATTGGAGAAATTGACGGTGTGCCTATGAGCTATTGGGAATCTTATACGGTTGACGGCGATATTATCAGTAACTATTACCCTTATGAAAAAGGAGACCAAGGGATTCATTTATTAATTGGAGACCCTGCTTTTTTAGGAAAAGGCTATATTTATTCGCTCCTTCTTAGTTTACTAAAGCACAAGTTCGAGGTAGCAGATACTGCTAAAGTAATAGCGGAACCAGATATACGAAATGAAAAGATGATTGCAGTATTTAAAAAATGCGGGTTTCAATTTATGAAAGAAGTGTCGCTGCCTGATAAAACAGGCGTACTGCTGAAATGTGAAAGAACAGTATTTGAAAGAAGGTGGAGCGAATGGAACAACGGGACATTTTAGACGTAATTGGAGTAGGAGTTGGTCCATTTAATTTAGGATTAGCAGCTTTAATTGATAAAACAGATTGTACATATAAATGTTTTGAACAAAAAAAGGAGTTTAATTGGCATCCAGGAATGCTTTTAGAAGGGACAACTCTTCAAGTTCCGTTTATGGCAGACGTGGTCACGATGGTGGATCCGAAGAGTCGGTACACGTTCTTAAATTATTTGCATGAGCATGAGCGCTTGTATCAGTTTTATTTCTTTGAGAAGTTTCACATTCCGAGAAATGAATACAACCATTATTGCCGCTGGGTAGCGAGCCAGCTGAGTGGGCTTGAATTTAACAGCACAGTAAAAGAAGTAAAAATGCATGAAGACGCTAAACCTTTTTATGAAGTAACGGTTGAAAAAGAAGGAAAGCTTCATACCTATTACAGCTATCATCTTGTAACCGGAGTAGGTACACAGCCCGTAGTGCTAAGAGACTTTCAATCAGTAGCCAGCGATACGTTCTATCACTCCGCTCAGTACAAAATGAATCGTGAACAAACGCTGAAGGCTAAAAGTATTACCGTAATTGGCTCTGGTCAAAGCGCCGCTGAAATTGTCTATGATTTACTTCAACAGCAGCCTCAGTTTGACTATAAGCTGAATTGGTATACGCGCTCAAAAGGGTTTTATCCGATGGAATATTCAAAGCTTGGCCTTGAACATTTTTCGCCTGATTATACCCGCTATTTTTACAGATTGCCCCAAGAGAAAAAAGAGAGCGTTTTACGAAATCAAGCTCTTTTATACAAAGGAATAAGCTTTGAAACGATCGGTGATATTTATGATTTGATTTACGAACGAACAATTGGAGGAAAAGAAGTGCCGCTAACGATGCGCGCGCTTACGGAACTTGCAGGCGTTGAAAAGACAAACGATACACATCTTCTTACTCTTCACCAATACGAGCAGGACTCGTTTGAAAAAGAAGAAAGTGAAATTGTCATTATGGCCACGGGCTATCATGCAAAAGAGCCTTCTTTTATGGAAGGTTTAAAAGAACATTTGCTGTTTGATGAAAAAGGACAGCTAAAAATTAACGAACTCTATCAAGTTGAGATGAAGAAAAAAGGCGCCCCGCTATTCGTTCAAAACGGAGAACTTCATACACACGGGGTTGGAGCACCAGACTTAGGTTTAGGCGCTTATCGCAATGCTGTCTTGATTAATCAAATTGCAGGTAAAAACGTGTATAAAATATATAAAAATACTGTTTTCCAAAAGTTTGGGTTTTAAGAGATGATTTCTCCGCGCTTTGTTTTTATCTGTTTATTTATGAACATGACGTCGGAAGTGTTATTATCACCATTTTATCCGCAGTATTTTACAAGTGCTTTCCATGTGGATGGAGTTGCAATGACGTCTTTTTTTATTATTTGCTGCCGGATTGTGGTCATTGTTATGACTCCTTTATGGGGAATGCTGCTTAAGAAGTGGAAAGTAAAACATATAATCGTAGCGTCACTTCTAATGACAGCCTTGGTTAAAGTCATTCTGAGTGAAGTTTCTACTTTTTATGGGTTTTTAGCCACTTCGTTAGTATTACTTGTGTTTCAAAGCAGTTTATATCTTTTATACCCATATTTAGTAGGCGGCATGAAAAATGGACAGAAAAAGGCAGGTGCTGCAACAACCTATGTATTTATTGTTCATACGGCTATTATTGTCGCTAGCTTGTTTGGAAGTGCGATTATTGCATGGGAAATGCCGCTTAAAGTATATCAATACTTTGCTTTAGGTGATATGGTACTGACCGTATGGCTCGTAACAAGAAAAGCTTCATCTTTAAAAAAAGAAAAAAAACCAGCATACACTCAAAGTATAAACGAGCCTATTTTTTTCTATTTGCTGGCTATTTTCTTTTTTCACCTTGGACACAATGTCATTCGCCCTTATTTTACATTGTTTACAAGTGATACATATGGCATGAGCAGTCAAGGCAGCGCTTTGTTATATGTGATGCCGAGCATTATGGCGATCGTCTTAAAGCTTGCGGTACCTACAAAGCTATTTAATGGAAAAGTTATACCGCTTTTTTATAGCGTAACGGGTGCTAGTGCTTTACTGCTATGTTTGCAAGCATATGCCGATCATCTCAGCATGTTTATTATAAGTCGAATTTTATATGGAGCCGGGTTTTATCTCAGCATGGTTATACTTGATATCTATTTATTTCAAAAAAGCAAAGAAGGAGCTGCTTACTATTACAGCTGGCTTATTGCTGTTCAAAATATTGCCCTGCTGATTGCACCGCTTTTAGCACTAGAAATCAGCAAAGTAAATTTAGCGCTTCCTTTAGCAGTTGGTGCCGCTGCTTTGCTAGCTGCTAGCGCTGTAATGCCGCTGCGTAATAAAACAATCCCTATTCTAAGACAAGTAAAGGAGAATGAAGGATGAAAATCAAAGAAACGAATCTTTCCGTATTTAATAAGCAATCATGGGAAAAAGCAAATCGCCAGCTTTTAGCTAAAATGCTGCGGGAATTCATGTATGAAAATATTATTGAGCCAAAACAGCTGCAAAAGCAGGGTGCGCTTGCCACGTATCGATGGGAAGACCACCGAGGCGTTACGTATACATATCAAGCGAAACAGCGATTGTTTGATAGTGTTTCAGTACTTCCAGAAAGTATTAAGTTAACGTCTAAAACGTCAAACCCTACATTTTCAGAAGCGCTGCAGCTGTTAATTAGCTTATCTGAAGACAAAGGAATGTCTAGCTCAACTGCAGGTCACTTAGCAAAAGAATATTTTCATACACTAGTAGCAGATTTGCATTTGCAAAATCGAAAATCAGCGGATGAATTAGCAGATATGGATTATGCAGAGCTAGAAGGTGAAATGACGGGACATCCTTGGATTACGTATAATAAAGGGCGCATTGGGTTTGGCTATGATGACTATCTTCGGTTTGCTCCCGAGCAAAAACAAAAAATTCAGCTTTCATGGATTGCTGTAGCGAAGCAAATTGCTTCTTTTCATTCATTAGATACCCTCGGCTTTGATGATGTTATGAAACAGGAGCTAAGCGGTGAGACGCTAGCTGAATTTGAAAAAAAATTAACAAGCCAAGACCTTTTAGCAGCGGACTATTACTATATTCCCGTCCATGAATGGCAGTGGATGAACGTGATTGTTCCTTTATTCGCTGAATACATTGCAAATGATTTAATTGTTCCGTTAGGAGAAGGTGAAGATCAATACTTGCCTCAGCAGTCGATTCGGACATTTGTGAATACAACAAATCGAGATAAGTATCACGTGAAGCTTCCCATGAGTATATTAAATACGCTTGTGTACAGAGGCCTTCCAAGTGAGAGGACGGTCATTGCTCCTCAAGTCACTCAGCATATAAAAGGCATAAGAGATCGCGACACGTTTTTAAAAGATACGTGCAAAGTAGGGCTTTTAGGAGAAGTGGCTACGTTAAACGTATCTCAGCCAACGTTTGCTTCTATTAAAAACGCACCTTATCAGTATTTAGAAATGCTTGGAGTCGTTTGGCGTGAAAGCATTTATCAAGAGTTAGAAGAAGGCGAGCGTGCGATTACGCTAGCTGCGTTATTACATGTTGACAGTGAAGGACAAGCTTTAGTTTCGTCATATATAAAAAGGTCGGGCCTGACTCCTAACGAGTGGATTGATGCGCTAACCAGCGCTGTTTTGCCGCCGCTACTTCACTACTTGTATCAATACGGAACTGTATTCTCCCCGCACGGGCAAAATACGGTACTGGTTCTCAAAAATAACAAGCCGGTTCGAATTATTATGAAAGATTTTGTAGACGACGTGAATATTAGTGATCAGCCGTTTGAAGAACTGCAGCAGTTATCTTTTGAATTAAAAGAAGTACTGCGCAGCGAAGAGCCAGAAGGATTGACGCAGTTTATTTTAACAGGGTTATTTATTTGTCACTTCCGCTATTTAGCGACTATTTTAGAAGAGCATGAAGGTGTAGAAGAAGAGGACTTTTGGAAAAGTGTACGAGCAGAAATTTTACATTATCAGGCATCATTTCCACATTTACAGAAACGATTTGAATTATTTGATTTATTGCGTCCAACTATTACTAAGTTAACGTTAAATCGAAATCGAATGTTTGATTACGGATACGAAGACGACGGAGATCGTCCTCACGCAAGTGAATATGGAAAGGTACGGAATGCCTTGCATGAAGTTAGTGAAAAAGCTGTGCAATAATAAGGAAAAGCCGCTGGTGTTGTGCTAGCGGCTTTTTTATGGTTAATTCAAAAGCAGGAAGCGAAGAGGATGAGCTGCAGCACTTTAGGAAACACTCATTTTATGTATGGGTAGAACGTAAAGGTGAGTGAATGAACGATTTGATGTAGTAGACGTTAGAACAACAAATACACAAGCTGAAGCAAACGTTTCGGCTTTCTTTTGTCAAAGCACTATTTCAATGTCGCATCGCTACAAGGATAATGGTACAATTGTCTGTATATTTAAAAAAAGAGAGGGAATTACATGAAATCGCATATTCAAAAACATTTAACTTCATATAAAGAGAAATATAAAAATCGCGGTCGGCTGCTAATTAGCTGTCCGGACAAACCGGGTATTGTATCGGCAGTATCTACGTTTTTACATGAGCACGGTGCAAATATTGTAGAATCAAGTCAACATTCAACGAACCACGAAGGGGGTATGTTTTTTATCCGTTTCGAATTTGAATGTGAGGATTTATTAGCCAAAGAAGCAAAGCTAGAAGAAAGCTTCAAAAAAATTGCCGATACATTTTCAATGAACTGGCAGTTTACATATGCTCATAATTTGAAAAAAACAGCTATTTTTGTGTCAAAAGAGCCTCATTGTCTGCTAGAGCTGCTGTGGGCATGGGAAAGCGGAGATTTGGTGACAGACATTGCTGTCGTTGTGAGCAATCACGAAGATGCGCGCGAAGTGGTTGAATCATTCGGTATACCGTTTAAGCATATACCTGCGACAAAAGACATTCGCCAAGAAGCAGAAGCCAAACAGCTGCAGGTATTAAAAGATTATAATATTGACGTGATTATCTTGGCGCGTTATATGCAAATTTTAACGCCGACTTTTGTGGCTGAAAATCCGTATCGTATCATTAATATTCACCATTCATTCTTACCGGCATTCATTGGAGCACGTCCATATGAACGCGCATATCAACGAGGTGTAAAGTTAATTGGTGCTACGTCTCACTATGTAACAGACGACTTGGATGAAGGACCAATTATTGAACAAGATATTGAACGCGTGAACCACCGTGATGATGCGGATGACTTAAAGAAAAAAGGCCGCTTAATTGAACGTACGGTGCTCGCACGTGCTGTAAAATGGCATTTAGAAGACCGCATTTTAGTGCATGAAAACCGCACAATTGTATTTAATTAACAAAGACTAAGCTGTTAAAAAAGTAGTTTAGCCGAAGGAAGATCCGAACGATGAATCGAGATTCTTGGCAGAGAATCTAACTCGTTCGGATCTTTTTATTTTGATAGTGAACGTAAATTTAATCTATTTAGTTGCTTCTAGCGGTTGATTGGAGGGCAAGGCGAAGACTCCTGCGGGGAAAGCGGAACAGATGAGATCCCCCAAGTGTAAGCGACGAGTAGGCTCATCAGCCGCCCGCGGAAAGCAAAGCCTTGCACGGAGAGCAACCGCTGTGTCATAAGCGATTCATACTCGATTATTTAATTGATTTTGTTAGGTCTCATTCTCGTTTTTTTAGGGGAAATTGCGTATCTAAATGATAAAAAACTTTTCTGCATGAGCTGAGATTTAGTTGTTTACTTAGCTCGTGAACACTTATACAATAGAAAAGGACTTTTTAATAAAGGAAGTGTCGGAAGTGAAACAATATCTTGAACTTTGCGAGCATGTGTTAGCAAATGGAACAAAAAAAGAAGATCGGACAGGAACAGGTACAATTAGCACATTTGGCTATCAAATGCGTTTTAATTTACAAGAAGGTTTCCCGGTATTAACGACAAAAAAACTTCATTTAAAATCAATTATTCATGAACTGCTTTGGTTTTTACAAGGAGATACAAACGTTAAGTATTTACAAGATAACGGCGTGCGCATTTGGAATGAATGGGCGGATGAAAACGGCGAGCTTGGCCCTGTGTATGGGCATCAGTGGCGTTCATGGCCAACGCCGGACGGAGAAAAAATTGATCAAATTACCAATGTTATCAATCAAATTAAAAACAACCCTGATTCTCGCCGCTTAATGGTAAGCGCCTGGAATGTGTCTGATGTAGACAATATGGCTTTACCGCCGTGTCACTGCTTATTTCAGTTTTACGTAGCGGACGGCAAATTGTCTTGTCAATTGTATCAGCGTTCAGCTGATATTTTCCTAGGCGTACCGTTTAACATTGCTTCATATGCGCTGCTTACAATGATGGTGGCACAAGTGTGTGATTTAGAGCCAGGTGATTTTGTTCATACGTTTGGCGATGCGCATATTTACAGCAATCACATTGAACAAGTAAACCTGCAGTTGACGCGTGAGCCTCATGCTTTGCCAAAAATGAAAATCAATCCAGACGTAAAATCAATTTTTGACTTTAAATTTGAAGACTTTGAGTTAGTAGACTATAATGCGCATCCTCACATCAAAGGAGCTGTGAGCGTATGATTTCCCTCATTGTCGCAATGGATCAAAACAGGCTGATCGGTAAAGAGAATGATTTGCCATGGCGTCTTCCGGAAGATTTAAAGTATTTCAAGCGCATCACAACGAGTCATACGATTGTAATGGGAAGAAAAACATTCGAATCAATTGGACGACCGCTTCCTAATCGCGAAAATGTGGTTCTTACGCGTCAAAAAGATTATCAGCAAGAAGGAGCAACCGTTATTCATTCAGTTGAGGAACTAGAAGCATTAGATGCTGAAAAAGAAGACGAGCTCTTCGTGATTGGCGGAGCTACTCTGTATGAGCAAACATTAGACGTTGCAAACCGACTTTATATTACGCATATTGAAGAATCCTTTGAAGGAGATACACATTTTCCTGCGATTGATCTGAGCGAATGGAAAGTTATTTCGAAGCAGCAAGGAATTAAAGATGAAAAAAATCCCTACACGTATTATTTTACCGTATACGAGCGAAGCTGATCTCTTTTGTTTATAAAAAACGCGAGTCTGGTACAAAGTATGTTAGTCGAAGAAAGATCCGAACGTTGAATCGTTCGGATCTTTTCATTATAAGGATGGAGTAGATTTCATGCATGTAGGTACTTTTAGCAGTTGATTGGAGGCTCACCGGCCGCCCGCGGAAAGCAAAGTCTCCCATGGAAATCAAATGCGGTGTAACAAGCACCCCTACTAGCTAGCTTCTATACTCCATTTATTCGTCTTTATATTGATTTCGTTATGTTTCAATCTCTTTTTATATTGATTTTAATTGCTTCATCATTTCGTGAAAAGCCGCTGGGCTCACAAACTGTTCAGGGCTCCAGTTAGCTTCGATCCATTGAATCAGCTCGCTTGGTGTATTAAAAATTTCTCCGCTCGTATCTGCTTTGCGAAGCATGTATCTACCGTTTTCTTCATCTGCAACTATTTCGCACGGAACGGCACTTTCAAGACTTTGAAGTGAAAACTCCATTTATTCCACAACCTTTCTTAATTTATACCTGTTATCGCATCAGCTGCACGTAGAAAGTATGGGCAATTTTGTAAGTCTATTTAGCGTTTGCTAAACATATGTAAAGTATGTGGACAGTAAAATAGTTGGAAAAGTTTTTTTAGTTATTATTAATGAAAAATAATGATTTTTCTAAATTTTTTGTGATATAATGTACAAATTAATAATGGTAGAAGAGGAAGGAAGTTGGTTATGAAACAACAAGTAGATAATCGAACAAAACACGTACATTTAGAGGACATCATGATTGCAAATCAATTGATTAAAGATGTTGTTGTGCATACACCACTACAGCGTAATGACGTTTTGTCTGAACGATATGAATGTAATATCTATTTAAAACGTGAGGATTTACAGGTGGTGCGCTCATTTAAAATTCGCGGTGCGTACAATCGAATCAAAAAGTTATCCCCAGAAGAATTAGAAAATGGAATTGCCTGTGCAAGTGCAGGAAACCACGCACAAGGTGTAGCATATGCGTGCCGTCATTTAAACATCGATGGTAAAATCTTTATGCCGAGCACAACGCCGCGCCAAAAAATTAATCAAGTGAAATTTTTAGGCAAAGATAACGTAAAGGTCGTACTAATCGGAGATACGTTTGATGATTCTTATGAACAAGCTATTGCATGCAGTGAAGAGGAACATCGAACATTTATTCACCCATTTAATGATGTAGACGTTATTGCAGGACAGGGTACAGTAGCCGTTGAAATGTTCAATGACTGTGAAGATGAAATTGACTACGTATTTGCGGGTATCGGCGGGGGCGGATTAATTTCCGGTGTCGGCACATACGTAAAAAGCATCTCGCCTCAAACAGCTGTGATTGGGGTAGAACCAGCAGGCGCGCCCGGTATGCAGACATCTTTAGCAAATGGAAATGTAGTGACGCTACCGGCAATCGATCCATTTGTAGACGGAGCAGCCGTTAAAACAGTTGGAACGCTTCCGTATGACATCAGTAAAGAACTTGTGGACGATATTGTAGTTGTTCCTGAAGGCAAGGTTTGTACAACCATTTTATCTCTATACAATGAAAATGCGATTGTAGCAGAACCAGCAGGAGCTCTTTCGATTGCTGCTCTTGACTCATACCGTGAGCAAATTAAAGGAAAAACGGTTGTTTGCATCATCAGCGGAGGAAACAATGACATTGGACGTATGCAAGAAATCAAAGAACGTTCAATGATTTATGAAGGATTACAGCATTATTTTATCGTTAATTTTCCTCAGCGCGCAGGAGCTCTTCGTGAGTTTCTAGACGAAGTGCTTGGACCGACAGACGATATTTCGCGCTTTGAGTATACGAAAAAGAATAACAAAGACAGCGGACCAGCACTTGTGGGAATTGAGCTCAAGCATAAAGAAGATTATTATCCACTGATTAATCGTATGGATAAAAAAGGATTCCCTTACACAGAAATTAATAAAGAAAGCAACTTGTTTCACTTATTTATTTAAATAGAAGGTCGTTTTAAAAAGGAATGCTTCATCAACTGTCGAATAAGTTGATGAAGCATTTTTATTTTAAAAAATATTTGTGTTTTCTTTTTATTTTATCAAGACAGAAAGTGCCTGAAGCATTATAATAAAATAAACGGGTAAAAAGAGGGTTGATCGCCTTGCTATTAAAAAGCCTTGAATTTAAACATGTCAGTGGTCAAAAAGTAAAAATTACTGAAATTCCAGTTTTAGAGGAAAATAGCACGTTTCGGTTCATGTTATCTGCAAAACTTGATTTATTTATTAGACAAATCACGAACGAATCAGTTCCGAAGCAAACCTACTCGTTTCAAGAATATTTAAAACGCGTGTTGAAATGGAAAGATTACGAACAGCTCTTTAAGTCTCATGTATTAAAACATAATGCATAAACGTAAAAGTTGACTTTTCTGAATATTTCAGCAGAGTCAACTTTTTTTGTTGATATAAAAGGTTGAACATGCGTTTTACGAATTAGCAAAACTTGCATTCTATTATAACTATATTGTTGTAAGTGTTCATGTTATACTAGTCTGCAATGCATCTTATAGGGGTGAACACATGGCGAAAATTAAAGTGGTAACGGATTCAACAATTGATTTAACGTTGGAAGAAGCTGAAAAATACGGTATTGAGATGATACCTTTATGTATTAACATTGATAATGAAACGTATTTAGATCGCGTGGAATTAACGCCGACAGATTTTATTGAAAAAATGAAAAATTCAAAAGAATTACCAAAAAGCTCTCAGCCAGCTATTGGTTCTTTTGTTGAAGTATATGAACGATTAGTTAGTGAAGGGTATGACGTCATTTCGATTCATATGACTGGGGGAATGAGCGGAACTGTTCGAGCAGCTGAAAGCGCGGCTCAAATGGTAGAAGGAAACATCACCGTTGTTGATTCTATGTACATTACAAAAGCTCTTTCGTTTCAAGTCTTTGAAGCGGTGAAAATGATTGAAGATGGGCATACAGTAGAAGAAATTATCACGCGCTTGGAAGAGGTGCGTCAAAATACGAATCTTTTTGTCGTAGTTGATACGCTTGAAAATTTGGTTAAAGGTGGACGTATTGGACGAGGAAAAGGATTGATCGGTTCTCTTTTAAATATTAAGCCAATTGCTTCTCTAGCTGACGGAGTATATACTCCTGTTGCTAAAGTGCGCAGCCATTCTCAAATTGTTAAGTTTTTAACGAAACAGTTCGAAGAGCATACAGAAGGAAAAAGTATTAAAGGAGTAGGGCTTGTACATGCAGATGGATTTGGACTCGCCTCTAAGTTAAAAGAATCAATTGTGAAGGCAAGGGGCTATACGCAATTTTCGATTGAAGATACGACGCCTATTATTTCAACGCATACAGGTATTGGTGCAATTGGTTTTATGTATTTTGCTGAATAAAGTGGGTTGCTTTTTGCAAGTCACTTTTTTGGCTTTCTCTTTTTTGGAAAAAGAGGAAAGAGAAGTGGACAAACGTGTGATATAATAGAATCAACTTTCTACCAGCGAATGCTGTGCTGGTTACTATTCTTTTGAATCCGGAGTATACCGATGAAAAAATATATTCGAAATTTGAGTGTGTTTAACAAAACGGTTTTATTTTCTACTTTAATTGTAGTTGCCCTTGGAGTCATTTCTTTAGCCATTAGCTATCAAGTTCAAAAAAAGATGGCAAAAGAGACACTAACGCAGCACGCGTTAATTATGGCCGATTTATGGAGGGAGTCTTTATCTAAACAAGACGTAATAGCAGCAGTGGATTCAAGGAACGGGACGATTCCTGAAAAAGACGAGCTAGAAAAGCAGTTCAGAAAGATTTACGAATTGCATCCGTCGTACTTGCAGGGATATATTATGACGACCGAAAAATTCCAGTCGCATGGAAATAAGATTATCGTAACAGCGAATAAGAGAATTAAGCAATCACTAGAGCCATCCATGATTTATTATGGAGGAGAAGAATTTTACAAATCATTTAAGCAAGCAGAACAAGAAAAGAAGAATATCGTAACATCTACATACAAAGACGAATTCGGGACGTGGATAACCGTTTTATCGCCTATTACAAACAGCTCTGGAAAAGTCGTGGCTATTCTTGGTGTAGATATAGATGCAAGCGCTATCTATATCTATCAAAAACGTTTAATTGTAGCTTTGATCGTTGCGTTTACTATTTTGTTTACCTTCATTATTGTTATTCAAGACTGGGGACTAAGGCGATTAATGTCGCCCCTAGGAGAATTAGTAGAAGGAATTCAAGCAGTAAGTCAAGGGAAGTTTGATGTGAAACTGACACATGAAAATGATTCTGAGTTAGGGGATGTACACACAAGATTTAATGAAATGACAGAGCGGCTTCAGCAGCTTTTTCAACAAGTGTCAGCAACAAAAGAACAGCTGAACGTAGAAACGAATTTCAGTCATTCAAAAGATGGAATTGCTAAAGCGATTGATGAATTAGAAGTTATTATGGAAAAAACGAGGATGCAAAAGGAATTGCAGCGAGCAGAGAAAATGAATGCAATTGGTCAATTAGCTGCTTCTGTAGCCCATGAAATTCGAAATCCTATGACGGTGGTAAAAGGGTTTTTACAGCTTTTTCAAGATAACACAAAGCTTTCAAACACTGAATTAAGTTACATTCATCTTATGATTAATGAAATGGACAGAGCGGAAGCGATTATTCATGACTATTTATCTTTAGCCAAGCCGGATGTTCATCAGCATCGTTTTATTAACTGCTTGGAGTGTATTACAAGCTTAGTAGACTTATTATCTTCTTATGCTTTGTTAACAAATAATATACTCATAGAATTAGACGCAAAAGAAGAAGTTTATGTTCGCGGCAGCCGAAACGAATTGAATCAAGTTCTGCTTAATATTATGAAAAATGGAATTGAAGCCATGAGAGCTGGAGGAACGCTTCGAGTAGGGCTTTACAAGCGAGAAGGGCAGGTACATATTCAAATTGAAGATACTGGTATAGGCATGACCAGTGAACAAGTGAACCGGCTGGGAACAGCATTTTATTCTTTAAAAGAAAAAGGAACAGGGATTGGTCTGATGGTGTCTTATCAACTGGTCGAACAAATGAATGGAAGAATTGAAGTGGAAAGCATACCAGGAAAAGGTTCAACGTTTATCTTGATTTTCCCTAGCTATGACTAAACTTTAACCGTGCAGGAGGAACATATGAAAAGCTGGTCTTATAAATTGTTTTTTTTACTGCTCATTAGTTGTATGATGTTAACAGCCTGTGGTTCCAAAATAGAAAATCCTCTCAATTGGAAGATGGACTCTTTTTCTTATGTTAACCAAGATCAAAATAAAGTAGGGCTAAGTCAGCTGAAAGGGAACGTTTGGGTAGCTAACTTTATCTTCACAAGCTGCGAAACCGTATGTCCCCCAATGACGGCTCATATGGCTAAATTACAAAAAATGGCCAAGGATGAAGGGCTGGATGTTCGCTTTGTTTCATTTAGCGTAGACCCTGAAGTGGACACTCCACCGAAAATGAAGGACTATGCGACTAAATTTGGCGCTGATTTTTCGAATTGGGATTTCTTAACGGGTTATAAACAAGCGGAAATTGAAAAGTTTGCGCTGGACCAATTTAAAACGATTGTGAAAAAGCCGCAAGAAAATCCGCAGGTTATTCACGGTACGGATTTTTTTCTAATTGACAAAGATGGAGTCGTTCAAAAATCTTATCAGGGAGTGACTGATCCTCCTTATGAAGATATGATAAAAGATATCAAAACCCTTCAGTAAGAGCTATAAATCCGTCAAATCTATCCGCCAAACACAGCTATCTTTATAGTGATGTGTTAGCGGATATTTTTATGAAAGAAACATGCTTATCCTTTTTTTTACATATACTATATATAAGAAACGTAGTAAAATATCAACTTGACATAGTATGATAAGATATAAAGATATAGTTATTCAGAGCGGTAAGCAGTATTGCTTGTGACAGCGAGAATACAGCATAGTTAGTAGGTGTTATGATGAGAAAATGGAAAAGTATAGTGATAAGCAGTATGAGTGCGGTGGTGTTAGCGAGCTGTTCGACAACGACTTTTTTGCCGGCGGACAATAAAGAAGAAGCCGTTCAGAAAGAAGTGGATTTAACACCTAAAAAGCATATTCCGAAAGGCTTTTTTCCTGTAGATTTAGATATTGTAGCCATTGGTGACTCATTAACAGAAGGAGTAGGAGATGAGTCTAAAAAAGGCGGTTATGTACCATACTTAACTAAATACCTTTCTAAACAAAATGAAGTGCAAAATGTACGAACAGAGAATCTAGGCAAAAGAGGAAACCGGACGGATCAGCTATTAGCGAGGCTAAATCAGCCGGGAGTAGCAGCTGAAGTATCAAGAGCAGACATCGTTTTTTTGACGATTGGCGGCAATGACGTGATGAAAGTGGTAAGAGATTACTTTTACAATATCTCAATTAAGACGTTTGAATCACAGCAGTCAAAATATGAAAAACGTCTAAATGACGTGTTTTCACGTATACGTAAGCTTAATCCTAATGCTCACATTTATTTAATTGGTTTTTATAATCCATTCTTTAAATCATTAAGTGATGTGAAAGAAATTAATGTTGTTATTCATGAATGGAATGCAGCAAGCGAGAAAATTGCTTCTCAATATGATAATGTAAGTTATGTAAAAATTGATGATATTTTTTATGATTCTGACGTAAATTTATTAGGGAAAGACGAGTTTCACCCTAATAAAAAAGGGTACAAACTAATGGCTGAACGCATTAGTAAATCAATGGAGGAAGAAGATCCTCTCGTTGGAGATCAGAAAAAGGAAACAGCAAAAGAAGTTACATCTGATGAAAAAGAGAAAAACACGAAAGAGAGTGGGAACGAGTAAGGAGATTGTGATATGAAGAAGTGGAAAACCCTATTTATCGCGTTATTAGGGATTAATGTTCTAGGGGCTATCCTTATTATTGCGTTTATTTTTCAACCGGTTGACAAGGCCAATCCAACTCCCTCTGAAAAAGTAGAAGGAGACGCAGAACTAACTATTTTGGCTAAAAAAGCGGACTTAAATGTACTGATTGATAAATATTTAAAGAAAGAATTTAAGAATCAGCCGCTTAACTACAAAATTACTCTTACCGATGTAGTAAGAGTAGACGGTACGATTCAAGTATTCGGCGATGACATTAATATTCGAATGACATTTGATCCAATTGTACAAAAAAATGGAGATATTGTGCTTGAACAGCAGTCACTTTCTGTTGGAAAGCTGCAGCTTCCTGTCCGCACAGTGCTTCGATACGTAAATAATAACTTTGCGCTACCAGAATGGGTAACGATTGATCCAAAGAATGAATCAGTATACGTAGCGTTACAGCAGATGAAGTTAGAGAGTGATTTTGCTGTAAAAGTACAAAAGTTTGATTTGAAAAATGATGATATTCGCGTACGTTTAATTTCGCGCAGTGAATAAAAAACCTTCCAATTTGGAAGGTTTTTTTGTTAACGATCTTGGGAAATCAGCGCTTCTAATACAGGACGGTTTTTAGCAAATCCGACGGCATATACCGTATATGTTCGATTCGGACGAAGGTTCAGTGCCGGGATTTCGAGTACTACATTTTTGGTTCCTGCTATGCGCACACTAAGTTGAACATGCATGGGGGACAAAGGCAAATATTTTGTGACTTCTTTAAACTGCACTCCAGAAAAAATGACGTCTCCGCCTCTAGCCGCAATATCCACAGCAGGAGCATCAGGAGAAAGGTGCACAAACCGAAGCTTTGTTTCTCCACTTGGTACATCCGTATTGTCATAGATAAACAATAAATCAAGCTTGTTTAGCTCATCTACCGCTGCTACCGTGTAATTTTGGTTTCCTTCAAATGTAAATGATTCCGTTAAAACAGGTCTTCCCGTTTCTCCGGCGGGATAAATAGAAATTGTATATCTTCCAGGTTCTTGTAATTCAATATAATCTGTTTCTTGTTTATAAGTTAAGTTGCGAATCACTCGTTTGTTGTTAATATAAATATCTACAGATGGAGAATCTGGAGAAGCGTGAAGTATACGAATTTGCGGCGGATTTACGCGCAGATTCGTATTTTCAGAAGAAGTTAAGATGGCCTGCTGGATATAGTACAAATGCTTTTGATAATAATGAATATGCTTAGATGGATCACTATACTTATAGTAGTTAGCTAGAAAATCGTATTTCATTGCTTTTTTAATATATTGATCAAAGGAATAATTAGCCATATGTTCAGCTCCCTTATTGTCGGAGTATAAAAACATTTCCATACGTAACCAAACATATGCTAAAACTCATAATTTATGCCGATCACTGATCACTCCCGAGACCTCCAAGAAGAAACAATGAGCCAAATGCCCTCTATGTGCATATACTGAATCAAATTATTGACTGAAGGCTTATTGTATGACCGAAATTAGTATAGAAAAAAGGAGTGAGAGCATGCGCGATTTTTATGCTCGGATGCTACGGTTAATTATGTTAAGTTTTTTACTGCTGCTACTTTTAATTCAATTTACAGAGCGCTCTACTTCATTTATTCACATTACCCCCGCGCTAAATAAAGTAACCGAGCGAATTGAGCTGATTACCTATGATGAATAAATGTATGTTTTCTGCGTTTCGATATGTACTTGTTCTTTATGCTATCTGCTTTACATTTTTATTTGTTAGTACAGTTCCAAGCCTATTTGGTTTCACCGTGACCGTTCAAGAAACGGATTATCACCATCTGCATCGCGGAGATATAGTTGTCTTTAGAGACGAATTATCTTCTTCAAAGAATGAACTTGTACTGGCCCATAATCCAGAGCTTGATGTACTGGTTACAGCTCAAAGAGATTCTTTGCCTGCTTCTTTTAAAGTGATTGGAAGCTACGCATACCATCTCCCGTATATAGGGGTCATTATTGAGTTTCTGAAAGATTTTACTACGTTACTGGTAATGGGAAGTATTTTACTTTTGTTGTTTTCGTATACGCTGCAACCCAAAAGGCGAATATGGCGTAAGAGAAAGTAAAAAATGGGCGAATGCACATACAGGACAATCAACTAACGCATATAAAGTACAGTGTACGAAATGAATAAAAAAAACAAGAGGAGAGATTGCTATGTATAACTACGATTGTTACGACCCATGCCATCACGGAGGCTATCACCACCTATATGATACTTGCCACTATCCAATTAGCTATCCAATTGGCGGTTATCATCATTGCGGAACGGGTCAGTCATTTGCATTAATTGTTGTGCTATTTATTTTATTAATCATCATTGGCTGCACCTGTTTTTGCTGATTAGGCCTCATTTGCTCGCATGTGCGAGCTTTTTATAACAGATAGAAAAGGACAAACTTATATATAAATTGTTTAAATAATAAAAAAATTTTGCCAAATCAACATTTACCATATTATACTATAGCTAGTAACTCAATAAGCGAAGGTGAATATATGGAAAAGGAAAAAGTATTTCAACAGCTATTTTCAATGTCATTTACACCAATGCTCGTAATGAATATGGATGGAGATATTCAAATTTTAAATGAAGCGTGCTGCCATCTTTTTAAAACGACGGAAGAACGGCTTCTTTCCTGTAATGTATTTGAAGAGCCAAATCGCTTTTTTATTGAAAAGCATGAAGTGGAACCGTTAAGAAAGCAAGAGGAAGAAGTTGTTTTACTTAAGAAAAAAGTAGATCAGCAGTTTCCGATGCACATCCATATTCAACGCACGGAAGGGGATATTCCGCTCTTAGTTGTTCAGTGGAAAGAGTTTTCCTCAAGTATTGAAAAGCAAGAGGAAGTCATTCGAAAAATGAAGCAATATAAGCAGTTTGTCCAGCAAAGTCAAGATGCATTTATTGTAACAAGAGAAGGTAGAATTCAATATTTGAATCCCGCTGGTGTTAAACTTCTTGGCGGCGAGAAAAAAGAAGAGTATATCGGGCGTCCTTGGCTTCATTTTATTCACCCCGAACATTTAGAAATCGTAAAAGAACGAATGGTTCAGCTGATGAATGGAATGTCCGTGAGGCCACGTGTTGATGTGAAACTATTGACTAAAAAAGGAGTCGTCATTATTGAATCTTCGGCAACCAAAATTAAGTTTGAAGGACAGGATGCCATTCAGTATATTATTCGCGACGTAACGGATCGAAAAAAATATGATGAAATGGCAAGCAAATCTGAAAAGCTTACAATGGTGAGCAAGTTAGCGGCAGGAGTAGCACATGAAATTCGTAATCCAATGACGGCGATTAAAGGGTTTATTCAGCTGTTAAAAGCATCGAAACAGTACAACGAAGAATACAATGATATTATGCTTGAAGAATTGAATCGCGTCGAATCCATTATTCAAGAATTTTTAACGCTGGCCAAGCCTAAAATTGAAAATTCATACCACCCCAAAAGTCTCAATCAAATCATACGTCATGTGACATTATTATTAGATACACACGCTAATTATAAAAACTGTCGTATTATTAATGAGATTAGTGATGAGATTACAATCTTTTGTGAAGAAAATGCGCTTAAACAAGTTTTTATTAATTTAATTCAAAATGCGCTTGAGTCAATGAGCAAAGGGACAGTTAAAGTCACCGTTGAGAAAAGAAATGAATACGGCATGGTCATTATCGAGGATGAAGGCTGTGGAATTGATGAGCAATCTTTAGCTCGGCTAGGTGAACCGTTTTATTCTACTAAACAAACAGGAACGGGGCTAGGGTTAATGATTAGCTACCGAATAATCGAACAGCATCAAGGACATATTTCATTTGCGAGTAAAGTAGGAGTAGGAACAAAAGTAGAAATTGCTCTTCCGTACATTAAAGAACCAGTGAACATTTCATAGCGCTTGCTATTCGTTCACTGGTTTTTATTTACTTGGAATAAAAACGAATGTTTTTTAAATATTTTATTTTAATGTTCGTGTATATTGTTGACTAAAGGATTTGTTTTTGATATATTATCAAATGGCTAGAAAATAACCGAATGATAATAAAAAAAGAAAATTCGGTCAATAACTTTTATCTTTTACCCAAAGAAAAAAAGATGATGGGAGAATGTACAATGAACTCAAATTATGATGTTATTGTGGTAGGGGCAGGACCCGCTGGGATTTTTACTTGCTATGAGTTAACGTTAAAATTACCGGAAGCAACTATTTTATTAATCGATAAAGGACACGATATCTATCGACGTAATTGTCCGATTCTTCAGAAAAAAATTGAAAAATGTCCGCCTGCGGTTGGCAAAAAAGAGTTTGCTGGCTGTTTGCCCGCTTGTTCTATTACAAATGGTTTCGGTGGAGCCGGCGCATATTCAGACGGGAAATTTAATATCACCAGTGAATTTGGAGGTTGGATGACGGATTATCTGTCTGAATCACAGGTGGTAGATTTAATTAAATATGTGGATGAAATTAATTTAAAACACGGAGCAACCGATACGATTACGGATCCGTTAACTGATAAAGTTCGTGAAATTGAAAAACGCGGATACGCAGCAGGATTAAAGCTATTGCGTGCCCAGGTGCGTCATTTAGGAACAGAGCAAAATTTAGAAATTTTAAAAAGCATTTATGAATACTTAAAAGAAAAAATTGATATGCAGTATAAAACGGAAGTAGCCGATTTAATAACAGAAAAAGAAGACGGTCAGCATATCGTGCGCGGTATCGAATTGAAGAATGGTGAAAGAATTACGGCTGATAAAGTGGTTGTTTCACCAGGTCGAGACGGCTCGAAGTGGATGAGCGACTTACTAAAAAAACGCCGTTTAAAAATGATTAACAATCAAGTGGACATCGGAGTTCGAGTCGAAACATCTAACGTTGTTATGGAAGAAATCAACAAGCACTTGTACGAAGGGAAATTCATTTATAATACGTCTGTAGGTACAAGAGTCAGAACGTTCTGCAGCAATCCTTCAGGACATGTGGTAGTAGAGAATCATTCAGGGATTATGTTAGCAAATGGACACGCATACAAAGATCCGAAGCTTGGAAGTCAAAATACGAACTTTGCGCTGCTTGTCTCTCATAAATTTTCGGATCCATTTGATCAGCCGAACGAATATGCGCACGAAGTATCAAGATTAGCTAATATGCTGTCAAACGGGGGCTTAGTTGTTCAAAAGTATGGAGATATTTTAAAGGGCCGTCGTTCAACAGCGACTCGAATTAAAGAAGGCTTTTTAGAACCAACGTTAAAAGAAGCTGTACCTGGTGACTTGGGCTTAGTACTTCCTTATAATACGATGAAAAGCTTAATTGAAATGACAGAAGCACTGGATCATGTAACGCCTGGGTTAGCATCTGAACATACGCTATTTTACGGTGTGGAAGCGAAATTTTACTCCGCCCGTCCGAAGTTAAACGATAAGTTTGAAACTGAAATTTCTGGTTTATACGTGGGAGGAGACGGAGCTGGTATTACGCGAGGGCTCGCGCAGGCAAGTGCGTGCGGTGTGTGGGTAGCGCGTGACATTGTTGAAAAATTAAAGAATCGCAAAGCAAGTTCTGAACCTGTTACTGTATAAAAAAAAGAGGCCGTCAGGGCCTCTTTTTTTTATGTGTTAAATAACGAGAGCGAATAAGTAAAAAGTAAAGAACTTGTACCGCACCAACTCCGATAGTTTTATATGATAATTACCCGCTCCTTTTTTAAAAGATATTACGGAATCCATCCTTCTATCGTGAACAGAATTAAATAGAATAAGGCGAATTGATAATGTCCATTTCTTTGCATCAATAAATTCAGTGAAATTTTAGGGAGGGTATATCAAGCAATACAAGGATAAAATCAGCAGTTGAAAAGAGTTATTTTTTGATGAGTAAAATATTTATGAAAGCAATAAAGTACACGGATATTAGAATAATTATGCGAATTAATGAATGGGAGTTAATGAGAAGAAAGTTCACTTTACAAACTATTTTTTGAATTAATTTTTTATCTATTAGATTATAAGTCTTGTTAAATAAGTATTTGTGGTTTATTGAAATACGATGTAAATATTTTAAAATATAACAATTATCAACTTTTTATGATAAAATCATGCATTTTTTTTGAATAAAAAGTTGACAGAAACATATAAAATGAATTTTAATTAAAGTAACAATTATTATCATGCAAAAATATTAAAGAAAATTATTTGCTTAATCTCTTTTGTTTTATAAGAGAACGGGGGACCCATAATTTATGAGTAATGTACTTGGGGTGAATCTTGAATGAATCAAGTAGGGTAACTCACATACCCGAATCCGACAGCTAACTCCGTAAGCATTCAGTGAGGGAATAACAGGTCTATGACACCGTGATATTCTCATGGTTTTTTGTATAGCTAAAAATATTCCTGAACTATTAATCTGAAAATTTTTAATATATTGTATATTTTGAGTGTTATCGTTCTCAATGCATGGTAAAATAAGTATGGTAGTTAGAATTATTCTAATATAATTTATTTACGGGGGGTAAATCTATGAAGCTATCGACAAAGATCATTATCGCGCTAATTGCTGGTGCTGTTGTAGGAGTGTTGATTAACGCTTTTGCTCCAAGTGCTTTTGCTCCGCTGGACAAGTACTTGTTTACACCGCTTGGCCAAATTTTCTTAAGCTTAATTAAAATGCTTGTTGTACCAATTGTGTTTTTCTCTATCACGTTAGGTGTAGCAGGTGTGCCGGGAGTTGGTCTCATTATGCTAGCAATGGTATTGAGTTCGGTTGGCTTGCCTGTAGCAGGTATCGGATTGATTATTGGAATTGATCGCTTGCTTGACATGCTTCGTACATCTGTAAATATTACGGGAGACGCTGCGTGTGCCGTTATTGTGGCTGAGTCAGAAGCAAAACGTATCGATAAATCTGTAACGCAATCAGCTTAATAAGCGTAAAAGCTCTAGCTATATGCTAGGGCTTTTTTTATTGGCAAGAAACTCTTCGTTTCAGCATACAGTTTAATAAGAGTGTATGTTTGAAAGGAGAGTGCGGAAATGAATAAAACTCATGTAATAAAGCCGCTGCTCGACGACGACTACCCAGTTATTTCATATGGAAAAGGAATTTATTTGTACGACCAAGATGGAAAAAGGTACATAGATGCTTCGTCGGGGGCAGTTACAGCAAGTATCGGACACGGCGTAAAAGAAATTATTGATGCGATGACCGATCAGGCACAGAAAGTTGCGTTTGTATATCGGTCGCAGTTTACAAGTGATCCAACAGAAGCCTTAGCTAAGAAACTATGTGAATTAAGCAGCAATCATTTCCAGTGGAGCTTTTTTGTTAACAGCGGGACAGAAGCGACTGAAACGGCTATGAAAACGGCAATTCAGCATTTTCAAGAGCAAGGAAAGCCAACCAAAACAAAGGTTTTGTCACGCTGGATGAGCTATCACGGTATTACAATAGGAGCTCTGTCTATGTCAGGGCACGTTGGAAGACGAAAACGCTTCTCGTCTTTGCTTGAAGATTATCCTTCGGTTTCGCCTCCTTATTGCTATCGATGTCCGTTTCATCAAACCTATCCATCCTGTAATCTTGCTTGTGCAAACGAATTGGAAACAGTTATCAAACGAACCGGCCCTGAACATATTGCTGCTTTTATTACAGAGCCCATTGTAGGAGCAGCCGGAGCAGCGCTTACACCTCCTCCCGGTTATTATGAAGTGATAAGAGAAATTTGCGATAAATATGATGTGTTATGGATTGTGGATGAAGTCATGACTGGAGTTGGGCGTACAGGCGTAATGTTTGCGTATGAGCACTGGGGAGTTAAACCAGACATCATGACGCTTGGAAAAGGAGTGGGAGCAGGATATACGCCAATAGCCGTTACGTTGGCTAGCAGCAAAACGATTGAACCTATCATGAACGGATCCAAATTAATTATGAGCGGACATACGCTAAGCGCTAATCCGCTGTCATCCGCTGTAGGGATAGCTGTTTTAACCTATATTGAAAAGCATGATCTTGTTCAAGAAGCAGCGCTGAAAGGAGACTATTTAGTAGGGGAATTGAAGAAGCTTCAACTTCTTTACCCTATTATTGGTGATATACGTGGCAAAGGCTTACTAGTTGGTCTTGAGCTTGTGCGAAATCCAAAGACGAAGGAGCCTTTTTCATCTTCGGAAAATATGACGGCGCGCGTAATAAGTAAAGCCCAAAAAAATGGTCTTCTCCTTTATCCTTCACAAGCAGGAACAGACGGAGTAGAAGGAGACGGTATTATTATTGCGCCACCATTTACGATTACTCATCGTCAGCTTGATGAAGCGGTCGATCTGCTTTCGAAAACATTGCATGAAGTGCAAAATGAAAAACAGAGAAATGAGGTGAAATGAGTGACAAAGGTCGAAAACTCATTTCAAAAGATCACAACTGTGGAACAAGCGATTGAATACGTGGATCATGCGGCTACGCTGATGATAGGAGGATTTGGAGGAGTAGGCAGCCCGCCTTCTCTCATTGATGGTCTGATTGAAAGCGGAAAATCAAATTTTACATTGATATGTAATGATTCAGGCTTTCCTCATATTGGTGCGGGAAAATTGGTAAGCCAAGGAAGAATTCAAAAGCTGATTGCTTCTCATATTGGATCGAACCCAGTGGCTGGAACGCTGATGACAGAAGAAAAGCTGGAAGTTGAGTTTTCTCCTCAAGGAACGCTTGCTGAACGGATTCGAGCGGGAGGAGTTGGACTCGGAGGAGTACTGATTGATGTAGGAATAGAAAATGACATTATTCAATTTGGAAAAGAAAAAGTGGAAATAGACGGCAAGACATTTTTAGTGGAAAAGCCGCTCACGGCCGACGTTGCTTTTGTGTATGCAAAAAAAGCAGATCCATTCGGCAACTTGCTTTATGATAAAAGCGCTCGAAACACTAATCCGTTAATGGCAATGGCAGGTCGTATAACTATCGCTGAAGTGGATGAAATTGTTCCTCTTGGGGACATTGACCCAGAGAACGTGATGACGTCAGGTGTATTTGTGGATTATATTGTCCCTTCAAAAGGAGTGAATTGGAAATGGGTTTGGGAATAGATATTCGTCATCGTATTGCAAAACGTGCTGCGGCTGAAATCAAAAACGGCATGATTGTTAATTTAGGGATTGGCATTCCTTCTCTTATTCCTAATTACGTACCAAGCGCTGTTCATGTGATGTTTCATGCTGAAAATGGAATTTTAGGGTTAGGATCTTCCCCTCCTTTAGGTGAAGAAGATGAGAATGTTTGCAATGCAGCAGGCTATCCAACAACTACCGTTCAAGGGGCTTCATACTGTGACAGTGCTACAGCCTTCGCGATGATTCGAAAAGGATACGTCGATATGACCATTCTTGGTGCGTTGGAAGTGAGTGAAAAAGGGGATTTAGCTAATTGGATTGTGCCAGGTAAGCGAGTTCCTGGGATAGGAGGAGCGATGGAATTAGCTCAAAAAGCGAAAAAAGTCATTGTGCTAATGAATCATACGAGCAAGACAGGAGAACCGAAGCTGGTTAAGACGTGCTCTTTACCTCTGACTGCTTCGGGCTGTGTGGGATTAGTTATTACAGATCGGGCGGTTTTTAAAGTAGAAAAAGATGCGCTTCTTCTAACAGAGTTAATGTCTCCTTATACTGTAGAGGATATTTTGAGTTCAACAGAAGCGACAGTTCGCCTGAGTGATCAATTGATTACGATACCATAAGGAGGACCATTACATGAACATACAGCAATCTATTCATAACTGGATGACAGAGCATCGTCAAAGTGCAGTGCGTTTACTCAAGCGTTTCGTAGAAGAAGCAAGCGTACAAGGTTCTGAAAAGCATGCGCAGGCAATTGTCATTGAACGCCTTCGACAGCTGCAGTTAGATATTGATATATGGGAACCGGACGAAAAAATACTTCGCAGCCATGAAGCTTTTGCCTCCAACCGTTCTACTTTTCGAGACAGTCCGAATGTGGTAGGCGTGTTAAAAGGGAAAGGCGGAGGGAAATCCATTATTTTGAATGGGCACATTGATGTAGTGCCACCCGGAGATCTTTCACAGTGGACGGAAGACCCTTATACGGCTGTTGTAAAAGATGGAAACTTATATGGACGCGGAGCAACGGATATGAAAGGAGGAAATGTGTCGTTACTTTTAGCTATTCAAGCGTTGAAAGAGCTAGATATTTCACTAAAAGGAGATGTTATTTTTCAAAGCGTAGTAGAAGAGGAAAGCGGAGGTGCAGGAACACTTTCCTGTGTACTTAGAGGGTATAAAGCAGATGGTGCCATTATTCCAGAACCAACCAACATGAAGATCTTCCCTAAGCAGCAAGGCTCCATGTGGTTTCGAGTGACCGTGCATGGAGTAGCAGCACATGGAGGGACTCGGTATGAAGGCGTGAGTGCGATTGAAAAAGCAGCTGTCGTGCTTAAACATATTGAGGGTCTTGAAAAAGAGAGAAACAGCCGAATTACGGATCCGCTCTATAATAAAATCCCCATTCCCGTGCCGATTAATATCGGAAATATACAAGGCGGAACGTGGCCTTCTTCAGTCGCTGATCAAGTGATATTAGAAGGCAGGATAGGAGTTGCTCCGCATGAAAAAATGAAAAATGTCAGAGCAGAAATGAAATCCTGGCTTGAACTTTTGCCTCAGCGTGATGAGTGGTTTGCTGAGCATCCTGTCGACTTGGAATGGTTTGGGGCCCACTGGCTTCCCGGTGAAATTGAATTGGAGCATCCGCTTATGACCTCTCTTTCGTCCTCTTTTTATCAAGTGAAACAGAAACAGCCGATCATTGAAGCATCTCCTTGGGGAACGGACGGAGGGATACTGTCACAAGTAGGGGATATTCCAACAGTTGTTTTTGGACCGGGAGTAACAGAAGTGGCCCACTTTCCGAATGAGTATATTTGTATTCAAACGATGCTTGACGCAGCAGAAATTATTGCTCTCACTGTAGCAGACTGGTGCAGTATTGCGGACTAAGCTAAAAAGGAGAGGATACAAACAAATGGGGAAACAAGAAAATATTTGTCAACCAACCTTTGCTATGACTCTTTTTTTAGATGAATGTAACAAGCGTCTGAGAATAGATGATTACCGGGGAAATGTAAACGATATTTACAGCTATATATATAAAGAAATTGAGAAGAAAACGTACGAAAAGTGGATTATAAAAGCACGTGCTGAACATCTGCTGGACTGGATAAGCTTGGGATTTTCTTTAGAAGCAACTGTTCCCTACTATTTTAACGGAAGCGACGCGTATCTTTTATGCTACTATACGTCTCAATCCCGCCGAGACAGCGGGGAGACGTTAAAAGAAACAGAGCTGCTTCAAGATGTGTTGAATTTGTCGACATCTGATTATTCTTCATTATCGAATCAACTGATCATGCGCCGAGCCATTTCATCTGACGCTAAACAACTTTCTCAGCTCTACCGTCAAATCTTCACAGTGTATCCTACTCCCCTCTACGAAGAAGAGTATCTCTCTAATTTGCTTCAAGAAGATAGCTTGTTTTATATCATAGTTGACAAGAACGATATCGTTAGCGCTGCTTCTGCTGAAATTGACTATGTCTATCACAATGCTGAACTAACGGATTGTGCGACTCTCCCTGCTTACCGAAAGTATGGATTCATGAAGCATTTATTAAACGCACTAGAGGCGGAGCTAAAACAGCGGCATATTTTTTGTGCATACACAATAGCGAGAGCGCTTTCATTCGGGATGAACGCCGCCTTTCAGCAGCTTGGCTATACCTATACGGGAAGGTTAACGAATAATTGTTACATTTATAAATCGTTAGAAGATATGAACGTATGGGTGAAGGATCTGTCAAAAAGTAAAGGGTGAGAAATAATTAACCAATTTATGGGCTGTAACATATAACAATAGTAAATCTTCATAAAGGAGCGATTGTATGTTATATGATTTATATAAGCCGTCCCGACACTGGAAAGATATTGAGTTATGGAAAGATGTTCCTGAAGAAAAATGGAATGACTGGATTTGGCAATTAACAAACACAATTCGAACATTAGATGATTTAAAAAAGGTTATTAACTTAACTCCTGAGGAAGAAGAAGGAGTACGCATTTCAACCAAAACCATTCCGCTCAATATTACGCCTTACTATGCATCTTTGATGAACCCAGATGATCCTCGCTGCCCCGTCCGTATGCAGTCTGTTCCGGTTGGCAAAGAACTTCATAAAACAAAATATGATCTAGAAGATCCCCTAGATGAAGACGAAGATTCTCCAGTGCCAGGGCTGACTCATCGCTATCCTGATCGCGTTTTGTTCTTAGTCACCAATCAATGTTCCATGTACTGCAGGTACTGTACTCGAAGAAGGTTTTCAGGACAAATCGGAATGGGCGTTCCAAAAAAGCAGTTAGATGCTGCGATTGCTTATATCGCCAAAACACCTGAAGTACGAGATGTACTCATTTCAGGCGGTGATGGCTTGCTGATTAATGACAACATTTTAGAATATATTTTGAAGAATTTACGAGCTGTTCCCCATGTGGAAATTATTCGGATTGGCACAAGAGCACCCGTTGTGTTTCCACAGCGAATAACAGAAAATTTATGTGCCATTTTAAGAAAATATCATCCAGTATGGTTAAATACTCACTTTAATACATCCATTGAAATTACTGAAGAGACAAAAAAAGCATGTGAAATGCTTGTCGATGCAGGCGTTCCAGTTGGCAATCAAGCGGTTATTTTAGCTGGGATTAATGACAGCGTAGCTATCATGAAAAAGCTTATGCACGATTTAGTGAAAATACGCGTTCGTCCTTACTATATTTATCAATGTGATTTGTCAGAAGGAATTGGGCATTTCCGCGCACCTGTTTCCAAAGGGCTTGAAATTATGGAAGGGCTGCGAGGTCATACTTCTGGCTATGCTGTTCCAACGTTTGTTATTGATGCGCCAGGAGGAGGAGGAAAGATTGCAGTTCAGCCAAACTATATTATTAGTCAAAGCGCAAGTAAAGTTGTTCTGCGAAACTTTGAAGGAGTGATTACGACGTATCCGGAGCCAGAAAGCTATGTGCCTGGGCGTGCAGATGATTATTTTCGAGCTGTTTATCCAGCATCGGATGCTAAAGATTCTTCCATCGGCATCTCGGGTCTTATGAATGATGCTCAATTCAACCTTGTACCGGAAGGGTTAGGGAGAGTAAAAAGACGTAAAACATATGAAAGTGACAGTGCTCACGAAAGTCTAAAAGATAAACGTGAAAAAAGAGATGAATTAAAAGATAAAAAGTTTAAAGCTCAATTGAAAAAAGACGTTAAAAGCGACGATGCTCCATCATCTTAAGGAGGTCCTGTAATATGACTGTTCAATGCGCATGGTGCGAAGAAGAAAAAGCAGTAGAAACAACCAATACCGCATACTGGGAATTGCCAGATGGAACGAGAAGTATTGAAATTACTCATATGCCATGTATCAGCTGTTCAGGTTGCGGGATGTCATATCAAGAAGAAGAGATCATAGAAGAAGTGGAAACACAGCTGCTTCTTGTCGATACAAAAAAACTTGATGAATCCATTCGGTATGATGAGCTATTAAAAGTGCCAAGATTATTAAAGCGCAACTACTTTAAATTCTAAAAAGCCGCCCCTTATTTTGTAAGGGGCGGCTTTGCTTATTGATAAGCCTTTGTTCCAGCAGTGCGCAGGCTGTAGGCGTGTTTTAAAGCCACTGTAACAGGACGGAAAGTTGGAAGTTCGACTTCGTCTATTTTCGAAACGGGCAAGAGACCAACAGACGTGCTCGTAATAAAAACTTCATCAGCGTCTTTTAAAAAGGAAGGAGTCATATTTTGTTCGCGGATTTGAATGGCTTGTTCCTGCGCACATTCCAGCACGTTAGCGCGCGTAATACCGGATAGAATTTTTCTTGTGGCAGGAGTCGTGAACAAGACGTTGTCTTTTATCGCAAATACATTGCTGCTTGACCCTTCGGTTATGTATCCGTCTTTTACTAAAATAGCTTCTTTACATCCTTTAGAAGCCGCAGCTTGTTTGGCAAGAAGGTTAGGAAGAAGGTTCAATGATTTGATATAGCAATTAGCCCATCGTTCGTCTTCCAAAAGAAGCGTGGAAATGCCTTTTTCATAGGCTTCTTCAGGTGTTTGGCGAGGGTGGCGTATTGTGAGTGCTAATTGTGCAGGTACATCGGGAAATAAATGATTTCGAGGAGCAATCCCGCGCGTAACTTGAATATAAATATCAGCGTCTTTTAACGTTGATTTTTCCATTGCTTGATGAATGATGTCCTTTAGTTCTTGTCTTGAAACCGGCAGCTCGATAAAGATTGCCTTTGCACTTCTTTCTAAGCGGTCTAAGTGACGTTCAATTGAAAACGGAACTCCTTTGTATACGCGAATAAATTCATAAACACCGTCTCCAAATTGGTGACCGCGTTCATCAATTGGAATAACAGCCTCATTAATATCTCTAAACTCTCCAGCATAATATGCTAATTCCATCTTGAAAAACTCCCTTCCTTTAGATATTAAAACGTTAACATAAAATTCAGCAAAATGAAATTATTTACTTGGCTTCTCCAAAGAAAATGAAAAAAGTCATACTCCTTTAGGAGTATGACTTTTATGAAAACGTACGTTTGAAAGCTAATGAAAATTTCTGAATGGCTTTTTTAGGTGTAACAAACTGGACGATGAGCTTAGTACCGGTGATGAACCAATCGACGATACGGCTGCCGAGAAGCATCGTTACTAAAATGGACAGTGCGATTAAGACGATAATTCCCCATGAGGTTGGCTCTAGACTTTTTGAGAAGTCAGTTGTAAAGAACCATTTTAAAATGAAGCCGTGCAATAAATACACGTATAGGGATCGCTGTCCAATGCTTGTTAAAGCAAAACCGCGCGTTGGAATTAAAGCCATAAAGGCAAAAGATACAAGAAAAGCAATTCCATAGTGAGAAACGCGCATTAAAAATTCGGCCACATTGTCGTACGTGTTCGTTCCATACAGCATATCTGTGTAAGCCGTGTCGTCTAAGAAAGAATAGCTTCCAATTAATGTCACTAGCAATACGATGGATGCAATGATTCGATTTCGCGCTGTCAAAAGATTTGTAAAAGGCTCTTGTCGCTGCGACAAATAGTAGCCTAAAAGGAAAAACGGGAAGAAGACAAACATTCGGCTAATGCTTAGAATTTTATCAAATCCGTCAATATCAATGAAGCCCATTGCAAGTCCAAGCGAAATAGAGACAGTTAAGCTAATCCACATCGGGAATTTCGCAAAGAAAGGAAGCATTAATTTCCAAAAAATTAAGCTCAGTAGGAACCACATTGCCCATCTAGGAACCAAATATTGAAGCGTGTACGTTTCATCTGTATAAAGCACACTATAATAAAGGGTATAGATAGTTTGGAAAGCTAAGTAAGGAAGAGCCACCTTTGTAAATATTTTTTTGTAATAGCCTTTTTTATGAAAATTTTTTGAGAAATAACCTGCTAGTAAAATAAAGACAGGCATATGGAAAATAAAGATAAAGTGATAAATGGACAGCATTCCGCTGCTATCTGTTCGGTACGGAGAAATCATGTGCCCAAATACAACCAAAAAAATTAATACAAATTTAGCATTATCAAAGTAAGCATTTCGAGTATTCATAGTATTATTTTTCCTCAACATATGCTGATGTAAACCTCCCACCAACAAAATTTATTTAAATGGCGATTATTGTTAGAATAACCTTTCACTACGGAATTAAAACATGAATTCTTCTTTTTTGCAATTACATAAAGGTTTGAGAAACCTGTCGAATCAATGCTTTTGTTATAAAAACGATGTGTTTTTGTTACAAATGTCTTTTTGAAAAAAGAAAAATATTGATATAACAATATTTATTCGTTACGCTAATAGTGAAATTTGTTTTGCAACTGTAACATGAATTTAATATTTTTTGTCCAGTAAACCACTTATATTGCAGTGTTCGACATCTACATATCAAAGAAGAAAGTTGTAGATTTCTTGAAAAAATGATAGAAAAGATACACATACCGCTGGAGGGGGAGTACGATGAAATCCTTTTATCACTATATAATGAAATTCCGATCAAATAAAAAACATGATCGAATGGGAGAGTTTGCGCGAAGTGCTTATGATGATCACAGCTTCCCGAAATCTTCAACAGATTATGACGAACTGAGTTCTTATTTAGAGCTCAACGGACATTATTTATCAAGTATGACCGTATTTGATGAAGCATGGGAGCTTTATCAAAATAATGCGTGAGGAATAAAAAAGCAGGCTGATGGATATCCATCAGCCTGCTTTTTTGTTTTCTTTAGCTCATGCAGTCAGCAGGGGTAAAAATGATAGAGGGCAATAGATAATAAAGGCTTGGTTCTAAAGATGTTATACTTCCCCTTTTTTAGTTACTGCATATAATATTGTAACTTTTCAGTAGGTGTATGTTTACTAAGGAGGTGCGACGATGGCAGGGAAGAAAAAACCTAAATACGGAATTGGTGAAACAGTCGTTGTAACAATATACGGGACCGTTGGCACTATTACCGATATAAAAGTGATGGATGGGATTTTTGTATACGAAATCAACCATAGTGAAGGTCTTTTTTTAGAAGATACAATTGAGCTTCTAGAAGAATATGAAGGTCAAATATTAGTACAGGAAAGAGTAGAGCTTGAGTATAAATTTTTCTTCGGCGATATCGTCCAGGTTTTTAATTATGGAAAAGAGTTATTTAAAATCATTGGTATTCGAACAGAAATATGGCGTTATAAAGAGGATTCATGGGAAGATATTGTCTATGAATTGTCACGTGTAACAGATGGAGAATGGCTTGAGGCTAGTGAAGAAGAACTCATTCTCGTAACTCCTCATGAGGAAACAGAAAATTACGCTCAAAGTGTTGATATGTTGTATTTAGGTAAAGAAATTAAAAAGACGGAGTTGCTACCAAAGATGAAAAAACAAAACGGTTCTGAAAAAGAAGAAGTGAGGTTAACTAAAGAAAAGCATGAGATTATAAACGGTCTTTTAGATGTGTACAATGATTATAAATTTTTGTATGAGCTTTTTGAAGATGAAGAATATGCTGAAGTCATGAACTTAGTGCTGAAACATTTAAAAAAGATAGCAAAATCCGAACAAGGAAAATAGCAGGTAGATGCCTAATAAATAAAAGATAGCCGAGATAGATCATTACATCTCTCTTAGCTATCTTTTATTGTGTATACGGCAATGGTAATGAAAAAAGAATGGGTATAATTACCTCTCTATTTAAACTGCTGAAATTTTAGACATACTATTGCCGAATTGTTCATAAATGTGTATAAGGTAAAACTTCAAGCAGAAGATGGAGTGAACCTATTTTTAAGAAAAATAAGGTACGCTAATCCGTTCAAACGGGATAAGGAGTGATATTGTGAAAGAAATCGAAGTGGTCATTGATACGGAAGAAATTGCGGAGTTCTTTTACAATGAACTAGTCAAGCGAGGCTATGTTCCCGCTGAAGAAGAGCTAGGCGAATTAGCGGATATAACTTTTGATTATCTCATTGATAAATGTATTATTGATGAGCAAGATGAAGAATAAAAAGATAGATACATCTGTAACGACGGGGAAACTCGTCGTTTTGTTTATGAGACAGCGGCTATGAAAAAGGGTTAGCAGCTTTAATAGCGGATTGCACTTTTATATGATGCTGAAGGGGAATTTTTTTAACGGAAGAAGCGGGAATAGACTCAAGGAGAGAAAATATGCTTTCGTCTTCAAACCACTCATCTTTTCTTAAAAAAAGGTGTACACGGTCTCCCCAGCTCATATTTAAAGTCGGGCTATACAGCTTTTTAGAATGAGTTCGATTCTTTGTAAATATATCCGAATTATAATCGCTTCGAGACCCTGTGTGGGGGTGTTTAAGGCTAAATGTATAGATAGAATCATGCAAGTTTGAATAAAAAAGAAGAACGTATAAAGTTTTTCCCACTTCAATCCGTTTTAAGACAGACTCGAAATGATACACTTTTGTTCCACATAAATCAATGTTATTACCTGAATAATAGGGAAAGACGATTTGAGTCATACCGAGAAAGTTTTGAGTGTGAAACTGCCAAGAGTGAAGAACATCCCGCTGAAACTCTTTTTTAAAGAGAACATTTTTTTCGATATGATACTGTTCGTTCACAATCAGAGCTATTGATAAGAGCGTTTTGTTTCTATGCTGCCAAAAGTCATTCCAAACAGCTTTCATAAAAGAAGATATGTGAAAAGCGGAGAGTAAATGAAACAGATTGCTGTTTTGTTCTTTGCTTTTTTCATAGAGTAACAGCTGAGCGTAAGCATCATGAAAAATGGCGGAGTTGGAATGTTCTAAAAACAAGAAGTACGCGTGCTGTTTTTCTGGAGAAAGCAGGGATTTTATTAAGGTAGTGGAGAGATCTGTCATATAATAGCCGCCGTTCCGCGAAACCAAGTGTGCTAAAAAAGCCCAGTGAATTTCGGGGTGTTTTTGATAATAGTCTAAATAAGCTTGGGTACGTGTAACATTGTTTTGATTAGCTTTTTTTACTTTTTTTCGAATCTCTTTAATCAATTTTACGTCTTCTCCGATAAAAGACAGCGGGAGGGTAGCGGGAGGTTTGAGCTGCATCATCTGCTGCAGGCGAAGAACATCCTCCAATCTAATGAGGGGATTTGTGTTAGTAGAAGTCATGTTAAGCCTCCTTTGAAACGTTTAACTATATAAAAAAAGGGTAAGGGACTTTTTGAAACCTTTATAACATTTCGTACGTATAAAGGGTAACAAATGTTAAGAAAAGAGGTTTTCTTTATGTTCAGAAAAATTTTTGAATCATTAACTGGATCTAAACATCGACGCTACAGCAGCAGCGATCGACACTATCGACGTGCTCGTCACTACAGCAGCAGTGATCATCATTACAGACGTCCTCGTCACCATAGCAGCAGTAGCGATTATAAGCGAAGCAAATATTATGACAGCCATAGTCATTCAAAATATGGACACCACCACTATAAGCGCAAGCGTAAAAGCGGAAGTTTCTTCTCAAGCTTTTTCTCAAGTTGATTTATGATGAAAAATCGAATGTTCAAATATCTTTATCGCTGGCTAGTTGACCGCCCTTTTAAAAAAGGAAAAGTCATTTGCGGGCGCTATGAAATCATAGGTGTACTGGGAATGGGAAGCTATGGTATAACATATGTTGCTAACGACATTGTGCAACAAAAAAAGGTAGTCGTAAAGCAACTCCGTAAAACGAAGCAGCGCACGTCCCAGGGGCTGAAGTCTTATGATTATGAAGCAAAATTGTTGTCTCAATTAAACCACCCTCAAATTCCTTCACTGTATGAAGCTATCGAAACAGATGAAGGCTGTTTCTTAGTGATGGAGTTGATTCAAGGGAAAACGTTTGAAGATTTAATTTTTGAAGAGAAGTGCGTGTATACGGAAGAACAAGCGCTTAACATTTTACTTAATATTTTAGACGTAGTTTCTGCTATTCATGAGCAAGGAATCGTTCACCGTGATCTTCGTATTCCAAATATTATTGATGTTAACGGAACCATCTATGTTATTGACTTTGGTCTTGCTAGATTTTTAGGAGACCATGAAGAAACAAGCACCCTTATAGAAGAGCAGCAGTTTATGAGACAAACATCTGCTGCAAGCGATATCTATGCACTTGGTCATTTTCTTTTATTTTTATTATACTCTGGTTATGAGCCGACGGAACAACAAGAAAGAAGCTGGGAACAAGAGTTACATTTGTCGGCGCCTATTAAGACAATCATTCAAAAAATGCTGAGAGCAGATGAATCGTATGAAAGCATTAAAAGTTTACAAAAAGATATTTATGACTATATAAATAGTAAGAACTCAGGGAGGGGAAAGTATGGCGCTATTTAATAAAGCGTTAGCCCGCATTGGAATTGGTGCAGCGCGAGTGGACGCTAAACTTGTCAATGATGAATTTCGTGCTGGTGAAAAGATTGAAGGAATTGTTGAAGTGTACGGAGGGAATGTTGAGCAGAAAATTGACAGCATCTATCTGCGTCTATTCACAACTTATGTAAAAGAAAGAGACGATAAAAAATATAAGCAGGATATTGAGCTTAATACGTTTAAGATTAACGACCCGTTCACGATTCAACCATCTGAAACGAAGTCTATTCCTTTTACCTTTCAGCTGCCTGATGATACGCCTGTTACATTAGGGAGAACCCGGGTTTGGGTGGCGACGAGCCTTGATATTAAAGACGCCGTTGATCCGTCAGATATTGATCATGTAAAAGTGCTTCCTAACCTTATGGTAACAAGCACAATTGAAGCTATGGAACAGCTTGGCTTTCGCTTGCGCCAAGTCGAGTGCGAAGAAGCCCCTCGCCGGATGAGAAAAAGACTTCCTTTTGTTCAAGAATTTGAATTTGTTCCAAGTGGTGGAGTGTACGCTGGGAAAGTAGATGAAATTGAAATCATCGTACAGCCGAGCGGCTTACATGACTACGATTTATTTATAGAAGTAGATCGACGTGCCAGAGGGTTTGGCGGCTTTCTATCTGAAATGCTGGATGCAGATGAGTCGCTCGTTCATGTTCATGTTTCTGAAAAAGAAATTCCTCAGTTAAAAAATATATTAACCAGTATTATTTCACGCTATAGCTAACGTGCATAGCTCTCCTTTATTTTTCGTATATTAAAGACAGTAAAAAGAAAGGAGAGAGGTATATGCCGCAATCAAAGCAAACGAAAAAAATAAATGCAAAAGAGGAGTTTTCGGCTGAATTTGTCGTTCATCAAGCTCCTAAGCCAGAAGACTATATTCAGCCAAAACGTGTGAATAAGTAAAGCATGTAGAACACTACATGCTTTTTCTTTTAATAGGTTGGAGGAAATAAAAAATGGTAAACCGCACTACAAAATATTCTCTATTTATTGTATCGCTTTTAGCTTTCTTTTTACTGATTTTATTTACATTTAATACACCTTGGGTGAAACAGCTTGACTTTAATGTGCTTCATACCATTGAAGGATGGAGGACGGACACGTTAACCCCCATCATCATATTTATAACAACTGTAGGATCTTGGTATGTTACTGCGCCAATATGGTTTGCAATTATAGTATTTCTTCTTTATAAACGAAAAGGGTTGCTCGTTTTATATATCACGCTCGTTTTTTGGGGAGTTCGCGCTTTAAATTGGGGATTGAAGGAGATTTTTGCAAGACCAAGACCTGATTGGAGTCAAGTCATTCCCGCCTCTCACTATAGTTTTCCGAGCGGACATGCCATGAACTCAATGGCGTTTTACAGCGGAGTACTTTTGTTAATATGGATGTATACAAGAAGCAGGGCTGTTAAAACGGCAGCTGCATGTGTAATTGCTATTGTTATTTTATTAATTGGATTTAGCCGTTTGTATTTAGGCGTACACTTTTTAACGGATATACTAGCAGGATATTGTTTAGGACTTGCTTGGTCCTTAGGGGTCTACCTCCTTTCTAAACGCCTATATAACCAAAAATAGGAGCAATGGTTACATTTTTTTCGTTAATATTTCATTTTGTTTAAGTAGGCCTATTGATTCATCCATTCAAAAATAACTAATGATAAAATGGGAAACAAATATTTTATGTACATGTTTAATAAGAAAAAACTAGTAATTTCGACAAAAAACGTTTTGATTCGATAAAGGGTTTTCGGATTTTATCACTAATTATATAAGAATACATGACGTAAAAGAGTAAATACTTGCTTTTGGGTGGAGGGAAGAATGTTGAGTGTGTGGACCACAATAAAAAAACAATTTAATATTAGCACAGAATATGATGTAACCATTATGCAAACAGAAGAAAAAGGCGAAAAGCGCGGATATAAGCCTGTCCATCGTCTAACGATTACAGCATTCGATCATCAAGACGCAGCAACACAAGTATTTCAGATGTTTAATATTGCTGATAATTTGCCAAAAGATTGTGATGCAAGGTTTATCAGCACAGGCGATATTTTGTTAATTGATGAAGGTACTCGAGGAAAGTATTACTACAAGCTATGGACAGACGGCTGGCAAAAAGTGAACCGCCTGCACGTACGCTAAATATAAGGTAAAAGCGACCTATCTGGCCGCTTTTTATTTATATGTTGACCCTTAGTAATCACGAGTATGATGGCCAGGGCCATTTTTTCGGTTTGTTGCTGAATATTCATCTCCATGGGCTTCATGTTCTGCTATAATTGCTTCTTTTGGAATATGATTATTCTTTTTAGGCGAATTAATTCTATTGCGATGTTTTTTTCCCATACATATCACCTCAGCTAACGTTAGTAAATCCCTTGCGTTATTAGCGTACCCTTATATAAAAAGACATATTACGCCATTTTTTGGGCCGTATGTCTTTTTATTTTTGTCGCATAATGTTAGAAGGAAATAGACATGCAAGGGATACAATATGGTATAGTGAAAGCGTAAGATTTTTTACATATAGGAGGTACGAAATGAGCGTACATATTGGAGCAAAACAAGGTGATATTGCAGAAACGATTTTACTTCCAGGTGATCCACTTCGTGCAAAATACATTGCAGAAACATTTTTAGAAGATGTAACTTGCTATAACGAAGTGCGCGGTATGCTTGGATTTACAGGAACATATAAAGGAAAACGCGTTTCTGTTCAAGGAACAGGAATGGGTGTACCATCAATTGCTATTTATGTAAATGAACTAATGAATGAATATGGTGTCCAAAATCTAATTCGCGTTGGTACATGCGGAGCAATTCAAAAAGATGTAAAAGTACGTGACGTTATCTTGGCCATGTCCTCGTCAAGTGATTCACAAATGAACCGCGTTAAATTTGGTCCTATCGACTATGCACCGACAGCTAACTTTGATTTATTAAAGCGCGCTTACGATGCAGGTGTTGAAAAAGGTCTTCAGTTAAAAGTAGGAAGTGTATTTACATCTGATCAATTTTACAATGAAGACGGCCAGCTAGAAAAATTGGCAGCTCACGGCGTATTGGCAGTTGAAATGGAAACAACGGCTTTGTATACGCTAGCTGCTAAATACGGCCGTAATGCTTTATCGGTTTTAACAGTAAGTGATCACATTTTCACTGGTGAAGAAACAACGTCAGAAGAGCGTCAAACGACGTTTAACGATATGATTGTTGTTGCGCTTGAAGCAGCAATTAATGAATGAACATAAAGTCGTTTATTTGCTGAATGGCAGCGAAAAGCTGCGGCGTAACAAATAAAAAGACGAGAAGCAATCAAGCTTCTCGTCTTTTTATTTGTGAAAATTAATTGTTTCCAAACAGGAAATTGTATGGTACGATTTGATACGTTAAAAACGGCTTTGATTTTCGTGAAAGTCGAAAATCGTATAAAAAATTCATAAGAGGTGATAAACCATCATGGTGGCAAGTATTAAACAGCAGTGGTTTTCAAATGTTCGAGCAGATATTTTGTCTGGGATGACAGTTGCTCTTGCGCTTATTCCAGAAGCCCTTGCTTTTTCCATTATCGCCGGTGTCGATCCCATGGTTGGCCTGTATGCATCTTTTTGTATGGCAATTGTGATTGCTTTTACAGGCGGAAGACCAGCTATGATTTCAGCTGCAACAGGAGCAATGTCTTTATTGATGATTAACTTAGTCAAAGATCACGGCATTGAGTATTTATTTGCAGCTACTGTTTTAACCGGAATTATTCAAATTTTACTTGGTGTTTTGAAAGTAGGAAGGTTTTTATCATTTCTTCCTCAAACAGTTATGATTGGATTTGTAAATGCGCTAGGTATTTTAATTTTTACAGCACAGCTTCCGCATTTTCAAGGAGCAAACTGGATGATGTACGCAATGGTGGCCGGAACGCTGCTCATCGTCTATTTGTTTCCGCTCATGACCAAAGCAATACCATCTCCGCTTGTTGCCATTGTCTTGATGACGATTGTAGCGATTGTCTTTCATTTAGATTTAAAAACGGTAGGAGATATGGGAAATATTACGCGTTCGCTGCCGGTTCTTCACTTTCCAAAGGTTGATTTATCAGGGGAGACGCTGCTTATCATTTTACCTTATTCGCTTCCTTTGGCGATTGTAGGCCTACTTGAATCTATGCTAACGGCAACGGTACTGGACGAAATTACAGATACGCCTTCGAATAAAAATAAAGAAGCACGCGGTCAAGGCATTGCTAATATTGTAACAGGCTTCTTTGGAGGAATGGCTGGCTGTGCCATGATTGGACAATCTATGATTAATGTAAAATCAGGGGGACGTGGAAGGTTATCTACCTTAGTCGCCGGAGTCTTTTTATTGTTCTTAATTATGGTGCTTGGCGATGTTGTTAAACAAATTCCAATGGCTGCTCTTGTAGGCGTTATGTTTATGGTAGCTGCTGGTACATTTGATTGGCAGTCCCTTAAAGACTTAACGAAATATCCGCTATCGGATGCTATTGTAATGGTTGTTACGGTGGTTATCGTATTGTTTACACATAACTTAGCATTAGGAGTAATGGTAGGTATCGTTTTAAGCACCATTGTATTTGGCTGGAAGATGGCTAAAATCAAAACGACTTCACAAACAGAAGGCAATATGAAGCAATACAGGGTTTCAGGGCAATTATTTTTTGCCACGATCAGCTTCTTCATGGATGAATTTCAGTATGAAACAGACCCGGATACCATCATTATTGATTTTAGTTCTTCTCATATATGGGATCAATCGGCCGTGATCGGCATCTCGAAAATTATCGATAAGTACGAGCGATTGAATAAAAAGGTTATTGTAAAAGGACTAAATGAAGACAGTAAAAAAATCGTAAGGCAAATTGGCATAACGTCGCTGTCGAACAAATAAAAGGTGTGCAGTAGCACACCTTTTTTACTTGTTTCGTTTTAGTAGCTGTATGAGCCAGGTGGAAAAAGAAGTTGTAGATGAAGGTACGGATGTCTGTTTTAACAAAATAGCATAGGCTTTGCGCCGATATTGGTAATCAAGCATGCATATCTACTCCTTTTAAAACAGGATTTGGAAGCGTTTTTTTTATTGTAGCATGCTTAATAGGGAGATAAAAGAAAAAAGAGAGACCATCGTCTCTCTTTAATCATTTCCAAACATATAGCGTTTGTGATGCCATGAGATGCCAAACATCAGACCCATTGCAAACATGTTCCCCATCAGTGAACTACCTCCGTATGAAATAAAAGGAAGTGGAATTCCGGTAATAGGCAAGACTTGAATGGTCATACCGATATTTTGAAATACGTGGAACGTAAGCATTGAAATAACGCCTACACATAAGTAAGAATTGAATTCATTTTTTGTTTCAAGGCCTAGCTTGATCAAGTAATAAACGAGTACGAAGAAAAGACTAATAACAATGCTGGCGCCGATAAAGCCAAACTCTTCTCCAATAACCGCAAAAATAAAGTCGGTCTGCCCCTCTGGCAAATAGACAACTCCATTTCCGATTCCTTTACCGTTTACCATTCCTGATCCAATTGCATCTAACGATTTCTTTAAATGATAGCCCTCTCCCGAACTATATGACTCAGGATCAAGCCAAGAATAGATACGTCCAAATTGGTATTGCTTAACCCCTAGATACTTTTCTAATAGGCTAGGTGCATAAACAACAAGTCCCAAAATGACAGAACCAACCGCTGTAATACCTAAAAATGCAGGCGCGATGATTTTCCAGCTTACGCCTGAAACAAATACAAGTCCAACTGTGATTGCTAAGAACACAAGAGCGGTACCTAAGTCAGGCTGCTGCATGATTAATAATAAAGGTAAAGCAAGTACAGCACCCAGTTTACCAAGCAGTAAAAAGTCTTCTCTTACTGTCCGAATACGATATTTTTCATTGTGTTTAACAATGACCGTACTCAGTGTGATAATCAAAAACACTTTCATAAACTCTGATGGCTGTAACGAAAAGCCGGGAAGTGTGAACCAACTTTTTGCTCCGTTAATTTCTCTGGCAATGCTTGACGGAGCCACTAGTAAAAGAAGCAATAAAAAGTTACCAAATCCATAAAAAACCCACGTTAGCTTTTGAAGCTGATCGGAGTCAAAACGCATGACAAACCCTATAATCACCATTCCGATTATATAAAAAACAACTTGTTGCGCTACGAAGTTCTTATCATACTGCCCAATTTTTTCAGCACTATGGATTGCCACAACGCTTACGCAAAACAATAGGAAGATTAGGAAAGCCAAGTTCCAGTCAAATCTACTAACATTTCTTTGATTTTCACCCATATTATTCACCTGTCACTATTAAATCTCATTCTTTCTTTATGATAAAAGAAAAATGCTGGTTTTTAATGCAAAGTCGATTAATGAAGAGTCGCACTAACCCCACTTTGCAGTTTTTGCTTTGAATATAGACTTGCTAAAAGTAAGAAAAGATATGTCGCAAGCTGCGTTACCATACAGCCTTTTATTATACATGAATTATTCTATAACATAAATAGGAGAAATGATAACAATTTCTTTTTTCTAAAAACTCTATTTGTAGGGATTTATTCAATTCATCTTCTTTATCTCCTTAAAGGTTAATATGAAAACATATTATAGGAATTTATCTTTTTTTGCACGTGAAAAGATAAAGAAACGTGTATATATATAACGAAAGAAAGGGCAAATAGTTTCATATGAACCACTGAAAAATTCTAAACTGCGAGGACTAAATCTAGCAAGCTATACATATGAATAATAGTAAAGATAAGAGAAAGTGTTCTACACTATCTTTTTCTACATGCAGACATTCAACTTCTTAGCACTCCCACAAGTAAACAGTTGAGACAAGAATATAGTTACATTCGACTTTCTTGCTGATGAACGAACGTATGGAAGGTATATGGATAGATTACCGTATCAAAGACATAGGATATTAAGAAAATAATAGATAGAGATTAATAGAATCATAACGTAGAGAGGTGTGTTTATGATTATAGGGGCAAGTGTGACAGCATTATTATTATTATGGTGGACAATTTTTTATAGCGGGCGCTACTATCATTATGTTTCAGAGCCTGTTGGCAAAAGAATTTCCCTTCACGTAGGAATACATGTCACCTTAGTGGTTGGAGTGAATGCATGTCTCTGGCTTGAGCAGCCGCTGCTTTTTTCTAGTATTTTAGCAGGGTGTGCAGGACTAGGAGCCGGATGGTTTGTAGGGATTCCTTTTTCGGTAAAAAGTATTTTAAGTGGAATAATGGGGGGCATAGGAACCGGTGTTAGTTTTTATATCTCTATGAGCATGTGGATGGATCAATTTATCTGGCTATCTTTTTTATTGATAGGAACGAGCGTTATTTTTAGCGGAAGCTCGTTATTTCAAGTGTTAAAATCGATTCCGTCATTTGAAAAGGTACTGGTGAAAATGTGGATTCAACATCCTTTTCTGATAGCTCCTATTTTGATTACCGTATTTTGGCTGTATAATTTTATTGAAAAATATTTTCCGCAAGCAGATCCAACACGCAAGTAGTTTCCGTGTTGGATTTATTATTTCCTCTGATAAGACTCCCCTTTAAGTTTACCAAGTTTAACATCGTTCAATTAGTCTATAGAAGGTAAAAGTAGACATTCACCTATCTTCATTATGATGCATATTGTAACGTAGCAAGCATTATAAAGGGGGAGTGCGTATGTATCCATATCAATACGATCCACGTTTTCAAAATTTGTTTCCACCTGGAGGAGGCCAAGGGTTTCCATCGTTTCCACCTGGAGGAGGAGGCCAAGGATTTCCACCGCCGCCACCTGGAGGAGGAGGTCAAGGATTTCCACCACCACCTGGAGGAGGGGGCCAAGGGTTTCCGCCGCAGGGAGGAGCGCAGCCGCCTTCAAGTCCGCCGCCAGCTTTTACACCTACACCAAAGCTAGGTTCAGGAGGTCCATCGCTTTATGCTGTTGATCCAGGCGCTATTTCAGGGTGCTTATACCGATATACTTATATATGGCCGAGAAATGGTCGACCTTACTGGTTTTACCCAACCTTTGTAGGCAGACGCTCAGTTGCAGGATATCGCTGGACAGGATCTTTCTGGGTGTATGCTGGGGTAGATGTAAATCAAATTCGAGAATTTCAATGTGTATAAAACTCCGCTTGCGGAGTTTTTTGTGCGAAAAGGTTGACGCATAAAAAATGACGTTATATAATAAATCTCGAATTAAAGATAATTTGTTTAGTAATATCTTGAATTAATGATAATAGACACTTTTTAGGAGATGACATTTATGGCAAATGTATTATATGTAAAAGTAAATCCGCAGGTTGATGAAGCATCATTTTCAACTCGTTTAGCACAGGTTTTCTTAGATGAGTATAAAACAGCAAACCCGACTGATACAGTGACAACGCTTGATTTGTATAAAGAAACAGTTCCATTCATTGATGGAGATGTTTTAGCGGCATGGGGAAAAGCTGGAGCTGGTGAAGAATTATCAGCTGTTGAATTAGAAAAAGTAACGCGTATGGGTGAATTAGTAGAGCAGTTTTTACAAGCTGACAAAGTTATTTTCTCAGCTCCAATGTGGAACTTAAGCTTTCCTCCACTAATGAAAGCGTATATTGATAACATTTTAATTGCAGGAAAAACGTTTAAATATACTGAAAACGGTCCAGTAGGATTAGCTTCAGATAAAAAAGTAGTATTACTAGAAGCTCGTGGAGGCGTGTATTCAGAAGGCCCTGCAGCAGAGCTAGAATTTACTCAAAGCTATTTACGTACAGTGATGGGCTTCATTGGGGTTCAAGATTTCCACCTGGTTGTTGCAGAAGGCATGGCTTACACACCAGCAGAAGCAGACAATATTCTAGCAAAAGCATCTGAAAGAGCAAAAGAAGTTGCATCAACGTTCTAATGTCAAAAGCCCTTTAAAAGGGCTTTTTTTTAGGTTTAAAATTTAATAACTCTCCTTCTGAAAATATGCAAAGGGTTACATAAAATGCAGCGTAGAGAACGTACTTCTTATAAAAACGCTTATACATTTTTATTTACAAGACAAAAAAAGCATGGTTAAATAATGACCATGTTAACGTAACATCGGGATAGGGGAAGTTTTTCTGCAGAATCATTGGGGTATGCTACAAGTACAATCTAAAAAAGGGTGATTGAGATGTTTAAAAAATTATTTGGTAATAAGACAAAATCAAAAGAAACAACCGTTCTAGCTCCGCTTTCAGGTAATATCCTGCCAATCAGCGAAGTGCCAGATCCAGTGTTCGCACAGAAGATGATGGGAGACGGTTTTGCAATCGAACCTTCAGAAGGACAAGTTGTTTCACCTGTTGCTGGGGAAGTCGTTCAGCTTTTCCATACAAAACACGCGGTAGGCTTAAAAACAGAAGCCGGTACGGAAGTATTAATACATATCGGCCTTGAAACAGTGGCAATGGAAGGCGAAGGATTCGAAGCTCACGTGGCACAAGGTGACAAAGTAAGTGTAGGAACACCTCTTATCACATTTGATTTAGCGCTTATTCAAGAAAAAGCGAAAAGCATTATCACACCAATCGTTATTACAAACAGTGATGCAAGTGAAAGTTTCGAAATTTTGGCTCAAGGGACGGTTCAAAAAGGCGAAACGGCTTGTGCAAAAGTAACGATGAAGTAATTAGCAAGGCCTTTTCCTTTAAGAAAGGAGAGCGCATTTGAAGATTTTAAAAGTGTTAAATAACAACGCCGTTGTCTTTAAAGAAGGCGGAGTTGAAAAAATTGCGATGGGTCCCGGTATTGCTTTTCAAAAAGGTAAAAATGATCTTATTAATGCTGCAAAAGTGGAGAAAGTCTTTGTCATGAAAGAAGAGCAGGAAAAGTTTCAAGAACTATTAAAAAACCTTCCTGAAGAGCATATTCAAGTGGCGGAAGAAATCATTTCTTATGCTGAGCAGCAGCTTTCTGCTACATTAAGTCATCATGTGCATATTGCTTTGAGCGATCATTTATCCTTTGCTGTCGAAAGGATAGCCCGCGGAATTTCCATACAAAATAAATTGCTTAATGAAATTAAATCTCTCTATCAGCCTGAGTATGCAATAGGAGTATGGGCTCTTAAGCATATCAAAAAGAGACTAGATATCACGATGCCGATTGACGAAGCGGGATATATTGCGCTTCATATTCATACGGCGAAACTGAATTCACCGGGAATGCAGCAGCTCATGATGAATACAACGATTATTAATGAAATGGTTACGATTATAAAAAAAGAGCTGAATATGGAGATTGATGAAAACAGCATGTCCTATCAGCGGCTGCTGACTCACTTGCGCTTTGCGTTAAACCGTTTAGCGCAAAATGAACCCTTTCATGAGATGGATGAAGAGATGCTTAACGTATTAAAAGTCAAATATAAAAAATCGTATCAGTGTGCTGAAACGATCAAGCAATTTGTCAAAGATGAGTACGAAATTAATTTTCCAGAAGCGGAGTTAGGATATATCACGCTTCACATTTGCCGAATAGAGCAAAGAATATAGAAAAAAACATTGACGAATATTGTTGCTTTGAGTACAATGAAAGCGTATTAATTGAATAATCGGGATTGTGACTGGTAAAGCAGGCAAGACCTAGAATGCGCATGAAGGACAAGTGTGTCTTTTATAAGTGTGTTTTAGGTCTTGCTTTTTTTTATGACATACAAAAAGGAGGAAGTAAGATGGACGTAAAAGAAATTGCTGAAAAACTTGTTCCGCTTTTAGGAGGAAAAGAAAATATTGCTAGTGCGCAGCACTGTGCTACGCGCTTGCGCCTCGTTATTCGAGATGAAAGCAAAATTGATCAAAAAGGTTTAGATGAAATAGAAGATGTAAAAGGGGCTTTTTCAAATTCAGGGCAGTTTCAAATCATTTTTGGAACCGGTCTCGTTAATAAAATCCATGCTGCTTTTGTGAAAGAATTAGGTGATGACGAGGCTGCTGCCCCAGCGGATCATCAAGAAGAAATGAAAAAGAAAATGAACCCATTTGCCCGTTTTGCCCGCATGCTTTCCAATATTTTTGTTCCGATTATTCCAGCCATTGTAGCCAGTGGTTTACTAATGGGACTGCTCGGGATGATGAAAGCGTTCCACTGGGTCTCAGAAGATAGCGCGTTATTTGTGTTGTTGGATATGTTCTCAGGCGCAGCATTTATCATTTTACCGATTTTAATCGGTTTTTCAGCTGCAAAAGAATTTGGTTCAAATCCTTATCTAGGAGCGGTTATAGGAGGGATCTTAACGCATCCGATGTTATTAAATCCGTGGACATTAGCAGATGCTAAGCCAGAATATATGGATTTGTTTGGCTTAAGTATTCCGCTGATTGGCTACCAAGGTACGGTTGTTCCGATTTTATTGGCTATCTACGTTATGAGTAAAATTGAAAAGGGACTCCGGAAAATTGTGCCGAATTCGGTTGATTTACTTGTTACGCCTTTTTTAACTGTTATTATCACAGGCTTTGTATCACTTGTGTTTATTGGTCCTTTCGGTCGCTATATTGGAGATTTAATTTCGATCAGCCTTCAGTCTTTATACGATGTAGCCGGAGTGTTTGCAGGAATTTTGTTTGGCGGCTTATATTCGACCATTGTATTAACAGGCTTGCAGCATAGTTTTCATGCTATTGAAGCAGGACTGCTTGCTAATCCGAAGATTGGCGTTAACTTCTTACTTCCTATTTGGGCCTGCGCGAACGTGGCGCAAGGAGGAGCAGGGCTGGCTGTTTACTTTAAGACGAAAAATGCCAAAACGAAAAAAATTGCGATTCCAGCGGCTATTTCTTCCTTCTTAGGAATTACAGAACCGATTATTTTCGGCGTCAATTTAAGACTTCGCAAGCCATTTATTGCTGCGGCTATAGGCGGAGCAGCCGGAGGAGGCTATGTTGTACTTATGCACGTAGTAGCCAATGCCTACGGACTTACAGGTATTCCAATGATGGCCATTGCTGCGCCGCTTGGTATGAGTAATTTAATTCACTATATCATTGGTATGATTATTTCTGTAGGTGTTGCATTCGGTGTTACGTGGTTCATGAAACTAAAAGAAGACTGAGAACCATCGGTAAGTATACGAGAATAGAGAATGGTATTAGATTTGCTCATCATATTTTATGGTGAGCAAATTTTGTGTCGTAAATATGAAACTTTTTAAAAAGTAATACGTAGAACAGTCAAAGAGATAAGTTGATGTTGTGTAACAGGAACGTAAATGCTACACTACATATATTGGATTGTACTATTATAGTCAGAAAGAGAGCTGGCACATGGAATTTTATCACGATCTTTTTCTATATGCGCCGTATTTATCTGCTTTCGTTTTATACATCCTTTGTTATTATATGCTTCGTGAAGCTAGGTTTACGGCTTTTCATGCGGAACCTGTCACCGACCATGTGAATGCAGGGATTGATCCTTCAGTATTAACAATATGGAAAAGACGAAATGTATTTATACATGTGTATAGAAAAACACCAGTTAAAGAGAAGAATAATGATGAAGAAGATCCTTTCCTTCTGAAAAACACTTCATACATTTAGTCATTATTAGGAGGAAAGAATATGAAAAGAAATAAAAAATTATTATTGCTTGGTTTAATGGGAGCGCTTCTTTTAGCTCTAGCCGGCTGTAGCAGCACAAAAACACCAGTAACCGCAACAAGCGGCGGGTTCTGGGATCATTATTTTGTTTACCCTTTATCAATGGCATTAACGAAAATTGCTGAGTGGGCAGGCGGAAGTTATGGTCTGTCTATTATTATTGCGACGTTTATCATTCGTTTAGTTCTATTGCCGCTTATTTTAAAACAGCAAAAGAGCACGATGGCTATGCAAGCACTTCGTCCAGAGATGGAAAAGATTCAAAAGAAATATGCTGGTAAAAAAGATCCTGAAACACAGCAAAAGCAGCAAAAAGAAATGATGCAGCTTTACCAAACGCATAAAATTAATCCGGTTGGCGGATGTTTGCCAATCTTTATTCAAATGCCTATTATTATCGCATTTTATAATGCCATTGCACGAACGCATGAAATTGCACAGCATTCATTCTTATGGGTAAGTTTAGGAAAGCCAGATCCTTACTTCATTTTACCGGTAGTTGCAGCGATTACGACATTCTTACAAATTCGTGTAAGTATGACGGATGAAATTCAACCTCCAATGAAAATGATGATGAACATTATGCCAATCTTCATCTTAGTAGCGGGAATTTCACTTCCATCTGCTCTTGCATTATATTGGGTAATTGGTAACTTATTCGGAATTGGACAAGGTTACTACTTGAAAAAACGTATGAGCTTATTAAAAGAAAAAGATGCAGCTAATAATACAGCACAAGCTAAAACAAAACCATCACCAAAATCTAAGTCAAAATCATAATATACAAAAAGCGCAGCTATTCGCTGCGCTTTTTTATTTTTTCAAAAATGTGATGAGATGAGGAGATTTGTGTAACGCTATAAAAAAAGACAGGAGTGAACATGGTGAAAAAAATAGCGTTATGTCTGCTTTTTCTTATGTTGTTCCCTATGCAAATAAATGCTGCCAATACAGTGAAGGTCAGTTTTATACGGCAAGGAAACCTATGGGTATATGATAACGGTACCGAAAGGCAGTTATCCTATGCCCGTCATGCCTCTATGCCTCAATGGTCATCACATGGAGATATAGTTGCTTATGCAGAAAATGATTCTTTAATGATTGCACCGTTAAAAGGAAAACCGCTACTTGTTGAACATGATGTGACTCATTATCAATGGTCAACGGTTGCTGAGGAACTTGCGTATATTTCGAATGGAATCTTAGTATATTACAACGTTAAAACGCATGAAAAGAAGCGTGTAGCCGTAGGAGTGGATCAGTTTTCATGGTTTCCAGAAGGAGATCGATTTTTAATTACGTCAGCTGCTGCGCTGGCGCCGACGGGATGGGGACCGGTAAAGCTATATACAGTGAGCAAATATGCAGGGTTAGATGTAAAAAAAGTGGAGGCTTTTACGACGCTCCCGGCAGAAAATGATTCGTTTTTTGCGTATACAACAAGCAGCTTCAAATGGTCTCCTAACGGTCAATGGATTAGTTTTATCGCTATTCCAACGGCTTCGATGTCTGCAGATGCAAATAAGCTGTGCATCATTACAAAAGAAGGGAAAGCTTTTCAAGTAGTGGGAGATATGCTTAATGTACCTAATTGGTTTAAGTGGAGTAATGAAGAGCAAGTACTGGCATTTATTGATGGGGAAGGAAGGTTTGCCACTGAAAATAAAAAGTTCACTTTAAAAGAGATGCCGGTTTTTAAAGAACATGTGTTTACTCCAAAAGGCTTCGCAGATTGGGATTTTACTTGGACAGAAAAAGATAACATCATCATTTCACGTGTGCCCGAAGCAGGGTGGTCGAATGATGAAAAAAAGAGGCCGCTGCCTTCTTTGTATAGCATGGACGTAAAGACCAATAAGCAAAGTCAGTTCACATTTCCACAAAAAGGCTTAGGAGATTATGCGCCTGTTTATCATAAAGCAACGAATCAAACGATGTGGATTCGTACAAATCGAAAACAAGCAAATCTTTTAACACGCGTAAAAGATACGAAAAATGATAAGGTACTTATTTCAGGCTTAGACCTGCCGGGAAATTATTATGAGCTGTATCGGTGGAATGAAGTATTTAGCGTGTACAACCCTTAATAGCTAATTAAAACATAAGAAACTAAGGTGAAAACATGAATATACGATTGTTGGTAAAAGAAGACGCTGACATGTACTTTGAACTTCGTCTTCGTGCTTTAAAAGATCATCCTGAAAGTTTTATTTTAAGTTATGAAGAAGAATATGAAAAAGAAATTGTTGACATCCGAAATTATTTTCCAAGCAGCCAATCAGAATTTGTAGTAGGAGCTTTTATGGAAAAACAGCTTGTGGGGATCGTAGGGTTTCAGCAGCAAAAGCCTTTAAAAGTTCAGCATAAGGGAGATATTTGGGGGATGTACGTAGCCCCTGAAGCAAGGGGGAAGGGTCTTGGAAAGAAGCTGTTAAAAACCGCTGTTGAACAAGCTTTTTCAAAAACAAATGTTTTGCAAATCTACCTGGCCGTCGCTGCTAAAAATGAAGGAGCAAAAGCCCTATACAAAAGCCTCGGTTTTACTTCTTATGCGTATGAAAAAAGAGCTCTTCAAGTAGATGGTGAATTTATCGATGAAGAGCATATGGTATTGTCTATAAAAAGCCTTTGATCATATCAAAGGCTTTTTTTGTGCGGGAAAAATTTAGCTGAAACGTATAGAGATGGAAGCACATTCCCCATAAATATGCTATGATTTAACATATAGGATTATGGAGAGGCGAGGCAGCAGATGGAAAAACTGATTGAATTAAAAAATGTTGCAAAAGTATACAAAAAACATACCGTATTAGAAAACGTTCATACGACCCTTTATAAAGGAGAGACTGTGGCAATTGTTGGAAAAAACGGTGCGGGAAAAAGTACGTTTTTAAAGCTGATTGGCGGATTATCTAAACCGACTAAAGGGACAGTTCACCTTCATAAAGAAACCGGTACGCCTGGATTTGTGGTGGAACAATTTCCTCAGGAGCTGCGTTTTACGCTAGCAGGTTATTTGCAGCACATGGGACGAATTCAAGGATTGTCTAAGAAAAAGCGCAGCTCTAGAATTGAAGAGCTGCTCGAAACTTTCGAAATGGCAGAGTTTAGACACGAAGAAATCATTTCTTTTTCAAAAGGAATGAAGCAAAAAGTCAACATGATGCAAGCACTGCTGAGTTCTTCTAAGCTGCTATTGCTTGATGAACCTCTATCAGGATTAGATGCTCGTGCTCAGCTAGAAGTAGAACGAATTTTTACAAAGCTCAAAGAACGAGGGATGACCATTGTATTTACGTGTCATGAAGAAAGGCTCATTCATGCTGTAGCCGATCGTGTTATCACCATTGGCTCACAGCGCATTTTAAAAAATGAGCGCGTTCAACTCATTGAGCATTTAACGGTTATTGAGGCAAATGTCATTCTCAATAAGCCGCTTCGCTTATTAAAAGAAAAGTGCACGAAAATTGAACAGCATGGAAACTACTGGATTTTTTATATAGATAAAAAATATGTAAACGAGTTTCTTGCAGAATTGCTTGCTGTTCAAGCTGAAGTTGTAAAGCTATATCATATGGAAAGGGAAGAAATTTAAGATGGGTGCATTGATTCGCTATCATTTTATTACATACATTAAATCGTATCGATATATTCCGCCGCTTGCACTTTATATTATTTCGCTGTGTATGAACTATACATATAGACCGAACCCGGTGCTTGATAGCTTTTTTAATACGGCACTTTTCCTCTTTTTTCTAACCACTTGGTTTACGATGTCGCTGTTTCACGCGGAAGATTCCAGTCAAGAAGTTATTACAAAACTTCATGTAGGGAAAAAGAACAAGTACTTTATGAGCAAGCTTATTAGCTGTACGCTGCTGTTTACATTTTTATCAGCGGTTTCCATTGCTTATCCTGTGCTCCTTGATATGTTTGAAGTGGAGATATCCACTAGGCAAATGGTGTTTGGGTTTATTATTCACTGGACGTTTAGTTTGCTTGGTATGAGCATAGGCCTTGTTTTCACAAGAGATGTTGTAAGAGAAGGCAGCTTATCGTGGTTTGGACCTCTATTTATTTTAATCGTTACGCTTGCAGCAGCAGGCGTTTCATTTCCGTATCAAGGAGGCGGACTGCTGCTGTATGTATTGCCACCCGTATCTGCAATCATTCAATTTATTAACGAAGGATTAAATAAATTTTTGGTGTTTGGCTGGGCTTTGCTTTATGCCATAGCATTAATTAGCCTGTACTTGTGGAGAGCGAATAGAAGAGATGTATAAAGAATAAACACTTGCCGCGGCAAGTGTTTATTTATTATGAAGCACGTTATAAAGACGATCGGGGTAATTAGTAAACATACCGGTTACGCCCCACTCGATAAGCGTTCTCATTTGTTTTTCGTCATTTACTGTATAAGGATGAACGTCTAAATCGTATGAGCGAGCTTTTTGTACATATGGTTTTGTCAGCGTGTTTGCGTTCGGACCGATGCCGTTCGCGTACGTTTTGATTTGTCTGAACTGCTGATCTGTTAACATATTGGTTTGCTTAGAACGAATCAGTTGAATTAGTTTCATAGTAGGTCGATATCGATGGACGGTTTTTAAGCTTTCAGGACTAAATGATTGTACAATGACGTGATTGGTATGAATGTTGTACTTAGCCATCAGCGTCAACAATTCCTTTTCCATACCTGGATATTCATGAGGAGATTTTGTTTCAATATAATAGTTTGTTCGATTGCCAAACGTACGGAATATTTCTTCTAAAGTTGGAATGACGGCTTTTTTATTACCTTTTCCTGCGTTCAAACGCTGAAGCTGCTTCACTGTATACTGTTTTACATATCCTGTTCCATTTGTCGTTCGGTCAACTTTGTAGTCATGAATTGCTACAAGCTGCTGATCTTTAGACATATGAAGATCAAGTTCAATGTAATCCGCTTTTTGCTGAACGGCTGCTAGATAAGATTGCATCGTATGCTCTGGCTCATAACCTGATGCGCCTCGATGAGCAATAATGGCTACTTTTTCTGCTTGAGTAGAAGCTGCCTGCGTATGTATAAACATAAAAATACCGCATAAACAAAGAGTGAGTGAGCTTACAAACCACCATTTTCGTCTCATATCAAAACTCCTTTTTATTGAGGGGTCGTGCATTAGTTTACTATCGAGATGTTGTGTTCATATTAAGGCTGTGTAAATATTTAAATAAAACGAACGAGTATGTAATTAAAAGTAATAAACGCCGATGTTTAGTGAGAAACATCGGCTGTTTTTTCCGGGCGGAGGCTTGTATAAATAACGAGCCTGCGCTCATGAGTTTTCTGTTTATGATCAAATGTTCCCGTACAGGTGATTAAATTAAGCTGGTGTTGAAAAGTTGGGCCGAAAATCTCTCTGATAGGAGCAGAATCTCGGGGGTAAGAAGCTTTATTGGTAACAACAAAGGTCAGCTGATCCCCTTGCTGATCGGTTACCAGAATTTCGTCTCCTTTTGTAAGCTTGTCGAGATGATAGAAGATAGCGGGTCCTTTTTGATCATCAACATGTCCTGCAATGACCGCATTTCCTTCCTCTCCGGGTCTTGCTCCAAGCTTAAACCAAGCTACATCATGACCATTATCAGGAACACTCATTTCACCTTGGTTAGTAAGGCCCATTCCTTTTATAAAAGCCTTGATATGAAGCTTCGGAATAATAAGCTGAGATGGAAGAGGCGTAGAAGCAGTTCCTGAAGATTTCAAGGATTGAGCCGATTTTGTTTCAGCCATCTTCACAACAAAATCCGTCGAGCTGTTTGCGATTGCTGATTGGGCAAACCAGCTGCTCATGAATAGTATAAAAGAAAAGGTGAAAACCCCTCCTATCCATTTCATTCGCTTTCGTATCCTCTGTGACGACGAACAACAAATATAGCAACCGCTCCAATTCCTAATAAAGTAAGAACCGGCACAATTGAATTATAATTATCCTGTGAAGCACCGCCCATACCTGTTTTGGGCATTTCAGAAGGCATAGCCGTATTATCTTTTAATAAAAGCGTTTCAAGACTGTCAGCTTTGTTAATAGCAAGCACTGTGTAGACCGTGTTAGCTTCTAAATTAAGGTTTGGAATGTCCAGTACTTTTTTCTTGTCTTGACTAGTTGTAATGGTCAAATCATAGGTTCCGGCATCTACTTCAGAATAATTTGTCATTTGTTTAAAAGCAGTGTCTTTAAACAAAGTAGGGCCGTGATTAATACCTACATCAACAGCGGGAGCATCTGGAGAAAAGTGAGCAATTCGGATTTTACTCTTTCCTTTAGCTACGTTCATATCATCTTGAGCTACTTTTAATTCCAAGTGTGCAACTTGGTTAATAGCAGCAAGGGTATAGGCTTTGTTTGCTTCGACGGTTACATTAGTGGAAATGACAGGTTTCTCTTTTCCTTTTGTACCTATGGCATATACCTCTATTTTATGAGACCCCGCAGGTACTTTAAGGTAATCTGTCACATCTTTAAACGATGCGCCGACTACGATGCTTTGATTGTCCACATATATATCTACTTCAGGTGCATCAGGTGACGCATGCACAACTCGTATCATCGCCTCCTGCACAGCTGCAGAAGTGAAATTATCTGAAAAAGCTAGCAATAAAACTGCGAGTAAAGAAGCAGCAATAATCTTTACACGGTTCATAACGTTTTACTCTCCTTTTAATCTAAGTTTGTCCTGTTAGTCCCGTATGAAAAGTGGTGGGCATGCATTCACTTTTGAACGTACTCGGGCATTTATTCACTTGTTATCATCTACAATTTTATCCAATATATGCATAATTTATTTCATTAGATGAAATTTTTGTAAAAGAGCAGATAAATAGTTTGAATTTTGTGATAATATTAATATAAGGGTTTGGTTAGTAGTTGATGTCTCTATCGCAAAAGGAGGGGAAGTTATGTGCTGCAAACGAATCATGAAATAAAAAAGGTTGTTCATCGTTCGCTATCAGCTAAAATGATTGTAAAGCGCATGCTGTTTATTTTAGTGGGAGCCCTTTTAATGGCCGTCGGGCTAGAATTTTTTCTTGTCCCTAATGAGGTTATTGACGGTGGAATTGTAGGTATATCTATTATTTTATCCCACTTAACGGATGTTCAAATCGGCTTTTATATCTTCGTATTAAATCTTCCATTCTTTTTTATTGGCTACAAGCAAATTGGAAAAACATTTGCGCTATCTACGCTTTTAGGTGTTATCATTCTATCCATTGCTACATCTATTTTTCACGACTTACCGGTCTTAACAGGTGACCCTCTTTTAGCCACTGTGTTTGGCGGAATTGTTCTCGGTGTGGGAGTAGGAATTGTTATTAGGTACGGAGGTTCGCTAGACGGCACCGAGATATTAGCTATTTTATTTAATAAGCGTACGCCTTTCTCCGTAGGTGAGACGATTATGTTTTTTAATTTATTTATTTTGGGAAGTGCCGGTTTTGTATTTGGCTGGGATCGCGCTATGTATTCTTTAATGGCTTACTTCATTGCTTTTAAAACGATTGATATTGTGATTCAAGGGTTAGATGAGTCTAAGTCAGCTTGGATTATCAGCGAACAATATGAACAAATTGGCGAAGCAATTCTTGCTCGTTTAGGCAGAGGCGTCACGTATTTAAATGGGGAAGGGGCGTATACGGGAGATGATAAAAAAGTCATTTTTTGTGTGATTACCAGGCTTGAAGAAGCAAAGCTAAAAGCGATTATCGATGAGATAGATCCATCTGCTTTTTTTGCTGTAGCAGCTATTGCTGAAGTTAGAGGAGGGAGGTTTAAGAAACGAGATATTCATTAGTGAAGGTTGTCTGCTAATGAGGCTGTCCCGTTATTACATGCAGCAGCCTTTTTAATTTTCTCTCTTTGTTTCGAGTATATGGAATGGTTTATGTGGCTTCTGCTGCGTCCTGCTTTGGGCATATCGAACCTCTCTTTTTTCTTGTATATCTTTAAAACAAACATGTAAAATGTCTAAAAGATATAAAAAGAGTACATAGTAAAAAACAGAAAGAGGGAGTGACATGAAAAAAACGTTAAAAATAGTAGGAGTCAGTCTTGCTGTTCTTGTTGCAGTAACTGTGGCTTTTTTTGTCATATGGTCAGGTTTTGATTATGAACCTTCAAAGGAGCTTTACTCACTAGTAGATGAGAAAAAAGTAGTGAAGAAAGACGATTATTACGTATTCAAGCCTCAAACGAACAAAGAGATAAAAGCAGGCTATATTATTTATCAAGGTGCTAAAGTAGAGCCGTTAGCATATGGCTATTATGCTCAGCAAATTGCAAATGAAGGATATCTTGTTACTGTTGTAGATTCTCCGTTTAATATGAGTTTTTTTAGTCAAAACAAAGCGACGGATATTGTGAAGAGCTATCCGAAGATTTCCGCATGGTTTATCGGAGGGCATTCCCTTGGCGGAGTGAGTGCAGCGTCTTATGCGTATGATCATCAAAACTCAATAAAAGGCTTAGTTCTTTTAGCATCGTATCCGATGAATAAAAATAATTTTTCAATTTCCACTTATCCTATTTTGTCTTTAACCGGTGAGAAAGATGGTTTGTCGACGCCTGAAAAAATTAAAGAAACCAAGCATTTACTTTCAAAAAATACGGAGCTGGTCCAAGTAAAAGGAGCTAATCACGCACAGTTTGGAATGTACGGGAAACAAAAAGGCGATAACAAAGCCAGTATTTCCCCTAAAGAGCAGCAGGATGAGCTAGTAAAAAGAACGGTCAAGTGGTTAAACAGTCAAATGAAAAAGTCCGTCAGTAACTAACTGACGGACTTTTTTTCTTTTTTTGAAAATAAAACTTGAAAAAATAACCAGTTAGTTATATAGTTGGTTACATAAGTAATGAACCACTTAAGTGAGGTAGTCAAAATGAAACAATCATTAGATCATCAGCGACCAATTTTTCAACAAATCAAAGAAACCATCGAAGAGAATATTTTGAACGATGCTTTTCCAGAAGAAGAAAGAGTACCGTCTACGAATGAATTTGCCAAAATGTATCGCATTAACCCTGCAACAGCAGCTAAAGGAATTAATCAGCTAGTTGACCACGGAATATTGTATAAAAAGAGAGGGATAGGGATGTTTGTATGTGCGGGCGCCAAAGAAGTATTACTTACACAAAGAAAAGAAGAATTTTATAACCGTTTTATCGTTCCCCTGAAAAAAGAAGCACAGCATTTGGGGATTACGGTAAACGAGTTAAAAGAGCTGTTAGACAAGGGGGAAATAAAATGAATATAGAAGCGCAGCTGTTAAATAAATGCTACGGATCTAAACACGTGTTAAAAGACATTTCACTTACGCTAGCAAAAAATAAAATATACGGGTTGCTAGGTAGAAACGGAGCGGGCAAAACGACTCTGATGCAAATTGTAGCCGGGCATATTCCAGTTACGACAGGAGAGGTAAAAGTGGGCAATCAATCTCCATTTGAAAACCGCTCTGTTTTGCAAAACATCTGCTTAATTAACGAAAGCGGAAATTTCAAAAAAACATTAAAAGTCAAAGACGTGTTAAAAATTGCGTCACTTTTTTATCCTTACTGGAGCGAAGAAGCTGCTGAGAGGCTGATGGAAGAGTTCAATTTAGATTGTAATATGAAAGTGAAAGCATTATCTAAAGGTATGGAATCAGCATTAGGAATTATTGTTGGGCTATCTTCCCGAACGAGCATCACAATCTTTGATGAACCTTATATTGGACTTGATGCTGCGATGCGAGCGCGTTTTTATGAGCTTCTATTGGATGAATATGAAGAATATCCACGCACGTTCATTATTTCAACGCATCTAATTGATGAGGTAAGTAATTTATTTGAAGAAGTACTCATTATGCAAAAAGGAAAGCTGATTCTTCAGGATACGGCAGAAAATTTGCAGCAGCGCTGTGTAAGTGTAAAAGGACCTAAAAGTCAAATTGAAGAATATGAAAAAGGAAAGCAAGTAATCCATGAACAAGTATTCGGAGGAGAGAAAAAAATAGTGCTCTTTAATGAAGATATTTATGCTGAGGAGCTTGTCGACAGTTCATTTCATATAGAAGCTGTTCATATACAGGATATTATGATTTATCTTACAGCAAATCGTGGAGGTGTAGCGTAATGAAAGGACAGTTTGCCGCCATTAGTTATTCGCTCTACGTTGAACTAAAGTATTTAATGATTCGCTTTTGGACGATTCTGTTAGCTTTTGTTGTAGTAGATATTTTAGTTTTCAGTCAGGTGAATGAGCATCTTCTATTAGTAACAAGTATGCCGCAGTACATCTTTTCAGGTATTGTAAGTTTTATTATCATTCGAAAAAGTTTTTCCTTTTGCTTAAAGTTAGGAGCTACTCGTAAAGCATATCTTTTAACGATGACCTGTGTTTTTGCTTTATTTGCACTTGTAATGTCCCTTATCAATGTTGTCATCATGAGCATTTCAATAAAGGTGATTAATGGTTCGAATTTAATGAATATTCAGCTTTATTATGCGAGCGATTTTATCTTTCATGACCCCACTGTCACTGTTCACTTTTTAACGGACGCTGTATTTATCTTTTTTATTACAGCAGCATCGTGTTTGCTCGGCAGCATCGTTTACAAATTCGGGCAAACAGGAGGGATGATCACAGGTGCTGTTTTAATTTTACTGTTTACGATTCCAGTGACAAAAGAACCAGTTATTCATTTTATAAAAAGCTTTTCGAATGGGTCGTTGTTACTTACATTCGGAACAATGGTTATCGCAAGCTTCCTATTCTTTCTTATCAACTGGCTGTTTTTAAAAAAAGCGTCTCCTGTCCATCAAGCCTAATAAAAAAGCAATCATTCCTTTACTGAATGATTGCTTTTTTTATTGTACTTTTTTAGAGCAAGCTGCATCAATATCTAGAATCCAGTCGTGAAACTTTTGCTGAAGAAGTTGAAGAGAAGACTGATTGTTCGATACAATGTCCAGCCCGCGCTCGTCGTATAGGTGGAAGATGGTTTCTTTATTCAAATTCACAATATAACACTCTTCTTCAATAGCCGGATGAATATGAAGATCGCGGTTGGCGATTGATTGCAAAAGAAGCTTTTCTTTCACATCATTTGTTTTACAGGCAATAATATACTCAGCGTTATTTAATAATGCCACGGATTGAACTTCTTGTTTCTTCAGGCGAGAGCGAATGAATTTTTTAATAGCTGTTTCTTTTTTCTTTTTTAAAAGTAAATCATCCTGTGCAGCATTCGCTTTGAAAACAAGTAACAGCTCATCATTTTTTTCATGGAGTGTCTCAAAAATTTCGTAAGCGCGTGCGTACACATTTTTCATATATTCTCGTTCCCACACACCTTTTTGATTGGTAAGCGTAAAGCGGATACCTGCGGGCGCGTTATAAAAAAGAGGTCTTTTCATTTGAACATTTGGAAACATTGTTGTTAAGTATGATTGAAGCCGCATTGTAGTCATACGCAACACCTCATTTAGTTTAGTCCTGACTTAATATGTTGAGTTTAGTCTATCACGTGATTAGCTAAATTTGTAAAGAAGTAATGTTATTTAATCAAAAGGTAACCAAACTGTTATATTTTGTTGATTTTGCATTATTTCTTTACACAACCTTTGCGGATGAACAGGTTTTTTCATACGCCTGTCGTATTACTTAACGTAGTAACGACGTGAAGAAAGGATGATATACGGTGAAAAAACAGCTTGTTCTTATTTCAATTATTACAGCTGCTTTCTTTGTGCTTATTTTTCACAAAACGATCTTTCAAGAAGGTAATCCTCTTCCCATTGCATGGAGTATTGTAAAATTAAAATCTTCGGGTGAAGACGTTGTGCAAATATCGGATAAGCCTAAAAGGTATCTCATTCATTCAGATGACTACTTAACGTTTATTAAACAAATGAAAAAGAAAAAAGTGAATTTTCAATATCAAGATGATAAAAAATTTTATTTTAATAACGACAATGAACGCCAGCTGTTCGTCAGCAAAAACTATACCGATAAGTTCACGATTATGGAACTAAAGAAAAAAGAGCTGACTGAAGCTGGCGTTGAGTGATAAGAGCTAATCCCTGCCCTGTGTCCCGAAATCTTTAATTTGAACATGAACATGATAGTCGATGGTCGACTGGCTAAATATTTCATCCCATTCATGCTGATGTTTTTTCCAAAAATGAGGATAATGAATTCGTACGTAATCATGCAGGTCAATCACATCAGCTTTGTAGTTGTTTTGCAGTAAGCGGAGTGTTTTTTCTGCGTCTTTTCGAATAATTTTTTCTATTTTTTTTTCGGTGTTCTTTACATTAGAGGCGGCAAGAGCCTGTTTTGAAGTCTCCCAATCTTCTGATAGCCTGCCGCTTGTTTGAACGTTGATGTCAAAATGAACGGAGTGACTTGAATCAATCCGAGCCTTCACATCTTGCTGAACATCTCCAATTTCATAGGAAAAGGGGTATGGCCCGTGTTTGCCGTAAATAATTCCGCCTTTAATATTCCCCGTTAACCACGTTAAAGCCTCCACTTGGTGCTGAGTTAAGATGAATTTTGCTTTTTTATCTTTGATGATCGCGGCACCGTCTAGTTCAACGCTATTTTTAATTTTGGAAAGCCGCTGTATTAAAAAGCTTTGATCGGTTTTTAACTTGGCCGATAGCTCTCCCATTGTTAGGGGATTTAAAATTTTATTCGTTTTGAATTTATTGTAAACAAGCTCGTAAATTAAGTTTACAGGCGGTACAGACATTCCTTGAATCGTTAAAACGTTTTTAGCATCGCCCTTTGTAACAAACGCAAGGCTGCTGCGCCGTATTTCATTATCACGGACAAACTGATTGATAAGCGCATCCAGAGGGATGGTCTTGCTCGCTTTTTCTCCTATTAAAAGTGCTCGCTGATGCTGGCTGTATATAGGATCAGATTTCAGCGAAATATTTCGCGTGATTTCATGAATAGTAGGACCAGCTGTTGTAATGTTTTTGTATGGAATGGAAGAAGACATATTTCCGGATTCCGTTTCGGTTAACATTTGATGAGTCAGCACAAGTTGGTTTTTTCCTGTTTTTGGTTCGATTTTCGATGTAATATCCATTGCCACTCCTATAACAAGAGCAAGTTGTTCAATATTTCGATGGCTCATACAGCCGCATAATAAAAAAATGGTCATCATGACAGGAAGACATTTTTTCGTCATTTGAACACAACCTTTTTTATTTTCATTAACATGCTGAAAAAAAGAGGGATAACTAAAAATGTCACTAAAAATGCCCAGCCTAATACCGTTGAAAAATGTGACACGTCGCTTGCTGTTTTGGGCGCTAGAGAGCTCATAAATAAAACGGGCACAAGAAAGATAATATTAGTAGTTGATCGGTTTTTGAAAATCTTTTTAAATCCTGAAACAGCTAAAAAGAAATACATTACAAAGGTTAAAAAAAACTGAAGAAGCCAGACAATAAGTAAAAATAATTCAAGCCTCTCAAAGAAAATTCCTTTTACTTCATGCGTCTGAACAAATTCAATCGTAGGCCAAACGGTTGTTTTTACCTCCGGAACGGATAACGCGCCGACAACTAATACGTAAGTGATAATATATAAAAGTAAAGGAATGGAAAATCCGATGATAGAAACTTTTCGTAAATGATTTTTGTTTTTCATATGCTTTGGAAGAAATACAATCGTTTCAATCCCTAAAAAGGAAACAGAGACGGTTGTAAAAGCAGCAAGAAGCGGGCTGAATCCATCGGCTAACACGGGCTGTAAGTTTTTTAAATCGACCATTCCGATACTAAGAAGATATAAGATAAGAAGAATGATGACCGTTACAGGAAAACATAGGGCCATTACTTTTCCAATAGAATTAATACCGCCAGTGATTAAATAGACGCCTGTCAAAATAAACGAAAGGATAATTAACTCAATGGGCATCGTTTCCAGTAAATAGAAATGGATCATTTCTGCCATAGCTCTTACTTCAAAACTTGCTACAGATGTGAAATAAACGACTATAGCGAAGTTGAAGATATTTCCAATCAGCTTGCCGGTTACTTCTTGGGTGAAGTCAAACATACAGTTAATCGTAAAATATTTAACCATCCAGACTAAAAAAAGAACAATTCCAATAAACAAAAGGCCGTCCATAATAAGTACAATCCATCCGTCTGCATTATTTGTCTGGTTTGTAATGCTGCTTGGCAGTGTTAATAAACCGACGCCCAGCATGGTTGAAGAGATAATTGAAATGGCATAAAAGTCTGAAAGAAGCTTGCTTGATTGTGACTGTGATTGTTCCATATGGTCCTCCTTTTGTCAGTTTTATTTGGCTTTATTTTTAGACTGTTTTAGACTTTTGTTTGGCAGACGAATATAAGAATCTTTCCACGCTTTTTTATTTAACGCAAAAAACGGTTTGAAGTAAGCCATACCAAAACTTTCGAGCTTGGTTAGATGAATGACGAGAACAAGAAAAAACATGGTAACTCCGTATAATCCAAAGATTGCTGCAATCATCATAGAGACGAAACGCAAAATTCGAAACGAAAGGCCAATTCCGTACTGAGGAACGGTAAAGGACGCAATTGCCGATACAGATACAACAATAATCATAACGGAGCTAACGATATGGGCTTCCACTGCTGCTTGACCAATCACAACCCCGCCTACAAGTCCAACTGTTTGTCCGACAGGAGTAGGGAGGCGCAGCCCGGCTTCGCGTAATAATTCAAGCGTCACTTCCATTACCACTGCTTCGATAAAAGGAGAAAAAGGAACGTTTTCTCGTGTGGCCGCAATAGTAATAGCTAGCTCCGTCGGAAGAAGGCCTTGGTTAAACGAAACGAGTGAAATATAAATAGCTGAAAAGAATAGGGTAATAAAAATAGACAAGTACCTTAGTAATCTTAGCAATGAACCAGCTATCCATCTTTCGTAATAATCATCGGGTGATTTCATAATCATATCGAAAGTTGTAGGCACTAAAAGAGCAAAAGGAGAGCCATCTACTAAAATGGCTACTCGCCCTTCATTCACCGCAGCGAGAACACGATCCGGTCTTTCTGTATTTTGTACTTGAGGGAACGGTGAGTAAGGTGCTTCTTCTAAAAATTCTTCAATCATTCCTGAATCTTGAATGTTATCTAAAGGAATGTCTAATAATTTCTCTCGGACTTGATTCACGATGTGAGTTTGACAGTGTTTATTATGAAAAACGATACTTGTTCGATGTTCTTTTGTATTTCCAATATAAATGTCTTCAATAACCATTTCTTCTTCGGTAGAACGCTGTCTTAAAAGACCAAGGTTTTCATCTAAGTTTTCGATAAGAGCAATTTTAGGGCCACGCACTACTTTTTCTGTTGTAGGTTCATTTAAAGAGCGCTGTTTGGTCATAGACATATTCAATGAGTATGCCGTGGTGCTCTCGCTAATAAACAGCAAGGGCTGACCTTTAAAAAAACACGAGATCGCTTGCTTGTATGTATAAACTTCTTTGTCTTTAATGACAGAAATAAACGAATCGATGTCATCGAGTGTTTGCGTTTCACTTTTTGCTTTTGTCTCAACAACATGCTGAGTAAGATTATCAAGTTTTTCTCCGTCTACTAATCCTTGGAGATAAATAATGCATATATATTTTGTGGGAGACAGCCATAATTTTTTGGAACCAACATCTGTATTTTGACCCACCAAATCTAGAAACGTTTGAACGGTGTAGTCTGCATTGGGCTGAAATTTTGAATCGAGCATAAATAAACTCACCGCCTGTTGTGTTAATGAGCTTAGTGTTTACGATGTAAAAACGAGTTATGCGAAAAATGTGGAAGAATAGAAAAGATATGTTATGGTAAAGAAAAGAGGTGATGGCATGCTGCATTCATTTACGTTAAAAACGAATAAGCGTGACGAAATGATCGACGTCACGAGTCAGGTACAAGCAGTAATAAGAACAGAAGGATTAAAAGAAGGGGCTGTAGTTGTTTACTGTCCTCATACAACCGCTGGTATAACAATTAATGAAAATGCGGATCCGGATGTAAAAACCGATATGATCCGACGCTTCGATGAAGTATATCCTTGGGAACATAAGTTAGATCTTCATATGGAAGGAAATACGGCGGCACATCTCAAAGCGAGCACGGTCGGCGCCTCTCAGCATATAATCATTCACGACGGGCAGCTACTGCTAGGAACGTGGCAAGGAATTTATTTTTGCGAGTTTGATGGACCAAGGACTCGTACGTATTATGTGAAAACTTTATCCCTACAATAACTTTTTTTCATACGCATTGTCCAATTTTCTTTTTAAAGTTGTTATAAAACAAAGATTAGTTAATATAAATGTTATATAACAGTTAAAGGGAGAGATTGAACAATGGAAAAGATCGGTGCAGAACAAGAAACAGTGAAAAAAGAAAACGAAAAAACAAATTTTACATGGGTGGAAGAATACCCAACTATTTTAGACATTGTCAACGAGTATTACAGTACGTGTCGATAAAATGGGGAAGGCCGGAACAAAAGTATTTCAGTTGAAAGAGGATCCGAACGATGAATCGTTCGGATTTTTTTCATTGTGAGGGTGAACGCAGGTTTACTGTATATAGCTATGTCTTACTATCTTTTTTATAAAAAAGATATAATAGTAGCAATTTTCTTAAAAAGTTTAATATAATAAATATTAGGGTACTGAATTGTATGAAATAAAGATAAAACGCATCGTTTCATACTATTTCCTTTTTTACCGCTAGTATAGCCTTGAAGAAAAAGTTTCATTTGATATACTAACTATACGCTTAGTCTTTAAGAGAAAGATGAAGATTCATTGTCATTGTTACACGCAGTGAATGAGCTGCCTTTGCTTGGCGAAAACGTCGTACAAACAAAGACAGATAGCGAATTGTTTTGGGTGCGTTCATTTAGTTCAAAACAGGGAGGCGATTAGTCTATGTTACTTGTACGTATGGCCATGATTGGTTTCTTTTCATTAACAGCCATATCATTGTTTTCTTTTCAGTCCGTTGAAATTATCCATGCCATTATGGACTTTTTCTCATCAGCTGATAAGTACTAAAAAACGATATCTTTTTTAAATAAAAAGCGGATAACCCTTAGGGGGCTACCCGTCAAAAACCGCCCAAAAGGCGGTTTTTTTATGCTTATAGCTATGCTAACAGACGCACTGCATTCGTTCTCTGATGACAAAGTCCACGTGTTTTTTTAGCTTAACATTCGTTAAAATAAGTATTTACGTACTGTTCAAACTGAAGCCAATCGTCCACGCGAGGGACATTTACTTCTTCGTTATACGGGTAGTTCATGGCAACAGCATGGCGACCTGTAGCTTGAAAAGCCTTCAAATTATGCGGTGCATCATCAAATAGCAAGTCTCCGTATATTTTATCTTTTTGGTGTGTAAATACGATATTGTATTTTCCGATAAACGGAAGGTGTTTTTCAACCCACTGCTCTTTTTCTGTATAAGCATAGGTACGGCTGCTTGTGACAATTAAAATCGAAAACCTTTCATAAAGTCGTTTAAGAACCTCAATAGCATGAGGCAGAGGTTGTAAATGTAAAAAAAGCCCCGGCTGATCGAGGTAGTCATAAATTTTTGTCCCGCATTCCGGCTTTACATACTTTTCTGATTTCCAGCATTTTAACTTTTCAACCGATAAGCTGTCGCAATAATCTTTGTTATATTGGTTATGCCAATCCGTCATAAGATCACAAATGACAGAATCCATGTCAATTAAAAGGGTGTGCATTTATTCAACTTCCTTTACATTATTCATCTACACGCTTGGTTTTGCAATGTAATGTACTGCTTCTACTATACCAAATCTTTTACATGCAGAAAAAGAGCAAGCCGCATCAAAATCGCACAGCTTGCCCCATTTATAGAAACTACATTCTTTTAGCACCTAAATAGCGTTTGCTCCAATAGCTCTCTTTTAGAGAAGAGATGCTCACACCTTTAGATGAAGAGCAGTGAAGAAACTGGTTATTTCCTAAATAAATTCCTGCATGAGAAGGCCCTTTTGTATAGGTTTGGAAGAACACAATATCTCCGGCTTTTGGACTTGAGACGCGCGTTCCTTTTTGATAAATTTGAGCTACTGTTCGAGGAAGTTGAACCCCGCCTCCATGTTTGAACGCATAGCCAATAAAACCGCTGCAGTCAAAGCCGCTTGGCGTTGTTCCGCCCCAGCGATATCGAACGCCCATATACTGTTTTCCTTTGTTAATCACTGCGTTAGGGTTATAGCGCGCTGAGCTAGAAGGCGATTTACCCTTTGCTGAAACCCCTAGTTTAGCATACGTTCCCTTTCCGACAATACCATCTGCTGCTAGTCCATTTTTGCGCTGAAATGATTTTACAGCAGAAGTTGTAACAGTCCCAAAGTATGTAGTCGTATTCCCTTTAAAATAACCTTTATTTTTCAACGTTTGTTGTAGTTGTTTAACATCTTGGTGATTCATGCCTTGGCGAAGCGTTTGATCGCCTAGAGCCGCTTGGCTGACAATCGGGCTAGTAGAAACAATAACGCCAGCAAGCGTAAGAGCTGCTATTACTTTTTTCATAAAACTAGTACCCCCTGAAAATTTTTCCTGATTTGAGTAAATTCATCATATCATCTTTCGACAGTGTTCTACGTTACAATTTCATTACATATATGAAAAAAATGAAATATAAAGGTGAATATAGTCTTATAAAAGCTGTAACCAAAAGGGTTCTTTAGATGTGCAATATTGCTAGAAAAACTTTGAATATTTGACGGTAAATAACTAAAAGATATGAAAAAGTATGTACATTTAAAATTTAACAAAGAAATATGTTGTGAATTACTACACAAAAAGTTCGAACTCGGGTAAAATGTAGAACTATAATATAGTAGTCATGTATGTGACTTTGATGAGGTGAAAGTAATGAAAAGAATAGGTGTATTAACAAGCGGCGGAGATTCTCCAGGTATGAATCCTGCGGTTCGTGCTGTTGTGCGTAAAGCAATTCATGAAGGTATGGAAGTTTACGGTATCTATCAAGGATATCAAGGGTTAATAGAAGGAAATATTAAAAAGCTAGAAGTTGGAGATGTTGGTGACATCATTCAACGCGGCGGAACTATGCTTTATTCTGCAAGATGTCCAGAATTCAAAACAGAAGAAGGGCGTTTAAAAGGTATTGAAAACCTTAAGAAGCACGGTATTGAAGGCTTAGTAGTTATTGGTGGAGACGGATCATATATGGGAGCTGTAAAACTAACAGAGCTTGGTTTCCCTTGTATCGGTATCCCAGGAACAATTGATAACGACATTCCAGGAACAGATTTTACATTAGGATTTGATACGGCTCTTCATACGGTTATCGATGCTATTGATAAAATCCGTGATACGGCAACTTCTCATGAACGTACGTTTATTATTGAAGTTATGGGTCGTAATGCAGGAGACATTGCTCTTTGGTCAGGTCTTGCTGGCGGGGCGGAAACAATCCTTATTCCAGAAGCAAAAGATGAGTTCCAAGAAATGGTTGACCGTTTGAGAAAAGGACAAGAGCGCGGTAAAAAGCACAGCATTATCGTAGTAGCTGAAGGCGTAGCCAATGGTAATGAAGTAGCGAAGCAGCTGCATGAAGCTGCAGGTATTGAAACGCGTGTAACAGTATTAGGACACATTCAGCGCGGTGGTTCCCCAACTGCTCAAGATCGTGTGCTAGGAAGCCGTTTCGGCGGTCGTGCAGTCGAGCTTCTGCTAGAAGGTAAAGGCGGTCGTGCAATCGGTATCCGTAAAAATGAAATTGTAGATTATGATATTATGGAAATTTTAGGTGAACCTCACCATATCAATGCTGATATGTACCGTTTATCTAAAGAGCTTTCAATCTAATCACAGTATGGCTGAGGCGAAACTTCTTATATGGAAGGAGTTTCGTCTTTTTTTGATTGCATCCCTGTCCCTTCGCAGTGTTTGCATGTTTTCATGTAACCGATACCAGGAATAACGGCTAGCTTTCCGAGTCCTTTGCAAAAAGTGCAAATTAATTCAAAACCAAACATCGTTCCATCCCCTCTGTACAAGTTTTCTTTCAGTTTATCATAAAAGTAGACAAATAATTTTAAAAATTATAGAAATAATCAAAAAAATGATTACATTTGAACAGCGAGTGATATAGTAAAGAGAGAAGACCATTTTACAAAAGAGGAGAGGAAGCGTGATGTTTAAACGAATTTTACTTGCCTCAGATGGCTCAGAGCATGCAGCTAAAGCAACAGAAAAAGCCGTTCAGCTGGCTCAGCTGACGGAAAACAGTTTTATTCAGGTCATTTATGCAGTAGAGGGTGATTCAAGATTAAAATCACTTAGCCGCGATGAGGAACGGGAAAGCCGGATACATACAACAGATGAAATTTTAAAGCAAGGAAACGTGGAGTATGAGATTACCTTTATGCACGGAGACGCGGCTAAAACAGTGATTCAATTTGCTAATCAAAATTCATTTGACCTTGTAGTGATAGGAAGCAGAGGTTTAAATCCTGTAAAAGGCATGCTGCTTGGAAGCGTGAGTTCTAAGATTGCACAGCAAGTAACGATTCCTGTGCTAATTGTTAAATAGGAGAGAAATGCAATGGTAAAACAGTACAAAGAATTAAAACAGCTCATTGATGATGCTAAACACATTTGTTTTTTTACGGGAGCAGGAATGAGCACAGAGTCGGGCATACCGGACTTTCGCTCTCAAAATGGCTTATATCGCCAAAATAAAAGCTTTGTAGACATAGTAGCTGCTGACTTCTATGAGCAATATCCTCATGAATTTTGGCCGCTGTTTAAAGAAATTTTTCATATTAAAATGCTGCATCAGTATAAAGCAAATACGGGCCATCGCTTTATTGCTGAACTAGAAGAAGCCAAAACCGTGCATGTGATTACGCAAAATATTGATGGCTTGCATCAAGATGCAGGAAGCACGAACGTTTTTGAAATTCATGGGTCCATTAAGAGAGCTCATTGTCCGAGCTGTAAAAAAGAGTATGACTTAGCGTATTTAAATCAGTCAGCTCTCCCACAGTGTACAGCGTGTGAGCGCCTTTTAAAGCCAAATGTTGTTCTCTTTGGAGATGCCATTCATCAGTTCGATGAAGCAGTTGCAGCAGCGCTGTCATCTGATTTATTCATCGTGCTTGGTTCATCGCTTGAAGTAGCACCGATTAATCAAATTCCGCTGCTTGTGAGCCGGTACAATCGTCCAAATATGGTGATGATTAATAAAGAACCTACGCATTACGATTATTTGTTTGATTTGGTTATCTATGATTCCATTGGACAAGTGGTCGCAAATTTATAAGCGTCTATGCATGGACATAGCGCTTTTTTAGCATTTAGTGATAAAGTGTAGGGATGTATCATATGGTGTAGTACATCATCCATTCGCTAATGGATAGAAGGGATGTTTGCGCATATGAGTAGAGGCTTGAGAGTTTGTCTATTCATTGTTGGTATTGCACTCAAAGTGACAGCTGTTTTGACTTTGATTTTTGAAATGAATCTTGTCCCTATCCACGGAAGGAGTCTCACTTATTATGCTGAAGCGATAGGTATGAAACTCCCCATTATCTGTTTTGTCCTTGGTTTTTTTTGTGTAGCAGCAAGCTTTTATTTACCTGCTAAAAATCGCCGCACCAGTAAATAGCAAGGGCAGGAGACTAACTAAAACGTTTGACTGCAAAGTTTTTAACATTTAAAATAAAGTCAATAAGTTTAAAAAGAAATAGGATAATTATTCCTTATTCTTTTTAGATATACGGAAATAGAGGTGATTGGATGGGGCAGTGTACCACGTTGGCGAAGTAGCATTATATGCACCAGTGTCAAAGCGTACAATACAGTATTATATAAACCTACATTTGCTTCACGCATATCGCTCTTTATCACATAATCGCTCTTTTAAGACGTTAACAGACTTTAACTTTATAAAGATTGTAAACTACTAAATTTTTTATAAATGAATGGAAGAGAGAATCAGCGCTGAAGCAACATCATGAAATGAAGCGAAGTGAGCCATTGCTTCACATCTAGAACAGCTGAATAAAGAATGACCTGCTACATTAACGAGTGAAACGTGAGATAAGGAAGAAAGACTGGCAGTTTTGCTCCATATAAAAATGTTTATACATTTATCATGTGATTCCTCCTTATATGCACTTTTCCAAGTGATCAGTACAGGGATAGAGTTCTTTATCCAAATTTTTTATTTTTTAGGAGGTGAGTCCTTACTCGTTTTTAAACGAGCTAAGGAACTTGATTGGACATATTTAACTTGATTTTACTAGCGGTACTGATTGCATTAACTGCTTTTTTCGTTGCTACCGAGTTTGCGATTATTCGCGTGAGGAGTTCCAAAGTGGATCAGCTTATAGCAGAAGGGAGCAGCAATGCAAAAGCTGCGAAGCAAGTTATTTCAAATTTAGATGAATACTTATCTGCGTGTCAGCTTGGTATTACGATTACTGCGCTGGGAATTGGTTGGTTAGGAGAGCCTACACTTTCGCATCTCCTCTCCCCATTACTTGATCAACTAGGGATAAGCGGAGCTTTAACAAAAGTACTATCTGTTGCGATTTCTTTTGCGGTTGTTACATTTATAAACGTTGTGGTCGGAGAGCTTGCTCCGAAAACATTTGCAATTCAAAAAGCAGAGAAAGTCACTTTATTATTTGTTCGTCCGCTTATACTCTTTTATAAAGTAACCTATCCTTTCATTTGGCTATTAAACAGTTCTTCTCGTTTAATAACAGGGTTATTTGGTCTAAAGCCTGCTTCAGAAAATGAGCTTGCACACAGTGAAGAAGAGCTTCGCATCTTGTTATCAGAAAGCTATAAAAGCGGTGAAATCAATCAATCGGAGTTTAAATATGTAAGTAAAATTTTTGACTTTGATGATCGCGTTGCTAAGGAGATTATGGTGCCGCGTACGGAAGTCGTTTCGATTGACCAGGAAGATACGGTCGAATACATCCTTGAGATGGTCCAAGAGGAGCGGTTTACCCGCTATCCGGTCATCGATGGAGATAAAGACCATATTATTGGAATGGTCAATATGAAAGAGATTTTAACCGAGATTGTCATGAACAACAGCAAGGAAAAAATAGATTTAAAACAGTATATCCGTCCTGTTATTGAAGTAATTGAATCGATTCCTATTCATGATTTATTGCTTAAGATGCAGCGTGAACGCATTCATATGGCTATTTTAATTGATGAATACGGAGGAACAGCAGGGATTGTAACAGTAGAGGATATTTTAGAGGAAATTGTCGGTGAAATTCGTGATGAATTTGATGCGGATGAACTTCCATTAATTCAGAAAGTCAAACCCGATCATTATATTGTAGATGGAAAATTATTAGTAAGTGAGCTTAACGAGCTGCTTGGCACAACAATTGATGATACGGATGTTGATACAATTGGAGGCTGGGTCTTGACGGAAAAATATGACGTCAAGCAAGGAGAAAGCCTTAGCTTTGATCAGTATGACTTTACCGTTACGAAAATGGAAGGCCATCACATTCAATATATTGATGTGATCAAAAAACGTCAGGTGCATCAAAGCACGGATGAAGCGGTTAATGTGTCAGACATGAATCAGTCACAGGCTTTATCTTCGTAACAAAATGGCGCATTGCAAAAGAGCAATGCGCCTTTCTTATGGAAAAAGCGTGCTGGGAAGATGACAAAGTCATATGATGGAACTATGGGATAATATTACCGCTATGAATCTTGAAATCAATTTGCTTTAATAAAAGTATGAAAACTCTATCAAAACTTTTATTAGTAACATTGTTGTCTGTCACTCTAGCATTTGGTCTTAATATCACTGCGCAAGCAGCAACCGTACATACCGTTCAATCGGGCGATACGATGTGGAAAATAGCAGTAAAATATCAGGTTGGCGTTTCCGAGCTGATTGAAGCGAACTCTGCTATTAAAAATCCTAACTCGATCTACCCGGGACAAAAAATTACCATACCAACAGATAAAGCGGGAAGTTCATACGAAGAGCAAGTGGTTCAGCTAGTGAATCAAGAACGTGCTAAAGTAGGGCTTAAACCTTTAAAATCTAATTGGGAAGTAGCTCGCGTTGCTCGCTATAAATCGCAGGATATGATTGATAAAAACTATTTCAGTCATACATCGCCTACATATGGAAGTCCGTTCGACATGATGAAAAAATTTGGTATTACATACAGTACAGCAGGTGAAAATATCGCTGCTGGACAAGCAACTCCAAAAGAAGTGGTTAACGCATGGATGAATAGCGAAGGTCACCGTAAAAACATACTATCAAGTCAATTTACCGAAATCGGAGTAGGTTACGCTAAAGGCGGAAGCTACGGTCATTACTGGACTCAAATGTTCATTTCAAACTAAAAAAGAAAGGAAAAAAAGCTGACTATTAAGTCAGCTTTTTTTAGCTTCGAGCACTTTCTAGAAATTCTTTTGGATTGCCAGAGAGCTTTCCGTCCTGTTCAACGATGAGTGTGCGCGTAGGGAAAGCAAATTCTACGCCTTCTTCTTCGAGAATGTCCATAATTTCGAAGTTTATATTTTCTTTTACATCTAAATAATCAGCAAAAACGGTTGTATTTGTAAAGAAATACAGATAGATATTTAGACTGGATTCATAAAAACCGTCAAAGTTAACCAGAATCGTTTCATTGTGAATTTCTTCGTGCTCAGTCAGCATCTTTTTAATTCTTGCCACTACGGTTTCTAACTTTTCTTTTGGTGTATTATAATTCAAGTTTAAATGAAAGGCAATTTGACGTTTTCCCATCTTAGCCCAGTTAATAATAGGCTCATTAGAAAGAGTAGCATTTGGAACCGTTACCACTGCTTGAGCGAACGTTCGAACTTTGGTGCTTCGAAACGTAATATCTTCTACAACACCTTCAACACTCGGTGTTTTAATCCAATCTCCAATGGTAAAAGGCTTTTCGGTAATAATCACAATTCCGCCGAATAAATTACTAACGGTGTCTTTTGCGGCTAGGGCAAAAGCAAGACCACCTAAGCCAAGACCTGCTACAAAGCCGTTTACGTTAAAACCCCATTCTTCTGCGATGATGGAGATAGAAAGCATAACAACAACGATGCGGATGAACTTTTCAATAAAAGGAATGATGATTCGATCCACTTGGATATCAAAATTTTTGGCAAACGTTGCAAAAAATAAATTGGTAGAAGCAGCTAAATTATACAAGCCCCATCCTGCAAGGCCAACAGAAGCTGAACGAACTAAATGTCTTTCCGTATCGGCTGTTAAAACATCAAAGGGAAGATAGGGAAGAGCAAGCTTGAAACCAATAATGACAAAAATCCAGCGCAGCGGCTTTTCAAAAGCTTCTAAAACGCTCGTAATTAAATTGATTTTTTTATTTTTGACAAAACCAATAATAAACTTAAACAAATAAGTCGTGAACAGCTTGCGAAGAATCAAAAAGATCAAAAAGATCCCAATCGCAATCACGATTTTTTTCCAATCATCCAACGATGACAGAGACTTTAAAAAATCCATACAATCCTCCTAATTACCAAAACTGTGCTACAGTTCATTTATATCCGTCAATTGAAGCATGTCTATGTAGAATGTACTGTACCCTAAATTCATGCTTTTTAAAAGCTTCTTCCCTATTAAAATAGCATAAAAATACCCGTAAATCTATTTAAGTGATAATTATGAATATATCTCTTTTTAGTAAAAGAGACAGACAACAGTCTGAAAATAAGTTGTATAATAAATAGATAATATTATAAACGTTAATGTATCTTATTATTTATTGAAAACGTTCGTTGGAGGGAAAAGTTTTGTTAAGTCAATTAAATAAAATGCTAGAAAAATTGATGCCGTTTATTACGCCGGTCAGCTTGCTCATAGGAGTTCTTATCGGTTCGTCATTAAGTCAGTATGCCTTCTTAATTCCCTGGCTTTTTGCATTAATGACGTTTGCCGGAAGTTTGAATTCAAACTTTCACCAGTTAAATGCCACGATACACCGTCCATTTCCAATCATTATGGCCCTGTTTGTTTTACATATTTTTATGCCAGCGTGGGCTTGGAGCGTTGGCCAAGTGATTTTTCCGCATGATGTATTTACAAGCACGGGTCTTTTGCTAGCAGCGATTATTCCAACAGGCGTGACTAGTTTTATATGGGTCTCGATTTACAAAGGAAGCATTCCTCTTGCGCTATCCATCATTTTAATTGATACTCTTTTGGCGCCGCTTATCGTTCCTTATACGCTTTTATGGGTAGTTGGAGACACCGTGCATTTGGAAGCGCTAAAGTTAGTCAAAGATTTATGTTTTATGATTGTCCTTCCATCTTTGTTAGGGATGTGCTTAAATCAATATACAAAAGGAACAATTAAGCAGACATTAGGACCAAAGCTGGCACCTGTTTCGAAAATAGGGTTAAGTGTGATGGTTATGATAAATGGAGGAGTAATTGCACCTTATTTAAAACATATTGATAAAAAACTGCTGTTTATTATCGTGATCGTCTTTTTAATGAGTTCAGCTGGTTATTTCTTCAGCTGGATGATTGGCAAATGGCTAAGATGGGATCGAGCAAAAGTTGTGACGCTTACGTTTTGCGGAGGCATGAGAAATATTAGCGCCGGAGCCGTGTTAGCCGTATCTTATTTTCCGGCTCCCGTTGCTGTACCGGTTGTGCTGGGGATGTTATTTCAGCAGGTATTAGCTGCTTTATCAGGGCGTTTAGTTCAAAACTATTACGAGAAAAAAGACGCTGAGTTTATTTCGTTAAAATAAATGGAAGAAGCAAGGGACGAACCACAGTAATCATAAAGTAAGCACTCTGTTTTAATGAGGAGAGATAAGGGGCTTGTACGCTTGCTGCGTTCAAGGTAACGAGACGATTAGAAAAAGGAACGGTGTGGCATACTAGGAAGAAAAAGGTCGGATATTTGTGCTTATCAATATAGCGCTGGCGTTTGTTTTACCTTGGATTTTTGGCACACTCTATTTACATCCTAAAAATCGTCGTTTACTGCCTTTAGTAGGAACTGCTTTTTGCATTTTAGCAATCGTTATCAATGAATTAGGGAGCTATTATGGTTTTTGGAAACTCCGCACTTCTTTAGAAAATGCAGCATTAGAAGCGCTGCCTTTTAATTTAGGCGTCTATCCTGTATTGGCCAGCTATATGATTTTTTTAATCCAGCGAATTGGAAAGCCTCATTTTTTTATTTTTCTTATTGCGCTGTTTACAACATTTTTAGAAGGAACGTATGTGTATATGGAAAGAGTTACATACGGAAACGGATGGAATCTCGGCTGGACATTTTTTTCCTACTGGATTCCGTACGGCGTGATTTATTTATACTATAGGTATTTGGTTAGTCTTAGACTGCTTCACTAGAAGAAAGAAAAAAAAGTGAATTTGCACACAAAAAAAGCCGTGAATATTCACGGCTTTTTTTATTAGATCGCTTCTTTCGAGCTAGATTTATCTTTTGAATGATCCCACGCTTCAATATTATCAAGTCCAGAAATGCTGTCTTGATAGAAGACAGGGTCTTTTCCAGCTTTCTTTTGGGCAAGATAATCTTTGAGTGCGGCAAAGGCCACTTTCGAGAGCAAGAGAATGGCGATTAAGTTGACTACTACCATAAAGCCCATAAACAGGTCTGCTAAATCCCATACAAGCTGAATTTGAGAAATAGAACCGAACACAATCATTGCAAGTACAGCAACACGATAAGTCATCAGCCAAGCTTTATTTGTGTTCAAGAACTCAATATTTGTTTCTCCGTAGTAGTAGTTACCAATTAATGTACTAAAAGCAAATAGGAAAATCATAATCGCAAGAGCACCAGCAGCCCAAGAACCGATGTGAGTGCTTAAAGCAGCTTGTGTTAACTCAATACCGCTTAAATTTTTATTTGTATAAGCACCTGAAAGCAAAATGATAAAGGCAGTACTGCTACAAATAATAAGCGTATCTGTTAATACACCAAAAGCTTGGATTAATCCTTGTTTTACCGGGTGGCTCGTTGTTGCAGCTGCAGCTGCATTTGGAGCACTACCCATACCAGCTTCATTTGAGAATAAGCCGCGTTTAATTCCTTGCATAAGAGCTGCTCCAAGAGAACCGCCGGCAATTTGCTCGAAACCAAATGCATTTTTTACGATTAATGCAATAAGAGAAGGCATCTCTTGAATGTTCATAATAATAATAAAGAGTGCTACGCCAATGTAGGCAACAGCCAGTACTACCACAATGTATTCTGACATTTTTGCAATACGCTTAACTCCGCCAAAAATAATGGCAGCGAAAGCTACTGTCATAATAATTCCTAACACTAAACGATTTGTTCCGAACGCATTTTCAAACGCAAGAGTAATCGTGTTCGATTGTACAGCATTAAAAATTAAGCCGAACGATAAAGTGATTAAGACAGCAAACAGTCCGCCCATCCAGCGCTTCTTTAATCCTTTTTCCATATAGTAAGCCGGTCCGCCTCGGAAGCCGCCGTCTTTGTCTTTTACTTTGTATATTTGTGCTAATGTACTTTCGATAAATGCTGAAGCTGAGCCAATAACGGCAAGCACCCACATCCAAAATACAGCACCAGGTCCCCCTAAGGCGATCGCAATCGCAATACCTGTAATGTTCCCCGTACCAACGCGGGCTGCCATACTGATACAAAACGCTTGGAATGGCGAAATTCCGTCTTTAGAAGAGCTATCCGCACCTTCTTTTAATACACGAATCATTTCTTTTAATAACCGAATTTGTAAAAACTTTGACCTGAATGTAAAAAACAAACCAAATGCAATCAGCATCGCAATCAGTAAGTAGGACCAAAGAAATTCGTTGATTGAACTAACAAAACCTTGAACTACTTCTTGCATAGTTTCACCTCTTCATGAATTATAGTAGAATAATAATAAAAAACGTGAATTTATAGAATTTTCCCTCTATTTAGATAAATCTCCCTATTTCCCCGCTGTTTTTCTTCATTATCCTTGTCGAATCTTGTTGCTGAATCTGAACCTTATATATATATAAAATAATAATTTTGGTCTTTTGTCAACTAACCTCACATGGAAAAATAGGGTGATATGACAAATGAAGCGGGTATGAAAAGGCGATAACAGCAGGGATGAAAGAATTTTCATTTTGTTTTACTTAATTGTTGCTAGAAAATAAAAGTTTTAGGCCAAGTACGCCAAAAACCGTTCCTTTTACATATTTTAATGTGTGCTGAAAGATGCGGCTTTTTTTGACTTTTTTCCCAAGGCCAGAAGCAAATAGCGCAATAAGTGAAAAGATGATGAGCGTTTCGGCGATAAAGATGATACCGAACAAAATCATCTGTAAGCTTACATGTCCAAGAGACGAATTAACAAACTGCGGTAAGAACGTGATGAAGAAAATAGCTACTTTTGGATTGGTTAAGTTGCTAACAAATCCTTTTCTAAAGTGATGGTGCTGCTGAACGCTTTCTGTTAATTCCAACGGACCGCTTTTTTCGCGAAACGATTGGTATGCTAAAAACAGCAGGTACAGAACGCCTACAACCTTTAGAATCATAAAGGCTATAATTGATTTTTGAAAGATAATAGATAGCCCCACTGCGGCTAAAAGAGTATGTACAAATGTTCCCGTAATAGATCCCAATACGGTTTTGATGCCTGCTTTGACACCTGAAGCAATACTTTGTGTCATTACAAAAATCATGTCTTGTCCTGGTATTAAGACAATGATAAGTGACACGGCTATGTAAGGTATAAGCCAAGAAAATGTCATGATGATTCCCTCCCAAAAGAATTTTAACCATTTCGACAAAAAGTTCTCAAGAGTGTGTGCTAATGAATTAATAGATTAATGGAGTAAAGTTAAGCAGGCATAAAAGCATAAAAAGAGGTTATTTCTCCTAATAAAAATCAATAAAGGGTGTAGGAAAAAAATAGGTGATGTTGTATAATAATTCGATATACTTAATTTTTATAGAAAGAGGGTAAAATTTATGAAGTACTGTTTAGCACAGCCAGAGGACGCTTCTACAGTTCACGATCTTATGCTGCAAGCCTTCTCCGTATATCGCGATTCTGTCCCACCGTCCAGTGCTCTTGATGAAACGATAGAATCTATTATGCAATCGTTAAAGCACGGAAAAGAAGCTGTCATTTTATACGTCGAAAATGAGCCGGTAGCGATGGCGCGTTTTACGCTAGAAGAAACGAGCTTATATTTTTACCGTCTGTCTGTCATTCCTGCTTTTCAAGGAAAAGGAATGGCTAAGCAGCTTATTCAATGGCTAGAAACGTACGCCAAAGAGTGTGGCAAGGAAAGTTTATCATGCAAGGTGCGAATGAGCGTTTCTCGTAATATAGCTTTGTATGAATCAATGGGCTTTTACATAGAGGAAAAAGAAATCGTACATAGAGGGGGAGTGGATATTCCCGTAGTAAATATGAAAAAAGAGATTCTAAAAGGAGTAATGGCATGAATAAATCAACTCTTCCTTTACCGCCTCCTGTCTTTCTTTTAATCGGTGTATTAGCCGTTTCTTTTTCTTCTATTTTAATTAAATGGTCGGACGCACCTGCTTCTATTTTAGGAATGTATAGACTGCTGTTTACAGTCCTCTTATTTTTACCGTTTTTACCATGGAGGAAAATGAAAATTCTTTTTAAAAACAGCACGGTGAAAGACTGGCTAATGCTAGCTGTATCAGGCGTGTTTTTAGGGCTTCACTTTCTGTTTTGGATGGAGTCTTTTTCACATACAACAGTTGCTAGCGCTATGATTTTGACTGCGCTTGAGCCGGTCTTCGTAGTGATAGGAGCTTATTTTTTATTTAAAGAAAAAGCAAGCAAAGTAGGAATTATCAGCATTTTAATTGCTGTTAGCGGCTCAGTGATTATCGCATCGGGAGATATCGGAGTATCCAAAACGGCTCTTTACGGAGACTTACTTTCTATTGTAGGTACAGTAGCTGTTTCTGTTCATATGCTTGCAGGGCAAGAATTATGCAGGAAAATGCCTTCAATCATCTATAGCTTCGCCGTTTTTTTAATCGGTGGCCTGGTTCTATTTGTCTACAATGTTTGGACACATATATCGCTCACTCAGTATGAATCAAAAGACTGGTGGATCTTTTTGCTTTTAGCGCTTATTCCTAATATTTTTGGTCATGCCTTATTTAACTGTCTGTTAAATTACGTAGGTGCTACAACGATTTCAATGGCTATTTTAGGAGAGCCAATTGGTGCCATCATTCTCGCCTATTTCTTGCTTGGAGAAATGACCACTGTTTCTCAGCTAGTGGGAGGGATGATTGTGATGATTAGTGTGATGATCTTCTTAAAGTACAAAGCAGAAGAGCCGGAAAAAGTCATAGCTCTTCAAGAAAAGTCCAATATCAGCTAATTGGATAGGCAAGCAGCACCGAGTATGATACAGTTTATTTATCATTATTTACCATTTAGTGAAGCGGTTTTTATTAAACTACATAAAGCGGGTGTAAATATGCTGAAAAAACTAACGGACCATGTTTATTACTTTCCTCATTCTGAAGAAACGGATCGGCCGGTGCTCGGGCTTATATGCGGGGAGAAGTATAGTTTCATCGTAGATGCCGGGAATTCTCCTGCGCATGCATCATTATTTTTAGAAGAAGTTGAAAAAATGGGCGTGCCTCCAATCAAAGGAGTAGCTATTACGCATTGGCACTGGGATCATACATTTGGCATTCATGCCATGAACAAGTATACAATCAGCCATCATCTAACGAAGAAAAAGCTGGCTTATTTAAAGACACTGCGCTGGGACGATGATGCCTTGGATAAACGCGTTCAGGAGGGGGAAGAAATCGAGTTTTGCCGGGATATGATCAAGAAAGAAATGCCGTGTCGAGACACGTTAATTTTACAGGAGCCGGACGTAACGTTTCATCATCATATGGAAGTTGACCTAGGTGGAATTACTTGTTGTATTCAGCATATTGGAGGGGTACACGCGCAGGACTCGTCCATTGTCTACATACCCCAAGAAAAAGTCCTGTTTTTAGGTGATTGTCTATGCCCAGACTTTTATAGCGGTGACTGGAGCTATGATAAAGAAGACTTTGAGCGGATTCAAAGAGAACTTAAAAAATATGATGCGCAGTATTATCTTTCATCTCATTTTGACCCTGAAACTTCTGAGGAACTTTGGAGAGATTTAAACCAATTGAGTGCGATTGGAGAAATTGTAGGAAATGAAGTCGATTTAGAAAAAGCATGTTTTCAGTTTGAATATGAAACGTATAAGAAGCCAACAAATGAGCAAAAAGAGAGAATACAGTATTTTGTTAATGGAAATGTCAAGCGCAAAAGCAGAGAACAGTTTTGATAGTTTATGCATAATGGCAAATAAGCCCGCCTGTTCATACTATGTTATGAGCAGGCGGGCTTATTCAATTGGTTGTGCAGTGATACAAGCTTTAAGTTATGATAGTAAAATAAATAACTTGACGAAATAAAGTTATAAAAATATAATTAGTTACATAAAGTAAGTTAATTAAAAAATGATATATTCAAAAGGAGAAATAATCATGAACTTTCACCGTGCACCCCATGTATTTGTTGGGAAAGTAAATTTAAAAGTAGAAAATTTAGAGCGTTCACTTGCTTTTTATCAGCAAATAATCGGGTTTAAGCTTTTAGGGAGAAAAGAGAACAAAGCTCTGTTAACAGCTGATGGACACACAGCGCTTTTATCGATTGAACAGCCGGAAAACGTTACAGCAAAACAGCCTCGTACAACAGGCTTATATCATTTTGCTCTATTGTTGCCGACTCGTTCTGATTTAGGAAGTATACTGCAGCATTTGTTAAATAGCGGTTATCCGCTTCAAGGGGCGTCTGATCATCTAGTGAGCGAAGCGCTGTACTTGGCAGATCCAGATGGAAACGGCATAGAGATTTATCGAGATCGTCCGTCAAGTACATGGGAATGGAATGACAGTGAAGTAGTAATGGCTACAAAACCTTTAGATGCAGAAGCGATATTAGCTGAAGGAAACGGTAAACCATGGACAGGATTACCTTCAGCTACCTTAATGGGACATATTCATCTTCACGTTTCTGAATTAGAGCAAACGGAAAACTTTTATCGAAATGGATTAGGTTTTGAGGTTGTGAGCAATTACCATAATCAAGCATTGTTTATTTCAACTGGGCGCTATCATCATCACATCGGACTAAACGTTTGGAATGGAATTGGAGCGCCTAGTCCTCTTGAAAGCAGCGTTGGTTTAGAGTCATTTACACTTGTTTTTCCAGCTGGAGAAGCAAGGGAGCAGGCAATAAATCAGCTTCGTGAAATCGGAGCAGCTGTGTCTAAAGAAAACCAAGATTTCATCACAAAAGATCCATCAGGCAATATAATTAGATTAGTCCTTTAACATAAAAGCTGCCGCAATTGGCAGCTTTTATTTATCGCAATGTTCGTCAAAATAGGAAAGAAATGTACACTTTTTTCTCAAATAGTAAGATGATAATGGCGAAAACGGTGTTATTTTCAGGGAAATAAACGAAGAGTCTTACGTTTAAAAAAGTTTGTAAACAAGCGGGCGTGGGAATAAAATACATATCAAGCATCATTTCTTATCATTATTGAATCTTTATATAAAGTCTTTTCATATAAAACCTTGAAAGAAGGGAGCGGAAACCTGTGAGATATAAAGTGAAACATTGGCTTAGATTAACTTCAGACGAGCGCTATCTTGTATTGTTTGCTACTGCTGCTTTGCAAAAAGAAAAGCGATAAAAGAGTTGTTAATAGTAAGGAAAGTAGCTTTATATGCTAACGAAAAGGTAATAAAAGGCCTGAAAATAATATATTTATTTTCAGGCCTTTTATTGTTTTCAAACCTTTTTTAAGTCACCTGTTGAGAGATAGCTTCAGCCGTTTGTTTGCCGTTTGTTATACACGCTGCAATGCCTACTCCATAGTAAGAACAGCCGGCTAATGTAATAGCGGGGTGCTTGTCATGCAATTTTTGAGTCAAGCTGCGTACAAGTTCACCGTGTTTAAGGTGATAGGTAGGCATCAATTTATCCCAATTGGTTACGTCGCTTTCAATGGGCTGCTCTTTGATTCCTAAGCTGTTTTCAATGTCCTTTTGTGCCACTGCTAGCAGCTCTGCTTTTGACATCGTCCGCAGGGTGTCAAAGTGGTGACTCGTGCTTTTATAAAATAAGCGAACTAACAAATTCCCTCGCTTAGAGGTGTGAGCCCATTTTTTGCTCGTCCACGTGCAGGCATTGGCGATTAAGTGGCTTGATTGAGAGGCAATAAACCCGGTGCCTTCAGCGGGAAGGTATTCGTCTGGAACGTCATAGCCGATGTACACGCTAATGAGAGAAGAATCTTTTAACTGCTCAAAGTCTTCGTTTAATTCGGGATCGTTCAACAGTTGCTGAGCAGCCGTGTGCGGTGTAGCTAACACCACGTAATCCGCTGAATGGGCTTGCCCCGGCGTACTGATTTGGTAACGTTCACCGTTCCGTTTTATGCTGGTGGTTGGCGTATCTTTTAAAATCGTTACATCAGAAAGCTCTTCTTCTAAGCGGTGAATAATCGTTGATAAACCTTGTTTAAACGAAATGAATTTTTTATTTCCTGCCGTTTTAAATTTTTTTTCATTGGCTCCCATTCCCTTGATGATGCTGCCGTACGTGTTTTTATAGTCGAGCAGATACGGGAGAGTCGAAGAAATCGTAAGTTTGTCTAAATCGCCAGAGTAGACGCCCGATAAAATAGGTGCAATTTGCTTTTCTACTAGCTCTTCTCCTAAAAAATGTTTTAAAAAGAGTCCAATTGAGCTGTCTTTCGTAAACGTTGTATTTTTAGTAATTAAGTCTTTTAAAGCTGTAATTTTAGCTTTTGAAGAAATCAGCTCGCTCTTAAAAAGAGATTCCACGCTTGTTGGAATACCGAACATGGTATCTTCAGGAATTGGAAGCAGCTCATTAGCAGAGTAAATAAATGATTTGCCCGTTTCGTTATAGACTAAATCGTTTGTTAAGTACAGCTCTTCTAGCAGGGGCATAACGTTTTCTTTTCGAGCTACAATAGAATCCGCCCCTGTTTCCATAATAAATTCCCCAGCTTCACGCGTATTGATTTTCCCTCCTAGATGGGCATGTTTCTCTAGTAATAATAATTTAAGCGGGAGATTACGTTCTCTTTTTAGTTTCTGCAAATAGTACAGAGTGGTTAAGCCCGTAATTCCTCCTCCAATAACAGCGACCGTTTTCAAAATATTCACTCCTACATTTTCAACAATTAGTCTGTAATATACGAAAATCATACCACTATGACTAGGAAAAGTGTAATGAATTGATTGTGAACATAGTGTGTGCAAACACGAAAAGAAATATTGAAACTATACGATTAGATATTTTGAAATTACATAAAATAAAAGCTCATACACGTAGAGAAAATGACTGAGACGCAGCAGTGAAGAAAGGAGGAAGCATCATGCTCGGCGGTTTTATGGAAACGCTGAAAAAAGACTGGCTCGCTTTAGTATTAATAAGTGTTCTTATATGCGGTATTACCTTAAACGTACGAGCCGAAGAGAAGAGCGGACGAAGCGGATACATCGAACCAAAGCTAGTTTTTCCTGTGATCAGTGATGTTCATATTAAGGAAACAGGAACGCTTGATTTGCGTACTTTTCAACATGCATTAACGCAGTTAAATGAACAGGCACCGAAACAAGATGTATTTGTAGTAGTAGGAGATTTGGCTGATACCGGCGCGTTAAAAGAATACGACCGCTTTTTTTCTATTTATAATCAAAATAAACAGCCGCAGGCCGTATCTCTTTTTACGATTGGTAATCATGAATACAGGGACAGCGTAACCAATCAGCAAGCGCAGCAGCGTTTTTTATCTAAAACTAAAATGAAAGCTCTTTATTTTCACCAAGTGATAAAAGGATATCATTTTATCATGCTTGGAACAGAAAGCCGTCTGACCGCCGGTGATTATTCAGTCAAACAAATTAACTGGCTTGCTGAACAGTTGAAGATAGCAAAGCGAGACGATCCTAAAAAACCGATTTTTGTCTTTATTCATCAGCCTATTAACAATACACTGTACGGGAAAAACAGATGGGGGATAGAAGTGAATGAACAGCTTCTTTACAATACGTTAAAACCTTTTCCGCAAGTCATTACATTTTCTGGTCATACCCACCATCCGTTGGACGATCCTCGTACTATTTTTCAAAGAGATTTTACATCTCTTGCAACGTCTTCTGTTCGGTATATATGGCCTGGTGCCGGATATTTACAAGGTGAACTTCCTCCTGGCTACCGAGATGTGAGTCAAGGTCTTCTTGTAGAGGTTTATAATCGAAAAGTAGTCGTTAAAAGGCGGGATTTTCACGCAAATAAGTGGACAGGAGAAGCGTGGGAAATTAACATACCTGCAGATGCAAAAAAGTTTCACTACACGAATGAACGAGATTTAGTAAAACCGATTTTTCTGCCAAGCTCTACTATTTCTGTTATACAAGAAAAAGCTTCATCGAATCAGCTGTATATCCAGTTTACGCAAGCGGTGGATAATCTGATGGTTCATTCTTATCGCATTACCGTCAAAAATAAAGAAACTGGAGAAGTGGTCAAAACATATAATGCATTTTCTCAATACTACAGCGATCCCGTTCCGGATGTTCTAAGTCTTCCGTTATCAGGTTTACAGCCTCATACTGCGTATCAAATAGAAGTAGCGGCAGTGGATGCGTTTGACAATCAAAGCGACCAAAAATTAATCATTGAAGGCTCTACTAAATAGCTAAAAGAGTCCTAATTTTTATTGATTCTTTTAGCTTTTTTCATCTGTTTTTAATGTTATTTTCATTAGATTTTTAAGTGGAGTTGCTACACTGAAACTGTATTTAAAGTCATAATATGTAATTTTCATGAAAGTATCAAAAATCAAAAGGAGTTTGTATGAAAGGATCTTTTGTACGTTTTTTAGTAGTGGGACTGGTCAATACAGCAGTAGGTCTTTCCATTATGTATGTGCTGCTTCATATTTTTCATCATTACTGGGCAGCAACGTTTATCGGAAATACAGCAGGAGCAGTCGTCAGCTACGTGTTAAATCGAATATTTACGTTTAAAAGCGGAGTTCATTTATCTACAAGCATACTGCGTTTTATTTTGGTTATCGGCGTTTGCTACGGCTTGTCTTACTATATTGGACTGCAGTTCTCCAGCTGGTTATTGCATCAACTTCCTGCTGCTGTGCATCCGTTCAAAAAAGATGTCGGTATATTAATTGGAACAGGTCTGTATACGCTTTTAAATTATACGGGTCAAAAATACTTTGTATTTAATACAAAAAAAGAAGCAGTCGTCGTACATGATTAGCTTCTAGCAATTATGAAATGGAAATAGGTGTTAACAGATGAAGAAAGAAACAGCTATGAATAAAGAAAAAACATTGCTTATTATCGCTTTCCTTTTGCTGCTTGCGTATGTATCTCCTATGTTTTTGCTCGGGGAAAATTCACATATACGCGTGCACGATAATTTAGACTCAAATATTACGTGGTATAAAGTTCTGCATCGAAGCGGAGAGCTGTTTGGCTCCAGTCATGCCGTATTACCTCAAATTATTAACGGATTGCCGAGGAATACGTTTGGAACAGAATTTAGCGGTATTCAGTGGCTGTATGGTTTATTCCCGACCATGCTTGCGTACAGTCTCAGCCAAACGATCACGCGCGTATTTGCTTTAATTGGAATGTACTTATTATTAAAAAAGCATTTTATTAAAAGCGAGGATGCTTATGCGATTCGAGTGCTTGTATCACTTGCTTTTGCACTTACTCCTTTTTGGCCTTCAGGTATGCTGAGTACATTAGGACAGCCGCTGGCGCTGTGGGCGTTTTTAACCATTCGAAACCGCGAAGGAACGTGGAAGGAATGGCTTACTCTTTTATTGCTTCCGTTTTACGCAAGCTTTGTGCTAGGGTTTTTCTTCTTTTTAACGGCGATGGGAATGCTGTGGCTAAGAGATGCAGTTAAAAAACGAGTGTGGAATATTCCTTTTTTAAGCAGTATTGCAGCGATGACCGCTGTCTTTCTGCTCATTGAATACCGCCTTGTTGATTCTCTTTTATTTCCGGAGGCCCCGACGAGTCGAAATGAATTTTTAAGCTCTACGCTAGGCTTTGCACATTCCGTTCGCCTTGCTTTTAAGAACTATACGCTTGGGCATACACATGTAATGACGCTTCATACCTTTGTCATTTTACCGCTTTCTTTTATTGTACTGTGGATTGTTGCTCGCAATCAGAAAGAAAAGCTTGAAAAAACGTTTTTGCAGTTATTTATTTTTAATCTCCTACTGTCGATGTGGTATGCATTTTGGTTTTATAAAGGATGGGAGCCGCTAAAAGAAAAATATCAGCTTTTTAATACGTTTAACTTTGCTAGATTTCATTTTTTACGCCCTCTCATTATTTATTTGATGTTTGCAGTTGGCAGCTATGTTTTATGGAAACGGGACCAGGCGTGGAAAAAGTTTGTGTGGGTGTGTTTGGTTTTACAGCTGCTTGTGTTATTTATAGCGAACCCTGAGCTTTATTATCGCTACAATCACGAGCCGTCAGTCAAAGAATTTTATGCTGTCCACCAATTCGATGAAATCAGCAGATATATAGGGAAACCTAAATCATCTTATCGGGTAGCAAGCATTGGGCTTCATCCATCAATTGCTCAGTATAACGGCTTTTATACGCTCGATACGTATAACAACTTCTATCCGTTAACGTATAAACATGAGTTTCGCAAAATCATTGCCAAAGAGCTTGATAAAAATAAAAAGTTAGAAAGTTACTATGATCACTGGGGCAACCGCTGCTATGTGTTTGTTAGCGAGCTAGGGAAAAAATATGATTACCGAAAAGACTCAACGAAAAAAATTCGTCATTTGCAGCTTAATATCAGCCAATTTAAAAAAATGGGCGGTCGCTATATCTTTTCAGCTGTGCCAATCGAAAATGCTGAAAGTGACGGTTTGCACTTTTTAAAAGCGTTTAACGATAAACAGTCCGCTTGGAAAGTGTATGTATATGAAGCAAAGTAAGGGGGCAATAACATGAACAGACCTATTTTAACGATTGTTGTTCCATGTTACAACGAAGAAGAAGTATTCACAGAAACATCTTTTCAATTAACTACTGTAGTAAAAGAACTGATAAATGAACGTCTTGTATCAAGTGAAAGTACCATTTTATTTGTAGACGATGGAAGCAAAGACAGCACGTGGTCGCTTATTGAAAAAGAAAGCTGCAGTAATTTGTTTGTAAAAGGGTTAAAGCTAGCGCGGAATGTAGGACATCAAAATGCTTTGCTCGCAGGACTAGAAGCAGCCCATAAGCAATCCGACTGCGTCATTTCCATTGACGCAGATTTGCAAGATGATATCAGCGTTATTCGTACTTTTATAGAGAAATATTGGCTCGGGTATGAAGTCGTATATGGTGTTCGAGACAGCAGAGAAACCGATACATTTTTTAAACGAACCACGGCAGTAGGGTTTTACCGTGTAATGAATAAGCTAGGAATTCAGCTCGTTCAAAATCATGCCGATTTTCGTCTCATGAGCAAACGTGCTCTTGGTGAACTTATGAAATATAAAGAAGGCAACGTCTTTTTGCGAGGCCTTGTACCATTAGTAGGATTTCGCTCCACGGAAGTCACATATGACCGCAAAGAACGGACAGCGGGCGAATCAAAATATCCGTTAAAGAAAATGCTTGCTTTTGCATTTGATGGAATTACATCTTTTAGCGTAGCGCCAATACGCCTATTAACGCTGCTTGGAGGAGCTTCTTTTCTCTTTAGCATTGCGTTTGGTATTTACGCGCTGATTCAAAAATATTTAGATCATACGCAAATTGGCTGGACGTCTCTTATTTTATCAATTTGGCTTGTAGGCGGCCTGCAGCTGATGGGAATGGGTCTTGTCGGAGAATACATTGGCAAGATTTTTAACGAAGTGAAACAGCGTCCTAAATATGCGATTGAAAGAGATTTATATACAAAACACTCATTAGACACACAAAAAGATTTGCTTATGCATTAATAAGAAGCTTCTCCTAAATGGAGAGGCTTTTTTTGTTAAAGCGTTTATCATAATTTTTAAGTGAACAGGAAATGCTACTACTAAAATTTCTAAGGAGATCAACATCTATGAAAAGACTATTTTATACAGTCAGCACTTCTTGTTTTGTTTGGCTTGCTTTTGCAGCCATTCATGTCAACGCTCTTTCGATTGAGAAGCTTCCGATGAAGAAATCATCTGAACAATGGTCGGTTGAACTGACAAAAGCGAGCATGACGGGAGATAATCAGCTAAAGTGGAAAAATAACGTCTATCATACATATGGATTAACCGTTGAAAACATTGGAAAAGACGTAGAGCGCGTGCAGGTCCAAGCTTTTCGGCACGAAGGAAAAAATAAGGCGAAATACAGCTTGTTTTCTCCTATTGAAAGGTCTAACTTAAGCAAAAGCGGTCAGCGCTTTCGCTATGCGAATTTTGCTGTTCCTGGAAAAGCGGCAGGTTTAGACATTATGATTAACTGGACGGACGAACGAGGCAATCATCAAGAACATTTTGAATTTAAATAAAAGTCTTCGCTTAGGCGAAGACTTTTTTTGCAGGAATTTATCTCTGCATGTGGAAGACGAACACGAAAGGAGAGGTCGTAATGATTGTAAAAGCTACTGAAGAAGAAATACAGGAAATTCGGACGAAATCTGCTGATGCACTGTTTGAAGGAACAACGCATCAGTTTCAACCGTCAACTGAACGCGTAAATGAATTAATTGATAATGCCCTTCAAAAAGGATGTTATTATTTAGTATCTAGACAAGAAAATAAACTCGCAGGCTGGGTTCTTGCGGGACCATCTGCCGACTTCTTTTCAAAAGAAGAAATTGGCTTTATCTACGAATTATATGTTGTACCCGAATACCGCGGGCAAGGTTTGGCCAAGCCGTTAATGCAAAAAGCAATTGATGAATTGTCTATCAAAGGATACCGTGAAATCAGACTCAGCGTTCATGCTGGGAATTTTGCACAGCATGTGTATCGTGAACTTGGATTTGTAGATAAACAAATATCAATGAGCTTCCAAGTGGTAAAACGTCCGTAACGTTAGTGAATGTCAGCGAGTCCATAAAACATAAGATATTATACATGCGATGAGGTTCGGTAATGAAAGTAAAAGTAAATAAGTAGCCCAAACAGCGCCTTTATCTAGTACTTCAACGGCTCCTCCACCTGTATTGTCTGAGGAGGGGGGATCTTCAAGCGCGTTCATAATTAAAGCCGCCGCTGCTAAAATAACCCCTCCGATGCTTCCAGTTGTTTTGACAATTGCAATATGGAAAGTAGATGAAAAGGCAATGCTGAGAAGCAGCAGCAAGCTTCCCAAAAAAGCAGATAACATATATCGTTTCATGTGCTCACCATCCTTTATGAAAGCATACCATATTTTACTTCTTTTTTCTTTTTATTGAAAAGCTATTGACGTAACCTATAAAACATATTAGAATAGTCAGAAATAATTTAAAAACGAAATATTCTTATCTAGAGAGGTGGAGGGACTGGCCCTTTGAAGCCTCAGCAACCACAATTATTGAATGGTGCTAATTCCAGCATAGCCTAGCTCTGACAGATAAGAAGAGGAATCTTTTTCTATGATGAAATCCTCTTCTTAGGAAGAAACATTTCGTATAGAAAAGGTGATGACATTGAATAATACACAAACGGCTTTATGCATTGACGATTATTTAGATCTATACTTATTAGCAAAAGAAATAAATGACGAAACGTGGCAGCAAGAAATTTTAGCCGTGCTAAAAACGCAGCAAAATCGTTCATTTGAAGAAAAACAATCCGCCCTAGTTCAAGAGATATGGGAAGATTTTAAACAGTTAAATGAAGATATTTCTTTTACGTATCGCTTAATTCAAGAAGAGCCAACTAACGAACAATTTCAGGCTAAATTAAGGCACTTGAGAGAACGGCGGATCACGCTGAGCCGTGAGTTATATTTAGCTAAAAAACAGTATGTTGAACACACGCAATAAAAAGATCTGCTTGAGAAACAAGCGGTTTTTTTACGTGAAAATGTTAGAATCGTTATATTTCGGGTAGTAAATGGATAAGACAAGCAAAGGAGGGATAACAGTGGCCCAAGGTGTATTATGTGAAGTGAATGAGTGCATGTATTGGAAATCCGGAAATAAATGCAGTGCAGAGTCCATTTACGTTGTGAGTCCTGAAAGTAGTCACCATGTTTCTGAAACGGAAGAACCTGGCTGTAAAACTTTTGAACCCGCGAGATAAATGCTAGTTTTTATAAAAAAGCATAAAATGAACGATGCGCTGACGAAGTTGAGTCGGCGTTTTTCTATTTTTTTAAAATACTATTACTTAGGTGCAATACTAAATACATATTAAAAAAGCAGTGCCTATGTCTAATTGTGCGTTTAAACAAAATGATAAGATAATTTTTTTGTTTTTCGACAAAAGAAAAGTGAGAGAAAGGTGATAGAATACAAATATACAGCCTAGCTGTCTTTTAGCACAAACTTATATGAAAGCGCTAACAAAAGGCTGTGTTCATCTCGTTTTGACAGATTGGAAAAAGGGGAGACGTTTATGCAGGGGAAAACTCAGGGGAAAGAATTGAAACGCGGGTTAGAAGAAAGACATGTGACGCTGATGTCCTTAGGAGCAGCCATAGGGGTAGGACTGTTTCTTGGATCTGCATCTGCTATTAAATTAGCAGGGCCAGGAATATTATTGGCGTACGGATTTAGCGGAATGATTATGTTTTTTATTATGAGAGCACTTGGAGAAATGGCGATTCAAAAACCTGTTGCAGGTTCATTCAGCAAGTACGCACGCGACTACTTAGGGCCGCTCGCTGGTTATTTAACAGGTTGGAACTACTGGTTTTTATGGGTTGTAACATGTATGGCTGAAATTACAGCCGTTGGTATTTATATGGGGTATTGGTATCCGGATGTACCAAACTGGATTTGGGCGTTATCGGCGCTTGTCATCATGACAACGGTTAACTTCTTAGCTGTTAAGGCATATGGTGAACTGGAATTTTGGTTTGCACTTATTAAAATTTTAGCGATTGTATTAATGATTGCCGTTGGATTATTAATGATTGTGTTTGGAATCGGCAACGGCGGCGTTGCGACTGGTATCAAAAACTTGTGGGACAACGGCGGACTGTTCCCGAACGGATTCAAAGGTATTTTGCTGTCGCTGCAAATGGTCATGTTTGCGTATTTAGGAATTGAAATGATCGGCGTTACCGCGGGAGAAGTGAAAAATCCGGAAAAATCTCTAGCAAGAGCGATTGATTCTGTCTTTTGGCGTATTCTTATTTTCTACGTCGGAGCGTTATTTGTCATTATGTCGATTTATCCGTGGCAAGAAATCGGTTCACAGGGAAGCCCGTTTGTATTAACATTTGAAAAAATCGGCATTCCAGCGGCGGCTGGTATCATTAACTTTGTTGTACTAACAGCAGCTCTTTCTTCTTGTAACAGCGGTATTTTTAGTACAGGCCGTATGCTGTTTAACTTAGCAGAACATGGAGAAGCACCAAAAGGATACGGTCAGCTTACAAAAGGCGGCGTACCGGGAAAAGCTGTTTTAGCATCAGCGGGTGCGCTATTAGTCGGAGTAGCGTTAAACTACATTGTGCCTGCCAAAGTATTTACGTGGGTAACAAGTATTGCAACATTCGGTGCGATTTGGACATGGGGAATTATTTTGCTTTCTCAAATTAAATATCGCAAAACGTTAAAAACAGGTGAAGAGGCAAAACTGAAATATAAAATGCCTTTATTTCCGTTAACATCTTATGTGTCACTTGCGTTCCTAGCGCTAGTGGTGGTTTTGATGGCATATAATCCAGATACAAGAATTGCAGTTGTCATCGGACCATTATGGTTTATCGGTCTTATTATCGCGTACTACGCAAAAGGATTCCATAAACGAAGTCAAGGTTCAGCTGCAGCTGAGCAAAAGCTAGTAAAATAAAAGAAAAGACCTCTTTCTTGGAAAGAGGTCTTTTTTTATTAGTTTATGTGCAAATGATTAGTTTGTTTTAAGCGATCATTGGTACGTATGAATAATGTAGAAAATATTCTATTTATTTTGTACTATTTAGTTAGAGAATTCGTTAACCGTTAAGTGGTAATTGAAAGTGGATAAGTATATTAGTTTTAAGCTTTTTAACGCCGTACAGTGCATCGAAAAGTTGGGAGGAAATAGGCAGAAATGATAGAAAGATTTAGTGAAAAAGACATAAAGGAGTTGCTAGTGCTATCTAAGTTGGAAAAATGGGATTATAGCGAAGCAGATTTACATACGATTTTTTCATCTGGAGACGTATTTGGGCATAGAAATGAGAAAGGTAACATTGTATCAAGCGTAGCAGTAGTTTTGTATAAAAATCAGTCAGCTTTTATAGGAATGGTAATTGTGAGAAGAGATTACCGAAAACAAGGGTTAGCCTGGCAGCTCATGAAACACTGTTTGCAAACTCTTTGCCCTGAAGTGAATGCCTACTTAATTGCGACAAAAGAAGGTGAGCACTTATATAAAAAAGCAGGGTTTAAAACTGTGGACTATGTAAGTAAATATATAAGCAGTGAATACATACCCAGAGCATTTAAAGCTTCAGGTTTTTATACACGATCCTTAGCGAGAAGGGACTTCAAAGAGGTTGTAAATCTTGATGAAGAAGCATTTGGAGATAATAGAAAGTTATTTTTGAAAAGTAGGATTCAGCAAGCTGAAAAAGCAGTTGTCCTACAAAACGAACAAAATAAAATGACGGGTTATGGTTTAGCGGTTCGTACCCCGAGCAATATCGTGATTGGGCCGGTAGTTGCTCCAAACGCTGAAGCAGCAATGCTGATAATTGATGAACTAGCGAAGAATTACAAAGAAAAGCTGAGAATTGACCTGTCTTCTCATGAGGAAACGTTAAAAAAACTTGTGGAAAATCACGGATTTCAGCTTCAAAATGAGCCTCCTGTTATGGCGTATGGTGTCAATCCCCTACCTGCTAGGCAGGGCAATCTTTTTGCTATAGCAGCTCAGGCATTTGGATAAAAAGAAAGGAGAAGCTCCTTTCTTCGCGTCTACCGAATTCTATCAATTTTAAACCCATTATCAATTTGATGAAATCCGACTTTTGGATAGTAGTTCATAGCAGAAGGAGCGGAAAGTAAAATAAGCGCGGTTTCTTCACCGATTTCTGATTGAACGTGCTTGATGAGCTGTGTGCCGATTCCTTGCTTTTGATAGTCTTTTACGACAGCTAAATCCGATAAATAGCAGCAGTAGCTAAAATCTGTTAACGCTCTGGCTATGCCAATGAGCCCGCTGTCGCTCCAAGCGGTAACAGTAACAGAAGCGTGATCAAGCATTCTTTGAATCCGATCAAGATCTTGTGCAGGACGTTTAATACCGGAATGTGCAAATACTTCAGCAGCTTGTTCCGCACGGATTAAGACGTTGGTTTTATAAGTGATAGTCATTGCGTCAGCTCCTTGATTTATAAGATATAGTTCAGTATATGAAGAAACTGAACTAAGAGTAAGTGTCAGAAACAGCGAATTTAATAGTATCAGTTAGAAAGGAAAGAACACTATGTTAGAGTTGATGCCTTTGCTTGATAAAAGAAAAGCAAATCCCTTATACATGCAGCTTTACACCTACATAAAAAAACAAATTCAAAAAGGTACCATTCCGCCTCATGAAAAACTGCCTTCTAAACGAAAGTTAGCTCTTCATTTAAGCATTAGCCAAAATACGGTTGAAGCAGCTTATATACAGTTAGAAGCAGAGGGCTATATTGAGATACTAGCCAGGAAAGGAGCATTTGTAAAAGAGATAAAAAATGAAGTCGTGCTTCAAGAACTGCCTCCTATCTCTGTATCTCTGCAACAAGAAGATCAAAAATCAACTGCCCTTGATTTTAGCCATGGAAAGATAGACGTAGAAAAATTTCCGTATAATACGTGGAAAAAGCTAACGGTTCAAGCTATTTATCATGATGAAAGCCATCTTTTTTATAGCGGACATCCGCAGGGCGAACTGCTTCTTCGCCAAGAAATTGCAGCGTACCTTTACCACTCAAGGGGAGTGCGCTGCACAGCGGAGCAAATTGTGATAGGTGCAGGTACACAGTACCTCATGTGGCTGCTTTCTGTCATTCTGGGGAAAGAAAAGATAATTGGGTTCGAAAACCCAGGCTTTCACCGAACGAGGCACGTTTTTCAAGAACAAGGCATGTCGATCGCCCCTGTTTCTCTTGATAGTTCTGGCTTGAAAGTCAAGGAACTGAAAGAAAGCGAAGCGGATGTGGTATACATTACGCCGTCTCATCAATTTCCCATTGGTATGGTCATGCCGATAGCTAGAAGACTTGAACTACTAGAGTGGGCGGAAGAAACGAATGGCTATATTATAGAAGATGACTATGACGGGGAATTTCGCTATAAAGGAAAACCGATTCCTGCACTTCAAGGATTAGATCAAGACGATCGCGTTATTTATACGGGAACGTTTTCAAAGTCGTTGATGCCTTCTCTTCGAATAAGTTATGCCGTGTTGCCACACCGGCTTCTTCCAAGCTACGTGAAGCACTGTGGACTTTTTAAACAGCCTGTTTCAAGGCTTCACCAGCATACGCTTTTTCTATTTATGAAAGAAGGGCACTGGGAACGTCACTTGAATAAAATGAGAACAGCATACCGCAAGAAACAAGCGCTGCTGCTAGATTGCTTGACTGCTACTATGGGAGAACGTGTAGATGTTATTGGAGAACATTCTGGGTTGCATATTCTTCTGAAGGTAAAAAACGGAATGAGTGAACAGAAACTAATTGAAGCAGCTGCCAAGCAAGGGGTAACGATTTATCCAACCTCTATTTATTATCATACTGTTAATAAAAAACAGACGCCATATGTACTGCTTGGATTTGCGGGACTGTCTGACGAAGAGATAAAAATGGGCATAGATTCGCTGTTTAAAGCTTGGTTCGTCCAATAAGAAGTGAAATCAAAGAGTTTTTTGAGCAAAAAGGCTTTAAGCGGTCTATTTTAGGGAGAGAAATAGATAAAAACCAGCGCGTTTGACTACACAGACTGCGCTGGTTTTTTTGTCTGGAAATCAAGGAACAGGCAAGAGTTGATAAGTTAGTGAACTTGAAAGTAAAGGAAAGTTTGATAGGAAGAAGATGCTTCTTGTAAGGAAGTCATAAATGTATGGAAAAGCGGCGTTACATTCATGCGGTTGTTTCTCGACCAGTCGTGGTTTACGAAAAATGATTTTCTTAGTTCGGCTGTGAGTTCAAGCTGTACCCCGGCTTTTAGCAGATTATCGTTCACAATATTTTGCTCGCTTGTTCCGGCTATATCAGAAGGGGCGTCACGGACTGTAAAGCCGTGTTTGCGCAGCGATTGCTTTACCAGCTCTTTATAAAGCTGATTTTTTCCGCCTACATATACGATAGGCTGACTACCGCTATAGCCGTGAATCGTCATGACGGACATACTTTGCTGAGCCATTCCTCTAGCAATCGGTTCGTCAAAATTTTCTGAGGTTATGTGCAGAACTCCGTTGTTAGTGGACTTGATGCCTTCGAATAAATAATAAGAAGCGGAAAAGCGATCGGCGAGTTCTTTGGCGACTTCTGATGTGCCCGGTTCAATTCCTCCGCCGTGAATGGCCATAATGGATAGGTAGCTAAAGCGCTGTTCGTAGCGAATATCATAGTCTTGATGGAGAATCTCGTACTGCTGCAGTTCTGCATAGGAAGAGTAAGAGTCACCGCTTGCATAAGAAGGAAGGGGAATCAAAAAGCAGTACATCAAACATAGCAAAGTGCTCGCCCTCCATTTGAATAAACGGTTCATTAATAATCACCTCTATCTATCCTATGATAGGTAGAGGCGATTATTAGTGCTTCCGTCCGATATAGAGTAAATGAGAAGAAAGTCCAAGGTGATAAGAACTTGATGCTTGTTGGATAAGCAGTTGAACGATGCTGTCCATTTCTTCAGGATACTTTTCTTTCCAGTAAGTCCATTCCTCAGAATTAACAGACGAAGCAACGTTAGAGGCAATCAGCTCAATGCATTGAAATCCATGCTTCTTTAAAAAAGGAATAATATCCTCAATATTAGCATAATAAGCGTGAGTAAACCGAACTTCTTCGGCATGATCAAAGCAGCCTGATTCATAAAAATCATGAAGCGCTTTTGCCGTGTTGTTTGGTTTTAAACGCTCCGGGGATGTTAAAGAAGAAATGACGTGCTGGACGCGCGGCATAAACGAAATAAAGACAGTTCCGCCTGGCTTTGTGACTCGATACAGCTCTCGGACAGCTTGAATGCGATCTTGTTTCTTCTGCAAATGATACATTGGTCCAAGCATTAGTGCCGCATGAAATTGTTCATCCAGGCAACATTGAAGATTCCGAGCATCTGCCACGTGAAAATCACGAAATGCATTGTATACTTGCCGTTCTAAAGCCTTTTCCTTGGCTGTTTGAACTAAATGAGGCGTCAAATCAGTTAGAGTTAATTCGTAGCCGTTTTCTGCTAGTTTTAAGGCATATCTTCCAGGTCCAGCACCGTTATCTAAGATATGTCCGCTGGGAGGAAGGTGTTTTTCGATAAAATGCCAGTTTACTTGAAACTCAATAGGCTCCCGTTCTAACCTTCCCCACTCATCAAATCTGCTGTAATAATCGATAATTTTATCCACTTTGATTAGCCTCCACTTCAAAAATTAGTTATAGTAAATTATAACAAAAATAGAAATAGTTAATAGGTGCGTTTATGAAAAAATGAAGAGGAAGGGAAAGGAGGAGGAAAAATGACCGCAGCTTTTATTAGTCGTCTAGCTCTATCAGGTCTGTTAGGAGCTTTGGTTGGATTAGAAAGAGAATTTAGAGCAAAAGAAGCGGGCTTTCGCACTCATTTTTTAGTTGCTGTCGGTAGCACGCTGATTATGCTAATTTCGAAATATGGCTTTTCAGATGTGCTTCATCAAGATCATATGGCCCTTGATCCGAGCCGGGTTGCAGCACAAGTAGTAAGCGGTATTGGTTTTTTAGGAGCAGGTATGATTATTATCCAAAAGCAGCATATTAGAGGGCTCACAACAGCCGCAGGCGTATGGGCAACGTCGGGAATTGGTTTAACCATTGGGGCGGGTATGTATACAGTCGGCATTAGTGCAACTATATTGGTGCTGATTGGCTTAGAAATATTGAACGTGATGTTTACATCACTTTCTACTCATTCCATTTTAATTAAGTTTCGTGCAGCGAATCAAGAGGCTATTTATGAGCTCCTTGATAAGATTGAAAGGGAAAATATTATGATTTCATCCTATGAAATTCACCAGGATCATCATCAAGGTGAACTGCTCTATTTTGTTGAAATAAAAGGAAAAGCAAAAAAGAAAGGGAATAAAGTAGAATTGATTAAATCAATTCATTCTATGGCTCACGTGTTATTTATTGAAATTGAATAAGCACTTATTTATTTTTTCCCAAAGAGATTAAGGCATAACTAAATTAGTCTAAAGTCGAACAAATGGATAAAGGGGCCAGTATGGATCGTTTAGTACACCGCAGTTGATTTTCGTGCAAGGCTTCGCTTTCCGGGGGCGGCAGGTGAGCCTCCTCGTCGCTTGCGCCCCTGCGGGGTCTCACCTGCTCCGCTTTTCCTGCAGGAGTCTTCTTCAACTAAAAAACTTTCGCTTCAGCCTCTTTATTCGTTCTCTATCTTGCTTAAAACGTTTCGCAGTGTTTTAGCATAGCAAAAAAAGGCTATTACCTAAATATAGAGAATTTTACTGGAGGTTATAAAATGAAAATTGGAGTCGTAGGTGCTACAGGAAAAGCAGGAAGTTTTATCGTGAAAGAAGCTTTAAATCGCGGGCATGATGTAACGGCAATCGTACGTGATGCGAGCAAAGTAGAAGAAAAGGATGTTCGTACACTGGAAAAAGACATCTTTGATATTACGGCAAACGATATTGAAGGTTTCGATGCGGTAGTGAATGCGTTTGGAGCTCCCGAAGGAAAAGAACATCTGCATGTAGAAGCGGGACAGTCATTAATCCATGTATTTAAACAAGCTCCGGACGTTCGTCTTCTTGTTGTAGGAGGAGCAGGCAGTTTGTTTGTCGATGAAGAGAAAACGACGCGTCTAGCAGATACGCCTGATTTTCCAAAAGAGTATAAGGCGACAGCTGACAACCAAGCTCAAAATTTAAAAGACTTAGAAAGTACAAGTGATATTAATTGGACGTTTATTAGCCCAGCAGCATTTTTTAATCCTTCAGGAAAACGAACGGATGCTTATAAAACAGGGAAAGATCATGTTATTTTAAACTCAGAAGGGAACAGCCATGTCAGCTATGCTGATTACGCCATTGCAGTTATTGATGAAATTGAGCGAGGAGAGCATATAAACGAACGCTTTACCGTTGTATCCGACGCTAGATAAAGGAAAAGCCGCTTTATGCGGCTTTTTTTGTGCATGTTATACTATGGAAAAAGGAGTAAGGTATAGAATGGATAATACAGTAAATGTAGTGCTAACGTTTTACAGTGAAGCCTACGAGTCATCTATACATAGCTATACGCTGCCTGAAGAGCAGCTCATTTATACGGCGCTTCCCGCTGAAGCCTTGGCTAAGTGTAAGGGGAAAAGAGACAGAACGCCCGTTTTGATTTTGACAGAAAACAAAGTAGCCGGCTTTTTCGTGCTTGACGCAGGGAAAGCCGTTAAAGAATATACCGAGAGCTCCGGCGCGCTTTTAATACGGTCGTATTCCATTCATCCTGATTATCAAGGAAAGGGAGTTGGCAAAAAGTCATTGAAACTTCTTCCTTTTTTTATCAACCGTCACTTTCCGACTATAAATAAAGTGGTGCTAGGCGTGAACTATAAAAACACGGCTGCGCAGCATCTGTACAAACGATGCGGCTTTGTTGATACAAACCGGCATATTTTTGGAAGCCAAGGAAAGCAGTTTGTTTATCAGATGAACATAAAAAAAGCTTGAACAAGAGTTCAAGCTTTTTTCTTATATGACAAGTAGGAAGCTAGAGCAAATAGGCAGCGCTACAAGGGACGTTTTTAATACGGGAGCAGGTACACGATTTGTAAACTTTGCTCCAATATAGGAACCGACCATTGTGCCGACGACAACTTGAATCAACAGCGGAATATCTAAAAAGCCCTGCTGATAATAGCCCATTCCCCCGCCAATGGCAATCGGAATAATAACGAGCATTGTCGTTCCGGCCGACTGGCGAATCGACAAGCCTAACACCATCATAAGGCCAAGCTGGATAAATGGAGTTGATCCAATTCCAAACATTCCGGACAGAGCACCGGTAATTAAGCCAATGAGTAAAGAGTAGACGACAAATTTAGCTCCTGTTGGCACAGTACGTTCTTTTTGCTGACGGGAAAATAAAAACATTCGCAGCCAAAGTAAAACACCAGATAATAAAAGCATACCGGCTGTTAGCCACTTTAGCTCGCCTTCTGGGATAAAGGATGAAAGGTTAGACCCAATCCAAGCGCCTAATGCACCGAGGATACCAACAGAGATACCGGATTTTAAAGATACGTTACCTTCACGGTAATGACTGACGGCGCCAGATAAAGAAGAGAAAATCATTGCGGCAAGAGCCGTTGCGAGTGCAACGTGTACAGATACGCCGTACAGCAGCGTTAAAATTGAAATAATAAAACCTGATCCGCCTGCTCCGACAAATCCTAAGATCAGTCCGACGGCTAACATTGTTAAAACAATTGAAACATCCATAAACTAATTCCTTCTTTCAACACTTATTCTATGCAGACACATAACATTTTTATTTTTAGCAAGTGCTACGTTCTTCATTTAAACATGAATTTTTTATGACGTCCAATGTATAATTTATATGAAATTAATAGTATTATGTAATAAGCAAAGGATGTGAAAAAATGGAATGGCAGCAGCTCGAATATTTTAATGTTGTAGCTCAAACGGAACATTTCACAAAGGCCGCAGAAAAATTATCAATTGCACAGCCTACGCTCAGCCGCTCAATTTCTAAATTAGAATCAGAGCTTGGCGTGCCGCTATTTGAACGAAAAGGAAGGCAAGTCATTTTAAATCGATACGGACGGCTTTTTTACGAACGAACGGCTAAAGTATTAAACGAAATGGAAGAAGCTAAACGTGAGCTTTCAGATTTGATTCATCCTCACCGCGGCAGTATTTCGTTTGCTTTTTTAAAATCATTAGGCGCTTCGTCCGTCCCAAAACTAGTTCATGCTTTTTTACAAGAGTATCCGAACGTTCAGTTTCAAATTTTTGAGAACGCCACGAACATCATGCTCGATCAGCTTCAAACGGGGGAAATTGATTTTTGTATGTCTTCTGTAACGGAATCTAGGGCAGGAATTCAGTGGGAATATTTATGGAAAGACGAGCTGTACGCGTATGTCCCTGATACGCATTCTTTTGCCTCAAAACAAGTGCTTTCGATTTCAGAGTTGGCTCATGAATCGTTTATCGCGTTAAAAAAAGGATATGGAAGCCGAACAATTTTTGATCAGCTGTTTGAAGAGGCCGAGATTGTTCCAAATATTACGTTTGAAGGAGAAGAATTTTTAACGGTGATTGGTTTTGTAGCGGCTCATTTAGGGGTTGCCTTGCTTCCTGAAATAAAGGGAGTAGACTTGCGAGGCATTAAAAAAATAAAGCTCAAAGAAGACACAGCTTCAAGGGTAATTGGGGTTGCGTGGAACAAGGATAAATATTTAACTCCTGTTGCGAAAAAGTTCCAGGAATTTTTAATTCAGTATTTCAAAGACCATCATACGGGAGGAAAACGATGAAGAAAATTGCTTGCCTGCACGCTCATCATTCGAACATCTCTTATATAGAAAAAGCGCTGCCGTTTGCGAACTGTATGCATTTCGTAGACCCTGGCCTTGTACATCGGGTAACAGCCGACCCTAAGTTTGCAGCGGAGTCAGCAGCTGCAAAAGTAGAGAAGTAGTTAAAGTGGATGGAAGAATGTTCAGCGGATGCCATTTTACTTACGTGTACGAACTACATTGCTCTTTTACCAGAAGCATTTACAAGCGATATTCCAATTATTAAAATCGATGAGCCTTATTTTCACCGAATATGTGAAATAGAAGAACCACAGCTTATCGTGTTTACAAATCCGGAGACCGTAGAAGGAACAATGAAGCGCCTAGACGAATTTGCATTTCATCAAAATGTAAAGATAAAGGTTCGTCCTGTTGTGATAGAAGGTGCTTTTGAACTAGTAATGACTGGAAACCTAAAAAAGTATAAACAGCAGGTAAAACATGTCTTACATGAGCTAGTAAAAGAGCATAACACTGTTGTTTCAGTGGCGCAGCTCTCGATGGTAGAAGCGGCGGCGGAGGTAAGCGACCGTATTATTACGCCTCTTCAACCGTTAGCAGAAGAAGTAAGAAAAACAATTATTAGGTCATAAGAAATGAAAAAAAGAAAAAATAAATGGTAAAATATTCACTTTATTTTGACAAAAATTTCATTTTCCTATATGATAAGTAGTGTTATAGAAACCACTTATTATATAGGGGAGGCATCGTTTTGTGAAGAAAGCAAATGCACGCGATAAGATTTTAGAAACAGCATCCCGGCTTTTTCAGCTGCAAGGCTATCATGCAACAGGATTAAATCAAATTATTAAAGAGAGCGGGTCGCCAAAAGGGTCTCTTTATTATTATTTTCCAAAAGGGAAAGAAGAACTGGCGATTCACGCTGTTCAATATACGAATAAATACGTCCAAGTTCAAATTAAAGAAAGTCTAAATAAATCTTCTGACGCAGCGCAGGCTATTCAGTATTTTATTGAAGAATTGTCCAAGCAGTTTGAACAAGAAGAAAGCATTGCTGGTATGCCTGTTGGGCTGCTGGCTGGAGAAACAGCGCTTATTAATGAACTGTTGCGCGAAGTCTGCTACGCAGCGTTTCAAGATTGGGAAAAACTTTTTAGAGAAAAAATGATAGAGAGCGGATTTGAAGAAAAGCAGGCAGGAGAGCTTGGAGTTGTGATTAACTGTATGATTGAAGGAGGAATCTTGCGTTCGTTAACAGAGAAAACAAGCGCTCCTTTGCAGCAGATTAAGCAGCAGATTCCAGTTCTTGTTCGTAAATAAAAAGTGAGGCTGGGACATCACAAAATGAATCTACTCTAAAGACTAACAATCGGGATACATGAGCTGGACTGCTTGTGACACTGCTGTTGATTTCCGTGCAAGGCTTCGCTTTCCGCGGGAGGCCGCTGAGCCTCCTCGCTGCTTGTGCTCTTGCGGCGTCTCACCTGTACCGTTTTTCCCGCAGGAGTCTGCGCCTTGTCCTCCAATCAACAGCTAGAAGTAGCTACCTACATAAAACCTAAGTTCACCATAATCATAAAAAAACACGAACTATTCATCCTTTGTGATAGATAGTTCGTGTTTCACTTTAACTAGACTACTTTGTTCTCGACTCTTTTTTATAGATTGACGGAATTTGGCATATATTGATAAAATCTAAAGTGTATTTTCTGAAAATTCTATTTCCTGAAAAAGAGAAAGAAAGGAGTAGCTTGTGATTTTTACTATTATTCAAGCTGATGATACGTGGGCACTATGGGGAATTCTAGCGATTTGGGCTTCTGTTAGTATTTTTCTCGAACAAAAGTATAAGTGGGCTTCTTTTCTGTCAGGAGCTATTATTGCGCTAGCAGGAGCGCTTATCCTATCAAATTTAAAAATCATTCCAACAGAGTCTCCGGTTTATGATGCGGTTTGGGCGTATCTAGTACCGCTTGCCATTCCATTATTGTTATTTCAAGTCAATATGAAAGAATTATTTCAAGAAAGCCGGAAGCTGCTTTTTATTTTCTTAATCTGTGCAGTAGGAACGGTTATAGGGAGCACGGCAGGCTTCTTGTTATTAAAAGATTATATTCCTGAACTAGCAAAAATTGCAGCTGCTATCGGCGCTTCTTATGTAGGCGGAGGGGTTAACTTTGCTACCGTTACGGCTAAATTTGAACCATCAAGTCAAATGGTTTCCGCGACGGTGGTTGCTGATAATATGGTCATGGCTTTGCTGTTTGCCGTGTATATGTTTGTTCCTTCTATGAAGTTTTTTAGAAAACATTTTAAGACGCCTCATATTCAAGAAGTAGAGGCTGGGCAATATGGAGAAAATGATCGCCATACGCTTGCAGAAAAATATTGGGCAAAAAAAGAAATTTCGCTAAAAGACGTGGCGGCTTCAATTGGTACATCATTTTTTCTAGTGGTTGCATCGTTTAAATTAGCCGAATGGTTTGGAACAATCATTCCAACCGGTCCAAATGTTTCGGTAGTTCAAACATTATTACATACTATTTTGAGCGAAAAATACTTATTGCTTTCCACACTTACGTTTCTTGTCATTTATCTGTTTCCTTCTTATTTTAAAAACATTAGCGGAAGCCAAGAAATCGGCACATACTTCATTTATATTTTCTTTGTTGTCATTGGAGTGCCGGCGTCCATTCCATTAATTGTTGAAAAGGCACCTCTTTTGATTCTATTTGTGCTCATTGTGGGAATGAGTAATTTAATAGTGGGACTGCTTTTAGGAAAAGTATTTAAAATTGATTTAGAACATATATTACTGGCGAGCAATGCAACGGTAGGAGGACCTACGACAGCAAGCGCAATGGCGATTGCTAAAGGATGGGGAAGTTTGGTTGGTCCTATCTTGGTAGTAGGAACGCTTGGCTATATTATTGGTAACTATATCGGTTTTGCACTTGGTTATTGGTACTTAACATTTTAAATAAAAAAACGCCTCCTCTGATGACTCAAAGGAGACGTTTTTTTATTTAGCGTGCTTGACTGCTGATGATCGATAAAAGCGGCCTTTAAAGATATACGTAGCTGTAATAAATAAATAGATAGCTAGTGTAATAGTCGTAATAACAACGGAGGTTGTGCAGATAACACCAATTAAAATAGCGCTTAGTGCAATTAGGGCAGCCCACGTCGTATAAGGAAACCATTTAACAGAGTAGCTACTCGATGCTTCTGGCTGAACTTTGCGGGACTTTAAGTGTGCGATTGCAATAATCAACCAAATAAACAGCACGGTATATCCTAAGGATCCCATCAAATAATCAAATGTTTTACTTCCTGCAAATAAGGAAATCAACACGCCCACATAAAGGGATGATGTACACATTAAGATTGCATAGACAGGAACTTTTTTAACAGAAAGTTTCGAAAATATCTTCGGCACTCGACCGTCTACTGCTTGCGTATATAAAATACGCGATGAACCGTAAAGCCCTGAGTTCATTGAAGAAATAACGGCTAACAAGATCACGGCATTCATAATATGGTCTGCTCCAGGAATTCCAATCATTTTAAATACCATCACAAAAGGGCTTTGAGAAACGCCATTCACTTCATTCCAAGGAATTAAGCTTACGATGATAAAAAATGGGAACAGATAAAAAGCAATGATGCGCGTTAATGTGCTGCGCACGGCTTTTGGTACTACTTTTTCAGGATTTTTTGTTTCAGCTAGCGTCACTCCGATGATTTCAGTTCCACCGTAAGAGTAGATGACCACTAGCATCGCCGTAATTAACCCAGTTGGTCCTTTAGGGAAGAAACCGCCGTGATCGCTCAAGTTTGAAAAGCCGGCTGCGGTATGGTGACCAAATGATACAAATAGTAACAGAAGTCCAGCGATGATAAAGATCACAATGACCGTAATTTTAATTAAGGCTAACCAGTATTCCGTTTCAGCAAAGGCTTTAACCGAAAGCAAGTTAATAACTGTGACAATAACGGATACGCCTAAAGCAAGCATCCAAATTGGATAATCAGGAAGCCAGTACTGAATAAAAATAGCTGCTACAACGGCTTCAGCTGCAATGTTTAACACCCACATTTTCCAGTAAATCCAGTCTAAAAAATAAGCGGGGTAGCTTCCTAAAATCGACTGAACTAAATCACGAAACGTTCGTGCGTCACTGTTTCGAACCGCCATTTCAGCAAGACCTTGCATAATGAATAGTAAAATAATTCCGCCAATTAAATAAGCAATGATAACTGATGGTCCTGCCATATCAATAGCTGAGCTGCTTCCTTTAAATAAACCAGCGCCAATTGCTCCACCTAGCGCCATCATCATAATATGACGTGAAGTCATTGTTCGCTGCAAACCTTGGTTGTCCTTCTTCATGACTTTTCCCTCCACTTTTTTATAAAATAAAAAAAGCTTATCGTCTCCTACCTCATTATCAAATGAGAGAAGAGACGATAAGCTTTAGCTAACCGCGGTACCACTCTTGTTGGCTCTTAAAGAACCCTGCTTAAAACCTGATAACGAAGGTTAGACGTTAAAACTTAGAGAATACTTCTGCATTCTTTCTGAATTACCACTCCTGGGCGAGTTCAAAGTATTATTGGACTACGTTACACCAACCCGTAGCTCTCTTGACCGAATAATAAGCTTCTACTACTCCCAATCGCTGTGTTTTCGATTAAAAACTGAAAGTTCTTGATGAATAACCATTACTATACGTGCTTCTTTTTTCTTTGTCAACAGCTATTTTCTAAAAAATAAAATGATGGAACTTTGGTTTTTATAGAGCTCAAGACTGGTTATTTTGGTAAAAAAATCAGTCGTTTCACCTAATTTTCACCAACTCTGCTTACATTAAGAAATATGAAAAAGAGGTTGTTTTGACAAATACATAGCTGAGGAGAATGAATAGAGTGAAAAAGATGATGTACGTCCGGTTTGGACTGGATCTTTTAATGGCCGTTACGTTTGTTTTGTTTTTTAACAAACAAGTATTGGGAGGGTTAACGTTTCATGAAATTGCGGGGTTGGCGATTGCCGTTGCCTTTTTTACCCACGTGCTGCTAAACTGGCAGTGGGTAAAGAAAGTTACGGTTAAATTATTTGACCGCAAGCTTCCGCGCAGAACAAAGTTTGGTTACTTTTTAAATATCATGCTGTTGATTACGATGTCATTTATTATGGTAAGCGGTATTTTTATTTCAAGAGTAGTATTTCCGAATATTAATGTTGGCAATGAACAATGGTTTAAGATTTCGCATATTTCGGTATCGTTTTTAGTGTTAATTTTAGTAGCCGCTCACATAGGTCTTCATTGGCAATGGGTTATAAATGTATGTAAAAATATGACGAAATTCAAAAAGTCAAAGAAAAGCTTGAGCATAGCAGCTAAGCTTGCAACCGTTGCACTGTTAGTCGTTGGCATATACGAAATAAATGAGACGGGTTTTCTTGGGAAGCTTGGAGGAATAGCGAAAGTACTGAATTTAAGTTCCTCAGATATACCGCAAAATGGCGGTGGGAAGCTGGATTTTGATCACCATTCATTTAGCGAGAACAAATCTTCTGCGACGGCATCTGCTGGTCACGAACGTCCGAATTTTGATCACGATGGCCGAGGTATGGAAAGAGGGATGAAAGGAAAAGAAAGCGGCTTTGAAAGTCCGAATCCTTTTGTTGTAATCGGTACTTATTTTGCTATTATGTCGGTTTTTATTAGTGTTATTTATTATATTGGAAAAATATTATCAGAAGTAAAAAGACGTAAAAAAATGGCGGGTCCGACTGCAGAAATTTAAATAAAAATGCTTTCTATTTCACTGTTTTTTCATCGTGCAGAAGTAAAATCATTTGTGTAAAAGCAAATGCTTTGCAAAATTAATATGAGATAAACTTAGGTGGTGGAAATCGTGAAACAACACACACAGCCTGAAACGGAACATAAGAAAAATTGGTTTATTAATGCGCTATTGAATTTTGGTATTTATAAAAAAGGAAATCGGCACCTATACGAACTGACACTTCAAGAGTTAGAAGCTCAATATGTAAAAGTGAAAGCATTCATGTATAATCAGGGACCTCTTTCGCAATGATAAAAAGGCACTCAGTATATGAGTGCTTTTTTATATGAGAAAGTCTTATTCTTTGACAGGCAAAATTGTACATATTAAAATTACAGTATATTTTAAAGTTACAGTTTTAAATGACACATATTATAGGTAGGAAAAACAGTTTCTACCTATAATATGCCAATATTTTTGACCGTATCATTTTTGGAGGGAAACAAAATGACAAATAAAAAGTATGAGCCGCTTTTACAGCCATTTACTTTTTCAAATGGCATCAAATTAGATAACCGCGTTATTCTTGCGCCTATGACAAATTTTTCATCAAATGAAGATGGAACAGTATCAAATGCAGAAGTAGACTACTATGTACGACGTTCAAACGGTGTTAGCATGGTCATTACAGCATGTACATACGGAACGCCGAACGGCAAAGGATTTCACGGAGAGTTTGCTGCAGACAGCGATGAAATGATTCCTAGCCTGCGCCGTTTAGCAACAGCCATTAAAGATCAAGGAGCAAAAGCAGTTCTTCAAATTTTTCATGGAGGCCGCATGTGTCCGCCTGAGCTTGTTCCAAATGGAGAGGTCGTTAGCGCAAGTGCTGTTGCTGCAGAACAAGAAGGAGCACCGGTGCCTCGAGAGTTAACAAATGAAGAAATCGAAGGCATTATTCATGATTTTGGTGAGATGACGCGCCGTGCTATTGAAGCAGGATTTGACGGAGTTGAAATCCACGGAGCAAATAACTATTTAATTCAGCAGTTCTTTTCGCCGCATTCTAATCGCCGCGAAGATAAATGGGGTGGCAGCGTAGAAAAACGCTTAACATTCCCGCTGGCAATTGTAGACGAAGTAAAGCAAGCCGTTTCTAAACATGCAAAAGAGCCATTTTTAGTAGGCTATCGCTTCTCGCCAGAAGAGCCTGAAACGCCTGGAATTACAATGGCTGATACGTTGAAGTTAGTTGATGCACTAGCAGAAAAAGACCTTGATTACCTTCACGTATCCCTAATGGAATTCTGGTCAAAACCGCGCCGAGGCGTGGAAGATACTCGTTCACGTATTGAAATTATTCAAGAGCGAGTAGGAAGCCGCGTGCCTGTAATGGGCGTAGGTTCTATTCATACAGCCGACGAAGCAGCAGCAGCTCTTGAAACCGGCATTCCACTGCTTGCGATTGGCCGTGAATTAATTATGGATCCAGACTGGGTTCAAAAAGTCAAAGAAGGCCGTGAAAATGAAATTGTGACCACATTAAGCAAAAAAGATCAGGAAAAGCTTGTGATTCCTGACCCGCTGTGGCAAGCCGTTATTAACACACCAGGCTGGTTCCCGGTTGAAGATTAAAAGAAAGACAGAAAAGCGCAAAGACGATGGGACTGACCCCGTGTCTTTGCGCTTTTTGCTTTCTCATGGAACAGAGCTTATGAACCATTAATTTACAAATAGATTTCTTTATGTTTGAATAATAATAGTTTTCTGAAAGTGAGGTGGGGAAATGAAAGCAGACCCAATGGTAAAAATGATGGTTTCAATGAGTATTTTTGGTTCAATTGGCTTTTTCTCCACACAAACTGGACTGCCTTCTTTTGATTTAGTATTTGTTCGCTGTATTTGTGCAACGCTTTTTCTCGGAATGTGCTGGTTTGTAACGGGTGAATATAAAAGGGAGAAATGGAATGCCAAAGAAATAAAGCAAATTTTACTGTGCGGCATATTCCTTGTGTTTAACTGGGTGTTTCTATTTAAAGCATTTGAAATGATGTCCGTTACGGTAGCTATTTCTATTTATCATCTTGCACCCGTTTTAGTATTGCTTTTGGGAAGCTTTATATTTAAGGAGAAATTAACGGTTCTTGGCGTTATGTCTATTTTCATTTGTTTTGTGGGAGCACTTCTGATTATTGGAGTGAAGGAACTTACGATTGATGGCTTCATGTCGTCAGGAATACTGTGGGCGCTTTTAGCCGCTTTGTTTTATGCATGCACAACGCTGCTTGGCAAAGGAATTATTCATACGAGTGCTTACGCTGTTACATTTCTTCAGACTTTTGTAGGGGTTTTTTTATTATTGCCGTTTGTTCATTTTAGTGATTTTCATTTCTTAACAGCGTCCAATTGGACAGCAATTTTAGTAACGGGCTTTGTACATACTGGTTTAGTGTATTATTTGTTTTTCGACAGCCTGCGCTATTTAAAAACTCAGGTGATTTCGGTTCTAGTGTTTTTAGATCCAGCTGTTGCTATTTTATTAGATACAGCATTCACGGGATTTCGCCCGACGCTTTTTCAGCTGGCAGGCATTGTTTTGATCTTTTTAGGAATGATTTTTACTTTGAAGCCAAAACCTTCATCTAAAAAAAGTATTTCCACTAGCAAGATTAAAAAGATCACATAGAATTTCTATTTCATCTGCAGGTCTTCATTTATTAGAAAAAGGGGAGCTGGTCATGAAAGTCAGTAAGCAAAACGCAGAACACTACGTGTGGGGAAGAAAATGCGATGGGTGGCACCTGGTGAAAAATAAAGACGTAAGTATTATTCATGAGCGCATGCCTCCTCATACGAAAGAGGTAAGGCATTATCACACGAGAGCACAGCAATTTTTCTTTGTGCTAAAAGGAACAGCTGCTCTAGAAGTAGACGGAATTATTTATGATGTAAAAGCACATGAAGGAATAGAAGTGCTTCCGTCCATTCTTCATCAAATGATGAATTGTTCGGGCGAAGATATTGAGTTTCTTGTTATTTCACAGCCCTTTGCACAAGGAGACCGCATAGCTGTTGAGAAAGATAAAGATTAAGCATAGATAAGTCTATTTTTACTAGTCCTAACAGTAAGCGAAGAATATCGTCCAGTACAATAGTACCTTTTCATTCAGTAAGTGAAATATTATGCCTAATAAAATAAAAATACTTTTATTGCAGAGCAGAAATGTGGTAAATTAATATGTATGCAATATAGGGAGAACAAAATTTACAAATTAACAATTGTGTAATATTAACATCAAGATAAAAAATAAGAGATTACAAGTTGAAATGTAAATTTTGTAGATGACTAAAAAAAGAGATGAAGATGATATTGTTTGACAAATTGAATCATTTTCAGGTAATCTTTTGCAGGACGTAACCGTTACGATTTAATGGAGGGGACTTTCCTGAGGTTAGCTGAACATGAAATCTCTACTTTTTAGTGAAAGGAATTTGAAAATGAAAAAACTATTTTCAAAGCCGTTGTTTTACTTTTTTATAGCGGTTTTATTCATGTGGATCAAGTCTTACATGTCTTACAAAGTGGAGTTCAACTTAGATATAAGTGACTCAATGCAAAAAACGTTATTGTTTATTAATCCAATTAGTTCAACTTTGATCTTTTTAGGGTTAGCATTGTTTGCAAAAGGGAAAAGAGCCATCGTTTGGACGCTTATCCTTAGTACAATCATGACGGTCATTTTGTACAGCAATATTTTATATTATCGATTCTTCAATGACTTTGTGACATTGCCTACTTTAACGCAAACAAGCAATGTGGGTCATATGGGAGGCAGTATCGCTGATTTAGTAAAAGCTCACGATATTTTTTACTTTGTAGATATCATTTTACTGATTGCGCTATTGTTTGTTAGAAAAATCGAATGGCCAAAAGCACGCCTTAAATTCCGCTATACGTTCATGGTATTAGCGGCAGGAGCTATCGCTTTTGCAATTAACTTGCACTATGCTGAAAAAGATCGCCCTGAATTATTAACAAGAACATTTGATCGCAACTACCTAGTGAAATATTTAGGAGCATACAACTACACGGTGTATGATGCAGTTCAAACGTTTAAAAACTCAAAGCAGCGAGCATTCGCAAGCAGTGATGACTTAACAACAGTGAAAAACTTCAGTACAAGTCACTATGCAGCTCCAAATATTGAGTATGCCGGTAAAGCAAAAGGAAAAAACATTATTAAAATTCATCTAGAGTCATTTCAGTCATTCCTGATTAACTACAAGTTAAACGGGCAAGAAGTAACGCCGTTTTTAAACTCATTAGCAAATGGAAATGAATTTATGTATTTTGATAACTTCTTCCATCAAACAGGACAAGGTAAAACAGCTGATGCAGAGCTTATGATGGATACATCATTATACGGCTTGCCTCAAGGATCAGCATTTAGCTTAAAAGGCCGCAACACGTACCAAGCAGCACCAGCGATCTTAGATCAAGAGGGCGGCTATACAAGTGCCGTTTTACACGGAGACTATAAAACGTTCTGGAACCGTAATGAAATTTATAAACAGTTCGGTGTGGATAAATTCTTTGATGCAAGTTATTACAATATGACTGGTGATAACAAAGTAAACTATGGATTAAAAGATAAGCCATTCTTCAAAGAATCTATGCCAATGCTACAGTCATTGAAGCAGCCGTTCTATGCGCATATGATTACATTAACAAACCATTTCCCATTTGTCCTTGATAAAGGCGATGCTAGCATTGAGCCGGCAAACACAGGAGATGGAACGGTAGACCGTTATTTCCAAACGGCTCGTTATTTGGATGAATCACTGCAAGAATTCTTTACAGAGCTAAAAGCTTCAGGCTTATATGACAACTCAGTTATTATGATTTACGGCGACCACTACGGTATTTCTGAAAATCATAACAAAGCAATGGAAAAAGTTCTTGGCGAGAAAATTACGCCATATAAAAACGCTCAGCTTCAACGCGTACCGTTCTTCCTTCACGTACCAGGTGTAAAAGGTGGAGTGAACCACACGTACGGCGGTGAAATTGACGTAGTGCCTACGCTTCTTCACTTAGTGGGAATTGATAGTAAAGAGTATGTTCAATTCGGTACAGATTTATTATCAAAAGACCACGATCAGGTAGTAGCATTTAGAAACGGTGATTATGTTTCTCCGAAATACACGTCAATTGACGGCAAGTATTACGATACAAACACAGGAGAAAGAATCACAGCAACAGACGAAGCGAAAGCTTATAAAAAGAAAGTTGGAAGAGAGCTAGAACTTTCTGATAAAGTGTTATACGGTGATTTATTACGATTTAATAAATTAGATGACTTTAAAGCGGTCGATCCATCAAAATACATGTATGGAAAAGACCAAGAAACAGAAAAGTAATGTAAGCTTTCACACCATACAATCCAAACAAGCAAGTAGAGGAGCTTTTTAAAAGCTTAGCTACTTGCTTGTTTTATGAGAACTTCATTGAAAAAGAAAGCTGGTGACAGAAACGTGGAGCGAACAAGACGCAAAAGAAGAAGAAGAGTTCGATGGGGCAGAGTGTTCTTTGCTTTGTTGTTTCTTTTTATTATCGTTGGAGGCATATACAGCTATTTCCAATATAAGCAAGGGCTATCGATGGCAAGCGGTGGTAAATTTGCGGATGACGGCACGACATTTGAACAGTTTCAAGGCAGTCTCCCAAATAACGGAGAAGTAAATATGCTGCTGTTAGGAAGTGACTCGCGCGGGGAAAAGCATTCTCGTACAGACTCTATTTTAATTGCTCACTACGATTCTAAAAGCAAACACCCGAAAATTGTTTCCCTTATGAGGGATATGTACGTGGATATTCCAGGACACGGCAAGCAAAAGCTGAATGCTGCTTACGCGTTCGGAGGTCCTGAGCTGCTGCGTCAAACGATCAAACAAAATTTTGATATCGATATTAACTATTATGCAGTTGTGGACTTCGAAGGGTTTTCAAAAATTGTAGATACGATTGCACCTGACGGCATTGAAGTAACCGTGCCTCACGATATGTCTTCGGGAATTGGTATGACGCTTCACAAAGGTACCCAAGTTTTACACGGTGAACAACTGCTTGGCTACGTACGTTTTCGCCATGATAACATGAGTGATTTTGGACGCGTTCAGCGCCAGCAAGGAGTCGTTTTAAAGCTTAAAGATGAAGCAGCAAGCCTAAACAGCGTGTTTAAAATACCGAAGCTTCTCGGCGTAATGGATCCTTACATCGATACAAATTTAGATACAAAAAGCATGATGCTTCTGGCTAAAGATGTGGTAACAGGAAACATGAAAGATGTTCAAAGCCTGCGACTGCCGTTAGACGGATCATTTGAAAACAAAACGTATAGCGGTGTTGGTATGGTGCTTGATATTGATTTAGATAAAAATAAAGAAGCGCTGCAAGAATTCTTAAATGACAAATAAAGAAAAGCCTCGAGACGCATGTCTCGAGGCTTTTTCCTTATACATAGACGATGATGTGTTTGAATGACGTAATTAAACTGGTCACTATACCAGAGCATACAACAATGAATAATGAATAAATAGCTGTATCGTTTTGAAGCAGTAAAATACCTGAAATAATAATAGATGCGTCAATCACTAAAATGATGATGCCGGGGTTTAAAGATAACCATTTCGCAAGTATCAGAGAAAATAAGTCGACCCCGCCTTGACTTGCGTGCTGCCGGAGCATGATGCCGGTTCCGATTCCGTTAAAAACACCTCCAAGGCAAGCGCTTAAGATAATGGGAAGGTGAAAAATCCCGTGAAGCGGAAACAGCAAATCAATCATAACGGCTGAGAGAACCATGCCATAGATAGCATTTAAAAAATAAGAGCGGTTAAAACCCAAGGCGAGAAGGTAAATCGGCAAGTTTAAGCAAAAAATCATCACACCTACTTTATAGCCAAGTAAATAATTAATGATTAAGCTAATTCCGGTAATGCCTCCTGTTACAAGCTGAAGCGGAAGAATAAAAACGTTAATCCCGATACTAACAAACACACTGCCAATTCCAATTGCAATCAATTTTTTATACATGCTGTCTCATCCTTGTCTATGAATCTCTTTATATGTATATGAAGACAAGCAGAGTTTCAGCACAAAGACCGCTTTAGAAACCATAATGAACGGATTAAATATATGCAAAGGAAGCTGTTTTAAGATGCAAATGTGTTGCATAAACATGGTTCACCATAGACAATAAGAATTAACGAAGAAGGTAAATGGAGGAGAAAAAATTGATCGTTCGAAAAGCTAGAGAAGAAGAAACATCATCTATTGAAACAGTGACGCTTGCTGCTTATGAGCAATATGCAGCTGTAAAATCAGAAGCACACTGGAAAAGATATCGAAAGGGAATTTTACATACCCTGAGTGAAGAAAAGAAATTTGAGTGCATTGTAGCTGAAATCGATGGAGAAATGGCAGGAAGCGTTTTGTTTTATCCCCCAAATACGGATGTATACGGAGGATTGTTAAAGCCATTTCCATGGGCTGAAATTCGTCTGCTGGCAGTTGCTCCGTCGCATCGCCGAAAAGGAGTCGCCAACGCGCTTCTTGAAGCGTGTGAAAAAAAATCTCGGGAGCTAGGGTGTTCTTATTTAGGTTTACATACAGATCATTCAATGGAACATGCCATTAAGCTGTACACTAAAAGAGGTTACGTTCGCTTTCCTGATAACGATTTTTATCCGGTAAAAGATTTGCACGTTATGGCATTTAGAAAATCAGTTTAATAAAAAAAGCCTTTGAAATCAATGATTTCAAAGGCTTTTTTGAGATTCTGAATTTAAAATGACAAAAGCGAGAAAAAGAATAGCAGAAGCTAGCCAAACTGCTTTTGTCCCCAGGGTGAAAGTAGAAATAGAACCTAACATTGCCCCGCTCAAAAAAGAGAGGATAATGGCGGTAAAACGAAGGCACTGATAAGCAGCATTTTCATCGCGTTTGAATATAGCATAGTATGCTGCTTGAGAAGCAGTACGAAGGTTTCCGGTTGTCATGGTTGTATTATATGACCATTTTATCAAAGTTCTAAATGAAGAAACTTGAAGAGCAGCAACAAATGAAATTGTTACTGTAACCAACATATTAGGAACACTAGACGGTAAAAAACCAACGATAATGAGTGCGACAATTTCTAAAAGCAATACGATACGAGAAGTATCAGGGAGTACAGATACAAATCGCGGCTGCTTAAATGTTTCGGTTACAGCAACGCCTAGGATAAAGGCTACAATAGGGGGAATATGAAAAAAAGCTTCTGTCCATTGACCTTGCGCTGCCTTTACACCTAATAAGACGATATTTCCACTTTGTGCATTTGCGAATACTCCGTTTCTGCTTATATACGTATAAGCATCAAGAAAACCTCCCACAATAGCTAACAAAATTCCAAGGATAACTGAATTTGCCGTTGCAGCTTTTTTGAATTGTTTCGTTAATTGTAAAAAGTAAGATGATTTGTTTGTGAGCATGTCTTCTTTCTGCCTCCTGAAAATCTAAGGTGCATTATCTAGTATAAGCAAAAGAAAAGCTTTTCTTCAATTACTGTGATTTCATAGAAAAAAGATAGGGTAGGTCCCTATCTTTTTTGTAATTTATATAACGTGACGATTCCAGTGGCGGTGAGCTGAAATAGCTTCAATAAATTCATCTGTAAAGCGTGTAGTTTCTCCAGTTACGACACCGGGACTGCTATCTAAACCAGCAGCTTTTAGCCACTTAACGCCTTCATCCGACGCGCCAATTGGTTTAAAATGCTCGAATGCTTCTTGAGCAAACGTCAGTGCTTCTTTACGAAACTTCTCATCAGCGGACGCGCTTCCGACAACATAAACCGCATCGAATAAAACAGAATCACTTGTTAAGAACGTGTGCTGTACTTCAAGTTCTGACCCGTCTGTTCCTTTCACGTTTTGGAGGGTTGTGCTTACAATTTCAGGCTGAATGCCCTGTTGTTTTAAACTATTTAACACTTGTGGTAGGTCACCCATAAAGTCATTAGCTACAATGACAGCTACTTTACGCGTATTCGGCTTTTTAATCGTCTGTTCTTGACTAAGAGCCGGAGATGACTTGGTCACTGGCGCGTCTTCTCCTGATGGAGGCGTGGCACCAATCGCTTGTGCTACTTGTTTAGCTAGCACTGTACTGACGTTGGCAAACATATCAACGACCTGCTGCTGAACAGACTTGCTTTTCACTTTTCCAAGCTCAAAGCTGAAAGCACTGATAATATGCTCTTTTTCAGTATCGCTCATGCTATTCCAAAATAGCGTTGCCTGTGAAAAGTGGTCTTTAAAACTTTCGCTTCGGCTTCGAACTTTTCTTCCTTCCACTTTTTCTTGATAGTGAGCATAACCGCCCTCTGACTCTGAGACAGGAGCCGGCGTATTGGCTGCAAGAGAGTTTCTGTGATAGCTGACAGGCCCTTTATTAATTGTTTGACGTCCGTAACCGTCTCGTTGATTGTTATGAAACGGGCATACTGGACGGTTGATTGGAAGTTCGTGAAAATTCGGACCGCCAAGACGAATAAGCTGGGTATCTGTGTATGAAAACAATCTTCCTTGTAAGAGAGGATCATTGGAAAAATCAATTCCCGGTACCACATGTCCCGGATGGAATGCGACTTGTTCCGTTTCGGCAAATACGTTGTCTACATTTCGATTTAAGGTCATTTTTCCAACCAATTTGACGGGAATGTCTTCTTCAGGCCAAAGCTTAGTTGGATCGAGAATGTCAAAGTCGAATTTAAATTCATCTTCCTCATCTATGATTTGAATACCTAGCTCATATTCAGGATAGTCTCCGTTTTCAATCGATTCCCATAAATCGCGGCGATGAAAATCCGGGTCTTTCCCAGAAATTGTTTGAGCCTCGTCCCAAACAAGGGAATGCGTTCCGAGCACAGGCTTCCAGTGAAATTTGACAAAATGAGCTTTTCCTTCTGCATTAACTAAGCGAAAAGTATGTACGCCGAAGCCTTCCATCATACGCAAACTGCGTGGAATTGCACGGTCTGACATTGACCACATGACCATGTGAGCAGACTCTTGGTTATTGGCGACAAAATCCCAAAACGTATCGTGTGCTGAAGCTGCCTGCGGCATTTCGTTGTGTGGCTCAGGCTTAACAGCGTGAATTAAATCCGGAAATTTAATCGCATCTTGGATAAAGAACACGGGAATGTTATTTCCAACTAAGTCATAGTTTCCTTCTTCTGTATAAAATTTTGTTGCAAAACCACGGGCGTCGCGCACCGTTTCAGCTGAACCTTTAGAACCTGCTACAGTAGAAAAACGGACAAATACAGGTGTTTTTACAGATGGATTCTGTAAAAATTCGGCTTTTGTATATTCACTGAGAGAGTCATACAGTTCAAATTCTCCGTGAGCAGCGAAGCCTCGTGCATGAACGATGCGTTCAGGAATGCGCTCGTGGTCAAAATGCGTCATTTTTTCACGGAAATGAAAGTCTTCCATAAGGGTTGGACCACGTTCACCTGCTTTTAAAGAAAATTCATCTTCGGAAAGCTTTAACCCTTGATTGGTTGTGAGCGCTTGGTTTCGATCATCTGTTTTAAACTGCTCGAGCTGTTCTTGCTTGCTTTTTTCATTTACAGGGTGCTTTTTTGTCATACATGTTTTCCTCCTTGATCTTTAGTTAATAATCATTACAAAATGTGTACCCTATCAAAAGTTGAAGCAAACAGAAATGTTGGAATTTTTTCGTAGGAAATCCGTTATTTTCTTGTTATGATTATGAATAAGTATTCATAAATAAGAAAATAAAAGGAGAGGGGATACATAGATGAAAACACGGGTAACAGATTTATTAGGAATTCAATATCCAATTGTACAAGGAGGTCTGGCTTATTTAGCGTACGCCGAACTTGCTGCTGCTGTCTCAAATGCAGGAGGGCTTGGACAAATTACAGCTATGACGCTCCGAACACCTGAGAAACTTCGAGCTGAAATTAAGAAAGTACGTTCTTTAACTGAGCGTCCTTTTGGCGTTAATTTTGCTGTTGGAGGTCAAACAGAAGGTTCTTATAAAGAACTTCTCGACGTAGCAGTAGAAGAAGGTGTGCCTGTTGTTTCCATAACAGGAGCAAATCCCGCACCTATTTTTGAGAGATTAAAAGGAACAGGAATTAAAACGCTCGTGCTTGTAGCCAACGTGCGTCAAGCTCAAAAAGCTGAGAAGCTAGGAGCAGATGCTGTCATGGCAGTGGGGCAAGAAGCAGGAGGACATATCGGACGTGAGGATCTCGGCACAATGGTATTAATTCCTCGAGTAGCTGAGGCTGTGTCAATTCCGGTTTTGGCAAGCGGAGGGATTGGAAATGGACAAGGATTATTAGCAGCGTTATCATTAGGCGCTGAAGGGATAGAAATGGGAACACGTTTTATCGCGACAAAAGAATGTGTAGATGCCCACGATGCGTATAAACAAGCTATTGTAGAAGCAAAAGAAACCGATACTGTGGTTATTAAACGTTCGTTCGGAGCACCTGGACGCGTATTGAAGTCCCACTATACTCTTGACATTATTGAGCGTGAGCAGCAAGGAGAGAGGTACGAAGAGTTAAAAGACGTCATTAGCGGAGTGGCAAACTGCCGATATATTTATGAAAATAAAATCGATGAAGGCTATGGATGGGCAGGTCAAGTCGTTGGACTGATTGATAATATTCCAACGGTGCAAGAGCTTTTTGACAGTATGATAGAAGAAGCAGAAGCTGGTTCTAAACGACTGCTGAGTATAGTGGAAAAGAAGTAGAGATACAAGCCGTCATACCGCAGCAATTATTCGCATATTTATAATCTATATCTCTAAATGAGGTGAGAGAATGAAAAGGATGCGAGCATTTGCTATTATGACGTTTTTAGTAGTAGGTTCAGGGTATGCAGTTTTTACTAAAAAAGAAGAAGTTTTCAAGACTCAGCAAGCACAAGTGTACGAAGAAGCAAAGCCTGTTATTAAACAAATGGACAAACTGGATATTTGGCATAAAATCAGCAGCGGTTTAACTGAAGCGGGCTATGAATCAAGGGGCGTGAATTCTTCCCTTTACTCAAAAGACAGAGTAGAGCTGGATGTGTATATGGAGCCTTCCGTTTCAGCTGATGCCAAAACGCAAGAAACGATTAAACAAATGGTATATAAAATACTCGAAGAAAATAAGTTTCAGCAAAAGGCCTTTCATGTAACAATTAAATTCCTGCCCGAAAAACAAGCAAAATAGACTTGTCTCGGCCAGGAAATTTTTTTGTTAAAATGCTTGTTCATTGGCTGCTGGAATACTCTCTGGGAGAGAAATTTCAGCATTTTTGGGCTGATACGCAATTTTTCCGTCCAGCACATCATTTGCTTTTTGTAGATCTAATAAATTTTCCCATCGTGCGATAATAAAAGCAGCTACCGCATAACCAATAATATTAACTGTAGTCCGGTAATTACCCATAAAGCGATCAGGAGCGAGCATCAGAGCAACGGCAGCTACCGGAATGGATCCTGTTGCTGCTGCGGTAGCCGAGAGAGCAACAAAAGCTGATCCTGGAATACCAGCCATTCCTTTAGACGTAAGAAGAAGAACACCAAGCATTAAAAGCTGATCAGTGAGGCTCAAATCCACACCTGTTGCTTGTGCTAAAAAGACGAGGGCAAGAGACAGGTAAATGGAAGCACCGTCTAGATTAAACGAATAGCCTGTAGGCACAACAAGGCCCACGACTGCTTTGTTGCATCCTGCTTGTTCGAATTTATCCATGAGCTGCGGCATAACGGCTTCAGTGGAACCCGTAGCAAATGCCAGCATAATTTCTTCTCGTATATATAGAATGACTTTCCACAAACTTAATTTTAAATAGATTCGTAAAATAACAGCTAAAACAAGAACAAATGCTAGACAGGCAATTGTCATAGCGATAAATAACTTTCCGAATGCAGCAAGTGTTCCAAGACCGTACTGACTAACTGCGAATGCCATGGCACTAAAGGTGGCAAGAGCCGTTAATTTCATAATGTATCCCATAATTTTAAACAACACATCATTTACTTTTTCCAATACATTTAAAAGGGTCTCTGCTGTTTTTTCACCTATATGGACAAGCGCGATGCCAAACAAACAAGAAATTAAAAGCACTTGAAGCATGGAGTTGCTTGAAAAAGCACCAACTGCACTGTCTGGAATCATATTAAGAAAAAAATCACCTTCACTCGGAAGTTCAGAGCCGTTTGTCTTCGCGTCCACTTCGCTTGTGTTTAAGCTTGAAGGCTCAACATTCATACCGGTGCCGGGGTTCATTACGTTTGCTACTAATAGACCGATCAATAGGGAGAATGTTGTGACAATTTCGAAGTAAAGAATGGTTTTTCCGCCGATACGCCCAACTGTTTTAATGTTTCCAACCTTGGCAATTCCAACAACGACTACTCCAAAAATAAGAGGAGCAATCAGCATTTTGATAAGCTTAATAAAACCGTCTCCAATCGGTTTCACAGCATTTCCAAAGCTTGGCCATAGATATCCTACGGCTATGCCAAGTACAATTGCCATCATAATTTGAAAGAAAAGACCTTTATAAAAAGGTTTTTGCTTACTTTTTGCCGCTGTTTGTGTCATGTGTTCTCCCTTCGTCGTACAATTTTTTGGATATCACAACAGATGTTATGTTTTTTTACATTTTAACGTAAGGTTGTTTGAGATGTCATTGGTCTCTTTGACTAAAATTCAATAAAAATATTAGTTGAAGTGTATAAGAAGGGAAGGGAAGTGGTTTAAAACATTATTATTTTTAATGTAGATCTTTAAAAAAGTTAATAAAAAGCACATGCAAAGGCATGTGCTTTTATTTGTTAAATTAATTTAATTCCGCTAATTAGAATGATGGTTGCCATAATGGCTTGAAGCGGTCTTGAAGGCACTTTCGTTGATAAACGGCTTCCGATTAACACACCTGGAATAGATCCAGTTAATAGGTTAGCAGTCAACATGTAATCCACGCTTCCAAAGCTTGCATTTAAAATACCAGCCACCGTAACGAGAAGAAACGCATGTGCAATATCAGTTCCAACCAGCTCAGATGTTTTTAGCTTAAATAAGTACAGCATCGCAATCGCAAATAATGAGCCCGAACCAATCGATGTTAGTCCGACAATGAATCCAAAGACTACGCCAATTCCGATTGTTAATCCTTTTTTCTGATTTAAGTCCATTTCCTGAAACCGATTTGGGCGAATTAATTTATCAAAAAAGACGCGAAAGATAATTGAAATGGCAACCAGCGTCATGACATATCCAAGAGCGTGCTTAATAATCGTTTCTTGATGCTCGTGAAAAGATGGAAATGCATGAAGTGTGACAATAGCTAGCACAGCGCTCGGAATACTTCCGAAGGCTAAATATTTTGCTAATTTAAAGTTAATGGTTCGCTGTTTGTAGTGCTGAGCGACTCCGAATAATTTTGTGATAGAATTGTAGACAAGATCTGTTCCTACGGCAATGGAAGGGTTAATGCCGAGTACAATCAGTAAAGGTGTTAATAAAGCGGCACCTCCAACCCCCGTTAAGCCTACAAGGGTTCCAACGAATAATCCCATTAAGGTAATTGATAGTTCCATATTTCGTCCTCCTACTCTCAAAACCAAGTACATTGATCTGATTATAGAGCATTGTAACTCATATGTAAATAAAATTCTGAATATTTTTAGTGAAGTTGAAAAGGTTTTCTTAGCCTTCACTATTTTAGGGAACGGACGATAAAGTGATAGGAAGTTGTAAAAAAGTAAATAGAATACGTTTATTTATCTATGATTACGCTCTAATTTGTGTTACAAATGTAAATGCAATAAAAGAGTTTATTTTTATCTCATTTGAAAGACCGGTGAATGCATGAGTTTTGTCACGAAAGATTTGTTAATTAATTTTCTATTTATTTTATTGGCGCTGTTTTTAGTGCAGATGTTTTATTTAATCAAGTATGCTAAAAAAATTCATTGGTGGAAAGATCGTTATATCGCGGTATTTCCGATTTTAGCCATTGCCTTTTGCCTTTTGTTTCCGGTTAACGGAGCTTATGTCCCGGATGACTATCGAATGGATCTACGAAGAATTCCTTATATTTTAGGAACGTTATATGGAGGCTGGCCGCTAGGGAGCTTGCTTTTTGTCTTTATTTTACTGCTGCGCTTGCTAATTGGCGGGTACGATGTAGGGTTTTTATCAACACTAATTTCTCTTCCGATTTTATCCATTCCTTTATTTTTCATAACAAAATACTTTTTACATTTTTCATTAAAAAATCGAATTATCGTAAGCACCTGTCTTAGTATAATCGGTTCTTTATTAGCTATGCTTGTATCTATTTTTATCTTGCGCGTAACAAGCATTCCGATTAGCGTGTGGGTTCAATTTGCGATTTTAGATGTAGCAGGAATGTTTGTAATTACCATACTGTGGGAAGCAATACGGGCAAATTTACTAGTGCTGCAGCGCCTGATGAAAGCAGAGAAACTAGAAATTGTCAGTCATTTAGCTGCCAGCATCTCTCATGAGGTGCGAAATCCTCTAACGGCAAGCAGAGGATTTATGCAAATGCTGCAAGAAGATGAAAAAGAACCTGCTAAAAAACGTTACATTTCCATTGCGATTAATGAACTAGATCGTGCAAAAGAAATCATTGATGATTACTTGCTGTTTGCCAATTCTGCTCCGGAACGAAATGAAAAAATGAATATTTCAGAAGAGATTCATCATGTCACCCATATTATGACGCCTCTTGCCAATATGAATGGAGTCGCTATTGATTTTACATTTGATGAAAAAGTGAAGTTCTTCGTAATGGGAGAAAGAAGAAAGCTTCAGCAGTGCCTAATCAATTTATTTAAAAATAGTATTGAAGCCATGCAAAATGGAGGCACGTTAACCATTAAAGTAACAAAAGAAGGCGGAGCTGTTATTGTGGATATTATTGATACGGGCTGCGGCATGACGCAAGAACAAATCAACCGGCTAGGCGAACCGTATTTTACAACAAAAGAAAAAGGTACCGGGCTTGGAACGATGGTATCTTTCAGTATTATTCATTATATGAAGGGAAAAGTGAGTGTGTCTAGCGTAAAAGGAAAAGAAACGTGTTTTTCACTTGAATTTCCGCTGTATGAATAAAAAGGCTGGGACAAAAGTTATTTAGTTGAAGGAAGATCCGAATGCGTTTGATTCTTAAGGGAGAATCAAACGTATTCGGATTTTTTAATGCAGTTCACTCACATACTGATCAATCATCGCCTGCAGTTCCTCTAGGTTCGTTTTACTGTTGTTAACAGGCAGCTGCTTTAATGAATGAAGAGCACTATCCACAACAAACTTGCGGGGCTTTGATTGTTTAAACAGCTCTTCTTCAATAAAACTAATAAGCTCTGTGCATTTTTGACGTTCGAATTCATCCGTAAATTGTTTGTGAACTTGTTTTTTTAAATCGATAAGTGCTGCAGAAATGTCCTGTCCTATTTGATTTTTAGTATTCGGGCAAGATGGAAGCCATTCTTTAATCGTTTGTGGATCGAGCAAAATGTCTCCTGAATTTGCTACTTCGTCTACAAGAGGCAGCAGGCGCTTGACACTGTAGCTTATGATCTCATGCGGGTCAGTATTTGTGCCGTTAACCATAAAATTATAGTGAAAGTTGCGATGAAGCATGCCAAGAAACATAATTGCACAATCTAGCAGGTACGGTTTCTTTTCTTGTCCAAATAAATCAATGAACCGTTTGTAAACCCAGTTTACTTCAATAAACTGGGTGTTTTTTATGTATGCTTTTAAATCGGGATCATTGGAAACAAATACTTCTTCAAGTAATGTAAAAAATTTATGTTTATGATGGTTTTTCATCTGTGCATCAATCTGTTTAACAAACACATCTACATCGGTCAGGCTTTTACCAACCAGCAGCTGATTTCGCTCTTGTTCAATTGTTGTATGAAGCCAGGTAAAAACAGCGATTAATAATTCATTTTTTGAAGAAAAATAGTTGTAGAATGTTCCTTTTGAAATGCCGCTATAATCAATGATGTCTTGAATAGATGTAGCTTGAAATCCTTTTTCAACGAAGAGATGGTGTGCATTTTTTACAACTTGCTGTTTTCGGTTATTCATTATTATCACCTAAATATAAAATTAGACTCACGGTCCAACTTTATGATACATGATTTAAAGCGTTTACACAAATGTTCTTTTCAAAAAAAAGACGATATCACGACAATGTATTGATATAAAAGGATTACAGGACTAAAAAAGTCGATAAAATAAAGGACATGAACGCAAGATTTTTCGCTTGCATAAATTGAACTCACAGTATAATATACTCTATGTAGAACATGTGTCTAAAAAAATGAACTTAAAGTATAAGGAGGTACAATAATGAGTCAATCGATAAATCAAATGGAAAAGCCGCCTTATGGCATAATTGCTATTTTGTTAATTGGCGCTTTTATCTCATTGTTGAATGAAACGTTATTAAACGTGGCGCTGCCGTCTATTATGAAAGACTTAGATGTGACAACGTCAACTGTCCAGTGGCTTTCTACTGGTTATATGTTAGTGAATGGTATTATGATTCCAACTACCGCTTTTTTAATTCAGCGTTATTCTGTCAGAGGCTTATTTTTAACGGCTATGACTTTATTTACAGCAGGAACAATACTTGCCGGTGCTTCGCCCGTATTTTCGGTCTTGTTAACCGCTCGTATTATTCAAGCATCAGGCGCAGCCATTATGATGCCGCTTTTAATGAACGTATTGCTCACAAGTTTCCCATTAGAAAAACGCGGAGCTGCGATGGGAATTTTCGGTTTAGTTATGATTTTTGCTCCGGCAATTGGTCCTACCTTATCAGGGTGGCTGATTGAACACTATGAGTGGAGAATGCTGTTCCACCTTGTTACGCCAATCGCGGCAATTGTATTAATAGGTGCTTTCTTCCTATTAAAAGACAAAAAAGAAAAAGTGGAAATCAATTTGGATTTTTTATCTCTTTTGTTATCTACAATTGGATTTGGAGGACTTCTATACGGATTTAGCTCAGCAGGGGATAAAGGCTGGGATTCTGTGGAAGTATACGGCACCATTATCGTAGGAGCTGTGGCGCTGATTTTATTTATTACGCGTCAGTTCAAGCTGAAAACACCTATGCTTGAATTCCGCATTTTTAAATATCCAATGTTTGCTTTATCATCAACGATTTCAATGGTGATTACAATGGCATTATTCTCAGCCATGCTGCTAATGCCAATTTATGTTCAAACGGTACGAGGCATTTCTCCGCTTCACTCAGGATTACTAATGCTTCCGGGTGCGCTACTCATGGGTGTGATGTCTCCGATTACCGGAAAATTATTTGATAAATTCGGAGCGCGTGCACTGGCTGTAACGGGTCTAACGATTACAGCCGTCACGACGTATTTCTTCAGTAACTTAGAGCTTGATACGACATATACAACGCTCATTACGCTTTACACGCTTCGCATGTTCGGAATGTCTATGGTGATGATGCCGGTTATGACAAACGGATTAAATCAGCTGCCGCAGCGCTTTAATCCGCATGGTACTGCGATGAATAACACGCTTCAACAAGTATCGGGAGCTATTGGTTCGGCTCTTTTAGTAACGGTGATGTCAAATCGTACAGCTACGCATGCAAAAGAGCTTGCTCAAGATGCAATGAGCGGAGCAGGAGCAGCGAATGCAACGGCAGCCGGGGCAGCTCAAATGAAAGAACAAATTGGGATGCAGGCAATGGTACAAGGAATTAACGATGCGTTTGCCGTCTCAGTAGTACTAGTGGTGGTTGCCTTAATTCTTTCATTGTTTATGAAACGCGCCACGCCGGCAAGTGAAGATGAAGTGATAAAGGAAAAAGCAGGAAGCGAGCAGTTTGCTAAATAAAAAAGAAATCCCCGCTGAGACAGCGGGGATTTCTTTAGCTTGTATATCTAAAGCTTAAGCCCATTTTCTTTAATAATTTCCGGTAGCCGATGGACGTTTGATCAGCCATAATATGCGCTTCCATCTGCAGGTCTAAAGGCAAGTCTTCAGGCTTTTGGTTTTCAACCATTTCACGGTCTTCGTCAAAGACGCGAAGGTTAAAGTCATACACACCTTCAACGCTCGAATCTTTGTCAAAGTTTCGAGCGATTGGTGCGAATAAACGTGTTTCGCGGGCTGAAATAGGAGAGACTGCATTCATAATCCACAGCTCTGCGCCTTCTGGGAAGTATACTTTTAGCGTAGCTGTAAACGGCGGATAAACATCAAAGACGCGAAGCCATTTAAAATCAGGTGGATTTAAATGCTGCTGTTCTTTGGAATAATTGCTCACGGTGCTCGTATATTCTACATGAAGCCCATAATCTGTATCGCTTACTTTATATTTAGGCACAAAGGCGTTGTTTCGATCACCAAATGTGTCCGTATGCACCCAAGCAAAATGAGCTACGTCTAAAAAGCCTTCCATTTGACGACCGGCCGAACCCATGATATCAAAGCTCGGACAAACAATTTGCTGAAAATCAGGGGCCTCCCACGCATCGAAGTAAGGCAGGTTATCTTGTTCACCTGTCAGGGAAGTCCACACTAATCCAAATCGTTCAATAACTGGATAGACAGCCATACACAGGCGGGGAGAAATGTTGGCATCAGGGTGAGCTGGAATCGACGTGCATGCGCCGTCCGTTGCATAGCGGAAGCCGTGGTAAGGACAGACAATTTCATCATCTTCCACCCAGCCCATACTAAGCGGGGTGCCTCGGTGAACGCATAAATCACGAGCCGCTACTACTTTGTGTGTGGTACGGTATAGAACTAGATTTACATCTAGCAGTTTTACGGATGTTGGTTTCTCTGTTACATCACTGCAGCGTGCGACGGGGTACCAATACTTAGCGAGCGTCGTCCAATCTTCCAGGCTGAACGTGCAGTCTCTTGGGTAGGGAGTTGCCGTTTTTGATTTGGTCATGGTTGGTTGTTGTTCCATCTATTTTCTTCCCTTCTTTTGTAAGCTCTTTTACTAAGGGTAATATAAAAAAAGAAAATTCACACAATTTATGTAAGGAGTTCTAACATAAAATATGGAACTTTGTAGAAAGTGCGAATTTCAGAAGACGTAAATTAGAGAATATACCAATAAAAAAATTTAAAAAAGCGCTTCCTAAATGAATTTAAACGTGATATAATTTTCCAAGACGCTGGTGTAGCTCAGTAGGTAGAGCACTTGCATGGTAAGCAAGAGGTCGCAGGTTCGATCCCTGTCGCTAGCATACTAAAAAACCTTCTTTCTTGTTGAAAGAAGGTTTTTTTTATTTGTGTCGGCTTTAAAATTATTCTTTCCCGCCTTGTGAAAACTTTAACAGTTTGATAGCCTTATTAGGAGGTTATGAGAAAATATGTGTATCTTTTCCCCTGTGTCTTATGAATCATATTTAGAAATATTCTTAAAAGAATGTTTATTGCCTCTGAATATTGGGTACACGAAACTCGGGGTTAAATTTCAACAGGGAGGGTGAACGATAATTTGATTACGTTTAAGAATGTGTCCAAGCAGTATCCAGACGGTACGACCGCCGTGAAAAATATTAATCTAGAAATTAAAGAAGGAGAGTTTTTCGTTTTAATTGGTCCGAGTGGGTGTGGGAAAACAACCACCTTAAAAATGATTAACCGTCTTCATGATATTACCGAAGGAGAACTATACATAAAAGATAAGCTCGTATCGGACCACAACATACATAAGCTACGCTGGAACATTGGTTATGTCCTGCAGCAGATTGCTCTTTTTCCCCATATGACCATTGCTGAAAATATAGCCATTGTACCCGAGATGAAGCATTGGAAGAAAAATAAAATCAAAACGCGCATTGATGAACTGCTTACTTTGGTAGGACTAGACCCAAAGCAGTATCGAAACCGAAAGCCGTCTGAGCTCTCAGGTGGCCAGCAGCAACGTGTAGGTGTAGCACGTGCCCTCGCAGCTGATCCCCCCGTTATTTTAATGGACGAACCCTTTAGTGCCCTTGATCCGTTAAGCCGCGAACAGCTTCAGCAAGATGTTATTAGCTTAAAAGAAAAAATCAAAAAAACATTTGTGTTTGTTACGCACGATATGAGCGAAGCGATGACGCTTGGAGATCGTATCTGCCTGATGAAAGATGGGGAAATTGTTCAAGTTGGAACCCCGGAGGAATTCATTCAAAAGCCTAAAAATGAATTTGTAAAAACATTTATTGGAAATCAAGGCAATGCTTTATTTGAGACATTGGATATGTTTGTCAAAGAAAGTGAACAGCCAGACGTAGAACCTACTGAAGAGTTAGCTTCAACTGCCACTGTTCAGCAGGCAATGGACGCCCTTTACGATCATGAAGCAATAGCCGTGAAAAAAGGGAGCAAACGTATTGGCGTTGTAACGCGCAAAACTCTATTAGCGTTTCTTTCTGATAAAACGAAAGAAGGAGGAACGCTGTAATGAATGCACTAAGCACATTATTAGATCAACGAGGAGATGCACTGTTTCAAGCTCTTCTTGAACACATTCAAATTTCAGTACTGGCTCTTGTTATCGCCGTATTAATTTCAGTGCCGCTCGGACTGTACTTAACGAGGCATGACCGCATTGCTGAACCAATCATTGGCGTAACAGCCGTACTGCAAACTATTCCTTCACTCGCTTTATTAGGGTTACTGATTCCTCTTGTCGGAATTGGAACCTTTCCCGCGGTTATTGCGCTGTTTTTATATTCGCTTCTTCCTATTGTACGAAATACATATACCGGAATTAAAGAAGTGGATCCATCTTTAATTGAAGCATCCAAAGCCATGGGGATGAACTCGTGGAGACGATTAATTAAAGTAGAACTTCCTCTAGCACTTCCTGTCATTATGGCCGGAATTCGCACAGCGATGGTACTCATTATTGGCACAGCGACAATCGTGGCTCTTATCGGAGCGGGCGGACTCGGAAGCTTAATTTTGCTTGGTATTGACCGAAGCGATAATAGTTTGATTTTATTAGGAGCCATTCCAGCAGCATTATTAGCGCTTATTTTTGATGGAATTCTGCGAACGATTGAACACTCAGCTAAAGAAGGGTCCAAAAAACGCTCGTTTATTATGATCATCGTATTAATACTCATTCTTGTTTCTCCGTTTGCAGCGATGAGCGCAACAAAACCAGACCTTGTTATCGGAGGGAAAATTGGTGCAGAACAAGACATTTTAATTAATATGTACAAAGAATTAATTGAAGATCAAACGGATATGAAAGTAAATCTTCGTTCGTCGCTTGGGAAAACGGTATTTGTATTTGAGGCTCTGCGTAACAAGGAAATCGATTTGTACCCTGAATATACAGGTACAGCCATTGTGACGCATCTAAAGGAACAGCCGGACAGCAAAGATGAAACAGAGGTGTACAAGCAGGCAAAAGAAGAGTTTCAAAAGAAATTCGGTCTTGTCTATTTAGATCCAATGAAGTTTAATAATACGTACACATTGACCGTGACAAAAGAATTTGCCAAAGAAAATAATCTAACAACTATTTCAGATTTGGCAAATGCAACAGATAAAGTAAAAGCAGGATTTACGCTTGAGTTTAAAGATCGTGAAGATGGCTATGTAGGCATCCAAAAAGAATATGGCCTTACCTTCCCCAATATTAAAACCATGGAGCCGAAGCTTCGCTATCGCGCTGTAGAAAAAGGCGATATTAACATGCTTGATGCTTACGCAACGGACCCTGAAATTAAACAGTTTGGTTTGAAAGTCTTAAAAGACGATCAGCAGCTCTTCCCGCCGTATCAAGGAGCGCCTGTGCTTCGTGAAGATACGCTAAAAGAGCACCCTGAACTGAAAAAAATCTTAAATCAACTGGGCGGTAAAATCAGTGATGAGGAAATGCGTGAAATGAACTATCAAGTAAATGCGAAAGGAAAAACGGCTGAAGAAGTTGCTCATCAATTCTTAGTGAAAAAAGGATTAATTAGAGAGTAAAAACGAAGAAAAAAGCTAGGATAACAGTATGTTAGTTGAAAGAAGATCCGAATGATGAATCGTTCGGATCTCTTTATTTTAGTTGGTTCTAGCAGTTGATTGGAGGGCAACGCGAAGACTCCCGCGGAAAGCGAAGCCTTGCATGGAAATCAACTGCGGTGCAAGAAGTGATCCATACTCGATTATTTACACCATTCGTCCGTCTTTAGATTGGCGTGATTTCGTTATGTCTCAATCTCTTTTTAATGCGAGAGAAGCATTAATGAAAATGAGGTCTTATGAACAAGCTAAAGGTACCGAATTTGTTTTCTGATGGAAGGGAGGCGCTTTTATGAATTCATTTTTTACGTGTCATCCTGTACAACATTCCTTTCAGCTTTTTTCAGTTGAACATCTTGTAACTTTAGCTATTATCGTGATTATAGGAGCATTTATTTTTTTGTGTCGAAAGCAACTGCGAAAAAAGAGGTTTGTGTTCATTTTGCTTTCACTCATTCTAATTGCTTCAGAAACAGCCTACCAAGCTTGGGAAATCAGCTGCCATCAGTGGTCTGCTGAAACTTCCTTGCCTCTTCAGCTCAGTGATATAGTCGTGCTGCTGGCTGCTGTTATGCTGATAACCAAAAGTAGGTTTCTTTTTTATTTTGTGTACTTCGCAGGAATCAGCAGCTCTGTTCAAGCGATGATTACCCCAGACCTTGGCGGCTATGCGTATGCCCAGTTTCGCTATGTGCAGTTTTATGTATCGCATGGCGGTGTGGTACTTGCTTGCTGTATGCTAATTGCTGTTTGCAGATATGAGCCGACGTTTCGTTCTTTGTGGGTAAGCGTAGTATTTGTTAATCTGTACGGAGGTTTTATCTATGTCATGAATTGTTTACTCGGGGCGAATTATTTATACATGATGAAAAAGCCAGAACACGCTTCCTTGCTGGATGTTCTTGGACCTCATCCTTGGTATTTAGTATGGATTGAAGGAATGATGATTCTTAGCTTTCTTGTCCTTTATCTGCCGTTTTGGATACATAAAAAAATTAAAGGTGATAAAAGCAAAGTCAATTTTATTGAAGCAGAATGATAATACTGGTAGTTTATAAGTGTAAACTAACTTGGATTTGCTGAAGGAAAAGGAAAGAATGACTGAGCAAGCCGTGAGAAGCAAGCGGAAAAAATAGAAAAGAACAAAGCAAGCACAGACATTAGAAGGAGAGTAGCAAAATGAAAACACTGGTTATTTTAGCGCATCCAAATTTAGCATCTTCTCGCATTAATAAAGCGTGGGCAGAGCGAGTAAAAAAAGAAGAGAATGTGTACGTTCATGATTTATACGCAAACTATCCCGATTTCAAAATTGATGTAGAAAAAGAGCAGGAGTTAGCTGTTCAATTTGATCGTATTGTTTTTCAATTTCCATTTTACTGGTACAGCTCACCAGCACTCTTAAAAGAGTGGCAAGATGTTGTCTTAACATACGGATGGGCTTATGGAAGCAAAGGTACTAAACTTCAGGGAAAAGAGTTTGTCGTAGCTACTTCGACAGGAGGCCCTGCGGAAGCTTATCAAGAAGGGGGATACAACCGTTACCCAATGAATCATCTGCTTCTTCCGTTTCAAGCTACGGCAAATTTAACAGGTATGAAGTTCCAAACGCCATTTTTATTTCAAGGAGCAGGCGGTGACCTGAGTGACAAAGTTATTCAAGATAGTGCTGAAAGCTACGCTCGATTACTAAGATAATAAAAAAAAGCCGCGTTAACGCGGCTTTTTAATTTACATTTGTTCGTGAAAAAGAAGTAAGCAGCTTTTGAGGAGCGATATCTAATCCTTCAATGAGTAATCCTGTCATAGCCGTTAGACTCCCGACTTCAAATGATTCCCCCGCTCTCCAAAATGCGGATTCACCTTGTTTGATATAAATTTTCAGGCCGTTATCCCCAGCTACCCAGCCTTCCCCGTGAACGACTAATAGAAGCTGTGGAATCGTAGCTTCTTGACGAGGGGTATAATCATTTTCTTGAAAAGATAGAAAGCTAATTTTGACATCTCCAGTATGAGAAAGCAATGGGTTTACTTTATAGGTAGAATGAAGAAAGGAACGCTCTTCTTCAGATTGAAAACCATATAATTTCATACGTTCATCTCCTTGAATCAAAAATATAAAAAAGAAGTCCTTCTCTTTTCATATACGCATGTAACAGGAAAAATAGAACTTCAAAGAAATAGCTGTTTCCTGGAAAATGGCTTCATTTTTTGTCGAAGCTCAAATTTTTTTGAAGGATAGGGAGGAAAAACAGAAGTTTTTTTGAATAGTATAAAAAAAGGTGTCCGCCAATGGACACCTTTTCCTAATTTAAAAATGACTGTAACGCTTGTTTGTTTTCTTCAAGGTCGATGCTTAAAACAGCACCAATACCGGATATTCGTTCATTTGAATAGGAACCTTCAACCGGTAAACGAAGAGATTTTAAATCTGGCTGATTTCCAACTAAAAAATCTTTTCCTATCACAATAAATGTTTTTGGCGGAATATTTGTATCCACATATGGATCAATGACGCCCCATAGCTTAGGAGCTTTCGCCAGCGTCTTTACTTGAAGAGCTTCATCCATTAATTTACCGATCACTTCTTGTTGACGCTTCACGCGCCCGAAATCACTTTGGCTATCATGTCGGAATCGCACGTATCCTAGTAATTTATCTCCGTGAAGAGTTTGTTTTCCAGGTTTTAGCGTCATGCCAATTCCTGATGACATTTCGTGCGGCACGGTAACCGTAATTCCCTCAGGGGCAATCGTATCGGCAACTTTAGAAAAGCCTTTAAAATCAACAACGGCATAATAGTTTACATCTACGCCGAAATTTTCTTTAATTGTCTTACGCATTAATTCGGGCCCGCCAAATGCATAGGCTGAATTTAATTTGTTTTTGCCATGTCCAGGAATATCCACATATGAATCACGCATCAAAGAAACAAGTTTAGGCTGATTGCTGTCTTTGTCATAATGAGCAATCATGATTGTATCGGCACGCGAATGTTCTTCACCTCGAGAGTCAATTCCAAGAAGCAGCACATTCATGCTATCTAAATTGGCACTTGCACCATTAAAATCAAATTGTCCATCTTTCCCAAAAGCTCCGTCTGCTTCTGCTAACCCTTGTTGGTATTGATAATACACATACGCACCAGCGGCGATTACAAGAATGAGAAAGAAAAGAAGTAGCTTTCTAAAGCGTTTCTTTTTTCTTTGCTTTTTTCTTTTATGTTGTTTACGTTCTGTACGTTCTTCCAAATGTCTCACCATCGCATTCAAAAATATTAATACTTTTTTGTTTGAAACCAATTATGCAAAAAATTATAAAACGACATAATAAAATTAACACTAAGGAATTAGATTAGCAAGTACGTTCACTAGTAAATCTGCGAAGACAGCTAAAATAAGAGAAGTTTACAAATAGAAGAAAGAGGAAATAAAGGTTATTTTTTTCAAGGATCTTTGTTATAATCTATCATAGTTAGGGGAAAAGTTCTGTCTTTTAAGAATGGAATAAGAGGAAAGTCTCCATTTGGGGAGAATCAAATATAGGTCTAAATGTAGAAAAAAGGAGTGAAGCGAATGAGTATATATGTGTCATCTTCGAACCTTGTGCTGATTCCAGAAGCGGCGTTAAGTCATTGGAAACCTTATGGCGCGGGGGAATTGACCGGAGCTATTATTTCAGGTAAAGATAGTGCTGAAATAATTAAAGAGCTTAATCAATCGTCTATTCTGCCTTTTACAAGTTTTTTCTATCGAAAGCATTTTGTTATTCTGTTTGATAAAGAACAAGTGAAAAATCATTTTGAACAGCTGCTTTTATTATATAAATCTCAGGGATATATTTTTTATTCTTCTACTTTATACGATGATCACTGGTCCCAGGTCCTTGAAGGAACGAAGCAGCTGCTAACGGTAAATGGACAAGTGGTGCCAGTGCTTGAGCTTGAACAAAACGGTGAATTCGATGTTGTGCGTGATGAAGGCGGTCTGCACATTGTTATAGATGATGATGAAGACGAAGAGAAGCAGCTAGAAAAAAAAGTTCATGAGCTTCCGCTTGAAGAAGGTACCTATTTTATTGGCGATCCGGGATTTGTTGAAAATCGGGACATGCTGGTAAAAGAATATTTCCCTAAAGGTACGTACGAATTTATTTATAGATACGGAGAAAATGGCTGGCTGATGAAAGTAAGTATTCAGCGAAAAGCGATTAAAGAGCAGCTTACTACTCTTCACGCGGCTTTGTCTTAACCTCTATTCATTGTACAATATTGCTAAATAACTATGTTATAATAGTAATATTGCACAATGAAAGGGGTTTTTTTAATGGAAGCACGTTTACAAAAAGTCGTATCGTGGCTAAAAGAAAAGAATGTAGAAACGGCCTTTATTTCGTCAACCGAAAACGTATTTTATTTAACTGGATTTCACACGGATCCGCATGAGCGTTTGCTTGGCTTATTTGTGTTTAACGAAGCGGAGCCGATGCTTGTTTGTCCATCAATGGAAGTGGGACAAGCAAAAGAAGCGGGCTGGAAGTTTGATGTGATTGGATATGAAGATCATCAAAATCCTTGGGAACTTATTAAAGAAGCTTTACATAAACGAAACGTAATAGATGTGAAAAAGGTTGCTGTAGAGAAAGAGCAGCTGCTGTATGCGAGAGCCGAAGAACTGCTTAGCCTATATCCAAACGCTGAGCTAGTCGGAGCAGAAGAGAAGTTAAATCAGCTGCGTTTAATTAAAGATGAGCGTGAAGTTGAGATTCTGCAAAAGGCAGCTGCCTTAGCTGATTTTGGTGTAGAAGTGGGCGTAGCTGCTTTAAAAGAAGGCGTTACGGAAATGGATGTTCTGGCTAAAATTGAATACGAGCTAAAGCGAAAAGGAATTCGTGAGATGTCGTTTTCAACGATGGTTTTATTTGGTGAAAAAACGGGAGAAGCGCATGGGAACCCAGGTCTTCGCACGTTAAAGCCAGGAGATATGGTTCTGTTCGATTTAGGTGTAGTGCTAGACGGATACTGTTCAGATATTACACGTACAGTTGCTTACAAGTCTATTAATGATAAGCAAAAAGAAATCTATGAAACGGTACAGCGCGCTGAGCAGGCAGCACTTGAAGCTTCCAAGCCTGGCACTCGAATTGGCGACTTGGACATGGTAGCACGCAATATTATTACAGAAGCAGGATATGGAGAGTATTTCTTGCATCGTCTTGGTCATGGTCTTGGTATTAGCGTGCATGAGTTTCCTTCAATGAGCCGTAACAATGATGATGTGCTTCAAGAAGGCATGGTATATACAATTGAACCGGGTATCTATATTCCAGGACTTGGAGGCGTGCGTATCGAAGATGATGTAATCATTACAAAAGATGGATACGAAACGTTAACGAAGTACCCAAAAGAATTGCAAATTATTTCATAATAATGTCATAAAAAATAGAGGCTGCCATGGTGCAGGCTCTATTTTTTATGGGAAAAGAAAAAATTGGTTAAGGTTTCTCGTTTGCTTCTTGATACAATATCATAGTATGTTACGAAACGATAACATTTCTATCACATTTTCTAAAAACTATATCGTAAGCGAGTGCAGTAGTATATGCTGTACAGTAGGGAGCTTTTTAAGGTCGCAAGCAAGGAGGTTTTTTATGAGTAATTTTACAAAAGATGAAGAATTAATTATACATAAAGCAATAGATGTATTTGGTCAAAAGGATCGAATTGAAGATTATTCAGATGAAAGAAAAAAGCATGGTATTCACGTTGTGGCGTGTGAAAACCATCCGCGTCAAGACGTAACCGCGTATGCAACGCTCGGTGGACATCAATGTCCGACAGGCTATACAGTTGGAGGGATCCCGCTTCGAATTGAAATCGTTGGGGCTTGTCATGAGGAATTCGGTATTTATTCTGCTATTTTAGCAAACTGTATTTTCCATATGATGAAATCTCATGTGTCCATCTTCCCAGGAGCTATTTATAAAGACGTTATTGCAGTTCTTGATGACAGCTTTCATATGCAGCACATTTTGCTGATTCCGCCGTTTTTATGGGATAATTTTTCAACGATTGAACTATCTGATAAAAAAGTAACGTTCCTGCAGGCCGTTCCGATTTCAGAAAATGAACGTGCTTTTGCACTTGAGTACGGAGTAGATTCGTTGCTAAGCCGCTTTGATGCTGAGCAGGTGAATGTCTTCAATTTAGAAAGAAGGTCTGTTGTATAAACAAAAAGAGCGCCGACTAAGACGCTCTTTTTTGTTATTAATTAGTGGGTCAATTCTTTTTGCGGTATAGCTTTTTTATGACTTGTTTGGTAGCTGTGAAGGACCATGCCTGCTATGATAACTCCCATTCCAACCCAAGAAAGAATCGATGGCAAAGGACTTGATAGAAGGAAGACCTCTCCTAGCAGGGCAAATAAAACTTCCATCGATTGTGTAGCTTCAACTGCACCTAGCTTTTGAGAATCTTTTTTAACAAGGTCGGTTGCTGCAAAAAATAAAACTGTTGCACATACTCCTGAAAGTAAAGCAACTAAACTGCTTTGATAAATCTGAGTTGTTTTTGGTAGTCCATCGGTCACGCAGGCATAGACAGAAAGAATAATCCAAAACGGCAGGCTTGAAAGCGTCATTCCAAGCACGCGCTGAAACGTATTAAGTGACGAAACTTCCATCATTTTACGGTTGCCAAGCGGGTATGCAAAAGAGGCAATTAAAATCGGAATGGTACAAAGCAAGGCAGTAGCGGCCGACAGTTCAGTCGCATGCTCAAGCTGCATGAGCACAACTCCTATTAAAATAATAAACGAAAAACCTAGCTGCTTGAAGGGAATGCCGCCTCGCTTCTTTCCTTCCTTGTAAAACAAAGGAGCTAGGAGAGACCCCGATAAAATTGTGATTTGCCAAGTTCCTGCAATAAGCCAGCCGGGACCGTAGGTTGAAGCAAAACAAAGAGGAGCGTAAAATAACCCAAATCCAACCGTGCTCCAAAGCAGCCATTTTTGAGGCTGAGCTTTTATTTCTGCTACCACAGGTTTAATACCACCCCAAAAATAAACGAGCACAAGCAAAAGAGGTACCATAAAAAAATAGCGCAGCGACGCGCTCCACGCCCAGCTGCCTCCGGATAAATCCATCGCTCGATTTAAAACGAATGTAAAAGCAAAAAAGAATGATGCAGCAATGCCTAATAAAAGAGGCTTCACTTGGATTCCTCCTCACTTGTCAGCGCTTCACCTAGCGTCAGCCAGTTCGTTTCCACAAGCTGCGATGTCAGTGCGGCATCTTTTTGACCGCAAGCGTTTATGATTTCTTTGTGCTGATCAACCGAAGCAAGACTAGCAAGAGACGAAAAACGAGCGATTTCCAGACGCTGAATTTTGGCGCTTGTTTGTTTTACAACACGTTCTAGCTCTATATTGTTCGCCCGTTTTAAAAAGATGGAATGAAATGTTTCATCCGCTTCGATCGCTTTAAGGACATTTCTTGTTTTGATTGCATGTTCTAGAGATTGATTGTGTTTGATTAGTTCGCCCATATCTTCTTCTTGTAACGAAGTACAAGCCAGCTTAGCAGCAAGTGCATGAAGAGCTGCGACGACAATAAAAGATTGTTTTGCCTCCTCAAGGTTTAATGGAGCCACTTTTGTAGAAGAGCCAGGTGTCGTTTGGACAAGGCCTTCATCTTCAAGCCTTTTTAATGCTTCTCGAACAGGAGTGCGGCTAACTCCAAACTGCTCAGCCAGTTCTTTATCCTGAAGCTTTTGTTCCGGCTGAAATTCAAGCATGACAATATTGTGTTTAAGTGTTTGATAGACTTCTTCCCTTAAAGAAAGTCGTTTGAGAGGTTGAATGTTATTTTTCATAAAACCAATATATCGCATATTACATTAAATAACAATGTGAAAACTAAAAAAACTTCGTCTAAAAAGCAGACAGCTGCTTTTTAGATGAAGAGCTTAATTACTGCTGCGCAAAGATTTAGATAAAATGCTCGCAATCGCTTTGCTGTGCTCAACCTGCGTTTTTTTGGACTCTTTTCGTTCAAGAGCTACTTTTTGAAGGCTTTTTTCTTCTTCAGTTTGAGCAATAACTTGAGGAACGGAGGCAGGTTTCCCGTTTTCTAACGCAACAAAGGTGAGAAAAGAAGTAGCTGCAATACGCTTAATGCCCGTTAACAAATTTTCGGCAATCACTTTAACAAAAATAATCATGGAGCTTTTTCCTGTGACAACAACGAATGCTTCATATGAAATAAAATCTTCTTCGGTGACGGGTTCGATAAAATCAACGTGATCAATGGAAGCCGTAACACACGTCTTTCGGGAATGTTTAGCTGCTGAAAGAGAAGCCGTCATGTCCATGTCAGCGACAATTTTCCCCCCAAAAAGGGTGTGGTGATTGTTTAGGTCATTTGGAAAAATGTGCTGTGATTTGACTACTCGTGAGACGCTGCAAAGTACTGCTTTTTCACTCATTGAAAACACTCCTTCAAACTGTTTATATGGTTTAATGTATGTTGACTACTTGTTCTTATGTATACAAGTTATAGAAAGCCCTTTCGTAAAAAGCTCTTCAAAAGCTTCTATATGGTAAAATAGAACAAATATGAAAGAGAGGATGAGAGCATGAACTTAACTCAATTTTCTAGAAGGAAATATACGGATTCCCCTACACCTTTAGAAAAGCTATCGGTTTTATCTCAGCAGTTAAATGGACCTTCAATTTATATGAAGCGAGATGATATGCTTGGACTGACAGGGGGCGGAAATAAGACGCGCAAGCTTGAATATTTAGTAGCTGATGCAAAAGCGCAAGGAGCAGACGTGCTTGTAACGTGCGATACAATCCAATCACTGTCGTTTGACGCTCGCTGCGGCTGTAAAAGAACAAATGAAATGCGTGCTCGTATTAGAAGAAGGCGAAAATAAAGCAAGCGGTCAGCCCACAGGAAACTATTTTCTTTATCATTTATTAGGCGCTCATGACATGCGGTTTGTCGCTGAAGGTTCTGATTTGACAGCCGAAATGAAAACAGTAGAGCGAGAGCTAATTGAAAAAGGTCATAAACCGTATTTAATTCCAGTAGGAGGTTCGAATGTTATCGGTGCAACCGGATACGCTGCCTGTGCACAAGAACTGCTTATGCAAAGCTATGAGCAGCAAATAAAGCTTAACCACGTAGTTTGTACAAGCGGCAGCGGAGGCATGCATGCAGGATTAGTGGCAGGCTTTCAAGGTCTTCAAAGTGACGTATCTGTTATTGGAATGAATGTCAGTCGTGCTAAAGAAGAGCAAGAAGTAAAAGTTGCCAAGCTGACGAGTGAACTTTATGATCATTTACATAGTAAAACGCCTTTTAAAAAAGAAGAGATTGTATGTATGGATGAATACGTAGGTCGAGGGTATGCTGTTCCGACAGAAGAGATGGTGGAAGCAGTCAAACTTGTGGCCAGTACGGAAGGGATTTTATTGGATCCTGTGTATACGGGAAAAGCGATGGCTGGTCTAATTGATTTAATTCGAAAAGGTTATTTTAATAAGGATGAAAATGTGGTGTTTGTCCACTCAGGCGGTTCACCGGCTCTTTATGCCTATACATCAATTTTTTCATAAAAAAGCAAGGGATTCGAATCCCTTGCTTTTTTAGTTTATATAGGAATAGTAAGTGAAAACGTTACTCCGGTGTCTGTGTTTTCAGCCGTAATGGCTGCATCGTGCATCGTAACAATACGCTTTACGATACTTAAGCCGATACCGAATTCACCGTTTGCTCCTTTTTTAAACGGTTCAAACAAGTGTTGAAGCACGCTTTGATCAATCGGCGGACCATCGTTGCTGATTGTACATTGAACGTTCGTTTGGTGTTTAGCAAGTGAAAGTGAAACCTTCGTCTCGGCATAGCGCAGCTGATTGTCGAGTACATTTTCAAGAACTTTTGTCCACAGTTCTCTATCTCCTTTAATTGTTGCGTTTTCGTCGTCAAATTCCCACTGTATTTCAGGGCGTCTCCACCGCAAGCGATCCACTACTTCATGAAGAAGTGCAGTAAAATCAAAGTCATCTTGTGCAAGCTGATGAGTGGACATATAGTCAAGCTTGGTTAAGTAAAGCAAATCGCGGATTTTTTTCTCAAGATTTTTGGATTCATCTTCAATAACTTTTACCGTTTGAGATAAATCACCTTTTGGATAAATGCCGTCTTGAATCGACTGAGCGTAGCTTTGAATCACCATAACCGGTGTTTTTAAATCGTGTGAAATATTTTGAAGCAGCGTTTGCTGTGCTTCATCTTTAGATACGAGCCTTTTGCGCATTTGCTCGATGGAGGCGCCTAGCTTGCCAATTTCATCGGAACGGTTGACTGCAACGGGCTCATGCCAATTTTGTTCGGCAATTTTTTTCACATCTTTTTCAAGCGATACAAGCGGCTTGCTTAAATATCTTGATAGCCAAATAGATGGAAGCCAGCTGAATAGAAATACAATTGAAATTACAAGAAGCAGCTGTTTAAACAGAGTAGAAGTGAGCGCGTTGCGATACGTATCCCACGAAAATGAAAGCAAAAAAGCAGGCTGTCCGTTTACGCTTACTTTTCGAATTACATAAAAAAGCGTCCGGTTGCCAAGATCTTTTTCATAGCGAGCGACGATTTTTCGCTGGCTGATTGCATCTTCCTGGGCTTTTCTCAAAAAGTCTTGAGGCAACACCCGTGATGAAAAATAAGAGATATCCGCATGTTCAGGCAATAAAATATGATCGACGGTTCGATTTCCAAGTGTTGGTTCACTGTCTTCATTGCTAAAGTAGTATTCACCTGAGCGGCTGGGCAGTCCGTATTCTTTTAAAATATGCTGTTCATTTTCAATAGTGGTATAAATTTCATTCGTGAAGAACTGCCTGAGCGTCGTTGGGAATAAAATAGCGAGCAAAATTGAAATAAGCAGTAGAATACCGGAGATGACGAGCCAAATTTGAAATGCAAGCGACTTGTTTTTCATGCTTTCATCATCCGGTATCCGTATCCGTAAATCGTTTCAATTCGTGCTTGCGGCATTTTTTTACGCACGCGCCTTACTAAATCATCCACCACTCGGTCTGTGCCGAAATAATCTTCTCCCCAAATGAGATTCAGCAGCTGCTCCCGTGAAAAAGCCTGTCCAAGGTCTTTTGAGATAGTGACGAGAAAATCAAATTCTTTAGACGTTAAATCAATCGGCTTTCCATTTTCACTGACTGTACGGGTATGTAAATCGATTTCATAAGGAGTCAGCGTAATGGTGCCGGTTTTCTTTTGATTGGAACCATATACGCGGTTTAGCAGTTTGTTTGCTCGAATAACTAGTTCACGAGGCAAAAAAGGCTTTGATAAATAGTCGTCGCTGCCCATTTCAAGCCCAAGAACCCGGTCAATATCGGCATCGCGGGCTGAGATGAAAATAACAGGCACATGTGGCGTTTGCTGCTTGATTTCGCGAATGAGCTGATACCCGTCAATATCAGGCAGCATAATATCTAAAATCCACAGATGCGGAGGGGTTGTAATCATTTCTTTGGCGTCCGTGCCGTTAAAAAATGAGCGAACATCCCAGCCTTCTTTTTGAAGGTAAAGGGTTAAAACTTCGTTTAAATTTTGTTCATCCTCTACTAAATATAGTGTAAAGCTCAAATTTGACACCTTCCTCTGAATATATGAAAATTAAGGTAAATAAAGCATATTACGCCATATGTGCGCGTTTCTCTAAAGGTCTATGTACCCGCTATTATACTACGTGTTTGCTGTTATAAAGAAATTTTTCACAATTTCACACATTGTTTTGATACTTATCCCAAACTTTTATTTTATAGTATAGATAACATAAAATTTGCTACGTTAAAAGGAGTGTTTTTCATGGATCCACGTGATTATGAAAGAGAGCAAGAACGAAAAGAAGAATATGAAAACCGCCAGCAGCGCTACGATCAGTATCAGCCTGCGTCATCATCACAGCCTCCAAGAAGACGCTTATTTCCAGTGATTGCATCTTCTATCGCCGGAGCAGTGCTAGGTGGAGGAATTGTGCTATACGGTGCTCCGCAGCTGGGGTTAATGGATTCAGCTGATACGCAAACAGCGAATCAAACAACGCAGACTCAAACCGCAACAACAACGAGCACAACGCCTCGAACAGTAAGCACAACCGTGAATCAGTCAGATCTTGTTTCAGTTGTAAATAAAGTATCAGCTGCTGTTGTAGGCGTGAACAATATTCAACAGCAAACAAATCCATTTTCTGGAGATACCCAAACGCAAGAAGCAGGAACGGGTTCCGGTGTTATTTTCAAAAAAGAAAATGGAAAAGCATACGTTGTGACCAATAACCACGTTATTGACGGCGCAAGCGAAGTAGAAGTGTCACTTTCAAACGGACAAAAAGAAAAAGCTAAGATTGTCGGAGCTGATGCGCTAACGGATTTAGCGGTGCTTGAGATGTCTGACAAAAATGTTGAACAAGTGGCGAAGTTCGGGAAATCATCGGATTTAGTAGCAGGTGAAACGGTGCTTGCAATCGGAAATCCTCTTGGTGAACAATTTTCTCGTACGGTCACACAAGGTATCGTGAGCGCAGCAAAACGCTCTGTCCCTATTTCAGAAAATTGGAACGTAGATGCAATTCAAACGGATGCGGCGATTAATCCAGGAAACAGCGGCGGTGCCTTGATCAATTCTTCCGGTGAAGTAGTCGGTATCAACAGTATGAAAATTTCAGAAGACAATGTAGAAGGCATCGGCTTTGCTCTTCCAAGTGATGAAGTGCAGCCGACGATTGAACAGCTGATGAAAAACGGAAAAATAACGCGTCCATATATGGGGGTAGGTCTTCAAGATGTAGGTCAGCTTTCAGCTGCAACAAAACAAAACCAGCTAGGCCTAACCAGCGATACGTCTGAAGGAGTTGTCGTAACGACGGTTGAACCATTCTCTTCTGCTTCTGATGCAGGTTTACAATCAAAAGACGTGATTGTTGCCATCGATGGAAATGAAGTCAAAACATCCAGTGATTTACGTCAATATCTATACACAAAACGTAAAGTAGGAGACACGGTAAAATTAGACGTGTACCGAAATGGAAAAAAACAAACTATTTCTCTGAAGCTTTCAGAACAGCAGGATAACAATGGATGAGTTCAACACCGTTAAAGCTGCTACTAGCAGTATTAACAGCGTTCGGATTTTTAACCGGCTGCGGAGGGAAGCATTCAAACACGATGTTTCCTTCTGTAGAAATTAGTCAGCTATCTTCTACCAAAGAACTGGCAGCGTATGAGGGAGGCAAGGTGACAGGAGCTGAATTCAACCGTTTTTTAGCCGTTGAAGGGTTCTTAAATCCAGATGCTCCGCTAAATGATACAAGCTACCGCAAAGAGTTATTGCGGCAGCTTGTTATGCAAAAAATCTTAATTTCACATCTAAAGACAAGCGATAAAGTACAAAAACAAGTCGAGGATATGTGGAAGCAAATTAAACGCTCATATAACGAGGATACAAGAAAACAAGGTTATGAAGTGTTAAATATTCGTTCTAGTGATGTAACCAACCAGCTAACGAATCAGTTTAAATTAGAAGAATATTTCCGCAAACAAATTACGTCTGATGAACTAACTGCTTACTATAAACGTATTGAAAACGATCTAACGCGCGTATCTTTTACGCAGCTGGCTTTTTCTACTTTACATGATGCCGCTGCCGCTGCGGCTGAACTGCAAAAAGGAACATCTCTTCAGGACGTTCAAAAAAAATATGCTGATGTCCAGACAGTCAGCAAAATAGAGAATGCTGATAATCTAAAGCTTTCAAGTCTATCTCCCTCTTTTATAGATGTTTTAAAAAAACAGCACATCGGAGAGAGTAGTGAGCCCATTAAAATGGGTAAAGTCTATTATATTCTTATTTTAAAACAAAAAGATAAAAAAACGGAATCAGAAGTCAAAGAAGAAATGATGAAAGAACTTGTTTTGAATCATATCAACCGGTATATGCAGGATGAACTGCCAAGGTTTCACGTGACTTTCAGCCTTAGGTAGTTCCCTTTTATATAGATTGATTGTTTTCAAAAAACAAGCAGGTAAAAGAGCTTTCTATTAATAGAGAGCTCTTTTACATTTTTAAGTAGACAGAAATGTCGTCACCTGATAAAATGAAGTTGTAAAACTTTCATTATTCGGAAAATTTATACCCTCCAGCTTTGGAGGGTTATTTTTTATGCTGTTGGACGAATAAAAGAGGCTGGGACAAAAGTAGTTTAGTGGAAAGAAAATCCGAACGATCAATCCAATCGTTGGGATTTTTTCGTTACGTTTCAATCACTTTTCATCTTTTAAATGACGCAATAATGCAGGAGCCATCTCCACGTGAGAAAGGGCGATGTGTGAAATCGTTTTGGCATAAGGTGTAATTTCGTTAATAAATTGTTCGAGTACGTGCAGGTGAGGAAGCTGAAGCTTTGTAATAAAGCAGGCTTGCCCGGCGATGCGTTCACAGAATAAAGCGTAGGGATACTGAGAAATAAATCGTTTAAAACGCTCGTGCTCTCCGTTTTTCATCGTTACTTCAATAAAACATGACACGGGCAAATGCAGCTTTTCATAATCAATATCAATCGTATACCCTTTTATAACGCCAAAGCTCTCTAGCTGTCGTACTCGCTCTGCCACCGAAGGAGGAGACAAGTTAATTTGTTTTCCTAGCTCTCGTAAGGAAAGGCGGCTGTTTTGCTGCAGCGCCTGCAAAATCGATAAATCAATTTCATCAATTTTCAATTGAAAACCTTCTTTCTCATTAACGTTTCATTTGATTAGTAATAGTAGCTAAGATGTTTTATCTGTAATCTAAAATTTCCATTTTTCTTACTATAATAATTAAAAAGGAGTGAGTAAAAAATGGCAAGAGTTTTGTTAGCAAACGAAGAGGGAACAAATTTTGAAAAAGCATTGAATTTAATTCCGCATGTAAAAAGATTGTATGATGAGCTTTACGACACGCTTTGGAACAGCGATATAGTAGAAAAAGAGACTAAGGAAAAAATAAGGCTTTATCTAGCAGGTGTTAACGGCTGTGAGACGTGTATGAGCATGTCATATGTAGGCGATGAGACGCTTAATCAAAAAGTGTTAAGAGAAAAAGAGCTGGAAGAAAAAGATCGACTGCTGTTTCGATTTATTGATGTATACCGGGTGCGTCCAAGGGAGTTGACGGATGCTGATATGAATCAATTAAAGAAATTTTACAGTGATACGCAGCTGTTAGAGCTTTTAGCTGTTATTAATTTATTTGATCAATTTCACAAAATGATTGTCAGTTTAGATTTATATGATTTTTGCAGCTTGCAGGGCAAGTGAGGTCTTCGCTAAAAATATCTTGACAGACAAAATCCACAGGAGTAAGATAGCTTTCGTAAAGTGAAACGTATCATGAATCGAATCGATTATTCTAAAAAATAGATCATAGACATTTAAATAAAAATCGCTTAATCCATTACGGAGCGGAGGACCCATTATTTACGCACATATTGTGCTCCGGGGTGAATCCTTAAAAAGGTAGGGTTACTCTTAAAACCCGAACCCGACAGCTAACTTCGCAAGCGTTTTGAGGGGGAAGAGTGTGGAAAAACACAGGAGCCTTCCTGTGTTTTTTTGCGCTTTTTTTAAGAAAAAGATGTAATTTTTTAGAAAAAGTATAAGCTAAGAGAACACACAGCAGTTGAAGAAAGGAATAAATACATTATGAAAAAACAGTTTGCTGTATTGGGATTAGGTCGTTTTGGAGGCAGTTTGGTTGAAGAGTTTGCTAATCTGGATGTGGATGTGCTCGCTATTGACCGCAATCAGGAGGTAGTAAATAAATTTAGCAACTCAGCTACATATGTTGTGCAAGCAAACGCGATTGATGAAGCTAGCTTAAAGGGGCTAGGTATTCGCAATGTTGATCATGCTCTTATTTCGTTTGGAGATGATATCGAAGCAAGCGTGCTGGCAACGATGCTTTTAAAAGATATGGGCGTTAAGCAAGTATGGGTAAAAGCAGTGAATATGTATCATCAAAAAGTGCTCGAAAAAATAGGAGCGGATAAAGTCATTCACCCTGAGCGCGATATTGCTAAGCGTATTGCTCATCACGTGGTGTCAGAAAAAATCATTGATTATATTGAATTGTCAAAGGATTATAGTATTGTCGAAATTGTCGCCTCTAAGAAACTTCATAATAAAACGCTGTTTGATTTAAACATTCGTGCCAAGTACGGCTGCAATATTATCGGCTTTCAGCGAAAAGACGGGGAAATGGTGATCTCGCCTACCGCGCATGAAATAATTGAACAAGGAGATATGCTGATTGTCATCGGACATAACCGCGATTTGAACCGTTTTGAAGAAGAAGGAGTTTAACTTATGAAAAAACAAATCATTAAACTCACTCCTCCGCAGCTGCTTGTCTCCATTTTTGGCGGAGGAATTATTATTGGTGCTCTTCTATTGATGATGCCTTTTTCTACTACTGAGCCAATCGGGTGGGTAGATGCCTTTTTTACGTCTACTTCCGCTATGACAGTAACCGGCTTAGCCGTCGTAGATACAGGTACCCGTTTTACCGTCATCGGTCAAATCATTATTATGCTGTTAATTCAAATAGGCGGTCTTGGCATTATGTCATTTGCCGTGTTGATTTTTATGATGCTAGGTAAAAAAATTGGATTTAAAGAGCGTATGCTCGTTCAGCAGGCATTAAATCAAACGAGCGTCGGCGGAGTTGTCCTGCTAGTTAAAAGGCTGTTTATCTTTTCATTTTTAATTGAATTTGTTGCACTTATCTTTTTAGCAATACGCTGGGTTCCGGAATTCGGATGGTCTAAGGGGCTGTTCTTTAGCTTGTTTCATTCAATTTCGGCTTTTAATAACGCAGGGTTTGGGCTACTGTCTGATAACTTAGTGCAGTATGTTGGAGATCCTATTATTAACATAACGATTTCTTTTTTGTTCATCATTGGTGGGTTAGGGTTTACCGTTCTTGCTGATATGTGGGTGAAAAAATCGTATAGAAAACTAACGCTGCATTCAAAAATTATGATTATCAGCACGTTTGCGATTAATGTGACTGCCATGCTTTTTATTTTTTTCTTAGAGTACAGCAATTCGCATACGCTCGGAAATTTATCATTAGGAGACAAAGTATGGGCTTCTTATTTTCAAGCGGTAACGACAAGAACCGCGGGATTTAATACAATTGATTTAGCTCACCTGCATGACGCAACGGTCTTTTTAATGGTCTTATTAATGTTTATTGGTGCAGGAAGTGCGTCAACAGGAGGCGGTATTAAACTAACAACGTTTGTGGTGATTGTTTTTTCTGTATGGGCATTTTTACGAAGCCGGGAAGATATTGTGCTATTAAAGAGACGACTTCTTCCTCTTCACGTGTTTAAGGCACTAGCCATCACGATGATTTCAATTATGTTTGTATTTGGAGCCATTTTCCTGTTAAATATTTCGGAAAACCTGCCGTTTGTAAAAATTATGTTTGAAGTTGTTTCTGCGTTTGGAACAGTAGGTTTATCGATGGGAGCAACTCCTGAACTTTCGTACTTTGGACGCGTGATTATTATCTTTATCATGTTTTTAGGAAAAGTGGGGCCATTAACGCTTGCGTTTTCATTATCTAAGCAAAAGCGTGAAGCCGTTCGTTATCCAAATGAAGATATAATGCTAGGGTAGAAAAATCGCCTTCGATGAGGCGATTTTTTTATATTATTTATACGTTCAAGACATATAAGAGGTTACGCACAAAACAGTTGCGATGAATAAAAAGAAGGCAAAGACAAGAACAATGGGCAATTTAGAATGTCGGCGCATTAAAGGCCCCCCTTTTTTATAGTAAAAAAATCTCTTACTATATATAACGAAAGAAACAAAAATATGATTCACTTTTTTGGCGGAATTTGAAGGTTTTTCCCGTTAAAAAAATCCGCACCCCTGTCCTAAACATTTTGCCAAGCTGTTGTATACACTAAAAGCAGATAACAGGAAGTGAGGGATGGTACGTGGGAAAACAAAATTTTGCGTTAATCGTTGTGTTATTTGTTTTACTTGTTATTGTAGGTGCGTCTGGCTTTCGCTTTTAAACGTTAACTTTATTTGCGCATAGCCCCCGTCAAAAAGGGCATACTAGGCGGAAGTGAAAACCAAAAATTTCTTCAATATTGCCGAACAATGAGTTCCTCTACTCATTCATCTAATCGGTATGTAGCCATGCGAAAGCATGGTTTTTTTTGAAATAAGAGGATGAATGATGTTCATCCCCTCTAAAAATTAGTAGTAGCAAGAACATCCTACGATTACTAATAGAATAAATAAAACAACGATAAATGAAAAACCAAAACCGCCTTTTGCGCCCATATGTGTAACCTCCTTTAATAAAATTCTCTATATCCTATGTACTAATTGGGTTAAGTGATTGAGAAATTTGCCTGTTTTTTAACGGTAACGATCTTTTGAGAAAAATGAAGAACACTTACTTTTTTCATTTTTGCAGAAATCCTTTATGATAAAGAGGAAAAGGAGGGCAAAGTGGTGGGAATACATGTAGAATACGTCATGAATCAGCTAGAAGAGGGTAAGTGGAAAGAGATCAAGCGCGAAATTCAACAAGAAATGAAGAAAAAACCTCAAGCATCTGATTTGTACTGTTACTTAGCGGTTTGTTTAGCAAAGCAAATCGAAGAATCAATTATTTTTGAAAAAATGGTATTAAATTTAGAAATGGACAGAGCTCTTCATCAGGCATTAACATTAAATCCATCTTCAAGCTTGGCGCACTTCGTTCGAGGAATAAAATACCGGGAAACTCCGCTTATGTTTGGAGGGAATTACGAAAAATCGCTGTCTTACTTGCAACGGGCACAAGATCTTGGCTTTGAAGGGGTTATGCTGCCGCTCGAACTCGCAAAAACCTATATTCAATTAAAAGAAATGGAAAAAGCGAAAGAACAAATCGCCTATGCCTGGGAAATCAATCCTACTCACGCGGATATTAAAAAAGTCGAAAACATGCTGCAAACAGGACGGTGAATCAAAAGTCCTGTTTTATTTTTGGCTTTTAGGAAACATATGCTGATTTTCATAAAGAATTGCTTTTTATATAACAATGAGAATATTTATAGAAATTTTAAGGAGTGCATGTAAGTCCAACGACTTCTTAACTGCTAGATTTTCTACATTATTAGAGCGTTCAGTCTACATAATTCCAAAAATAGTAAGAAACTATCAGCCTATGGATAAATTGTTAGAAAATATAGATAATTGTAAATAGATAGAGAGAAAAGTTAAACATGCGACTAACTAAAAAAAGCAAAGGTCTGATTTACTTTGCTTTTTATTTATACACATATGTAAGAAATATCATAATAAACCAATTTATTTCTTGCTAAATCCATCGTTTCAGACGATGTGAAATAATGTATTTGAAGGAGGAGACCCAGGTGAAGGTTATGAAGATGTTGGTTATTGCATTATTTAGTTTAAGTTTAGTTGTCACACCAGCTGCTGCTGAAGTTCCGGGTGTCGACCATTCAATGAAACGAGGTGCTACACAAGGAATTGTAGCGGCATCTCACCCGCTGGCTGCTGAAGCGGGAAGGAAAGTTTTAGCTGAAGGCGGAAACGCTGTGGACGCGGCAGCTGCCATTCAATTATCTCTCAACGTTGTGGAACCGATGATGTCAGGTATCGGCGGCGGCGGCTTTATGATGATTTATGAAAAAAAGAAAGATAAAATTACGATGCTAGACAGCCGTGAAATGGCACCAGCTGATGTCACGCCTAAGCTGTTTTTAGATTCAAAGGGAAAAGTCATCCCTTTCAGTAAGCGTCACATAACAGGAAAAGCAGTTGGAGTTCCTGGTACGCTAAAAGGGGTAGAAACAGCCCTTAAAGATTATGGAACAATGGACTTATCAGATGTTATTAAACCAGCTATTACTCAAGCAGAACAAGGAATCAAAGTAAATTGGTCGATGGCTCAGTACATTGATGAAAATGCGGACAAGCTTGAAAGATACCAAACGGCCGGTAATGTATTTGTGCCGAATGGCAAGCCGTTAAAAGAAGGAGATAAGCTTGTTCAGCCGGATCTTGCTAAAACATTAAAGCTTATTCAAAAAGAAGGGTCAGACGCTCTTTATAAAGGAGAAATTGGAAAAGCGCTTGTTAAAGAAGTTCAAAAACGCGATGGAAGCATGACCATGGATGATTTGAAAAATTACGTTGTAAAAGAACGTGAGCCGGTTAAAACAACTTACCGAGGCTACGATGTGGTTAGTGCGGCTCCTCCTAGCTCCGGCGGATTAACCGTTCAGCAGATTTTAAAGCTAATGGAAGGTTATGATGTAGAAAAAATGGGTTCCAATACGCCTCAGTATTTGCAGCATTTAACGGAAGCGATGCACTTAGCTTTCGCGGACCGCGCGGCGTATATGGCAGATGAAGACTTTTACGAAGTGCCGAAAAAAGGACTGTTAGATGAAGATTATATTAAAGAACGTCGTAAATTAATTAATCCAAACAAAGCAACGCCTAATGTCAAAGAAGGAGACCCTTGGAAATATGAAGGAAAAGAAAATCCAAATAAAGCAACAGTAAAGGAAGAAAATCCAATCGGCCAAACGACTCATTTCTCTGTTGTAGACAAATGGGGAAACATGGTTTCTTACACGACTACCATTGAACAAGTTTTTGGTTCAGGAATTATGGTTCCTGACTACGGATTTATGCTCAACAATGAAATGACGGATTTTGATGCCACTCCGGGAGGTGTGAACCAGGTTGAGCCTAAAAAACGTCCTCGAAGCAGCATGTCTCCAACGATGCTGTTAAAAGACGGAAAGCCGTTCATGGCAATTGGTTCACCGGGAGGCCCAACCATTATTGCGTCTGTAGCAGAAACGATTATGAATGTTATTGACCATAAGATGCCGATTCAAAAAGCGATTTTAACACCTCGTATTTATTCAGGCGGCTATCCAACCGTAAGATGGGAACCTGGCTTTAGCCAAGATACAATTCTTGAAATGATGGCTAAAGGACATGCGTTTGAGGAAAAGCCTGAGCATATTGGAAACGTTCAAGCGGTTATCTATGACTATGAAACGGGGAAAATGTACGGAGGCGCTGATAATACGCGCCAGGGCACGGTATTAGGAGTAGACGCAATTAAATATGTATCCAAACAGCCAAAACCAATTAAAGAAGAGAAAAAAGGAGAGTTTACAGTTGAAGTCAACCGTGCCGTTTATCCATTTACTGATAAGCAAGTGAAGCTGATTGATGGAAAGCCTTACGTTCAATCCGATCGCCTGCTGTTAGGCTTAGGCGTCGTTGATTCGAGTGACTTAAAGCTGTATAAACCAAATCATCACTCTTATTTATCAGTTATCAAAGTAGCCAAATCACTTGGCTACAAAGTGAAATGGGATGACCAAAAGAAAGTGGTTTCATTAGAAAAAGATCCTGGTGAAGACGATACAGGCGATGATGAAGACGGAGACGTTATTACAAATTAAAAAAGAGACTGGGACAAAAGTATTTTAGGTGAAGAAAAATCCGAACGATGAATTGAGATTCTTGATGAAGAATCCAACTCGTTCGGATTTTTTTATTGGTATGACAAACTTAGGTTTTCTGTGTGTAGTTACTTCTAGCTGTTGAATGGAATTTGTTATGTCGCAATCTCTTTTTTATGAAAGCAAATAAAATTGGCGATTTTAAACGAAACGACAAAAAAGTTTGCATGGTTTGCCAAAAAGTTGTAGAAATCGACAGTTTTTTTGGCATGTGTAAGAAAATCCGTGATAAAAAGACTGATAGAATGCTACAAACAAAGTTGGCATCATTTTTGCATAAGAAATAGATGAGGGGCTGTATCAATGAAAAAAATACATAGTTAAATAACTACCTATGTTTACTTCACACAGAATAAAATGCAACGGAGGTATAGAAAATGAAAAAAGACATTTCAATTATCGGTGTACCCATGGATTACGGACAAACAAGAAGGGGTGTAGACATGGGGCCAAGCGCGATCCGCTATGCAGGCATGAATACACGCTTAGAAGCTCTTGGCTATACCGTACACGATGAAGGCGATATTAAAGTAGAAATTAAAGAGCGGGCAGACGTAGATAAAAATACGAATTTGAAAAACTTAGCGGCTGTAGCCAGCGGAAATGAACAGCTTGCTGCAAGAGTTGAAGAAGTGAGAGAGCAAGAACGCTTTCCGTTAATATTAGGCGGAGACCACAGCATTGCAATCGGAACACTTGCAGGAGTCGCAAAAGGTTCAGAAAATTTAGGCGTTATTTGGTATGATGCTCATGGTGATTTAAACACAGCTGAAACATCTCCATCAGGCAATATTCACGGCATGCCGTTAGCGGTGAGCTTGGGTATTGGACATCCTGTACTTTTAAATATTGGAGGGTATACCCCAAAAATTAAACCTGAAAATCTAGTTATTATCGGTGCACGCTCATTGGATGATGGTGAAAAAGAGTTAATTAAAGAAAAAGGAATTAAAGTGTATACCATGCATGAAATTGATCGTTTAGGTATGACGCAAGTGATGAAAGAAACGATTGATTATTTAAGCGGTACAGACGGCGTGCACCTGTCGCTGGACTTAGACGGCTTAGATCCGGATGATGCACCAGGCGTAGGTACACCTGTAAAAGGCGGCATCAGCTACCGAGAAAGTCATTTAGCAATGGAAATGCTAGCGGAAGCAGACATGGTGACATCCGCTGAATTTGTAGAAGTGAACCCCATTTTAGATCAGCATAACAAAACTGCAGAAGTAGCGGTTGCGTTAATGAGTTCATTGTTTGGCGATAAGCTTTTATAAGAAAGAGCTACTTACAGGTATCGTGTAGAAGAAAATCTGTTATGATCCAATAAACGGTCATGCAGGGCTAATCGGCTGCCATCCTCGCTACGGGGCTGGCGCCATTTGAAAATCATCCGGCATCAATGGACTTCAGTCATGAAGAGCTACCTAGTAAGCGGCTATAAAAACAAAATAAACCTAAAAAAATGAAAGCGATTTCATTTTTATGCAGCAAAGGGAGGAAATGGGATGAATATTCCACAGGGACAGCCAGGAGAATTAAAAAGAACGATGAAAACAAGGCATCTTTTTATGATATCACTAGGAGGATGTATTGGTACCGGTTTTTTCCTTGGTTCAGGTTATACCATCAATGAAGCAGGTCCGATGGGAGCAATGATTTCCTACTTAGTAGGAGGGATCATTATGTATCTAACGATGCTGTGTCTTGGAGAATTATCCGTTGCTATGCCAGTTGCAGGATCGTTTCAAACGTACTCCACTAAATTTATCGGCCCTGCAACCGGTTTTGCGATTGGATGGCTGTACTGGCTAGGATGGGCAGTAACGGTGGCACTTGAGTTCTTAGCTGCTGGACAATTAATGCAAAGATGGTTCCCAGACTCGCCCGTTTGGTTATGGTGCGCCATTTTTGGAGCGTTAATTTTTTCACTAAATGCACTTTCAGCTAAAGCATTTGGTGAAACAGAATTTTGGTTTTCAAGCGTTAAAATTTTCGCCATCATTATGTTTATTGTTGTAGGCGGAGCGGCAATGTTTGGACTCATTGATATGAAAAGCGGACAGGAAGCACCGCTTCTATCAAACTTCTTTGCTGAAGGGCTTTTTCCAAATGGCGTAACGGCTTTGCTGATTACAATGATTACGGTGAACTTTTCGTTTCAAGGAACAGAATTGATTGGAATTGCGGCAGGAGAAAGTGAAAATCCGGAAAAAACAATTCCAAAAGCGATCAAGCAAACGGTTTGGCGTACGCTTTTCTTTTTCGTCTTATCCGTGTTTGTCCTAGCAAGCATGATTCCTCGTGAAAAAGCAGGCGTCGTAGAAAGTCCGTTTGTCGTTGTGTTAGACAGTGTAGGTGTACCTTACGCGGCGGATATTATGAACTTTATCATTTTAACAGCTCTTCTTTCAGTCGCAAACTCTGGATTTTACGCGGCTACACGTATGCTTTATTCTCTTTCAAGAGAAGGAATGGCAAGTCCTGCACTTGGAAAAGTTAACAAAAGAGGAGTTCCATTTAATGCACTATTAATTACGCTTGTGATTTCATGTTTTTCGCTGCTTTCAAGCGTAGTGGCAGCTAAAACCGTTTTTGTGTGGCTGATTTCACTCGCTGGACTCGGCGCTCAAATTGGCTGGATTGCGATTACAGCTTCACTGCTTGCGTTTCGTCGTGCTTACGTGGCTAAAGGTGGAAAAGTGGAAGATCTGAAATTTAGAACTCCTCTTTATCCGGTTCTTCCTATCGTAGCGCTTATTACGAACTGTATCGTTATGATCAGTCTTGCGTTTGATCCCGAGCAGCGAATGGCGTTATACTGCGGAGGTATTTTCTTTATAGGCTGCTATGGTTATTATTATTTGAAAATTCGAAAACAAAATCAGTCAAAACAAGAGCAAGAAGTTCAGCTTGCGGAAAATAAACGAATGATTATTTAACATAAAAACCCGGAAAATCACGATTTTCCGGGTTTTTTATGTACTCGTCTTTAGCTATCTAGTGCTGTCTCTTCATTTTTACGGCGGCGAAGTCTCCATAGCGTGATAAGGGCAGCCAGTGTAAGAACAATACCGCTGCCGAGCAGGATATGACTCACTGTTTTATCCTGCTTTTTTTGGCCTTGTTCAAAATATTTCTTGTACATTGCCACCGCAGCTTTATTTTGCTTGTATTTTTTCGGAACGCTCATTTCTTTTCCGAGTTTCCAGCCGTCTTTATAAGCTTTTTGCTGTAAAGATTTCACGTCTTTATTCGAATAAAAACCTGCTTTGTACCATTTTTCTAGCTCGGGCTTGTCCTGAAGATTTTTAGGCGCTCTATAGGTCTGATAAGTGAAGGCTGAGTCGTATCCGTCTGCTTTTACGTCTTTTTGCTTTTGTTTCTGTCCTTTTTCATATCCTTGCTCAAAGGCTGTTTGCAATTCGCCTTCTGCTTCTGCAGGTACTTCTAATGAAAGGTCGTGATAACCTTGTACATAGCCCTGCTTTTCAAACTGCTTTTTTTGCTGCTTCAGCACTTCGGCTTGAGCGGTTTCAAAGCCTTCTGTAAAAGCCTGACGTGTGACATCCTCATCATCATACATGCTCGGAACACTCATTGAATCATTTTCAAGACCTTGGTCATAGCCTTCTTTTTTTGCTTTAACAGATAAGTCCATTAAAGAAATAGCTTTTTTGTAGCCTTGAACATACCCTTTATTCCAGTCGGATGACTTAGAAGGGAAAGGGTCGATTTCTGACTGAATCGTAGCATGTTTGTAATCAAGGACGCCTTGCTGATAGCCTTCCTCTTCGCCGGCAGCCATTTCATTTTCTTGTTCAGTCTCGAGTTCTTCCTCTTTTTGCTGCTGTCCTTTTCTATACCCTACCGTATACCCCATCATAAACCACGTGAATTCTTCAGAAGATTTGTCCAGTCCTGTTGTTTGATCAAACTGTTCAAATTTTTTCTCTGCGTATCCATCTTCTTCTCCAAGCGAATAGCCTTCTTGATAGAGAGAGTCAAAAATAGCTTTTACATCTTCAGTTGTATCCACGTCTGTTGACTGGTCCAAAACGTCGGAAGAGGAATCCGGGGAATCAGGAGTAGCATAAGAAGGGATGGGGTCACTTGCAAGAATAAGTAAGCAAGCTGTACTAATAACGGCTAATTTTTTTTTCATCATATCTTCACCTTTTAGTTCAAAGTCAATGTTTATTTTGTAGTTTAAGCGTACAGCTTTCTATGTAGAAAGGCGTGTAAAGGATTTGCCAATTATGAAAATTATAACATTTAAATGAGAAGGAGAATAGGTGGTAAAAAGGAGAAATATGTGTTTTTTACGGAGTTTTATTTTTGTCGCTGTTTTGCTTTTTTCACTTTAAATGAACGATAAAATACTTCAGCTACAAAACAGAACAAAAGGAAAAAAAGGACAAATAGTTCAGCGAACTCCATAACACGAAACGGACTGTAGGCATTTTGCAAGGCCATGGAAAAACTAAATCCTTGCACCATATCCACTCCGATAGAAAATCCCATTAAGCATCCTAACAGCAAAGCTGATATCCAAACGATTTTCATACGTTTCACTCTCCGTTTTTGTTTTTTTCTTAAAAACATTCTACCGCTAGTTTTTGTTATTTTTTTGTCTTACGCTTTGATTGCTCTATTAAAAATTGCATACAAAGCATTTATTTGGAAAAAGCTAAAAAAAGGTGTTTTTAATCGTGCCTTCTTTATTTAAAAATAAAAAAGCAAAGACAATAAAAAGGAAACAGAAGGTTCGGCGTCAGAGGAACAAGCGACAGGCCTTTATTTGTAATGAATGTGATGCTGATGCTGTTAATTATTTATACGGTGCACAAAGGATTTGAAGTAATAGCTAGAACGGCTGGACGTGTTTTTTATGAGTGCATTAGTCATCGGAGGATTTGTTAAAATCAGCGTCTTTTTTTACGCCGTGATTGTTGGACTTTCCACACTGTTTAAGGTGAAACGACCTTCTGCGCTGACATATCCTGTGGGCACGGTGATTTTATTTTTTTCTTTGACGATTGCAAGTAATTTTCAAGAGCATTTAAAAGAAGGGCTAACGATTATGCCAGTGTTGCTTTTTATCCCTTTTCATGTAGTGATTCCGTTTATGCTGCTCTGTATAGCATTTATTAAACATCGCATAAAAAAAACAAACGCGCTGCAGCCATCCTAATGGCTGCAGCGCGTTCGCCTGCTATCCGCTACCGCAAATGCAGCTGCTCCCGCTCTTTTTTTACTTGTTCTAGCTGTGAAATCGTAACAAGCTGATACCCTTGTGCGTGAAGCTGCTTCATAATTTCAACCGCTGCTTCGGCACTTGTTTGATAAATATCATGCATTAAAATAACTTTTCCGTCTCCGACTTGGCTCATAACCGCTTGAACGGAGTGAGGAACGTTTCTATATTTCCAGTCTTCGGGATCGATATCCCATAGAGTCACACCAACATTTCCGATATAACGTCTTACGTTTGCGTTCACGGCTCCATAAGGAGGGCGTACATGCAGTGGTTCATAGCCGCTCACTTGTTTGATGAGCGCTTGGGTATCGCCTATTTGGTGTTTGACCTGCGCTTCGTTCAAACGTGTGAGCTGAGGATGATCCCAAGAGTGATTTCCGACTTCGTTGCCTTCCTTGACCATACGTTCGATTGTTTCAGGATAATATTGAACGCGACTTCCTAACACAAAAAAGGTAGCGTGCCCGTTCATTTCTTTTAATCCATCTAAAATCACATTGGTAGATGAAGGGTTAGGTCCGTCATCAAAGGTCATCGCAACGACTTTTTTAGTTGGATCAATAGGAGCTCCTTGCTGCGGCATTTCGTTAACGATATGTTTTGGAGGCGTTTCTTTGACTTTATTTTTATTTACTGCTTCGTCTTTGTAAGCATCGCTCAGCATGTCTTTAAATAAATCTTTTTGGATAGCGATTGTTTTGGTTTTCGCTTGTTCAGCACCTAGCTGATAAGGCTTAAAATAGATCACAATACTGTTTTCAAGCAGCGCAAACTGACTGAAATTTTGATTAGCTGCCTGAGTTCCTTTTTGAAGGTCAGGGTCAAAATCAGCTGTTTTCATTTGTTTTTTTAATTCAGCATATGAAATAGCCGACAGGCGATCTAAATAGTTTGCATCTTCTTTAAATAAATCCTTTAACGTCATTTGTTTTTGAGCAGGCAGGTCGAAGGTAAAGGTTTTGAGAGAAGACGTTCCTTCCTCTCCATTTACCGATTCATATTCATCAAAGACAACGCTTAGCGTTTGCTTGCTGTAATGGACGATTTTATATGTAATCGTTAATTCAGATTTTTTCTTTTTTGACTGCTTCTTCAGCTTTTTTTCATAGTGTGCCACTTGATCTGTTACGTAAGCTTGAATGGATTGATCGATTTCTTTTTTACCAAAGGAAGGGTAGCTAATGGCATAGCCTCCGTCGGTAAGGTCCTTAACTAGCGTTTGAATTTCAACGTTTGGATAGGTTTGATCTGTTTGAATACTTGCCGTTTTTTTCTCTGTACTGTTTGCTTTGACGATATACCCTGCTGTACCAAGAAACAAAATACAGCATCCAAGCAGTGTCAAAATACGTTTGTAGCCCATGGTTTTCATGTAGTAATATTCCCCTTTTTGTATATATCTACCTAATAGACGCATGAGACCATCATTTAGTTTTACTTTTTTTAAAAAAACCAAACTATTTTTCTACTCATTCCGTCTACCTTATAGATGTACTTCAGCAAGAGAAAATAGAAGGGTATGAAAGACGATGAAAAAACATGATGCACATCAGGTGCTCGTAGCGTGCGTAACCGAGCATAAAGCGGATTTTTACCGGCTTGCTTTTAGCTATGTAAAAAATCAAGAAGATGCGCTTGATATTGTGCAAGAATCGATTAAAAAAGCACTCATTTCAATGGACAGTATCAAGGATATTCAATCGATTAAAAGCTGGCTTTATAAAATTGTTGTACGAACAGCAATCGATTTCCTGCGCAAGCATAAACGTCTAACGCTTATGGATGATGAAGCGCTTGAACACTTGAGCAGCGGACGTGAAGATCAGTATGAAGATATCGATTTAAAGCAAGCAATGGATCAGCTGCCGGTTAAATATAAAACCATTATTATTCTGAGGTTTTTCGAAGATTTAAAAATGGACGAAATTGCGGAAATCATTGAGGAAAATGTAAACACGGTAAAGACAAGGCTATACAGAGGGTTGAACCTGTTGCGGATTACGATGACGGAGGAGGACTTAGAACAATGAATGAAAAAATAGAAAAGTTAAAGAAGCAGTATCATGACATTCCTATTCCAGACGAATTAGATGATGTTGTTGCACAGGCACTTTCTTCACATCCTCGTAAAAAGAAATCCTATATTTGGCCGAGCACGATTGCGGCAGCAGCGGTGATTTTTATCACAACGGTGAATGTGAGTCCAGATGCGGCAAATGCAATGGCAAAAATTCCTGTGCTTGGAAAAGTAGTAGAAGTGATCACATTTGATGAACTGAAGCAAGAAGAAAAGCATTCTCGTATTGACGTGAAAACACCGTCGATTTCAGGCTTGGAAAACAAAGGTCTTCAAACAAGCTTGAATGAAAAATATATAAAAGAAAATGAGCAGCTGTATGAGCAGTTTAAAAAAGAGATGAAAAACTTACAAAAAGGAGAGAAAGGAAACGTGGCTGTCAGCAGCGGCTATGATATTATGACGGATACCGATGATTTGCTTGTGGTTCATCGATATGTGGAAGAATCGAGAGCTTCAACGTCGAGCATCAATCAGTACGACACGATTGATAAAAAACACGAAGTGCTCGTTACGCTTCCAAGTTTGTTCAAAGATAAAAGCTATATAAAGGTCATTAGTGAAAATATTAAACAGCAAATGAAAGATCAAATGAAACATGAAGAAGGCAAAATCTACTGGCTGACTGAAGAAGATATGGATCCTTTTAAAGAGATTGCTGAAAATCAAAGTTTCTACATTACAAAAGATCACAAGCTTAGAATTGTATTTGATAAATACAAAGTCGCCCCAGGATATATGGGAAACATTGAGTTTGAAATTCCAACGGACGTTATTTCAAACCTTCTGGTTGGTAAACGGTATATTCATTAAAAAACAGGTGTGAACGCTGAACGTTCACGCCTGTTTTTTTACATAAAGAAACGTTTAAATTTATTTTTATGCAAAATAAGTTGAAATATATAAGCAATCATGTATAATATTTTGTATATATTTTCATTCTTTTTGTTTATAAAGTCTTAGGGGAAAATGATGTGAACGGTTGCATTTCTAGAGAGGAAGTGAAGAGGTGAAACGCACGTTAAATCAAGATACGATTAAAGATGCCATGCTGTTTAACCAGCTTGTGATGCAAGTAAGCAAAGCTCTTTGGAAGTCTACTGAAAAGGATTGGGAGCAGTGGGTTAAGCCGTACGATCTGAGCATTAATGAGCATCACATTTTGGGGATTGCTTATCAGCTGGAAATTGCATCGATGACTGACATTTCAAAGCTAGGCGTCATGCATTTATCCACAGCTTTTAACTTTGCAAAAAAATTGCACTTGCGGGGCTATCTTACCCTTTCTAAAAATGAGAAAGATAAGCGGAATACATACGTACAGCTCACAGAAGAAGGAAAAAAGATGTTTTTAAAAACGCTCGAGGATTATAATCCTCTTGAAAATCCTTTGTTTCAAGGAGCGATGCCGCTGCGAGATGTTTACGGAGAGCTGCCTGACTTTGTTGAGCTGACGGCTCTGATTCGAAGCATATACGGAGAGGATTTTGTCCAGTTTATCGAGCGTTCTTCTCAAGAGCCCGCTGCTAGCTTGAAAAAATAAAAAAGCCTTCTTGTGCAAGCTGAGAAGGCTTTTTTGCATATCAACTTTTTTCAGTTAACCGTTCAAGTTCTTCTGAGGAATGGGCCATCTTCTCAATACGCAGAGACAGCTGCTTCATTACATCGGCTATTTTTTCAAGCTCTTTTTTGGTTAGCACGGTTTGCTGTTTGTTCTCGGTTGTTATGCTAAGAACGTTCGTGAAAAAAGAAGTAATGTTGTTCATATTGTCAGCCGTATCTTTTGTTAATGTAGCGACTTCTCCGCCTAGCGCCGAGACGCTTTCGATTTGTTTTTGAATGTCTCCGATAAAAGTGGAAATATTAGCAATAGATTTCTTCGTTTCTTCTGCAAGCTTCCGTACTTCCTGTGCCACCACTGCAAATCCTTTTCCATGCTCGCCCGCTCGAGCAGACTCAATCGAAGCGTTTAATGCTAATAAATTCGTTTGCTCCGCAATAGAAGTAACAATCGAAACGATTTGATGAATTTGCTGTGATGTATGTTCGAGCGTTTTCATTTTGTTTTGAATGAGCGACGTATTTTTTTGTATGCTTCCCAGCATGTTTTGTTCTTCTTTTAATTTTGCTTGACTCGTAACGGATTCCTTCTCAATGACTTCTGCTAGTTCAGAGCTTTTGTTTGCATAAGAAACGACGTCAGAGGACTGGTTGTGCATTTGATTCATAAATGTCTTCGTTTCTTCAGATAGCGAAGAAAGGATAGATGATGTACGAGAGATTTCTAGCTGAATTTTCTCTTTTTGAGTCTGAAGTCCAGCCCGCTGCTCGTCATATTCAAGCTCATAGGCTTTTAACACAATTTGCTGTTCTAGACTAATAAGCTTTGTCATACTTGCAATAAAAGCCAGACATTCTTCTTTTGATTCCATCCTACGTTCACATACTGAAAGAAGCGACGTAAATAAATTTTGAAATGCGCACAAATACCAGTTTGGCTCAAGTCCAATTTTAACGTGCATCTTGGAAATTTTTTGACGTTTTACCACAAAAGCATCGTCTATTTGTCCATCAAACATTTCTAAAATATGCCGTTTTAACGTTTGTTTTAATGCATGGACGCTGCTGTGCTTTTCGATAATCGCAACCAAATGGGCCTGTTCGCCAATAGCTTTGTAAAAATCGTTCACGATCTCTTCGATGGCATTTAGCGCATGAACTTGAAATCTGGCAATCCGTTCGAGATCCTCTGCTGTTAAGGAAATCATGTTAATCTGCTTTTTTATCATCGGGTCCGATACATGAAGCTTTACAGTGATGGATTCGACAGCGGCTGCTTCGGCGTGCGCTTTGTTTCGTTTAAACCAATTCATATTTATCACCTTTATTTGCTAGAATAGTTGTTTTTCTCTTCTTCTTATATTTCGGCGTTTTACATCCAAGAGTTGAGGCTGTTTAAGAAGATTGTTATCAAATTGTTATCTTCTATTAATTGAATTGTTATCCGCAGATGGTATGGTTGTACGGTGCTTAAAACATGATTCGGGGAGGAAACGAAATGAAAAAAATGCTATCGGCGCTTCTTGTAGGAGGAGCTTTATTTGCAAGTCCGGCAATGGGACATGCTGCGTTTGGCGACACGGTTTTAAAACAAGGGATGACAAATGATGATGTTGAACAAGTTAAAACGGTGTTAAAAGACAAAGGATTTTTAAAAGGCGAAGTATCGCGTTATTTTAATTATGAAACAAAAAAAGCGGTTATGGCTTTTCAAGAGAAACATAACCTAGAAGCAGATGGAGTTGTTGGAGAGAATACATACAATGCATTAGGTAAAGGCGGCGTTGTAGAAGGCGAATCAGAAGTGAATACGGATAAAGTAATCAGCAAAGCAAAATCCTTAATGGGCACGCCGTACAAATGGGGCGGCACTACACCTTCAGGATTTGACTGCAGCGGATATCTTCAGTATGTATATAAAGAAAGCGTAGGTGTTGATATTCCCAGAACGGTTGAAGATATCTATAAAGCAGGTGAAAATGTAAGTGAACCGCAGGTAGGAGATCTTGTGTTCTTTGAAACGTACAAAGAAGGTCCTTCTCATGCAGGCATTTATCTTGGAGACGGAAAATTTATTAACGCATCGTCTTCTAAAGGCGTGACAATTAGCGATAAAAATTCAAGCTATTGGAAAGAGCGCTATATAGGAGCAAAGCGTATTGCAGCTAACTGATTTATCATTTAATAGATACAAAAAGGCAAAGTCTAAGGGCTTTGTCTTTTTTGTATTGGTTTCAGTAGGTAGGAGGTAGGTAGGGGATTCCCCTATACAAAATGGACTAGTCAAGTGCGTATTTGTATGGAAATACGACAAAAGTTCTGTCACCTTTATGATACAGCTTGTATATATTGATAAAGTAATCTCTCAGGTTACGTCAATTGTTATAGGTAATTTGAAGGGATAACAGTATAAAAAGGAGGAACAAAATTTATGTTTTTTTGTTGTTACCGTCGCTATGTAGAAAAGATAAAACACCTTTTGTTTTCAAATCGATTTGCTGAATTTATTCAGGAAAACACAAAGAAAGCAGTAGAAGAAGTCGTTTATTCTGACACGTTCAAAGAGTACGTAATAAGTATTATTAAAGAATCTCAAGAATCACCTTTTAAAGAAATTGCTGAGCAGTATATCGGACAGGAAGTTGTGATCGAAACGACAGCTGGTCCACTTGAAGGTGTGGTCACGTTTGTGGGAGATGATTATTTGGAATTAGTAGAGTCTCCAACGTCAACGGTATTACTGCCATTTACAAGCATTGTGACTATTCAAAGCGCTTAAACGAAAGGAGGAAAAAAATATGTTTCAAGATGCATTACGAGAAAATGTAGGTTCATTTGTGCAAATCATCACAGCTATTGACGTTATTAATGGAACACTGCTTGCTGTTACGGACGCAGCGGCTGTTGTACGTACATCAAGCTCATATGGCGAGCCTGCAGATGTAACCATTCCATTAGTATCCATTACGTATGTTCGAATTTTCAGCGGAGTTGAGTGAGTTTGAAAGTATCAGTGATTATTCCAGCCTGTAACGAAGCTGATTCTTTGTTACCTGTCATTAAAGAAGTTCAAAAAATGAAGCCGTTTGAGATTATGGTCGTCGTAAATGGATCCAGTGATACAACACAGGAAATCGCCGAGGGTGCAGGCTGCCGCGTCATTTATTATGAGGAAGCTCTTGGCATTAATATTGGAAGGGCCATTGGGGCTAAAAAAGCAAAAGGAGATATTTTGCTTTTTTTGGACGGAGATATAGCGGTTCCTCATGAGGAGCTGATGAAATATACGAAGGCTATAGAAACCGGTCATGATATAGCGTTGAACAACCTTTCATGGACTATGAAGCGGAAAGTGCGTCCGCATCCGGTTTCCGTTGCGAAATACATGCTGAACTTATGCTTGCAGCGTGAAGATTTATCCATTCAAGCATTAACAGCTATTCCCCATGCTATCAAGAAAACATCGGCAGCTAAAATTGGATACGAGAACTTAGCTCACCCGCCTCTTGCTCATACGATTGCTCTTTTAAAAGGAATGTCAATCGTTGCACCGTGTTCTTCAGACGTTATTTATACCAATAAGATTAGAACTACCCACAAAACCATTCCTACCAATTCTCCTTTCCCTATTTCCACTAACTATATTATTGGAGATCATATTAAAGCGTTAGCTCATCTTATCGAAGAAAAAGGAATAAGAGGCGGGCTCACAGATGGTAATCGAAACCGAGAAGTTGTTTCCGCTTATACACCGAATGTAAAACGGAAAACAGGAGTTAAGTACAGTGCTGTTATTCCAGCAGGTGAAGAAAAAGAGACGATTGCAAACGTGATTAAAGAAGTAAGAAAAGCCGGAGTGGAAGAAATCATCGTGGTTGCCAACGGGGCAGACGAAGCGACGGTTAAGCGAGCAATTGAAGAGGGTGCTACTGTTCTTCATTACAAGCAGCGCCTTGGACACAATGTACCTCGAGCAATTGGTGCGATGTACAGCAGCGGTGAAGTTTGCTTGTTCGTAGATGGAGATATTATGATTTCCGCGGAACATTTGCGTCCATATTTAGAAGCGGCTGACCAAGGAGTTGATGTAGCGCTTAATAATTTAGAGTGTCTGCTTGACGAAGTGCATCCCATCCACTCTGTAAGCGCGGCGAAATATTTTCTTAATATTGTTTGCAAACGTCCGGATTTAACCATTAATACGACGACGGCGATTCCGCATGCAATTAAACGGGATGTAATGGAGAAAGTAGGCTACGAATCTCTTATTATTCCGCCTTTATTTCAATTACAAAGTATTATGTACGGCTTTAATGTCCAGCCTGTTCATTTTGTGGATGTCGCGCGAACAAACCGGATTCGAAAAGAGCATATGAAAGTCAAGGGTTTGGCAGCATCAACGCAGCGAATCCTAGGTGATTATGTAGAAGCCATGGCGTACTATATCAGCCAAACCAGCGAAAGAGGCGAATTTCTCCCGGACATACGAAGACATGATATTTTGTTTGAGGTGTTGAAGAATGAATAAAAAAGTTGCCGTTATTGGTCTTGGGTATGTGGGGCTGCCTCTTGCTCTTTTGTTTGCTAAGAAAAACTATACCGTGATTGGACTTGATATTGACAAGCGGAAAATTGAAGCGCTAAGACAAGGGAAAAGCTATATTCCAGACGTAAGTAATGATGTGATTCAAAAGGAGAAAAATTTTCAAGCATATGAATTAAAAAAAGGTATTTCGGCATTTCAAGCCTGCGAGTATGTAGTGGTGACCGTACCAACCCCAATTACAGAAACGCACAATCCAGATTTAGGACCAGTTATTAGCGCATCTACTTTCTTAAAAGAATACATGGTAAAAGGGCAAACGATTATTTATGAAAGCTCTACCTACCCAGGTACGCTTGAAGAAATTGTTTTGCCTATTTTGAAAGATTCTAACTTGCAAGCAGGAATAGATTTTTATTTAGCTTATTCTCCAGAGCGAGTTGATCCGGCAAACAAGTCGTATGACATTGAGCATATTCCAAAAGTGATCAGCGGCTACAGCAAAGAGTGCCTTTATCATGTGCAGGCGTTTTATGAAAGTATTTTTCAGCAAGTCGTACCTGTTTCTTCTCCAAAAGTAGCGGAAATGTGCAAGCTGTTTGAAAATATTCAGCGTCTGGTCAATATTTCATTGGTGAATGAAACAAATGAACTGTGCGAGGAATTAGGAATAGATTTTTATGAGGTCTTACAAGCGGCATCTACCAAGCCGTTTGGGTTTACTCCTTATTATCCAGGTCCCGGAATAGGGGGGCACTGCATACCTGTTGATCCGCTTTATTTCTTATGGAAACTAAAGCAAAATGGATTAACGAGCGAACTTATTGAAGCGGCTCATCATATTAATGAAGAAATGCCAAATAAAGTGATTAAACGGGTTGAAAAGCAGCTTAACGCAAATGAAAAGCGCGTGCTCGTGGTGGGCGTTGCGTATAAAAAAGACGTAAATGACATACGTGAATCGCCAGCGCTAACCGTGTGTGAAGGTCTTTTAGAAAAAGGGTATGAATTAACGTATCATGACCCGTATATTGACTCTGCCGTCTTTAATAAGCAAACGTACTTTTCTGTCCCGCTCACAAAAGAGGAAATCGAAAAAAGCGATGTTGTACTGGTATTAACTGACCATAGTCAGGTGGATTGGTCAATCGTAAAAAATGCAAAAAAAGTTGTAGATACAAGAGGTATTTTAAATGAATGAAGCCGCTGAGTTATTCAGTGGTTCTTTTTTTAGGGGTGATATTAATGAAAACTCTTTCTGTCGTGCTGCCTGTTTACAATGAAGAAGACACGCTAAAGACCGTGCTTAAACAAATTAAGAAAGTGAATGTGCTTGAGATTATTGTAATCGCAAATGGCTGTACCGATGCTTCAGTAAAAATAGCAAAAGAAGAAGGGTGCATAGTAAAAGTAGTGGAAAAACGCCTTTCTCCCCATGAAGCAAGAATGGAAGGAGCCAAAGCCGCCAAAGGAGATGCCGTTTTATTTGTAGACGGAGACATTATTCTTTCGGCTTCTGAGATTGAACGTTTTGTGCAGGCGCTGTTATTCGGACATAGTGATGTTGTACTAAACAAGTGGGAAAAAACAAAGATGAATACTTTTAATCGCAGTGAACTGACGTGGAGTACGGTCCTGCATCATGCGCTTGGAAAGCCTCATCGTGCCAACGCTTATTTAAAAGCACCTTACGGCGTGCTGCTGAGCGTATTAAAGAACTACTGGGAGATGCCGCCTCTTTCTTTATTTGTGACGTTTTTAACACAGTATCGTGTAAGCACGCATATTACGATTGAGACAGAGGGAAAGGGAAGCTTTCGCCCGTTTGATCGCCCGCTGCGCAGAAAAGAGCGAATTCAATCTTATCAGCAGCTTCTTCAAACATACTATACGCTGTCGTCGAATCGTAAAAGGCGAGTGGATATGCTTGCGCAGCCCATTCCAGTTGTGGAGCACGGCTGGGGGAAACTATCTTCTTTTTATGGAGGAAAACAGCTCTCTGTTATTATTCCGGTTTGCAACGAAGAACAAACAATCAAACAAGTAATTGAAGAAGCAAGAAAACTTGAACCGTTGGAAATTATTGTTGTGATTAACGGCTCTACGGATCAGTCAGAGAAGTACGCCAAAGAACAGGGCGTCAAAACTATCGTCTACGATGAGCGGTTAGGGCATGACTGCGGAAGAGCTGCGGGGGCACTTGCAGCAACGGGAGATATTCTTCTCTTTATAGACGGGGATTTTGTTCTTTCAGCTCAAGAGTTGTATCCGTTTGCTTCAGCGGTAGCGAGCGGCGTTGATGTAGCTTTAAACGTATGTGAAGATGAAGCGAAGCTCACGCATGTTGTGCAGGGGTGGAAGTACGTATTGAACGAGACAATAGGAAGAAAAGATTTATTAATGAGCTCCATGACTGCTGTTCCTCATGCCATAAGTAGAGAGTGCCTGGAGAAAATTAGGCCCGAATCTCTTGCTGTACCGCCTTTTGCCCAAATAAAAGCCATCATAGAAGGTTGTCATGTGCAGGCCGTTCACCATGTTGATGTAAATAAATTTAACCGATTTCGATATTCTGAACACCTATTATTAAAGAGCCATTCTGCTACGGCAGAACTTATTATTCAGGATCATATTTTTGCATTTCTCTCGTATCTTCAGCGCGACTGAGCAGGGAGTGTGGGTGGGGGCTCATTTACAAAAGAAACGTTTAAGATAAGGAAAGAAATTTGCTGATATCTTGTTTTTCTGTTCTAACCCCTTGAATTTGTTCACAGTTGTAACTAAAATTGTTACATGTGCAGACAAAAGTAAAAAAGGAGGAAAAGAAATGAAAAGCTATCAGCTTGGAACGTTTTTACTTCGTCTTATGTTAGGGCTAACATTTTTTATTCATGGCCTTGGCAAATTCCAAAGCGGTATTGATAATACGGTCGGTTTTTTCCACAGCATGGGCATTCCTGCGTTTTTCGCTTATGCGGTTGCGGTTATTGAATTCGTAGGGGGAGCCGCTATGATTCTTGGATTTCAAACGCGTTTAATCGGTGTCTTGTTTGCGATTGTGATGATTGGCGCTATTTTTACAGCGAAAAGCGGTGCTGGTTTTACAGGCGGCTATGAGCTTGAGGTTGCCCTTTTTGTCGTTTCGCTTCATATGATTCTAGCAGGAAGCGGCGCGTACGCGTTAGACAACCGATTACACAAACCAGAAGAACATTATTCTTAAAAAGGTAGGCGCTATGCGCCTACCCTTTTTTGTAAAAAATATCCTTCTATCGATTCATTTTTACTAAAATATACAGCTATCATTTTTAAGAAAATTCGTATATATGGTACTATTTGGTCGTAGATGACTGCACAGTCATTCTATTTGAACGATACGGGGAGGTTTTAACATGAAAACCGAAAGAGAAAACGGAATTGTCCGTCAGGTGAATACAATTCAAACAAAAGAAGAGCGCTTTAATCCTTTTTCATGGTATGAAGAGATGAGAAACACCGCGCCTGTGCAATGGGATGAAGAAAGGCAGGTATGGGATGTTTTTCACTATGACGGGGTCAAAGAAGTGCTGGAACAAAAGAATATTTTTTCTTCTGATCGAAGACCTCCACAAAACCAAAGACAAACTGCTCTAGGAACGAGTCTAATTAATATTGATCCGCCTAAGCATGCTGAAATGAGAGCGCTTGTTAATAAAGCTTTTACGCCTAAAGCAATGAAAGCATGGGAGCCTAAAATTGCGCGTATTACAGCTGAATTATTACAAGAAGTTGAGCATCTTGAAGATATTGATATAGTCGAGCATCTGTCCTATCCGCTTCCGGTTATGGTAATTGCCGATATTTTAGGCGTGCCGATAGAAGATCAGCGTCAGTTTAAAGATTGGTCGGATATTATCGTAGCCGGTCCTTCTAATAACGAACGTGAAACGCTCGAAAAATTGCAGCAAGAGAAAATGAAAGCAAATGATGAGCTAGAAACTTATTTTTATCGAATCATTGAAGAAAAACGCACGCGTCCAGGAGATGATATTATCTCCGTGCTTCTTCAGGCAAAAGAAGAAGGGAAACAGCTAACGGATGAAGAGATCGTCGGTTTTTCTATTTTGCTGCTGATTGCTGGAAACGAAACAACCACAAATTTAATTTCAAATACGATTTATTGTTTAATGGAAGATAAAGCTTCTTTTGAACGACTCAAACGAGAGAAAGAACTTTTGCCTTCTGCGATTGAAGAAGTTCTTCGCTATCGTTCACCCGTTCAGGCTCTTCACCGAATCGTAAAAGAAGATGTGACTCTTGCAGGCAAGAAACTAAAAGCGGGCGAACACGTGGTTCCATGGATGGGATCTGCGCATCGAGACGCGGAGTATTTTGAAGACCCGGATGTATTTAAAATCGATCGAAAGCCAAATGTGCACATGGCATTTGGAAGAGGCATTCATTTTTGCTTAGGAGCACCCCTTGCTCGAATAGAAGCAAAAATTATGCTGGCCGAGCTGATTGACCGCTATCCGCAGATGGACTGGAGCCCGTCATTTGAGTTAAAGCCGATTGAAAGCACGTTTGTGTACGGATTAAAAGAATTATTGATTCGTAAACATGTATAAAAAAAGCACGCTTTGCGTGTTTTTTACTCTTTCTCTGCTTGAATTCTCGCTTCAGCAATTTTATCGGTATGATCATATCCCCATTTAAACATCAGCTCGATAATAGGGATGAGCGTTTCTCCAAAGGGTGTTAAATAATATTCTACTTTAGGCGGAACTTGTTTATAGACTTCGCGGTGGATAATTCCGTCGCGCTCGAGTTCGCGAAGCTGCAGCGTGAGCATTCGCTGCGTCACGCCAGGAATGAGTCTGCGCAGTTCATTAAAGCGCCGGCGTTCCTTCGATAATTGATACAAAATGACGCTTTTCCATTTACCTCCGACTACATCAACGGCTGCTTCCACAGGGCAAGAATAGCCGTGAGGCTCCCATTTCGTTAAGTCGTATTTCATAGTGATTACTCCTTTTATCAGTGAGTTCAGCTGCATTTGTGCTGTTTATACTATAGCACGTCTTATTTGATAAAAAAATGGAAATGATTCAGGGGATTATTGACGGAAAATTAAAAAAGTAATGGAAATAATTATGAGTTTGTTGTATGATGAAACTATGAAAATAACTTTTCTATTAAAAAGCGAAGTATTTTGAAAGCGCTTTATTTATAAAGAACAACAGGGGAAAGGGCGGAGGAACGATGAAAAGGTTTATCAAAGTAGAAAAAAGAAATCATGTGGCGGTTGTACGAATGAATCAGTCAATGCTTAATCGTTTGAACAGTGAAGTCATGTATGAGCTGCAAGAAACGATGAATGAGCTGCAGCACGATGGGTCGGTTGGATGTATTGTATTTATGGGAGAGTACTATAAAATGAACGGAGATCATAGAACAGCCTCTTTCCTACGTGAAGAAACAGGAAGGCTTTATCAGCCAATTCATGCAGTAGCAGCTCGAGCGATTTTTCAGCGTATTTCATGCAGCTCCAAACAAACGATTGCGCTTCTTACAAACTTTACGTTTGGCGGAGGATATGAGTTAGCTTTAGCATGCGACGTACGAATTGCGGAAGAACCTGTGCAGCTCAAGTTAACAAACGGCATGACCGTTAGTGCGCAAGAAGCGTGCAACATGGGCAAAGTGCAGCACATTGTGCAAAAAGGAAAAGGATTAGAATATTCACTTACGCTGAACGCATTAGAAAAGGAAGCTTAAAAAACGCTTTCACTTTATTTTTATAAAGTGAAAGCGTTTTTATTTTATTTTGTTGATAAAAAGGTATTGAAAATTCTGAAAAAAGGAGTAGAATGATAACAAATCTACTTATTTTAAATAAGCAAAGGAGCTGGTATCAATGCCATTCATTTTTAAAGAAGCGGTAGTCGGATTGTTTACAGCGGCAGCAGCAGGTTTACTGGCGTTTCAAGGGGTAGAAGTGGTGTCAGCCATCATTCATCTGCTAACTTTTTGGAAACAGTAATAGCTAATAAGTAGAGGAACGACCTATAAAGATAAGGGGCTTGAGATTTTCTCAGCCCTTTTTGTTGTGGAGTTCATTATTTTTCAGTATACTAACGGTGGAAATTAAGACATAATATGGTTACATAGCAGGGATTTACGAACTCAGTAGGGAAGTATGTAGACTCTGAAAAAAATAAACAACGATCGCTTTTACCCGGTAACAAGTTTTGTTATCGGGTAACGTGTGTAAGGGGTGTGGATAAGTGAAAGACAAAAATTTAACAGAAGAACAGCAGCGAGTTGATTGGGTAGTAGAAGAAATCAGCCAAAAAGCTGAAAAAATAGGTAAAAGCGTAGGAAACGTAAAAGGCGAAATTGTCGATTTGCGAAGCACGTTTTGGGACGATGTTACGGTTAATATGGATGAGCCAGATGACGTGATTGAGACATTTACGAGCATTAAGCAGCAGGCAGAACTTTTAGCTGAACGTGAAATTACCCATAGACAAGCGTATGATCAATTAAAAACATTAAAAAAACTAACGCAATCTCCTTATTTTGGGCGTTTTGATTTTATAGAAAATGGTGAAAAAGAAGCAGAAGCTATTTATGTGGGCGTGGGCTCTTTAATGGATCAAAAAGATGAAGAGTTTTTAATTTATGATTGGCGTGCGCCTATTTCGAGTCTTTATTATGATTATTCACCGGGAAAAGCGCAGTACGAAACGCCAGGTGAAGCGATTAAAGGCGAGATGAAGCTAAAGCGTCAGTTTATTATCGAAAATAGCGTAATTAAAAGCATGTTTGATACAGGAATTACTATTCGAGACGAGCTGCTTCAAGAAGTGCTCGGACATAATGCAAGCAGTCAAATGAAAAGTATTGTAGCGACCATTCAAAAAGAACAAAACCAAATTATTCGAAATGAAAAAAATAAAGTGCTGATCGTTCAAGGAGTAGCAGGGAGCGGTAAAACGTCTGCGGCTCTTCAGCGCGTGGCTTATCTTCTCTATCATCACCGAAAGCAGCTGACTGCAGAAAACATGATGCTGTTTTCACCAAATCCGCTTTTTAACAGCTACGTCTCAACCGTTCTTCCGGAGCTTGGAGAAGACAATATGAAACAAACAACGTTTCAGCAATATGCCGATGGCCGGTTAGGAAACGAGTTTGAAGTGGAGGACTTATTCGTTCAAATCGAATATTTGCTAACGGAAAAAGATGCCGCAGCAAAAAAACAAAAAATGCAGGAAATTCGCTACAAGGCAAGCCGTGAATTTAAAAAGCAGGTAGATGCGTATATCGAAGAACTGTCTACTAAAGACATCATTTTTAAAAACATTAAGTTCCGCGGCGAAATTGTTTTATCCGCTCGGCGTTTGCTGTCTTATTTCTATTCGCTTGATACGGTAATTTCCATACCCAACAGGATGCAGCTCGTAGCTGAGTGGGCGCTTAAGCTCATTAATCAGCTTGAAAAACTTGAGCGCAAAAAAGATTGGGTTCAAGAAGAAATTCAGCTCTTAGAAAAAGAAGATTATGTAGAGGCCTATCAGCATCTGCAGAAAAAGGAAGGCTATACGGAAAGCTCATTTGATGATTTCGACCGGGAACAAGCGTATTTAGCCAAAGCCGTTGTAGCTAAGAAAATAAAATTTATTAAGCAGGCGATCAAGCAGCTTAAATTTATCGACATTCGACGTATCTATATGCAGCTGTTTGAAAGGAGTCACCTTTTTCTACATGTAGAGGGATGGGAAGACACTGCTAAAAACACGGTGCAAAGAGTCATGAACATGAAGCTGTCTTATGAAGACGTAACGCCTTACTTATATATAAAAGATCAAATTGAAGGGCGCAAAGCCAATCCTGTCATTCGCTATTTGTTTATTGATGAAGCACAAGACTATTCACCGTTTCAGCTGGCGTTTTTAAAAGAGCTGTTTCCGCATGCCAGAATGACGCTGCTTGGAGACTTGAATCAAGCGATCTATGCGCACGCCTTGAACGCACCGACCATTCTTTCAAGCGAACTGTACGAAGAGAAAGAAGCAGAAACGCTGACTCTTACGAGAAGCTACCGATCAACACGTCAAATTGTCGAGTTTTCAAGAGATATGGTGGCAAATGGTCATTTAATCGAGCCGTTTAATCGAGACGGTGCGAAGCCAATCGTTACGGCTGCACATAACGTCCAAGATCTTCATGAGGCAATCATACACAAAATTAATGAATTGAAGCAGCAAAACTATAAAACGATTGCCGTTATTGCCAAAACAGCTGAGGAAAGTCTTCAGGCATTCCAAGCACTGCCTGAAGCGATGTCTGCAAGGCTGCTGACAAAAGAAACAAGTTCATTTGAAAAAGGCATGCTTGTTCTGCCAGCTTACTTAGCAAAAGGAATTGAATTTGATGCCGTCATCATTTACAATGCATCGAGTGAATGTTACCAGGATGAATACGAGCGAAACTTATTTTATACGGCATGCACAAGAGCAATGCATGAGCTGCACCTGTTCTCGCTTGGTGAAATCAGCCCGTTTATATCGAATAAAGAAACTTATGACTATCAAGGTCAATAAAAGAAGGCAGCCTACTGGCTGCCTTCTTTTATTGACCTTCAAAATGCAGCAAATACTTCACTAAATAAAGGCCTGAGTTTGTTTTTTCTTGAAGAGGAATAGTCAGGCATGTGACGTAATAATACCCGTTTGGAATGTCATAGCTTAAGGTTTCAGATAGGACGCTTTTGATTTCGATCCCATCGCTTTCGACGTGAAAAGGAAGGCGAGTGGTCTTTTCAGCCTTTGATGCGTCTAGAGTTTCGTTTACCCATACTTCAATAATGGCTCTTGTGTTTGATACGGCTTCAAATGAAATAGCTTTATCGTCTGCGACATATCCTTTTTGAATATCTTCATCGCTCCAGTCGTGATGGGGCTTTGGCTGTCCTTTTTGAAACAGCGTAAACTGATGATAAGACATGGTTAGCTCTTGTTCTTTCCATTTTGTTTTCATGATTTCACCTCTTCAAAGTAAAGCTTGTTCTGCTATTATTGAACGATAAATTGTACGCGTGTACCATCTGGATACTGTTCTAACTGATTTCCAACCCATGAGCCGGCTCCACGGTTATCAGAAGGTGAAATATAGCGAATGTCAGCTCCTGCTCCGCCTTCTTCGCACATAGCCATTGGCCATTCATCACGGTCATAACCTGTTTTTGTCGGATATCCTTTCAGGGATTCTTCTCGGTTCGCTTCAGCACCGTCGCGATCAATTGTGCAAACGGAAGAGTGCCCAGCGGCAATCGCGTCACGAATATGATCACCCGTTTCAGGATATCGGTCTAACGGAAAATAAAGTGTCGCATCATAATTTACTTCAGCTTCCGTTTTTTCAGGAGCTAAAAAAGCTCCATGTCCCATAAACCCTAAAATACATGCCATGATGAATAGACTTGCTATTAATTTTTTCCCGTATGTAGCCATCTCAAACCTCCAGTGTAAGTCGTTTTTACAGCTTAACTATACTCTCAGATTGCTAAGTTTAGATTACAAGACAATAAATACGGTGTAAACAAGTATTAACATTTATGTTAAACTTCCTTTACTTGACATCATACCCTGATAGGTATAAAGTTGTGTATACATTTACTTCTTGCGTACAGCTTAAAAGCAAGAAGCGCAATCATGCATGAGCGGAGGTAGTAGTATGATGGAATATGATAAGCAAGTTAAAAATCGTTTAAAACGTATTGAAGGTCAGTTAAAAGGTGTCTTAAATATGATGGAACAAGGAAAAGACTGCCGTGACATTGTGACACAGCTCTCAGCAGCCAGAAGCGCAATTGATCGCACGATGGGTGTTATTGTCAGCACCAATCTTGAACAATGTGTAAGAGAAAGTATTGAAAAAGGCGAGAATACCGAAAACTTAGTAAAAGAAGCAGTAGAGCTGTTAGTAAAAAGCAGATGAGACATTCGTTTCATCTGCTTTTTGCTTTTATTGTACGCTGCTCATAAGGATAAAAACCGCTGTTCCTAAACACAATACGGATAGGAACAGCGGTTTTTAGGTTTATCTCGTTTTAAGAACAGGAAAGATATATGGAGAGAAAGGAGGAGGTCAAGGTGAGTGATGACAAAAAGTCACCAGCATATAATCATACGGAAATTCATCATAAAATTGAGGCTTCTCCAAAAGCGCCGGGAATCAAAGCCGCTTTTCGCTTTAACCACGCTTCTTCTCCGTGGGTAAGAGGAATCAGCTCAGGCTTGTCTTCAAGCCTGCCGATTTTGATAGGGATTTTGTTTGATCATTTGCAGTACGGACTCATTGCAAGCATTGGCGGCTTTACATATTTGTATACAAAAGATGAGCCTTATGCGCAGCGTGGCGTTAAGTTATTTTTAGCTTTGCTTGGCGTTACACTGTGCTTTACACTCGGCTCGTTATTTGCTGACGTAGCTTGGATGAAAACTATTTTATTTGGTGTTATTGGAGCTGTATCGGTTTATGTTTTCGGAGCGTTAAAAATTCCAGGACCTTCTGCCATGTTTTTTGTCCTTTCATTTGCTGTGAGCACGAGCATTCCAGCGCCGAATTTGCAGGCTGTTTTTTTGCACGCAGGACTCGTTTTTTTAGGAGGGACACTATCTTGGTGTATTAGCATGAGCGGCTGGCTTATTAACCCGCGCGGACCTGAAACTGCCGCTGTGGCGAAAGCGTATAGGCAGCTAGCTTCATTTGTCGGGTCTCTTGGTACGGAATCGTTTCACGCCGAGCAGCATAAAACGGTTGTCGAGCTTAGAGCAGCGGAAACAGCGATGAAACAAGCGAAAATTAATCGAAAAAAATCATCGTTTGCGCATCGTCTGTTTTTATTAAATCAAAAAGCCGAAGGGCTGTTTATCTTTGTGATGGCCGCTGCGAACGATTTTAATCCAGCTGTTTCTAAAAAAGCACAGGCGGTGATTGAAACGTTCGCAGCGGAAATGGCCACGTTAAAAAAGCATAAAAAAATTCGAGACGTTCGAGAAGAAATTGAAGAGCTGTCCATCAAAGAAGAGCTGCGTACATTGCTATTGGATGTAAATGACGTTCTTCAAATGAAAGAATTAAAAGAAACGGAGTATATTCAATTTTCACAAGGCAGCGTAAAAACACGGTTAAAAGCTGCTTTTCACAAACGTTCGTATGTGCTTAAAAATGCTTTGCGCTACGGAATTATTATGATCATCGCCGCAGCCGTTGCCTACACGACAAATATTCCAAGGTCTTACTGGATTCCGCTTACGTGCGCGGGAGTGATGCTTGGAGCAACCGTTCGTGCAACGGTTCAGCGAGGTATTCAGCGCTCTGTCGGAACCATTTTAGGTATTTTAATTGGAACCGGGATTCTGATGCTTGAACCAACGGGAATCGTCATTGCGCTCATTGTCTTTGTGCTTCAGTCGACGATTGAAATTGTAATCGTCAAAAACTACGCGCTCGGCACGCTCTTTATCACACCGAATGCTCTTTTAATTGCTGAAAGCGGTCATCCGGATAAAGCGATTAGCTACTTTACGTCTGCTCGAGTGATTGATATTGTCATTGGTTCTGTTATTGGAGTGGTCGGCACGGTATTAATTTTCAAACGAGCTTCTTCGCTTCGTTTGCCATATTTACTTGGAGATGTGATACGAAAAGAAGGACAGTTTTTAGAAATGCTAAGCACCGAACAAGATGAAGAAAGAATTAAACGAGAAAGAAATAAGCTTCAAGGAGAACTCGTTAATCTTCGGGCGCTGTACGATAATGTGATTGGAGAATATTCTAAAACGGCCGTCAAACTAGAAGGGTTGTGGCCTGCAGTTGTCGCTACACAGCAGTTAGGCTATATGCTTCTTGCTTCGTTTGAAGGATATGAGCTGTCAGAAACGGAGAAACGAGAGCTTCAGGAAACATTTGCTCAGCTAGCTGCAGCAGCTGAGCAAAAACGAGCGCCAAAGCTTTCAAGTGTTCCGACCCTGAAACACTACCCTATTATTCAAGGAGAAATCGTCGCTTTATATGAAAGTCTTCAGGTAGAAATATAAAAAGCACGGAACCCAGGGGCTCCGTGCTTTTGTTTTTACATATCCACAACTTCATTTACCGTTTTATTTACATCGTCACGCGTCATTTTTTCTTTTCCTTTCATCAAGGCGTTTAATGTTCCATCAGCAAGCGCTAACGGAATTTTACAGAAATGAAGGATCGGAAGCGATTTGACATCTTCTAAATATTTCTTTCCTAGTGAAAGATTGCGGCGAGCGTAGGCAAACATATCTTCTCTGCTCCAATTGTTAGGAAAGAAGCTGACTCCGCGCTCTGAATCTTCCGAGGTATTACGCAGGATATTAACAGACTGCAAGCCGCGTCCAAACGCAATGGCTAATTCTTTGTCTGTTTCCGTGCCGTCATACCATTTCCAAATGTCATTAAGCATCACACCTACTAGACCAGCTACGTAGAACGTATAGTCATCTAAATCCGCTTCATTTTGAATATGCCAGTCTTTTTCTACCCAATCGGCCATTCCTTTGGCCATAATAGAAGTTGCATCTAATACTTGATCTGCAACTCCAGTCGGACAAAGCGCAATCCAGTTGCCGAGCTGAAGCGTTACGTCAGGTAAATCAGCTTGATAAGGACCTACTAATGCCATGTACTCGTCTTCGTTAAAAGACTTTTTTAACAGGTCACTAATGGCGTAAAGCAAGCGGCTTTTTACACCGGCTTCTAGCTCAGGGTGATCTTCAATTTCATCAATTGCCCTCATACATAAGTAAGCAGATCCTACTGCATCCTGCAATTCTGCCGGCAAGTGGCTAATTGGAATAAAAAATGTTCGGCTTGTTTCTTTTAACATCACCATTGCGTTGTCGCGTAATTTGTTGGGTACACTCATTGATAACTAGCTCCTTTTTACATATCCACATGTCAAATTAGTTTAAGTTTTCATCTTATATACTATAGTAACAAAAAATGAGCATTTAATGGAGTTTAAAGATTACTTATTAACGATATTGTCATTATTTTGTAGTATTTGAACAGAGAAACTTGTAACATATACAAATTTACACTACGATAATACTCGTTCATTCTTCGTTTTACAGAAATAAATGGTTTATTTTTAAGAAAATTGCTGTCATGCTAATGAATTAAATGAGCTTTTAAGAGAGTATTCAACAGTGGGTTATACATAATATATAGGACAATACAGAGGTGAATGTATGAAAATTTTAATTGTAGAAGACGATGATAAAATATATGAATTAGTGAAAGAGAAATTTGAACAGTGGTCATTTGAAGTGGCTGGAGTAGAAGACTTTCAAAAGGTAATGGAAGTATTTATTGGAGAAAGCCCAGAGCTTGTTATTTTAGATGTGAATTTGCCTGTATATGACGGGTTTTACTGGTGTCAGCAAATACGTACGGTTTCAAAAACTCCTATCGTCTTTCTTTCCTCTCGTGAACATCCAATGGATATTGTTATGGCAATGAATGTTGGGGCGGATGACTATATTCAAAAGCCGTTTAACTTGGATGTTCTTGTTGCTAAAGTGCAGGCGCTTCTGCGCAGAACGTATTCATATGGAGACACGGTTTCAGACGTTATCGAGTGGAACGGCGCGGTGCTAGACCTAAAAAAAGGAAGTTTGCATTACAACGATCAAGAAATTCATTTAACGAAAAATGAATTTTTTATTTTACGGCTTCTTTTGGAAGAACGGGGCAAGATTGTATCGCGAGAAGAGCTTATGCGAAGGTTATGGGAAGATGAGAAATTTGTAAGTGACAATACGCTTTCTGTCAACATCACACGCATTCGCACCAAGCTGGAAGAAATCGGGCTGAATGATAAAATTGTGACCAAAAAAGGCCAAGGATATTTGGTGAATTAAGATGTGGAAAAGTTTTTTAAGAGAAAGACTAAGCTGGATTTTATTTGTTCTTATATGGCTGAGTGTAATCGATGCTCTGCTGCTGCTTGAGTATGATATTAAGGTATCATCCACTTCGTTTTGGTATTTGAATCTTTTAACGCTGTGTCTGCTGATTCTGTTTCTTTTATGGAGAGGAGTAAAAGAAAGAAGATTTCTAAAAAAGTTGAGCTTAATGCTGCGGAATGATGCGTACGATTTGCAAGAAATGCAGCAATATGTTCGAACAAAAGCAGAAGAAGACATGCTGAGTTTGCTGCAGCATATAGATCGTGTGTATCGCAGACAAACTCATGCTCTTCACGTACAGCAGCGAGAGCAGCAGGAATATGTAACGACTTGGGTTCATGAGATCAAGACGCCGCTTACTGCGATGAAGCTGCTTATTAATGCTCATCGTACAGAGCTTTATAAATGGCCTTGGCTAAAGGATATTGAAGATGAGTGGATGAAAATTGACGGATTAGTAGATCAGAATTTATATTCTGCACGCCTGCAGTACTTAGAAAAAGATTATCAGGTGCAGGCAGTGTCGCTAAGCGAACTTGTTTTTCCAAACGTTGCGTACTTCTCAAAATGGTGTATTGAAAAGAAACTGCATATTGATGAAAAAAATCTAGACATACTGGTGTACACTGATTCAAAGTGGATGCAGTTTGTTGTGAGGCAAGTGCTGTCTAACGCCATTAAATATAGCCCTCTAGAAGGAAAGCTTTCTTTTTTTAGTGAAGAAACGCCAAAGTACGTAAAGTTATTTATCGCTGATCAAGGAAAAGGGATTCCAACTCAAGATCTTCCCCGAGTTTTTGAAAAAGGATTCACAGGAAATGCGGGAAGAAAAACGAAAGGAGCTACGGGGCTAGGGCTGTATTTTTCAAAAAAAATTACAGATGCTCTTGGCCATCGAATAGAGGTGAATTCACTTTTACACGAAGGAACCACGGTGATTCTGACCTTCTACAAACCGAATTCTTTTGATAACCTTTCAAAAATGTAAGATTGCACGCTGAGATTGTCATCTGCTTCAAACGAATCTTTCCTTGTTTCAAAGTAAGATAGAGCTATACACAAGGAGGGAACGTACATGAAGCGAAAGTGGATTAGCCTCTTAGCTCTGCTTTTGGTTGTAGGAGCAGGTATAGGAGGAATAAAGATTTATCAAAACGCCGCAACGGAGCATCAATACGGGATTATCCCAAAAGAAGCAAAAAAAGTGGATGAGTATGGACGAGTTCAATATACAATTTCAGTGATAAACGAAAAAGGACAAACAACGTTTCAAACATTTACAACGATTAAACAGTTAAATGAAGGAACGGTTATTGACCTTTTCGTTCGAGGCAATGAAGTTCGGAAATATGACATTATAACAAAGAATGAGCTGCCGCAGCGAGTGAAAAGCATGTGGCCTACAAAAGAACGAAAGGAGGAGGAAAAGTGAGCATTGTTCTTGAAGGAAAAAATGTAACCAAAACGTTTGGATCAAGAGGAAATGTATACGAAGCGCTAAAAGGAATTGATTTTACAATCGAAGAAGGAGAGTTTGTCGGTATTATGGGACCATCTGGAGCGGGAAAAACGACGCTGATGAACATTCTTTCAACGATTGACCGTCCCACCGATGGCGAAATATGGATTCAAGGAGAAAACGTGGCGCTCATGAAAGATAAGAAGCTGTCTGCTTTCAGACGCAATCATTTAGGGTTTATTTTTCAAGATTATAATTTATTGGATACGTTAACGGTAAAAGAAAATATTCTTCTTCCGCTTACGGTTATAAAAATGTCTAAGAAAGAGATGGAAGCGAAGCTTAAAGACACCGCAACGCGACTAGGCATCTATGAGCTGGCCGATAAGTATCCGTATGAGATTTCTGGCGGACAAAAACAGCGCGTTGCAGCAGCGAGAGCAATGATTACGAATCCAGCCGTTATTTTCGCCGATGAACCTACCGGAGCTCTTGATTCCAAAGCTGCTTCAAGCCTGCTTGAAAAGCTGTCGCAATTAAATCAAGAAGACCGTGCCACGATTATTATGGTGACGCATGATCCGCTGGCTTCAAGCTACTGCAGCCGCGTGCTGTTTATTAAAGACGGACAAATTTACACGGAGCTGTTTAAAGGCGAACAAAAGAGACAAGCATTTTTTAAACGGATTATGAACATTCAAGGCGCATTAGGCGGTGAAGGCTATGACCGTATTTGATCTTGTTAAAAAGAATATGTGCAAAAATATTAGCCGGTACAGCCTTTATTTCTTTTCAATGATTTTTAGTATTATTGTGTACTATGTGTTTGCTACGCTTCAGTACGACCAATCGATTTCAAAGGTTATTGGAGAAGAGCTGAGGCTGCAGGGCATTTTTAATGCTTCAAACTACGTTCTGCTTACCTTTATTGTTGTCTTTATTTGGTACACAAACTCATTTTTTATCGGGCAGCGTAAGAGAGAGCTCGGGCTGTATCATTTAGTCGGCATTGAAAAACGTACGATTGGAAAAATGATTTTTTATGAGAATATGCTGCTGGGGATTTTTTCTCTGGTGGTCGGTATTTTACTAGGTACCGTGTTTTCAAGGCTGTTTGTGCTGTTTTTACTAAAGCTTATGGGACTGTCGCTTTCGATTACGCTCACATTTTCTTTTCAAGCGGTTTTAAAAACAGCCGTAGTGTTTTTGATTGTTACCATTTTTATATCGTTTCAAGGCTATTTTATTATGTACCGCTATACGCTATTAGATCTGTTTCAAGCAGAAAGCAAAAGTGAACGCGTAAATAAAATGAATTCAAAGCGATCAATTGCAGTGGGAGGACTGGGTATCTTACTCGTTGGCTACGGATACTACCTTTCATCGGGAAACATTGTGACACCTAAGTTTTTTCTAATTGTAGCCGTTGTACTGTTCTCGGTCATTTTCGGTACATTTTTACTTTTTAAAGCCACAATTGAGTGGCTGATGGGGCTTTACCGAGAGCATGCAAGCCGATATTATTCGTTTGCAAATATGCTAAGCGTTTCTACTATGATGTATCGAATTAAAGCAAATGCACGAGTGTTAACCCTAATTACGATTTTGTCGGCTACTACACTTGTAGCAGTTGGTGTGACGTATTCCTCGTACTATAATACAAAAGCCGACGCCAGAAGCATGCAGCCTTATGACTATACGCTGCACAGCAAAAAAGCAGCGGAAGATTTTATGAAAGTACTGCGTGATTTAGATATCCAATCAAATCAGTATGTGTATCATATCGTGAAGCACTCTGCTGATTTATCGGATTTTCGATTTATTACATCGGGCTACTATAAAGATAGGGAACAAATCAGCTTTTTAGATGAAGAAGAAGTACGAAAGAATGGCGTTTCGGTCCCTGCGCTAAGCGCAAACGAAACCGTTATTTTTGATTCAATGGCAAAAGGAAAAGTGTTTAAACCTAGTACAGGTAAAACCGCAGCTGTGGAGCTGAACAAATCAGAACAGCTTGCTTTAAAAGTCGTTAAATCCGAGCCTTTGCTCATTCTTGATTCTGACAGTGCCGGCTATCAGTTTGTAGTCAACCACGATACATTCAACAAGCTTTTAAAAGCTGGACAAAAGCAAGCGGTGTACGTATTTAATACCGATGATGGAAACAAACAAAATGAACTTACTAAGAACTATCATCAAATCGCAAAAGAAGCTGGCGAAAGCCGTACTTCATACTATGATGTGTTTCAGGCAGGCTTAATGAGTAAAGGATTGTTTATTTTTATTGGAGGGTTTTTAGGGCTCGTCTTTTTGATGGCAACGGGCAGTATTATTTATTTTAAGCAAATCTCCGAAGCCGAACAAGAGCGCAAAAGATTTGAAGTTCTGCGTAAGCTTGGGTTTTCAGTGTCTCAAATGATGAGCGCCGTTCGAAAGCAGCAGCTGTTTACGTTTGGTTTGCCTTTAGTAATTGGCATCTTGCACAGTCTATTTGCGCTGAAGGTCATTACGAATCTAACCGGTGAAAGTCTGATAGTCCCTGTTTTAATAGCGGATGCAGTATACGGGATTATTTATTTCTTTTTCTACTGGCTGACAATGAATTACTACCGAATGGTAATAAAGCGACTGTAAAGAAAAGACTGTTTCGATCAAAGAAACAGTCTTTTTTTGTTGGGAAAATAAAAGGTATGGAGTAATGAAACCCTGAATATAAAAAAAGGGTATATAAAAAGTAGAGAGTTGTATTGGAGGGGAAAATGTGAAAGCAGATGCTGTATTTGAAGGGGGAGGCGTTCGAGGAATTGCATTCACGGGTGCGATTGAAGCGATGGAAGAAAGCAATGTAGAATGGCAGCGTCTAGCAGGTACGTCAGCGGGAGCGTTAATTGCGGCACTTTTAGCGAGCGGCTATAAAAGCGGTGAAATTCGCAGAGAGCTTCAAAACATGGACTATGCTAAGTTTCGCGGGAAAACGATCATTAACCGAATTCCTCTGATTGGAAACTTGATTGAACTGATGGTTCATTTAGGCTTTTATAAAAATGATTATTTGGAAAAATGGGTGTATGGTCTGCTGCGTGAAAAAGGAATCGAAACGTTTGCGGATTTGCCGGCAGATAAGCTGAAAATTATTGCCTCAGACATTTCGAACGGACAGATGCTTGTGCTGCCTGACGACTTGCCGCGATATGGAATGCAGCCAAGCGATATGAAGATTTCACAAGCCGTGATGATGAGTGCGTCCATTCCTTTTTTCTTTCGTCCCGTCATCTGGAAATCCAAAGGGTTCAAGAGGTCATACATTGTCGATGGAGCGCTTTTAAGCAATTTTCCAATTTGGCTGTTTGATACGGAGCATCCGCGTTTCCCGACGTTTGGTTTTCGATTTGTAAAAGAAGAAATTGATACAGCCGCTATTATTCCGACGCCAGTTCATCTATTTAAAAGTATGTTTACCACGATGCTGCAAGCTCATGATTTGCGGTATTTGAACGAGGAGACAAAAGAACGAACGGTGCAAATTCCAACGGGGGTGATTACGGCAACGGATTTTGCCTTAAAGGAAGAAGAAATTGAATTTTTATATGAATCTGGTTATATATCAGCAAAGCGCTTTTTAGAAAAGTGGGATTTTGAACAGCATAAAATGAATCGGACCGGACGGCAGCTGACAAGAAGAAAGCTCCCGTAACAGGAGCTTTTCTACGGCTGTTTTAAAATGTTGACTTCAACAGCTTCGCCTTTTGCCGGAACGGAATACTGAACGCTTTTGTCTTTTTTGAGCCATGCTTTAACGAGCTGTCCTTTTTTGTATGTTTGATCATCCGAAACTTTTACATAAATAGGCTGTACATCGCTAGAACCAAGTATTTCTTTTGTTGTATAGTCAAGCGCAGTATCTCGCGGAATGACGTTTGCAATAAGAATTTCATCCCGTTTCACTTCTAAAATGCGCCCTTGAACTAAATAGCCGGCCGGCTTTTTTGACTGCTCGGCGTTATCAGAACAGCCGCTTAAACAAATAAAAAAGAGAAGAAAAAGTGCAGTTGATTGAACGGTAAACTTCATAAATTCTCCTTTCCGTTTCAACATGACTACCATTATAACGCGTTTGACCATTTCTTTTCCAGTTTTCGGAGAAAGCAAGAGGTAATCGTTGACGTTATTTCAGCACGCATGATATGTTTTAACTCATAAACGCTATTTTTACTAGAAGTCACGCTTAGTACGGGAGGTCCTTATATGGATGTTACCTTTTTAACCAATGTTATTCGACATATATTAGAACGAGATAATTTTGTCATTGACTTTGAAGAATCAGATGAACAAAATATTCACTTTTGGCATCGAGACGAGCCGTTTCGCCTTTTTATTTCAGAGCAAACGGAAAGTTATTTAGTATGGACCGTTTTTGAAGATGAAAAGGAACAGTGGAGCGGAAAAACATTTCTCCAAGAAGTGACGAATACGTGTAAAGACTGCAGTGAGCCAATCGCGCACTGGATTTATAAAGATGGAGGCAAAGCAGGTTATTGCGATCATTGTCTTCAAACGTTTGGAAATGCGTATTTTACAAATGCTGATGATATCAAGCAAAACCTTCATTTAATTGACGGTTCTATTTGTTTTATTACCGATGAAACCGGAAGCGATTGGTGGATTGCATATGAAGGATTCAAACGAGTAATTGCAAGATTAGAAGGAAATCCCGATCAGAAAGTCGAAATGTACAAGCCCGAATATCCGGTCTTTAAATGGGAAATACATTTTCTAACGGAAAACAATTCTGCTAGCTTTAAGTTCAAAGATGACTTTGCATCTGGAATTGTACCGAAGGGAAGAATACTCTAACATCCTTGTTATAAGGATGTTTTTTCTTATAATGGGAAGTTTTTTTGAAAAAGATAATTAATTTAGGTTAAAAAGAAGGAATTAAAGGGTAAAGAATAGAAGATATATCACTATAGGAAGAATGGGGGAAATAATTATGACAACTACAACAAATTTAACACTGGGGTACAAAATGTACACGATTGATTTTAGCCGTCCAACGCAGTCTAACGAGGCACTGCTGGATTTCTTTAAAGATGTGCAGCACAGACAGGGAAATAATGCAGAAAGCTTTTCTAAAACATTAATGGAAATCGAAGAAATCAAAACAAAATATGTAGATCATGAAATCGTACTGCTGGCTAAATCGCTTGAACAGCAAATAAGCCGCTCAAATGCAGAAAAACTTGAGGTCTGATAATCACCAGAAATGGTCGATTTATCAGACCTTTTTTATTTCTATCGATGTAGCACTTTATACTTGGCTAAAGGGCAGCCAAGTATAAAGTGCTAGACGTATGCGGAAGTTGCCCTCCCTTGCGGGCTGCCAACTTCCGCATAGGTGGACCTTTTTGGGGAAATCCAAGGGGACTGACTGAGAATCCGGTAGTGTGGCTTTTAGGCTGAAGAGAGAATTCTGTACATTTTAAAGAATGTTTGATTTTATCAAAAGTTGTAGATGAATAGACTATCAAGTCGTTGGAGGCGTTGTATGGTTGGAATTTGCAGCTGGAAGTGTGCAGTGAGTGGAATAAGTATTGCGAGTGTCTACAGTAAGCAGCCGTCGTGGCAGCGGGAGTGTTATTTGGTGACACCTGGTAAAGTTTATTATGAGTCGTGCTATCAAGGGTACGGAGAGTTTGCGGGAATGGATATTTTTTGTTTGATGAGAGAAAGCGGAGCGGAGAAAGAAGACAGTGAAGGGGTAGCGGCTTTTAAGCCTAAGATTGTGCTGGCGAAGTATTACAGCGGACAGCGTTATGAAGAACTGCCGGAATCAGAGCCGTGTCCGTACGGAGGCTATTTTTTTGAAGGGTGGAAGGAAGGATAGCGAATATACATAAAAGCTGTAGAGATATCTCTACAGCTCGTTATTAACGTCTTGTTTCATCGACAGATTGTTCTAAATCGCTTACTTCTTGCGTAATTGTATTTAATTCTTCTTGCACCGCTTCAGCTTCAAGAACAGGATCTTGAACGATTTCTGTCGTTTCAAGCTCTTCTGCTGCAGCCGTTTCTGCAAGCGGCTGTTCTTTAGCAGTGCGCAGAGATTTCACTTTGTTGACAACTTGCGAAGACTGTTCGGAGACTTTTTGTGAAAGGCGGGCCGTGCGCTGTTTGAGGTCTTGGCCTTTTGCATATACCGTTTCTTTCACTTGACCTGTTTTAGCAAGTGCTTGATTCGCTCCGTCTTGAATAGAAGCACGCAGCTCTTTTCCTGACTTTGGCGCTACTAGTAAAGCTGTTGTCACACCCACTACGCTGCCTACTAACGTGCCGACTAATAACTCTTTGCTTCCACCTTTTGTTTCTTTGCCCACTGTTTCTTTTACGTTTTCTTTTGTCATGACATTTCCTCCTTTTATAATATGTAATATGAAGGGTTTACCATTTTGTTGAATACTTCCTGCAAAACGCAAATGATTCGCTAAAAAAATGTGCAAGTGCCGTCGGACGCTCGTACAGGCTGGTGAAATTTGATTGTATATAGTATTCAACCATCTGACAGAAAAACCTTCTTTTCTGCTATAAAAACAGAAAAAAACTTATCTATAAAATCCGACACAAGAAAACGACAACATTCGTTCTTTGGTAGCATTTTCACTTAAAATTTTATATCATAGAGGGCAAGGAGAATACGTTCTCTTTTTTTAGATGCTGGAGGGATTGAAGAAATGGCTGAATCGAAGTACAGAACGATTTTAGAAGCAAAATCTGGTGAGTTAGAAACATTAAAAGACAAAGCAATCAAAGACAGCTGGCAGCCGATTTATCATATTCATCCACAGTACGGGCTGATGAATGATCCAAACGGATTGATTCAATTAAACGGTGAATATCACGTGTTTTATCAGTGGTATCCGTACGGTGCGATGCATGGAATGAAGCACTGGGCTCATGTGAAATCTACGGATTTAGTAACGTGGGAACGCCTTCCGGTTGCGTTAACGCCAACGGAAGAATATGAATCGCACGGCGCATACTCAGGCGGCGCGATTGAAAAAGATGGTCAAGGGCTGCTGTTTTATACGGGGAATGTAAAATACGAAGACGGCTCACGTTCAGCTAATCAATGTATCGCCATGCTAAACAGGGATGGAAGTGTGGAAAAATACACGCATAATCCAGCGGTACAAGGCGTTCCTGATGGGTATACAGGACATGTGCGTGATCCGAAAGTATGGAAAGAAAATGATACATATTATATGCTGCTAGGCGCTCAGCGTGAAAACGAAACGGGCGCGTTAATTGTGTATGAATCAAGCGATGCGCTTCAGTGGTCATTTAAAGGAGAAGTTAAAACATCGCTTCCTGACTTTGGCTATATGTGGGAGTGCCCGGATTACTTTAAACTGGACGGAAAAGATGTGTTTGTCTTTTCGCCGCAAGGAATCAAAGCGGATGGCCACGATTTTCATAATATTTATAATGTGATTTACGCGGTGGGAACATTTGATGTGGAAAGTTTAACGTTTGAAATGGAGTATTACCGTGAAATTGATAAAGGGTTTGACTTTTATGCACCGCAAACGTTCCAAGATGAAAGCGGACGTCGCTTGCTGTTTGCATGGATTGGAAACCCGGACGTGGACTATCCGTCAGACGAATATGGATGGGCTCATGCCTTAACGCTTCCTCGTGAGCTTTCGCTTGAAGGAAATGAACTTGTTCAAAAGCCTGTAGAAGAGTTACATAAGCTTCGAGATCAAGCGGTTCATTTTAGAGGAACGCTAAAAAATGAAGAAGTGATTATTGATGAAGCAACAAACAATGCATATGAAATCAATATGACGTTCCGCGAGATAGGGGCCAAACAGTTTGGTTTAGAGCTGTTTAATAGTAAAGAAGAAGAGCTTCGCCTCGTGTTTGATACAGAAAAGCAAGAAGTGCGACTTGACCGCTCTTCATTCCACCATCAATATGCAACGGAATACGGTGTGGTTCGCTCTGAAAAATGGACAGCGTCAAATGAAGTCGATGTTCGCGTATTTGTCGACAAAAGCATCGTCGAAATTTATATAAACGGCGGCACAATTGTCTTCACTTCCCGGGTATTCCCGAAAAAAGATTCCAAATCAGCTGTAAATGTATTTGCAGAAGGATCTGTGGACTACCGTATTGATTATTACGGCATGTCCCGCGGCATTTCGTAGTAAATGAGAAAAGCCAATGAATATCATTCATTGGCTTTTTGGTTTCTATAAAAATAAAATACAAATACATGAAGCAACTAAATGAGGAACAGCTGCAATAATAAAACGTTTCATCCATTCGGTATCCTCTCGCTGCCGGACCGGGGTAAAGTAAGGTCCTCTCGTTTCAAATCGAAATGCGTCCAGTAAGGTTACGAGTGCAATTGCCGTAAGTAATATGCCAAGAGGGCCTGAAATATAGTAAATATACTGCCAGTTGCCTGCTGTAATAGAAATGATAATCACAATAATTAAAGATATAATGCCAGATATTAATCCTGTTTTCAAACTCAAAATCTCCTTACATCCAGTTTTTGCTTATCTATTTTACCATAACCGAATGAAGGTTTGTATATACGGCTCGGGGCGGATATTTACTTCTTAATTGACCTTCTATGTAAGTATCTTCTCGTATAAAACGAGTTTCCTAACAAAAGCAGTGTTCCTAAAATCCACCCGGCTGCAGGGGAATAAGGAAAGATATTTTTTAAAGCCATCCCAAAAGAAATAGAGGCTGCTCCGAGTATAAATAAAAGCAGCGTGATTCCTTGACGTTTTTTCATATGTACCACCTCTCTTACTAATTTTACCATAAGGTATGAGTATAGTAGAATAAAATGTAAGATATCTTACAAAAAAGAAGTATATGGTAAAATTTAAGGGGCAGGAAGGGAAGAGGGATGCAATGATTAAAAAAGGATTTATAGCAGGTATCGTGACGGTCGGGATTGTTCTTGCTCTTGCTGCTTTTACAGAAAAGTGGAGCTATCTCTATTTTGTGTCAGGCACAATGGGAGCAGTACCACTGGTTTTAGCTTTGGCATACCTTATTGACAGTATCGTGCTAGGAAGTACAGGCACATTCTTTTCAGCCAAAAAGACGCGCAAGGTGAGCCGAGTTGAAGATGCAAAACGATTTGGAGCTATTGCAGTACCGAACATATTAGCTGCTTTGATTTATGTAGCCGCTGGTTGATAAATAGGAGTATATAAAAAAAGCTTGAGGTATAACCTCAAGCTTTTTTTTATGCGTCAATCTGAACGTTTCTTTCCCGTTTATCACGCAGAGGCATCAGCATATTCACAAATCCAACGCTTACGATGATGATTGCCGCCGTTAAAAAAGTCGTCTGAGCACCTGCAAGCTTTACGAGCATGCCTCCAAGAAGAGGAGCAGTAAGTAAAACGGCACTCGTTAAGGTGTTGATGAAGCCGTACACTTTTCCGAGGTGTTCCTTGTCGCTGTATGTTTGAACGATATAGTTAAACAGCAGTAAATTAAGCCCAACTCCGGCTCCTCCAATAGGTGCAGCAATCAAAATGAAATAGCGTGACATAACGGCTGGATTAAAGCAGCTAATGAAAAATAAAGCCCCTCCAAATAGGAGCAGTCCAAGTGATAAAAGTCTAAATGGATGGTGAACCTGTTTTTTTCTATTAAGATACACTCCTGTTGCTAGCGCCCCCAGTCCGATTCCAGAAAGCAGCCAGCCGAGCATTTCCGGATGGTTAGGCAGCACATCTCGTAGAAAGATGCTAATTTGAGCGTCAACAAGCATCACTACAAAATACGAAAGGTGAAACAAAATAACGGCGCGTAAAAGGAGTGAGTGCTGAAAAACGATTTTCCAGCCGTTTGAGTACGTTTCTTTCGCTTGATGGGAAGAACGAGCAGCTTGCCCTTGAATGTTTTTACCTGCTTTTTTAAGTGAAAACAGCACGCCAATAGAAATCATACAAGCTGCGGCATTAACTAAAATGCATGCTTTTGGCGTTGTAATCGTCAGCGCGGCGGCTCCGAGAAACGGCCCCACAACTTTGGTAATTTGAAACATAATGTTTTGTAAAGTAGAGGCCTGCAGCAGCTGATCTTCTTTGACCACTTCTCGAACGTAAGCCAGCTGTGCGGGGACTTTCATAACAGAACCCATAGAGCGCAGCGTCAGCACCCCAAGTGCCAAAAGCGGTTCATTTGTGAAAAATAACAGACATGTGAACAGAAGACGGACTAGTTCAGACAGTAACATCAGCTGTACTTTATCATAGCGGTCAGCTAAATTTCCTGCTGCTTGACTTAGCAGGATGCTAGGCAAAGCGTACGCGACAGGAATAAGCGTAATCCAGAGGGAATTTGCGTGCCACACGTATGTAAAAAGCGTCATCACCGCAAACATATCAAATAAATCTCCGAAGCTTGCCCCAGTGCTTGAAATAAATAATTTTTTATAAGAAGAATTAGCAAACAGCTTTTCTTTTTTCAATACCTTCATTCCTTTATGTGTTGTTCGTAAAAAATAATCGCATCTTCAATAAATTGAAGGACTTCGCTGTCAATAGGGTAGAGATTAAGTGAACTTGATGCCTCGGGAGATTTGCGAACATCCCAAAAGGCTTTTTCTAAAGCAATGTGAGGGCCAAATAGCTCACTCGATAAAAGCAGTATATCAGCTGCAACTAGCTGTCCATCTTCAGATTGAGGTGCACGCTGATGCTTTAAGCAAAGCTGAACTCGTTTTATGATGTTAATCCATTTATCCGCACTCGCATTCTCCATTTTAGGCAAATCATGCTGCAGAATCTCACTTTCTTCTATTGAAACCGAAAGCAGATCATTCCAGCTGCTCTTGGCATTAGTTTCATTGTCAACTAAAGGAAGGAGCTGCTTCCAGTTTAATTCACCTTCTATTTTTATACTGTTGCGAAGCGTGTGAGTATGTTCTAAAGCTTGTTGAATTTCCATCGCTTTTTGCTGAAGTTTTTGCTGATGAATGGCTAGAAGTTCATCGATACTCACTTTGTGAAGAATAAGTTCAATATCTCGCAAAGGAACGGCTAAGTTTTTTAACAAAGTAATTTTCTCTAGTGTGACTAAATCCGTTTCTGAGTAGGAGCGTTTTCCATTTTCTGATTTTGTCGATGGATGAAGCAAGCCAATTTGATCGTAGTAACGGAGTGTACGCACCGTGAGGCCTAATTTTTTAGCGGCTTGCCCAGTAGAAAAATAAATAATTTTTAACCCCTCCAAAAAAAATGCTTGCAGGTAACGTCACGTCACCTTTTACACTGAATATATGTAAAAGGGAGGCGAAGTAAATTGAAACAAAGAAATCAAGGATTATGGACAATAAAATCATTCGTAATTATGCTGGTCGTTACGTTTGTTGGGGTGCCTATCTTAATTGAAGGCATATTGCAGGGTGCTTTACATTCCCTGTTTAAAAATGATCTTTATGCTGGAACAGCTACTGGGTTTGTTATGGCAGCTGTGTTTTTATCAGCTCTGTATGGGCTGATGGTTCAGGCTGGTGATAGAAAAATTGGTTTTCAATCGTTTTCAAAACGGCACTGGCCGCGCATTCTTTTTTGGCTTTTTGTGCTGATTTTAGGAAGTGTGGCAATTGTTGTGCTAATGGAATGGTTTGGTATGCCGTATGAAAATAAAAAAACAGCCAGTTTACAGCAAGACCTGTCGCTGTTTTCATTTATACTTGCTTTTGTTTCAGCTGCTGTAATCTCGCCTTTTTATGAAGAGATTATCTACCGAGGATTTTTTTATACGTGGCTGAAACGTAAAGGAGGGATTGTCGTTGGATTAGTGGGAAGTTCGTTTATCTTTATGCTGGTGCATATTCCAACATACAATACCTTGCCCGTTAACTTTTTTTCAGGTCTCGTGGTCGCTTGGGTGTACGAAAAAACAAAGTCGCTGCTTTCAAGTATGATCATTCATGCTTGTTTTAATGGAATCGCCGTTATTTTAACAGCGGCAGCCTAATGGAGTTTCGATAAGGAGTAAGCTATGATTTATCTTACCATATTATGTCTACTGAAGAAGCGAATTGCAAAAAAATAAGTGGGAAATGAACCCGGAAACTGCTAGAAGCACTGCCTGTTCCTAGCCGTTTTTTGTATATGCATGCACGCTTAAGGCTTGTCTTAAAGTGGACGTTAAGGTGTATGATAAGAGAGAGTAGAGACAGCTATAAAAAGGAGAGGGTATCGATGCAATATCGAAAGCTTGGAACAACAGGTCTGGAAGTATCAAATTTATGTCTAGGTACTATGGCGTTTGGACGATGGATTGACGAAAAAGCGTCGGCAGCTATTTTACATAGCGCCATTGAAAACGGAATTAACTTCATTGACACAGCCAACTATTACGGAAAAGGGCAGGATGAAGAGTTTAGATATGGCACAGGGGAATCTGAAGAAATTATTGGGCGCGCGTTAAAAGGAAAACGAGATGATGTTGTGCTTGCAACAAAAGTCGGCATTGCCGTAGGAAAAGGCAAAAATGATAAAGGCCTTTCACGCACACATATTATGAGAGAAGTGGATAATCAGCTGCGACGACTGCAGACAGACTACATTGATCTTTATCAAGTTCATCTTTTTGATCACCATACACCTATGGAGGAAACGCTTCGCACGCTAGATGATTTAGTTCGCCAAGGCAAAGTTCGTTATATTGGCTGCTCCAATTATGCCGCGTGGCAAATCGCAAAGTCTCATCATATTAGTGACAAAATGAATCTTGAAAAATTCATTTCCGTTCAGCCTCAGTATAATCTTCTCTCTCGTGAAATTGAACAAGAGCTGCTGCCGTTTAGTCAATCTGAAGGTGTAGGCGTCATGGTATACAGTCCGTTAGCGCGCGGCATGCTTTCAGGCAAATATAAAACACCAAATGACGTGCCGCCAGAAAGTCGCGCTGCGCATGGTGAAAAGCTGCTGCGAAACTACTTTACAGACCAAAACTTTCAGCTGGTGGAGCAGTATCGCAAGTTAGCAGAAACAAATGAAGTAAGCTTGTCTCAGTTTGCTCTTTCATGGGTATTGAATCAGCCCGCTGTAACATCAAGCATTATCGGAGCTAGTAAATTGCACCACGTAACAGATGCGGTTGAAATCAGCGATTGGACATGGTCAGAAGAGTTGTTAAATACCGTGAATTCACTGTATTAATAAAAATCCGCAGGTGCACCTGCGGATTTTTGTGTTTAAATTTTAATTTCCTTTTGCGTTAATTTTGCTTCTAGTGAGTCGTACAAAGCGAGCTTATAGTTGATTTGTTCAAGGTATTTAAAAGTTTTGGCCATTTCTTCTTCCACCGCTTCTTTGTGCTGAAGCATCATGTTTTTTCGTTCTTTAATCGTGCTTTCGCCTTGTTTATAGAGCTCTACATAGCGCTTGATTTCTGCAAGCGGCATGCCCGTTGAGCGCAGAGCTAAGATAAAACGGATCCATTCAATATTCGTATCATTATAGAGGCGCTTTCCATTTTCATCACGCTCTACAAAAGGAAGGATTCCTTCTTTTTCATAGTAGCGTAAAGTCGGTGCGGAAAGCCCGGTTTTTTCATTCATTTCTTTCATGCTATAAGACAAGATTGTTCACTCCCACTTATGAATCGTAAAGCTTACTTTAAGGTATATGATAATCGATAGTTGAACGTTTTATCAAATTATTTTCCGTTTATTTTAAAAATATGGAACTTTTATACAGTTTGTCCGTAATAACATGTAGACAATAAGAAACTTACTGTAAAAAGTTAAGTAAAGGGGATAGAGTAATGAAAAAAGTAAAATGGATTAGTTTTATCCTGCTGCTGATTTCAAGCGGAGTCTTTTTTATCAATCATCAGTACGCCATTTTACTAGCGGCTTGGACCGTGTACGGAATGGCTTTATCAATCCTAGTTTATTTCTTTTCATATGATATGAGTGATTCAAACAAAGAGTAAAAAGCGTATACGCGTTTCTTATTGTCTTCAAAATAAGAGCAGAAAATGAAAGGGTGGAAGAAATGGGAGAACTTTTTTGGATAATTTTGTTCGGAGCGTGTATTTGGGTGCCACTAATTTGGAATAAAATTGCGATTGGCAAGCGCATCGCACACGAAGAAAAGAAAGCAGGACGTGATTTAACAGGGGAAATCAATCCGTTTACCGGAGGAAGAATGTAAATAGGCGTAAAAAAAAGCTGTGACAAAAGTATTTTCGTTGAAAGAAGATCTGAATAATGAATCGAGATTCTTAATGCAGAATCAACTTCGTTCGGTTTTTTTATTAGTATGGTGAACGTAGGTGTCATGTATATAGTAGTTTCTAGCTGGTGATTGGAGGACAAGGCGAAGACTCCTGCGGGAAAAGCGGAACAGGTGAGACCCCGCGGGAGCGCAAGCGACGAGGAGGCTCACCGGCTGCCCGCGGAAAGCGAAGCCTTGCACGAAAATCAACAGCGGTGTAACAAGCAGTCCAGCTTATTTATCCCATTTGTTCGTCTTTAGGTTGGAGTAATTTTGTTATGTCTAAGCCTCTTTATTAGTAAAGAAAACAATAGTTTAATTATGTTATTAATAGTATAATTAACCATATTTATTTTGAATAGAAAGGCTGATAAAAAGGTGTTAATATTCTTTTTAGCCGGCACTGTACTTGTGCTGGTTATGATTATTTTTTCGCGTACGCTGTGGGCGCCCAGCGGAATGATAGAACGTCTTAGCAAGAAAAAGTGGTTTCAAAACCATTGGCTAAGCGGAGGCTATTTGTTTGGCATTAATGCTTTATATTTTGGGACTACGATATGTTTACTCTTCCTTCCTATCTTTACTAATATCCCTTATTTGCATCTTGTTCTTATGTTTTTAGCGACAATTGTAAGTATTTTCACGTGGAGCGCCTTTAGTACAGCGTGGACAGGATCATTTAAAAACCGTCTTAAGATGGCTTTAACGGGAAGCAGCTTTTATTTAATATTGGCATTAATTATGGTGATCCAGTGGGTAAGCGTTAAGCCCCTGTATCCCAATGAAGATACGTTTATGCGAGCTTTAGGGTGGATGCTTGGCTTTTTCGTTTCAGCTGTCGCTTTTAGTGTATGTTTTATCTTCACGGCGTTTCTTGGAAAACGTTCAGCACGTGTGTAAGGATATCATCCGTTTTTTAGCGTTTTTTCTAGTTAACTACTATTCACGAAAGCAGGGGTAAACGTGATTCGAGAAATTTTAGCTTCTGATGCAGCCGCTTTTTTAGCATTAAATAAAGAGCTTGATCGAGAAACAGCATATATGCTGTACGAGGAAAATGAGCGTGCGATTACGCTCGAACAGCAGAAAAAAATGATTACAACTTTTTTAAAGATGCCGAACTCAACCATTTTAGTGGCGGAACAAGACGGACAGCTTGTCGGACATTTATCTGTGATTGGCGGAAGCGTTAATCGAAAAAAACACAGCGCATACTTAGCTGTTGGCGTACTGCGTTCCTATGGAAACCAGGGGATTGGTACTTCATTGTTTGAAGAAATGGAGAACTGGGCGGCGCGTATCGGCATCAAACGAGTAGAGCTAACCGTTATGACCCACAATGAAACGGCCATTTCGCTGTATAAAAAGATGGGTTTTAAAATAGAAGGGAAAAAAATATGTTCGCTCGTTGTAGATGGAAAATTAGTCGATGAATATTATATGGGGAAGGTTTTTTAAAAAACGTGCTTAAAGGGGAAATGAACGTGAAGTCGACGGTTGTTGAGTTAAATGAATGGATGATAAAGCTTCCTAAAAAGCTTGAAGTATTCTCTGAAGCAGCGGCGTCAAACCGTCTTGCTCCTAAGAAGTGGTCACCGAAAGAAATTGTGGGGCACTTATGTGACTCAGCCCTTCACAATTTGCAGCGGTTTGTCAACGTGCAGCATGAAAAAACACCTTTGGTCCTGACGCCTTACAAACAAGATGAATGGGTAGAACTGCAGCACTATCAAGATATGCCCATGGAAGAAATAGTTGCCCTATGGCGCAGTTTAAATAAGCAAATTGCTTCCGTTCTTTTGCATATACCAACAGAAAAGCATATGTATCAATTCGAATTAAAAGATGGAAAGTTCGTTTCGCTCCAGGGGTTGACTAAAGATTATATTGCTCATTTAAAGCATCATATTAAGCAAATTGACGCTCAAATGCCGCTAGGAGGCAAAGGGGATGAAAAAAGAACATAAAAAAGAAGAATCTCAGGTGAAAATAGATTTTAGAGCAGGCCGCGCCTATGGTGATCATGAATACATAGGAAGTTCGAAAAAAGGCGTGCTTCTTGCTTTGTTACCAGTTCTGATCATTGCCGGAGGTATACTGTTTCTGATGGTAAAATGACAAAAGCCGCATTACAGCGGCTTTTTTTCATAGAGGTGCTGAGTTTTGCTTTCTTCGGGATTGGTACGGCTTTCTAAAGTGGAAAAGCCTGCGTGTTCTGCGACTATTTGAGCAGCGGAAGGAAGCGTTTCGACTCTTTCCCAAGATTCTGGATTCCACAGCTTTGATCGCTTGAATGCTTTGCTGCAGTGGAGAAAGCATTCTTGTACTTCGACGCCGATAGCGAGCAGCGGAGTTTCGTTTTGAACCGCCATTGTTTCAAGCAGCGCTTTTTCTTTTACAATGCAAGCTTTGCCGTTAATTCGCAGTGTTTCTTCTATGCCTGGAATCAAAAAAAGCAGCCCTATTTGAGGATTAGATAAAATATTTTCCAATGAATCTACTTTTTGATTGCCGCGCCTCTCTGGAATCAATAGCCTTTTCTCATCGACAACTTGTACAAAACCAGGGTGATCGCCTCGCGGAGAACTGTCGCAAATTCCTTTATAATCAGCTGTAGCGATGATAACAAAAGGGGAATGTTTAATAAATTCCCGGCAGTGTCGATCTAAATAAGAAATTATTTTTTGATGCGCCAATTTGTTAGGCGCGCCGACTATATCGCGAAGCTCTTCCTTCGTTTTTACTTGTTCTTTAAAATGACTGTTTTCCATTGCTTTTTTTCACTCCTACTTTTTGCGTATACTGAAAATACCATTTTCATATGTGAAATACTATATTTTTATATTTAAAAAACAGAAAAATCAGTATATTAAAATGGAGTAGAAGTGCTATAACGCTAGCTTCGGTCTTTTTTAAAATTTTTGATTGCGTTATCAAATATGTCATTAACCGTCTTCATATGTTCGCTGACGAGATGATTCGAGTCTTTTTCTCGCTGGCGCATGTCTTTCAACAAATCATCCATATCATCTAGCAGACTTTGAAAATATTCATCTTTTTGTTCTTCTTTCATTGTGGAATCGTCCATTTCATCAAGCTTATCGAGCTTATCTTCAATTTTTTTGAAGTATTCATCTCTCAAGAATCTCACCTCATTTATAAAGTAGCTTTCTGCTTATTGTATGCAAAATGTTTGTTTGCATGAGTAAGAAGTAGAAAGTACATAAATAAAAGGAGAGCCTGAAAAGCTCATTTACTCCTTAGTAGGTTACTTTTTAGTTCCCATATTACTTTGAAGTGCGTACTTTTTTTTATTGTGTATATGCTTCATAATAAATTTTGTCAGGAGATAATATGACATTTAATGAATAGATCAGTCGTTGAGTTTACCTTCATACTGATCAATTTCTAAAATAGAATTATAAAAATTTCAGGAGGTTTTATGAATATGAGAGAGCTACTGCAAGGAAAACTAGGTTTTGGAACGGCACCTCTGGGCAATATGTATCGTAATATTCCAGAAGAAGAGGCTATAGCGACGGTCGATGCAGCTTGGGAAAGCGGCATCCGTTACTTTGATGCAGCTCCTCTTTACGGAGCTGGCTTAGCTGAGATGCGCCTTGGTGAAGCCCTGTCAAAAAGAAATCGCGATGAGTATGTGCTAAGTACGAAAGTAGGTCGCGTTATTTCAGATGAACTAGAAGATACATCTTCACGTGATATGGGAGAAAAAGGCGGGCTTTTTGAATTTGGCCGTAAAAATAAAATTATCAATGACTACAGCGCAGATGCCACTCTTCGTTCGATCGAGCAAAGCTTAAATCGTTTAAAAACAGATCGCTTAGACTTTGTGTATATTCATGATGTTGCGCAAGATTTTTATGGAGATGAGTGGGTAGGACAATTTGAGTCTGCTCGAACGGGCGCATTTCGTGTGCTTACACGTTTACGTGAAGAAGGAGTTATTAAAGGATGGGGACTTGGAGTAAACCGAGTAGAACCAATTGAAATCATGCTGGAGCTTGAAGAAGCAAAGCCGGATGTCTCGTTGCTAGCGGGCCGTTACACGTTATTAGATCATGAGCGTGCGCTGCAGCGAGTAATGCCCGAAGCCGTAAAGCATAATATGGACATTGTTGTCGGCGGACCATACAGCTCAGGCGTTCTTGCTGGAGGTACGCACTTTGAATATCAAAAAGCATCTTCAGACATTATGGAAAAAGTAGAAAAAATCAAAGCTATTGCAGATCGTCATCAGATCAGCATTAAGGCTGCTGCTGTACAGTTCTCACTGGCTAATCCAGCGGTTGCTGCTGTTATTCCTGGCGCCAGTCGTCCAGAGCGTATTGCTGAAGACAAAGCGGCATTAAATACAGTAATTCCGGCAGCCTTCTGGGAAGAAATGCGTGAACAGCAGCTTGTAGCTTCTTATGCTCCGCTGCCAATCAATGTTAAATGAAGAAGTAGTTAAAAACTATATCAGTGTAAACGCTAAGTAAATCTTTATTTGAAGTTTTGACGTATTGCGCTATAATTAATTGTAAAGAAGCTTATTGATAGAAATTCATTATATATGTTTTTTTATCTTTGGTGACTTGACTATATGTAGATATATGAAGGGCTGGATAACAAGTATTGAAAAATGCTGAGTCGTTAACCCATCATAAAGAAATTTGTACAGCTATGCACAAATCTCTTTATGATGGGTTTTTTTGTGGAGGAGTGGATATGTTGGAGATAACTAATAAAGCAGCAAGCTCTAAAACAGGCTAATAGTTTTTGAGCGTTTTGCTAACATGAATAGAATCAATGTAAGGAAGTTAGATAAAAGGAAGGGATACAAAGGTGTTGGAACTATTTTTACGTAAAAAAAGGCAGTATCTAATTACAACATATCAATTTATTTTAAACGTCTCGCTGATTGTCCTAGGGTTTATACTCGTTTATTTTTTATTGAGAGAGCTTTTTTATATTATGAATGATGCCTTAACAGGAAATAATAACGTTCATAAAATCCTTGGAAAAGTATTGGTTTTCTTTTTATATTTTGCTTTTGTTTCGATGATTATGACGTACTTTAAGGAAAGCTGCCATTTTCCGTTGAGTTATCTTTTATACATTGGAATTACTGCTACAATACGATTTATTATTGTGAATAACAATTATCAAATTGGAAGTTTATTTTTATCGCTAGGAATTATTGCTTTAACGATTAGTTACTTAATGTTAACGAAAAAAAGATTAGAAGATAATGAAAGGAGAATTTGAATATGAGTAGAAATAAGGAGCATGAATTTAGTAATTTAGTGCGCGAAATCCGTAAGGAGCAGGTTGGAAATGGACCGAGAGAAATTACTACTCGCTTTGTAGATGCGTGGGCTGTTAGTGAAATGAAAGGCAATCTTACGAATGTAGAAAAATTTATGATAACTTCTCCTGAAGGCAAAAGAATGGTTCATGAGGCACGTACAGAGCTAGTGAAAAAAATTTATGATTGTTCCGAGATACGAGATAAGTTTGAAAAACTTGTTCATGCAAAAATTGTAAGAGTTTTTTCAGACATTAATATTGAAGAAGATGTTGCGATGACTACTTTTGTTTTTGATAGAAAGTTGGACGATTAACTAAAATAGTTTTTTGAAAGAAAGAGGGATTTAGTGACGCCAAACAACAGAGACATAGCGTATGTTGCTGTTGTGAAGAGTAAGTGTAAAAGAGCATCAAAGCCTTTGTTTCCTTAACAAAGGCTTTGATGCTCTTTTCATCTAGGCGCTTATCTATTCTTCACACCGCTCATTAGTAAAAACAAAGGAATACGCATTCGACGCTCGTAAGTTTCAGCGCTGTCGAAATGTTCTTTTTGAGGACATGCTTCTTTTAAATTTGTAACGGTGAATCCGCTTTGCTGCATCAAAGAAAAGTACTCTTCAAGCGTGCGATGATACTTTTGAACGTATCCGCCCATCCAGTGCTGCTGACGGAATCCCATTGAGAAGTAGTTATCCACGGTCCAGTTTGTGCGCAGAGCAGAAGGCTGCAAAGTGGAAGTAATGACTGGGTGTTCAACGGAAAAAACAAATCTTCCTTCAGGTTTGAGTGCTTGATTCACTTTAATGAAAATGGAAGCTAAGTCTTCGATATAGTGAAGAGACAGTCTTGCGGTAACTAAATCGTATTTGTCACGGGCTGGAGTATAGTGCTCCATCGATTCATGGATTACTCCTGCATTTGGATAGGTTGAAAGCTGTTGCTGAGCTGCTTTTATCATATTGATAGAGCCGTCTACTCCGGTATAAGAGAAACATCCCTGTTCAAGAAGCTCCGCGCCAAATCCAGCGTTTCCGCACCCTAAGTCTAAAACGTTTGCATTTGCAACATCACCTAGAAGCTGCAGAATGGCCGGTTTTTCAATCGTATCGTTGGCATTTTCTTTTTGCTGCCGGCGTTTTGTATAGGCCAAAAACGTCTCGTCATTATCGTAAAATTCAGTTCCTGTTGAGATCTTCAACTAAATCAGCCTCCTCTATGCAAATTACCTCATTATACACATATATTGAAATTATTTACAAATATTTTGATAGATATGGAAATGATTTTTTATTTTGGAAGTAGTGCTATTATGTGGAGTAACCGGCTTGTACACGTTTACGGAAGATAAGTCTAAAAGCTAAGAGTCGAGTATAGAAAGGGTCAATCTATGCGTAACTCTTAGCTTTTGCTATGAAGTCGTAGGGAACCATTTGTTTTTTGCGTCGTTCTTATTTCGATAATTTTTCAACAATTGCTGCGTCTATTTGCTGAGATAATACGCTGCTAATCTCTTTTTCATTCTCCACTTTTTCTAAAATGAGCTGCTTATTACTCTTCTTTATTTTTAACATCGTACCTGAGTGAATAGAGAAATCATCTCGCAGCTTTTTAGGAATAGTAAGTCGAAAACGGTCATCAATTTTTCGAGATTGAGCCGTAAATGTTAAAGTCGTTTTCTTACCAAAACTCATTTCATATTTTTGAATCACAATGTTATTTTCCTGGTTAATAAAAAATTGAACCTCCATGTTTGCACCCAATTCCACTGACGTTAAAAGTTCAGAAGTGAGCTGAATCTGCCGTCCGGTTAATGTTGCATAATAAGGGGGAGGCGCCGCAGGTTTTTGTGAAAGCGCTATCGATTTTTCGTCTCTTTTTTTCATCACAATTTGCTGTTCTACCACGTATAGTTCTACATAATCAAAGGGCTTAAGTTCATAGTCATCTCGCAGGGATTTCGGAATGACTATTCTACTCATATGGTCAATTGTTCGAATGAAGATATGAGAAGGAACCGGGACATTTTCATCATGATGATCAATAATAATCCAATCATCACAGCTCCGTAAAAAAACTTTATCGTTCGTCTCGAGTTTTGTTAGTTGCATAAACAAAGAAGGAAGGGATACTCTTCCCATTTCGTCAATTATACACTCTTCTTTTTTTGTACGCATCTTGCTACTTAATCCTTTCTAAAAACAGTTTAGATGGGGTATGTTACTTAAATTACACAGCATTTATTTCTTTGTCAAATGAAGCAAATGAGTATTTATTCATCCTACAGATTGAGAAATACAGGAAGTTTGACCTCATTCAGTAGATGCATAGCTGTCTCATGTAAAAGGTAATTATCTGAAGAAAACAGTTAATCTGTTAATTAGAAAAGCATAGAATAAAAGCGTTTTTCTTTCTTTTGATTTTATTGTCAGAAACAAAGGTTTAAAAAGGAGCTTCCTTCCTTTTCTAAAGAGTAGGTTTTTTATTAACAAAATGCAGCCGGATTTACGCTCAATGATGAATAGATTTATGCATATTAAGTCTAGAAAAAAATTTCAAGCGGTGCTTTTTTCACTTGTTTTGGAGAGCAGTCATAGTTGGAAAATAAAGAAAAAAGCTCAAAGCAATGAGCTTTGAACCAATTTTTATCGTTTTTCAACCAGCAGTAAGATGAAGGTAGCAAGCGGTCCTAAAGCAAGAGATAATAAGAACCAGTTCAGACCCGTTCGATTTTTACCTTGCGCTAATCCGGCATTAATTAAAGCCAACGTTCCCCATCCTACAACGTATTGATTATCCATATGACACCCCGCTAATAATTGTTTCTTTATATGAGTAACAAAATCTATATTAGCATAAATATCCAAATTTTTGATTGGAATTCCTGAATTAGGGTGGAGAAACGGTGAATTTTTTCATGAAGCAAAATTCTCTATTTTCCTTAACTTAGTGAAGGTAGTAGTGAATAAGAGAAGGATGCACGGAGTAGACGTGAACGTATTGAGGCCGATGATAGTGAAACTGATGCATATATTGATTCATAAGCCTTTGAATGGCGTCATACACATTGGGCGGATATCCATAATAGCCGTGATGAATCCCAACTCGAAACAAGGAAAGGGGCGCCGTGTTATTGGTTCTGCACATTGTTCTATACTCTTCTGCGCTTTTAACCTTGCGCAGCTGCTCCACCCGCTGGTGCAGCTTTTCGCTGTCCTAGTTCTTGGTCGAGTATAAAGATAGCTGCAGGGTTATTTTGGGCGATTTTTAAACGGTCTACAATCGTTTGAGCTTGAGCTTCTTCGTCGACTTGTTCTCGTAAAAAGTCCTGCACGATGACTAACGTTTGAGGGTCATTCGCTTGGTTGATAAATTGAAACGCTTGACGATAAGAATTCGTGACGAACTTCTCATGCTCCAATACTTTTTGAAACGTTTCTAACGGTGTCCCAAACTCACTTGGCTGAGCAGGCAAAGAGCTTAATTCTACCATTCCGCCGCGGTCAACTAAGTAGTCAATGAGTTTTAGCATATGAGTGCGTTCTTCTTCAGACTGCAGACGCAGCCAGCTGCCCATTCCTTTATAGTTTAATCGATTCATATAGTTAGACATAGCTAGGTATAAAGTCGAAGAGACGTGTTCAAGTTGAATTAAGTTATTGAGCAGCTTTTGAATTTGTTCGTTCATAGTTGTTATTCCTCCTTAGGGAAAAGTTTTTTTTCGTATACTACCTGCAATCATCACGCTTTTAATCTACAAAGATACTATATGTCACGTCTTTAAGTAGGTAACTTGCCCATCCTTTATTGGTGCTTCTTACTTACATATAAGAGTTGTATAATATAGGAATAAAAATAGTTTAAAAGTATCTTTTTTCAGATGGTTAAAATTACTATGTTCTATTTAACCAATTTAGTGATAAAATTGTCACTCTGTGCAATTTTAATTGGTGTGAAGGAGTCAGAAAAATGAATATGCAACACGTATTAATACCTGGATTTGAAAAGCTTGCGAGCTTTGTTTTCTGGTACCCATTTATTATGTCTTTATTTTGGATTGCAGGCACGCTTATTTACATACGCTATCGCGACCGAGATCCTAAAGTTGATTTTTCAACAATTGACTGGCCGTTAGTGAGCTTTTTAGTGCCTTGCTATAACGAGGAAGAGACGATTGAAGAAACGCTTAAGCACCTTTTGGCGTTAGATTATCCGTCTAAAGAAATCATCCTTATTAACGATGGCAGTACGGATGGAACAGCTGATATTTTTAAAAAAATCAGCAGAAATCACCCTGAAGTTCGTGTGATTCAGCTTTATGAAAATAAAGGAAAAGCCAACGCGTTACATTTAGGTGCGCACGCATCTAAAGCTGAGTTTTTAATCTGCTTAGATTCCGACGCTATTTTAGATCAAGACGCTCCATATTATCTAATCCACCATTTTCTTCATAAAGGGGAACGGCTGGGAGCCGTTACCGGAAATCCGCGCATTCGAAACCGTAATACGCTGCTGAGTCGCATTCAGCTAGTTGAGTATTCTTCTATTATCGGTTCTATTAAACGAACACAGCGAATTTTAGGAAAAGTAATGACGGTCTCAGGCGTAGTAGTAGCTTTTCGAAAGAAAGCACTTGTAGACATCGGGCTGTGGGATCGTGACATGATTACGGAAGATATCGCCGTGAGCTGGAAGCTGCAGCAGCGCTTTTGGGATATCCGCTATGAACCGCGGGCATTGTGCTGGATGCTTGTGCCCGAAACCTTAAAAGGAATTTGGAACCAGCGAGTACGCTGGGCTCAAGGCGGACAAGAGGTAATGCTTCGCCACTGGAAAGTGTTATTAAAATGGAAGCAGCGCAGAATTTGGATTGTATACCTAGAGCAGTGGATCAGTACCCTTTGGTCATTCGCATGGCTGTTTGTGACTATCATGCTGCTTGTTACGGCGAGCAGCCCCCAAGACATGCTGTTTTGGTTTACGTTTACGTCATTTTCCCTGGTGTTTATGAGCTTAATTCAACTGTTTATTGCGCTGAAAATTGATTCAAAATACGATAACGTGAAGCGGTATTACGTATGGGCTGCATGGTACCCAGCGCTTTATTGGATTGTGAATACGATTGTGGTAGTGGGCGCATTTCCTCGTGCTATCAGATCTAGAGTGAAAGGAGGCTATGCTACATGGAGCAGTCCAGACCGCGGCTTAACGAAGAGCAAATCATGATTCAAGCCAAACAGCCTCTTGCTCGATTAGTGGTAAGCATCATTGTTTCATCTGTTTTTTGGCTCTATTGTGCCATTGTTCTTTGGTTTTTTCTTTCAGCTGTTATCGGCGTAAATGACCGTTACAGCGGGGTATTAAAAATTGCGTTCAAAACGACGAACGGCGAAATTCGAACGTTTTTAGTAATTGGACTTGCTATTTTTTGCTTCTTTTTCCTGGCTCTGTTTTTATGGAGATCCTACAACAAAAAGAGATTTGGAAGCTTAAACCGAAGAAAAGAGCCGGCGTATACGAGTATTAAAGATTTAGAGCGTCTTGAGCTTTTATCCAAGGATCAAATTCAAGAGCTTCAGCGTGCACAGTACATCGAGTTTGATGTTAATCCGTTAAAACATACTGAAGAGAGGAAGCACGCATGAAGAAATATGTATTCTTTCTTTTGATTGCGGCAGCGGTAGTTGGCTTTATTTTCTTTAAAGTAGTGAACTGGGAAGACAAGGCGAAAGCAACAACGACCGTGGAGCCAGCGCTTGAGACGAACGGATGCTTAGGCTTAAATTATCATCGCGTGCGCAAGCATAATTGGTTTAATCGAGTTGTCAGCTCAGTTACAAAGTCTGACGAACTGACAGAGTACAGCGTCTACAGCAATGATTTTGAACATCAGTTAAAAAAGCTGAAGGAACTTGACGCTACGTTTGTTACGCCAAAAGATATTGAAGCGTATCAGCAAAAAGGCACGTTTCCAAAACGCTGCGTATGGATTTCATTTGATGATATCGACCGTACTGTTTATCAAAACGCGTTTCCCATGTTAAAAAAGGAAAACATTCCGTTTACGCTATATGTAATCGCAGGACAAGTGGGGGCAACGGATTTTCAAAACTTAAACATGGCTTCGTGGAGTCAGCTAAAAGAAATGAAAGACAGCGGCCTTGCGACAATCGGTTCGCATACATATGATATGCACCGTTTAGAAGAAGACAAGCCTTTATTTCTGACGCCTGCTAAATACAGCGTGTTTGCTGAAGATTTACGAAAAAGCAAAGAAACGATTAAGAACCATTTAGGAATAGACCCGGTTTACTTTGCATATCCATACGGCAATACAAATGATGACGTAGCTAAGATTGTAAAAGATGCTGGTTTTCACCAAGCAGCTATCCTAGCGCCCCACCTTATTACAAAAGATAACGATCCTTATTATCTGAATCGAATTGTTGTATACAACAAAACCTTTCAAAACCTTATTCTTCCTTGGGTGACACGTACGAGCACGTAAGAAGAAAATGTAAAAAGCCTCTGTCTAAAGCAGAGGCTTTTTTTTGTTCACCATCAAAAGGTATGTCGATTAAGTGAAGAAAGTACACTTTCATTTCTATAAAGATCATTTTAATGGTACCATAGAAAAGTTGTAATAAAAGACATGGATAAACGAAACAATCTATCAATTTTTTTACGAACTTCTTGTAAGAAGTTTGTGAAGGTGAAAAGAGGAAAACAGCGATCCTACGTTTGCTATTTTAATAATGTAAGGTAATCAGACAAACCAATCCGTTGTCCGTTACTGGTTAATTTGTATTCATTATTCTCGATTCCTCTCTATCATTTCGTCATGGGTTTTGTTTTATCGTTAAAATTTTGATAAAGGTGTATAGGCTATGGAAAACAGGCATTTTGAATATAAATTTAAAGAAGCGCTGAAAAAACTAAATGATATTGAACTTGCGTTAAATGAATCATCGATTGTAGCAATTACGGATAGTCGCGGATTCATCAATCACGTGAACGATAAATTCTGTGAAATTTCTAAGTGCGAAAGACATGAGCTTCTCGGTCAGGATCATCGTATTATTAATTCGAAACATCATTCAAGCTTGTTTTTTAAAGAGTTATGGAGCACGATCAGATCCGGTAAGGTATGGCACGGAGAAATAAAAAATAAGGCAAAAGACGGTTCGTCCTACTGGGTGGATACAACCATTGTTCCTTTTTTAGATGAGCCGGGTAAGCCGTATCAGTACGTATCGATTCGCAATGATATTACAAAACGAAAAACATATGAAGAGAAAATTAAGCAAATGGCTTATTATGATCCGTTAACCAATTTGCCTAATCGCTACTGGTTAAACAAGCAGCTGAAAAAACTGCTTCTAAATCGAGAATCTCCTGAACTGCTGGCCATTTTATTTTTGGATTTAGACCGCTTTAAATCAATAAATGATACGCTTGGCCATCATCACGGCGATGTGCTGCTGGGGCGCGTAGCAGAAAGGTTAAGAAAATGTATTCCTTCCTCTAATTTTATCTCGAGGCACGGGGGCGATGAGTTCATTTTAGTCCTGCATTCACTAAAAACTGTTGAGGAAATTGAAGAAATGACCGAACAGATTGTAAAAGAAATGTCGCTTCCTTTTTATATAGACGGTGATAAAGTGTTAACCTCTACAAGCGTTGGCATCAGCCTATTTTCAAAGGAATGTCAGCAGCATATTATTCCAAAAGACGCAGATGAACTAATCGACCGGCTGATCAAGCAAGCAGATATTGCGATGTATGTAGCAAAACGGAATGGACGAAACACATACGAAATGAGTTCGTCTTCATCTAATGAACGAATAATTAAAACAATCAGCATGGAGAATGAGTTAAAGTATGCGCTAGAAAGAGATGAGTTTCAGCTCGTTTATCAGCCGTTAATCGATTTGAAAACGTCTGATGTCATAGGGGCAGAAGCGCTTATTCGCTGGAATAGCGCAAAATTTGGTACCGTCTATCCAAATGAATTTTTGCCTGTTTTAGAAGAAGTGGGTCTAATTGTGCCGGTTGGCAAGTGGGTGTTAGAAGAAGCGTGTAAGCAGATGAAAGCATGGACAGAGCTGAATTCACTAGCGAGTAAAATAGGAGTGAACGTATCACCTATTCAGCTGAAGTCCTCACGATTCGTAGCGGAGATGGAACAAATTTTGAAAAGAACGGGCCTTGAGCCGCGCTTTCTGGAACTTGAAATCACTGAAAGCGTTATTCAAAACAGTCAAGAATCAAAAAAAGTGTTAAACCGTCTGCGGAGTCTAGGCGTAAAAGTGGCGATGGATGATTTCGGAACGTGCTATTCATCCCTTAGCTATCTCAAACACTTGCCGATTAATACGTTAAAAATTGATAAATCATTTATTGACGACTTAGACGAAGTTGGAAAAGTGCTCGTGGAAACGATTATTCAAATGGGAAAGAAACTTAACTTTGATCTAACTGCAGAAGGAATCGAAAACGAAGAACAGCTGCAGTTTGTGACGGAGCAAGGCTGTCATATTGGTCAAGGCTATCTATTCGATAAGCCGCTTTCTCCCGAGGAAATGAGCCGTTTGTTGAAATGAAGGAAAATCCTATGTACGGAAAGAAGCTCTTTAATAGAGCTTTTTTATGGTTTTTTAATCGTATGGAAGGAGTGAGAAATTCGTGAAAGAGTACGTTGGAATCTGCACAGTATGTCAAAAGAACGTGTACTGTTTAGAGGGATTTTTAAACGGTGTGGTTGTTGAAGGGAAGCTGGTGTGCTTTGCGTGTGAAAAAGAGGAGAAGCGTGACTCTCATAAAAACAAAAACTAGCTACCTGGGGTAGCTAGTTTTTGTTTACTGCGCATTCACTTTTTCAGCGTGCCAGTAATACTCGCTGAACACATCAGAAAAAGCTTTGACGGTATTTGTGAGTTCTTCCATATTGTTATCGACGCCCCCTACTTCAATTAAAATGGAGCGGTCGGATAAGTCTTGATTATATAGCCCGTTATTGCCGCTTGTTTTCTTTTTGCTTAATACTCCGCGGCTAAGGCCTGGATATTTTTCCTCTAGCTTTTCATGAATCGCTTTGGCCATTTTCACGTTTTCATCAAATTTCGGGTTCGCTTCACCTAATACAATCATCATTTTAGCGTACGCTTTGCCGTTGATAGCGGCCGTTGTTTTTTCTTGGCGCAGTGAATCACGATGAATATCAATTAAATAATCGACGTCTTTGTTTTGCTGAAGAGCCGTTTCCACCACGTTGCGAGACATCATGTAGGCTCGTCCCGTACCCCAGCCTTTTTCATTCAGCTTTTGCGTCATATTAGTTGTATCTACTTCCGAACCGATTCCGTCTGCTTTTAATTCCATTCCTAGCATTTGACCAACGAGCGTGATGTTGGTTTTGTTATCAACGGCTTTATTTTCATTCGCTTCACCTTGCATACCAAGTAAAGGGAAATAAGATTCCCAGCTGTGCGTGTGGTAGATGTACACAACTTTTCTGTCTCCCGTACTTTGCTTGGCCTGTGTTTGAGACTGTTTTTTGCTTTCTTCGTACGTTTTGCTTTCAGCAGGATCCAAATCACGCTCCCCGGAAATGCTTTCGAGAGGAGGAGCCGATTCATGGGGAATCGTGGTATAATCCGTTCCTTCACCGGCTAATAGAATATGAGAATCAAAAATAGAAAAGCCGGGCAGTTCTGATCCAAATAGACTTCTTGTATCTGCCACGCGAATATTCGTCGCCAGCTGCAGGGCGACAGAAGAGAGAGGAGGCGGGGAGAAGTCCTCTTCAAAGGCATGAGAGAAATGATGGTTTTCCGTATGCATGAAGTAGAACAAGCTTTGGGCTTTATAATTTGATAGTGCTTGATAGACAACGTTTGAGCGCAGCGTATGCTGAAGAGTTGAATACGTGACGGTAAAAATAGCGGCTGATGTTAAAAGAACAAATAGTATAGCGATAATTAATGATTTATAAGAAAGGATCCAAAAAAGCTTTTTAGGCTTTTCAGTAAACTTATTTTTCATAGAGTAAACCTCCTCTAATAAAATTTTGAAATCAGCGGATGAGAACTCTAAGAGGAGAATGTTATGTATCTACTATTTACTCTATTAAAAAGAAATAGAAATATGATAGAAACCATGATATTTAACACAACATAAAAAAGCTTATATTAGGGCATACTGTAAAAAAACGGTGCGTATTGGAGCTGGTTAGATGAACGACTCATGGGTTTATCATTATTTTATTAATACATTTTTATTTCCTTTAACAATGTTTGGCGTGGCATTTTGTGTGCTGGGGATGTTGCTATACATGCTGTGGAAAGAAAAGCAAAAAGAAGGACCAAAAGAAAACAAGAGCTCTTAAATAAGAGCTCTTGTTTTGTCGAACATTCAGTTAGAAAAAGGGAGATTCACTTTCTCTAAGAACTCCATTCGGTTGCCAAAAGGATCATCCACGTAAATTCTTTCGACACCGGGAATGTTTTTGTCTTCTATAAAAGAAATACCGAAGCTAGTCAGATGATCTTTGAACGCAGGGAGATTTTTAACGTGAAAGCCTGGATGTGCTTTTTTTGCGGGTGAAAAGGCAGGTTCAACACCAATATGCAGCTGATAAGAACCAAATTCAAACCACACGCCGCCGCGCTTTTTTAGACTTTCCGGTTTTTCAACTTCTGTTAAGCCAAGAATGGTTCCGAAAAAGTGTCGTGCTTCGCTTTCTGAATTCGGGGGTGCAGCTAGCTGAATATGATCAATATGCGTCAGTGTAAAAGTCATAAACATTCCTCCCTAAATAGTAGAGTACTAGTTAAGTTTACGTGATGTATATGTGTAAATAAATGATAAAAAGTTGATGTGTTTCATAAGAAAAACTTATTATTCTATATACATATAACACCAAATGAGGTATATTTTATTTTGTTGTTATTTAAGAGAATTGGAGATTAATATGGAATATCACTATACGTTAACCAAAGATGATTACGTAGCTTTTAACATGCATCACGCTCAACATTCGGAAAGAGTACAAAAAGTGCTGAGAGTTCAGCGATGGATGTCGCTTATTTTTCTTCTTATTCCTTTGCTTGTTTCGTGGGTTGAAGGAGAATTTTTACTTGGCATGTTCGCAGCGTTTGCGCTGCTTGCGGTGCTTTGGTTTTTATTTTATCCGAAGTATTTTTACGGCAGTATTAAAAAGAACATTATCAAGGTGATGAATGAAGAAGGTAACAGCAGTCTGACGGGTGAGCATACTATAATGGTTACGGAAGATGGCTTGGTAGAGAAAAGCTCAAAAGGAGAAGTGAAGACTCCTTGGTCAAGCATCACTCAAATTAGAGAAACCGATGAACATATCTTTATTCTTGTTAGCGCAATGAGCGGATATGTTATTCCTATAAACACATTTGCAGATGTAAAAGCGCTACAGCAGTTTAAAGAAACGCTGAATGCTGCAAGAGACGAAAAAACAGGCTGAGTAGTAAATAATAATAATGTGGAAAAACGCCCTCCTAGATACTTTTCTAAGAGGGCGTTTTGTTAACAGCAGTCCCAGTTGTATAAAACATCTCTAAAGTTACGGTTGCGAAGGTCTTTTTCTTTAATAAAGAAATTGGCCACACCCGCATCACCAAACATAATATCCGCTTCGTCGTCCATGGCGAATTGAAGAAGCAGAACATCGTATGCTCGCAGCGCTTCATCGTAGTCTCGAGGATCGCTTTGAGTGAAAAAAGCGTATCCGCCCATTTTATGATACTCGCCCGTAAGCTCATCCCAGTAGATTTCTTCAGTTTCTTCATCTTCAAATAAATCTGATTCTATATCATTATATCGATAGTCAGTGGGGGAAACGGGTTCGATTTTTATTTCAAACTGTAAGCCTACTTCTTGAGGAATAGGGAACATATCCCGGTCAATGTCTTCAAGATACGTAAAATCGGTTGTTAGCTTTTTTTCATCTGTGGTTACGTCTTCATAAAAAACGACGCGAAAGTCTTTTTGAGCCGTAGGATGGTCAAAATCAAGACCATACATATCGCCCGTGCTTTCGTTATTAGCTCCGCAAATGAAAAATTGAAGCATGCCTTGAATGGGCATATTTTCATAGGAAGGTACTTCAGAAAAATTGATTTGTGCCATCAGGAGCATCGGCTTACCTTGAGAATCAAGAGGATGATTTGCTTCTAGAGGAAGGTAAGGGTTGCCGCCAAACTTGCTTTCATATAATTTTGGACTGTTCATAACCGTATTGATGTGGATGTAAGGCTTACATGTTTTTTCGATTTCTTTTCGGTAAGGTTCTAGCTTAGGAGGCAGTTCTAATTTTGATAGAGGATTCATATGTACTCTCCTTTTTGTTTGAAATAAAAAGAACGTTTGTTCGTATTTTTATTTTACCTTAATACATACTGAAAGGGAAGAGAAATCGTATAAAAAATCCCTTTGCAGAAGCATCTACAAAGGGTACAAAGAAATGATAGCGTTTTCATTAAGAAACTTACTAAATAACTGCTTATTTAGAAAAGAATCCTTTTAAAGCAAATGCGACGTTTTGCGGTCTTTCCGCTAAGCGGCGCATAAAGTAGCCAAACCAGTCGTTGCCAAATGGAACGTATACACGCATTGTATAGCCTTCTTTTGCAAGGCTAAGCTGCATGTCTGTGCGGAATCCGTACAGCATTTGAAATTCAAACTGCGTGCGCGGGATGTTGTTTTTGTGAGCGAACTCTTTTACTTTTGCAATAATATTGTGGTCGTGAGATGCAATAGCCGTGTATGTTCCGCTGAGCAAATGTTCTTCAATAATTCGCATATAGTTCTCGTCAATTTGGGCTTTATCTTGAAACGCCACGGTTGGTGATTCTTGATACGCCCCTTTTACCAATCGAAGAGGAACGCCTTTTAGCTCTTTTACGTCTTGTTCAGCGCGGAACAGGTAAGCTTGAATAACCGTTCCAACATTATCAAACGTCTCGCGAAGCTCTCGTAAAATATCTAGCGTCATTTGACAGTGGGCGTAGTCTTCCATGTCGATTCGGACGAAGTTATCGTATTTTTTCGCTGTTTCAAGAATGCGGCGCATGTTCTCAACGCAAAAACTGCGGTCAATATCCAAACCAAGCTGCGTCATTTTGACAGATAAGTTGCACGTTACACCGGCTTGCCCCATAGCTTCCAGCGTTCTGACATTATATTGAGTCGCTTCGATAGCTTCTTCTTTGCTTGAAACAAATTCCCCTAAATGATCAAGCGTACAAACAAGTCCTTTTTCATTCAGTTCCCGTACTTTTTTGATCGCATGTTCAATCGTGTCGCCAGCTACCACTTGAGCTGCACCAAAGCGAAGACCCCATTTTTTCGCCGCTTTGTTTAGCGCTTTATTTTGGGAAGCGTGAAGAAACACATTTTTAGATACCTCTGCTAACATAAATATCTCCCCCTATAGAAAAAATCCCTTGTTGTTTTAAGATAGAGCAGCCTAGGGCTGCTCTACTGAGTATTAAAGCGTTGTGCTTGTTGTTTTTGCTTGCAGGTGCAGAATCAAGTAATCAGGACCGCCAGCTTTTGAATCTGTTCCTGACATGTTAAATCCGCCAAACGGCTGGTACCCAACGATGGCACCTGTACAACCGCGGTTGAAGTAAAGGTTTCCGACGTGGAACTCTTCTTTTGCCCGTTCGATGTGCTCAGGCGTATTTGAAAGTAGGGCACCTGTTAAGCCGTAGTCTGTATTATTAGCAATTTCCATCATATGATCGAAGTCGCGCGCTTTGCAGAATGCTACGACTGGGCCGAAGATTTCTTCTTGCATTAAACGTGCTTTTTCATCTACATCTGCAATAATCGTAGGCTGAATGAAGTAGCCTTTTGAATCATCTGCTTCTCCGCCCGTCATTAAACGGCCTTCTTCTTTACCGATTTCAATGTACTTTGTAATTTTGTTGAAAGAAGCCTGGTCAATAACAGGTCCCATATACGTGTTCACATCTTCAGGACTTCCCATTGTTAATGTTTTTGTCAGCGCAACTGCTTTTTCAAGAACGATATCGTATACGTCTTGGTGAACAACTGCACGAGAGCCTGCTGAACACTTTTGTCCAGAGAAGCCAAATGCTGAATACACAATAGAAGAAGCAGCTAAATCTAAATCAGCATCTTTATCTACAACGACCGTATCTTTACCGCCCATTTCAGCAATAACGCGTTTTAGCCAGATTTGACCAGGCTGTACTTTTGCCGCGCGTTCATAGATGCGGCAGCCTACTTCACGCGAACCCGTAAATGAAACGAAGCGTGTTTTTGGGTGATCTACTAAATAGTCGCCAATTTCGCTTCCGCTTCCCGGCACGTAGTTCAGTACGCCGTCTGGAAGGCCCGCTTCTTTCATTACTTCTACAAATTTTGCTGCGATAACCGGTGTGTTGTTAGCCGGTTTTAATAGAACCGTATTTCCTGCTACGATTGCTGCTGCTGCTGTTCCAGCCATGATTGCTAACGGGAAGTTAAACGGTGAAATAATAACGCCGACACCAAGCGGAATGTAGTTAAATTTATTTTCTTCACCGTCGCGGCTCTCCACAGGCGCACCGTCTTTTAGCTGCACCATTTGGCGAGCGTAGTATTCAAGGAAGTCAATTGCTTCTGCTGTATCAGCATCTGCTTCTTTCCACGGTTTTCCGGCTTCTTTCACAAGGTAAGCTGAAAATTCATGCTTGCGGCGGCGAATAATGTCCGCTGCGCGGAAAAGAATATCTGCTCGTGCTTCCGGCGCTTCTTTTTTCCACGTATTAAAAGTAGAAAGTGCTGCTTGCATTGCTTTTTCAGCCAAGTCTTGATCTGCTTTTGACACGCGGCCGATAACTTCTGTTTTATTTGCTGGGTTAATGGACTGAATTTGATCTTCTGTTGTAATTAATTCTCCGCCAATTACAAGAGGATAGTCCTTACCAAGCTCTGATTGTACAAGTTCTAATGCAGATTCAAATGCATCTTTGTTTTGTGCAATCGTAAAGTCTGTGAAAGGCTCGTGTTTGTATTGTTTGATTTCGTTGATATTCATTGTGTTCATTTTCATTACCCCTTTTTTTAGAAAATTTTAAACATAATTAATATTCCAACACCCTATACCTGTATTATAATCACCTTATTATCGTTTTGTACATAGTTTTTTAACAAAAATGTTCAAAAAAATTTAAAAATAAACACTTTTGTTTAAAATGCCAATGAATCTATGGTTTTTATAGTGATTTTGAACAAAACGAAAAGAAAGGAGTGTCGGTAAAGTATAAGAAAAGATGTTTTGAAGTAAAGAATTACGATAAGGGAAAGAGTTTATCGGTAGTAAATTAAAATGATCTTCCTTTCAAAAAAACAATAGACAAAGTTGTTCAATATAAATTATCATATAATTCGAAAAGTAATTTTTGTCGAATGAAGCTATCTTTTTCGTCAAGTGAAGGCTTCATTTGAATGTACAGATAGAAGGAGGGTAGAAAAACAGCAGTTATTTGTCCACATTGTTGTAAGGGCTTACATATTTAACGCGCGATGCGAAGAACGTGTAATTCTTTAAATGACGGTTCCTATAAGGAGGATTTTAACATGAGTCATCAACCGCCTGAGTTAAAAAAAGAATTAAAAATTCGACACATAACCATGATTTCTTTAGGGGGAATTATTGGTGCCGGTTTGTTCATTGGAAGTGGATCGCTCATTAACGCAGCGGGTCCTGGTTCCATTTTTTCGTACGCGTTTGCCGGTTTGCTGGTGATTTTAGTTATGCGAATGCTGGGGGAAATGTCTACGGCTAATCCTTCAAGCGGCTCGTTCGCCACGTATGCCAGAGAAGCGCTTGGGCCGTGGGCCGGCTACACAATCGGCTGGCTGTACTGGTTTTTCTGGGTAATTGTTATTGCAGTTGAAGCGATTGCGGGTTCAACGATTATTCAATATTGGTTTCCGTCTTTACCGTCTTGGGGCGTGAGTCTGATCCTGACGTTTTTACTAACGTTAACGAACTTATACTCTGTTAAATCATTTGGTGAATTTGAATACTGGTTTTCACTTATTAAAGTAGTTAGTTTAGTGCTGTTTTTACTTTTAGGAGGAGCGATCATCCTCGGTTTAATACCGGGAGTAGAGTCTCCGGGAGCATCGAATCTTCTTCATAGAGGAGGATTTCTTCCAAATGGAATCAGCTCCGTCTTTTTAGGAGTGGCGATTGTCATGTTTTCTTTTATGGGGACAGAAATTGTCGCAACAGCCGCTGGAGAATCGGCTCAGCCTGAGCGAGCGATCACCATCGCAACAAATACCGTTATTTATCGTATTTTAATTTTTTATCTTGGGTCTATTTTAATCTTAGTGACTATTCTTCCGTGGGATTCTTCAAGCTTGATGAAAAGTCCGTTTGTTTCGATATTAGAGCTGGTAAACGTTCCGGCAGCGGCTCAAATTATGAACTTTATCGTACTGACTGCTGTTTTGTCTTGCTTAAATTCAGGTCTATACACGAGTTCTCGTATGCTGTACTCAATGGCGCAAAAAGGAGACGCGCCGCGCATGTTTTTGAAGGTAAATAAAAAAGGCATTCCGTTTAATGCCATTGTAGGATGTACCGTGATTTCTTACATCAGCGTTGGTTTTAACTATCTTTCACCTGATAAAATCTTTTTATTTTTAGTAAACGCATCGGGAGGCGTAGCGCTTCTTGTGTACCTTGTTATTGCTTTTTCACAGCTTCGCATGAGAAAGAAATACGAAAAAGAAAAGCCGGAAGCATTAAAAATCAGAATGTGGCTGTTTCCTTATTTAACGTATGGAACGATTGCGGCGATCACAAGTATCTTTATTGCGATGGCATTTATTGATTCACTTCGCACTCAGTTTTATCTCACGCTGCTGATTGCTGTATTTGTGGTATGTTCGTACTTCTTTACGAAAAAGAAAAAAGATGATAGTTCCCTATCAGGGCAGGGGAATAAAAGAATTTCTTAATAGAAGAGAAAATCATCACGAGGGGCTAGGAGGAAGTAAATTGGCAAACAAAGAGTTAAAAAGAGGGCTTGAATCTCGGCATATCCAAATGATTGCTCTTGGAGGAACGATTGGGGTAGGGTTATTCATGGGTTCAGCAAGCACTATTAAATGGACGGGGCCATCCGTCCTGCTTGCGTATGCTATTTGCGGCGTTTTTATTTTCTTTATTATGCGTGCAATGGGTGAGATGCTTTATTTAGAGCCAAGTACGGGTTCGTTTGCGACATTCGGTCATAAATATATTCATCCGTTAGCGGGTTATATCACAGCTTGGAGCAACTGGTTTCAATGGGTGATTGTGGGCATGGCAGAGATTATTGCAGTCGGAGCTTATATGCAGTACTGGTTCCCGCATTTACCGGCGTGGGTTCCGGGAATTGTCGCCATGGTCATTCTCGGTGGGGCCAATTTAATTTCGGTGAAATCGTTTGGAGAGTTTGAATTTTGGTTTGCAATGATTAAAATTGTCACGATTGTTCTCATGATTATTGCCGGTCTTGGCCTTATTTTCTTCGGTCTTGGAAACGGCGGCGAAGCGCTTGGCCTGTCGAATTTGTGGGCAAACGGCGGTTTCTTTACAGGCGGATGGTCAGGCTTTTTCTTTGCCCTGTCGCTTGTTATTGCTGCCTATCAAGGAGTAGAGCTTATTGGAATTACAGCAGGAGAAGCAAAAGATCCTAAAAAAACGTTAACAAGTGCAATTCAAAGCTTAATTTGGCGTATTTTAATTTTTTATATCGGCGCCATCTTTGTGATTGTAACGGTGTATCCGTGGAACGAGCTGGATTCACTCGGCAGTCCGTTTGTTTCTACGTTTGCTAAAGTAGGAATTACAGCAGCGGCGGGCATTATTAACTTTGTTGTCATCACAGCGGCAATGTCTGGGTGCAACAGCGGAATTTTCAGTGCGGGACGTATGCTTTACACGCTAGGTGTAAACGGTCAGGCTCCGGCCTTTTTTACAAAGGTTTCTCGAAACGGTGTGCCTATTTATAGTACCGTTGCCGTGATGATTGGCTTAGCGGCGGGCGTTGTCTTAAATTATATTGCACCGCCAAACGTTTTTGTTTACGTGTACAGTGCGAGCGTGCTTCCAGGGATGATTCCGTGGTTTGTAATTCTTATCAGTCAAATTCGTTTTCGAAAAGCAAAAGGAGCGGCGATGGACCAACATCCGTTTAAAATGCCTTTTGCTCCTGTGACGAACTACGTAACCATCGCGTTTTTATTTATGGTGCTTGTAGGCATGTGGTTTAATGATGAAACGCGCATATCGCTGATTGTCGGCATTATCTTTTTAGCTATTGTCGTGCTGAGCTACTATGTACTAGGTATCGGTAAGCGCACGGAAGTACGGTCTTCTGAAAGACGTAAGCTAGTGAAATAAATGATTTTGTAAGAGAGGCTGAAAAGCATTTTAGTTTAAGAAGAAGATCCGAACGATGAATGTAACGCGTTCGGTGGTGAACGTAAGTTTCAACTTATGGATCTCATTTTTTCGTCTTTAGATTGAATTAGTTTTGTATGTCTTAATCTCTTTTGGACAGAAAAGAAGAACCGAAGTCAGCGCTTTTCTTAGGCTGTTTTCTTCTTTTATTAATGAGGTGCATGGCAAGAAGGAAAAAGAAAAAAGAAAAAACCAGAGTCAAAAGGGCGTGTTCAGGCATAAGATAATCCAACTCAAGCGAAATGCAAGCGGCATTTTTCTTGAGGAAAGAGTAACTAAAGAAAAGGAAGTGTTCATATGTCTGGAAACGCTGGATATGGTCATGGATCTGGTTTTGCTTTATTAGTTGTATTATTTATTTTATTAGTGATCATCGGCTGCAGCTGCTACGGCGGAGGCTTTGGCTGGTAATTCCCTCATTTAAAAAGCCCTATAAGGGCTTTTTCTCTGCTTATAAATAACGCTTTTTCCCGTTTTGATAAATGTTTACATGAAAACCGTTTACTTCACTCATAAAGACTTTAGAAGGAAAGTCTGCTGCTTTGACAGATGAAGTGATTTCGACAGTTTGATACGTCTTTGGTTCCAACGTAACAGTATGAAGCCTAGGCTTATTCATCATAAGTAAAAAAGGGGAATCTTCTTTAAAATAAGAGCGTTCATCCAGTGCTACTTCAAACGTAATAGGTTTTGAGCTGTAATTTTCAAATGAAAGGTCACAGGTGCCCGTTAATACGGTTTCTTTTTTATTTCTCTCAAATGTACAATTGCTGTTTTCCACATCGTAAGAAACGGCGTACATACCTGGTAATACGGTTTTTTGCATCGCTTCAACCATATGACCAGGACCCGATATGACAATAAATGCAGCTAACATCGTTAGTTTTAAACGATGACGATTTAAACTTTTGTAAAGGGCAAAAAGACCAAGTAAAAGAATGATTCCCCACGCATTGCTAGCATATTGAATTCCCGTCATTGTTTCTTCATCTCCATAGAGGGGAAGACCTAAAAAAGAAAAGACAGAATGACTGAGCGGCGTTGAGTTAGGAAAAGGGATGTTTAAAATAAAAACAGCTAGTAAAAAGGTGAGTCCTTTTATTAAAAGTGATCGTTCACGAATCATGTGGTTCCTCCTTAGCTATAAATCACGTATCATTATATACTATTATTATCTTTTTTTGTAATTAATGGTTATTTTTCTGTGCGTGGAGGGAAGATGAATGAAAACTTTGTTATTAGTTAGGCATTGTGAAGCAGAAGGGCAAGAAGCAAAAGCATCATTGACGGAACAAGGCATACAGCAGGCCCAGCAGTTAATAGGTTATTTGAACAAGCTGAGTTATCCCATTGATAAAATTATTTCAAGCCCGTACAAACGAGCCGTTCAAACAATTGAACCTTATGCAAAAGATACCGGTCTGCCTCTTCATATAGATACAAGGCTAGAAGAAAGGCGTTTAAGCGGACAGCCTCTTTTCAACTGGATAGAAGTATTGAAAAGAACTTTTGATGACATAGACTTTAAGGTAGACGGAGGAGAATCGACGAAAGAAGCCACGGTACGTGCTTTAGAGCTGTTTAAAGAAGTAATGAATGAAAAACAGAAAACGACTCTGTTTGTTACGCACGGCAATATGATGACGTTAATCCTCAGATATTTTGATCCGAAGTTTGGGTTTAATGAATGGTCGCGTTTAACAAATCCAGATATATATCAAATCGATCTCGAAAAGAAGAACGTTTCCATTACAAGGCTTTGGAATGAGCAGAAAACAAATTGATGAAATAAAAGATTTTTTGTGCATTTGTGCAGACGATAAGTTTAGCTCAATATAAAAACCTTCTGCCGCATCACAATCCAGAAATGTTGGTAGCCTCAAAGCTGCCCCGTAGGCTTTTAACAGATACATAATAGGATGAAGCCTGTCTTAGAACAGAAGCTTGCTATTTCTAAATTGATATGTTACACTAAGGTTAATTATTTTTGTTCGGTATGAAATTGAAAGAAGAGAAATATTCTTCAAGAGAAATTTTTATCTGGAAATAGTACGATTGAGCAAGGGTAGTAATATATGCGTGGAGAAATTCCACCACTGGAGGAAATAGTATGACTGAAGGTACAGTAAAATGGTTTAATGCAGAAAAAGGTTTCGGTTTCATCGAAATTGAAGGCGGAGAAGATGTATTCGTACATTTCAGCGCAATTCAAGGCGACGGATTCAAATCTTTAGACGAAGGTCAAAAAGTGACTTTCGACATCGAGCAAGGTCAACGCGGTGCACAAGCTGCTAACGTTGTAAAAGCATAATTTTATGCAATCCAAAAAAGACTCCGACTTTGGACGGGGTCTTTTTTTATTGTAACAAACACGCAGGTAACGGAGGAATACGTATGAGTAAAGCAAAAGGTAAAGGCGGCACAGGGCGAGGCACCGGCAAAAAAGGGTGGAACCGCTGGCAGGCGAGTGCAAAAAAGAAGAAAAATGCAAAGCCTTATAAAAGCAAGGGAACAAAAAATGCTGATAAGCCGGAAGGCAACTAATCCTATATGCGCAGTATAATCTGCAATTTCGACTTACTCTGCTTGAGTAAGTTTATTTAATATAGAATTATTTTTTTATTGCTTTTTTGACAGATTGCTGTCACTATATGAAATAATAAAGTGATTTGTGTGAATTTTCTATAAAAATTGATTTTTTTTGCAAACACTTTCATATTTCGACAACCTTTTTGATTTTTATCGGTTATACTTCTTTATAATAGATTATAGAAAGATGCAGGGGAGCATAAAGTGAGAGAGGAAAGCGACAGTTTACCTGTACGCTTTTTACGTTTCTGGACCGTATTGCAGTAGCGTCGTAACAAGTAGATCATGCATCAGTTTAGAACACATCAAAACTCAACTAAGTGTAACGGGGGGATATGAGTGAGCGTAGGCATCGTAATTGAAAAAGTTCAAAATTATGCTATGTTAGAAGATCATGTTTTGGTTGAAATGGTTCACAGCGGAGATGAAAAATCATTGGAGTATTTAATCAACAAGTATCAAAATCTTGTGAGGGGTAAAGCAAGAAAATATTTTTTGATTGGTGCTGAAAAAGAAGATATTGTCCAAGAAGGAATGATTGGACTGTACAAAGCAATTCGCGACTTTAACGAAGACAAGCTAACATCTTTTAAAGGGTTTGCGGAGTTATGTATCACAAGACAAATCATTACGGCGATTAAAACGGCTACTCGTCAAAAGCACGGTCCGTTAAATTCGTACATTTCATTGGACAAGCCTCTGTATGATGAAGAATCAAATTATACGCTGATGGATATGATTCCTGGCGATCAAATTGCTAATCCGGAAGCGGTGCTGATTCATCAAGAAAAAGTGGAAGACCGCGAGTTGAAAATTGCGGAAACACTTAGTGAATTGGAAAGAAAAGCATTGACGCTGTATATGGACGGCCATTCATACGCTGAAATTTCGAAGGAATTAAATACGCACGTCAAGTCAATTGACAACGCGCTGCAGCGTATCAAAAGAAAGTTAGGTCGAGACGTAGAAAGCAGACAAGCTATTTCATAATAGGTAAAAAACAGCCGGGCCTCAAAGGGGTTTCGGCTCTTTTTCACGGTCTTTTAAAATGTCTTGAATAATTTCAATATGAACAGAAGCCCACGATTGTTCACGGAAATGAAGAAACACGCTTGGAATGAGCATAAAAACGTACAGCACCACAAAAATAATCCAAAGCCAGCTGCCGTCTTTAAATAAAAATTGCTGCAGCCGCTGCGAAAATAAAAAAAAGAGCCAAGGCAAAGCAGAAACAAGGATGGGAATGACGCCGGAGCCGTTTTTTTCTTTGGTCATTCGGTAATACACTTTTCGCAAAGTAGCGCTTTCGAGCGTAAGGTAAAGCTGCCGGATTTCTTCCATTTCCGCTAATTCATCAATTTCTTCTGCGTTTTGGTTTTGATGAGCTGCTTTTTTCAGTTTAAGGTAGACTTTATGAGCATCGCCGCGCAGTGAAAACATATACCAGCCTCCCGCATATTGTTTCGTCTTCTTTAACAGAGTTTGCAGGTGCATGTAAATATATACAAAAAGTTTCGTGATACAAAAGAATAAGAAAACAGAAGTGAAAGCGTAAATCATTAGTAGAAAGTAAGAGAAAACAGCTGATTTTCGCCCTTTTTAGCCGCCTTTACACATCAAGTAGCAGCACATATACTAATAAAAGAATAATTAGTTACCTAGGTAAATAAAATGAAAGGTGAGGTGGGGAAAAGTGAATAACTTGGTGTTTCATGAGCTTCATCAAAAGTCGAGATTGTCTATTAAAGAAGTAAATGAAGTGTTAAAAGCGTACGGGCTATACAGCTCACAGTATTCAATATTATTTTGTTTAAAGCGATTCGGCTCGATGACGCAAACGGAGATTTGGCAGTATTTAAATGTCGAAGCGCCAACGGTTACCCGCACGTTAACAAGGCTTGAAAAAAGCGGATGGATCGTTCGAAAAGCAGGCAGTGATAAACGAGAGCGCATCGTTTATTTATCTCCTCAAGCGAAGAAAAAGCTTCCGGAAATTCAGCAAGAAATTGAACGTTTAGAAGAAAATTTGCTGATTGCTTTATCCGACAGCGAACAAGATCAGCTTATCTCGTTATTAAAGAAAATTTGTAAATCTACAGAAAGGGGTGAAATGAATGACGAACCAGCAGGAGCCAATCTGGACTAAAAGCTTTATCAGCATTGCGATTACCAACTTTTTTATTTTTGTCGTTTTTTATGCATTGCTAACGCTGCTGCCGATTTATGTATTAGACGCCTTAGAAGGCACGAGTACGCAGGCAGGGCTTGTTGTTACCATCTTTTTATTATCTGCGATTATTGTTAGACCATTTTCAGGGAAAGTCATTGAAAACGTTGGAAAGAAAAAAACGCTTGTATTTAGTACCCTCATTTTTGCGCTTTCTTCCTTCTTATATATGTTCATCCACGATTTTAACGTGCTTTTATTACTGCGCTTCTTTCAAGGAATTTCATTCAGCTTAGCAACAACCGTCACCGGAGCGATTGCAGCGGATTTAGTTCCCGCTAAACGACGAGGAGAAGGGCTTGGCTACTTCGGAATGTCAATGAACTTAGCCGTTGTTGCAGGGCCGTTTTTAGCACTAACGCTTCATCAATACATGGCATACAACATTATTTTCCTTGTATTTGGCGTGATTATGCTCGTTGGCTGGCTGTGCGGAATGATGGTCAAAAATCTTCAAGAAAACGCTGCTCCGTCAGTGAAGAAATCATTTTCACTGAGCGATTTGTTTGAAAAGAAATCCATGCCGATTTCATCTGTAGGTATTCTCGTTTCTTTTTCGTATGCAAGCATTATTTCTTTTATTTCTGTGTACGCACAGTCGCTTGGATTGATTAAAACAGCAAGCTTTTTCTTTGTCGTATTCGCAGCTGCGATGCTGATTTCACGACCGTTTACAGGAAGATTATTTGATAAATCTGGCCCAAACATTGTGATTATTCCATCGTGTATTGTCTTTGCCATTGGTCTATTTAGTTTAAGCCTTACACATTCTTCTTGGATGCTGCTGTTTTCAGGTGCGTTAGTAGGTCTAGGCTATGGAACGCTGCTTCCTAGCTTCCAAACGCTTGCGATTCAAGCGGCGCCTGCTCACCGAAGCGCATATGCAACTGCTACATTCTTTACGTTTTATGATAGCGGTATTGCGGTTGGTTCATTTGTATTAGGAATTGCAGCAGGTGCTTTAGGATATTCAAAACTGTACTTTGCACTTGGTATTTTTGTTCTTTTGATTACACTTTACTACAAGTGGATTGCAAATTTACGTCAAAAACAAAAAGCAGCAAATATCCAGGTGGGCATGAAATAAAAAAGCTCGGCGTAATGTGCGCCGAGTTTTTTTCTGGATTTTTTACAGGACTTTGGAAGGGAAGCATATTTAAGTCAAAAGGTACTAGCCAATTCCTATCCATCTGCACCATACTTTAACAGAGGAACCATTTACATATAAAACTTCTTGGATGAAATAAAAAACAAAGGAGAACAAACATGAAAGTAATGAAACCTCTTATGGTCACAGCGTTAGGGCTTAGTCTTGCCACTTTTTATGAAGGCGCTTTTCCTGCAGAAAAAGCTGTGCAAGTACAGGCTGCTACAGACGAAAACGTGATTGCTGACAAAGCAAAAACGTATGAAGGAGCGGATTATACGTCTGGAGGAGAGACGCTAAGCGAAGGGTTTGACAGCTCTGGCTTCGTTCAATATGTGTTTAAACAAGCGCTCGATACAAAGCTGCCTCGTTCCGTGAAAGAACAGTCAGAGCTTGGAACAGAAGTCGATAAAAACGAGCTGCAAGCGGGCGATGTATTATTTTTTGACACCAATGAAAACAGTGAAGTGAACGTAGCCGCTATTTATATCGGAGACGATGAGATGATTTATGCATCTTCTTCAGACGGAAAAGTCGTGGTGAAAAACATTTCAAGCAGCGCCTATTGGTCATCACATTTTGCCAAAGCAAAGCGCATTACAGGAGGACCGGAAATTGCAAAAGATAATGAAGTTATTGCAGAAGCGCTAAAACATCTCGGCACACCATATGTATTTGGAGGCGAGTCGCCAACGGACGGTTTTGATTGTTCCGCATTTGTTGCATATGTATTTCAACACGCATCGGACGTCTACCTTCCGAGATCAACCGATCAGCAGTGGCAAGTTGGAGAAGAAGTTGCTCGCGCAGATTTAAAGGCAGGAGACGTTATCTTTTTTAAAGACACGTATCGTGAAGGGATTTCACACGTCGGTATCTACGCAGGCGGCAATCAGTTTATTCATGCCAAGCGCAGCGAAAATGTGACGATGGATTACTTGACAAGCAGCTACTGGACGTCTAAGTACGCAGGAGCAAGGCGCTACGATGACTTATCGCTGTCAAAAGACAACCCATTTGTGACCGAATCTCTTAAATATGTAGGAGAAGTACCTTATGCACAAGGTGGGACAAGTCCTTCTACAGGCTTTGATACGGCTGGTTTTGTTCAATACATTTATAAAGAAGCAGCTGGAAAAGACATTCCGCGCTATGCGAATCAGCAGTGGGAAGCAGGAGAAAGCATTTCACAATCTGACTTGAAGCCGGGAGATCTCGTCTTTTTTGAAGGAAGTTCACTTATTCCATCTATCTATATTGGAAATGCCTATGTCGTTCACGTGTCCACATCTGAGGGCGTGAAAATTACAAACTATAAAGTAGACAGCTACTGGGCGCCTAAATACTACGGAGCAAAGCGCATGCCATAAAGGTAAAAACCAAGACAGTCTGGGGCTGTCTTGGTTTTTTAATAGGTAGTCAATTGTTTTTGTATGTCTTTGATTCATGATACAAATCTCTGAATATCGTTCAAAGTCGTTTTGTCTTTCATCGTCTGACGCGTCATAATAGTAAAAAGGAGCTTCACTTGTATAGCTCATAGGCAAAGCAGGATGAGGGTGTTCACAGGTTAAGTCTTTATAGTGAAGTTTGTTCGTTTTCTTCTTTCCGTATAGTTTTCTTCTTCGCATATTATTTTACACTCCTCAGATAAAAGTATCTTCATTATAATACAAAAAAATAGCTGCTTAAGCGTATAATGTGTAAAAAAGTTTGATTCCCCGTATCTTTTGAACTTCCTTTAATCGTTTAGTAAATAGAGAGTGCAAAAGGAGTGAAAATCATGTCACATTCAAAAAAAATCGAAACACAAACAAAAAGCTTTGACGATGCATGCTGGAACGAGCATTACCCAAAATTGCAGCAGTACTGCCGCTTTTTAGCGCAAAATGCGTGGGACGGAGACGATATTGCCCAAGAAACGTTTTTAAAAGCTCAGCGATATAAAGGTGAAGAGCACAAGCTGTCTTCCGCGCTGTTAAATAAAATTGCGTATCACCACTGGATTGATCTGCTGAGAAAACGAAAGCGTGAAGTAATAGCCGCAGAAGAAGGTTTGGACCACCAAGACGGCAAGCGGGCGTTTGATATGAAAGGACACTCGGTTGAGCTGCTCCTTAGTCAGTTTACGCCAAAGCAAGCAGTTATCTTTTTCTTAAAAGAAGGCTTTCGCTATCAGCTAAAAGAAATAGCGTTGATTTTACAAACGTCAGAAACGGCGGTAAAAAGCAATTTACATCGTGCTAAGCAGCGGTTAGAAAAAGACGGTGAGCCGTTTTCTACAGATTCTTTTTGGGATGAAAAAGAGCGTAATGAGCTGTCAGAACTGTTTTATAAAACGTTAGAAGCGCAGGACCCAGCACTTTTGATTCATGCTTTGCCTTCCTTAAAAAGCGTCATTCAAAAACCAACGTATACTCCGAAGTGCACTCTCTGCATGGCTGCATAGCCATATTACGTGTGATAAGGAGGATATATATGAGTACGATTCCATATGTAATTGAACAAAGCAACCGCGGTGAACGTTCGTATGATATTTATTCGAGGCTGTTAAAAGACCGAATTATTTTGATTGGTGATGAAATCAATGATCATATTGCCAACAGCGTGGTCGCGCAGCTGCTGTTTCTTGCGGCAGATGATCCTAAAAAAGATATTTCACTTTATATTAACAGCCCCGGAGGTTCCACTTCAGCAGGGTTTGCGATTTATGATACGATGCAGTACATCGAGCCGGATGTTCAAACGATTTGCACGGGCATGGCCGCTTCTTTTGGCGCATTGCTTCTCCTAGCAGGAGCAAAAGGAAAGCGCTATGCACTTCCAAATAGTGAAGTTATGATTCATCAGCCGCTAGGAGGGGCTAGAGGGCAGGCGACTGAAATTGAAATTAGCGCTCGGCGAATTTTAAAATTGAAGCAGCATATTAATGAAATCATATCAACACGAACGGGACAGCCGGTTGAAAAAGTGGCAAACGATACGGAACGAGATTATTTTATGAGTGCTGAAGAAGCAAAGACTTATGGAATTATTGACGGTATTCTGTTGCCAAAATAAAGAGACACCAAGGAAGCATAGACGGCAGCGTCTATGCTTTCTTTCTATAGAAATAAGAAAAAAGACCTTAGTATTATCTTTATTTTTCTTAAAAAGGTAGGTATTATATAAAATATAACAGATTTTAGAAAGAAGGTTTTACACATGCAAGAAGTGATTGGAGTAGAGCAGCGGTCTCTGTTTCAAAAAGTATTAGTAACATTTATTTTTTCGTTATTTATTTCAACAGTTGGCTTATACGTAGGTCAATATGTGCCGCCGGCTTATTTTATTCCGTTAGCGATTGCTGAACTTGTGATGCTGGTTGCGGCATTTATGTTACGAAAGAAAAAAAGCGTAGGATACGGTTTTACATATGCGTTTTCATTTATATCAGGCATCACGCTGTTTCCGATTGTTAGCTACTATGCATCAGTAGCGGGGGCGCAAGTTGTGCTTTATGCGTTTGGAAGCACGTTCGTTATTTTTACGGTGATGGGTGTGATTGGGGCAAAAACGAAAAAAGATTTAGGGTTTTTAGGCAGCTTTTTATTAGTAGCGCTGTTAGCACTAGTCTGTATCAGCATTTTCTCGCTGTTTAGTCCCTTAACAACGCCTGGACTCATGGCATTCTCAGTGATTGGTACCATCGTTTTTTCACTTTACGTGCTGTATGATTTTAATAAAATGAAGCACGGTGAAATCACGGAAGAGCTTGTTCCACTGCTGGCACTATCCCTTTATTTAGACTTTATTAATCTATTCATCAACTTGCTTCGCTTTTTCGGTATTTTAGGAAGCGATGATTAATAAGAAAAACCTGTTCTCACAACAGGTTTTTTTCTTTTATTTATTCTCCGCCATCCCCATCTCCATCCTCGCTAACGTCATCCTCTGTTTTTTCATAGTTTGGTCCGGTAGCGTAAGGTTCTTTAAAAAACTTTTCAAGCCAGGTGGAACTTGTAGCGCCCGCGCCGTTTTTAGCGTGAATAAATTCCCTGATTGTATATATTTCAACAACTTGCTTTCGATATTTCCGAAATAAAAATGCGCTGGCAACAACGCCAATGCTGATGATTATATACATATTCATGAAATCCTCCTTATAAAAGGGTTAGTGTTATGTATGCCAGATAAGAAAAGGATATGCGAACCTAAAAGAAGTTCGTTTAGTGGTGCGAGCCTTTGAAAAAATGGTAGTATAGAGCAGGTACATAGAGAACGTAAATTTTTTGGAAGGATGCATGTTAGTGGTGAATTTTAAAGAGTTTTTTACTATTTCTTCGTATGAAGTAATGGAGCATATGAGTCGAAAAGAAAACGGAAAGAATATAGATGAATATGAAGTGATGTTGTATAACGAAAACGTCAGTCAAACAGAAAATGTGATAATTAAGTTTAAAAAGGTGAGCGATGAAATAGCAGTGGAAAAGGTCCAAACGCTCTCTTACTTTGATCAACAGAGTCCCAAACATCCCTGTAAGGTTTGCGGCAGTGAAGTGATGGTAAAAGAGAACAATAGCGAAGAACCAGAAGTTTACGTACATGATTGTTCATTTAACGGTGAGGAAATAGAGGATTGCTTAAGGGAACTAGTACAAAATGAACTTTTACAGGATAGATTTACTCAAGAAGAATTCGACCGGAACTATGGAGTTAACTACCGTGATGACGCTAACCAGCAATATAGCTTTTACGATGCCCAGCAAAGAGATACTTTTTACACCATCTTTAACGATAGTGTTTATCACACCTCTTACGCAGGACCACAAGAGCTCCGCTGCAAGTTTTGCGGGATGGATGAAGAGCTGCTCGTTGTAGACGGAGCTTTCTATCAAAAATGCGCTGTGCTAACTCCACATACAAATCAAATTATTGATATGATTGAAGCAAGGAAACAAAACGAACCAGACGTAACAAAACGTTGAGGAGAGAAAAGGGACCGAAATCTCAGAAGAACATAAAAAAGAGCTTCCTTTTGAGCGAAAGGAAGCTTATCAAGTTTGTACCTATAGGGTTGAGTGGTGCATAATTAAATAGCTACCGGAATAACCGATGAATCATTAAAATAAACAACTTCTGAAAGAATGGTGCAGCCTTTCAGGTTTTTGAGCTGAGAAAGGGCTTCTTCTTTGCTATCAAACTCGTACATTCTCATTTCACCTTTTCTTACATAACACGTAATTACATACATTTTAGAAGTACCTCCACCTATCATTTATCAATTTATTAATAAAGAGCCATAACGGCTTTTATTCCTATTAAAATAGCGTAAGTGCCCCTGTGACAATAGCAAGGACAATTAGAACAAGAGATGTTAAAATGGCCCATTTAAATGCAAAGCGCTGATGTTCACCAAGATCAACACCTACCATACCTACAAGTAAGAAAGTAGACGCAACGAGTGGACTTAACAGATGAACAGGTTGTCCGAGCACTGAAGCTCGCGCAATTTCCATCGGATCAATTCCGTAAGAAGCAGCTGTTTCAGCGAATATTGGTAAAACACCGAAGTAATAAGCGTCGTTACTCATCACGAATGTAAACGGCATGCTTGTTAAAGCAACGATTGTCGGTAAAAACGAACCGAGTGAATCAGGAACTAAATGAATTAACAGGCTTGCCATTTCGTCAACCATTTTAGTGCCGGATAGTATTCCTGTAAAAATACCGGCTGCAAAAACAAGGGCTGCAACAGTTAGTGCGTTGCCCGCATGAGCCATTAAACGTTCTTTTTGATCCTCAAGTTTTGGATAGTTAATCATAAGAGCAAGCGCAAAACCAATCATAAATAAAACAGAAACAGACCAAATGCCAGAAACCAATACGACCATGAGTGCAATGGTTAAAGCTAAGTTAATCCAGATTTTTTTAGGCTGTGTAATATCTTCTTGAGAAGTTAAAGATGCGTCTTCAGCAAACGCAAGCGAGCTTTTTAATTCAAACTGCTCGATGTCAATAGCACCAAGTCGTCTGCGCTCTTTTTTTCCAAGAATATAGCCTGTAAAGACAACCCACAAAGCTCCGCCAATTAACGTTGGAAGAAGTGGGATAAAGAACTCAGATGCATCGAGGTGAAGGGCGACAATCGCACGAGTAGCCGGGCCTCCCCAAGGCGTCATGCTGCTCATAATACTAAGAGAAAGCATCGCAACTGTCGTTAACACTAACGGACTCATATTCAGGCGTTTATAAAGTGGAAGAAGAGCAGAAACCGTAATCATATAAGTGGTTGTACCGTCTCCGTCTAGTGCAACTAAAAGCGATAGAAGAGCCGTTCCGATGACGATTTTAAGCGGATCGCCTTTTACGATTTTTAACAGCTGCTTAATTAATGGATCAAACAGTCCGGCATCAATCATAACCCCGAAATATAAGATGGCGAACAGCAGCATCGCAGCTGACGGAGCTACTTGTTTTAACCCTTCTAGCATCATGTCTCCGACGCCTTTGCCAAAACCTCCAATCACCGCAAAAAGAAGTGGAATGACCATTAAAGCTACGATAGGAGACATCCTTTTTGACATAATGAGATACGTAAAGACAATAATCATTGTAAAACCTAGTAGTGCTAGCATTCAAACAACCTCCTTTATTTTCCCTCTTTTCTCTGAAAGCGTTTTCTTTTAGAGTAAAAAAACGTGACTAACATTTCTCATCCCCATGTATGAGTCGTAGTTTGATTATTAAGAATTTTTAAAGCCGCTCTTTACTCCCGCTGATGTTTCTTGTTTTCATGTTAGTACATTTTTAAAAATAAAGGAAATATAGGTTTTTTTAGAAAGTTCATAAAAAATTTTTATAATGGTAGTCTAGAAAAAAGCTTGGTCTAAAAGAGAGATTTTTCCAAGACGCAAACTTTTTAACTTTGGCTTTATTTTTCACTTAGCTTTAAAAAGTCAATAAACGCTTTCACGACCGATAGATTCAAGTAAGAAGGATCATACATGAGCCACGTGTTTCGAAGCAAAGGTGATTCATCTCGGTACGAAAGTCCGTATGTATATAAGTTGTCGCTGGAGTGAAGGCAAATTTCAGGTAAAATGGCAAAGCCTAAATCATTTTTGACCATTTCTTTGGCCGTTTCTTGCCGGTCAACTTCCATTGCCACAAACGGAGGCTCTGAAAACTTGTCATGCCACCAGTCTTGAATGAGATCTTTTAGTGACGTATCGGTTTTATAGTTAATATAAGGCAGGTTCGGCAAATCATCGATCGCAATCTCTTTTTTCGAAATTAAGCAGAGCCGTTCTTTCGTCAGCAGTGATTTTTCTCCGTTCCACGGGTAATTGCCTCTTAAAATACCAACGTGCACACGCGAAGAGTCTAATAGATTCATAACTTGCGTACTCCAGCCCGTATTGACGCTGAACTGTACATTTGGGTAGTGAAGAGAGAACTGCTTTAAAATTTTAGGAAGTTTATGCTGTGCAAAGTTACTCGATACCCCTAAGCGAAGTGTTCCCGTAACGGTTTCGCTCATATTACGCATGCTGTCTTTTGTTTCCTGCAGCTGCTTCCACATATTTTCCGCATAGCGAACAAGATGCTCACCTTCAGATGTAAACTCAATTCCTTTTTTCGTTTTGAAAAAAAGCGTCACGCCAAATTCTTCTTCAAGATTTTTAAGGCGGTAGCTTAAAGAAGGCTGCGATACGTAGAGCCTTTCAGCCGTTCGCGTAATGTTCTTTTCTTCGTGAAGCGTTTTAATTAATATCCAATCTTTTTGGTCCATCCCGATTCCCCCTTGTATTTAGATTATAAAAAAATTTTTAAAAAGACAATAAATTTTATGTATTTTACTTATGACCACCTCTATTATACGATAAATGGCAAATGAACCGGTTCTAAATAGTAAAAAAATAAAATGGTTTGATGAACGCCTCGGCGTTTGTTAGTAGGGGAGAAAGGTGATTAATATGACGCGCATTCCTGTAACGGTTATGAGAGGTGGAACAAGTAAAGGGGTTTTTATCAATCATGAAGAAATGCCTGTGAACAAATCCGATTGGGAACCGTTTTTGCTAGATATAATGGGAAGTCCGGATCAACGTCAAATTGACGGACTCGGCGGAGCTAATTCGCTGACAAGTAAAATCGCGATTATAAAAAAATCAGATTTAGAGAAAGCTGACGTAGATTACACGTTTGCGCAGGTTAGCATCAGCGAATCTCTCGTTGATTTTAAAGGAAACTGCGGCAATATCTCTTCAGCGGTCGGACCTTATGCTATCGAACAAGGACTTGTACAACCTGTGGAACCGGTGACCAAAGTGCGGATTTATAATACGAATACGAAAAAAGTAATCGTAGCGGAAGTAGAAGTAGAAAACGGAAAAGTGAAAACAGAAGGATCGTGTATGATTCCTGGAGTACCAGGTACGGGTTCACCCATTTATCTTTCGTTTGAAAACGGAGAAGGAGCCGTTACTGGAAAACTGCTTCCGACCGGGAATGCTATCGATCTTCTGCAAACATCCATCGGGACGATAAAAGCATCAATTGTTGATGTAGGAAATCCGCTTGTATTTGTTAAAGCAGCGGATATTGGCCTAAAGGGAGCAGAACTTCCCCATGAATACACGGACAAACAGCTGAAGCTATTTGAAGAAATTCGCTCCATTGCAGCGGAAAAAGCGGGGCTCGCACCTCAAGACAAAGCAACTAAACTATCACCAGCGGTTCCAAAAATGACGATTATTTCTCCTCCTATGGACCATCGCGACGGGACTGGCAGAGAAAAAACTGCTTCTCAAATGGACGTATTAATCCGCATGATGTCGATGCAAAAACCGCATCAAACGCTTGCGATTACAGGAGCAATTTGTACAACGGCGGCTATCTATACAAAAGGCACGCTTCCGTCAGAAATGGTTCAATTAAAAGGTGATACCGTTCGACTTGCTCATCCAATGGGAATTATGGAAACCAGTGTGGATCTAAAAGATGGACAGGTTAACGGAATCAAAGTAGTGCGTACAGCCCGTCTTATTTTTGAAGGATTTGTTTATACAAAGCATACGTATGATGTATGTTTATCAAGTTAATAACGTTCTCTAAAAAAGCTCTTTCTAGGAAACTAGGAAGAGCTTTTTTATGTTAGAATATTTTTACTGAATATTGAAAAAGTGGGTGGATGTATGAAAAAAAGAACGTATATTGATCTAAGCCACATCATTGAAGACGGAGTTATCACACATAAAGGCTTGCCGGCACCGATCATTTGCGACTATTTAAGCCGGGAAGAGTCTAGAAAGCTTTATGAACCAGGCACTGAATTTCAAATCGGTAAAATTGAAATGGTCACGAATACAGGTACATATATTGACGTGCCGTTTCACAGATACAAAGACGGAGCGGATTTAGCTCAAACGGCTATTGATAAAACAGCCGGGTTAGAAGGAATAGTCGTTTCAGTTGACACGACTTTAAAAGCGATTGATGAATCTCATTTTCAACATGTAGATGTAAAAGGCAAAGCGATATTAATTCATACAGGATGGGATCGCTACTGGAATACAGCCGATTATTTAGAAAATCATCCATACTTAACAGAAAGCGCGGCAGCTTATTTAGTGTCTCAACAGCCCGCTCTTGTTGGAATTGATTCGATGAATATTGATGATACAAAAGGAAAAGCAAGACCAGCTCATACGCTGCTGTTAGGAGCGGACATTGTAATTGCTGAACACTTATGTCACTTAGATCAACTAACCGAGTCCTTTTTATTTTACGCCGTGCCTCCTAAAATAAAAGGAGTTGGAACGTTTCCGGTAAGAGCATTTGCGGAGGTAGAAAGAAAATGATCCAGTTACATAGATATAGAGAAGTGCAGGAATTTAAAAACCAAGTAGAGCCGCTTTTATCAAAGAATGAAGTTCTTCATAACTTAGCGCTCGGCATTTTACACAGCGTGCAGGAAAACAGCAAACCAAATTTTATGGGTGTTATTTTAAAAGACAGCCGTGCTGCGCTTGTGTTGCTGCAAACCCATCCTAAGCAAATCATACTGTCTCAAATACAGCAGCTAACGGAGGGTGAACTAAGCGAAGCGGCAGAGCTGTTACAAGAAATCGACATACCGGGCTTAGTTGGAGAAAGACAAATGGTTTTATATCTTTCTCAAAAACTAGCAGATTTAAAAAATCAAGAAGCTTCTTTAAAAATGGATCAGCGCATTTATCGGCTAGACAAAGTAAAAAAAGCTTCGGACGCTGACGGAGTGCTGGTAAAAGCAAGATTGGAACACCTTCCGCTCGTGACAGAATGGATTTGGGAGTTTATGGGCGTCATTGGAGACCCTGTATCAAAAGAACAAGCTGTCAAAACAGGAGAAGCTTTTATTAAAGCAGAACGGCTATTTTTATGGGAAGTGAACGGTGAGTATGTGTCGATTGCCAATGCTACGCGTCCAACGGCCCATAACATTACGATTAACTTTGTATACACGCCTCAAAAAGAACGTAAAAAAGGCTATGCCTCAAGCTGTGTGTCCACGCTTTCTCAGCTTATGCTAGACAAGGGATTTCAAACAACAAGTCTATACACAGATATGACAAATCCTACGTCTAACAAGATTTACATGGAAATTGGCTATGAACACGTAGCCGATTCCGCATTAGTTTTACTTCATGAAAAAAAGTAGCAGGCTGTCTGCTACTTTTTCTATTACTTAAGGTTTTTTAACTAAATTAACGTGATTTAACGTTTTGCTATCATCAAAAATGAATTCAAGATCATAGGCGCCGGCGTGATAGGTGTACTTCGTTTGAGTAGTACCATCACCTTTTACTTTGCCTGTAAAGTTCGGCTGACCTAATTCTTTCTTTAAGTTAGCTTGCGTGATGGAGCCTAGATTTGTTTGACGCTCTACATTTGTACCAAAATAGCGGATTTCGTTAATGACGTTATTTTGATCATAGCCAAATGCGTATCCAGGGTGACCCATTTCCGCATGATAGTAGTCAAAGTTGTTTGATGAACCTTCAGGCGGGGGACCGAACTGATCGCGAACGTCTTGACGCAGTGTTTTGCTAATTTTGAAGTCTGCCGTTAAGCGTGGCACTTCACCTTTTACTGCGGCGTTATAAATTTCGTTAATGTTTTTTACAGCTGTTTGACTTTGGCTGCTTGTTTCTTGAGATGTAGCTGCGTGGGCTGTTGTATCAAGCTGAGCGACGGGAGCAAATCCAAACGCAGCAATTCCTGTAATCGTCGCAGCAGCAGCTACTTTTGAAAAACGTTGTTTCATTTTCACAATCGTTTCCTCCTTTATTTATATCGATTTAGCAACTCGGACCTACCTAAAGAGCAGGTAGCTCCGAGTTGCTAGACCTAAGCATCTGCCGCCCCCTTTGCGGGGTAGGCAGCATCCGCATAGGTAAACCTTTGTGGGAATAGTCAAGGAGTCTTGTTTGAGTTGGTAACTGATATATATAATGTAACACGCCTTTCAGAATATAAACGTCAGTTAAAGTAAAAAGCAAAAAACGATTCATTTATCATAGGTGAAAAGATTGGTTTCTGTTCCTTTATTAGGTAAAAAAAACGTAATATAGAGAGGGTTCTAATGTTTTATAAAAAACTAGATAATAATTGTAAGTATGATACAGTAAATCAAGTATTTGTTAAATATATATATTGCTGCCGTGTATCTAGGACTTGGCGTAAAAACAAGTTTAGGGCAATCCGTTGTATTAAATAGAAGAAAAAGAATGTAAAGGAGAGAAAGTAGTGTCAAAACGATTTGTACTAACTGTGGCGGCCGGAGGATGTATAATAATTTCCGGCGCGCTGCTGCTCTTAAATTGGGAAAGAGTGTTTGGAGATTATCGTCCCGTTCAAACAGCAACAGCTGTATTCAAGTTAGAAGTGGGAAGCCAAGGTGTAGCAAGGACTGCAGATTCGGACGATGCTCTTCATTATATGGTGAAAAAAGGACATTTAGATGAATATATTCATATGATGAATGAAAAAGGCTATGTATTAAAAGAAAAAGATATTAATCATAACCGACTTGTTTTTAACGATGGACAAGAGGATGAGCAAATTTACTACAAGCGCTTTGCCAGGAAGTATACGATGATTGATGGAGAAGGGTAAAGGCTTTACATGGTATTTTAGTAGACTAAAACCTTATAACCCTATCTGTCTTTAAAGTTTTTTGGCGGAAAAGAAAAATAATATTGACAATTATGACAAAAAGCTTAATACTGACTTTATTACATAAAACAAATACAATTTGTTTCCTTATCAAGAGAGGTGGAGGGACTGGCCCTGTGAAACCCGGCAACCGCTGTCTATGACAGAATGGTGCCAAATCCTTAAGAGTGTATCGCTCTTAGAGATAAGGAAGAAGCTGAAACAAAGCTCTTCCTTATTTATTTAAGGAAGGGCTTTTTATGTACAAAAAATAACGAGGTGATAATTTGAACAAAGCAGACCGTATTAAACGAATGAAAACACCGGAAATTGATGCAAAGTATGAAGGACGAGTGCCTCCGGGTTAGGTAGTAACGGAGCGATTTCCAATTTTACATGAAGGGGACGTGCCGGAGTATAACTTAGAGGAGTGGACGCTTCGAGTGTTTGGATTAGTAAACAAAGAAGTGACGCTTTCGTATCAAGATATATTGGACATGCCGCAAATAACGGTGAAATGTGATATTCACTGCGTAACGAGATGGACAAGGCTTGATAATGAATTTACGGGCGTGCTGTTTACAGACTTTTTAAAAGCAGTTGGCGTGGAGTTAAAAAGTAAATACATCATGCTGCATGGAGATAATGACTATACGTCAAACATTGAGGTAAAAGATTTACTGAGAGACGATATTCTTCTCGCTCATTCCTTTAACGGAGAGCCGCTTACAGCTAAGCACGGATATCCGCTGCGATTGGTTGTTCCGCATTTGTACTTTTGGAAAAGTGTTAAATGGCTTCGAGGCTTTGAAGCTATTGATGAAAATCATCCTGGCTTTTGGGAGCAAAACGGCTTTCATCTTAGAGGAGATCCGTTTAAAGAAGAGCGTTTTTCCGGAGAAGATTTGGGCATTCCAGAAGATGAGTGGGTACATAAAGACTATGATTAATAAAAATGCCTATGTGTGTGCATAGGCATTTTGTCAGCGCTGGCGGTTTAATTCCCACACAACGTGGCGAAGTTCAGGTAAAATCAGCTTGGTCATGGCTAGACGAACCGCACCGCTTGATCCTGGTATAGAAAAAACGGCTTTTTCGTTAATCGTCCCGGCAATTGCCCGGCTCATAATTGCTGCGCTGCCAATATCTTCGGTGTAGCTCAGCATGCGAAACAGCTCGCCAAATCCAACGATTTCTTTATGAATCAGCGCTTGAACGGCTTCAATTGTGACGTCTCGTTTTGTAATGCCGGTGCCGCCGTTTGTGAGAACAAGGTCAATGTTCTCATCACTGCAGCCAGCAAGTATGGCTTGTTGAATCGACGTTTGGTCGTCTTTTACAATTTCATAGGAAACGATCTGCATGTCGTGTTCTTTCAGAAGCTGGATCATTAGCGCGCCGCTTTTATCGGTTTCTTTCGTACGTGTGTCTGATACCGTAATGACTTTGCAGCGAACGGGCTGAGTTGCTTTAGATTTATGTTCATGTACGCTCATTATGTACCTCCTTTACGCTTCGGTGCGCTTGTAATCACCGTTTTTACCGCCTGATTTTTCAAGTAAATACGTTTCGCCAATAATCATTCCTTTATCAATGGCTTTGCACATATCATAAACGGTTAGAGCGCAGGCAGAAGCAGCGGTCAAAGCTTCCATTTCAACGCCTGTTGAGCCTTCCGTTTTAACCGTTGCTTCTATTAATAAACGGTACTGATTATTGCTTGTATCCCAGTCAAATGAAAGGTTTACGCCTTTTAATAGAAGGGGGTGACACATCGGAATAATGTCAGACGTGCGTTTTGCTGCCATGATTCCCGCTACTTGTGCAACAGCAAGGACGTCGCCTTTTCCAATTTTATGTTCTACAATCGCTTCGTGAATTTCTTTGTTAACAAGTATGCTTGAACGAGCGGTTGCAACGCGGCGAGTGATAGATTTTTCGCTAATATCGACCATGTTGGCACGGCCTTGATCATTAAAATGTGTAAAAGAAGACATCGGTGTTTTCATCCTTTTTCAGTAAATTTTGTTGTATGATAGAAATAGTGAGATATTCTATGATTTTACACCATAGTGCAAAAAGTGAACAGACATAAAGGAAGTGAAGAATGTATGTTAGAAAGCAGAACACCTATTTCAATTCCTGAAGCAATTGAAAAAGTCATGACATATAAAAGAAAAGGCAGCATCGAACGCGTATCGATCACCGAAAGCTATGGACGCTATTTAGGAGAAGATATTATCGCCGACCAAAACGTTCCTCATTTTAATAAATCGCTTTATGATGGCTTTGCGGTTCGAGCGCAAGACTGCGTAGAAGTCTCAAGTGAACATTCTGTAGAGTTCGAAGTTGTAGGTGAAATCGGCGCTGGCTCTGTTTTTGAAGAAGAAGTAAAGCCGTTTCAAGCGGTGCGCATTATGACAGGAGCGCAAGTGCCTCATTCATGTGATGCGGTTGTGATGCTTGAAGTAACGAAGTCGTATGAAAAAGAAGGCAAAACGTATATGGCGTTAAGCAGGTCAGCTTCAAAGTGGGAGCACATTGCGTTAAAGGGAGAAGAAACAAAAAAAGGAGACGTGCTTGTTTCAAAAGGGACGCGAATCAATCCGGGCGTCACGGCTTTTTTAGCTACGTTTGGCTATGCGGATGTAGCCGTGGTGAAGCAGCCTGTGGTTGGCGTATTAACAACGGGAAGTGAACTGCTTGATGTGAACGAGCCGTTAGAACCAGGAAAAATCCGCAACAGCAATTCTTATATGGCAATTGCGCAAATCGTAAGAAGCGGGGGAATTCCGAAATATTTAGGGAAGCTTGAAGACGATTTTGACCGCTGCTATGAAGCGGTAGAAAAAGCGCTTGAAGAAGTGGATATTTTACTGACAACCGGCGGGGTATCCGTAGGCGACTATGATTATTTGCCGGCTATTTATGAAAAACTTGGTGCGAACGTGCTGTTTAACAAAATTGCGATGCGACCCGGAAGCGTCACAACAGTCGCAGAACGAAACGGACAGCTGCTGTTTGGATTATCGGGAAATCCTTCTGCTTGCTATGTCGGGTTTGAACTGTTTGTCCGTCCGATTGTTCGCAGCTTTTTACATTCACCGGCGCCTCATTTACATAAAACAAAAGCGGTATTAAACGGCCGCTTCAAAGAACCTAATGCATTTACGCGAATGGTGCGAGGAGAAATTTCAGATGAAGGTGGAAAGCTTGTCGTGACGCCTGTTGGCATGGATAAGTCAGGCGCTATTTCGTCATTAGCTGCAGCAAACGCGCTGGTTGTTCTTCCAGGAGGAGAGCATGGGTATGATAAAGGAACAGAAGTGAACGTGCTGCATCTTGATAACGAAGGTACGAGATCGCTTTGGGTATAAATAGCAGTCTGCTTATTACTTGTCCTTTTTTTCAATAAGAACTTGAAGCAGCTCTGTAATTCTATCTAATTTGCTTTCAATGCGAACAAGTAAGTAAAAAGATAGGGCAATTGGAAAGCCTAAATCTTTAATATAGCTAACTAAGTTTTCTATAATAGCATACCTCTTTCACTTAGAAGATATATTATAATATGTAATTTCTAAGTATTTGTTCGCAGGGCATATGTCCATTTTCAAGATAAAAGTCCTTAAAAAATAAGAAAAAGCAGCCTCGGCATTGGCAAGCGAGGCTGCTTTTTTGTAAGGGTTCATTTGTATGTATCTCACTATAAATGACTACTAGACTTTAACATGTTTTTAAATGTAAATACTACTTGCGTTATGACAGTTTCATCTAGCTTCCCTTTAACGTACTGGTTAGTTTTTATAGGTTTGGGCATCATATTCATAGCGGGGACATATTTAGTTTTTGTTAAAGAAAAGAAGCAGATCTTTAAATAAAGGTCTGCTTTCTATTTCTATCGAGAGCTTATATTGCGTTACCTACTCTACTCGGGTATAGGCCATACCTCAAATACACTAATCTATTAATTAATATATTCCATGTTTAAATTTCTTCTTTTTCTACTGTTCTCGCACTAATAATTCTATTCTTATGCGTTTCTCCCCAGTCTTTCATAAGTAAAATGATTGGTTCGAGAGATCTTCCAAATTCGGTTAGGGAGTACTCTACTTTTGGAGGAATTTCTTTATAGATCTCACGGTGGACAATCCCGTCCTTTTCTAATTCTCTTAATTGCAAGGTCAGCATCCGCTGTGTAATGGCAGGATACAGTTTTCGGAACTCATTAAAACGTTTCTTTCCATCGATAAGGTGATAAAGTATAATCCCTTTCCATTTTCCTCCTATTACGTCTAATGTGGTTTCGACCGGGCATCCGACTTTAGTGGGGGGGTAATCAAATCCTATTTTTTGGTTTCTCATTCATTTTCACTCCCTGTAGTATACAGTTTTATACTATGTTTAATTAATGTGCGTACTTTCTCTAATATATTACAAAATATACAATATAATCATACCAAAAATAACAAGGAGGTCTATATATGAAAACATTAGTACTCATTGCACATCCAAATATTGAATCTTCCCGAGTAAATAAAAAGTGGAAGGAATCAGTTTTGAATGAAACGGATCTAACAGTTCATGACCTTTATGAAACATATTGTGATCAACCCATTGATGTGAAAGTTGAACAGCAGCTGCTTCTTGCCCATGATCGTATTGTTTTTCAGTTTCCATTATACTGGTACAGCAGCCCGCCACTTTTAAAACAGTGGTTTGATGAAGTGTTTACCTTTGGGTGGGCTCATGGCCCTGGCGGAACGAAGCTGACAGGAAAGGAGTGGGTATTGGCTATTTCTATCGGTTCACCTGAACATTCTTATCAAGCGGGCGGGTATAATTTATTTTCAGTAAGCGAATTAACAAAGCCGTTCCAAGCATCTGCTAGTTTAGTTGGGATGAGCTATCTTCCTCCTTTTGTCGAGTATCGTGCAAATAAAATCAGTGACTATGATATTATTCAAAGTTCAATTCGCTATGTAAAACATATTACAAATACAGAATTAAATCCGAAAATTCGCCTTCGTAACTATTTAAAACAGCTAGCTGAATAATGTGTGAGGAACTAACTTTATAGAATATTTGATTTTATGGGAAATGAGACGTTAGATCATTTACTATTTAGAAGTATTGAATATCTTGAGGATGACACGTATAAAGATATGTAAAAAAAGTTGAAGATAAAATTAATCATCACTTTTTTTAACGCATAAAAAACTCCCTATTTCCGTAGGGAGCTTTTCTGCTAGGAGAATTATTCTCACATAGTAGATACGTTGCGGTATCTTGAGTAGTTTAAGCAAAAAGTGGAATATTATTCGTTCTTTAACTAACAGCTTTTAGTTTTGATTTAGAGTTCAAGCTCCATAAGCTAAATAGTACGGTCATTAACCCAAGTATGATGCTAGATTGAGGTGTGTTGAGTATTCTTCAACGCCTGTTGAGATTTTTTCAACTTTTAATATAAGAACAAGCACTTCTGTTGATCAGTTCTCATAAGATGTTTCAAAATCAAATATAAGAAAGAGAGTGGAAAACGAATGTACTATTGCGTTACTTGCTGCAGATTGCAAAATGAAAATGTTATTAAGAGTAAGCTGTTTGAAAATGGATTTTATATAGATCCATTTTTAGGAGAGAAAATCCCTTTAGGTATGTGTGCACATAAGTGTAACCATGAGCCGTGCAAACCATGTAAAAAAGAAAAAATCATCAAAAAGATTGTGCCAAAGGAAGTATCTAAATTAAAGAAAGCAATAGAATATGTACCTGCTCATCGTCATGATCAAGAAAAAGTTCCATTTTCACAATAAATAGAGAGCGGTATGCCGCGTTCATTTCATTTAATAGAAATCCATTGTTATTCCGCAAGTTGATTCATTACCAGTTGTACAGCTATTGCATCGTCTAAATAGCCGATTGGAAAGACATAGTCTGGAATAATATCGGTAGGCAAAATAAAATACAATAGCCCACTTCCCAATATTGAGCGCTTGGCAGCTGATGTTTTTTCATCACAATATTCAAGATACATTTGCTTTAATTGATCAATAAAGGTTCCAACGCTGCCGACTTGCTCTATTTTGGTTTGAAAGTTATTTAGAATCATGCTGTGTCCTTCGTCTGTCTGTGCATATTGTTTATATTTTGTTAGTTCTTGTTCGACACGTTCAATCGTAAAGTTTGTATCTACTATATTAAAAGATTTAAGTATTTCTTGAATTTTATCAATGGAGTAATGGATTCCTGTTTCTAATTCATTTTTTGTATTGTTTGAAGCAGCTCCAGCAGGGTCAATTAATGCTTCAAGAGGAGTATTTAAATAGTGTGCAAATTGTTTTAAATGGTGTAGATTTGCTTGCTGTTTTCCATTTATAATCCGTGAGATAGTTGCCGCATCAATCCCCGTAAGTGAGCTAAGTTTCCGCATAGATAAAGCATTTTCCTTTAATAAAGACCTTAATAACAAACCAAGGCTTTGGTCATGTTGGATCTTAGACATAGCGATTCACCTCTTCATATTTTTCAACGCGCAGTGATTATTTTATTGAAGGTTTATCAACAATATATGCAACAAATAAGCAAATCTCCTCAACATTATCAACAAAAGGAGAATACAAAATGGAATGGTTATTCATATTAGGTTTTGCATTATCATCGAGTATAGATAACTTCGGTGTAGGAATATCATACGGAGTTCGAAAGGTAAGGATAAAATGGCTTTCTAATTTACTGATAGCGGCTATTTGTTTCCTCTTTAGCATGGTGGGAATTACGTTTGGTAGGTGGATTTCAACCATCTTACCAGGAGTTTTCCATGTTATTGTAGCCGTCGTATTATTAACGCTAATTGGGATTCGAATTATTTTATTAGTCGGCTCCCAGAGAAATAACGGAATTGATCAATTAGATAGTACGGGTCAAGTAAAAGTACACTCTATTGGATGGATAGAAAGCAGTGTTTTAGGTGTAGCACTTTCAGCGAACGCACTTACAAACGGTCTAGGAGCTGGTTTGCTTGGGTTATCACCTTTAGCTATTTCGCTTACATCAGCATTTGGCAGTTTTATCACAGTATGGCTAGGGGTAATGGTGGGGCAAAAAGCCGCAAATGTTCAAATTGGGAAATTTACATTGAGTCAATGCGGAACGTTAATAAGCGGAATTACGATTTTAATTGTAGCCTTTACTCAAATATTTTAAAAGAAAAGGCGCCACTTACTAAAGCAAGTGGTGTTTTTTTTGTGTGTTTTGTAGTAACTAGTTTTCCATAGGTTATACAAACTAAAAAATAGATGATTAATACTCTTATCAATGCTACATAAGAATTTATTTAATGAAGGGGTAAGAAAACTTCATTCTTTCATTCTTTCTTATTAAGTTTTAATCGTATTTGAGAAGGGTATAGTATTATTTAGTCAAAGCGCCAGAATAACTGTCGCAACTGTTATCTCGTTTGCAATCAATATAGATACACTATTCTAAAAACCAGCTGTACACCCTAAAATAAAGCTGGGAACATCCAGTTTTGAAAGACAAGAATACAAAGCGTAAAATTGTTCTCACGAATAGACAATTTACTAGTTTAAGATTCTTGAAATTTAGGTTGATTTTATATAAGGGAGCGTACACACTTGAAAAATCAGTTTGCTCAATTAATACAGAATAATGAAAGCGTTCATATTTACTATAATATTGACGACATGAGAAGTTACTTAGATAATCTTGTGTCTTATATTGTGTCGGGAATTGAACAGGAGAGGCATACGTTAGTTATAGAAAGTGAAAGATTAATTCCATTAATTTTTGAAAAGTTAGAGGGAATTCTAACTGAAGACCAATTAACATATATACATACTATTAATAATTTTGATTATTACTGTTCAAGTGGAAGCTTTCAGCCTGCCATCATTTTTGAACATCTCTCTAAACACTTAGATCCTTTTTATAAAAACAATACGGCTTTTCAAATATGGGCTCATGTCGAATGGGGACAGCAAGAAGGAATTATACCTATTTTAGAAGAGTTTGAAAATGAAGCCGACAAATTAGTAAATAAAGGCGGATTACATTTAGTATGCGCGTATGATGAAGAGAGAGTACCAGAAGTTCTTAAACTTGCTTTAATGAAGTGTCATCCATACTTAATTTTAGAAAACAAAATTATTCCATCCAATTTATATGTAATGACAGATGCAGTGTAAGTAATAGTGTGATTGAGCGTTACTTTTAAAAAGCAAAAGGTAAATGGTGAACAAACAAGGAGCCTTATTTAAGGCTCCTTATTTATTGTTTTTAGAGAGGATATATATCTTTTATCTTTATATCTAGTGTGAACTTTCAATTAAAATCTCTATTCCTTATCGTCCTTCTTACTTATATACCTAAGTTTGTATGTCGTGTTTATTCACTAACCTATGATAAAATGGAAATATAATCAAGGTATTTCTATATATTAGGAGGATGTAAAATGGAATATATTGATCAAATAACAAATGCGGCGGTGAATGGAGAGAGTGAAGAGATAAAAGCGTTATTAAATAAAGAGCCATCTTTACTTAACGCTTTTAATTCAGATGGGTGGACGCCTTTACATTTAGCTTGTTATTTTGGGCAAGTGGATAGCGCCAAGTTATTGTTGTCATTGGGGGCGGATATTGATGCTAAAGCTAAAAACCCGAATGAAAACATGCCTCTTCATGCAGCAGTAGCAAATAAGCAAATTCAAGCTGTAGACTTGTTGCTTACAAAAGGCGCAGATGTAAATGCAAAACAAAGCGGTGGATGGACTAGTCTTCATGAGGCCTCGCTGCTAGGAGATAAAAATATGATTAAACTTCTTATAGAAAAAGGTGCAGATATCAAGATGCAAAAAGATGATGGTAAAACGCCGTTAGAGATTGCAATAGAGAAAAAACAAGACAGTGCAGTTCATTTACTTACTCAGTGTTTAAATAATAAAGCTTAATATAGAGTAGGAGATTTTATATTAATGAAATTAGCGGAAGTTTACATGAAGGAGAGGGAATGCCTATCATCATTTGGTTTCGCCACTTGCCACAAATAAGCATGAACTTTTCTGAATGGACGCCTTTTATCCAGAATACGTGGTATCGAAAACACTATATGAAGTTTGTATATTTACTTCAGATTATTTTGCAGAGGTTATTATCACGTAAAATAGTAGTAGATTGGTTTATTTGTATTACTACCTATAAGAAAAGCACCTGTAGTAATTAGGTGCTCTTTTTGTGTTGATAATCGGTTTTATACTAGTTAGCTTCCTATAACATATCTCTGTTAAAATACTACTCTATGGCTATGTTATAATGTAATTATAAGGAAGAAGAGGTGAATATAGTTATGTTGACTGCAGTAGCTGTAACTGTTTCTATTTTAGCGTTAGCTTGGATTGCTGGGCAAAGAGAACAGCGCCAGTAACTTTATATATTATTTGTATATAGAATTGAGACGATTATATAAATGAGCAATAGAAATGTTTTAGTCAAATTGATGTTCTTTTTAGGATCATTTTCTATCACAATCTTTGGGTTTGTTTTAAAACAGGGATTAACAGGGTTACTTTTATCTGCTGCCTGTATTATATCCGCAGGGTTCTTAATGAAAACTGGAGATACAAAAAGAGGGGGGAACTAACGCGGCTTAGCTTCTCCTTCTTTTTTAGTATTAGAGTGACTAGCTTTATATGTTGTATACAGCATATAAATAGAAAGGCTCTTTAATCAGTAAAATAAATATAATTATGTTAAAATATAACTATATCTACTTTTTTGGTGGTGAAATAGATGAACAATCGAAGCTTGGGATTACTTTTAGTCGGTACAGGAACAGTCTTTTTGGTTTTAGCTTTAACATTACATATAGCTGGGTTATTATATGGTGTTATTTTAGGTAGCAGCATCGTATTAAATATTTCAGGGGCAGGTATACTTATGAAGTTTATAGCTGATGAAAAGCTGGCTCATCTGTAGAGATCTTATAGAGTAAGGTCTCAAATTTATTTTATGAGTATGTTTGGGGGTATCCTGCTTTGGAAATGAACTTTTTTTGGTTAGCGTTAGGATTGGCTGCCCTTGGTTATTTTATAGGCGATGGTTTAAAGAATTTCAGCAAACCTCAAAGAAAATCAAAATACCCTTATTTGATTAAAGAAAAAGATCTACACTATCACTTTCACTTAAGCAAAGGTGAAATTGAAGAACTGTTAACTAAATATCCCGGAGCTCCAAAGATAGAGCTGAAAGGGACTACCTATTATCCGTATCATCAATTCATTGACTGGCTGTCGTCTAATGAAATTTATAAGGTGTAAAGGAGAGGAAGCATTTAGTCTTTAAAGGCTAGATGCTTCTTTTTTGAAGATTGGATTCTAATGCCAACGTCACATTTAAAATGAAAAAGATGTCGCCAAGCATGTACTGGGGGATGACTACGGTTTTAGCCGTTGTTTTACATGGATATCAATACATCGTGGAAAAAGTAATTAGACAAACCAATGATTCTCAATCAAGATTACAAGCGCTTAAAGCAAATATCCAAAAAGGATCTTCTCATCGCTGAAAGTCGTTTTTTATTTCTGTAGGGGTCTATGACGTATTTATTTAACTCTTTTTATTTTCCATAATAAGTTTGTAATGAATGCGCTAAAAAAGCCAATAGAAATTAAACAAAAACCAGTTTGATACAAAATGAAATTCCAGCTGTCTTCAAAAGAAAAAAGTGTAATTCTTCCTGATTCTATAATATCAACACTAATAAATAAGAAAACGGTAATAAAATATATTAAAAAGAACTTTTTGTAGAAATAGCTTTTATAATCACTGCTCAATTTACTCACCTCAACTTAATTTTACGGCAAGTTTATCTATATGTTTATTGTTTTAATTAAAAGCGGCCTAATTTAGGGGGGATTATCATGAATTATAGCAAAGGCAGGTCTTTGTACTGCGGAGAAGGTACATGATGGTAACTGAAAGTACATACCATATTTATAAATTATAATTTTTCACCTATATTTAATTCTGAATATTTAAATTTATTTATAGTTAAAATTGATATAATAGATATTAATAAAAATAGAAAGAGAGGAAGAAATATGTTTAATCAATATCCTATTGGGAAATTTACCGTGAAAGAAAATATTCAAAAAGAAGATATTCAAGGGTGGATTCATGACATTGGAGATGCACCAAAGCAATTAGCTGATGCTGTAGAAGGTCTGACAAACGAGCAATTAGCCACGCCTTACCGAGAAGGCGGTTGGAAATTAAGTCAAGTTGTTCATCATTTAGCTGATTCACATATAAATGCTTATACTCGTTTTAAATTAGGCTTAACAGAGCAAGCGCCTACTATTAAAGCATATGATGAAGTGGCTTGGTCGAATCTTCCTGATAATGATTTACCTATAGAAGTTTCTCTCCAACTTTTTTCAGCTTTACATAAGCGGCTTCATAAATTGTTAAACTCACTTGATGAAAAAGATTTGAAGAAAATGATCCACCATCCTGAAAACGGGGAAGTCATGATTGAACAATTAATAGCTACTTACGCTTGGCATGGAAAGCATCACGTTGCTCATATTACGACATTAAGAAATCAAAGAGGTTGGTAGAATGGCATTTAATTAACATATGTTAGAACCAAAAAAGCTCTTTTTAAAAGCTTTTTTGGTTCTAATAAATGACCTTATACTAACTAAAGAGTATAAAGCTTAAAAACAGAAAAACTCCCTCAATGTGTTAAGGAAGTTATCTCTAATTCTGAATAGTAATTCATTCACCCTGTATATAGCCATTATCTTGTACGGTGATGACTTATTTTTATAAGCCATCAGATCTGACTTTTGAAACACCTAAGGCAAGGTTTTTCCACAAAGTTTGTTCAACCACTCCGGCGTCCACCGCACCACAATCAACAATGAGTATGACTTCCGAATGTTTGCCGCGTAAAAGCCGTTGGTTTTTCCTGATTACTTTAAACATAAATAGTTTAATTCCTAGTCCTAAGATAAATCCGATAAAAGCACTAATTATTCCCCAGTAGATGGGGCCCCAGCTTAGTTTAAACCCAATGCTTGCACCAATGACTGAAAAGGCTGTGGCTAGAGCCATTCCTAGATCAATAAGAGAAACTCCATCTGCTCGATGAAGGCTATCAAAAAGCCGGCGATCTTCCGTTCGATTATTAAGGGGGACAATAAATATATCTTCTTTCTTTATCCCTTTTTTTTCTAGCTCTGAAACAGCTAATTCTATGTAACTGGAGTATTCAAATGTAGAAAAGACCTGCATGTTTTCACTCCACCTTTTTTCCTTTCGAAATACAAAAGCTTGGATGTTGATATGTTTTCTCGAAGAAATTTTTTTGCACTCTTTCAGCAAGTTTATTATTCTCAACCGTATTTATATAAGAGTCGAAGGTAGCAAAACCATATAGGGAAGGGAAAAATAACAGCCATTCTTTATTTAAAACGGAAGTAGCCTGTTTTATTTCTCCTAAAAATAGAAGAGAAATTCCTTCAAGCAAGTGAGAATAATAAAAGAAAACAACTGCCCAAATGATAACAAAGAAAGCACCGATGATGCGGTGAATATAGGGTTGTCCTAGACCTGGCATTACCAAGGACCAGAAAACGGACAGGATGGGATTCCGTTTATCTAAATAGTTTATTTCCATGGCTCCTATACTAAAGGTGTTGAACTGATGGTTTTCTCGTTCAGCTAACACATATATTTTATTTACATCAACGGTTGTCCGGTAACTATCCCATATCGCAAAAATATAAACAGGAATATAAATAAGAAGCCATCTTGTATTAAGCACGTCTTTGGCCATATCAATGTTTCCTTGGAAAGAATAAATCATGGCTAAATTTACATGGATTTAATATTTATGACGACTTCTCATATAAATAACACAAAGCCGCGAAGGTATTTAGACAGTAGTAAATGTCCAAAACCAGGGAAAGCTGCTGACCACCAAGCGATAATATAGGGGTTTCTTAAATGGATTTGAGTGGTTCCAAATATACTGACATGAGCAATATAGCGTCTTGCAGTATTATCATTTTTGTAATTATTCATTTGTATTCTCCTATGGATTGGAAGAAAATATACTTTTTATACCTATCATCCATATTTAATATGGTCTTGTTTATTTATTTTATGCAGTTCATTGAGATACACCTAATCTTTATCAAAATGAAGGGTTCTTTGACGAGAAAAAGCTCTTTATTTTTCCATAAAGAGGTGGTTAGATGCTTCACGGCGTCTTAACTCATTTGTTCAAGATATAGAAATATCTTCAATTTAGTTTTTATTTCATGAATCAAGAACTCTTTTCTACTTTTTCATCTAATGCTCTTATAGCTCCGATCATTAACCTGTTTAATACTGATTTGACTGTAAGACTAAGTAAAGTATGATACCATTTCCAAGGTCTTCTCCATCTAATTAAATTTGTCTTTTTTTCTGCCCAGAGTTCGATTAAAAACATTGGAGAGATGAATAAAATAATTTTATATAGGATAACTAAGGGTTTATCGCTTTTTGTTAGTTTGTTGATGATAACGGAGACAGTTGGATATAGCAAAAAGTCGAATAGAACATGTATCTTAAACTCTTTTCGAAAATAGCATACTGGGATATTTAATGAGCTTATGAGTAATAACAAATCTGTCAACTATCCCGTTGGTGTACCCGTTAAGAAGAAAAGTCAATATTGAGTCTTTCACAGGAGGCTTTCTTAATAAAAAAGGCAAACCCGATAGAGTTAAAATAAAGAGAACCCTTAAAAGACGTTTTTCAAATTTATTATTCAATTGGTTTTATCTCCTTAACTATACTGGAAGTATCTTTTTGTATATTGTTAGTAGTTTCTCTTAAAAGACTATCATGTATTCCAGAATTAATTTGGTACTGCGTACAAACGTACATTATTTCCACTGCCTTTTTATATTCTATACAACATAATAAAAACGGAAAAAACTACTGCTCCTATGCAGTAGTTTTCCTAGTCGTTGAAATATAGATGTTATTATATTGATAATGCTCTACTGCATCTTGAGTAGTTTGCTCTCATTAGTGCTCTTTATTCGAGAAAGAACTGCTAATGTGGAATGAATCAGCAGTTCCTTCTTATAGCGTGCTGTGGGGTTGACTTAATGTGAAATCTTCACGTTTTATACGAATTTTACGATTAACAATCCGTGTTTTTTGACTTGTGAAGAGGTGGTGGAACTAACCAGCCTTTTTCTTTGTTAAGTCGCAAAAACTTTCCACCAAGAGCTACTTTTTGCATGTGAATTTGACCAAACATTGCTGCAATATCTTCGCGAATAGATTGGCCAATCAGTTGACTGCAAGCAACTAGACCAGCAGCTATATCCAGTGAAATAGCCGCAGCAACTTCAGGGTCTTGAACACGTGCACCTACTGGAATATCATCTAAACAAGCTTCTGGACGTTCAGGCGGAGTTGGAGGTAAAGCCACTCCATTTTCTTTTAATAGCTTTTCTACACCTTTCATTTCCTGCTGACATTGTTCAATCGTTTCTTGTACCAACTTATGTAGATCCTTGTCACCTACATGATTTAGAAATGTTTGATAACCAGCTACTAATCCTTTTGAAGCAGAAAGAAACGACCATGTTCCAAACACTTCACCGTAATGCATCGGTTCATCTGTAGGATTTCCACTTAAAATACCCATTGTTATCCTCCTTAACATATTCATAATAATGTGCCACCTTTCTTACTATGCACACGCTTAACGTCTCCATATCATGTTTTATTATTCTTCTGGATATAAAAAAGGAATTTTATCGGTGAATACAGTCCATTATTTTACGTATACTATTCAAGATGCCTATAAGGGCATCAGTCACAATACCCTTGTTATACAGAGAGCTGCCTTCTTTGGCAGTTTTTTGTTTTGTCATGCTTTATGTGGCTTTCTGCTTATGACGATAAATAGAAAATGTCCATAATAAAAGGAAGAGTGGAGACCCACTCTTCCTTCAGCCATCATATTATAAAGTTGTCTTAGAAACGTCCGCCGCCAAGTTGTTGCTCAGCTAATTGCACAAGACGCTTTGTAATTTCGCCACCTACTGATCCGTTTGCACGTGCAGTTGTATCAGCACCAAGGTTTACACCAAATTCGCTAGCGATTTCATATTTCATTTGATCGATTGCTTGTTCAGCACCGTATACTAATAACTCATTGTTGTTGCTGCTGTTGTTGTTTGCCATGTTGTGTCACCTCCTTGTTTTTCTTAAGTTTCGTAGGGGACAAGAGGTATATACATGGTAATTTATGGGTGATTATTTTCTTATCCAGATGACATACTAGTTTTTAGAAACAACCGACACTGTAAAAAGTGGGATTAGATGTTTCATTTCCTTGTTATCTAAAAGTTGCCATGTGAGAAGAGGATTGCAATTGCTGTTGCAATCCTCTTTAAATACCGTATCAATGGTTATTTTTATACTAAACATAAAATTAAAAATGCAAGAGAGGAAGAGGTTATATTGTCAAAGACACGTCAGAGAAAAGAATACTGTAAAAAGTGCAGAAAAGAAACTATACATACTCTCACAGAAGATGCTTTAGAAATTAATTGTTATTGCCATGAATGTCATTCACAACACGATATCGTAAAAACATTTTTTTAATCATTTCTCAAATTTTCACTCTCCAATAGACGAATAAATAACTTATATCCATAACCAAACTTCATATGAACCGTGGCTATTGAATTTCATTTTATACAATTATAGAAGCAGAGAAGAACGGGTAAAGTAACCGGGAAGATTTTTAGTGGAGGTGAACGAGAAGTGAGGAGTAGGGAAAGAGATTTTATAACCATTGAAAATGAAAAAGGTATTGAAAAACAATATGCAGTTGAGGCTTTATTTGATATGAGAAATCAGACTTACGCTTTGCTGCAATCGAACGGAGAAGTACTGTTGATGCGCGTTGAAGATGAAAAGGGTGAACAATATCTTGTTGGATTGACTGATTCTGAGGAACGTGACTCCATTTTAGATGCTTATCAAATTGCTGTAGAGGCTACGCCTGCTGACGAAGAATTTCACTAATATGATGAGGAGTACGTTATGAAGGAGAGACTTGTAGATGCAGCTCATTTGGAGCAAAAAATGCAGATTGAAAAAGTGATCAACGGAATGACCTTTACGAAAAATTTCCGGTCTGCTACAGCAGAAGAATGGTACGTATTTCTTCCAGGTTATGAAGATCCAAGAACAGGTGGAGCTGCAGGAAAAGCGATGATTCATTATAACCTTTATGGTAATAGAGATGTGTTTATTAATACTACAGTCATCTTAGATGATCCAGCGCTATTTAAAGGAGAAACCCATCCTCTTGTATATGCAATTGCAGATGAGCTTGTCAACAGGCTGGTTGGCTATGCTGATACCTTGCTGTCTGTCCATGCCGGTGAAAACTCGTTTGATGCAGAATATAAACAAAACAATCATTAATCTTGATTTTTTTCAATTAAATCTTCCCTTAAAAAGAGGCTGGGACGAACGTATTTTAAAAAGATCCGAACGGTTCATCGTTCGGATCTTTTTATTATGATGGTAAACGTAGGTTTCATATGTTTTGTTGCTTCTAGCACCCGCCCGTGGAAAGCGAAGTCTTGCATGGAAATCAATAGGGGTGTCAATCCACACTTGCCCTTTAATAGCATAGGCAGGATACATTTCATTATCAATCATATAATGAGCGATCCTTTCATGAAGCTCCATAGCTTCGTTGAATTGCTTTTAATACTTTGCGGACTTTTGGTGCTGCCGTTTCCGTAAGGGCTATCTAAACAATGATTGTCTAATTTTTTGAATGTTTTAGAAAAAGAGGTCAGGGTATTACAAGTACCATAAACGAATTAATTGATATAAACCATTTTTTTACTAGAAGGAGGAACTGCTCATGACAAAAAATGTGATAGGTACGTATGATAATGAAGAAGATATTGTAACCGCTATTCAAAACTTAAAGACACAAGGTTTTCAAGAGAAGGCCCTTTCTCTTGTAACCAGCAAAGATATCGATAAAGAGGACTATTCGAGAGTAGAAAGCAGAGAGGGAATTGACGTCAAGAAGGTTGAAACCACAGCACAAAATCACCAGGATGAGTCGATTATGGATAAAATTAAACATATGTTTTCACCAGATCACCCTAAAGAGATTCGTAGTGATAAAGCAAGAGTAGAAAAGCGTTTAATTAACTTAGGTGTCCCTCTTACAGAAGCAGGACCTTATGCAGATGATCTGCAAAAAGGAAAAGTATTATTGCTAGTAAAAGCTAATAGAGAGAAAAAAACAAATCAGTTCTTAGGAAGTAGAGAAGATTCTCCTTTTGCAAAGGGTGACTCCGTTTATGATAAATCATTATACGGAGAACATCGTAAGCATGAATAGGTAGGAAGAAGAATAAAATTCGAGTTTGTGGGCAAACTAAGAACATAGGAACCCCAATTCCTCATCTTTCATTAAGTATGTGTTTTTTAAAAGCTGCTCATTTGAGCAGCTTTTTCTTTTTTTTTATCGGAAATATTAAAAGAAAAGCTAACTTGTATGAAAGCTTAAAAGGAGGGGAAGCTAAGAAAAAATGAGCGTTGATACGGAGGAACGGAAAATTGCAAAAAAAGAATCGATTAACATCTCCTGAAATTGTAAATTTATGGATACACTATATCCGTGAAACTTTATCTGTATGTGTAAATAAATATATGCTTCACACGATTCAAGATCCTGAGATACATAGCCTTTTTCAAACGGCTCTTCACTATTCACTTAAACACATAGATGCTTTAAAAGCATTATTTAAGAAAGAGAAGTTTCCTATTCCTGAAGGATTTACAGAAGAAGACGTAAACTTAGAAGCTCCTCCTCTATTTACGGACGTTTTATGTCTTAAATCCCTTTATATGATGAGCACACACGGACATAATGAAATGAGTTTATCATTTACGACTTCCTTACGCCCAGACATTGTAGATTTTTATTATCAATGCAACCTTGATGCGATGGAGATTTATAAAAAAGCTAAGGACCTTCTTGTTTCAAAACAACTTTATCAGCAACCACCTACTTACATAACACCTAATAAGGTGGAAATGATTGAACACTACAACTATGTAACGGATGTATTCGGTAAACAGAGACCGATAAATACAATTGAAAGTGGGCATGCTTAATTTAATTTAAACAAAACATTTATTGCGAAAGCGATGATCCTCGGCTTTTCACAAGTTTCAAAAAATCAAAACGTACGAGCATTATTAGAAAAAAGCCTGCAAGTAAAAAACAAGCACATTGACATATTTTCATCCCTATTAACCAAAGACAATCTTCATCTACCTCAATCATGCGAAACAGAGGTTACAAATTCCAATATTTCTCCTTTTTCAGACCGGCTTATGCTTCTTCAAACGGGTTTCTTTTTTGCTGTAGCAGTTACTTATTATAACGCAGCTCTTATTGCAAGTATGAGAGCTGATATTTCAGCACACTGTGAAAAGGCGGCCTTAGATAGCTTGTGGATTTATAGCCGTATTGGGAAAGATATGATTGATAATCAGTGGATGGAACAGCCTCCCCAAGCAGACGACCGTAAAAGGTTAGATGATTAGAAAAACGTTCTTAATAAATTAATGTTTAATCCTCCGAGCATGCTACTACAGATATTGTAAAAATATTTACGTATAAAGAGAAAGAGCTGCTGTTCAGGAGCGGTAGTTTTTTTGGATGTATCTACTATACACTTCTAGTTAGCATATATAACGTTAACCAGAAGAAACTCACCAAAAAGAAGCCTTTGCTATAATTAGCAAAGGCTTTCAAAATTATGAGAATCACAATTAATAGGAACACCTTAAAAGACATTTTTGAAGTTTTAAGCCTATTTATTATATTTTCCTGATTCTAAGCAGTAAGTTTTGAATCGTTCCTATCTTTAGATGCTTGATTCTGGTTTCTTAAAAGAAATGCACCAAATAGAGTAAAGATAGTGACAATAACCCCCATGATTAAGTATGTTTGACGAAAACCAATTGAATCGTATAGATTTCCTACAATAGGAGAGAGTATAACAGCTCCTAGCTGCATCGCGAATTGGTAGCCAACCAAATATAAAATTGAAGAGAATTTTGTATCAAAATGTGTAGCCAGATATTTAAACACAGAAACGATGATAATGGCAAACTCTGGTGCGTTAAGAAGCTTAATAAATGAAATGCTGTATGGATCTGATACTAGACCTGAACCTATTACGCGCAAAATCATAATAATTCCCGCTAAAATTAAACCTCCTTTAGGACCTACTTTACGGACAATAAATGGAGCAACTAATAACATACCCGACTCTAAAAAGACCTGACATGCATTTAAGTAACCAAATATTTGGTTTCCTAATTGTTCTGTTGGAAACAGAGAGGCATAATATACAGGAAATTGCTGGTCAAAGACATTATAAATACAGCCCGTCCCGAGCATAAAAATCATAAAAATCCAGAAATCTTTTCGTTTAAATAAACTGCCCAAATCTTGCACAGAAAGGGACTTTGCCTTCTTTTCTTCAATAGTGGATACTTCTACTTTTGTAAGGAAAATAACAAGTAATAAGAGAATGCCTGATCCCGATGCAATCCAAAAGTTGATATCAGGGTTAATGCTAAGCATTCGTCCCCCAATAGCAGCTGCCACGGCGGCCCCTATTGATCCCCAAAGTCTTGCACGACCGAATTCAAACTCATACTTTCTGCCAATTTTTTCGATATATGACTCGATAGCTGAGATACCAGCTAAAAAAGTGATGGCAAGATAAGACCCGCCTGTCAGGGCTCCTATCCAAAAATTCCAGTTTAAAAGAGGTTGATAGATGAAAATGAGAAATGGTCCAGATAAAATAACTAAAATTGAAATGAAGTATAATAAATTCTTTCGTAACCCCAATTTGTCAGAGATATATCCATAAAGCGGTTGGAAAAGCATAGTGAAGACAGCGTTTACAGAAAAAACAATACCCGTTTGTGCTCCGGAAAGGTTAAGGCTTTGTCCCAACCAGATAGAAAAAAAAGTGAAAATAGAGGCAATAGATAAGAAGAACAAGAAAAAGAAACTGCTTAGCTTCCAGTAAAGTTTATTGTTTTGCATATTTAAATCCCCTTTGCTGTTTATGTAGCTAAATTTTATTTAGAAAGCGTTTTCGATTTGATTGTATTATATATGGTACCGATTTCATATGTCAATAAGAAATTAATTAACAAAACGCCCTTTAAAAAAGGTTTTTTTAAGTATAATGTGTTTTTCGAGTGTGGTACTGGTTTCTTACTTATAAAATAAATCTTTTTAAGTATGCTGGTTTATTAATCATGAAACATTTTATATAAAAAGGTTCCGTTTTAAACAGTCACAGCGATTTTACTGATATTCTTATTGAACACACGATATAGAGATGCAAACGAATTCATTCATTGCATTTTGGCTCTTTCTTAACGTAAAATAAGTATGAAACTGATTTCAGTTAGTGATGGAGTGATAAATAAATGCCTACCATATATGACGTAGCAAAATTATCGGGGTTATCAAAAACAACCGTTTCCCGTGTTATAAACAATCATTCATATGTTTCAGAAGAGAAAAAAAATCTGGTGCTAAAAGCAATGAAAGAGCTTAACTATACCCCGAATCCTTCGGCAAGAAAGTTAAGAGGACAGGTAACAACTACAATTGGTGTCATTGTACCAAGAATCGTAAATCCATTTTTCTCTTATTTAGTCGATTCAATTGAACAAGTTGCTTATAAAAACGGCTATCACGTATTAATCTTTCAAAGTAATGAAGATAAAGAGAAAGAATTGGCCTTTTTAAATTTACTAAAAACAAAGCAAGTTGACGGAATTATTATGACCTCTCTTGAAAATGACTGGAGTATCATAGAACCGTTTACTGAATCTGGTCCTATTTTGTTATGCAATGAATATGTAAACAACGCAAATGTTCCAATTGTTCGATTAGATCAATACAAGGGTGCGTATATAGGCGTAAAGCATTTACTTGAAAAAGGCCACCGGAAAATTGGGTACTGTACAGGTGGATTGTTTGTAGAGGAAGGCAAGGACAAGGACCGTAATCAAGGTTATCAAAAAGCACTTCAAGAGGCAGGAATCGAGCCGGATCCAAAATGGATCTTTGTTAATCAACACAGTATTGAAGATGGAAAACAAGTAGTTAAAAAAATCCTGTCAATGAAGGATCGTCCAACGGCTATATTTACAGGAAGTGATGAAATTGCCGGGGGAATGATGATTGAAGCCAAAGAGTGCGGTCTAAAAATACCTAATGATTTGGCTATTATTGGCTTTGATGATCAACCTCTTGCGCAAATGTTAGATCCAAAGCTAACAACTATACGACAACCTATTGATCAGATGGGGATTAAAGCAATGGAAACTCTTATTGATATGTTGAATGATTCTGGAGTGAAAGTGGAAACTTTTGAACTTCCAATCGAGCTGGTTGTTCGAAGTTCAACGTAATAGGAGATATCAGATGAAGGTGAGAGCCGGATTTATTCGTTCTCACCTTTTTTTGAAAAATTTTCAGAAAAGTTATTGAAACCGTTCCCATGGTGTAATACAATGAATTTATCTTAAATGAGAAGGGGTATATCAGACTTTTTAATAGCATAATTTTTTTTAACCATATATGGTACCGATACCATATAAACGAAGAATAAGTACATAATTTTAATATAAAAATACGGGAGCTGATAGAAATGGTTCAACTAAGTGAAAGAATGAATGAAGAAAGCGCTACAATAAAGAATAGACAATGGTGGAAGGAAGCAGTTGTATATCAAATTTATCCGAAAAGTTTTTATGACTCTAATGGTGACGGAATTGGTGACTTAAAAGGAGTTATTCAAAAATTAGATTACTTAAAAGGGTTAGGTATCGACGTTATTTGGTTAAGCCCAGTTTATCAATCACCAATGGACGATAACGGATATGACATCTCTGATTATCAAGCAATTGCAGAGGAATTTGGCTCTATGGAAGATATGGATCTATTAATCGATGAAGCTAAAAAAAGAAATATAAAGATTATTATGGACTTAGTAGTTAATCATACTTCGGATGAACATGAATGGTTCATAGAATCAAAAAGTGATGTAAATCATCCTAAAAGAGATTGGTATATTTGGAGAAACGGAAGAAAAGACGGGGTTCCGCCTAACAATTGGAAATCTATTTTTGGCGGTTCGTGCTGGGAGTATGATGAGCAAACCGGACAGTATTATCTTCATGCATTTTCTAAAAAACAGCCTGATCTTAATTGGGAAAACCCTGATCTTCGAAATGCCGTTTATAAAATGGTCAGATGGTGGTTAGATAAAGGAATTAGCGGCTTTAGAGTAGACGCCATTACATTTATAAAAAAACGACAGGACTTTGCTGATTCGCATGATGGAATTAATGTAATTGAAACCAACCAACAAGGCATTCATGAATTTTTAAGTGAACTAAGTAAAGAAGCTTTTACTTCACATGATATCTTAACCGTGGCAGAAGCACCTGGGGTATCATACAAAGAATTGCCTATTTATGCGGGGGAAGACGGGCATTTTAGTATGCTTTTTGAGTTCGATCATGTCGATTTAGATGTAGGAAAAGAAGGAAAATGGTATGAAACGTATAATTGGAATCTACTTGATTTCAAAAAAGCCATTTCTGACAGTCAAACGTTCTATAACAACACAGGGTGGGGAGCGCTTTATTTAGAAAACCATGACCAGCCTCGTTCTTTAAACAAATTTATTAAACCAGAAGATATAGGACCTATTCCAGCTAAAATGTTAGCTACCGTCTATTTCTTCTTAAAAGGAACGCCATTTATCTATCAAGGGCAAGAAATTGGAATGACAAATGTACAGTATCCATCAATTGAGCATTATAATGACTTGGCTTCAATCGATCAATATTACTCTGCGCTGAAAGAAGGCTTCTCAAAAGAGGAAGCATTAGCAGCGATTTGGAGACGCAGTCGTGATAATTCTCGAACACCTATGCAGTGGAATCATTCTGAATATGCAGGATTTAGCCAAGGTACACCGTGGCTAGAGATAAATTCTAATTATTCTTCTATTAACGTCGAGAATGCTTTAAAAGATCGTAATTCTTTATTTTATTTCTATAAAAAGTTAATTAGTCTAAGAAAAAGCAGTCCATACTCAGATGTTATTGCTTTTGGTAAATACGAAGACATGTTTAAAGATAGCCTGCAAATCATGGCCTACACGAGAGAGTTGAACGATAAAAAAATAGCGGTGATTGCTAACTTTGATAATAAAGAGTTGACTCTAAACTTAGATTTTAATATAAAAAATGTTATTTTATCCAACTATGATTATTTAGAATTACACCTAAATCAGATAAAATTACGACCTTACGAGTCCATTGTTTGTGAAGTCGATTTATCATTTTAATCTGTTTTTATCACAATTGACTGATTCACGTATAGAAAGGCAGGGTGAAATCTTTTGAAAACATTAAGAAATCAACATCAAGAAAAAATCTCAAAGGCAATAGAATCTGTGTTAAACGAGCAGGAGTCTGTTGATCAGAATCATTGGCGACTACAATACCATGTGTCTACACCAGCATTCTGGATGAATGACCCAAACGGATTCAGCTTTTATAAAGGTGAGTATCATTTGTTTTATCAACATCATCCTTACTCTCCCGAGTGGGGGCCAATGTATTGGGGGCATATAAAAAGTAAGGATCTTACTTACTGGGAACATCTTCCTATCGCTCTTGCTCCGAGTGAAGAATACGATAGGGATGGATGTTTTTCAGGAGGTGCAATTGAAAAAGACGGGAAGCTTTATGCAATGTACACAGGGAATGTGTGGACAGGGGATAACTATGATACGGACTTACGACAGGTTCAGTGTCTTGCTGTAAGCGAAGACGGCGTTCATTTTAATAAAGTACCTCAAAATCCAGTTATTGATTCAGCGCCTGAAGGAGATATTCACCTTTATCATTTTAGAGATCCAAAAGCATGGAAGAAAGACGACTATTATTATTGTGTTCTTGGATCACGTACAAAGGATCATGAAGGGCAAGTTCTTTTGTATTGTTCGAGAGATCTGTTGAATTGGGAGTTTATGAATGTAATGGCCAAAAGCCAAGGAAATCTTGGTTTTATGTGGGAGTGTCCAGATCTTTTTAGTCTTGATGGACAAGACGTGCTTGTCATGTCACCTCAAGGAATGAAATCAGAAGGGGATCTCTACCATAACTTACATCAAGCTGGATATGTAAAAGGGAAATTGGACTATAAAACAGGGCTGCTTCAACACGAAGACTTTCAGCTTTTGGACTACGGGTTTGACTTTTATGCTCCTCAGACGGCAGAAGATGAACATGGCAGACGCATTATGATAGCGTGGATGGCTATGTGGAAAAGCAGCATGCCTGAACAAAAACACAATTGGGCAGGCGCAATGACTATTCCGCGTGAGCTTTCTACTAAACAAGGGAATATAATTAGTAAACCAATTCCAGAGCTTAAGCAGCTTCGTCAACATCACGTGCAGTATAAAAATATCACGGTTAACGGAGAACAAGAACTTGCAGGTATTTCAGGTGATTGTTACGAACTTGAAGTGAAAATTAACGCAAAAGCTGCTTCACAGTTCGGAATAAAAGTGAGAACAGATAATGACACTCACCAGGAAACGCTCTTAACTTATGATAGGCTAGAAAGTTTGTTTATCTTTAATCGTGATAAATCAGGTGAAGGTGATGGGGGAATAAGAAAAGCACCTGTTGGATTAAATGATAATCACTTGCATCTTCATCTGTTTGTTGATAAATCTTCCATCGAAGTTTTTATTAATGAAGGCGAGAAAGTGATGACGAGCAGAATCTATCCTGCAGACAATGCAAAAGGTATTTGTTTCTTTGCAGATCAAGAAATTGAATTGATTACCTTAAATAAATGGAACTTGAGCAAGGGCGTTTCTCCACTGATTTTTTAAAGGCTAATAGGAATTGGATAAAGATAGTAGCCAAGCAACGTATAAGAAAGAAATTACAACAATTTATGCAACTAGATTAACTTGAAGAACAGATCCCCTTAAGGGGATCTGTTCTTTTTATATGTACATTAATATCTTTATTACATGGAAAAGTGCTTTTTTTGATTACTGCTATCTTTTATAAATAGTTTTATAAAGAATAGAGGGTAAATCATCAAGTATAAACTAAAAGCCCACCATGTTAAATCGAAATCCTTAATAAATGCCCAATACGCAATGGCTTGTAGCCCTGATAAAAAGGTTTTAAATATTTCATCTTTTTATCTAATGTGTTCTTCTAAAGTGGATTTACTAGCATTAGCTTCTTTTTCCCCAGTCATATTTAATGTCACTACACCGATAATGATGAGAGCTATAGCAACGATCTTTAGCAGACTTACACTTTCATTGAAGTACATAAATCCAATTAGCGTAATAATTATAATCCCCATACCTGACCAAATAGCGTAAGCAATTGAAACTTCTATACTTTTTAACGTTAATGTCAAAAAGTATAAACTACAAATGTAAAAAAGTATAAGCAATACACTTGGTATAACTTTGGTAAAACCTTCTGATAATTTCATGGTCGTAGTTCCAGCAACTTCAAAAAGAATAGCTAAACATAGATAAATCCAATACAACTTTCTTCGCCTCCTTATTTTTTACAGAAAAGCTTAGGTGATGATTTTTGTCATAAAAATACTCATAGATAACAAATAAATATAACTTTAAATACCTTATAAGTATAAGTTTACCATATTAGGATTTTTATATATAATCTATAGATGTTGTTACTTATATATTTTGAGGAGGAGAAAAGAAATGAAGAAAACGTTTGTCGCATTAATTCTTGCTTTATCCCTGGTTGTATCTGCATTAGGAATTCAGCCTTCGAATGCTAAAGCTGAATCAAATCACAATCCGGTTGTTCTTGTTCATGGAATCAGCGGTGCGTCCTATAACTTTATTGCTATCAAAAACTATTTAATTGCTCAAGGTTGGGATCGCAATGATCTTTATGCTATTGATTTTGTAGATAAGACAGGCAACAATTTGAATAATGGACCTCAGCTTGCTCGATACATTGATCAAGTGTTGAAAGAGACGGGAGCTAAGAAGGTAGATATTGTTGCTCATAGTATGGGCGGAGCAAACACGCTGTATTATATTAAATATCTAGGGGGAGGGAATAAGATTGAAAATGTCGTGACGTTAGGAGGAGCGAATGGTTTAGTTTCTTCGACAGCACTCCCAGGTACAGATCTCAATCAAAAAATTCTTTATACGTCGATCTACAGCATAAATGATCAAATTGTTGCTAATAGTCTCTCTAGGCTGCAAGGAGCAAGAAACATTCAACTTTATGGCATTGGACATATTGGATTGCTTTCAAATAGTCAGGTTAACGCGTACATAAAAGAAGGGCTGAATGGCGGGGGACAAAATACAAACTAATTATTTTTCAGGTGAACAAGGCAGGATCGGCTTTTATATATTTAGAATTAGAATGTTTGCCTTTGTGTTTCACGAGCATGTACCCGATGAAACAATCGAAGTCAAAGCAGCTCCCGCGCCGAAATAGAATAGAGTGCTAAAAGTACCTCAGTTAATCGAGGTACTTTTTTAGGTTTTTGTACAAAGAATCGATGATTAAAAAGCTCTCAAATTGATTTTTAATCGCGCATTGCGCCTGCTTCTCGAGAAGTCATTGCGCCTTGTCCTTCATTTACATCTCTTTGGATTTCTTGTTTTACTTTTTGTGCATTTGTTGCAGAAGCTGCTGGTTTCTCAGTAAAACCCGCATTTTCTTTAGCTGATTGATGTTGCTGCATATACTCTCTCCTTACTTTTTTATTCGTACAAAAAGGAAGAATGGAGCCCCATTCTTCCTTCAGCCATCAATTATAAAGTTGTCTTAGAAACGTCCGCCGCCAAGTTGTTGCTCAGCCATTTGTACAAGACGTTTTGTGATTTCGCCACCTACTGATCCGTTTGCACGTGCAGTTGTATCAGCACCAAGGTTTACACCAAATTCACTAGCGATTTCATATTTCATTTGATCGATTGCTTGTTCAGCACCGTATACTAATAATTCATTGTTGTTGCTGCTGTTATTGTTTGCCATGTTGTGTCACCTCCTTGTTTTTCTTAAGTTTCCTATTGTGGAAGAGATGTATTCGTGGTAAATAATGGATGTATATTTCCTTGTTAGGATGACATACTAATTTTTAGAAACAACCGACACTGTAAAAAGTGGGATTAGATGTTTCATTTCCTTGTGACTAAAAACTAAACGGTTGCCATGTGTAGGAGAGAGAATGACAACTCGTTTGTCATTCTTTTTTCATGTTCATGGGTATATTATTTGAATGACAAAGGACTAACTCTTTAAAGAGTTAGTCCTGGGCTTAATAAAAATGATTGCTTTTTATAGCTGTTTTAAGAAGTGTGTTTAGTTATTCTAGCCATTGCTTCTTGGACTGCATTTACAACAAAAGGGTCTTTTTCTTTCAAATCATTCACGCTGATTTCACCTGATTGTAAACCTCTGCAGATTTCATGGATATCTTCTTCAATTGTAATCGGCAGCTTATTTTCTGTAAGCATGTTACTTAATTCATTTGCTAACATTTTTTGTTGATCCATGGGATGCCCTCCTCGTCATGTAAAAGTATAAATTGATCAAGCTTATTTCTTTTCTTTTCCTTCTTGCTCATTCCGTACTTTTTCAATTCCAGTGTTTGATTCAAATCCAACTCGATAAGTTCCAGATTTTTGTTGCTTTACTGAATCTGGCATTTGATACTGCTTTAAATCATCTTGAAACTGTCTTGTGCTTGGATTTCCTTCCACTTATATTCCTCCTCAGTAAAGTAAGTTTTGACGCTTTAGTTTCCCCAGTTCGTAAAACAATTAAGCATGTTGTACATGGCTCTTTGCAACAAGTATCTAATTAATTCTGGGGAAATAAAAATATAACTTAACCTTCCACTTATTTTATCTTCAAATTTTCAAACAATAGGGCTAGGAGGTGTTTTTATGCCAAAGAAAGACTTTACAGGCGTTGATAATTCAGGAATCGCAGAAAGAGTTGATTATAACAACTATAAAAATAAAGATAGCAATAATGATCCTACGCTTAACCGTATTGTCGAAGAAGATGGGCGTGCTCTTGATCCGAGGGAAACCTTAGAAAATTTCTTTACTGACCTTGAAGGCGAAGAGCCACAAGAAATTACAACTTAATAAAAAAAGTAGAAAACGGCGGATCTTTTTTAGCGGAAAGACCTATGAAACGCAGATATTTTCATTAAAGAACCTGTTGTAAACGAGTTAACATGATTTAAAAAAATGAGGACTATTAATAGAGGTGAAGTTAATGTCGCACACAGAATCTGAGCGAACAACGTACATGTACGATCCTTTCACTATACAAGGTCTTGAAATGAATATACCTAAAGAAGACGAAGGCAGCCAACCGCTAATAAATCGTTCAGGACTGAGTACCTCTACGTTCAAAACGAGCATGAATAGAAAGCATTTTGAACGTTATATTTATTAGCAGGAATATCCTGCAGCTTTTTATCTTATAAAAAGATCCTTCTATTTTATACGCTAGAAGGGTCTTTCCACTAAATATTCTCATTTCAGTATAGTAATCAATTGCTTGTGCCTAACGTATTGAGAAATTCACCTTCGTGTTAGATGTGGATAGGTAATAAAAGTGGTTAGTGTTTTTTCATATATTGTCTGTACATCCATTGTAGAAAGGATTTAACGAAATGCAGAAGCAAACCGTACTTTTTAATTTAGACGATACGCTTGTTCACTGTAATAAATATTTTAGAGACACCATAAATGCTTTTGTGGCTCAATTGCAGGAATGGTTTGAGAATCTGACTAAGGAAGAAATAAAACAAAAGCAGTTAGAGATAGATTTAAAAAGTATCGAAAAGTATGGCCTTCACTCTTCCCGATTTCCAGAATCATTAGTAGCTACTTATTTATTTTTTAGTGAACAAAATCATCAAGATATCCATGAAGATAGAGTCCAAAGAGTCAAAAAAATTGGTCAAAGTGTATTTGAAGTACCGATAGAGCCTTTGCCAAATATGTATGAAGTATTAGATAAGCTTAAAGAACAAGGACATGATCTCTACTTACACACAGGTGGAGACGAGGAAAATCAAGGTAGAAAAATTGTTCAGCTAGAGCTAGCTAAATACTTTGAAAAAAGGGTATTTATTTCTGAACAAAAAGATACAGCTGCATTAAAAGAAATACTAAACCAAATTAAGTACGATCCAAAAAAGACTTGGATGATTGGCAATTCATTAAAAACCGATATAAGACCGGCAGTAGAAGCTGGAATACATGCGATTCACGTACCTTCTGAACTGGAGTGGAGCTACAACCAAGTTAAAATTGATGTTGCGCCAAAAGGTAAATTGATAACCGTTAATTCGTTGCTGGAAGTTCCAGAAATCATTCAAAAGCATGCTCAAGAAACGGTTGTGTCCACCTAATATTAGGTCATATGTAAACACAATATATAGAAACAGCTAACCGTTGATTAAACCTTACCCAACGGTAGCCAGATAAAGTTCTTATGTTTTTTCTAATCAACTCACATACTATACAGAGGAGGTGACTGATATGGCAGATCACTCTAAAGAATCAGAAAAAATGATATGTGAAGATCATAATTCTCCAGTTGATGAAAGAAGCTACGATTTATACGAAGCGACGCGTAATTCACTTTTACGTAATGAATTAGACGATAAAAACAAAACCATTTTAAATAATATTGATAACGGAGCGATGGATGTTAATCTTGAGGAATAATGGGCATTAAAAAACCTTTTATTTCTTAGTCTCATAGCTATGTTACTAAGGATACACATTTCTTTTTCTCTTAGTAGAAAAGACCCTAAATAATTAGGGTCTTCTTTAGGTATTTGTCCAAACATTCTATGGTTGTTTCACATACAGTAAGAGGAGTCTACTAACAGAAAGGAGAAGATTTTTAATATGAGAAACAACTATCCTTATCAGCACTCTAATTATGGTGGTTATCAAGGGGCTATGTATCCTCAGCAAGGCAGCTGCGGTTATCCTCCAGCTAAACCATGTGGCCAATTACCTCCTCAAACTATGCCTGCTCAGTATGACCCAGTTAAACAAAATACATCTTTTACTGGTCAAGATGTGTTTGTGCCAGTGGTGCATCCTAGTCATACCACAAATGTTTATCAAAAAAATTATAAATATATGCACTCATTCCCGTATACAGAATCCGTTGTATGTCAGGAAACGCATCAACATTTTTGTGCTCCAAGCTGCCCTCCTAGACCTCGTCCTTGGTGCTGATAGCCAAAAAAGCCCCTTCATTTTAACAATGAAGGGTTTTTACTATGTGAAATTTATAATGTTATCTAGCTATCGTTAAACAAAGTAGCCTATTTTTGACCACAATCCAATCGATATGAGCTATGTCTACATATAATACCTTAACCCATGTATATTTAAAGTTTTTTCCTTTAGTTAAATACCACGAAAAGAGGTGTTTATATGTCTAGTTATGGTGGAGCTGGTTCTGGTTTTGCTTTATTAGTTGTCCTGTTTATTCTTCTTGTCATTATTGGATGCAGCTGTTACGGCCGCGGATTTGGCTATTAATAACAATAAAAAAGTCTTTCTCTAATGTGAGAAAGACTTTTTTATTCTAGGTTGTGCAGGGAGTGCTTTTGTACGCAATAGAACTGATTGGGCGGAATTCAAACAATCTATTGCAGAGGGAGTAAAACTCATATATGGGATCTGAGGATGCTTCATTGTATGTAAAAGAAACTAAAAGGTTATTATTTTTTTATTTATAGTGATATAAAACGTAGTCTATCCACTTGGTGGAGCAAATTTCGTTTTTCATCATATGCTAAATGTATGAACGAGAAGGAGGTGAAGTTTATGTTCTTTGGCGGTTATGGCGGAGGTTGTGGCTATGGTTATGGCGGCGGCTGCGGTTACGGCGGTGGCAGTGGTTTTGCTTTAATTATCGTGCTGTTTATCTTATTAATCATTATTGGCTGTGCTTGTTGGGGAGGATTTGGCGGTTGCTAATTATTAGCCTGCCTTTCTCTCTAACTTAAAAAAGTTAGCTTTATGCTAGCTTTTTTTATTTGTTAAATAGGGACATGTATAGTGATTAGTACTAATACCTGCTGTTTTAACCAATGGTTTACAGCTTGTTACTAAGCGTTTAAGGATGAAAGTTATTATACTCAGCATAAGAACCATGAATATTTGAAATAAGTTTAGTTGAAAATTCACCTCTTTGTTTTGGGAAAATGATGTAAAATGATGATAAGAGGAGGTATGGAAATGAATGGAACAGATGCAATAGTATTAAATATAAAAGAGATTAGAAGAAGAAGTATAAAGGTTTGGCAAGCAATTCCTGATGATAAACTCGATTGGAAGCCGGATAAAGAAGCTATGACATGCATAGAAATGGTTCGTCATGTCTTGGAGTCAGAATACTATTATCATCTAGCTATCGAAAATTTGGGCAGCTTAAAGGAATTTGATTCTCCTTTTGAAAAAAGACCCTTACAATCTATAAAGGATGAATTGGAGTTTGCAGCATCCTACCATCAACAATTTTTAGACATGATTACTACTTTTTCTGAAGAAGATTTAACTAATATTAAAATAGACCGTTCAGATGTTGGTTATATTCGTTCTTTAGGGGATATGTTGATGCGGATAGGCTATCATGAATCCGTACACGCTGGACAACTCTTACAGTATTTGAGAATCATGGAGGTTGATCGACCTAGGATATGGGATTAAACAAATTAGATAATATGTATATCATAGATAAAACTAGTTACCATAATGTCCCTATTTTCTAAGAAACATTTTTTGGCATTTATAGAAAGCTCATTGTTTGCAATCTGTGAATTTGACCAAACATCGCTGCAATATCTTTCCGAATAGACGAGCCAATTAATTAGCTATAAGCAACTATACCAGCGGCTATCTCCATGAAGATAGCCGCTGCGACTTCTGGATCTTGAAAACATGCTCCGCATGGAATATTATCCAAACCTGCTCCTGAACGTTCAAGCGGAGCTGGGGGAACGCTACTTCATTTTCGTTTAATAGCTTTTCTGGGTCTTTCATTCATTAGATGAATCAAAATATGTTTCGGTGCTTATTCTCCGTGCTTTAGTTTTTTTATATACCTTATTAAATACTTTACAAAGATATCATCTCTTACTAACCAGGCGGCATAATTCCTTTTTAAAAAGATTTCTGCTTCCTTAAAGCTTTTAAATGTATGAATCGATAGCCCTTTGCTATTTTCAATTATCCATTCATCTTCATTCTGAAGAGAAACAAGGAACATATCATCATTTTGAGTTTCGTAGAGAGAACCAGATGAAGATTCTTTCAAATTATATCGGTTTCTTCTTGCATCCTCTCGTACAGGATCCAGATGAAATGTATCTTTTACAAACTGGTTATAAGCTTCATTAGTTAACGAACATCCAGCAGCTTTTGCGTGACCTCCGCCTCCATAGTGACCAGCAACTTCTGATACATCCACATGATCATGAATGGTCCGAAGACTAATTCGTTTTCCTCCCATATTCAACATGGCAATGTAATCAAGGTGAGGATATTCTTTTCCTAATTCGTTTCCAAGTTCTGAATGATACGATTCAGCGTACACGATCCCTGCCAAATAGTCATCTATAGAGGTTTGCACCAATTCTCGTCTTTTTCGACGAATATAACGTTCTACTTTATCTTCTTCCATATCTAATATCTTCTGTTCAAACTCGTCAAAAAAGAAGTGGTCACTGTTTTGAAGTCTGTTAACCATTTTTTCTTCAAACTCGTCAATAGATATTAAAAAGAAGAGAGCATTTAGCCTGTGTGCTTCTTGGTTGTTGTTCTTTTCCCATTCCCAAGTATCATACTGCCTTACTAGTTCTACAAATTCATCAACCGCATTGGAAGTCTGGATAAGTTCATTTTCTATAAGGTATTCATAAAACAAGGACGTTCCTGAGGCTAAGCTCCCTTCGTTGTCTTCTACGACAACGTGTCCCCATTCATATTCGTTGAAATGAAGAGCTGTTTTATGATGATCAAGCAGCTGGACTTTTCCTCCTGTTTGATAAAACTCTTCAAGTCTTTTTTCATTCTCTTCGTTTACTGATAAATCCGTGATAAATAAATGTGTATTTCTTTCTTCATTTTCTAAAAACCATTCTACTTCACGGTTAAGCGATGCAATAGAGTTATAACGAATTTTTATTCTATCTCCAAAAGCTAACTTTGCTAAAACTCCGCATCCAACTCCATCTAAATCCGTATGTGATAACAGTTTATACATATCTTTCACCTCGAAATTATTATGATACGAGAGAAAGGTTTTTAACCGCTGAAGCTTTAGTTTGCTGAAGAGCACTATGGTAAAACTAATTTTTCTTTAGGTAACTATGTTAACGTCCAAAAAGCATAACATATAAAGCTTCTTTCCACTTGACCTATCTGAATACAAACTAGAGTGCTGCCTTAATTATATGTTTAGGGAAGAGCATCTTCGTTTAAAGGTATTGTATGTAACAAGAAAACATCTTGGTTACCCATAATGAGATCTATGATATAAGAAAAACATTGGTTTTTTACGTTCTTTTAAGAACAGAAAGGGGATAACATATGAGATCTTCTGCTGAAGCACAAAAGAGTTTCGTTCAAACACCATTAAAAGGGAAAAATATTTTATCGAGACCTTATCTAAACAAAGGATCTGCATTTACAAAAAGAGAAAGAGAAGAACTCAAGTTAGATGGATTATTACCGCCTACCGTACTGACATTAGAAGAACAAGTACAGCGTGCTTATCAACAGTTTAAGAATGCATCAAATGATTTGCAAAAAAATAATTTATTAAACGATTTGCATAATCGAAATGTGGTATTGTTTTATCGATTATTAAAAGATCATTTAAGTGAAATGCTACCGATTATTTACACACCAACCGTTGGAGAAGCTATTCAAGAATATAGCCATCAATATCACCGTCCTGATGGTCTATATTTGTCTATTGACGAAGCGGACAAAATGGACAAAGCGATAGAAAATGTAGAATTAAGCTCAGAAGATATTGATTTAATCGTAGTTACAGACTCTGAGAGCATTCTTGGAATAGGAGACTGGGGAGTAGGCGGAATTAACATTGCAGTGGGTAAATTAGCGGTATATACAGCAGCTGCCGGTATTGATCCGAGCCGTGTTCTTCCCATTGTGTTAGACATAGGAACCAATAATAAAGAATTACTTAAAGATCCGCTTTATTTAGGTAATCGCCATGAACGTGTAACAGGCGAAGCTTACAATCAATTTATCGATCAATTTGTAAATAAAATAATAAATAAGTTCCCAAAAGCATTGTTACATTGGGAGGACTTAGGGAATAAAAATGCCAGACGCATTATAGAAGAGTATGGAGATCATCTTTTAACATTTAATGATGATATTCAAGGTACGGGTGTGATTACATTAGGGGCTGTATTGACTGCTTTAAAAATTACAAAGACCTCCCTAAAAGATCATCGTATTGTTGTCTTTGGACCAGGTTCCGCAGGTATTGGAAACGCTGATCGAATCCACAGTGCGATGGTTCTTGAAGGTCTTTCAGAAGAGGAAGCATATGATAGGTTTTGGGCCTATGATTATAGAGGGCTGTTAACAAAGGAGATAAATGATTTAGCTTCATTCCAGCAGCCTTATGCCCGTAAAGTAGAAGAAATAAAAAATTGGAAAAAAGATAATGAAAATAAAATACCTTTGTTAGAAGTAATCAAACAAGTAAAGCCTACTATCTTAATTGGAACATCGGGAGTAACAGGGGCATTTAAGGAAGAAATGATTAGAGAAATGGCTCGTCATGTAGAAAGACCTGTGATTATGCCTTTATCTAACCCTACTAAGTTAGCTGAAGCTATCCCGAAAGATATTATACATTGGACAAATGGCAAAGCATTAATTGCAACAGGAAGTCCCTTTGATTCAGTGGAGTATAGAGGAACAACATATGAAATTGGCCAAGCTAATAATGCATTTGTATTTCCCGGTCTTGGTCTGGGCGCAATTGCTGTAAAAGCTGAAAAATTTACAGAGACGATGTTCGCTGAAGCTGCAAATGCAGTCGCCTATATGGCCGAAACTCAAACCAAAGGTGATACGTTACTTCCTCATATTAAAGATCTTCAAAACGTATCCAAAACAGTGGCTATAGCTGTTGCAAAAGCTGCTATTAAAGATGGTGTATCTAGAGTTCACGAACAGGATGTAGAAAGGTTAATAGAAAAAGCTATGTGGAAACCAGAATACAAGACTATCCGACCAATAAGTAATGCAGAAGCGAATTGATCTCTTAGTGAATTTTTTCAAGGTTATTCCTTTCTCGAGTTGATGTAAACATATACATCCAACGTTAAGAAGAGCCCATCTCTTTCAACTGAAAGGGAGTGGGCTTTTTCTTAATATAATATATGAATTCTCTACCATAAATACATCTCTCAGAATTAAAAAAGAAGGTTGAGACATAACTAAATCACTTCAATCTAAAGACGAACAACTGGGATGAATGCTTTAGTATGAATTACTTATTACAGCGCTGTTGATTTCCGTGCAAGGCCTCGCTTTCCGCGGGCGGCCGGTGAGCCTCCTCGTTGCTTGCGCTCCTGCGGGGTCTCATCTGTTCCGCTTTTCCCGCAGGAGTCTTCGCCTTGCTCTTCAATCAACAGCTAGAAGTAAATATATATATGAAATCTACGTTCAACATACCCATAAAAAAATCCGAACGAAGTTGATTCTCTATCAAGAATCTCAATTCATCGTTCGGATCTTCTTTTGACTACAATACTTTTATTCCAGTCTTTCTTTTTACTAATTTGTCTATTTTTGATATTTGCTCTTTTTGTTAATAAGTTATTTATTATACGTCGCATCGGTATGTTTATCGTTATCGGTGTTAAGAACATGTTTATCTAGATACTTATGGAAGAACCATTCACTAACGGCTATAACAATAGCTGATACTACAGAAGCCTGAATAACGGTTATGGTATTTCCAAAAAAGGATGCCCCCATTATCCAGATGACTAAAAAAGATAAAATAAGATCAGAAATTGTGGCGACAATGTTTCTTTTTTTGTAGTCTGAATCATCAGCAGCATTGCGATATACTAACAAATCGCCAAGGGCATAAGCGACAACTGTGAGGACTAAACCGATTAGTATAGTGTCACTAAAATTGTAATTATAAATGCCTGTAAATACTATGCCTAAGACTACAGCGCTCATTACAAACTTTATAATAAGAGCCTTTACATGTTTCATCTTTTTTCATCTCCCTTTTATTATCTTTTAATGAATATATACCCAGTCTTAGGGGAGGTAATCTTTTTTAGATAAACGTTTTGCCTTAAGCAAGCTAGCATTTATTTAATCGAATTCCTTAAAAAGGGAAAATCATTTGATTCACTCCTTTAACTACGGCTCCATTGTTAATAAGGGTAGAATAGCGGGTACATAAAAAATAAGGAGAAAAGATCTTAATGAAGGAGGAAGGTTTTATGAGTAAAAGTATTATAGGTGTATATGAGTCGCCGGAAGAAACATTAACTAGAATTGAGAAATTAAGAATGATAGGGTATGAGGATAATGAAATTACAGTTCTAACTAATCAAGAGACCGCAGCGGGCAACCTAGCTTATAGAACGAATGTAAACGTGGATAAGCTATCTGCTGCTGACCAAGATAAGGTCACTCAGGAAGATATGACTGGAGGGGCCCAGCCGGATTCTTTTTTAGATAAATTAAAGAAATTTTTTGTGGTCCAAAATTACTCAAATGAAGAAGACCGTGCAACAAATTTAGGTATTCCCACAGAGGAGCTAACCTCTCATAAAAAAGATTTGGATGATGGAAAGTTTGTAATTGCTGTGACTTCTCATAAATTGAATGAAAAAGGGTTAGACCTAGGGTGATATATTTGATTCAAAAGAGGGTGTACGCTAACGCGTACACCCTCTTTTGATATATAGAATTCACAAGAAAAATTGTTTGCAAAGAAGATTATTTATTGCGATAACCTTCTTTTAAATATTTTCGTAAGTGAAAATCGTGTACTAATTTAATCGTTGGACGAATGAGCAATTGCACGCTTCCAAGAATAAATAACCAAATCCCTATATTTTTTAAGGAATCATAGAAGAATAAAATACTGCCAATTAGGAACCAGCTGCCTATCAAGAAGTCATTAATCGTATTTATAACTTTATAACTCTTTTTAAAGAACAATTCGTATTTACCTATTTCAATCTCCCCGTAGTCTTCTTTTCTTCCCATTTCTGACATTGTAACTCCCTCTTTTTCTTGAATTTCCTTTTTTTATTCCCTTAGCAAGTCATAAAAAAACGTCTTTTGTAACAGGTATATGATGGTAAGGGAACAAGCGTAACTTTAGTGTATTTTTCCATCTCAAATCTCCATTTTTTATTTATTAATGGTGTAAGCATTGACTAGAATAGATTTCCGCTCTTCATAGATGCAATAAAAGAAAACAAAGGAATCCCTAAAAAGAATTGAATTGATGCCTTATTTATTTAGAAAGCTGTTTTATAGGACGATTCATGTAGCTTCTTGGTAAAATAAATACTACGCTCAATACTGATGACAAGATCCCCACTAGTACGACGTATTCTGTACCCAGTCCTAATATAAATAGTCCACCTACAGCTGTACCAATCGTTGTTCCTAAGTTAACGGATGCTAAAAATAGTCCATTTGCGAAATCAGGAGCTTTTGGAGCTGCTGATGAAATCCAATATTGATTAATGTTCGTTCCTATCCCAGCGAATATTCCCCAAACTAAAGTCATGATAGCCATAGGCCAAGTGAACTGTCCGGTGAAGAATAAAATGATGTAAACGACTCCCAATGCAAAAGGAAAAACTACTACCGTTTTGATGGCATTTTTCGTAAGCAGCTTCCCTGCAATAATGTTTCCAATAATATTGGCCAATCCGAATAGAATTAATATAAAGCTAATTAGTTTTCCAGAGATGTTCGTAACGGTTTTAAGATACTCAGCAAGATAGCTGTATACTCCAAATACTGCTGAATTTAGTAAAAGGACGGCCATAATGGAAAGCCAAGTAATGGGGTTTTTTAATACGCTGAGCTGCGCTACGTAGGAAAGTCTTTCCTTAACAGGCATAGAAGGGAAGAATGCCCATGTAGCAATAAATACTATAGCGTTAATGACAGCGAAAAATGCCATTGATAGTTGAAATGAAACTGTGCTTGCAAGAAAGCTTGCGATTGGTACACCAAGTACCATACCTGCAGATACGCCAATAAAGACTTTGGAAACAGCTTTTGGAGCGTCTTCCTTGCTGACTGAGTTTGCAGCCATTGTAAAAGCTGCTGAAAAATAAATTGGATGAAAGATAGCTGGGATCACACGCGCAATTATTGCAACAGCAAAGTTAGACGTAAAGATAGAGATAATGTTACCTAAAACGAAAATACCAAGTACAAGCAACATCGCTTTCTTACGATTGATTCCTGAAAATAATAACGGCATAGTTGGACCTGATATTGATACAGTAAGTGCAAAGAGACTCACCAGCCACCCGGCCTTTGATACACTGATATGAAAGTGATCCGCAATGTAGGGCAGTATCCCTATAACCCCCATTTCGGTATTTATAATCCCGAAAGCTCCTAAGGTTAAGACAAATATAAGTAGCTTATTTTGTTTAGACATAAAATCAATTTCCTTCTTTCTAAAAAGTGTTCTGTTCTAGCTGCTTCAAAGCGGGCTGTTTAACGAGCAACTGTCATGTTTTTACTTAGTCACTTTTTCAATGGTAACTGTAAAATCACCATGAATATTTTTAACGTTTTCTTTTCCTGATTCAATTTGACCTAGTATGATAAGGTCATTTGTGGCGTCCTCAAAACCTTTATAAAAAATAGCTACATTTCCCCAAGGAGCGTAATAAGCAAAGTCGCCTTTTTTTGATGTATCTCCAGCTTGTACATCATCTGCTGATAATCTCTTTTGTAAAATACTAATTTTTTCTTTACCTATATAATCTTCAAAAGTTATGGTTAAAGGCAGTTGAGCTAAAAAAGCCATACTTGCTGGGTTATCGTACATCCTAATCAAGACTTCTTTATCATTAAACGTTAATTTAATTCTTGTAGCTGAAATACGATTTTCTTTTGGCTGTTCTGGTGCTTGGTTTGAAGGATTACTTGCATTATGATCTCTGTCCGCTGCAAATGAATTATTGTTGCTGCAAGCAGAGAGGCCAAGGCTTGTTACTAAGATAGAAGACAGACATAAAAATTTTTTCATTTTAAGCTCCTTTCCACTTGGAATAATTAAAAATGGTGCTTTTGTGATATGAACTTCGTTGCTATTTATTCTAATAGCTCCTTTTAAATATAGAAAATGCTTATATCTTATATCGTGGTATGCTTGATAAGCATTTCTGAGACGTATACACTAAAGATTGTGAAAGGAGGAGCGGTATATGGAATTTCGCGTTTTGCGCTATTTTCTTACGGTTGCAAGAGAAGGAAACATCACAAGAGCTGCTGATTTTTTGCATGTGACACAGCCAACTTTGTCGAGACAATTAAAAGATCTTGAACAAGAGTTAGGTAAAAAACTATTTATTCGCAGCAGTCACAGTGTCATTCTGACAGATGAAGGAATGCTTCTGCGAAACAGGGCAGAAGAAATCGTTAATATGATGCATAAATTAGAGGCAGAGTTTAGTTCGATGGAAGAAACAATAGGTGGTGATGTCTATATAGGCGGCGGGGAAACTGAAGCAATGAAACACATTGCACGAGTAGCAAAAGATGTACAGGTACGTTATCCCAATATACGATATCACCTCTACAGCGGAAACGAAGAAGATATAACGGAACGGCTAGACAAGGGTCTGCTTGATTTCGGTATTTTAATTCAGCCAGCCGATATTTCAAAATACAATTATCTTAATATGCCTGCCAAAGATGTTTGGGGCGTCGTTATGAAAAAAGACAGCTCTCTTGCTGTCAAAGAAAGCATTCAAGCTGCGGATTTAGTAAACGTTCCACTGATTTGTTCACGACAGGCCATGAAACAGACGTTTTCAAAAAATGAATTTGCGGATTGGTTTGGCGAAGATTTTCATAAATTAAACATCGTCACTACATACAATCTTGCATATAATGCGGGCATTATGGTTGAAGAAGGCGTTGGATATGCCATAACACTTGATAAAATAGTCAATACATCTACTACTAGCAACCTTTGTTTCAGGCCGTTACAGCCAAGACTTGAATCAGGTTTAAATATTGTGTGGAAAAAGCATCATGTTCTTTCAACTGCGGCGAATGCGTTTTTAAAAGAACTGCAGGAGGAATTTGCATCACCTGGAAAATGAAATTTTTGATAGCATTCTACTTTAAAACAGCCATAAAATTGGCTGGTTTTTATTGTATAAAAATGTAAAATGATGGTTCATTTTTTCTTTAATTTATTACAAAAAAAATCAAATACACGTAAGACATTTCTATCAAATGCGATAACAGCTGTTAAATTTTATCTTAAAAGTGATACTCTTATAAACATTCAATCAGTATGCTTTTAAAGCTATTTATGGATTTGATTTTACAGTATAAAAAATATGGAGAGACCAGGTTGCTTTGTTACTCTTAGACGAAGGATAAGTGATGTATGAACAAGCTTATAATACCAGCCATACTAGTGATATTCGCTTTATGGATCTTATCGCAATTGGCTTTAGGCGGGGATATTTTCAAAAATTCGCTAAATTATTTTATCTTAATAAAGATTTTCTTTTTATTTATCCAACAAGCAAAAGAAAAATAGCCTGGCTTGATCGCTACTGTGTAGTCTATAGCTATAGACTGCTTTTTCTTTTGGGCGCGTTAAAAATAATTCCATCTATGAGCTAATTAGAAAAAGAAGGTTGAACCTTGCTTTGTAAAAAATAGCTTACGACTGTAAAAGTGGTTAACATTCGAAAAAAATATTAAACAGTACCTTGCAATAAACAATAGTTGGTGATATATTGTAATTATTAGGAAATCATTATGAATCAGTACTATACAATAAACAGTAGTGGACTGTGAAAAGAAAAGGGTGAAGAACAATGAACGTGCAATTTAAAAAAGGAGTTTTAGAGCTTTGTGTCCTTGTGTTACTTGATAAAAAAGACCGCTACGGATATGAATTAGTTCAAAAAATCTCCGATCAAATTGAAATATCAGAAGGGTCGGTATATCCTCTTCTGCGCCGATTAACAAAAGAAGAATACTTCACAACGTACCTAAAAGAATCTACAGAAGGTCCCTCAAGGAAATATTATCAGCTTACCGATAAAGGAAGAGATTATTTATACAAACTTGTCGATGAATGGAACGAGTTTTCAAGAGGGGTTAATCAATTAATTAAAGAAGGTGTGAACAATGTCGAAGAGTAAATTTTTACAGCAATTAAATGAATCTTTAAAACCATTATCCGTAAAAGAACGGGCAGATATTTTACAAGATTATGAAGAGCATTTTTCCATCGGCTTAGAAGAAGGAAAAACAGAAGAAGAAATTGTAACGTCCCTAGGTTCTCCAAATCAAATAGCTAAAGAATTGCTGGCAGATTATCACGTTGAGCAAGCAACAGCTAAGGCAACAACTCAAAATATTTTAAGAGCCACTTGGGCCGTAATTGGTTTAGCTTTTTTCAATGTAGTAATTGTTCTTGGGCCCGCCGTGGCATTAGCTGGGTTCATTTTGTCAGCTTGGGCCATAGGTCTATGTTTCTTGCTATCTCCTATTCTAGTTCTTGGTGAGGCTATTGTACATGGGAGCGGCTTTTTTTTCTTTAATTTATTTATGTCTGTAGCATTTTGCGGAATTGGCTATTTTATTATGCTAGGTATGTTAGTTGTAACGAAGCTAGCTATAAAAGGCTTTGTGCGTTATCTAAAATACAATGTATCACTGGTGAAAGGCGGTTTAAAACGTGCTGAATAAAAAGAAACTCTCCATTCTTGCAGGCATTCTCATCCTTGTTGGGATTATAGGAAGTCTCCTTACGTATCGTGCTATTGATCCTGAACCTATTTCAAAAGAAAAAACGATCAACAGCAATCAAGTATCCATGGTAAACATCGATACGGATAATACTCGTGTTCATGTGTACCCTATCAAAGGCGATAATATCAAAGTAACATTAAAAGGAGAAACATCTCCTAATATAAAAAGAGACTTCACTACTGCCGTTAAAAATTCAACGCTTTTCATCTCCTACAATGAACAACAGCGCAGCTGGGTTAATTTTGACATTGTTAGTGTATTAAAACCGCTATCCATCAACGTTTACCTGCCTAGAAAACAGTATAATTCATTGGGGATTTCCAGCAACAATGGGTATGTATCTGTTAAAAAAGTACGTGCAGCAGATGTTTCCATTCGTGCAAACAATGGGCGTGTAGAATTAGAGAACATTGATTCACAAAACTTGAACACCAGCGTACACAATGGACTTACAAGCATAAAAAATGCTGCAGCAAAAACAGTTCAAGCAAAAGGAAATAACGGGGAAATAACGCTGAGTAACGTGGAAGGTAATTTAGAAGGCGAAACGCATAACGGAAGCATCGCTTTAGAAACAAAAGAACTTGATCGAGATATTGACTTTAAAACCCACAATGGAAAGATTAAAATTACGACGGAAAAAGAACCAAGTGACGTTCAATTTAACGTTTCCGTGGACAATGGAAAAGTCGATATTCTGAATAAATATGATCGTAATGCTGTTATTGGAAAAGGAAAGAATATCATTAAACTAGCCACTCATAACGGCAGTATTTCAGTAATAAAGTAGCCTGTTAGCTATATGGCACAAAGCTCATCTGCAAAAAAGCTTAGGCACAGCTAGCCGCAGATAATCAAAAAAAGGTTTCATTCATTGAACGTTGATGAGTGGAACCTTTTTTAATTTAGTTTATGGTGAAGTAATAGTGGCAGCTAAAAACGAGCCGTATACAAATCTCTCTTGGTTCATGCAACTTGAGCAGGGAAGGTCTATAAAAAATATATCTTCTTTTATCTTTTCTGTAAAAAAGGAATATTTCTTTAAATAAAACGATACTATTTTCTGATACAACCTATTCCTGCGAAAGGAGCAAAAATAAATGAAACGATATGTTGCGTACGGCTTGTTACTCACAGTGTCTTTAGTATTTGCGGTTTTTTTAATTGTTGATTGGCGCCAATACGAAACTGGGTTAGAACATGCTATTAAGCCTGCTGATAAGAACTACGAGAACAGCAAAAACTATGTTTCTGACAAACGTATGATAGATGTCATTGTAAAGCTAACGGAAGAAAGTCCTGCAACATTTGGAACAAGATTAAAAAGTGCGCAAAGAATAGATGAGGAGCGTGTCCATGTGAATACCAATAAGCTAGAGGGCATTATTGAGTTAAAAGATATAGAAGGCAAGACCTTGGTATGGCGTGTACTAGACAACACATCCCATCATTTAATTATAGAAAGCAAGAACTGGGTAAATGAATAAGGGACCTGCTGATAGTTTCTTTCATTTTTAAAAGAGGGTGAGGCAAAAGTATGTTAGTGATGTCTCAACCTCTTTATGTCCTTCTTATAAGCTGTCGTTACCAATTGTTCTTAAAAAATTTAGTCAAAACAGAGGATGAAAGATATTTTTGATTTAATACTCATTAAAGTAGTTTTGAATCTTTTTAGGGTCCTTTGTTTTCGTTAAAGCAAGCATTAAAAGAATACGGGCTTTTTGTGGATTTAATGAATCCGATGTAACAAACGTATCTTTATCATCTGATTCTTCATGTGTTACAACTCCGCTTCCTACCCGGCTAGATCTAACAATAACTATGCCTTTTTTTACCGCATCTCTAGCACCTGTTAGGGCAGCATCAGATAGCAGTCCATTTCCTGCTCCAGCTACGACGATTCCTTTTGCTCCAGCTTTTACGGCTGTGTCATAAAAGTTCCTAGAATCGTTTTGATACCCATATATGATGTCTACTTGAGGAAGCTTATCTAGTTTTGATACATCAAATATTGATTGTGTCGTATGCTTGCGAGTTGGTTTGTTATAAAATATTACCTTATCTCCAGCTATTTCTCCTACATATCCTTGTTCAGGGGATTTAAACGTATCTACTGCCGTTGTATGTGTTTTTGTTATATAACGAGCTGCACCAATTCGATCGTTGAGCGCTACTAAAACACCGGTATTTCGTGCGTCTTTGGTAGAAGCAATTTTCACTGCATTATATAAGTTTAGCGGTCCATCTGCACTTATAGCGGTAGCTGGTCTCATTGAGCCAACCACAACCACAGGTTTGTCACTCTTTACTACTAAATTTAGAAAATAAGCCGTTTCCTCCATCGTATCAGATCCGTGTGTCACGACAATTCCATCAACATCCTTAGAAGCTAATAGTGTATTAATTCGCTTCGCTAACTTTAACAAAATGCTGTTATCTATATTTTGACTTCCGATATTTACGACCTGTTCTCCGCTTACATTCGCTATTTTTTTCAACTCAGGAACAGCTTTGATAATTGTTTTAATGTTAAGAGCTCCTGATTCATATCCAGTGGTGTCTGTGCTGCTTTCAGAAGAGCCTGCAATCGTACCTCCAGTGGCCAAAATCTTTATATTGGGCTGCTCTGCTTTCACTGAATTTTTTACAGTCATTTTAGAATCATTTACCGATGCATTGACCAATGATAAAGGTCCCGAAAATAAGATAACGCTTGATAAAAAGTTGATGCTTACTATTCTTTTCAGTTTCATCGCTACTTAGCTCCTTTTAGGCAAAAGACATGTAACGGTATTATGAGTAATTTGAACTCAAAATATCCAAGGTGCTGTTTTATTAAGATCTGTATTTGAAATATCTTTCTCCAAACAAATAAAGTAGAACAAAAGGTACACGCTGTATGGTAAAATGAGTCAATAATGTAACAAACGAAGAAATTTATGGAAGTGAACTATTCTAATATAGATGATGGAAATATCTAAAATACATAAGGGTTAAAAGGGAGCGGTTAAAGTGAAGCCGATCATTGTAGATGAACTAATAAAGAAGTTTTCCTTACTTGATTCAAAAAAAGAGTATGTGGAATTAGCAGTTGATTTAAACGACATTTACGAAAGCAGTAATAAACTTGATCGCTTAATTAGAGAAACTCTTCGTTCTTCACTAAATCAAGAAAAGCTAATCGAACAATTAATTGAAATAGAGATAGAACTTGATCATATTCATTGGCATTATAAAAGCTTAAAAAAAGAATTAAAACAATTACTTAATACTTAAGTTGGAAGAAGGTGAAGGTTTGAAAAAAGAATTTTATCGAGGGGATAGTTTTTGGAGCGATGATAGTGAATATAAGCGTATAGATTATCCGATAAATGATGAAATCATAAAGCAAGCTGAAGCTATTTTAGGGGTTAAGTTACCTAGTTCATTATTGAATTTAATGAAAATAAGAAATGGTGGAGGACTTAATTACCCATACTTTATGTTACCTGATGGAGATACCGAAAGTATTCCTTATGGAGGGAGAGCAAGGATTAGTGACATTGACCCTATACATTTTAAAAAAGAAGATACAAGCATCTTGTCTTCTAAAGAACTATTAAAAGAAGTCAGTCTCACCGGTGAATTTGTGGTGTTATGGACAGATTTTCACTATTGGGTCGTGTTGGATTATCGCAATAGATCACAAAATCCTGCTGTTATGTATATCGCAGAAAACTTCTCAACTTCAACATACGACACTACAGAATGGGAGTATATTAAAATAGCAGACACTTTCGATGATTTTCTAAAGCAGCTATTTCGTGTACTACCATTAGATTCAAAACAATTAAAAAATGGTTATAGCCGCAAATAATAAGTAAACTAAATCAGTATTTAAGACTGTATATTTGATCATAAAAAAGTTCCTATCTCTAAATGGTAGGAACCTTTCTAAATACAACGAATCATTAAGGGTTATTTCTTATAATAAAATAAATCCCGCTATTAATAAAACAGCACCAAGCATAACCCGAAATCCTGAAGATGACACTGGATCAGTTGCTATATCCGATGCTACTGCTAAAAAAACTAAAGCTTTTTTAGTTTTTCCTTTTATATTTTTATCCCTTATAATTATAAAAATTCCTGAAACTAACAGATACAAACCAATTATTAAAGATAATATAGGTATAAAAATCATTTTATTTCCACCTTCTTCTAAAGTGCTATAGCATAGTTGCTTTCTATGCTATTTTGTAACGGTCTAAACTTCTGGACTGTGGCATTAGTACTTTGCACCGCTAACATATTCAACCATATTAAATCCACCTTTTTCACCAGCCTCTTTAGTTCACCTTCACTATTATAGAATATAAAACCAAAAATTCAATTAAAATCCAAAATTATACTGTATCAGTCCATAATGGGATGAAAAGAGTTAAAAACACTTTTATTTAATATTTAAATATTCCTACCAGAAAACGTGTGTACTTTTGCATAATGTTTTGATTTATTTAGATGCATTATATTAATCTAGCAATTTTATTTATGTTACTAAACACTTCATATTGATTATCCTCTTTTTCTTAGTTATAATGTAATTGTTACATTTGTAATAATAATGTAATATATTTGTAACTTATATCATTTTTGCGATGTTAGATAGAATGGTAGCTAATGTTAAAAAATGAAAAGCTGTTTATGGATAAGCTCTTAGCGGTTGTAGTAGCAGCCATGCGGGGAAAACTTTAGATAAAAAGGTGAGGACGATGTTGAAAAAAATATTTATTTTAGTTGTTCTAGGATATATATTCTTGAGTAGCAAGTATTTTCTTCAAAATTATGTGTATGCGGGCACGTATGAGCAAGATATAAAGGTTAATGATGACTTGGTGTCGAGTCTTCTTTTAGAAAAAGCTGTTTTTTAACGGCTTTTAAGACGCTAAATTTTATATAAAGAGGTAATGGGTAGAGTTGTAATTTCTTAATATTGTCAGTCTCTTTCCTTATCTTTAAAGGTAAAAAGCAGGCGGTAGTTAAAATGATTGCAGGACTTCGGGTCCCAATAGATTTTTACATTGCCTAGACAACAACAAAGTAAAGAAGAACGGTGTAATTGAGAAGAGAAGGCTGAGGGAGTAAGAAGAAAATGAAAAACTATTTAAATGTGGAAGAAGGAAAAAATAGCTGGAAGCGTTATGTAAGTACAACAATCCTTGCTTCTGTGTTTATGCTGTTAGGATCAGTTATTTATATTATTGCTGAAATGATAATGGTTGCAGCTGATGAAAGTGGAAAATCATATTTTGATTTTGATAGCGGAGTGGCTGTGGGAATCAATGCTAACCTTGATTTTCTGTTATCTCATATTATGTACATATGCTGGATTTTTGGTTTATGGATCGGCATTCGTTTTATTCACAAACGAAAAATGAAATCATTAATCACTGCTAACAAACGTGTGAATTGGAAGAAAGTAATATGGTCTTTTGGAGCTTTTAGCCTGTTACTAATCATTTCACAATTAATTGATGTTGTGTTTAACCATTCGGATTATTCATGGAACCATGTAAGTGTGAAAGAGTATGTACTATTAATACTTATTACATTTTTGTTAGTACCTATTCAAACAACAACGGAGGAGCTTTTCTTTAGAGGACTTCTTCTTCAATGGGTGAGTAAGAAAGTGAAGCGTCCCATTTTACTTGCGATTATTGTTGGACTAATGTTTTCAATAGGTCATTTTGCTAATCCTGAAATGAATAAATCCATTATATTGGTGGGACTAGATTATATTGTAGCTGGTTTTGCTCTTACATATATCGCGATTAAAACAAAAAGCTTAGAAATTACCATTGGCGCACACGCAGCCAACAACATGTTTCTCGCTCTGTTCCTTACAACGGACGATTCTGTTTTCGGATCTATACCGAGTTTGTTTAAGGTAGCTGACACTGAGCCAGGAGCTAATCTTATTTGGTCGATTGTTATGTTTAGTGTTTTCTATATCTTATGTAGAGGGAAGATAAAAAAGGAAGAAGCAGCTGACAAAGATCAGCTTATTGCTTAAATTAGCAGAACCAATAACTAAACAGGATAGGAGATGTAACAGAGTGAGTGGAAATCACGATGAAAATAAACCGTTGACTCGTGCAGAAATGAAGCGAGGCCACTTAGCTACTCAACATCGTATTTTGAATGTACTTATCGTTCTTGCATCGATTGCTGCAGTATATCTAGTAATAAAAACCATATTTTAAAAGAGCAGCCTTTAAGGCTACTCTTTTTATTTTGTAAAAACACGCGCACGCAACTACCAATTAAAAAAAGCTTTTAACGAAATCATTGTAGCCGCGTAGATAAGAGATGAGATTAAAAAGGTAGGCAAATGCGCATGCTTTTCAAAAGGGAGCTCTTTACTGATCACGTTGAATAACATTGCACCTGAACTAAAAGCAATCATAGATTCAATAAGCAGTCCTGATGAAGGTCCGAAGACGCCCAGAATGGACCCAAGAAAAGTTGCTCCGGCCAGCATATAGCGACCTCTAGTTTTGTGTAAGCGCGGATGTTTTTTTCCAAGATGGTAAGACCACCCGATAAAATGAAGGCTGATAGCCAGTCCGTAGAATACTGATTCAACTCGTTTAACATCGGTTGAAAATACGACATAAGAAATGATAAAAGAATAAACCATAAAAAAACTAGCCTGTACCATGTACACGGTCAGTTCCGTTAGGTGTGTGGCTGCTTTTGTCTGAGCAAATGAATACACAGAAAAATAGACGAGTAAGCCGAGAAGACCAAGAAAATATAATTCAGTATCAAGGGCTAGCGATCCTCCAAACTCTTCTTGTTTCTTGTGAAGCGTCGGTAAGATATAAATAAATACATAGGCAATAGCTACACCGCCTGATAATGAGAGCAGCTTTTTCTCCCCGATTGGAGAACGTTCGACGATCGTTAATGCGTATAGTTGAATGAGGATAAAAACAATACCTATTATGATTGATTCAATTGTAACCATGGTGGTCTCCTTTTAAGGTTCACTTTTAGGGTTTAATTCCCTTTAACAGAAGAAGAGAAACCATGATTTAGATGGAAACATTGTTCAATTATAGATAGATGTTTTTAAACGTAATAGTTTAATACTGGTTTTATTTTACACTATATATATAAAGTGGTAAATTAAAATAGGTGATTGATCATGTGCTTAGTTATATTTCTAATCAAGAATTAGGGGTGGTATGTGTATGAAAAAAGTGATGGTCTTTATTACAGATGGTTTTGCTGATTGGGAAGCCAGTTATGTGACAGCTGAGTTAAATAAACAGGGAACAGGATTTCAAGTTCAGACAATGGCAATCGACAAACACCCTAAAACTTCAATGGGAGGATTGACCGTTCTTCCCGATTACAGCCTAAAAGACTTTCCTTTTAAACTTGACTTTGCGATGTTAATTATACCTGGGGGAACGGGATGGAGAGAAAAGAAAAATCATCAGGTAAAGAAACTGGTGAGCTTTTGTTTTGAACATAACATTCCGGTTGCAGCGATTTGTGATGCAACGACCTTTTTAGGGAACTATGGGTTTCTTGATCAGAATAAACATACAGGTAATTCATTAGCTTATTTGAAAGAAGGAGCACCTAATTATCGAGGGGATGAAAATTATATAGAAAAACAATCTGTTAGTGATGGCTGTCTAATTACAGCTAATGGAAGCGGTGCATTAGAATTTTCGAAAGACATTTTAAATAAATTAAATGTTTTAAAGAGTAAAGAACTGGAAGAATGGTACGCTTTATTTAAAAATGGTTTTATTCCGATAACAGGAGAACATATCGAAAAATAACTCACTTTAAATTACTTAAAAAAAGGCCAGATAGTAATAAAAATTTACTCAATAGAATATATGGCTGCTTTTTTACCGTGTAGGAGGATTCAAAATTGAAAAGAAATTTGTTGTTTTTAGGATTCATGTCTATTCTTTTATTAGTATTGAGCAGCTGTGGTAGCAAGGAAGAAAGTGTGCGTTTCGAAGGTGAAGGAGATCATTGGAAGGCTTTATATCTTTTAAATAAAGGAGAGAATACTCAAAACGGGCAAGGCAGTATCATCTATAAAGGAAAAGACAAGGAGAAAGTAGGAAAAGTTTCTTATGTTGTAGAAGGGGAAACAAGCACATTGTCAGGTACGGATGACGAGACAGAAGGGGAAATTAATTTAAATGGGAGCTGCAGCGGATGCGCGACTCAAAGCAGCAACGCTCCTTTTCATGTGACAATAAAATGGAATGGGAAAGAAGATAAATTTGATTTAACATCAAAGTAGAACGATAAAACGTTGTATGTATATGAAACTGAAAATCTAACCACATTAATAACCTATTCTCCTTATTCCAATAAAGTTAAAAATCCTTTGCCTACACCAGGGAAGGATTTTTTTATAAATCTTGCTTTTATCGGTTGTTAATCTAAATAAAGGGGAATTACATCTATTAAGAGTATACAAAGGGGATAAATCTTAGTGACAAATTATAGGTACTATACGGGATCCCTGTTCGTCAGGGAATTAGAACGTTTAAAAGAAGAATATATTCAACTTGATCTCGATGATATGAAAAGAATGGTTGAAGAAGATATTTTACTCTTAGAAAAAGCGGTGAATATGTTGTCTATAAATACTGTTTCTTAAATTAAGCAACTTACTTAAGATGCAATAAAGTATTATCTAACGACTACTGTTCATTCAATTTTAAAAAATGCTACCTCTTGTAACTGGGAAGAGGTGGTCTTTTTCAATTTCCAGACTGGATAGGGCACACTAAGTAAAAAAAGCGTTTGAAAGTATTTTATAACATTTCCTAGTTTCTAAGAAATGTTGCCCAAACAAAAAAGGACATTTCTTCTATGTCCTGTTCCCTCGTATCAGCCCCGCCTACGCTAAATACTATGACAGCCACTCATGCCATCCAACCTATACTTAGTATAAACGAAAGCGTTTACAAAGTAAAGATATTAATGAAATATTCTGTCTATTATTTATATGAAACTTATCTATCTCGAAAAATATCAAAAATGATAGGTGACGTTTTTAATGTCTAGAGATTAACTCACTCATTAACCTGTTTAAAGCAATGTGTAATATATCATGTTCTGTATACTCTTGTTCAAAGGCTAGACTTCTTTTTTCTTTTTTCTTCAACAACTTTCTAATTTCATCACATAAATAAATTTGAGAATCCAAAAGCTTTATTTCTTTTCTATCTTTTATTTGTTTAGACATGAAATCAACTCCTTTATCACTCTTTAAGAAACTATTCTATCTTAAAAAGTAAAAATCCTTCTTCATATTACATCGGATTGGGGTAGTGGGGGTAGTCAGAAGTAAGAACTTTAGATTAGAGGAAAATTAATCCTTTTTTGAGAAACAATGTGTCAACGATGCTACAAAAGGACTCTTTTTCCATTTAAATATTTTTTAAGGTGCAAATCCTTAAAAGTTAACTTCCTTTAATTATAATTAATGGTAAAATAATCAATATAAAAGGAGGTTACCATGCATTCCCCACAGGAAGCCTTATTGGCTGGTTCTCTTTATTTTGTATTCATTATTCTATCTTTCATAATTAGTTTCTTTACTGGAAAAATACTTATTATAAATTCTTATAGATCAGTAGGAGAAGTTCAGGCAATTTCTCTTTTTATTCATTTCGCTTTGTTCGGAACGGATTTTAGATATTGGTGGTGGGGACACGCTATGTCTATTCTTAACATCTTTGAGTTTTTAGCGACTACGTTTATAAGCGTTCTTCTCTTTATAATTAGCGAATGTATTCTTTATTCCTGTTTGAAAAAGCTATATAGGACGAATGTACAAAAAGGTGCTTAAATCTAAAACAAAAGGAATCTTAATGCAATAAGATCCATCTCATTGTAAAAATGTCATTGAAAGAAGGGCAATAAGTTGAAAAAAGCCGTGACGACTGTTTTAGCAATTCTACTAATAGGAGCAGCGATTTTTTATTTTGTTACATTCTTTGCCTATATCCCATCTAATAAATTTTTCAGTTTTCCTGTCCCTAAAAATGCAAAACTAGTAAAAGGAAAAGAACGTGTAAACATATATGATTGGTCTAAAGCTTCTGAAGAAAACGGGATCCCGCCAGGATATAAATTAGTAATTAAATCAAAAGGGTGGAAGGAAAGGAACCGAGAAGGGGCCTCTACTTATTATGAAAAAGGAAATAAGATAATTGATTTAATATCTCAAACCGATAAATTAACCCTAATTAAAGACAAAGATTAAGTATACGTAAAATGTAAGAGAGGATTTTTTTATTGATTCCAGAATTACATACAAAAGTGTTCTATTTAAACAGATTAATGGTTTCATTCAATTATGTATCTACTTATTTCAATTTGACTGTTAAGTATATTGTAATCAGAAATGTATATTTGCTTTCGCTAGCGATATTTATTGAATCAAGTATGGAATGAATTATAATTTGTGGTTAACTTTTTTAGAAGGAGAAGATAAATCAATGAGTACAAAAAAAATACATCTTACGCCATTTGAAACTACTCACATTCAATACTTACATAAATGGTTAAATGATGAACGGGCAATACGAATGATAGGCAGAACACCTTTAACTTATGAAGAGGTGGTACAAGAAGTAGAAAAGAAAAGAATGAACAGCGATTTAATTTTAGGAATTAAAAGCGATGAACAAGAATTAGTTGGATGGGTATTTCTCAAGGATATAGACCATGGACATGGAAGAGCTAGTATAGGAATTCTTTTATCTTCAGAATCTAGAGGTCACGGGTACGGTCGAATGGCTATGGAGCAAATGATTGATTTAGGATTTAAACAGCTTCGTCTAAATAAAATCTATTTAACTACAAGAGGAATAAACAAACATGCCATTGCACTATATGAAAAAATTGGTTTTGTCACCGAAGGGAAATTAAGAAATCATGCTTATGTGGATGGGAAGTACGTAGATACATATTTTATGGGTATACTAGCTTCGGAATGGAATAAGTAAGCTTATTTTTAAAATTCATTTGCTATTATGAAATTAAAAAGCTAGTACTTCTTAAGATAGGCATTTAATTTTAGACAAAGGGAGAGATAGAAATGAAATCCTATAACTATTTTTGTTCTACTCAAATCGAGGTAGGGATGGGCAAAGCTAAAGAATTACCAGACATGCTAACATCTTTAAATATTGGTTCATCAATTTTAGTCGTTAGTGACCCTGGTGTAGTTCGTGCGGGATTAGTTTCACCAATTGTAACTGCCTTGGAGGCTTCTGGTTATCGAGTGTCGGTATTTGATTCAATTGAACAGAACCCTCGAGATACAGATTGTTTGGCAGGTGCTAAATTATTTTGTGAATTTGGTGCAGATGCAGTTGTTGCCATTGGCGGCGGAAGTGCAATGGACACAGGAAAAGCTATTGCACTGTGCGGCCCAAACGGCGGGGAACCATCTGACTATGCAGACGGTCGACTTCTGTATTCAAACATTGCACCAGTTATTTGTATTCCAACTACTTCAGGTACAGGCTCAGAGGTTACTCGTTCTGCCGTTATCACAGAAGCAGCTACACACCGAAAGATGACGCTCAAACATAGTACATTAAGGCCTGTCTTGGCGATTCTTGATGCTGAACTAACATTAAGTCTTCCTCCTTCTGTTACGGCTGCGACTGGCATTGATGCATTAGTTCATGCGATTGAAGGCTATACCTGTAAAGTCACAAATCCTATTTCACAAGCGCTTGGGGCTCAAGCAATGAGAACCATTGTTTCGGCATTGCCTATCGTTTTCCCCGATGGTAAAAATGAAGCGGCTCGTCAAGATATGCTGGAAGGAAGTCTCTTAGCTGGCCTTTGTTTTGGATCTGCAGATGTTGCCTCAGTACACTGCCTAGCAGAAGCGCTTGGAGGACTTTATGATACCCCGCATGGAGTTGCTAACGCAGTATTTTTACCATACGTATTACGATTTAATTCTACGGAGAATAAGCAGCTGCACGCAAAATTAGCAAGGTATATGAGCTTTGCCAAAGATTCAGATTCAGACGAAGTAGCTGTTGAAAAATTAATTCAAGGAATTATAGACTTAACAGAATTATTAAACATTCCTAAATTAAAAGATTTAGCGGGTGTAAAGAAAGAAGACTTTCCGAGTATTGTAAGGTTGGCCATGGAAAACAACTCAACGTCAAGTAATGTCCGTTTAATTACCGAGGCTGATTATATGCAAATTCTTGAACAAGCCTATTTTAACCGTGTAGATAGAAATTGGAATTCTGAAGTAGAGAGCTTAAATTAAAAGATAAAGATTAAATACTGGCTCCCCATTGTCAGGCTGTGTCTAACAATGGGGAGCCAGTTTATAATCAGCAAAGGATTCTTTTTAGGTGCTTTTTAATCATCGCTCTCTTAATGGTTTATATTCTTCTTTTATATCTTTCACTTCTTTGTGTGTTAATCAGTAAAAGTACTCCAGAAATCAGGATAATAATACATACTAACTTTTTAATAAGTGCACGTGGCAGATGCTCAAACCATCGTCAAGCATTTCAAAGCTATCCTTTTTGTAAAATAATCAAAGGGATAGCTTTTCTTATAAAATCGGATATATTTCTCCGTTTAAATCGTTCACAAATATAAAGGGTAAAATTGGCACCTATTTGTAATGAGATGACGTAGGGTCACAAGGTGGTTTTGCAGTTTTGGTTGATTGTGCTAACTTAGTTAAATAATAGCATTCTTCCCTCATCATATGATCGGCCATTAAAGCAGAAAATGTACTAAGCATTTCGTTCGATAATTCTAATTCTTCGATCTCATGAAGAAATACTTGAAATAACTCTATTTCTAACTTAACGTCTTTGTTCATTCTCTTTAATGCTGGAAAGGATTCAAGGTTCGTTCTTAAATAACCAGTTAATTCTACGGCTTTCAGATAAAAATGTTCAAAATGGGTAGAAAATTGCATACTCTTTTGTTTTAGTTGCTTTTCTACTGCATCAAGACTATCGGAAATAGCTCCAGCATGTCCTGCAGCATCTAATATCCATAATAAATGATGGTGAAGCTCATGAAAGATGGGTGGAATTTGTTGTTGTTCTAAGTAGCTAAGAATTAATAAATACTCATCCAGCTCGTTGACCATATGGTTTAGAAAAGTAGGTGTAAGGTGAATCGTAAAGTCAGTTGTTAAATGCTTTCTTAATAAGGAAAGTTTAAATTCTTTGAGTGCTATTGTTTGAGCTTTAGCTTTCATTGTAATGCTTTCTAGGTTGTTATGGACTGCTTTAACTTCTTCTAACAAACTATTAAAATTTTGGATGAAAGTTTTAGCCGCCTGTATTTCTTCTTGCTCTTTTTCAGCCAAGGCATCTAAGATAAATTGGGAATGGTCTTTCAAAATTTGAATCCAAAATGTATGTTCAAAAATTGCATTTTGAGTAAAGCTACTATTCATTGTTTTCCTCCTTTAATAAGATCGTCACTTCCCATACATATTAAAGAAAACCTATTTATATTAATATATAAGAGAAAATCTAGCACATTTAAGGTGAATGTTTTATCAAAACCAAAATACATTTTATAAAAAACAATTATATTTCATTTTTTATTTCCGATTATAAGAGTAAAGTAGAAAGAGATTCTCTAATCCCATTGCTTCAAGTGGACAATACGCTAAAGGAAAAGCCTACTGATTCATTTCGTATCAGTAGGCTTTCTAATTTATAATCTTTTAAGCAAACTACTCTAGACGAACGATCACCACTATAACTACCTTTCAACAAACCGAAGAACCGCTGATTAAGCTCAGTAGTTTTTTCTGTTTGTTATGTATTTTATAATAGTTAAAAAAACACTTAAAGAAAGGGTTTTTTGCTTTGGTTTATAAATGAGATCTATTTAAGACAAATCCTGTAATTAACTCATTAAACTGAGTCCACTGTTTGGTAGGCAGTTGGTGACCTTGATTGGGTAAAACAAAGAATTCAGCATGCTTACACTTGTTTTTATACTCTTTCATATAGTGAGCAGTCCAATCCTTTTTTCCACCATATATAAACAATAAAGGCATTGTTAAGCGATGAAGCTTGTCTACACAGTTATAGTGTAATGAATGATTATAATACTGATACCAGGATTCCTGGTCTGATTTCCTCATGTAACTAACTAGATTCTTTCTTAATGTTTTGTCTCGAGTATGACTTATAGCAAGGCTTGTTATTAGTATATTCGGATATTCTTTTACCATATACATTCCTGTTTTATGTAATAGCCGTCCAGGTACATCTCTTACTATAGGATAAGCTCCTGAAAGTATTAATAATTCAATTCGATGGCGATAATGAATAGCTAGCTCTTGAGCAATTAGACAGCCAGCAGAGTAACCACATATAATCACCTTGTCTAGATGCAGCGAATCCATAAAACGTACTAACTCGTTTGCATAAAAAGAAATTGATACAGGCTGTTTAGGTTTTGAGCTTCTTCCATGACCACTTAAATCTGGAAAGATGACTCTCATATGTTTGGATAACTCGTGTTGATATTGAAATACTTTATATCCAAGTCCAGGGGGATGAATAAAGATGACAGGGGCGCCTTGTCCATACTCTTCATAATACAGATAGTGATTAGTGTTTGTTTCAATAAAAGCCATTATTTTTCACTCCAAAATCAGTTGATGAGTACTTTTTAGTTAAGTCTAATCTAATTTACAAAAGGTATAATCCTTTACTATCTTACAGTTAATTCAATATAGTCCCTTGTTGATTCTCGACCGTTTGAGATCAATAAAATTTTTATTATTTATTATGAAGAAACTACGTTCACTATAAAAAAGTCCTGTATTCTTGCTAATAAGAATTCTAGTAACGTGAATCGTGATGACTAAAAATGTATGAAATATATCATATAAAGAGAAAAACTTCCCCGGTCTGCCGAAGGGAAGCTCTTTTTATAGGTTGCTTATACTACATAATGAGAAATTGAGAATGAACATCTCTCCATTTATTTCATAGTTTGATCAAGTTTTCGTACTTTATTCATGTTAAGTGTATTTGTTGGCTTATTTCGTATAATTGTGAGTACCCTAACTAAATCTATATATTATATACAGTTTAAAAATAGAAAAAGACCACCTCTTACCAGTCAAAAGAGATGGTCTTCTCCCATTCATTGAATTGTAGTCGTAATTGACTCTATCGCAGCGTCTTTTTTAGTTTGTGCAAGCTATTGATAACTTATATATATATAAAGAAAAGCTTCTGGTGCTTAATCAGGAATCTTTTGTGTACATAGTGCATATTTTTTACTTATTTTCTAAAACATGCTTTTTACTCGGTTCTCTCATACTCAAAACTACACCTAAAAGGACAATGATTCCACCAATAAATTGGTTTATGCCTACCACTTCATTAAGGAGCAGAACAGAAAATAACACACCAAAAATAGGAACAAGATTCATTAACGTCATCGCAGAACTAGAAGATAATTTGCGTAATCCAAAATTATATAATAAAAAAGCGATAACCGAGCAGAAAACGCCTAGGTACAATAAGGTTAGAAATGATCTTATATCTGGTGTTTGCCAACTTGACTTCTCTATAAAGGCTAATGGAATAAAGGTAATAGCTCCCGCCAAAGTTTGATAAAAAGAGATCGTAATCATGGAATATTTTTTGACAACTTTACGAGTTGTGAAGTTATAGAGAGCAAAAATAAAACCTGCCGCAATTAATATAATATTACCAATTAATTGTTTATCATCTGTCTGAGTTTCAGGACTGTAGGATATTTGATATACACCTATCATCGCTACTCCAATCCCTATGGCCTTTACCCATGATGTCTTTTTTCTAAAAAAGAGAAATTCCATTAAAACCGTTATAGCAGGATACGACGCTACAATAATAGCGGCATTCGATGCTGTTGTTAGTTCAACTCCTATGTTCTCCAGAGAAAAATAAAGGGTAGTACCTAGTACACCACTTATAGACATTAACCCTATGTCTTTGAATGAAGGCTTTATTTTATCTTTCCTGATTAAGAGAATAAATCCTAAAATAACAGCAGCTATAACAAAACGAGCCGCTCCTAGTGTAAGGGGTGGAAAAGATGTATAGGCTATTTTTGTTCCAACAAACGATGTACTCCATAAAAGGACGGCTATTACGGAAGCACTTATGTATAAACCATTTCCTCTTCTAACCTTTCTTGTTGTTAAGCTTTCTTGTTGTTTCGCTATCATTGTATCCATTATTACACCTCCAAGCAGTATTAAAAATTATATAGTAGCTACTTCTGTAGCGTCTAAAATTAAATTATAATTTTTAACCCAAACTGTCAAGGGTACTAATGGTATACTTAGTTTAAAATTATTGACTCTATCCGGGTATTATCAAGGAGGACCAATCATGACACTAGATATAATAAAAATTTTGAAAGATGTAAATTTTACTGAATATGAGGCAAAAGCATATTTAGCTTTACTAGAAAAATCTCCTCTTTCAGGGTATGCTATTTCATTAAATTCTGGAGTGCCCAGATCTAAAATTTATGAAGTATTAGGGGGACTAGTGGATCGAGGAGAAGTCATGATCAGTCATGAAAATCCCGCTCTATATACACCGTTACCTCCTAATGAATTAATCAACTTGAAAAAACGTAAAGCTGAATCCTCGTTTGAAGTAGCTGAAGAAGCTCTTGAAAATTATTCTTATGTATCTTTAAATAGAGAAAACATCTGGAACATTACAGGTTACGAGCCTATACTAAATCGTACAAAGGAAGCTATAAAAGAAGCTACAGGTCGTATTCTATTGGAAATATGGGCAGAAGATGCCCAGGAACTAAAAGAAGAATTACAAGCAGCAGCCAAAAGAGGCGTAGAAATTTTAATTGTATCCTATGGAGATTTAGTATTTGATTTTGCGCAGGTTCATCAGCATGATGCAAGCGAAGAAATAACCAATGAATATGGCGGACGATGGATTGTTCTCAGTGCTGATGATCGAGAAGTAGTTGCAGGTATATTATCACTTGGTAAGGACAGCCGTGCTGCCTGGACGATGCATCCGGGATTAGTTATGCCAATTACAGAAGTTATCATTCACGACTTGTATATCTATGAAATGATGAAAAAACATCGAGAGATCTTAGAGTCAAGCTTTGGGCCGAACCTTATTGAACTTCGTAATCGATTTAAATTTAACTCATCAGGTTATAGCGTAGCAGCAAAATTAGGTTTGATTAAATAGCCAGTATTAATGCATATATACTAATAATAAAATTACTTATCATATGATTTTTGGATAACTACTCAAGATGGATGAAGCATTATTTGACTACTTTTTAATAAACAGAAAAACTACTGATTGAGGTCAGTGGTTTTTCTGTTTTTAAGCGATGTATCGTATACATCTTTAGTTACCATAATGGCCTATTTAGGAAAGTATGTAAAAAAGAATCCTTCCTACAGTAGGCAAGGAGTCATTATTGGTATAAGAAATGCTTGATCTTTATACAGCGAAAGTTGTCTTATTTACTAAGATTTAGTCATATGATGTTTGTTAAAAGTCACATATTACTATAGTTTTTGAAATTAAATTTTAACATTTTAAAATAATTGTTGAAATTTAATTTCAAACACGTTATTCTGTACTTGAGAACGATTTCAAACAAAAACAAAGATAGGATGATAAGAAATGCTTGAACATTTAACTACTGAGACTCGTAATGAAAAAACAATGAATCTGGATGAAATGTCCATTTTTGATTTTCTTACAACCATGAATGAAGAAGATGAAAAAGTTGCGAGTGCGATAAAAAAAGAACTTCCTTCTATTGCAAAAGCTGTAGAAGCTATTATAGAAGCTAAGAAACAAGGGGGGCGCCTTATTTATATAGGTGCAGGAACCAGTGGACGCATCGGCTTGCTTGATGCTGTTGAGTGTCCGCCTACATTTGGTACAAGTCCAGATGAAGTAATAGGTTTAATTGCCGGCGGAGAAAAAGCCTTTATCAAAGCAGTAGAAGGAGCAGAAGATAGTAAAGAGTTAGGCATGGAAGACTTACAAAACATTCGACTTACTAAGGCGGACATCGTTGTGGGGATTGCAGCAAGTGGTCGTACACCTTACGTCATTGGAGCATTAGAATATGCGAACTCAATTGAAGCTCAGACAGTAGCTGTTAGTTGCAATAAAGGTTCTGATATTGGAAAGGTAGCAAACATTGCAATTGAAGTAATAAATGGTCCTGAAGTATTAACAGGTTCGACTCGCTTGAAAGCCGGAACAGCACAAAAATTGGTTTGTAACATGCTTTCGACAGCTTCCATGGTAGGTATCGGAAAAGTGTATGGAAATCTAATGGTAGACGTTCAGCTGACGAATGAAAAGCTCGTAGAACGCGCAAAACGAATTGTGATGGAAGCAACTTCATGCACGTATGATACGGCAGAAGAGTACTTAGCAAAAGCAAATTGTAATTCTAAGCTTGCTATAGTCATGATTTTGACAGGCCTTTCACATGAGGAATCTTTACATCGCTTAGAACAAACACAAGGATTTATCCGTCAAGCGATCGTGAATTAAGTAGCGAAACTATAAGGGAGATGGAAGCAACTATGAGTAAACATCATCAAACAGCTAAAGAACTGCTTCAAGCTCTTGGAGGCAGTTCTAATATAGCGAATTATACACACTGTATGACAAGACTCCGTGTCACTCCAGTGGATCATAATAGAATCGATGAAGCAAGTATAAAACAAGTGAAAGGAGTGGTAGGAGTTGTCAATGATGATACGTATCAAATTATTCTAGGACCAGGAGTAGTTACGAAAGTTGCTGAACAATTTGGTATTGTACTTCAAGAAGATTCTGCAGCTCCTTCATCTGAAGATTTGACTTCAAAAGGTACAGATATGAAGTCTGAGCTAAAAAAGAAAAACAATACGCCATTCAAAAATTTTTTACGAAAAGTTGGAAGCATTTTCATACCTTTAATCCCAGCATTCGTAGGTGCAGGTTTAATAGCTGGTATTGCCTCTATTTTAGCCAATAGCATAACCGCGGGAGATCTTGATAAAGATACTTGGCAACAATACGTGACGATTCTTAATGTAATTAAAAATGCAATCTTCAGCTATTTAGTTATTTATGTAGGTATTAACGCAGCAAAAGAGTTTGGGGCTACTCCGGCCCTGGGTGGGGTTATCGGAGGTATTACCCTTTTAACGGGAGTTACAGAAGAGTTTCCTATTATGAATATCTTTACTGACCAGCCTCTAACTGCTGGGCAAGGCGGGGTAATTGGCGTTTTGATTGCTGTATGGTTACTCTCATTTTTAGAAAAATTCTTACGTAGGTTTATTCCCGATGCAATCGATATTATTGTAACGCCAACAATTGCTCTTCTGATTGTCGGATTGTTAACGATTTTCTTTATTATGCCTTTTGCAGGTCTCATTTCTAGTAATTTAATTGGTGGAATAGATTGGACACTTGAACGTGGAGGGGTTTTTGCAGGTTTTGTACTAGGAGTGGCATTTTTACCATTGGTGATGCTAGGTCTGCATCAAGTATTAATCCCTATTCATATTGAAATGATTAACACAGCCGGTATGACCATCTTGCTTCCGATTCTTGCAATGTCTGGTGCTGGACAAGTAGGTGCAACTTTAGCACTTTGGGTTCGGTGTCGTAAAAATAAATCACTTGTTACCATTATTAAAGGGGCTCTTCCTGTCGGAATATTAGGTATTGGAGAACCGCTTATTTATGGAGTTATTCTTCCATTAGGACGCCCGTTCATTACTGCTTGTATCGGTGGAGGAATTGGAGGAGCTGTAATTGGAATGTTCGGAAATGTTGGTTCCATTGCTATCGGTCCATCTGGCCTAGCTTTAATTCCATTAATTGCTCATGGTTTATGGCTGAAATATATCATCGGCTTACTTGCAGGATATGCTGGAGGGTTCATCTGCACATATTTATTTGGCATACCAAAAGAGGCTATTACAGAAGGCTCTAATAACAAAGAAGTATCTGAAGCGAAGACAAAAACTGAAGTTGCTGCAACAGGTGAGAAAAAAGAAATGAACGATACAACTTTAGGAAGCGCATTCAACCTTCCGTTTGACGGATATATTGTGCCTCTAGAAGAAGTCCCTGATGCCGTTTTTTCTTCAAAGATGATGGGAGACGGTTTTGCCATCGAACCAACTAATAATACTCTTGTTTCTCCTATCAATGGGGAGGTTGTTAGCATCTTTCCTACAAAACATGCCATAGGTCTAAAAACAGATCAAGGTCTAGAGTTATTAATTCACGTAGGGTTAGAAACAGTGAACTTAAATGGGAAAGGGTTTACATGTCTAATTAAAGAGGGAGAAAAGGTTACACAAGGAACCCCGCTTTTAAAAATAGACCTAAACTACATTAAACAAAGTGCTAAATCACTTGTTACACCAATCATTTTTACAAATTTATCTGAACATAATCAAATACAGTTATTAAAAACAGGGTACAATGAGCAAGGTATAACAAATATTATTGAGTTAGTTTCTAAAAAACAGTAAGTTAATTAAATCTAATTGATTATTTAAGGGTACTTTTCTAAATAGAAGAGTACCCTTTTTTACTGGCGGCAATTCATCACTTCTAGAGAGTAACCAGGGCTGGATTGGCTATTGGTTCGTTTTTGTAATATTAAACATTAAGCAATGATAGGTTACTTTTACGCCATTTTCGTCACGATGATTATTTTCATATAAATTGATTAACTGACGAAAAAAGGAAGGGCGCTGACAGTAGCTTTCCTCGTTACTGTTACTTGCTCCAATTTTTTTTATTGATGTAAAAAATGCCTGAACGGTCGGAAAGTATTGAACCTCTAGTTTCTCCATTTTTGATAGTTTAAATGGATGCTCTCTCAATGGAACTAATGCTTGTTCACAAATTTGAGACAACTCTTCAAGAGAAAAAAACGATTGGCCAGGTGAACTGTTACTGAAAAGACCAAGCTTTTGTTTCGCATGACTGTAGCATGAATGAAGCTCTTGAAATGTACCATTACCAAAGGTTGAAAATAGCAGGCTGCCTGCAGGATTAAGTTGTTTATACAATTTTTTGATTGTCGTATGGAGACTATTAAACCACTGAAATGTTGCATTCGAAATAATAAGGTCATACTGCCTTTCTATACTTAGTTCCTCGATATCTCCGCATATGAATGAAACTCGATCTTCCGTTACTTTTTTCTTTGCCAGCTCAATCATTCCTGATGACAAATCAACTGCTGTAATAGCAGCCTTAGGAAATTTTTTGCACAATAATTGTGTTAAATAACCCGTACCGCAGCCAATTTCAAGAATCGTTATTTCCTGTCTAAAGAAATTGGTAGAAAATTGATCTATTAACTGATTTGCCATATTTTTTTGTACATCGGCATAAGCATCATAAGTTTTAGCATGATTATTGAACCTTTTCTTTAAAAGTTGCTTATTAATCATAAATGAGCTCCTTTTCGAGAAATTTTTCTATAAGTTGCGTACAGTGCTGAGGCTTTGTAAAAAAAGGAATATGGCCAGCTTTTTCTAGGATACACAGCTGAGCTTTTCCACCAATTCTTTCAGCTATGAAAGAAGAAGATTCAGGTAAACATATTTGATCATCTCTTCCATGGATTAACAAACAAGGAGTTTGAATTTGATCGAGTTGCATTCTAACATCTTTTTGGAGTAAATAATCCAGCCCTGTAAGGAGGGAGTGCGTACTGTCTCCCTTATAATTACGCTGAGCAAATTCAATAAATTGATGATGAAATTTCTCTTCTTTTTCAGATTTAGTGAACATAGCATTATAAAATGAAGTGAGGGTTTTTTCTTTATTACGCTGTAGCTGTTTTTTCATACGTTCAACGATGCGTTGCTCCCATCCAAATGTATTATGCACGTCGTTTGTAAAGCGACTAGTTCCGCCAATCAATATGAGTCCTTCTATCTTGTTAGGGTATAAACTTGCAAGTTCAAGCGTTACAAGGGAACCTAATGACCAACCCATTAAATAAACAGTACCTTGAGTGGAAGTAAGCAATTGGATTGCTCGCTCTCTAAAGTCACTTAGTTCTTTTACACCTCTCCAGTCTGTACACAAAACGTTACATATAGTAGACAATGATTTTCTGATTGGGTGAAACGCTGCTTTTTCCATTCCCCATCCAGGAAATATTATAATAGTGGATTGTTTCATTGAATCACACTCATTTCTTTTCCAATTAGAGAAACTTTTTTTATGGCCCAATCTAAATCTTCTCGAGTATGATCTGCTGTTACAGTAAAACGAATTCTTGCTTTGTTTTCAGGAACAGTAGGGGGCCTAACTGCAATAGCAGCAATTCCTTCTTTCTGTAAACGCTCTGCAAACTGCATTGTTCTTTTGTTTCCTCCCGTTAAAATTGGAATGATTTGAGACTGACTTTTGCATGTGTTAAATCCTTCGTATGTAAGTGCTCTTCTAAAAAATAATGCATGTTCTTGAAGAAGTGTGCGACGCTCTATGTCTTGTTGTACCTTTTTAATCGCAACTGTTATTGCACCGAGTATAGCAGGGGGAAGAGCAGTTGAATAAATGAATCCTCGCATTTTATTTTTTAAATAAGCTATGAGCCACTGTTTTCCAGTAACATAAGCTCCAAATGACCCTAGCGCTTTACTAAACGTTCCCATTTGAATATCAATTTTATCTTGCAGATCAAGAAAATGCGTATATCCTTCACCATTTTTTCCGTATATACCGCTTGCGTGAGCCTCATCAACCATTAGTAGGGCGTTATACTGCTCTTTCAATTTAACAAGCTCCTTGAGCTTGGCGAAGTCACCATCCATGCTGAAAACAGTATCTGTTACAATTAACTTCCGTGACTCTAAGGGAACTTTTTTTAATAAATTTTCTAGGTGGTTCATATCGTTATGGCGATAGCGTTGCAGCTTTGCACGGCTCAGCAGGGCCCCATCAATGATACTTGCATGATTTAACTTATCGCTGAAGATGAAGCCATTACGCGGAACCAAGGCTGAGATGATTCCTAGGTTTGCATTATAACCACTATTGATAATAAGTCCTGCCTCAGCTTTCTTCCAATTAACAAGTGCTCGTTCTGCTTTCTCATAAAGAGAGTGATTTCCTACTATTAAGCGTGAAGCCGTTGCTCCTATTCCATATGTCATCACAGCATCACTCATTGCTTTCTTCAGCACCTTATCTCCTGCGTAGCCTAAATAGTTATTAGAGGCAAGGTTTAACATCCTATGGCCATTGACTGTAAGCCATGGTTGTTCAGCAAATTCTGTAGTAACAAGGTGCCGTTTTTGAAAAATCTCATCTAAATAGGCAAGTTCTCTCTTAATATCTTCTTCCCAATTCAATACACTTTCACCACCGAAATAAATATATGTTAACTTAATTATATTTAAAGTTAACAATTATATCTAATCACGCCTTTAGAACAGTGTCAAGATAAAATAGTTTAAAGAAGAGATACTAGATAATTGTCGCCACATAGCTTCCTACAGTTCATTTTTTAATCTCATGAGTAGACGTGCAACCTTACTTCAGTACTCAAATAAAACCTGAAAAATTAATACTTTGTTCACTACTCGTATTTATTAATTAACTTCTTTTCTTAATGAAAAAGCTGCCAAATAGGCAGCTAATAATACAGCTCTAATTTTTATTTAAGGTTTTGCATTGCCAGGAGGCTTGTTAGTTGGAAAAATTGCTTTTTCCACGTCTTCTGCTGCGATTACTGGATCTACCGTATTGCTAGTTGATTTGCCTTTTTGACTATTGCCTTTATCGCGTTTCTGACTCATTTTTAAATCTCCCTTCAAATATAGTTACACTGTTAAGATGAGTTAATAGAGCGGAGCTTATTCAACCCATTGTCCTTTTTAAATAACATTCTAGAACTTAAAAGTTCTTTTATCAGGACTTATCAGACAATATGCTTCCTTAGATAGTTAGATCGGGAATTTGTTTTCATAAACCGAATATATATTAGGTAATTAAAATAAAGTAAGGTGGATTAGACATGGATAAAAGAGTCATTTTTGACTTTGAAGTCGATTTTACTAATGGCGGTGGAATACAAGGGCAGGAATTTCGTCTCGATATTGAGGGTGATGATATCTCTGATGAAGAATTAGCAAAATATATTGTAAAAGATATGAGGCTGCTGATGGTGGGTGAGGTAAGGATACTGAACAAAAAAATTATTAGTGAGAAACATAAACGAAAACCTGCTGAGGAAGATAGTGAAAAATAAAACACTTATATGTTATTTGTTTTAATCACATATGCATAGTAAAAAAAGAAGTTACCAAAAGGTGACTTCTTTTTTTATTTAACCTTATTTTCACTCTTTTTAAGCCTTAAGACATAGGATTCATTAGCTTCCTGAGGTAACTACAACTACATAGTATCTAAAAAATCATAATTCCACTTAGCAATTAGTATCTAGTTCATTAATGTTCTTCTTTAATATACTCCCATTTATAGACATTTTGTTTTGTTTTTTTATCTTAGACTGCAAAATTTATAAAGACGAATTCTTTGATAGGTGGCAACACTTTTCATAAACAATCTGAAACCCATACAGCACGAACGTTTTTATTAAAAAAACAATGGATAATTGAAATCTAGTCAACCGGGCTAAAGAGACGTATCCTATTTTTTTTAACCATTTTAGTCCGAAGTAAGTAAAAAAAGAATCAATAAGTATATTTACTAAAAGATATAAGTTGAACTTTCCGTAAGTATATTTTAATATCCACAAAGCTCCAACTAAAAAGGGGCCAAATATTAATGGTAATTCTGCTAGAACATTCGGCTTGATTGAGTACGGAAACCACCACCATTTTTTCTTCTCTGCAAACCTGCCTTCGGCAATAAGATACAAACTCATAAAAAGACTCCCTGGAAGGAATCTTTTTAGCGCTTTTTTACCAATAAACGGAATACTAAGCCAAGGTAAAATCGTCATTAAAATGATTAGCAATTTATCTTTTTTCTTCAACTGATATTCTCCCTTTTTAAAAATATGGATATGTATATATATTCCCTTTTTTATGAGTGTTTATGTGATGAAATAAGAGATCCTGTTTTTTATTACTTTGGTTCATTTCTTCTAAAGCTTCTAATAAACATGTAGTAGTAAGGAAACCGAAGGGAGAGCTAGTAATGATTTCATTATGGGAGGAACATTTATTTTGGTTAGAAATAATTCAGGACCATGCTTATTTTGTACGAGATCACTTATCGGTGAAGGAAGTCGAATACGTCCGAACAGCTAAGCAATATATTCATTTGTTTGATGACTTGCTAAAACAACTGAACTATTTATCCCCTGATGTTATGCACAACGATCCTGCATTAATAGAATTCTCGAGAAAGGCCTGGCCAATTACCAAAGGATATTTTGATTTTGAAGGGTCTCTTCAGGCTCTTCGAATTGAAAACGCAGTGAATCTAAACTTATCTCCAACCTATCTTAATGGTACGTTAAGTGAAAATCAGGAATATTTAAGATTTTTATCTTATCTAGTAAAAGGAAAGGAGCCGGTTCCCCTTAGCTTAGTCGAATTAATGGATTTATGGCTCGAAGATCAGCTTGGACATGCTGTTTTGTTTAAAAACCTGCTTGATCCGATTGAGATTATGATATCTAAACAAGCAGATTTATATATCGGGAAATTTCAGGCATTCATTGTACAGAATCATCATTTAAAAGGTTATTTGCGGTTTAAGCAGCCAGGTTTTGCAAGACAAACAGAATTTGCTTTAGAAGTGGGGAAAACAACTATTGAGATGAGCCAGTTTGTTTATGCTATGACTGAAAAGTATAAGGAGAACAAGCTATTAAATAAGGAGACGTTAAGGTTTCTGATACATCATTTTCCTGAGACTTGTTATTTTATTAAAAAATTGAGTTACTATGCTCCGGAGTTGCAGCAAGAAGCCAACCAATGCTCATTACGAAGAATTTCTTATCTTTAAGATAAGGTAAACCATTTCATAGAATCTAGATTCGTTTCTATATTATATTGTACTTCTGTATGCGTTATTTATATGGATATAAAAAAGAAAGGTCTACCTTAGAAGGTAGACCTTTCTCGAGAAGAATTAATTACTGAAAACAAAGAAGATGTGGTTTGTATTTTATTAATTTGCTATATAAAAGCTAAGCAGATCTTACATCACTGGTTACAACCTTCAGTTCTTTTTCTTTCATACAAAAGATTTCACTCTCAAGTTCACGCAATCCATATATAACGATCAAAAGATTTGTTCTTAACCAATTTTCGATATTGACAGATTGGTTATACTTTGTAAAACTTAATATACATAATGTTCATTAGTTTACATCGTGTATAGAATGTACATTGATGATACAGGATAGTTTAAATAGTCAATCATCAGAAAAGGTCTCAATGACTGCAACTATGCAAGTTACAATCATATATTTAATAAAAGTTATACAAGGAGACGAACGATGTCTAAAAAAACAAAAGTAGATCCTAGGATAAAAAGAACAAATAAATACTTAAGAGACGCTTTAGTCGAACTTCTTAAAGAGAAAGACGTCACATCCATTACAATTCAAGAAATTACGGAAAAAGCGGAATTAACGCGGGGAACCTTTTATTTGCATTACCAAGATAAGCAAGACTTTCTCATGCAGAGTATGAATGAAGTTCTAGAAGAGCTAATAGAGAAAGTAAAGCCTAAACAAAATAATGAGGATTCCGCAGCAGTAGAAGAAAATGATGAATCCGTCTCTTTCTTAAAGCTTTTTGAATTCATCTATGACCATTCCGATTATTTTAAAGTTATGCTAAGTGATCGAGGATTGCCTCAATTTAGAAGTCATATGACGGAAATTGTAAAGAAAAGAGTGTATGGAGAGCTAATCTCTTCAATTGGAGAAGCAGAGGATGGACTTGATATCCCTGAAGATATTCTGATTAGCTATATCACATCAGCTCATATAGGTGTCATTTGTTCTTGGTTAGAAAGTGATATGAAATTCAGCCCTGCATTTATGGCTGATAAATTAACCAGCCTAACACTTTTAGGGCCAATTCGAGTGGCGGGTTTAGAAAATAAAATAAAGCTTCCTTACTGAAGCTTTATTTTTTAGTTTGTTCAAATGCGGATAAATATCTTTCTTCTTTATCATAGCTACCGTAATGGTTTGAAGAAACATGAACGCCGCATTTTTAGTTTTTTACAATCATGAAAGGCAGAAAGGAATTGTAGTATGAAAATAGAAAAACATTGGGGGATTTCTTTACTGGCAGTTTTAGCTATTGGTCCTGGTTTAATGTTAAACACTTCATTAAATTCTATACGTGAAATTCTCCAACAAACGTTTAATGATCAATCTTATATTTCGATAACACCGGTTTTAATAGGGGTTATGAGCTTTGCATTTTGTATTCCGTTTGGACCTATTCTTCGACATAAGTTAGGGGAGAGAAGGACGTATGTTCTTTCGATGTGTCTGTTTTTTATAGGAGCTATTGTAAGCATTGCTTCTAACAGCTTCTTAGGAATGGGCATTGGTCGTTTTTTACAAGGAACAGGAACAGGTTTAGCACTTATGATGATGATTCCAATGCTGGTTCTTTCTTTTCCGATTCAGAAACGGAACTTGGCATTACTGATTCTTATCGGCGGATTTTATGGATCTAGCGTTGTGGGCATTTTTCTCGGAATGTTAGTGAACAGCTACGGACACTGGAGATGGTTATTCTATATAGCGGCCGTCCTTTCCTTACTGGGAATATGCTTCAGCTACAAATTTTTAACAAATGATCATGCCAAGCAACAGCACAAGCATCATGAACCATTTGACATCATCGGTGTAGCATTAATGTTTATGGTTACTGCATTTATTACGTTTACATTACTTAATCTCCAAAAATCAGGGTGGACATCTACTTATGTATGGATAGGCATAGTGGGAAGCATCATTTTTCTATGCTTTTTATTCGCCGCAGAATGGCATATTAAAAATCCTTTAATTCCCTTTAGATTAGTGGCTTCTCGAAAACCAGCTCTCGCTATCTTAATTGCTGTTATAGGCAATGTTAGTATGAGTTTAACTCTTTTATCTCTACAAGGCTTGCTTAAAAGTGGATCTAGTTTTGATAAAGGAGACACTTCACTGATCTATATCGGGCTTTTTGCTGGAATAGTAATTGCCGCCATATTAAGTGCCGTATTATATGATAAAGTTGGACCGGGCGTATTAGGTATTATAGGAGCGGTCATTATTATGGGAGTGAACATACAATGGATTTATTTAGACGGTCATGCTTCAGCTTTTCTCTTTGTTAGTAGCTTTGCCGCTTTAATTGCAGGAGTGGGTTTCACAGTTGCTGCAGGTCTTATGGGTGCAGCTTTAGGCGGACCACTACCAAGTTTAGTCCCTCGGATGGTCACGGTTCAATTTATAAGAGTTACAGTATCTGCGGTCATCCCTGTAATCAGCAGTATTGTCTTTGCAAAGGTGTATAAAGGTCACTTTGCAACGGTAAGCGGAGAGAGCCAGGTGGCTAGTAAAGAAAATTTCACTCAGTCTCTACATGTAAAATCTGAAATCATTACTTATCATACATTTTCTACGTTTTCGTGTGTATTAAGCATTGTAGTATTCATTCTTTCGTTTTTGATGTTCCTAACAGGTAAAGGCCACAAGCTGGCTCATAAGCCGCATGATAAAGAAAAAAATAAAGAAAAGCAGAGTACCGAAGAGGTTCACATTAAAAAAGATACTCCCGTTTTTGAGCGTTCGCCTAAAGAGGCTGTTTCGAATCGAGTCATTGGTGACAGCGAGTATAGAGCAGCTTTAAAAAAGTTTGGTCAGCCTAAACCTTCTGCTGATAAAATGCTGCGTATGAGAGATCAAGAATATAGAAAAGCTCTTAAAAGGATGAAGGATATAGGACAATAAGTTAAACTGAAGAAATTTGAATAAAGAACAGAAAGAGCAAACTCACGTGTAAGAGAGTTTGCTCTTTTCATTTCTATATGTACTCTTTACAGATATGTGGATTTTTATAAATTACGTTGTGACGCAGAAAATATACATAGTAAGCCAATAAACAAAACAGAACTTTCATAAAATAGGGAGTTCTGTTTTTACGCTTAATATCAATACCAAAATTTAATAGAGCCTTTTATTTGGATATATTTAGTATGTGAATTCGAGTTGTTTGTTTCAAAGATAATTTCCTCAGAGAGCTTCTCTCTGCATATTAAATGCATGTATTTAGCTTTTTTCTTAGTTGATCTAATACTTTTAAGGAGAAAAGTATGGAATGCGAAATTTTATCAAAAAAGGAAAATTAGTAGGCTTAAATTAAAGATACGCTTGGAGGGCGCCAAATCTATTTTGGCTTCAAGTTGGAGAAAAATTTTAGTGACAGAATGGGAAAAAGAGACTACCCTATAAGGATATTACATCCATATAAAAGGACATTACTTTTGTGATAACGTCCTTTTACATAGCTAATTATTCTTTTTCAACTACCGTAAAGTATTGGACGTTCCTTTTAACAATGACCAACTCATTTGATAAATCCAATATTTTACTTTTATCTTCAAACCTATACTGTATGTAGTTCTTTGCACGAATAAGTGATTTAGCTTCAACTAAATGACTTATTTCACCATTAATTAGATGAAATGTTACTTCATACTTTTTCATAAGAAAACACCTCCATAGTATCAATTTTTACTATTACCTCATTTCTGATACTATTTCTTTTGACTGATGATTAAAAAGTTAGCTGTATTCTGTTAGGGCAAACGGAACAAAAAGCATATAACAGAAACAAATTTTAATTGTCACAGGGCACTAAGTTAGGTATATAGCTGTTGTTATTTAGTATATTTTAGATAGAAACAGTACTTATAGCTGTGTTACAATATTCCTGTTATGTAAAATGAAATTCATTTTATAGTTCTATTTCGTTTTAACTTACTTATTAAAAATTCCAGATTATGAATAGAAATTAGTTTACATAGGAAGGTTTCTAAAGTTGATTTAGAAATGAAATGGAGAGGTATCTGTGGAAAGAAACGAATTTAGAAGACAAAAAGCACTTCGGTCAAAAGAGAAGAGAAAGAAAAAACTTAGTCAACATAATGCCTTAAACTTATCACTAATCTTTATATCAATATGCATTGTTTGTCTGCTAATCAACTTATCATTGAGATAGAAAAACGTTCACCAAAAAGAGTATGTAAAAGAGAGGAAGACAATTTAATATGAGTAATCAACAAACAGTGGCCGAAAGCTCTAACATCAAAGTGCTGCCGATTATAACGTCGTTTCTTATTGCTGGGTTTATCGGTTTATTTAGTGAAACAGCGCTAAATATGGCATTGAAAGAGCTAATTTCTGGCTTTGGTATTCACGAAACAACTGCACAGTGGCTGACAACAGGGTATCTGTTAACGTTAGGAATTTTGGTACCTATTTCAGGTTTTATTCTTCAGCGCTTTACAACCAGACAGCTTTTTATAGCATCTCTAATCTGCTCGATTATTGGAACATTTATTGCCGCTGTTGCACCAACATTTGGGGTACTCATGATTGCCCGTGTTGTGCAAGCGGTTGGAACTGCTTTACTTTTACCGCTTATGTTTAACACGATTCTTGTTATTATCCCGCCGCATAAGCGTGGAAAGTCAATGGGGATCATCGGCCTTGTTATTATGTTTGCGCCAGCTGTTGGACCAACTGTATCAGGCTTAATCTTAAAAACATTAACATGGCACTGGATTTTCTGGATTTCACTTCCGCTGTTATTTGTTGCCTTAGTGTTTGGAGCTTTCTTTATGCAGAACGTTACCACACCAACAAAGCCAAAAATCGATATGATTTCTGTTGTTCTTTCAACAATCGGTTTTGGAGGAATCGTATTTGGATTTAGCAGCGCCGGAGAAGGCGGAGGCTGGGGAAGTCTACAGGTTATTCTAACTCTTGTGATTGGAGCTATTGCATTAGTTGCATTCTCTATTCGTCAAACGAAGATGAAAGAGCCAATGTTAGACCTTAAAGCCTTTAAGTATCCAATGTTTACAATTGGTCTTTTATTAATTCTAGTCTGCATGATGGTACTATTGTCTGCGATGATGATTTTACCTTTATACTTACAAACATCATTAGCTTTATCAACTTTTGCCGCTGGCCTAATGCTTCTTCCTGGAGGAGTGATTAACGGAATTCTTTCACCGGTTATGGGCGGATTATTTGACCGCTTTGGTCCCAAATGGTTAGTTATCCCTGGTCTTGTGATTGTAGCCGGCACCATGTACGGTTTCTCAACCGTAACGCTGGAAACGTCCACAGGGTTTATCGTTGCTCTGCACATTGCGCTTATGATAGCCATTTCGATGATTATGATGCCGGCTCAAACAAACGGATTAAACCAGCTTCCACCTGAGCTGTACCCGCATGGAACAGCGATTATGAACACTTTGCAGCAGGTTTCAGGCGCAATTGGAACAGCTGTTGGAATTTCCATTCTGTCATCAGGTTCAAGAAGTTTCCTTGCGACGGTATCAGATAAAATGGATCCACTAAATCAAATTCTTGCCTTTACCAACGGTGTTCAACACGCGTTCGTCTTTGCGATTATTGTGTCAATTGTTGGATTGGTTATCTCGTTCTTTATCAAGAGAGTCAATGTTGAACAAAAAGCACATTAATAAAAAACACAGACCATTGGATGGTCTGTGTTTTTTTGTAATAAGCGGACACTATAAGAAGAACTAGATAAAGTACGTTGAGGTGAGTTCACTTATGATATCAAGAAAACACTTAGGATTTAACCTATCTATAATAGCGATTCCTTGGTTGTCGTTGTTATTTATAGGAAAACGCAGCATAAGACGTTATTCGTTAGCAGGGATTTTTATTATTATCTTTGAAATTATTAATCATTTGTATGGGCATCAGAGGAAGTGGTGGAAATTTTATGATAAAAAAGATTCGTTTATAAAAGATGAACTTCCTTTTAGTATTGGGCCTTATATGCCTCTTTCAATGTGGCTTCTTAAATCTTCGTATGGAAACTTTAAGAAGTTTTTATTACTGAATATTATAGTTGATGGAATCTTTGCTTTTTACTTTATTGATGTTCTTAAAAGGTTGAAAATTGTAAGTTTAAACCGATTAAGTCATTTTCAATTTTTTATCTACCTTCATTACAAAGCATATTTGTTATATGGAGTGCAGTATTTATTTGAAAAGGCGAAAAGATGGAGTTGATTTAAAAACTTAAGTGGGTAGGCACCTTTTTTAAATTTCGCAGATATAGACCTCCCCTTATTATTCAAGCAATTGAACATGAATTTGATGTCCAAACTGTTGAGATCAAATTGACAAACGGAGATACTGTATCAGTCATGATTGATTAGTGATTTGCTTATGTTATATTTCAATCTTTAATGTAATTTAAAGTTAAATATATAGAAGAGAGCTGTTTTGAAGAATCAGCTCTCTCTTTTTTATGTTCCCATAAATCATTTATATAGATAGTATTCCAAATAATACAGCCACAATCGTCATAACTAACGCTGTTCCAATGGCATACTTGGCAGCAAAGCGAATATGGTCACCTATATCAATGCCAAGGAGTCCTACTAAGACATAAATAGAACCTTGAAGTGGACTTAATAGATGCATGGGTTGCCCTAGTAAAGAAGCTTGACCAATTTCTAGTGGAGGGATGCTAAAATGAGCAGCCGTTTCAGACATAATAGGAATAATCCCGAAATAGAAGGGAGCATTTGCCATAAAAAATGTGAATGGCATACTTATAAGGGCAACAATTACTGTTAATTTTGGGCCAAGAGCATTAGGAATAACTGCTATTAAAGTATCCGCCATAGCTTTAACAATACCTGTTCCATCTATAATTCCAGTAAATATACCTGCAGCAAATATCATGGAAACCACCGTTAATATATTCCCTGCATGAGCATGCAAGCGTTCCTTTTGATCTTGTAAATTTGGATAATTAACAATCATCACGATAGCAAATCCAATCATAAACAAAGCTGGTAATGGTAAGAACCCTAGAACTAAAGCAGTAAGAAGTAAAAGTGTTAAAACTAAGTTAAACCAAAATAATTTTGGACGCTTTATTGATGCATCCATTCCTACATCAAGAGCTGCAGCAATTTCATTATTAAATTCTGTATCTATATTGATAACTCCAAGTCTTTTACGCTCGCGTCGTCCAAGGAAATAAGAAACCCCTAAAATCCAGATAGTTCCTGCAATCATAGAAGGAATAAGTGGTAATAGCAAGTCTGTTACATCTGCTTTTACAGCCGCCGTAGCTTGTACAGCAGGACCACCCCAGGGAGTCAAATTCATAATACCCATTGCTAACGCAGGAATACAGGCTAGAATAAGTTTATTCATACCTAATCGATTGTATAGTGGGAGAAATGCAGTTACTACAATTAGATATGTAATGGTACCGTCACCATCTAAAGCAACTATTAAAGAAAGTACTGCAGTACCCATTACAATTTTTAGAGGATCACCGCCAACCATCTTTATAATCTTCGCTACTAAAGGATCAAATAATCCTGTATCAATTAACACCCCGAAATAGAGAATGGCAAAGATAATCATAATTGCTGTCGGAGCAATGGTTTCAAGACCCTTCATCATCATTGGTCCTAAATCAGTGAAGCCGCCCAATAAAGCAAAAACAATAGGAACCACTGTTAATGCACTAAAGGCAGACAAACGCTTACTCATGATTAAATACATAAATACTACAATCATCGAAAAACCTAAAAATGTTAACATATTATACCCCCTCTAGAACTTTCTTTCATTTTCCCTCTTGTTTATCTTTAATGTCATACTTTTTAAATTCTCATTAAACTATCTAACTATCATTCTTTATTATAAAGCTGCTTTTCACAATCATTCATTAGTAAAAACAATTGGATTTTTTTACATATTATTGGTTTGAAACCTGTTATCAGAACGGATGTAAGGGTTTACAAAAAATCTAGCGTGAATTCCCCCCTTAAGCCCACTGTATATATAGAATCATTAATAGATTATTTTCTATTCTCGTGTTTCTTTAACTAATCACCCCTTTACTAAAATCTTTTGTTGATGATTGCTTAGAACTAAAGGTAGTGCTCTCATCATTTGCGTGTTAACAAGCAAAATACAAGTGTTAGGATTAATAAACTTATAGTCACTTTATAATATCTTAGTAGGGGAGCAGTCAGATATCTCCGGATGATATCTAAAAATGATTTTACAGAACTAACTATATTCATTATTACAACCCATCATTTGAAGTAATAATTATTACTTTTTATTTAATTGTTGTAATAATTGTGACTATTTAAAAGTATACTATCATGGCTTCTAATGAAAAGTAAATGTTTTTTTATAGAAATGAAAGGTGAAAGGGAAGTATTAGACTTAATTTAAAAAATAAAAAAGCGGTAAAAACATGAAATATCGAATTATTTTATACATTCGATATTTCATGCTTTTACCACATTCGTAAATTTAATCAGTGTAATGATAATTAATTTTTGTAAGGACTGAAGTGATTTTATCGAGACGATCCTTTGTCTTTTCTGGATAATTTATAGCTATGGCACTTACAAGATAATCGGCCACAAGTAGCGACGCTATAGGTGAATTATGAAAAGCGATACTACTCGAGCTACAAGTCAGTACTAAATCTGAGTACTTAACTAAAGGAGAAGAATAACTGTCGGTAATTGAAATGACCTTGGCATCGTTACTTTTGGCAGCTGTTACAAACTCAACAGTTCTTCTAGCGTACCTTGGAAAGGAGGTTGCAATAACTAAATCTTTAGAAGTTAAAGTAATTCCTTTATCCACCCAATCACTTAAGTCAGAGACAATTAGCTCACAGTTTCCGAGTAGTCGATTAAGCCCAAAGGATAGATGCTGTGCCACGGGTAAACCACTTCTAACGCTTGTACAAAATATTCGGTCTGCAGAGACAATCATTTCTAACGCTTTATTTAGGCTCTCTGTAGAAATCATTTCTACTGTTGATTGAATGTTATTGAATTGACTTTCTGCACAGCGCATCCACAAATCACTCTCATCTAAGCCCTTCAAATTTGTTTCTAATCTGATTTGAGGAGCAGCATTGTTACGTAGAAGCTCCTGAAGTCCTTTTTGAAACTCTGCATATCCAGAATAGCCTAGACTAAAAGCTAACCTCATTATCGTGGTCGTACTAGTTTTTACTGTCAAAGCCAATTGATCAACCGTTAAAAAAGCTACATCGACAGGATTTTTAAGGATATAGTCTGCTACTCTCCGTTGAGTTTCTGTTAGTTGTGAGATATTATCTTTTAATTTTAATATTGGATTTTCCATACCTTCGCTCCAATTAAACAGATTATATTGTAAATTTTATTTTTTTAAGCATATAAAAAGTATTTATCACAATACTTACTTGAATTTTAGCATGTTTACTTTTTTATGTAAAAATGTTTCTTCTAAGCAATAAAGCTTAGGATATGTTTTTCCTGTGCTTTATTTACAAAAATAGATTTACTTTATTAGGCACCGGTGATAAGATACATTTAAGATTATAGTAATAAATATTACTTAAATAAAAAAAGTAGTAATTTTTATTACTTTATTTATTTTTTACGACGTTTTTCTATCTTTTTCAAAAATGCAGCAAATAAACTGTAGATATTCTGCGAATAGGGGGGCAATATCTAATTTTATTAATTTAATTTTGTAAGCGTTATCCTGAGTAGAGCATTGATTAGAATATATTAAAATCGAAGAGGAGTGTATATCAGTGAGTAATTTAGCACCAGTATTATCTGAAGACATTATTAAGAGAGCAAACCTTCTTAATACAACTCTTATATCCGACGCAATGGGGTGTACAGGCTCAATGGATTATAAAATTAAGCCTGTATCTACAGGAATGAAGGTAATTGGAACCGCTCTAACTGTAAGTTTAAGACCTGGAGATAACTTATTTCTTCATCAGGCAATCTATGATGGTACAGAAGGATATGTACTAGTTGTAGATGGAAAGGGGCATACGGCAAATGCTTACCTTGGAGAATTAATGGCAGCTGCAGCTAAAGCTATTGGACTTGAGGGGATTATTATAGATGGGGCAGTTCGGGACAAAGAGACCCTTAGTCAATCAGGATTTCCTATTTTCTCAAAAGGATTTATTCCGAATGGTCCTCTTAAAGATGGTCCAGGTGAGTTACATAAACCTATTTCTTGTGGAGGCGTAGCTGTTATTCCAGGAGATCTAATTATAGGTGATGATGACGGAGTTGTTGTAGTTCCAAAAGAAAAGATTGAAGAGGTTCTTTTTAAAGCAGAAAAAAAACTAGAGTATGAGAAAACACGTTTAGAAACGATCGAAGCATTTGAAAGAGCGCGTCTGCAAGGTGAATCTGGAGGTAACATTCAGCCTTCATGGTTAAGAGAACAGATGAAAGCATATGGATTATAAACAGAAGGGAGAGCTTTAAAGTGAAATTGGGTTTTATTGGATTTGGAGAGGCGGCCTTTGAGTTATCAGTTGGCTTAAAAGGCGAAGGTTTAGAAATCATTTTTGCTCATGATGTTATGATAGACCATCCTACATATGGTCCACAAATTAAAGAACGGGCTGCTCAAGCTCAAGTAGAACTTCTTTATAGACCCGAAGAAGTTTTAAAACAAGTGGATATAGTAATAGTAGCAGTACCCGCAGATAAAGCACTTGAAGTTAGTGAGATGCTAAAACCATTTATAAAGAAAGAATGTATCTATGTAGATGTATCAGCTTCCACTCCTATCGTGAAGCAAAAAATTAACATAAATATACAAGAGAAGAATGCATTCTTTGTAGATGCCGCAATGCTAGGTCCCCTGCCAGTTTATAAACATAAGGTTCCTATTTCAGCAAGTGGTAATGGTGTAGATCGACTGATTTCATTAATGACTCCGTACAGTATGGACATAACTAAAGTAAGTGAAAAACCTGGTGATGCCTCTGCTGTAAAGCTAATTCGCAGCATTTATATGAAAGGTGTAGTTGCTCTTTATCTAGAGTTATTAGAAGCTTCTCATGAATTTAATGTAGAACAATTAGTCTTAGATTCTATTAGTGAAACTTTAGATAGTAAGAGCTTTAGAGAAACAATGAACCGATTGGTAACTGGAACCTCTATACATGCATTAAGAAGATCAATTGAGTTAGACGGCTCTATTCAAATGCTAGAGGCTTCTAATTTAAATTCTGTTATGTCTAAAGCAGCAAAAAGTAAGTTAGAAACATTGGCTTCATTTAATTTAAAAGAAAAGTTTAAAGGACAAAAGCCAGATCATTGGTTGGATGTTATCAAAGCATGTAAAGAAGATGCTACTGTAAACAATTAAATAAACTAATCTATTATATCAATAGTAAGAGACGGGGAGATTTACTTGGGAACATGGGATTTTCAAAGCGGTTCTATTTGGTTAGAAAAGGGGTTTATTCCAAATAAGTCTACAAGTATAGCAGCTACTCATAAGAATTCCAGAGATATTTATTTATCAGAATCAAATGTAATTGTAACAGCCCTAGGAGATTTTTAATGTGGGTGGTTACTGTAATCAATGCTTATTCAAGAGAACATAATATTATCATGTTTGAATTTAACACAGAAAGGGAGGCAAGAGAAACTTTCATGAAATTACAAAACCATAAAATTTTTTCTGAAATTATCTGTTGTTATAATCCGGCTTCTACTCTAGCTGTTAACTGAGTTCTTTTGGGTTTAGGAAATCTACTTAAAAAAGATAGTAAAGAAGGCCAAGCCAAATGAGTGAACACGCAAATATAGTAATTCTCCAGAGCTTGACAATAAAAGAGATGTAAACGTTATGTTTAAAAATAAGATAGTGTTGATAGCCAATGGCGGCCCACGAATTAGAAAGGCTGCTTCCCATGATCAAACTTGTGGAAATTAAAAAACACCTCATAATGACACTTATATAAAAGATAATTGCAGGTAAGGAATTGTAAAAGAGGTTACAGGAAGAACTGTAACCTCGATGTTAAACTTCCATTCCTTTAAAAGTGTCGCTAAGGGAGTTATTTAACTCAATAAACTGTTTTTCTATAGGGGTAAATTCATAATGTAGGCGAGAGATGAGATAGAAGTCAGTGTATCTATAAGGTGATGGAACTTCTAAATCATTGTTTATGTTATAACGATTTGCGATACGCTTAGCTACTAAGGAAATACCCATATCCATTAATGCAATTCTGGAGCGCCTACTTTAATAATGGCACCTTGCTCAATCTGTAAGCTTACATAAATATTATGTAGTATTGTCATGTACAAGCACTTATCAGATAGTACAAGTATATTTTTTTGTCTTACATAACATCAAATGTTGTGTGTTGATCAATTCCTCGACCAATTACAACCATTTCTTCTACTCCTACTTCTTTATACATTATCTTTTTATTGTTTAATGATCCAATCGTATAAGCTACATCAATTTGTCCAAGCAGAACTTGATTTTCAATATATTGGGTTGAACCCGTTTATAGCGTTACTACTAAATCGGGATATGGGTTATAAAGTTTGTTTAAAGCGCTGAAGACAGCACATACACTTTTTGAGGAGCAGGATAAATGGAGTCAAAAAATTAGAATGTATGCGGCAGCGGAACTGGTGGATTTAGCAAACGATTGGATACAGGAAGAGGATGAAATAGAGGAAATGACAGAAGAAATGTTTATGGATCTGATGAGTTTAGACACTATATCCGTTTATCCAGAAGGTGACTTTGATTTTTACTTCTCTGATAGAGATATGTTTGGAGGACATAGCATCATTGTAGAGGGAAATATAAATGAGACTTTTACTAGGGCTCAGATTGCAGGATAAATAGATGGATTGAATGATAGCTGAAAAACAAGTATGTGTTTTAAGAGAAGGGTTTTATCCTTCTCTTTTTTATTTAATCTTGTGTGTAAATCAAAACGAGTTATTAATATTATTAAAGTGTAAGTTGATTTTTTGAATTTATTAGTTAAAATAATTTAATTTTATTGTTTTTAATTTTAATTCTTTGTTATATAATCAAATTAACTAAAAGAAGGAGATTTGATTATGGCTTATAAAGTACTTACAAATTGTCCTGTCTGCAGTGAAACGTTAAAAATTACAAAGCTGCAGTGCAGCCATTGTCACACGACGATTGAAAATGAGTTTGAATTATCCAAGTTGGCATCCTTATCGAGTGATCAGCTGCATTTTGTAGAAGTATTTTTAACATGCAGAGGAAATATCAAAGAAGTTGAGAAAGAACTAGGAGTTTCGTATCCAACCGTTCGAGGCAAGCTGACTGACATCATTTCATCTCTTGGATATGTAGAAAAGAAGAAAAACGAAGTAGATGAGAAAAAAGTTGTTTCCATGTTAGAAACTGGTGAAATTACAGCCGAAGAAGCCATCAAGCTCTTAAAAGAAGAATAGGGGTGATTTTTGTGAAAGAGGAAATTACAAAAGTGTTAACAATGGTTCAAGAAGGCAAAATTGATGCAGAAAAGGGATCAGAACTAATTCAAGTATTAAAAGAAAAAGAAGAAACGGGCAATAAGCTTTTGAAGAAACCGAATGCGTATTTAGATAAAACGTTAAAAATTCGAGTTGTGTCAACTGAAAACGATAATGTGAAGGTTAATTTGCCTATAAAGCTTGTCAAGCTGGTATTAATGGCGGGACACAGTATCGCAGCAAGTATTCCTCAATCGGAAAAATATGTAAAAGATATAGACATAAACCTGATTGTTGAAGCAATTGAAAACGAGTTAGATGGCCAAATTGTTGATATTAAATCGGCGAACGGAGATACCGTTTCAGTCACCATTGAGTAATGGTTTGCTTATGATTCATGTAAAAGTGAAAACAAAAGATGTTCGATTTAGCATTCCAGTTCCATATGCTCTTTTAAACATTGCTATTAGCGTTGCTTTTTCGAAATTTATCCAGAAGCATGCGGATAAATGGACAAAAGAACATTTAAAAAGAAAAGAGTTGAACTTTACTTTTCCGATAATAGATAAAAGTATGCTAAAGCCTATTGTTAAGGAACTGAAGAAACATAAGGGAATGGTACTAGTAGATGTCAAAGCTACTGACGGTACGGAGGTAAGAGTTAAACTATGATGTAGCTTTGCAAAGTGCCTACCCGCGTGTAAAAATAAAACTTTATTCGTCTATATAGATGTAAAAAAGGCTGAAAAAAGAGATCATACAGTTTGCTATCGTGCTGTATAATCTCTTTTCTTCTCTGCTTCTTTCCTTTTTTTGTTTTAATCTGTACCCGAAGTATGTGCCTCCAAATATGGCAACAAACATAGCAATCCATATTCCTATCCACACTGACATCGTATTAAAACTCCCCTTTGCTACATGATTTTATCTTTTTTAAAAATTCAAAACTTACTATATAAGCTATTACTAACAAAATAACAGAATGCTAATTTTTATGTAAAAAGATTCAAAGCCCAAGGACTATATCTATGCGAATTCAACTGGCAGATAGACCACGATCGTCCACTTTTACCTTTAGAAAAAGAAGTGATAAGTCATAGAAGAAATAAGATTTCCTTCGTAAAGTAAATATTTTTGCATCAAAATGGGTCATTGACAAAGAAAGTTCAGAAAAATATAATACTTATTATATTCTAATATTTTAATGCTTAAATGTTTAAAAGCAGCTAGGAGTTTACATATGACTCATACATTATCCTTAAATTCTTTATGCAGGCTTCATACAAATCTAGCAGAAGTTGATATTCAAAAGATTGATGAAGTTGCTAAAAATTTGCCGCTTATTGCTGATTTAAACCGAGCAAATGTGTTTATCGATTGTTTAACAAAAGAAGGACAGCATGCAGTTGTAGTGGCAGAAGCTGCACCAGAAACTGCACCGTCAGTTTATGAACGTCCAGTGGCAGGGAAATTTGTGTACGAAGCGTTTGAACCGGCAGTATTTTACACGCTGAAAAATGGAAAACCGATGTCTTTAAATCGCGCCTTAACACAAGAAGGAAAAACGGTAGAACAAAGTGTGGTTCCTATTAAAGGATTTAATAATCGTGTAATTGCTACATTGATTATGGAAAAAGATATCAGTGAAATGGTTGAACGTCAAGAAAAAATGAAAACGTTATCAAACACAAATGACACGTTAAGCGAAATTTTAATGGAGATGACAGAAAATGCTTCGCTTATTCCAGAGTTTATTGGAGAGGCACTTTTCTTTATTGATCCTAATTTAAACATTCTATATTTTAATTCAGCTTCTTTCAATTTGGTTTCTGAAGTCTGTTCCTCAGAATGTAAGGTAGGGAATCAAATCATCGAATATTTCCCTTGTTTAGAAGAGTTATTTTATCATCCAGAAAAGTTGTTTATGCAAGAAGTGACTATTTTGAATAAGGTATTTCAAGTCAAAAAAGTTAGTTTAAAACAAGAAAGCTCAACGAATGGTGCTTTTATTACATTTCGAGATATGACTGAACTTAGAGAGCGAGAAAGAGAACTTGTTGTCAAATCAGTCATGATTCAAGAAATTCATCATCGCGTCAAAAACAATTTACAGACTATTGCGAGTTTATTAAGGCTTCAGATGAGAAGAGGACTGCCTGAAGAAAGCAAGGCTCATTTTATTGAGAGTCTTAACCGGATTTTAAGTATCGCTTCTGTGTACGAGATTATTCTTTCTAACTCTAGCGTAGATAATGTAGATATTCTTAGTTTGATTGAGAAAATTGGTAATATGCTAGTGTATAGCGCTACTGATGAAAATAAAAATATTTCAATTGAATATTCGGGCACTCAGCTTTTTGCAAAGTCGGATAAAGCTGTTTCCATAGCGTTAATTATTAATGAGCTTATTCAAAACTGTATGAAACATGCGTTTAAGGGGCGAGAAGAAGGTAACATTCACGTTTCTTTTCAACAGAATAACCATGAAATAGAGGTTACAATTAAAGATAATGGTATTGGGTACTCAAAAGAAGCCAAGCCATCTTTAGGGTTAGATATAGTTACCATGATGGTTACTCACGATTTATCTGGTCAATTTTCGATTGAGAGAACTTCAAATGGCACCATGGCATCAGCTAGGTTCCCATTAGAAAGAGGGGGACACCATGACTAAACGAATTATAATTGTTGAAGATGAGTCAATTGTACGACTAGATTTATCAATGATGCTCTCTGATAATGGTTATGAAATAGTAGGAGAAGCTGGAGATGGTGAAAAAGCGGTTGAATTGGCTTTTGCACTAAAGCCAGATTTAATTATCATGGATATAAAAATGCCTAAGTTAAATGGACTAAAAGCAAGTGAAATTATTTCAAATAAATATAATATTCCTATTCTGCTGTTGACAGCATACAGTCAGAAGGAGTTTATTGATAAAGCGAAAAAAGCGAATATAGTAGGCTATTTAGTGAAACCAATCTCTGAATCCAATTTAATTCCAGCAGTTGAAATTGCTTTACAACAAGCAGAAAATGCAAAAATGTATGAGCAAAGAGTTCAGGAAATGAATAACGAACTGAAAAAACGAAAAATTGTTGAAAAAGCAAAAGGAATTCTAATGGATAAATATAATTTAACAGAAGATCGTGCTTTCAAAAAAATGCGAACGATTAGCATGAAAAAGCAGGTTACACTAGAGAAATTAGCAAAACACATCATTGAGAAATATGGAACTTAACCTCACTGTACAAGTAAATAGTTTGAGCAAAGGTGCTTAGTGGTTTTAAGTGATAAAAAACCACCTGGCACCTTTTTGTCTTTTTTAAGGGAACAATTTTAATCTTTCTTTAGTAGCAAAGCTCTTAACAGGTTACTTCATATGCTTTAAATAGATAGAAATAGTTAAACTATTATCTGTTTAAATAAAAACCATCATATAGGGGGAATTGGGTGTGGTTATCATTGGGAAAATCGTGATTTATATTATCATGACTTGTGCAGTGTGTGGGGCTATTGCTGCGATTAGAAATAGTGATGAAGGATTAGGAAAGCAATTTATGGAAGGGTTACATTCTATCGGGTATATTTTTATACCAGCGGCTGGTATCATGGCTGCAACTCCATATCTTTCGTGGTTTATTAGTACGGTATGCGGTCCTTTTTTCTCAGCAATTGGGGCAGATCCTGCTATTGCTGCAACCTCTATCTTAGCAACGGATATGGGAGGATATCAATTAGCACACGTATTAAAAGAGTCTTATGAAGGATGGGTCATGGCCATGATAGTAGGATTTATGGCCGGAGCAACCATTGTATTCTCGATTCCAGTAGGACTGGCCATGCTGGATAAACGCGACCACAAATATATGGCGCTTGGCGTTATGTCAGGTGTGTTAACGATTCCAATTGGTGCTTTTATTTCAAGTGTTTTAATTATGGTAACCAATTCTGATGTGCGTAAAATTATTTCCACTACAAGTGATTCAACCTACGAATTTACGATAAGTTATTTGAAAATTATTTTGAATTTATCTCCACTTTTATTATTTGTTGTGCTATTAGCGGTAGGACTATATTTCTTGCCAGATTTAATGATTAAAGGATTTATGTGGTTTGGGCGTATTATGGATGCCGGAATTAAGCTAGTTCTTGTTTTCTCCATTGTTGAAATTTTCACGGGCCTATTCTCTCATTTATTTGGAAGCTGGGGATTTCATCCGATCATGGCTGATAAAGCAGATCAATTCCGTGCGCTAGAAACAGCAGGTTATATTGGCATCATGCTTGCTGGTGCATTTCCAATGGTTTATTTGCTTCAAAAATATGCAGGAAAGCCGCTTGAAGCTGTAGGGAAAAAACTCGGATTAAGTAAAGAAGGAAGTGCAGGTATTTTAGCTACGATTGCTAATATTTTAGCGATGTTTAAGCTCATTCGCAGCATGCCTCCAAAAGACAAAGTTATTAATATTTCGTTTGCAGTTTGCTCGGCATTTTTATTAGGAGATCATTTATCTTTTACAGCCAATTTTCAGCCGACATTAATTCTTCCAGTTATTATCGGGAAGTTCTCAGCAGGTTTAATAGGCATTGGTTTAGCATATTGGCTATCTGTTCCAAAAGCCTTAGAGCTAGAAAAGAAGGATCGCGAAGCAGGCATTATTGGAAAGGACGAGTACTTAAGTTCAGCAGCTGAAGAAAATGAAGAGGCAGAAGAAAAAAGCAGTAAGACACAAGTGATGTAAGTATTGTATAGAGTTTGTACGATAAGGGAGAGGTAATTTTTATGAGTGAAGAAAAAAAGCGTTTTATCCAAGAGTTTGTTCCTGGAAAACAAATTACATTGAGCCATTTAATTGCAAATCCAGATCCGGATATGTTCGAAAAATTAGGTATACAGCAAGAAGGAGCTCTAGGCATTCTAACATTGACTCCTAGTGAGACCGTTATTATTGCAGGTGATTTGGCTACAAAAGCTGCACATGTTCAATTAGGTTTTTTAGATCGTTTTACAGGAAGTCTTGTTATTGTGGGGAGCGTTTCAGAGGTAGATATGGCCATGAGAGAAATCAATCGTTTTCTCTCCGAAACATTAGGTTACACACCTTCAATTATCACAAAATCCTAACTGTATAGTAGGGAGGGGAGACTTATGCATAAGAAAAACAGAGCCATGCTCATTGGCTCAATTGGTGCCGGTAAATCGACATTAACAAATGCTCTGCTTGGAAAGCCGGTCGAGGCAGTTAAAACACAAGCTTTAATCTATTATGATTGGATCGTTGATACACCTGGAGAATATGTTGAAAATCCTTTTTTTTATAAAAACATTATGGCAACCGCTCTTGAAGTTACACATGTGTTATATTTGCATGACGCCACAAAGAAAAAGACAGTCTTTCCTCCCAATTTTAGTACAGGCATTAATAAGTTAGCTATTGGGGTCATTACAAAAAGTGATGCAGAAGATGCTGATGTGAGTTTAGCTATTAAAAAAGCAAGGCAAGTAGTTGTAAACGGTCCTATTGTTGTCACTTCTTCCCTTAATAAAGAAGGGCTTGAAGAGATTCGAGCTTTGGTACAGTGTCAGTCTTTACAAGAGATGAAAGAGTGTAGTGATAACTGGAAATCGAAAACTATTATTTTTTAATGAAAACCTTTACAATTTGTAAGAAATCAGTTATATTCTAAATATACAAAAAAATTACGGGCAAAGGCGCCTTATACAGCTATCTTTCAGGAGATAGTTCGTATGAGGTGCCTTTTTTATTTGACTAAAACACGACTAATTAGCAATCAGTAATGACTAAAACCTTTTGCTGATTGAAGGTTGACGAGGTGGAGGGATATGAAGCGATACGAACCGCTAAAAGAGGAGATTATCAGTGCAGGAATTGATATAGGAACAAGCACAACCAAAATTGTGTTAAGCCAATTTTCTCTGATGAATATGGCAGGAGGAACACACTTGCCGCGTATTGAGATTATTGATAAAGAAATTATTCATCGCAGCCCGATTTATCGAACACCACTTCTCACATCAACAACAATCGATATTGAAGCAATAGAGAAGCTTGTTAGAAATGAGTATGATAAAGCAAACGTTGGTTTTGAAGACATTAAAACAGGTGCCGTGATTATTACAGGTGAGACAGCAACTAAGCAAAATGCCGAGGAAATGATTCACCATCTTTCAAATCATGCCGGTGAGTTTTTAGTAGCAACTGCAGGTCCCGACCTAGAGGGAATTATTGCAGCAAAAGGATCAGGAGCTTACCAATACTCCAAAAAAACGAGCAAAACGATTGCCAATATAGATATTGGCGGGGGAACCGCTAATGTAGCAGTTTATCGAATGGGAAGGCTTTGTGGAACCTGCACGCTGCATATAGGAGGCAGGCTGATTGAGTTTTCGGAAGATAAAATCAGCAGCATTTCACCACCCGTTAGAAACCTATTAAGAGAGTGGAATAGTACTCTTGCAAAAGGTGATGTAATGGTGGAAGAAGAGGTAAAGAAAATAACAAATTATATGGCTGATGTGATTAGCCGAATGCTAACACGTACTATGACAGCAGAGGACAAGATACTACTTTTAGGGCATGAACCGAATTGGAAAGAAGAAATTGATGTCATTATGTTTTCTGGTGGAATTAGTGAGTGTCTCTATCAATATGAGTCTAAAGGTGTTGAACAAGCTCCTTACCACGACATAGGAATAATGCTTGCAGACTCTTTAAAAGATAGTCGGAGTTTGAAGGGATGGTCATGGATTCAGCCTGATGAAACCGTTCGCGCAACCGTTCTTGGTGCCGGTACACAAACGACTGAAATCAGTGGAGCCACGATTCAAGTAGAAACCAAAGATTTACCTGTACGAAATATACCTGTTTATCAAATTTCTTTTAAGGATGGGTTTCAAAAAAGTGTTCATCACTTAAAGAATGCTGTAAAAGATGCAATTGAGATACATGACCCGCAGCAGGAAGGGCAAAACTTTGCTTTGTACTTATCTGGGCTTCCGTACGTAGGATTTCGAGATATTCAACAATTAGCAAAAGGTCTGCTAGAAGCGGTGAAACAAAAAAACAAAAGAGATCAGCCGCTCATTATTGTTCTTGAGAGCGATCATGCCAAGGTATTGGGCCAAACGCTTGTTGCTCAAGATTCGTCGCAAAGCATTATTTGTATTGATCAAATTAAGGTGGAACACGGTGATTACTTAGATATTGGTCAGCTGCTACAAACAAGCGTAGTGCCGGTAGTAGTCAAAACCCTTACGTTCCATTCATAAGAAAGGGGGCTTCACTGGTGAAGTTACATACACATTATTTAGGTGCTGTTTATCAATTTTCTGATTTGAAAGATTTGTTTGCTAGGGCAAATGAAGAAAAGTCTGGTGACCGGCTGGCGGGTTTAGCTGCAAAAACCGTTCAAGAAAGAATTGCTGCAAAAGAGGTGCTTAGCGAATTAACACTTGCTGATATTCGCGAAAATCCAATGATTTCACCTGAAGAAGACGAAGTATCTCAAATTATTGAAAATCAAGTCAATGAGCCCATCTATCAATCGATGAAAAATTGGTCCGTAGCAGAACTTAGAGAGTATATCTTAAGTGATGAAACAACGGGTGAGGATTTAAAGAGGATTAGTCGAGGGTTAAATAGTGAAATTATTGCTGCAGTAGCAAAACTAATGTCAAACCTTGATTTAGTTCACGCAGCAAATAAGATTGAAATTTTAACAAAATGCAATATTACGATTGGCCAAAAAGGAGTCTTAGCTTCTAGACTACAGCCTAACCACCCTACCGACAATGTAGAGGGCATGATTGCTTCGTTAAAAGAAGGGCTGTCTTACGGAATTGGAGATGCCGTTATTGGTATTAACCCCGTCGATGATTCGGTTGAAAGTGTAAAACGGCTGCTGCACGCTACGAAAAATTTTATGAATGATTGGGAAATTCCAACTCAAAACTGCGTTTTAGCTCATGTTACGACTCAGATGAAAGCCATTGAACAAGGAGCACCAGCGGATATGATTTTCCAAAGTATTGCTGGAACAGAAGCCGCTAACCGTTCGTTTGGAATCAGCGCTGCCTTATTAGAAGAGGCGAATCAATTAGCTAAAAGTCATGGAACAGGAACAGGACCTCAGTGCTTATATTTTGAAACAGGACAAGGTTCTGAGCTATCGGCTGAAGCGCACTTTGGGATGGATCAGCTAACTTTAGAGTCTCGTAACTATGGATTTGCACGTCATTATGATCCGTACATTGTAAATACCGTGGTTGGTTTTATTGGACCTGAGTACTTATATAACAACAAACAAGTTATTCGTGCAGGCTTAGAAGACCATTTTATGGCAAAGATGCATGGAATTCCGATGGGTGTAGATATTTGTTATACCAATCATATTAAAGCAGATCAAAATGATATTGAAGATCTAGGTGTATTGCTAACAGCTGCAGGGGTTAATTTTATCATTGCAACACCAATGGGTGATGATTGTATGCTTAACTACCAATCAATGAGCTACCATGATGTAGCAACTTTAAGGCAAACGATGGGGAAACAGCCTTCTCCTTTATTTGCAGAATGGCTTGAGAAAATGGGGATTTTTGAACAAGGGAAATTAAGTAAATATGCAGGAGATCCAAGTATTTTTACAAGGTAGGTGATGAAGAGGATGAATCCTGAATTGATTGAAAAAATTACACGATCCATTGTCGAAAAGCTAGAAAAACAATCTAGCTTCGAACAAAGTTCTCCTACTGACGATAGTCAAAGCAGCGTAGCTTTTTGGGCTCATACATCCAATGCAAATAAGAAAGTGATTAATGGGCCTCTAGCTGAAGTGGTAGAAGAAGAGTCAGCAAAGGAATTAATTAAATTTCCGAATATTCAAGAAAAACATTCAACATCTCTGCCTGAAAGTAAGATGCCTATTCAGCAGGAAGAGAACATGGAACCAAAGCAGCAGGTGCCGGGTATTAAAAATCCAGTGAATCAAGAAGAATTAGATACATTGATTCAGAAAACACCCGCCCGAATCGGGATTGGCAGAGCAGGCTTACGTCCACGAACAGAAACATGGCTGAAATTTCGCTATGACCATGCAGCAGCCGTTGATGCTGTTTATGGCAATGTGAACGACAATCTCCTAAAACGATTGAATTTATTTAAAGTAAATACTCAGGTAACAGATAAAGAAGTGTACATTCGCCGACCGGATTATGGACGAAAGCTATCAGACGAAGCCAAAAAGTGCATTCAAGAAAAATGTACCAAATCACCAACTGTTCAAATTATTGTTTCTGATGGTTTAAGCTCCAAAGCCATTGAAGAAAATGTCGAGGACGTTTATTTATCTCTTCAACAGTCCTTAAAAAGCGCAGATTTAGATGTAGGCGTTCCGTTTTACATAGAAAAAGGTCGAGTTGCTGTAATGGACGACATTGGTGAACTTTTGACGCCAAAAGTGGTTGTACTTTTAATTGGAGAACGTCCAGGACTTATAAGTGCAGAATCCTTAAGTGCCTATTTATGCTATGAACCGAGAAAAGGAATGATTGAAGCTGAGAGAATGGTGGTTTCTAATATTCATAAAGGCGGCATTCCTCCAGTTGAAGCGGGTGCTTATCTCGGTACATTGGTTCAAAAAATTTTAAAATATGAAGCTAGCGGTGTATCGCTTGTTCAAAAAGAACAATAGAGGTGAATAGGAGTGGCTTTAACACGTATCCATGCTGACATTTTAGCTGTTCGTGTGATTCCAAATGTGGATGACGCCTTAGTTCAGCAGTTTAACTTGCAGCCTTACCATAGAAGTTTAGCCATGTTTACATCAAGTATTGATGACGTGGGCTATACAGCTTTAGACGAAGCTACCAAAAGAGCAGATGTTGAGGTAGCTTATGCCCGTTCCTTTTATGCTGGTGCTGCTCATGCGTCAGGTCCGCTATCAGGTGAAATGATTGGTGTATTAGCGGGTCCAAGTCCAGATGAAGTTAAAGCTGGCATTGATGCCATTTTACAAGTGACGAAGTCAGATGCCTATTTTGAAGCGTTAGATAAAGAGAAAAATCACGCGCTGTATGCACATGTGGTGGCAAGAACAGGTTCTTATCTTTCTAAAGAAGCAGGAATTGCTATTGGAGAACCACTCGCTTATTTAATTGCCCCGCCACTAGAGGCTATGTATGGACTTGATGTAGCGCTTAAAGCAGCTGATGTAGAGCTTGTGAAATTTTTTGGTCCTCCTTCTGAAACAAATTTTGGCGGTGGTTTTTTAACAGGATCCCAATCAGCCTGTCAAGCAGCTGCTGATGCGTTCCGCCAGGCTATTTTAGACATTGCAAGAAATCCAGTTCATTATTAAAAAGCTTATAGACAGTAGAAAGGAGTTGTTGGATGTGCAGTTTGATAAAGATCTTCAATCTTTACAGGAGATGCGAGATGCAGTGGAAAAGGCAAAAGCCGCACAGCAGGTATACTTGAATTTTACACAAGAGCAAGTAGATCGCATCGTTGAACGAGTTGCCGAAGCAGCCTATTCTAAAGCGTTGGAATTAGCAAAAATGGCAGTTGAAGAAACGCGAATGGGTGTTGTAGAACATAAGAAAATCAAAAATGAGGTAGGATCTAGAGCTGTTTATGAATCAATTAAAAATGAAAAAACAGTAGGTATTGTTCACGAAGATAGAGCGAACAAAGTGGTAGAAGTCGCCTCTCCTTTTGGAGTTGTTGCTGGAATTATTCCTACAACCAACCCAACTTCAACGGCTATCTTCAAGACATTAATTAGTTTAAAAACTAGAAATGCTCTAGTGGTCAGCCCTCACCCCCGGGCAATGAACTGTACAGTGGAAGCGCTTAAAACTTGTGCGCGTGCAGCAATCGAAGCGGGAGCTCCGGAAGGACTTATTGGTTGGATTTCCAATCCTTCTATGGCTGCAACCAATGAATTAATGAAGCATAAAGATGTGAATTTAATTTTAGCAACAGGCGGAAGTGGTCTCGTTCGCGCAGCGTATAGTTCTGGGAAGCCAGCTTATGGTGTAGGTCCAGGAAATGTACCTGTATATATTGAAAAAACTGCAAAGGTTGACCAAGCAGTAAAAATGATTGTCGATAGCAAAACGTTCGACAATGGCACGATTTGTGCAACCGAGCAAGCAATTGTTGTTGACCTTAATATTCAACAAATGGCTATTAGAGAATTAAGGAATAATGGGGCATACTTTTTAAATTCAGAAGAAAAAGCAAAAATGGAAAAAGTGATTTCACCGATTCCTAAGAAGCTTAATCCAAATATTGTTGGTCAAAGTGCTGTGAAAATTGCTGAAATGGCAGGTATTACAGTACCTTCTGATACACGAATCTTAGTTGCTGAAGAAACAAAGGTGGCAAAGGATGTACCATTTTCGATTGAAAAGCTAGCACCTATCTTCCCATTGTATACAGCTAAGAACGAAGAACAAGCAAGGGAATTATGTTTAAGCTTATTAAATCTTGGAGGAAGAGGTCACAGCTTATCACTTCATACAAACGATGATGCGGTAGCTAAAACGTTTGCTCTTGAAATGCCGGTCTCGAGACTGATGGTCAACACACTCTCGTCAGTAGGAGCTGTGGGTGGTACGACTGGACTTAAGCCTTCCTTTACACTAGGATGCGGTTCGTTTGGAGGCAACATTACGTCAGACAATGTGACCGCTCGCCATTTATTAAATATTAAGCGAATGGCTTACGGCACAAAAGAGGTAACAATTCCAAAACCATCTCTATCTTCTACCTCTGCTTCATCAGATACAAAAGATCATCAAGACGTACAGGAAATTGTCAACGAAGTTATGAATCAATTAAAGCCACAAGGACCGATTGATTCGGCAGCAATTTCTGAAATGGTTAATCAAGCACTTCAAAAATATCAAACAAACTAATTAGGGGGAATTAAAAATGGCAAGAGAACTAACAGCATTAGGAATGATTGAAACAAAAGGATTAGTAGCATCAGTAGAGGCAGCAGACGCAATGGTAAAAGCAGCAAACGTACATTTAGTTGGTAAAGTTCACGTAGGTGGAGGAATTGTAACGGTTTTAGTACGCGGTGACGTAGGCGCGGTAAAAGCAGCGACAGATTCTGGTGCTGCAGCTGCACAGCGTGTTGGAGAACTTATTTCCGTTCATGTTATCCCACGCCCACACAATGAACTAGAAAGTATTTTACCGAAAATCGATAGTGAACTATAAGCTTAAAAAGTTAGGAGCATAGCGCATGAATAAGCAGGCCATTCAATCGATTGTAGCAGAGGTTGTTCAGCAGTTAAGTCAAACAACCAAGCAAAGCAATACAGTCCCAATGGCTGTATCTGCTAGACACTGTCACTTAAGTATAGAAGATGTAGAAGCTCTTTTTGGAGCAGGGTATGAACTAACAAAAAAATCAGACCTGTCTCAGCCTGGTCAATTTGCAGCTAATGAAACAGTTACTATTGTGGGGCCTAAAGGAAGCATCGAAAAGGTGCGAGTCCTTGGCCCAGCAAGAAGTATAACTCAAGTGGAGGTCAGTAAAACAGATTCAATTAAACTTGGTGCTGTTCCTCCATTACGTGAGTCTGGAGATATAAAGAATTCAGAAGCGATTACATTAGTTGGACCAAAGGGGAGCATTTACAAGAAAGAAGGGTTAATCATTGCACGAGCTCATATTCATATGACGCCAGGTGATGCCCAAGCTTATGGTGTAAAAAATGGTCAGTGTGTTCGAATTACCTCTCAAGGAGAAAGGCCTACTACGCTTGAACGTGTATTAATTCGAGTTTCACCAAAGTTCAAGCTTGAAATGCATATTGATACAGATGAAGCGAATGCGGGGCTAATTTCTACCGGAGATACAGGGATTCTTTCTCTATACGAGGAAGCTTTATGAACCATCATGCTCTGATTGAACAAATTGTAGTAGAAGTTTTAAAACGATTAGATAAATCAGACAAGCAGCACCTAGACGTAAAGCCAAAGCTGCTGATCGTGAAAGAGTCGGCAGCAATTGATCCAATTCAAATCGAAAAGTTAGAAACAAGCTGGACATTGGTTTACAGCGATGACCAAAAAGAAAACCTTCCAAAAGATATACAAGGTATTTTATTTGCAGAAGCAAAGCAAGACCTGCTTGTAAAAGGAGCGCTTGGTATTACAGATACACTAGAAAGTTTTCTTTTAGCTGAGGCTTTGCTAGAAGGAATTTCTGTTTCACTCATTCCTTCTGTAACTTTAGGAAACGTCTTACTGTCCAGTAATCAAAAAAAGCTAGTAAACAACAAATATGCAGCCCATTTAATCGCTTATAAAAATACATTAGAAGGCTTTGGGGTGAAAATCCAATCGTTTGAGAGATTTTTGCAATCAGGCTTAAATAGATATTCTTTATCATTTACAGAACGAGTGCTAACCCAAAGACATGTGAAATTGGTAGAAGAAGAAAAAATTACTGTTTCACCTAAAACGATTATCACTCCTTTAGCACGCGATACAGCAAGAGAATTAGGAAAAGAAATTTGCGTGATAGACGTAGAGGGAGCGGATGTTTTATGAAAATAGGGACGGTAATTGGCAACGTCTGGGCAACAAGAAAAGAAGATAATTTACGCGGTTTAAAGTTTTTAGTTGTTCAACCGGAACTTTCAAATAAATCGAATAACGACTCTTCTTTTATTGCAGTTGACCGTATTGGAGCCGGGATTGGTGATAAGGTAATGGTTACTCAAGGAAGTGCCGCAGCACATATGGCATCTGACACCCCATTACCTATTGATGCGATTATTATCGGAATTATAGATTCTGTTGATATAGAAAGAGGTGGAGAGAATGGCTAAAGCTCTTGGAATGATTGAAACAAGAGGCTTAATAGGTTCGATTGTCGCAGCGGATGCGATGCTAAAATCAGCTGATGTTCGCTTAGTGAAGCAAGAAAAAGTAGATGCAGCTCTTGTAACCGTGTTAGTTGAAGGTGATGTTAGTGCAGTACAAGCAGCTGTAGATATGGGAAAAGAAGAAGCGGCTCGCGTTGGAGAATTAGTATCAGCACACGTAATTCCCCATCCTGATGAAGAGGTTGGAAATAGCCTATTAAAAGATGAAAATCAAGAATCGCAGTCAAAGGCAGCACCTAAAGACAATAAAACGGCTAAAAAATTATCTGCTGCTAAAACAACATCCAGTATTCAATATAAAGCAAAAGCAGAGTCTGCTGCTGTAGAAGAAGATCAAAAAGTAGAATAACCTGCATATAAACGACGAGGAATGGGGGATAAATAATGGCATTTAAGCGTAAAAAAATAGCTGTAATTGGAGCGGGGTTTACAGGATCCACAGCAGCATTAATGATGGCGCAAAAAGAACTTGGAGACGTAGTATTAGTTGATATTCCTTCCCAGACTAACCCGACTAAAGGAAAAGCACTTGATATGTTAGAGGCAAGCCCAGTTCAAGGGTTTGACGCTAATATCAAGGGAACATCTAGCTATGAAGACATTCAGGATGCAGATTTAGTATTAATTACTGCAGGACTTCCAAGAAAACCGGGAATGAGCCGTGATGACCTAGTCTCCACAAACGCAAAAATTATGAAAGAAGTATCGGAAAATGTAAAAAAGCATGCACCAAACAGTTATATTATTGTATTGAGTAATCCAGTTGATGCAATGACATACGTTTGTTATAAAACTACGGGGTTCCCTAAGAATAGAGTAATAGGCCAATCTGGTGTATTAGATACAGCCCGCTTTAATACATTTGTGGCTCAAGAATTAAATATCTCTGTTGAAGATGTATCAGGATTTGTTTTGGGTGGCCACGGAGATGATATGGTGCCATTAGTTCGTTATTCGTATGCTGGAGGCATTCCACTTGATAAAATTATTTCACCTGAACGTATAGAAGCTATTGTAGAGCGAACGCGCAAAGGTGGAGGAGAAATCGTTAACCTGCTTGGAAATGGAAGTGCCTATTACGCTCCTGCTGCTTCTATGGTTCAAATGGCAGAAGCGATTCTAAAGGATAAGAAGCGAATTCTCCCTTCCGTAGCTTATCTAGAAGGTGAATATGGCTGTAATAATCTTTACCTAGGTGTACCAACAATCCTAGGGGGAGACGGAATTGAACATATCATTGAACTTCCTTTAACGGAAAAAGAAAATGAAGGGTTAAAACGTTCAATCGAATCCGTACAAAGCGTTATGGCTATTTTAGAGTCATCAGAAGTATTCAGCTAAATCAACTTTTTTTATGTTAGTTGCCTAGTATTAAAATTTAGAGGTATTTTCAAGTTATGTACTTGAAGGAATTGGACCAATAGAGACTGCTGAATATTTTCTAATTATTTGAGTATGTGAAAAAACTTCTCAGCAGAAAAAAATAATAACGATATAGAAAACTAAGTGAAATGCATCCCGCTACATTTGTAGGATGCATTTTTGTATGAATAAGTGATATTGCTTTTATGTTTACTTATAATAGATGATACAACCAACTTGCTTCAGGAACTTCATCAGATCGAAAAGGAATTAAGGAAAGCAGAAAAGAGTTTAAGGTTGAACCCATTTGGTAGAAATAAAAAGCAGCAGTTAAAACAAAACGAACACTTCCTTTTTCAACTGAAGCATGGGTACACCTATATTTCGGGTGTACTGCCTACATTTAATGACTGGTCCAAAACGAATTCTCTACGCACAGTTGATGGACAAAAATGGGCTGTTCAACTACAGGTATTAGGAGAATACATAACAGAACAAGCTAATAAAAACGTGGAAAATTACTCTATAAAGAAATCATCTTTTGATTTACTCGATCTTTCTTCGATACCTTTACAAATCAGTATCCCACCTGAATTAGAGTCCCACAGATATCAATTAAGTCTATATAATGATACGCTTAAATTAATTGATAAATTAAAAGCAAAATGATACTAGTTCAAGTGACACAGATATCCTTTTTATAAATAAGGTGATAACTTCACCATCCGGTTGTTGAACTATACATGCATAGTAGAAGAGGAAAAGAAGTTACCAAGGGGTGACTTCTTTTTTTTATTCAATAAATAGTACAATTTAGCTTTTATATTTTCCGTTCCCATGCTCATATCTATATAAAATCATGAATATGTTTTTAATACGTCGCTAAGTGTTTCAACTAGCTACAAAAAAATATAAAAAATTATGTTGACAGTAGAACCATATGATTTTATAATTATCTTTAATTCAAGATATTTTAATTCGAGATTTTAAATTGATGAAAAAATAGGAGGAATAAAAAATGGTGAGCATTGGTTTATTGTTAATACGTTTAGTCATTGGGTTATCTTTTATGGCACATGGAACTCAGAAATTATTTGGATGGTTTGGCGGCCACGGCTTAAAAGGAACGGGAGGCTGGTTTGAATCCATCGGAATGAAGCCAGGTGTTAGAATGGCGTTAATGGCTGGATTATCCGAGCTAGTAGGAGGAGCTTTATTTGCTGCAGGACTTCTTACACCGCTAGGAGCGCTTTTGATTGCCGGAACAATGGTCATGGCTATTGTGAAAGTACACGGTCCGAATGGATACTGGGCAACACAAAACGGGTATGAATATAATCTGACGCTTTTAATTGTAGCGATCGGTATTGCGATTGCAGGACCAGGGTATTATGCATTAGACACGTTTATTTTCTAAAAGAGAAAATAGGTTGAAACAAGAAAGACGCTTTTATTTTTTGGTTAATATCTCGAATTCGAGATATTTGCGATAAATAGTTGTAATTTTAAGAGGGATAATGAAACATATGACGAAAAATGTATCAAAGGAGATGGTAGTAATGAATAAAAAAACAGCGGGTATTCATCATATCACGGCGATTGTAGGTCATCCTCAAGAAAATGTTGATTTCTATGCGGGCGTGTTAGGGTTACGCTTGGTCAAACAAACGGTAAACTTTGATGATCCAGGAACGTATCACCTTTACTTTGGGAATGAAGGCGGAAAACCTGGAACGATTATTACATTCTTCCCGTGGGCAAATGCACGACAAGGAAAGATTGGTGACGGGCAAGTTGGCGTAACTTCCTATGTGGTTCCAAAAGGTGCAATGGACTTTTGGGAACAACGATTAGCTAAGTTTGGGGTTCCAGCTACAAAGATGGAGCGATTCGGAGCACAGTATTTAGAGTTTGACGATCCTCATGGTTTGCATCTAGAGATTGTGGAAAGAGAAGAAGGCGAAAAGAATACGTGGCAAGTCGGTGAAATTAATTCAGATGTTGCTATTAAAGGGTTCGGAGGGGCTACGTTATTATCTGTTAAGCCTCATGAAACAGCTCAGTTATTAGAAGATGTAATGGGGCTAAAAAAGATAGGTGAAGAAGGTGATTTTATACGTTTTCAATCATCAGCTGACATTGGAAATGTGATTGATTTAAAATTAACAACCATTGGACGCGGGCAAATGGGCGTTGGAACGGTTCACCATATTGCATGGCGAGCAAAAGATGATGAAGATCAATTAGAATGGCAGAAATACGTAGCCGACAGCGGCTACGGAGTAACGGCTGTTCGAGATCGAAATTATTTTAATGCGATTTACTTTAAAGAACACGGAGAAATTTTATTTGAAATTGCAACAGATCCTCCAGGCTTTGCTCATGATGAGTCACTTGAAACAATGGGAGAAAAGCTCATGCTGCCTGAACAGTACGAAACCCATCGAGATCAAATTGAAAGAGCTTTGCTTCCTTTTGAAGTGAGAGAATTAGACTAAATTTTACCAAAAGAATTCTTTTAGTAATAGTAAAACGCTAGTTCAATCCCAAATTAGGTACAAAGAAGGAATTAATTTATCTATATATAAAACTAATATCTATATTTGAAACACCGTGGTAATATGAAATTAATTCCAAGTAAGGAGGTGAATAGATGACAAAAACTATTGGTCTTATTTGTGGAAGTTTACGAAAGAATTCGTATAACCGAATGATTGCTCAGTCATTGACTACATTAGATGACTCAGCTCAATATCGCTGGATTGAAATAAGCAGTCTGCCTTTTTTTAATGAAGACTTAGAAGCTGACGGATCACCAGAATCTGTCGCATCCTTTAGAGCTGCGATTCAAGATGTTGACGGCGTTATTATAGTTAGTCCAGAGTATAATTCAGGAATTCCAGGAGTGTTAAAAAATGCCTTAGACTGGGCATCAAGACCTCGGACTTCTTCTGTTTTAAACAGAAAACCAGTTGGTCTCATTGGAGCGACTCCAGGAGGCTTCGGTACGGCTTTCGCTCAAATGCAAACGAGAGAAGTACTGGAAGCTATGCAAGTCAACGTTTTACCATTTCAAAAAATGCTGATTTCGCAAGTTCATGAAAAGATTGATTCGCAACAAAAAATACTAACCGATGAATCAACAAAACGCTATCTTCAGCGCTACCTACAGCAGTTCATTCATTGGATTGATCAAGCGCCTGTTCCTGTTCTAGATTAAGAAAGAGAACACACCTCACGAACTTTCACCTCAGAAATAGCTTTTCTTTCTATATATGTTTTACCTAACAGATCATAAATGAAATCCAAAAAACCGTTCAAATTATAGACCGCTTGTAAGGAATGGAAGAAGTACATGTATCCTTACTTGCCTTAATTTAAGGAGGATTATAAAATGTCTGATCTTTACTCTCGCCTTTCAAAAGATGATGCTGCGGTGCTTTTAGTTGACCACCAAACGGGGCTTATTTCCGGCCTTGTACGTGACTATGGTGTTGATGAATTTAAAAACAACGTATTGGCTCTTGGTGATACGGCTAAATTCTTTGATTTACCGGTTATTTTAACAACTAGCTTTGAAAATGGACCCAACGGCCCGCTCATGCAAGAACTCGTTGACTTGTTTCCTAATGCGCCAAAAATAGCTCGTCCTGGACAAATTAACGCGTGGGACAACGAAGAGTTTGTTAAAGCAATTAAAGCGACCGGGAAAAAACAGCTGATTATCGCCGGTGTAGTGACAGATGTCTGCGTTGCTTTTCCTGCACTTTCTGCCATTAAAGCAGGCTACGAAGTGTTTGTTGTGACAGATGCTTCAGGGACGTTCAATAAGCAAGTCGCAGATGCAGCATTAACGCGTATGGCTCACGGGGGCGCACAGCTTATGAACTGGTTTAGCGTAGCGTGCGAGCTGCAGCGTGACTGGCGCAACGACGTTGAAGGTTTTGGCAATTTAATTTCTAGTCATCTTCCTGGTTATCAAAACTTAATGGGCAGCTATAGAGGAGCTCAGCGCGATTTCAGCAAGCAGGGTGTCTAACGTAGCAGAAATTAAGTTTTGCTAAAGGTCGTTCTCTTTACATATAAGACATGAAAGTAGAATGGCATCTGTGGATCATTTATGTGACGGAGAAAACGTAACGACATAAGAGAAAATTGTTAGATAGATGAGCCGGCTGATGAACAGCTGGCTCATCTATCTTTTACTACGCTACCTGTCATGAAATATGCGTCTCTTGTATATAAAATAAAGTATATTAACGACAGCCTGATAGATGATAGGAAGGGATGCGGAGTAGTGGAAGAAAAAAAAGTTACGTGGCTGGAGCTTTTTTATGATTTGTTGTTTGTGGCAGCCGTTGCGACTGCTACGCATGTTTTGCTTCACGTTGAACAAGGGTATATTCATGGAGAGTATTTGTTAAAGTTTGTACTGATCTTTATTCCGATATGGTGGGCGTGGACGGGACAAACGATGTTTATCAATCGATTTGGACAAGATTTTTTGCATCAGCGCATCTTTATGATTCTTCAAATGCTGTTTGTTCTTATCATGATCTCAAGCTTGTCCGTAGATTTTGATCAATATTACGTCTCTTTTTTGATTGGCTATATTGGTCTAAGAGCGTTAACCTCGATTCAATATCTTATTGTTCAAAAATTTGAACAGAGTGAGAGAAAAAAAGTTGCTGTGTTTTTAGGAACATGCTTTGGAATTGGGATTTTCATCTCGCTTCTGTCGCTCTTTTTTGATTCATGGGTCCGCTACGCCGTGTTATATACAGGAATTGCAGTGGACATGATTTTACCTGTTTTAGGACATAAGCGACTGGCGAAATTACCGACCAACACGGCTCATTTGTTAGAACGCTTTGCGTTACTAACATTAATTCTGTTTGGAGAATCGGTTGTCAGCATTCTTGCTGTGATACAGCCACAAAAAGGGGACTGGAATACCATTTTATTTTCGGTTATTTCATTTGTCCTGATCATCGCCATGTGGTGGCAGTACTTTGAGAACGTAGAAAAGAAAGTGAACAAGTCCATCCAAAGAGCCGGACAAACGATTATTTACGGACACTTACTTATCCTCATGTCTCTAAGCATGATTGCAGCATCGATTAAGCTGATGTTTTTACACGAAGTTCAGTACACATTCAGCTTATATTTTATATTCGGATCCGTGCTGCTTTACTTCATGGCAACCACTCTTGTTTTTCACCAGTATAGATTCGAAGAACATCGTTTGAAAGTGTATCATTTAGGCTTGTTTTTAGGGATTTTAGCTGTATTTTTTATTATTAACTTACTCTTAGTCGTCCCGGGCACCCTCATCGTAGGAGAGTTAGCCATCTTTTTTATTATCTACGCTAGGTTTACGACCACTTAACCAAATAAAGAACGACTATATAATGGAGGTAGCGAAATGGCAAAAATTAATGTAGGAACAGAAAATGAAGCACCTATTGAACTATACTATGAGGATCATGGGACAGGAAAGCCGGTTGTCTTAATTCACGGCTGGCCGCTAAGCGGACGATCTTGGGAATATCAGGTTCCAGCTCTTGTTGAGGCTGGATACAGAGTTATAACGTATGACCGCCGAGGATTCGGAAAGTCTTCTCAGCCATGGGACGGCTACGATTATGAAACATTTGCTGCTGATTTACATCAGCTGCTAGAACATTTGGATCTAACAAATGTGACACTAGTCGGGTTTTCAATGGGCGGCGGAGAAGTAGCTCGTTATGTAGGAACTTACGGAACAGATAGAGTAGAAAAAGCTGTATTTGCAGGAGCTGTACCACCATTTCTTTATAAGTCAGAAGATCATCCTGAAGGAGCATTAGATGATGCAGGAATCCAAGAATTTGAAAACGGCGTAAAAAATGATCGCTTAGCTTTTCTTGATGATTTTACAAAAACATTTTTTGGGGTAGAAGACGGAAATGACTTAGTCAGCGAACCATTTCGACTTTACAACCGGGATATTGCAGCAGCCGCATCGCCTAAAGGGACACTAGACTGTATAGCTGCTTTCAGCAAAACGGATTTCAGAGACGATCTAGCCAAGTTTACAATACCTACTCTTATTATTCACGGTGATGCAGACGAGATTGTTCCATTCGAATATAGCGGAAAGCGAACGCATGAAGCCATTTCTGGTTCCAAGTTAGCTTTAATAAAAGGCGGTCCACACGGCTTAAATGCAACGCATGCACACGAATTTAACGAAGCGCTGCTGTCATTTTTAAGAGACTAAGTATAAATGATTATTTTGTAAGTGAAAATCTGACGTATGAATAGGAAAAGCGAAAAGAAGTTGCCGGAGGGCGCTTCTTTTTTATCAGTTCATGCAATTAACAAAGGCATTCTGATCGCTCCAAGGATTCTTTAGGGTGACGCATCTGATTCTTAAGCATAAGATTACAAATAAAATCCCTAAATAGCTATAATAACTTTTACTTTATTTTTTCTGCTTACCATAATAATTAAAATGAGTGATAAAAACAAAGAGCAAACCTTTAATTAAAGGCTGCTCTTTGTTTTGTACGTCTTGTTTTGCTTCTCTAACTAGAACAAAATGTCTTAATAGTTAAGTGTGGTAATACAATGCTATTTACGTAATTCTTCTAATTCCGCAAGAAGGGTTTCAATCATTTCATCGCTTCTTCGAAGTTCTTGATTAAGCATATGAATCGTTTCCTCTTCCCAATTGAAAGGGTTACCATAAGAAGGGGTAATAGGAAGATCTTCATACACATCTCCATTTTCTTCACTGTGCTTTGTAAAATATATAGCAACTTCACATATTGGATGACCAAGAGCAATACGTTGGCGCAAGCTCACTTTTCCATAGCCAAATTTACGAGCTGCAATTCCTCCAAACACACTAGACGTCATCTTACATAAATGAGGAGCATCCTGTACGACGTCACCAAATGGACATTGGGTAGCGCTTACAACCACATGATCTGGATGAACGGAAATAATTTCAAAGTGACCTCCAATTGAATTTTTAAGGTCAATTATAACTTCTGCATATTCCTCTACCGTCCACTTTTCATGCTTATCGCTATAAAAGTCTTCCATCCACTCTCCAGTACGAATACCAATTTGTTTAATATATTCTTCAGCTACAGGGCCTACCGTTTTTTCATGAATCATTGCGTACTGTGTAATAAGTTTAGCCAAAAATACATGTCCGCTTAGCTGACCTTTTTTTAAAGCCATATTGTAAATCCCCCTTTTGTTTTGTAAAAGAGCAAAAATATCAATTCAATAAGCAGCACTTTTTCTATATATCTCTATTTCTTAATTATTACAGATTAACAAGATCGCGTGTTATGTTTTTTGAATTTAAAAATATTTATTTGTAAATACTGACTTCTTTTTAAAAAGAAAGAAGGAGATTAGCATAATGGGCCTTATAAGAAATAAAAATCCCTTAGAAGCTCATCAGTTTCTAAGAGATTTTAACTTCTCTTTCTAGATATAATTGCTTCAAAAGAAAAGGTGATACAACTGACTAATCTGTTAAAAAGAACGTAATAAAAAGTCCAATATAGTGTTTTGCAGATCCTCATGAAACTCCTTGCGATTAAAGCCTTCCAGATCCTGAGAGGGGAGGAAAGAAGGAGATTTCATAAAGTCGGGAAATGGGCTGAGAAATGAAAAATGCCCTCCATTTTCTACAACGATATGCTGAACTTTTTCCGTATCAGAAACTCCATTTAACACAAATCCCCCGTGAAAAGAAGGAGTAATCGTATCCTTTTCGCCTGTAATCATTAAAATAGGTATATTCACGTCTTCAAGGGCTCCTTTTTCCCTAAACCATCCGGTGGCTGGCGCTAAAAGAATAAGTGATTGAACCCGCTTGTCATGATCAACAGATAAACAATAAGGCTTTTGATCAGGAGATTCAGAAGGAAAAGAAGTGGGAACTCCACCTGCTACAGCAAGAGCTGTATATCCTCCCATGGAATGCCCAATAAGAGAAATATTATTTGATTTAATGGATGGAGAAAAGGAACTTTCTTTTAAAAACCAATCGATTACAGTACGTATATGATTAGGCCGATTTTTTAGGTTATCTATTGTTCCAGATAGTGTATTATTCTCTCGATTATTAAACGGATGCTGAGGTACCCCTACAATAAAACAATTACGTGCTAAAAACTGGGCAATGGTTCGATAAGCAAGAGGCGTGCTACCATCTCCATGAGAAAGAATGACTAAAGGAAATGATCCATTTGAAAGCGGAGCATCTTGCGCAGCGCTTATCGTGTAAGGTCCCATCTTTTCAACTTGTTCTTCTTGGTATGTAGGATACATGATAAGTAAAGGAAAGTCATGTTCATTTCCATGATCTTCTATATCTACGATTTGACATCCGGCATAAAATGCCTGTCTTTCATGTTTTCTTATGTGCACTTATACTCCTCCATGCTTTTAACAATCTTTATTATAACAAACTTATATATGAAATTTTTTTGATTTAGCTCTCTTGAAAAAGAGTAATTAACCTTTATTTTAATTATTCCTCGGGCTGTTTTTGTATCGATAAAGCACATTATGATAACTAAATTTGTGCATGCACTTATATAATGAAGACAGTGATATTTATTAAGGAGGAAATAAAATGCATTGTTTGGAACCGAAAGATTATTACAAGATAAACAACATGTTAGAAGCGTCATTTAAGACTCCTACATTTGCTTTTTCTGTCGTTAATCATGTTATTCCAGGAGCTGTGTACGTACATGATATGATAAGACCTTCATCAGGATTTCTTAGAATAGGTGCAGGTGACTATTATGTATTTGGACAAGGAAATGACGTGGTATTTAATAACTTTCTCTATCGTTATTTTGTTGAGAACGTGTATGGTAAGGAGAAACGGTTTACGGTTTTTACTCCATCCACTGACTGGGAAACTGTTTTTGACGAAACTTTCAAAACGTATGTAAAGAAAATGACGCGTTCTAAGTATAGGTTTCTTCCTTCAAAAGTTCATTCTACGTACAGCCCGTCCAATCTCTATGAGTTAAAAGACTTTAACGCTGATTCTTTAAGAAAAAGTGAGAATTTCAATGAATCATATATAGTGGAGTACTGGGGATCAGAGAGTAATTTTCTGAAAAACGGATTAGGAGTTTGTCTTATCCATAAAGAAAAGATTATCGCTGAATGTGTGTCTATTTTTCATAGTGGAACAATAGCTGAAATTGATATTGTGACTAACCCTAACTATAGAGGACAAGGATTAGGAAAGATAGTGGGCCAGGCGTTTATAAATAAATGTGTAGAAAAAAACGTTATGCCTGCTTGGGATTGCGATAGTAACAATAAAGCATCAAAAGCACTAGCCAATAAACTTGGGTTTTCGAATGAAGAGGATTACGCTTTATATGTATTAAAATGAACAGGGAATGAGACATAAATAAATCAATACAATCTACAGACGAACGAATGGAATGCATGAGCAAATCGCTTGTTACACCGCGGTTGATTTCCGTGCAAGACGTCGCTTTCCGCAGGCGGTCGATAAGCCTTGCTCTCTAATTACCAACACACAAGATGATTTTACTGTAAACTGAATCCTATGCTCGTTAGGTTTAACAGTATCTACTTTATTAAAATATCCTAAATTAATATTTAAGCAGGGGGAAATTATGATATCGCTTCATAGAGTGTTAAAATTACGTGATTTAGAAATTTTTCAAGTAGAAAGAGAGGGAACTATCTTTTCTTATGTAGTCATAGAAGACACGAGAAAGCCATTTACAGAAGAAGATAAAAAACTAGATCCATTATGTTATATGGAGGAAGAAGATATTAACACGATTTTAAATGTGTTTAGGATTTCATTAATCAATGATGAAAAATTAAATGAAGAAGATTCATTTTTTCTAAAATCGTTCTTTTCAGATTTTGTTAATAATACAAATTTAACGAATTTTATTATTACGGAATACATTCAAGAAGATCTGTATGATCATGAAGTAAATATAAAATTTTTAAATAAAATTTTAAAGGATATAGGTTCAAATTATACTATCGAAGAATTTGATGAAATGAACTGGATTTATTTATCTCAAGATTAAAATATAACGATGTGTACTATATACAAAGCTAGTTTACATAAATACTTAATTCTGGGAACTCAATTACATTTATTAATTTAAAAATATTCAAAAAAACGCCATTATAGTGTGAAATTACACTATAATGGCGTTTTTTTTAACGGAAGGAGAAAGAAATGAATAAAAAGAGCATCTAAACGAATAGTTAGATGCTCTTTTTATTTTCTAGAACGATGAAGTATGTTCTATATATGAAGAAAAACAATTTGAACTAGGCATATTTTGTATAATATGTTTCTAGAAGCGAAATCGTATAATTTTAGGGAATAGGAGTACAAAAATAGCATGAAGTGGACGAAAGTAAAGAAAAATATGGAGAATTTATTCTGTGATAAGTTGAAGTATAGATTGAGTATTCATTTGACTAAATATAACGTTTCTCTTGGAGAACAGGCACGTATTTGGATTACTCTAGATAAGAAGGAGATTTTTAATGCTTCTTCAGCAGAATATTTAATGGAACATGATAAACTTTGGAAGGTAGTACAGAGAAAAACAAGCAAACCCTTTCCAGAGTGTTTATTTGAATGTTTCCCGGAATTCATTGGGAAGGTAAATGATATGGACTACACTGCAAGTATTCTAGAACATAGAGGTATTTTTAACGTCGACCATGTTTATGACGCTTTCATTCAGTATCCTCAGCTGTCCATTGATCGAGCATTAAATTCTGGGAACATTATTTCTCAAGCTCTTGCATTAGTAGATAGAAGGATAGGGGAAAGGATGCTGGAAGCTTTAAAGTACAATTCGGACGTGCACCCTTTAATTATGCAAGTTTATGAACTAAGATGTAAGGTTGAAAAATGAAGATATTGAAGATTTAATTGGCTTAAATTTTAGAAATGTGACGCTTCCTCAAGATTTTAAAGACAGCTTATCAAAAAACTATGCTCATGATAGAGATAGTGGATGAGTATTATATTAATCTGTAAAAGGGATCAAACTCTCTATAACTATAAAAATCCTTTGCTTCTAGAGCAGAGGATTTTACGTTATTCTACGTGAGTGTTGATCTACGATAACGAAGATTTAATTACCTCTATAACATTCTTTTTTGTCTGACTCAAATAGGCTCTTTTTTCAGCAGACATTAATAATCCTATAGGCATCTCAGGGTCAAACCCTCGTACTTTAAACGGGATATTAGTTGGTTTTAAACTGGTTCCTCTAGGAATTATCCCCACTGCATGTCCAAACATCATTTCTGGAATGAGGTGCAGGGCACTGCAGTTATAGACTTGTTTAAAGGCTAAATTATTCTCAAATAAAAAGTGGTTGACGGATTGATAGTAATAGCAGCTATTTTCTCCTATTAAAATGGGATAGTGAATAATATCGGCTATTTCAACTGATTTCTGCTGTAGCAGCCGATGGTTAGGCGTATTCACAATAAATTGAATTTGTTCTTTACCAAGCGGAGTAAAAGTTACACCGGAAAGATTTGTATTCTCTCCGCAAACAGCAAAGTCCAGCTTATCTTGACGTAATAGTTCTGATAAAAGCGCCGTGTTTCCAATGGTGAAATCGCAGTGTATGTAAGGCTTTTCGTCATTTAAATAACTTAATACAGCAGGCATCAGTTTTTGAGCAATCGATTCTGATAAGCCTATTTTGATTGTTCCTTTTTCCTCTTTGCTTATACGCTGCGCTTGAGAGATTGAATACTCCCAGTGCTTCAACAAGCTATCTACTTCTTCTACAAATAGTGTACCTTCCTTTGTTAATTTTGCTTCCCAGCCTCGTTCAAACAAAAGAAATCCAAGATCTTTTTCTAACTTTTTAATATGAGCAGTGACGGTAGATTGAGCGTAATTCAATTTTTTTGCTGCAAGTGAAAACGTTCCTTCTGCCGCAATTGTTTTAAACGTCGTTAATTCTTTAATTTCCACTTTCTAACCCCATCTCTATCGGTTTTTTCGATAATTATCAGACTTATTTTCAATTATACAAATGAAGAGTGTGGAAGTACACTGAATATAGAAAGGAAGATGATAGATGCCATTTGTTAACGTTTACTATTCAGAATATCAATTAAACGATAAGGAATTAAAAAAAGTAAGCAATTTTATTCATCAATCGTTAATCCAACATTTTTACATCCCAAAAGACGATTATTTCCAACTGTTTTTACCATATCCACCTCAGCATTTTTTCTATGACTCACAGTACCTCTTAGAAAATGGAGAAAAAAGAACAGATCAAATGATTTATATCTCCATTACATGTGGGCAGGGGAGAACAATTCAACAGAAAAAGAAGCTGTATCAATCTATTGCAGAGGAGCTTTCCACTCACTTGAATATTTCTACAAACAATATTTTTATTACATTAAACGAGACACTGCTTGAAAACTGGTCATTTGGGCAAGGAATCGCACAAATGGTGAATCAAAAGGAGGAAAAATAATAATGAATAACCGCATTGAGTCTAAGCTGCTGGAAGAAATGAGAGATCTTGCTCCTGACTTTGTGAAATATGGAGAACATATCTTATTTGGAGAAGTGTGGAGAGACCCCACTTTAACCTCAAAAGAAAGAAGTTTAAGTACACTTTCTGCTTTAATCAGCATTGGCAACACCGAACAAATGCCTTTTCATCTGCAGGTGGCAAAAAAGAATGGAGTGACTGAAAAAGAAATTATTGCATTAATAACCCATATGGCTTTTTACGTGGGGTGGCCAAAGGCATCTGCAGCATTAAATTTAGTAGCAAAGCAATAATAACAAATCAAAATTATGTTTAAAAAGAAGGTAGGGGGGTTAACGAGTGGCGGCATAGAAGGTGGAAAGACTACTTCCTATGATTCTTGGATTTTTGTATTATTTAGGTGTTTATGTTAGGTTATGGATATCCTTCTGGTATGTTAGAAAGGAGTGAATTCATATCTTAAAAATAGCAATTGCTTCAATCATTGCAGGTGTTTTATTTAACTTTTGTGCAAAATTAGTGATGTATACAAGATGGTCTAAGCTGTTTGTAAAGGCTAATGAAGATACTCATAAACCAATTAACTTTGTTCTTCAGGGGGCTTTATTTGCCGTTATTATGTTCATCATGTTTTTAATTGTAAAACCTTTTACATAGGAATAACGTTATAGCTGGAGTGATCAATTATTAATCTTTCATATTTAGGAATAGGTTTTGTAGCTATTTTTCTATCTGCATTTTTGGTGAAGACGTTTGTTGCCAATGATATGCTATCTACTATTTTTTCAATTTTGATTGCTGGTGCAGGAGCGTCAGCTATTTCTCACTTTCGCAGAAAATATAAGGAAAAGTGAATTTAAACAGGGGCTGCAGTTAGTGTGGGACTTAAAGCAACAATGCTTCATTTCATGTGACGGACTGGCAAAGAAATAGAAAAAGCTCCCTTTCATAAGGGAGCTTTAAAAGATTTTACTTAATCCATTGAAATTCTTTTAAAGGCCAATAAGCTAATTTGGCTTTTCCTACGATTTTGTCTACGGAGATTGTTCCTACTTTAGTTGATCTGCTATCTAAGCTGTACATTCTATTATCTCCCATGACAAATAATTGACCCTTTGGAACGGTTTTGCTGCCTGTATAATCTTCAAGTTTAAAATCCTCAGTTAATGGGCCTGTTCCTATTTCTTTTTTATATTGGTCTAGATAAGGCTCTTCATATTTTTTACCGTTTATATATAGCGTGTCATTGCGATATTCTATATGATCACCAGGTAAACCGATTACTCTTTTAATATAGTCTTTTTCCTTTGTAGCATGAAAAACGATAATATCAAATCTTTTTATATTATTTACTTTATTTTTACCTACTTCATTAAGAATAATATTTTCACTGTCTTTTAAAGTCGGCATCATCGATTCACCGTCTACTACTATAGGTGTAAATAGGTACTCTCTTACCACAAAAGCCAGAATACAGGCAATAATAATGGATTTAATCCACGAAAAAATCTCTTTCTGTTTCAATTGAAAACTCCTCTACAACCGTAATACATGTTTAAAAGTATAACACAATATATAGAAAAAAACCTTTAATTTAACAATTGAAGGTTATATATGCTAGCATTTACAACGGAAAAGAAGTAATTAATTCTGAGTATATTCGAAACTATAATTATGCATATACAGGAGAATTGGTATTTAATAAAAAATCCTTACTTATGGTTGACGGTGGAGTAGGAATTGGACGACCAGAAGGCTCTAAAGATAAGGATACAATAAAAAAGGGTTATAATGCTGCTATCGTTCGCACTCGGATAAGTATGAATGAACCCTTATAAAGAGCAACCTCGTCATTGACAAATGAGGTTGCTCTTTATTTTTTTGATACTTGTCATACAAATTTAACTTTTTATCTTCACATGCAGAAAAGTTTGTGATACAATTCACATGTGAAGATATCCATAAGGATCTAACACACTCTTGAATGTAAAGTAGAAAAAGCTATTTCACTCCGATGCCAATACGATTGAAATAGCTTTTTTTGCGTTCAGATTATAGATGCGAAAAAAATGTTAGCATAATAAGGGAAGTTTATTTCTCGATTCTAACTAATGTTTTTTCAGGCATTTTAATAGCATCTATATCAAAATAATTGATGTTTAACGTTAGTTCTCCTTCTCGCTCTTCAGCTTCTTCTCCTATCCAACAACTATACAATTCAAAAAAATCTCCTGATTTAAGATAGTGATCCATCAATTGACACAGTGCAAGTAGTTTCTCTTTTGATTCTTTCAGTCTGCTTTTATTCATATATTCCGTAATTTCAATTCCCCAGTCACTTGACACTTCATAAACATAAGAAGTAGTAAAATGATGTTTCTTTATGTTTAATCGATGCATTTCATCTGAAAAGCAGCTTCCAATAGTAACTATATCATCCAGTTCGTCATTAATAGGTAATTCTACATTCGAACCTATATAGGTGGCTAAACTCATTTGTATTCACTCCTTTTTCCATCTGAATAATCTATTACATTTCATAGAATGAACCTAATAAAAACCTACATAGTATGATCAAAAAGGTTTTTCCTTAAATTTTATTATAGATGATCAGGTTTTATTCGAGCTTGACTATTATTCTATTTAATATAAAGGGTAAAATTCTAATTTTTATAAAAAGAAAATTAAGAAAAACGTAAGATTTAAGTAAGAGAAAAGAAAATTTCATTTTATACAATAACAATATAAATTGAAAAGGGGAAAATAGCAGTATTTTTTCAGGTATCTACGACTTGTTTGACGAGATTGAAATGTATAGCATACCTGTTGACAAAGAAGATGGATTTTGGGCGTTCTATAAAACTTCCGCACAGGAAATATAGGAAGGTGAAACAAAAGCCATTGTAGAATGGTTTGTAGAGTGTCGAAATAAGGCAGACGGAAAAGGTAGTACGTTAGCTACCTATTTTAGTTTTCATGATTATGATACATGCTATGATTTGCAAAATGATAAGTGGATTACGGATGGAGATAAATGGGAGGGTTAAACTCTAGCATTTGTTCACTCTTATATATGGTCATTTAATAAGAGATAGAGCAGCAAGGAATAGATCTTGATGATATGCTTTATACAGAGATGAGGCACCAGCTTTTTCATATGAGAAGGCTGCCAATAACAATTATAAAAAGGAGAGACTTAAATGAAATTTGATGTAGCTGAATTAGTTGAAGCAAAGCGTCAAATCGATTCAACTTTACATAAACTCAGACAGACAGTAAAAACGTTTGAAGCTAAAGAAAATGCTGGTAGATATAAATCTCAAATAACCTTAGCTAAAAGACGGATACAAGCATTCGAGCTTTCAGTGGCTCTTATTGAAAGAGAAATAAATGAGGCTGAGAAAAAAATCTAGGTATCAGCTTTTACAAAGTGTGTATTCAACGACGTTATTTACTTTATGAATTACAAAACGTCGGAAAATGCTATGTCGCAGTAAAAGCATTTTAATTCATCTTCAAATGAAAAAATTTCAGTTTGAAAAAAATTATCTGAAGGCAACTAGCAATAACGTAGAATTATTGTTCCTCCTAGAAGATACACTTTATATGTTAAAATCCGGTGATTTTAGACTCTATATATGAATTTATTTGAGCCTTAAGAATCACAATAAAATTCCTGGTTTTTGAATAATTCTAGTATGTTATTTTCAAATTACTAGAAATACAATTAAATCTTTTGAATATCTGGTAGGATAATACATATAAAGTATTTTTTAGGGTTGGGGGATTTTATAGATATGCAATTTACAAAGAAAATTAAACTTTCCGTATGTACGACTTTAACAGCTGGTGTATTACTTACGTCTACTGCTGTGGGAACGCCGGTAAGCGTAAATGCAGCAGAAAGTCAGGAACTTTCTACAGCAGAACAACAAGAACTTAATACTATATTAGAGCATTTAGAGTTCAGTAAAGAAGATAATCAAATAACCATTGTTAATGAAGAGGAATTAAAAAATGATCTTAATGATTCTGATGCTTATAACCAGTTAGAAGGTTCAGTTGAACAACTTAATAATATTCTAAAGTATGTAAAATTCGACGAAGATAAGAATCAAGTAATCATTGAAAATAAAGAGAGAGTAAAAGATAACCTTGATTCTCCTTCATACAATCAACTAACAGCTACAGTAGAACAATTCAACGAAATTATTGATAGCCCAGAAGGTAAAGAACTAAAAGAACAAATTTTTAAAGAACTTGGCGCAAGTAAAACGTCTTCTGGTACAGTTTCAATTCAAGGAATTAGTGGCTGTGGAGCAGCTTCGATTGCTGGATTTGCTCATACTGCTGCTTTCAGTGGCCTAATGACTGTTGCTGGGGTAAGTGGACCTGCAGGATGGGCTATTGGCACCGGAGTTGGTGCTGTATGGTTAGGTGCTAGTGCTGCTGCTGGTTGTTTATCATAATAAGGTGGTGATATAACATGAGTCCTGATAACACTTTCAAAGAATTTTTAGGCGGTAAAATAGACTTGTTCTCAAGAGGATCTTTTCAAATGTTTACTTTTTTGATTTTATTCTCTCCACTATTTACGCATATGTTTAAAGAAAACGTTTTGCTTTATGTAATGTTTGCTTTACTAATTACAATCAACAATTTAGGAGTAGAATTCTTCTCAATTAAGAAGAGAGGTCCAGAACCTAAAAAATATATTTTACTTTTTCTAAGTATTAGTTTGCCTGTTGATATTTTATTACTATGCTTATTCTACATTTTAGGCTAACTGTTTTAAAAAGTTCTCTATTATCTTGATAGAGGACTTTTTTCATTTAGGGAGGGACGTTATGAATTGGTTTTTGAAATTAAATTTCTCAAGTATACTATATGCTGTTTTGATTTTTATTAATATCGAACTAATTTTCAATATTTATCTTATTAGTAGAATAACAAAAATTGATGTAGCAGTAGCACGAAAAATTGGAGTTATAGTTATGTTGATTTTGATTATCGTATTTAGTTTCATTTATTATTTACTGAATCGTCAATACTTAAAAGATAGTAAACTAAATTATTTTGGGACTGTATTATGGATTCCATACTTTGTAATTATGCTTATCTTATTTAATAAGCTTTTCCCAAAATAAAAAGCATAAATAATTTTGAAAATATTTTAAAAAATAGTTGAAATGCCCGGTACTAAGTATTACAATCTACATATACTAAGTATTACTTAATAGCTCAATTTTTAAAAGTTATTAAGTGAAAATTGGCTTGGTACTAAGTGATACAGAATATAAGTCAGATGATATAGAGGAGGTTCTGAAGATCGAAAATTTAACTGAAATGCTGAAGGGTTCGCTGGAAGGCTGTGTGTTAGAAATTATCAGCCGGCATGAAACCTATGGCTATGAGATTACACGCCGTCTGAACGAGCTTGGATTTATCGAGGTCGTGGAAGGGACGGTCTACACTATTCTCGTACGATTAGAAAAGAAAAAACTTGTGAATATAGAAAAAAAACCATCAGATATGGGCCCACCCCGCAAATTTTATTCGCTTAATGAGGCAGGCTACAAGGAGCTTGAGCTGTTTTGGAAAAGGTGGGATTTTGTATCATCAAAAATCAACGTCTTGAAGTCAAACTAACTTCATAAGATAGACCGTCGGATAGTTTTAAAGCATCTTATGAAGTTTTATAAAAAGGAGGAAAAATGACATGCTGGAAATATTCAAAAAAATGATTGGTGATAAAAAAGAGTATAAAATGATGATGGCACGGGTTGAAGCCTTGCCAGAGGACTATCAGTTTGTATTTAAAAAAATTCAAAACTACATGTGGAATTTCTCATCGGGCAACGGAATGGATATGCTACACATGCAGTATGAATTAATTGATTTATTCGAAGCAGGTGCTGCAGAAGGTAGACAGGTGCTCGAAATTACGGGAGACGATGTGGCTTCCTTTGCTGACGAATTAGTGGCAAATGCTAAAACTTATATGGTTAAGTATCGTGAAGATTTGAATCAGAGTATTAAGGAACGATTAGGAAAAAATAAATTTAATCAATAACATCGACTGAATAGCTAGTTACTTTTGCTATTCGGTCATTTTTTAAACTCGGTACTAAGTAATACAGAATATAAGTCAGACTTAATAGTAGAGTATAAAAAAACTAGCTCTACGAGACGCTCAGCTTAGTTATATCATGACAGTTCTAGCGAGCCCGCTTGTGGAGCTTTTAAAAGGAGGAAAAACGTATGAGAAATACAGTGATTTTTGTAAAAGAGTTAAAAAAGTCTTTTAAAGACAAAGAAGTTTTAAAAGGGGTGAATATTGAGGTGCAGCGCGGTGAAATTTTTGCACTGCTGGGTTCAAATGGAGCAGGCAAGACGACGACAGTTAACATTCTTTCAACACTGATGAAGGCTGATAGCGGCGAAGTAAGTATTTGCGGATTTGACGTCCAACGTCAACCGGCTGACGTCCGTCAGAATATCAGCCTAACGGGGCAGTTCGCAGCGTTAGACGGCATGCTTACTGGGAAGGAAAACCTGATCATGATCGCCAAATTGCGAGGGGTATCTAATCCTAATGAAGTAGCTGACAATCTTCTTGCAAGATTCAGCTTGACCGATGCAGCCAATCGCCGGGCGGATCAATATTCCGGTGGAATGAAGCGCCGACTTGATATAGCTATGAGTCTGATTGGCAGGCCAGCCGTTATTTTTCTCGACGAACCGACGACCGGACTTGATCCGGAAGCCAGGATTGAAGTCTGGAACACCATCAAAGAGCTTGCTGGCGATGGTACGACCATCTTGCTCACGACTCAGTACCTGGAGGAAGCTGAACAACTGGCAGATCGGATAGCCATCCTACATGGCGGAAAAATCATCAAAACCGGTACCCTTACCGAACTTAAAGAGATGTTCCCGCCAGCAAAAGTGGAATACATTGAGAAACAGCCAACATTGGAGGAAATCTTCCTCGCAATCATCGGCAAAAAGGAGGAAATATAAATGAAAAACAATACAGGTGTATTACTAGGACGTTTGATGCGAAATATTATGCGCAGCCCGGATACGATCATTACGGTGGCAATTACGCCAATTATGATGATGCTACTTTTTGTCTACGTGTTTGGTGGCGCTATAAATACAGGAACAGCCAATTACGTCAATTATTTATTGCCGGGAATCCTGCTGATGGCTATCGCATCCGGCGTCGCTTACACTTCCGTGCGGCTATTTAATGATGTGAAAAGTGGACTGATGGCCCGTTTCATTACTATGCCTATCAAACGTTCTTCGGTATTATGGGCTCATGTGTTGACATCTTTTGTTTCCAATGCGCTTACTATCGTAGTAGTTATCCTCATCGCGCTCTTGATGGGTTTCCGCTCCAGCGCTGATATCCTAGATTGGTTTGCGGTAGCCGGGATACTAGGGCTGTTTACGCTAGCCCTGACATGGTTGGCCATTATTCCAGGATTGACAGCAAAATCTATGGAAGGAGCCACAGGCTACTCGTACCCGCTAATCTTCCTGCCTTTTATTAGTTCCGCCTTTGTTCCCACTGAAACGATGCCTAAAGCTGTTCGTGCATTCGCTGAGAACCAGCCCGTGACTTCAATCGTGAATACAATTCGTGCACTCTTGTATGAAGGATCAGTTGGCAACGATATCTGGAGTGCCCTCGCCTGGTGCCTAGGTATCATGGTCATCGCTTACTTTTTAGCTAGTAAAGGATTCAAACGCAAATTAGGGTGAATTTTATAAACTGAGCAAGCTACCCAAGGTATATGGAATCATCTAAATTTTAATGTGAAGTATTGATAGCATAAAATAGGGTTACTTCTAGTTATCGTAATGTGAATTATCCGTAGAAATAAAGAAGACCTTGAACAAGGTCTTCTTTTATTCATCATCTTCCCATTCATTTTGTTGTTTTTTCTTAAATGGTACGCATAGTTCATGGCTATAAGACCGCATACAAAAATAATGCCTCCAAATAATACTCCATTACTCTAATTAAATCCTGAAGTCACAGATGTTAAATAGGCAGTAATTGAACCGATTACTAACAGGACGAATAAACTCAGCAAAAAAGAGCGAAAAGGTCTTTTTATTTCTTTTTCCTGTTCTAAGCTAATACTTAGAGATAAATAGCCGTATACAACGCTAGATAGAATGAACAAAACCCATAGTGAATTTGCCTTCATCTTTTCTAATCCACCTTTTAAGAAATCATGACCAAGAATAAGTAAAACTCCAAGTATTTGAATAATATATGCAATTTTAATATGCTGCAAATTTAAAAAGGTGAACCTCTGATCAACTATCTTTTTCATTCAAAATCACTCCTTGTCTATCCAAAATAATTCGTCCAATGTTTCTTTAACGACATAGAAAATTCTTCATGTTAACCCATTCCAGGTCATAATTAATATTATTAAAGCTGCTTTGGAAGAAGTGAAAAAATAAGTTAGGTTAATATAATACCTGTTTCAGCAATTAAAACGGCTTTTAGATCAATAAATCTAGTTTTTCATTTTCTGTCATAAATATCTTTGTTTAATTTGTAAAAATATTTTGAATTAATGATCGGTCTATGATAATATTTAAATCAGTAAATCATATATAAAATTCAAAATCACATATGTGATTCAGAAAGGGTTTCTTTATGTCAGTAAAATCAGCAGAACGTGTATTGAGGGTATTTGAATTGATTGCTCAACATCCCGAGGGACTAACAGTAAAAGAGGTTAGCGATTTACTTTCGCTTCCGCAAAGCAGTACGTTTAATCTTGTGGGAACACTTCATAATGAAGGGTATTTGAATCAGGACTCATTAAAGAGGTATAAGCTAGGGCCAAAGCTAATTCAAATTGGAACAGCGGCTATGGAATCATTGGATATTTCTTCTGAGGGAAAGCCGTATTTAAAGGAACTGATGGAGGATGTTCAGGAAACGGTATTTATGGCTTTGTTGTCAGATGGAGAATTAGTCTATGTTGTTAAGATTGACAATAATCGCTCTATTAGAACAACAGCTCAGCCTGGTAACCGTAAGCCGCTCTATTGTACAGGATTAGGAAAAACCTTTTTAGCTTTTCTTCCTAAAGACCAGCGAGAACAGTTGCTTGAACATATAGAGCTACTGCCTATTACGGATTATACAATCACAGATAAAAAAGTGCTTAATGACAATCTAGATTCTTTTATTCAAATGGGCTATGCAATTGATGATGAAGAAAATGAAGAAGGATTATTTTGCCTTGCTGCACCTGTATTTGGAGCAAAGGGGAGCATTCAAGCTGCTATTAGCGTAGCTGGGCCTAAAGAAAGAATGCTGAAACATAAGGACTTTATAGTAGAAAGGCTGCTTCAAACGTCAGCTAATATATCGTTTATCGCTGGATATGAAGAGATAAAGAGATAAATGAAAAGAGGGGTAAAATGGATGTGATAAGCATGGGGGAAACAATGATTCTGTTTACCCCACACTCAAATGGAAAAATGAGATATGCTAAAGATTTTTCTTCAAAAATTGCAGGGGCAGAAAGTAATACGTTGATTGCCCTGTCAAAACTCGGTTATCAAACGGGATGGGTTAGCCGATTAGGAAAAGACGAGCTAGGAGAGCGGATTCTTTCAAGTATTAAGGGAGAAGGAATAGATGTAAGACATGTGATATTTGATGATAATGCTCCTACAGGTCTGTTTTTAAAACAAAAAACAAATGAAATGAACAGTAAAGTCTTTTATTACAGACAAGGTTCAGCAGCAAGCTTTATGAATCCACATGATATGAATGAAGAGTACATCTCTTCTGCCAAATACTTATACGTGACAGGGATTACACCTGCGCTAAGCGATTCCTGCCACGAAGCTGTATTTCAAGCAATGAAAGCAGCTAAAAAAAATGGTGTAAAAATAGTGTTTGATCCAAATTTGCGAAAGACACTTTGGGATGAATCAACTGCGCGCCAAACACTCATCAAAATGGCTACATATGCAGATATTATTTTACCAGGAGTGAATGAAGGTAAGTTTTTATTTGAGAAGGATAACCCTGAAGACATTGCAACAGCGTTTCATCAATTAGGTGCAGAATTAATCGTTATTAAGCTAGGTGAGGAGGGAGCTTATTATTCGACTGAAAATGAATCCGCTTACGTAGAAGGTTTTAAAGTTGCGAGAGTGATAGATCCAGTAGGAGCTGGTGATGGGTTCGCCGCTGGGATACTATCTGGACTAATAGATAAATCTCCTTTAAAAGAAACAGTTAGAAGAGGGTGTGCTATAGGAGCGATGGTTGTCACCGTAGAGGGTGATATTGAAGGCTTGCCTGATAAGAAAGAGCTTTACGAATTTATGAATGCGATTACAAGAGAAGACGTTATACGATAAAAGAAAGGGGCTTACCCATGACGGATAGTTTATCACATTTATTAGAGCATAAAATCGTTGCGATTATTAGAGGAGCCAAACCGCAGGACGTAGTGAAAATTGCCTCTGCGCTTAATGACGGCGGTGTAAAAAATATAGAGATTACTCTCAATTCGCCGGACGCACTTTCAGCCATTAAAGAGGTTTCTACAGAGCTTGGTGATCAAGTGCTAGTAGGAGCGGGTACAGTGCTTGACCCTGAAACAGCACGGTCAGCCATTTTAGCAGGTGCAAAGTTTATTCTTTCTCCAACTGTTAACACGGAAACGATTAAACTAACAAAAAGATACGGTGCGGTTAGTATCCCTGGTGCTTTTTCACCTACTGAAATTCTAACGGCGTTTGAAAATGGGGGGGATATTATCAAAGTATTTCCTGCTAGGCTGGGGGCTAGCTATATTAAAGATATTAGAGGTCCGCTTCCTCATATTCCACTTCTTCCAACCGGAGGAGTGAGCTTAGACAATATTCAAGAATTTGAAGAAGCAGGTGCTGTAGGGTTTGGGATTGGAAGTTCTTTAGTAGATACAAATCGTGAAATTACTCATGCATACCTGCAGGAGTTAACACAAAAGGCTAAAGCATACGTAGCCGCAGTTAATGGTATAACGAAAGGGGAAAAAGTACATGAAAATTACTAATTATGAATTGTTCCAAGTACCGCCACGCTGGTTATTTTTAAAGATAGAAACAGACGAAGGAATTGTTGGATGGGGAGAACCTGTTATTGAAGGAAGAGCCTCTACCGTTAAAGTTGCAGTAGATGAGCTAATGGAGTATCTTATTGGCAAAGATCCATTAAATATTGAAGATCATTGGAACGTTATGTACCGAGGCGGTTTCTATCGAGGCGGACCTATTTTAATGAGTGCCATATCTGGGATTGACCAAGCTCTGTGGGACATAAAAGGAAAATATTACGATGCTCCTGTACATCAACTATTAGGCGGAAAAGCAAGAGAATCTATTAAAGTGTATTCGTGGATTGGAGGAGACCGACCTTCAGATGTAGGCGAAGCAGCAAGAGAAGTTGTCTCACAAGGATTTACAGCAGTAAAAATGAATGGAACAGAAGAGCTTCAATACGTAGATTCATATGAAAAAATTGATCAAGTAGTAGAACGTATCGCTGCTGTCAGAGAAGCAGTGGGGCCTTATGTAGGAATAGGTATTGATTTTCACGGACGAGTACATAAGCCAATGGCAAAAATTTTAGCTAAAGAACTAGAGGTCTATCGTCCAATGTTTATCGAGGAGCCGGTTTTGCCCGAAAACAATGAGGCATTAAGAGAAATTGCCAACCATGTATCCATTCCTATTGCGACAGGAGAAAGAATGTTTTCAAAATGGGAGTTTAAAAAGCTCTTAACAGACGGCTACGTTGATATTATTCAGCCTGATTTATCACATGCAGGAGGAATTACAGAATGTAAGAAAATTATTTCAATGGCTGAAGCCTTTGATGTAGCAGCTGCGCCTCATTGCCCGTTAGGACCTATTGCATTAGCCGCTTGTCTCCAAGTAGATGCAACGTGCCACAACGCATTTATTCAAGAGCAAAGCTTAGGCATTCACTATAACCAAGGCAGTGATTTACTAGATTATATTGTTGATAACCACGTATTTAAATATGAAGAAGGATTCGTAAAGATTCCTGATGGACCTGGCTTAGGTATTGAAATTAATGAAGACCATGTTAGAAAAATGGCTGATATCGGTCATAATTGGCGTAATCCAGTATGGCGTCATAAAGATGGTTCTGTAGCGGAATGGTAAAGGGGAAACCATTTTAGCAAGAAAGGTCTGATTGATAAATGACCGTCAGTCAGATCTTCTTTTTAAACTAGTCATATACAGGGGGATAAGGGAATGAAGGGGTATAGCGAAAAGCCGACTCGCGTTAGATTTCGTGTTTTAGCATTTATTTTCGTAAGCGTTGTCATCAACTATATGGATCGAAGTAATATTTCTGTAGCCGCCACAGCCATGTCCAAGGATTTAAAGCTATCATCAGTAGAACTGGGCCTTATATTTTCAGCCTTTGGATGGGCTTATGCCGCTTTACAAATACCAGGAGGGGTAATGGCTGACCGTTTTGGTGCTCGTGTTACGTATGCCGTTAGTCTAATTACCTGGTCTATTGTTACGCTGCTGCAAGGATTTACTAAGGGATTTGGGAGTCTTTTTGGTCTGCGTCTAGCCACAGGAGCATTCGAAGCACCGGCTTTTCCTACCAATAATAAAGTAGTTACTAGCTGGTTTCCAAATCAGGAAAGAGCATCAGCAATTGCTTTTTATACTTCGGGACAGTTTGCAGGGCTAGCATTTTTAACACCTACATTGGTGACCATTCAGCACTTTTTAGGGTGGAGAGGTCTGTTTATTACTACAGGGGTTATCGGTATAGCATGGGGCATTATATGGTACATCTTTTATCGTGATCCTTCTCAGCATAGCAAAGTAAATAAAGCAGAATTACAGCATATCGAAGAAGGTGGAGGCTTAGTTAAAGCTGCTGATAAGAAAGGAGAAAGAGCAAAATTCGAATGGGGAAATCTTAAAGAAGCCTTTTCTCACCGGAAGCTATGGGGCATCTACTTAGGTCAGTTTGCCGTAAACTCTACTTTATGGTTCTTCCTTACATGGTTTCCAACGTACCTTGTGGAATACAGAGGGTTAGATTTCTTAAAATCAGGCTTCTTAGCATCTGCTCCGTTTTTAGCAGCGTTTGTAGGAGTATTATTATCAGGCTTTGTATCTGACGCCCTAGTGAAAAAAGGAGTATCTTTAGGTATTGCAAGAAAAACACCGATTATCGTAGGTCTGCTTTTATCAACTTCAATTATCGGAGCCAATTATGTGAATAGCACATCTCTCATTATCATGTTTATGGCTATTGCGTTTTTCGGAAATGGCCTGGCCTCTATTACATGGGTGTTTGTCTCAACGCTAGCACCTAAACATTTAGTGGGTTTGACAGGGGGAGTTTTTAACTTTATCGGAGGTTTAGCTTCTATCATCGTTCCAATTGTTATTGGTTTCTTAGCTAAAGGAGGAAACTTTGCCCCAGCGCTAGTATTTATAGCGGCATTGGCTCTTCTAGGAGCACTTTCATATATCTTTCTTGTAGGAAAAGTAGAAAGAATTAAAGTGGTTAAAGATGAAAAATTGAATCGAGATATTGTGTAAGAAACTATCAAGAGCGATTTACATTTAGTAAAGATTGACGAATAAGCAAATCAAAGACCGTCCACAATTTCTAAAGTTATGGACGGTCTTTTTTATAGATTGCTTCGTAAGCTACATATATGACGAATAGGGCTATAAAAGTAATGCCTATTTCTATAAACGATCCGCAGATTATCCCTTCAACGCATATTTGGCCATTATAAAAAGATATACCCATACTTAACACCCTTATATATAGCGGTGTTAAAGTATATGTTTAAGTAGTCTTTTCTAGTTACCATAAAACCCATTATCGGAAATAATACAAAATTAGCTACTGTTATAATCTTTTTTAGTAAGTAAATAAGAAGGATGCTGTAACCCAGTTGGTTCATAAAACTCTTCACGTGGTTACCATAATGTCCTATATGGGAACCAAAAAAGCTATGAATATGTAGATTCATGGCCATGATTTTAACAACTTCCCCCCTTGTAAAAGGGGGAAATAAAAAAATTATGATCTGTCATAATGAATTGATGTAATTGCTGCAGAGTAGTATCCAAAGTAGAAGATAAAGAATCAGCAGCATATGCACAAACTGAAACTATACCCTCCTCCTCAACAAAATTATCGGCAGTTGATTCAAATTCTTCTAGTAAAAGAATATCTGGTTTCTCTGAAGCCCATTCTACGTGAGCCCATGTTCTTATCATCGTATTTTTCATTTTCAACATAGACAAATCTTCTTGAAAATGAGTAAGAATAGTTTTGGTGTGAAAATCACCATTTGCCAAGTAATAATCAAAATTATTAACTAAACGAATAGATTCTTTTTGTTTATGAATAAACTTTTTATCAATAGTAGCTTTTATTAGGGGAAGTGCCCTCATATTCTCAATTATCAATATACATTGTTTACTCTCTAATCCATTCTTAATAAAACGCATTAAATTATTTATGTAAAATTGTTTATCTTCAAAACGGTAAAAGACATGACCTTTATCAAATTTTTTAGAACTAGATATAGAGTTAATTGTTTTCATAGTTCACCTCAGAGTGGTTTTGGTAAAAATTTTAAAAAATCTACAGAGTAATAAGGTATTCTTATTTGTGTGAATTTTACATATTCCGACGTTAAATGTCCTTTAATATACAGAAAAACTAATGGATTAGTAATTTTCTGTTTTATGATGTGTATAACATACTAGATTTCTATTTATTGGATTAATCATATCACAGAAGGCGAATTCGGCTTTGATTTTTTTAATCCTTTGTAACAAATTGTTTAATAAATTATGAAGATTAGAGTAGAGAATTTTATACTGAGAAATTAACAAAAAAATAATTGTTTTGACACGTGGTGGTATAATTAGTATAAAAACTAAATAATAGCCTCAACAGGATTTTCGGAGGAGATCATGAAAGATGAAATAGGATTTTTAGGGGATAAAATCTTAGAATATAAATTTGAAATCGCTAATGAAGTACATGAAAATAGAATAGTTGATATTACAGAAGAAGAAAAGAAACAATTGTCTCCTCTTGAAGTGGAACTTATTAATATCCGAGCTCACTTTATAAGTCTATTTGGTGAAGTTCTTAGGAATTACTTAAATGAAGAAAGAGCACTCCAAAAATTTACACAATGGGGAAAAGAAACAGGGGAGATGTTTTGCAATTTGAAGGTGCCATTAGATGAAGCATTAAAAGATACAAAGTATTATCGCACTTTCTTATGGAAGACATTGAAGGAAGTAATAAAGGAAAATAATCTATCAATAGATACGGTATTTGAAGTCGGTGGAATTATTGATCCTCTGCTAGATCATGCTGCTTATTCCTTTAGTTTAAGTTATGTGCATTTCTATCAATTAACCCTTGAACGTGCGCAAAGCGCCTTTCTTGAATTATTGGTCCCAGTTGTCCCTTTAGCTAAAGGGATGGCTATTTTGCCTCTCATTGGAAATATAGATACGGAAAGAGCCAATTATCCAATGGAGGAAGCGTTGAAATCAGCGAACAGACTACAGCTTCAACGTTTAATAGTAGATTTATCGGGTGTTTATATTATAGATACCATGGTAGCAGATCAAATTTTCAAAGTGATAGACTCGTTAAAGCTTCTAGGTGTAGAAACAGTCTTAACAGGAATTCGTCGGGAAGTTGCACAGACTGTTGTAAGTGTTGGTATTGATTTTAATAATTTGACTATAAAATCAAGTTTACAAAAGGCGACAGAAAATCTCCTTATTCGTTTTTAAAACAATAAATAGGAAAGCAAGAAATAAAACGACTGCCTAAATGCATTCATAAATAAGAAGATGAGGGAGTGACAATTATTGAAAGGGATTATAGGCGTTGCTAAGTACTTAGATGATAATGCAGAAATGTTAGCAAATGAAATTGTGCAAGAAATTTCTCAGAACCCCAATTTTGAGGCTTTACAGGAGGAACTTGAACAAGCAATTATCGTCTATACTGAATTTATTAAGTTTTTAGGAAAGAGTCTCTTTAGTAGTGAAAACAACGTACCTGAAGGGCTTGTTGAATGGAGTAAGATCAATGGTAAGCGTACAGCATCTCAGGGGGAGAGAATCTCTATTATTATTACACGCTATCCTCCTACGCGCCTAGTCTTCATCGATTACCTTACTAAAATAAGTATAGAGCATGGACTTTCTTCAGAAGAAGTTGTATTTATTAATAAACGATTTAACTATTTGCTCGATATAAGTATTAATGAAACGATTATAGTATTTGAACAAGTGAAAGATAAAATTATTCAAAAGGCGCAACAAGAAGTATTGAAATTGTCGGTTCCTGTGGTCCCCATTCAAGATAAAACCGCCGTTCTCCCACTAATTGGCTCTATTGATTCAGAAAGAGCTGAATATATCTTGGAGAATGTTATTTTGAAAATTATTGAAATGAAGGTAGAGTATCTAATTGTTGATTTTTCAGGTATCTTAACTATAGACGCTATAGCTGAACGTTACCTCTTTGATATTTACAGTGTTCTTCGCTTACAAGGTATTGAGGTAATGATGACTGGTATACGACCTGAACTGGCCCAAACCATTGTTAGAAATGGAATCGATTTCTCATCTATTAAAACCTATGCAACGGTTAAACAAGCGATAGAAACTCAAAAAAGCTAGGGAATTAAGTTTCTCGGCTTTTTTGTAATAAGTTGATTTAAGTTGTATGTCATTTTGGCCCAATTACATCTGCAGGCTAGATTTCATCCTGGAAAAAATTTAGGACAGAAACCTTATAGTTTACTTCATATGAAAATTGATTAATTTCCTTATACTACTATTTGGTATAAAGAATAATTGGTTCATTTTTTAATATTTGAACGCGTAAGCATGAAGCCAGTAGTTCGTAATTTGTTTAATTTAGCTCTAATCCTAAAAGAAAAGACATCAAATTTGTAATCGTATATTTCCATTATTTAAATATAAATGGTTTATT